>NZ_KB903555.1 GCF_000379805.1 Lewinella cohaerens DSM 23179 | reverse complement strand
TGACACTCTTTAAATGAACCGTTTAGCCAACTATTTTAAAAACAAAACGCCATTTATTTTCGTGCTGTTCCTAGTATTGCGCAGAAAACAAATGACGTTTTTTTGAGTTTTCCAAATAGTTGACACTCTTTAAATGAACCGTTTAGCCAACTATTTTAAAAACAAAACGCCATTTATTTTCGTGCTGTTCTTTAATAAAAATCGGAAGTATTTGGGCCGATACCTTAGTTGAATTTGTGAATTCAATCAGTCATGGAAACGAGTGAATTAATCAAGAAGGTTCGTAAAATAGAGATCAAGTGTAAAGGCTTGAGCAGACATCTATTTTCGGGAGAGTACCATAGTGCTTTCAAGGGCCGGGGTATGTCATTCAGTGAAGTGAGAGGCTACCAATATGGCGACGATGTTCGCAATATCGACTGGAATGTAACCGCCCGTACCGGCGAGCCTTACATCAAGGTCTTTGAAGAAGAACGGGAGCTAACAGTAATGCTCTTGATCGATATCAGTCGTTCTTCCTATTTTGGTACTACGCCACAAATGAAGAACGAGTACATCACTGAAATTTGTGCGGTACTTGCTTTTTCAGCGATCAATAACAATGATAAGGTTGGGGTGATTTTCTTTTCGGACCGGATAGAGAAATTTGTGCCGCCTAAAAAAGGTAAAAAGCATATCCTTCGCATCATCCGTGAGCTGTTAGACATTGAGCCGGAAGGCAAAGGCACGGATATTGGCATGGCCTTGCAGTACTACAACAATGTGATCAAAAAACGAAGTATTTGCTTTGTGCTTTCCGATTTTATGACGCAAAACTACGAATCGTCGTTGCGGATTGTCGCACGCCGCCACGATCTGGTGGGAGTACACCTCTATGACCCGCGCGAGAAAGAGCTCCCTAATGTGGGCCTCATCCGCGCGGAAGATGCCGAGACCGGGGCCCTACGCTGGTTAGATACCGCCGACAAGCAGGTACAACAAAACTACCGGAAATGGTTTGAAGACAACTTCAACTACTTCCGTAATCAATTTCTACGTAGCGGTGCCGATACCATCAGTATCGAAACAACAGATTCTTACATTACAGCCCTCCACCAATTTTTTCAAAGAAGATCATAATGAAACGCGGTATTCATCATCTCATCGGTATTTTCTGCGCAATGCTTATAGGGAGCAGTGCTTTCGGGCAGGTGAATGTCAGTATGAACCTCGACAGTGCCGCCATTTTTATTGGTGACCACTTGGGATTGACCGTCAACATAGCTGCCCCCACCAACGCCGCCATCAAAAACATCAACTACGGCAACTGGGCCGATGCCGGGAAAGTAGAACTACTCGATTTAGGCGACCTCAATACCATCGCTACCGAACCTGAGCAATTGCTCCAACAACGTCTGGTTTTTACTACGTTTGATTCCGGTTATCATCGCCTTCCTTCGCTTGAAGTAATTTATGAGCTCAATGGTATTCAAGATACCGCCCGTTCAAGTAACCTGGGACTTACCGTAGCTACTATTCCCGTCCAAGAGGAAGCCGACATCATGGCCAACAAGGACATTATTAAAGAACCTATCAATTTTGTTGATTTCATCCCTCTTGCCCTAGGGCTTCTTTTCATTGCAATAATTATTGGTGTTATCTGGCGAGCAAGTGCCGTACGCAAGCGCAAAGCAATGCCTCCGGCTCCGCCACCGCCGCCCATTCCGGCACACATCATTGCGCTGGAAAAACTAGATCAATTGGAAGCTGCCGCTATATGGAAAACCGGAGATATCAAGGGGTTCCAATCTGATTTGACGTATACGCTCCGTGAGTATCTGGAAAACAGGTACGATATGCAAGCCCTGGAAGCGACCAGTCCGGAAATCGTCAAAGACCTACAACGCCTGAAGCTTGATGAGGAAGGAAAACTCCGTGCTGTTTTGAATACTGCTGATATGGTGAAATTTGCCAAAGCTATTCCTGCCGAGACCGTTCATCTCCAATCCTTAACACAGGTCCGTGACTTTGTGACAGCCACGAAATACACTCCGCCTGTTCCGGTTTCCGGCAACGAACAACTTGCAGACGTAAACGCAGAAGAGGAATGATGAACGCCTTGCAAAATATGACCTTTGCTCATCCCTGGGCATTTTTATTGCTGTTATTGATACCAGCAGTGGTTTGGTGGTTCAAACGCCAGCGCCACCAACGGCACCCTCATTTGCGGATGCCAACCCTGGCTGCTGTCGAGCACATTACCTCCTGGCGTGCTCGCTTGCGGGCATTACTCCCTTGGCTGCGAGGCCTTGCGCTAGTAGCAATGGTGGTAGCACTGGCTCGTCCGCAACTTACGCTACAAGAAGAATCAATTACAGCTGAGGGAATCGACATTGTCTTGGCGATAGACTTGTCCAGCAGTATGTTGGCACAGGACTTTAAACCCAATCGCCTGGAGGCTAGTAAGCAAGTAGCGATAGATTTTGTGGAGAAACGACCCCATGACCGTATCAGCATTGTAGCTTTTGCTGGCGAAGCGTTTACGCAGTGTCCACTGACCACGGATCATGAGATTGTTCGCACTTTCATAGGTGCGCTTGCTTGTGGAGCACTCGAAGATGGTACCGCCATCGGGCAAGGGCTTGCCACGGCGGTCAATCGAGTAAAAGAAAGTGAAACTGCGAGTAAAATTATCATTCTCCTCACAGACGGGGTCAACAATGCTGGCTACCTGCCACCAGACATGGCCGCCGATATTGCCAAAGAATTTGGGATCAGAGTCTATACTATTGGTGTAGGATCAGAAGGTGAGGCCATCACGCCGGTGAGCAAAGATCGCTTTGGCCGCTACCGTTATGACATTGCCAGGGTAGAGATTGACGAGGCTTTATTACAACAAATTGCCACTAAAACCGATGGTCGTTACTTTCGGGCAACCAACCTGGAGGAGCTTCAGGGAATCTATGATTTGATCGATCAATTGGAAAAAACAGAGATAGAGACAACGGTAATCAAGCGTTACCAGGAAAAATTTCGGTGGTTTGCCATGTTTGCCGCCTTCTGTCTTTTATTGGAAATGATCTTGCGGTACACGGTGTTGCGAGCTATTCCTTAGTTTAAATTTGCCTAGGCAAAATTTGTAGAGGGATGCGGGGCGATGACTATGAAATAGTAGTGAACCTGTCTACTCGCGAAGCCAGGTAGAACTAAATAGCCCCTTGAGGTAAAGAGTAAAGGGATATTGATAGCCCTAACGGAAACCAATTCTTAATTCCTAATATCGATCTATTAGACTGATATTCGAAGTTAATAAACATTGGTATTTCAATCTCTATACCCTCTACCTTAAGGGCGCGAAGCGGCATGTATCCATATACAGACTTGGGCTAAAAACAGCCTAGAAACAGTATATAAAATGTTTAAATTCGAACATAGTTATTATTTGTGGGCCTTAAGTTTACTGCCTGTTCTGGTCGGTTTCTTCTTCCTTGCATGGCATTTGCGCAAGCAAGCCCTTGAACGCTTTGGTGGTCGGGAAGTGGTCAGTCGACTAGCCCCAGGCCTCAGTCGTTATAAACATTTGGTAAAATTTGGCTTACTGGTTATTGCCTTTTTCTTTCTGATTATAGGCTTGGCTAATCCTCAATGGGGAAGTAAACGGCAGCCGGTGCAACGCAAAGGGATTGATTTATTCATTGCCCTGGACATTTCCCAAAGTATGCTCACCGAAGACGTATCCCCCAGTCGCATCGAACGCGCCAAACGTTTTGGTCAGCAATTGGTAGATAAATTGGCGAGTAATAATATTGGTGTTATTCTTTTTGCCTGCAACGCGTTTCCGGTAGCCCCCCTCACCAGTGATTACTATTTTGCAAAACTGGCCTTGACAACGGCCTCCCCCGATCAGGCAGGAGGGCAAGGTACTGCGATCAGCTCTGCTATAGATTTGGCGGAGCGGTCTTTTGATCCCGAGAATGAACGCCATAAAGCGGTCATCATCATTACTGACGGTGAGGACCACGACGGGCGCGGAGCTGATAGAGCCCAAGCTGTATACGAAACAGGCACCTTGGTTTATACCGTTGGTGTAGGTAGTACAGAAGGTGGTTTTATCCCTGTAAATATCCGCGGAAGAGAAGATTACTTACGTGATGATACCGGCAACCCCGTTCGTTCCCGGCTTGATCCGGCTACTTTGGAAGAAGTAGCCAGAGCCGGTGGTGGAGCTTACTTCAACTTGGAAAAAAATGCCGAAGGACTGGCTGAAATCTTACAGGAACGTATTGATACCATCGAAAAACGTGAATACGAACAAAGGGTATTTACCGATTACGAAAGTTATTTTCAAATATTCATTGGCATTGCTTTCGTTTTTCTATTGATCGAGTTTCTACTGTCATATAAAACCAGTAGCCTGAGAAAATCAAACCGCTTGAAAAAAACAGCTTAGTTATGAAATTAAGATTGTTGCTCGTTTTTATGGTTACCCTTGGCGTTTTGAGCCTACAAGCTCAGGATGGTCACCGCAAACTGCGAGAGGGTGATCGTGCCTATGAAGAAGGTACCTACGACAAAGCTGCCGAAAGTTACCGTGCGGCCATTTCCGAAAAAAACAGTGCCCAAGGCAATTACAATCTTGGCAATGCTGCTTACCAGCAAGGCGACTACGAGGAAGCTGCACGTCGTTTTGAAGAAGCTGCACGCCTTGCCGGTGTTTCTAGTCAGCAGGCCCATGCCTACCACAACTTAGGCAATACCTACTACCAGCAGGGCGAATTCGACAAAGCTGCCGAAGCCTACAAAAACGCCCTCCGCCGCCAACCCAACGATCTCGAAACGAAGTTTAATCTTGCTAAAGCCATGCAGCAGCAGCAATTGCAACAGCAACAGCAACAACAGCAGCAAGAATCTGAACCCAGCGACGAAAACGAGGAACAAGAAGAGCAGCAGGATCAACAGCAACAAGAGGGGGAGGATCAGCAGCAGCAGCAACAACAAAATCAAGACCAGCAACAGCAACAAAGCCAAGAAAACCAGGACCAGCAAGAAAATCAAGAGCAACAATCTTCAGAACCACAGGAAGCTAAACCCATGACCAGGGAAGAAGCAGAACGTCAGCTCCAGTTTGCGGAAGAAGATGAAAAAAAAACCATGGAAAAAATGCAACGTGTACAGGGTCGCTCCTGTAACTCTGACAAGAAATGGTAAACTCTTAATACACTGCAATCGTTTTATTCAAAAATCAAGAACTTATGCGCAACTACCTTTTGCTACCATTGCTATTTGCCTTGGGTTCCGTTTTTACCCAGGAAGCCACTTTTACGGTCAATGTGAACAATGATTCCATTTTACTAGGCAATAGATTTTCAGTGACCTTTTCCTTAAAGAATGGGCAAGGAGAGGATTTCTTTTTCCCAGAATTTACCGGTTTTATCAAAGTAGGTGGGCCCAATATGAGTTCGCAAATGAATATCATGAATGGGGCGGTTAGCCAAAGTGTACAATACACCTATTTTCTAGAAGCCCACGAGGTAGGTGATTATTACATCGAGCCAGCCAGCGTAAAAGTTGGAGATCATTATTTGGAAACGCCTCCTTTTTTAGTGCGTGTTTTCCCAAACCCCGAAGGGATTATACAATCTCCATCGACACCTTCTGGTCGTAATTCTCCTTTTGGTGAAGGTTTTTTTAACCAAGATTTTTTCGGACAAGACTTAGAAAGCCCTGGTGGTGGTATCTTTGACCAAGATTTGCTGGGAGACGATTTCTTTCAACGGTTTTTCCAACAATCGCCCTTTGGGCAGATGGTGCCACCGGTAGATAGCCTGCAACAGGCGCAACCCAAAAAACGTAAAACGACGCGGATTTAATGGAGAACCCTTTGGTAAAAAAATATAGCATGTTAGACTCGGGGTCAAAATGGATGTCCAGCTTCCAATTTCCGGTTTCCGGCTTTACTAAGCATACCTTCCGCTTATTAGGATTGCTACTGCTATTGGTAAACAGCAACGTTGCAAATGCTCAAACCGACGAGGTCACATTTACTGCTTACGCCGATGCCAAGGAGGTTTTACTCAATAGCTATTTTGAACTGACTTATACCCTCAAAAACGGGGAGGGCCTAAATTTTACGCCCCCTAGTTTTCGTGACTTCACTGTTCTTTCCGGCCCCAACCAAGGGTTCAAAACCACCATTGTCAATGGGCGGATGTCCCAAGAAAACACTATCAGTTATCGTTTACAACCTAAAAAAACAGGAAGGTTAACCATTGCTCCTGCAAAGATTACCGTCAACAATGCCACCCTTGAATCCCCCGCTATCCAGGTAACGGTGGTAAAAGGACAAGCCAATGCAGCCGATGGCTCGGCAGAAGTATTTCTTACCGCCCGACTTGAACAGGAGGAAGCCTTTTTAGGCCAGCAACTTGTGTTGGATTACATACTTTCCGCTCGTGTTGACCCTCAGGGATTAAGTGCCGTTAGTGAATCTGATTATGAAGGCTTTTTTGCCCGCGAAATCCATCAATACGATACAAGAGGGATGCGGGAACTGGTCAACGGTGTACAATACAACTCGCGCATCCTCAAGCGGATCGTGCTCTACCCTCAGCAAACAGGCACCCTCACCATTGATCCACTATCCATCATTGTAGGCATCCCTATTCCTGGACAACGAAGCCAGGGTTTCTTTTCCAGACCGGAGTTACGGCGCGTATCTATTTCCTCAGAGCCTATCACCTTACAGGTAAAACCATTGCCTAGCCCACGCCCGGAAAACTTCAGTGATATCACCGGAAACTTTGAACTCAGAGCCGGACTAACCCGCGCGACAATAACGACCGACGATGCCGTGAGTCTCCAACTCATCGTAGAAGGTACTGGTGACCTGAAAAGAATTCAAGCACCTGATTTGAACCTGCCCACCGAGTTTGAGGTGTATGATCCCAAAGTGCTCGAAGAGGAATACATTGATTTGCCTAGTCGTATCAAAGGGCGTAAAATTTTCGAATACTTGTTGGTTCCTAAAACGCCCGGCAATTATACGTTCCAACCCAAAGTGGTGGTCTTTAATCCAGATAGCCTGGCTTATCAAACACTCACGGTAGCTCCAATGAACCTAAAGGTGAAACCCGGTAGCGGAGAAAAGAAATCAGGTCTCGTAGCGGAGGCAGAACAAAACCAAGGGCTTTACCCAGCCAAAGCAGGCGCTCAACTTTCTCCAAAAGAAACTACCTTTTTTGGTACTTCCTTGTTTTGGATACTCTTTCTCTTGCCCATCCTCGCCAGTGGTGGACTGCTCGTTTACCAACGTATCCAGGCAGCTAAGCCAACGATCGACCCTGCTTTACGCAAGCAGCAACTTGCCCGAGAACAAGCACTCAAAAGATTGGAAGTCGCCGAACAGCATCGCCTCAAAGAAGATGCCCGCGCTTTCTACACCGAAGTCGAACGATCACTCCTGGGCTACGTGGGTGACAAGCTCCAAATTCCGCGTGCAGACATGACCAAAGCCAATGTGCAAGCGAAACTGGAAGAACTCGGCGCCAACTCCGACCAACAGCGTTCCTTCCAAGAGCTGATCAATAATTG
This sequence comes from Lewinella cohaerens DSM 23179, assembly GCF_000379805.1. Taxonomy (GTDB): domain Bacteria; phylum Bacteroidota; class Bacteroidia; order Chitinophagales; family Saprospiraceae; genus Lewinella; species Lewinella cohaerens. The sequence continues at coordinate 65,791 of NZ_KB903555.1, read as the reverse complement.
TGAAATGGCACTCTACGCTGGTAAAGACAATGCTAGTGCTATGGAGGAAACCTATGGACAAGCAGTGAGCTTGCTATCGGAAATGGAGGAGGTTTTGGGTAGGTAGGCATTCCCTCAGTAGCCAAACCATGTTTCTTTCAATGAGCTGCTTCATGCTACTGCTTTTTATGAAATTCCTTCCAAGCAAATAAGTATTTCACAGCCCAGGCTTGGTAAGGGGCCCAATGTTCTCCAACTGCTCGCATTGCCTTTTTACCCTGCACTTTATAGAGGCTGTTCATTAATTGCTTCAGGTGGTAATCATCAAGCGGTAGGATGTTGTCTCTTTCCAGAGTATAAATCAGTATCATATCTGCCGTCCAGTTGCTGATTCCCTTCTTTTTTACTAAAATCGCCCTCACTTCTTCATCCGAAAGTTGCTCCCAGTGGGGCGCATTATGCTCAAAAAAATCTACTACCTGCTCTAGAGTTTCACACTTCTGCGAAGAAAGCTTTTTATCCCGTAAACCCAATTCTTCAAATTGTTCAAAATTAGCTGGTGTTAACAAGGTCAAATCCGCAGCTAGCAACATTTTTTTTAATGTCTTTTTGGTACTCCGGTAATGAATTTGCTGTTCCAGAATACAACTCATCAAATCATGAAATACATTTTTAGTACTTATGATTTCGGGTGCAGGAATCGTTTCAATTACCTGCTTTAACAACTTGTCTTTACCTGACAGGTAGTGGGGGATGTCTTTATTCACGCGTTGAGCTATTTCTTCAAAATACACGCAATTAACAGTGTATCAAAAGCTTTGTTTACATCCGCTTCTAACAATCGCCCAAAGCCAGAATGAAATTATTCAGAATAATAATAAATATCTTCTCTGTACAAATTTTCCGGCACAAGGGACTTTGTGTAAAATGCTTTTCTAAGAATGTCTTCGGAATCATTCAAATAAGTAATACGTTTAATTTGTATTCGCGCAGGATCTTTTTCTGAAAAAGTAAAATTAGTTTTTGTTTCTATTCTTTCCTGTTCGGAATACTGATAAGTAGCGGTGTAAAAAAGTACATATTCTTCTAACCGTAAATCAAAATTGTAACGGCTCACGCCAGCAATTTTCCCGGCATTAGTATAGGTTTGAATTAACTGATATTTAGGTATAAGCCCATCTTTGCTTATCAAAAAAGCCTTTTTATCAATTAACTGGTTTTGATCATCGTACTTGTATTCATAATGATACTCACTAGCGGTTACTAGCTCGTTATTTGATAGACGTTTCTTAATTTCCCGAGTCATACGGTGGGTGTGGTCAAGGTCTTCGTAGCTCACTATCCTTTTCAAAATATAGGATGATTCCCCTTCCAATGATTTGGAATACCACCGTTTTTCGATACATATCTGATCCTCATTAAACAGCGAGGCGACAGAGTCAATTTTACTCGACTGATAATCTGCTGTTCTAAGAAATTCGTGCTTGCGTGAGGTACCCTGGTATTTGATCCATTGATCATTGACATGAACAAAACCCGGATGGTTACGATAAAGAATATAGTAGCTCGAATGTTGCTCATTGGTAGTTACATCAAACTCCCAGAAAGATTTTGCCGACAGTTGGCGATCACCTAATTCGTTTATGCTAAATGTAAACAGGGAGTCTAAATGCTGGGCAGTAGCCCTGAAATTGATCGTTAATAATAGAAAGAGCGTTAGTCGTAGAAACATCTTTTTTCTGTTTTATACTATTGAAGTTGTCGTTTTATTAGAGTTTTCAATGCTACGATCTTCAATTTATTGAGAGATAAAATTTCATTTTTCTTATAATACCGTACAACGACAGCATTATTTAGTAATAACCTCAAAGTGAAACCTTTCAAAAGCCTCCCCATTGAATTTATAAGTACCATCGTTAGGTACACTAGCCCACAAATCACCATTATTGTCTTTGTAAATAGAGATAAGTGACTCATTGCTCCTTCTATTCCCAATGGAAAAAGGAGTGAGCTGCTCTCCATTATTTTGCCAAAGGCCATCACTATCCAGCCATAAGTTGCCATCGTTATCTTCTACGATTGACATAAAATAAGGGTACTCTATTTCCTTATTTTTATCAGAATAACCCACCCCGTTTTCTCTTTTGTAGTCGATATAATCAGTACCGTTTCTTTCTGTACTAGTTGGTAATATTTCATACCGATAGCGACTATTGGAGAACCAGAAATAACCATCCTTGTCTTCCACAATCGAGCGAATACCGAAATCACCACCACTTGGCGTTTTGGTCAATTGCTCTTCATAAAGCCAGCTTACAGATGTGCCATCATAGCGACATACGCCAAGCGATACGGTACCAAACCAGACGTTGCCTTTACTGTCTTTATACCAAGAGTAAATATCATAAGGGTTGTAAGATGAATTAGGGTATTCTGCGTAAAATGTATCAGCGAGATCCGACTTAGGAAATTCTAGATAGTATAATGAATCGCCATCATAACGATAAGGCCCACCTTTGCCCCAGCCCATTCTGAACCAAAGATCATCCGGTTCTAGTTTCCATTCTTTATTGGTAGAAGGGGTATTTACTACTTCTAAAGTTGATATTTTTTGTCCATCATATTTGCTGATACACTCCGGGGNATCAAAGAAAATATTACCAAGCTTATCTTCCTGTATCCCTAAAATGAAATAGCTACAGAGTCCATCTTTCTTTGTAAAATGAGTAATGGCTTTACCATCATGCCGGTACACTCCGCCCTCTTTGCTTCCAAACCAATAGTTATCCTGTCGGTCCTGGTAAATAAGAACTGCGCTGCTATCCATTTCGGATACCACTTTACCTGTGACGGAAACGGTATTCTCCTTTTCAGGGCTAGGGGTTTCGTTTCCTGGAACACTTTGCCCTTTGCAAGAAGAAAATATTATCATGACGCAGTAAAACAAAATGCCTGTAATATTCAATTTCATCATAAGTTGTTTTTTGCCATCTCTCTAATTTTCACGGCTTTCTCAAAATGGTCTAATTTATGCGTCATAATCCACCACTCGGCAGCTTCCATTAATAGTGTTGGGTTATCATTTTTATTAGCAAAAAAAGCATAAAAGGAAAGCCCTACGTTTTCTCCTTTTTTCTCAATTTTTTCATTGCAAACGTTGATTATTTTTTGCCTTAGTGTTTCGTTCATTGTTTTTCAATAGTTATGATGATACCCCTTAAGGATCGGCGAATACCCCCCATTTCAGGCTAGCGATTTTGGTGCAGAGCACCATCCTATCTATAGCAAATAATATTGTCTCATAAAAAAGGTGCAGCGCACCGTGCTATATCTCCCAACCTTTAATAAAACCATTGAAGGTAGACAATCCTGCTAAATAGAGTACGGTGCGCTGCACCTCGCCATAAAACCTAAAAGATTGCTATAGATACAAACGGTATACTGTACCTTTCATGCTTAGGGCTGTATCAAATGGGGACGTTATTCTTCGCCGGACCAGAAGCTGATAAGATGAATAACCAATATATAGTCCTCCAACCCAGGATTTGTGATTTTTGACCGGCTCTTTTTCCATCTCACCGCGTTCCAAAGCCTCGCCAACGCGCTGCGTTGCCTACGTTTCGCTTCGCGGCTTCTTCGAGGTTGCGCCTTGTGAGCTGAAAAAATATCTTCCTCAAATTTTCACAAATCCTGCATTGGAAGACTATACGATAGTCTCTCACGCATCAAAGTACACTTATTTCTCTCCCTTCGTCCGTAATCCAGTCGCTCCAGGAACCCGGATAAAGTCGTGCATTGCCCAACCCGGCGTGTGCATAAGCGAGGATATTATGACAAGCCGTAACGCCAGATCCACAATAGAAGGTAGTCTGTTCTGCTCCTGGTAACGCTGCAAAACGAGTACGTAATTCTTCCGGAGACTTGAGCAAACCTTCGCTCGTCCAATTATCAGCAAAGGGCATATTGATGGCACCGGGTACATGGCCCGCTACAGGGTCGATAGGTTCTACTTCTCCGCGGTAACGTTCTGGTGTGCGAGAATCTATGACCACGGCACCAGGTGTCACTCTCAGCTGATCCACGGCTATTGCATCATTGGTCCAATTTTCTTGTGCTTCCGCGACAAAGTTCACTGGGGCCATTTTTTTGACTTCTGTGTTTTGGGGCAACCCCGCTTTTTCCCAACTGGCCAAGCCACCATCTAGTACCGCCACGGCATCGTGCCCCAGGAAACGAAGCATCCACCATAGGCGAGCAGCAATGGCTCCGCGTTTATCATCATAAACAACTACCTGCGTAGTTGGACTAATACCCCAACGGCCAAACAACTGCTTCATCACAGTAACGCAAGGTAAAGGATGCCGCCCCGTAGTACCGGGAATGATAGGACCGCTCAGGTCTTCGTCCAAATGAGCGAAACGTGCGCCGGGAATATGAGCCTCCAGGAAGGCTCGCCGCCCACTTTCCGTATCGGCCAACTCATGACGACAATCAATGACCAGCCAATTGGGATTCGCCAATTCTGATGCTAATTCTACTGCGGAGATGATGGTATTGAACACAGGATGTCTATTTTAGCTCTTTATTTACTAATAATCTCCTAATATTGTGAAATTTTCCTTTAGGGAATGAGTATTCACATCATTTTTTATTTCACTACTGTATGATGATATCACAACGCTATACCGTCGGGCTGTTAATCGCCTTCTTGCCTTTATTATTAATGGGCCAAGTGCAAAGCCCTGATAGCTTCCTCCCACATCGTCTGGGAGAGACCTTTACTCCCCACCATATTTTGGTGGATTATTTCGAGCATGTAGCCGCTAACAACAAGGCTGTACAACTCGAAGAATATGGCCGTACCAACGAACAAAGACCACTACTCCTCGCTGTCGTTTCTACACAGGAGAACATGGATCAAATTGAGGCTATCCGCCTTAACCACCTTCGCCGGGCAGGCATCGAAGGAGGTACACCCGACCCCGCACTTGACCGGGCCATCGTATGGCTTAGCTATAGCGTACACGGCAATGAAGCCGCTGGTGCAGAATCCAGCATGGGGGTCATCTACGACCTTGTTGATCCTAATAACAAAGAAGCTCAGGAGTGGCTCAAGAATACCATCGTCATTATCGACCCTTCTGTTAACCCGGATGGTTATTCTCGTTACTCAAGCTGGTTCCGAGGCGTAGCTACGACCGATCGTGACATCACCCCTGATGTACGCGAGCATCGCGAGCCCTGGCCCGGTGGTCGTACCAATCACTACATGTTTGACCTCAACCGTGACTGGGCTTGGCAAACGCAGGTAGAATCACAGCAGCGGATCGTAAAATACCACCAGTGGATGCCGCACATTCACGCCGATCTGCACGAGCAGTGGTTTGATAACCCTTACTATTTTGCACCAGCAGCACAGCCTTTCCACGCCTACATCACAAAATGGCAGAGTGATTTCCAGACAGAAATTGGGAAAAATCACGCCAAGTATTTTGACCAAAATGGTTGGCTCTACTTTACTCGCGAGGTATTTGACTTACTCTACCCTAGCTACGGCGATACTTATCCTACCTTCAATGGCGCAATAGGGATGACTTACGAGCAAGGTGGCCACAGCAAGGGCGGCTCTGCTATTCTACTTCCTAATAGTGATACGCTTACCCTTTATGACCGGGTAGCTCACCACCGGACGACCTCTTTGAGTACCATCGAGATTGCCAGTAAAAGCGCTGATCGTTTGGTGCAGAAGTTTACAGACTATTTCAAACGAGCAGCTGACAATCCTACTGGTTCTTACAAGACCTATATCATCAAAGGAGATAATTCGCAGCCAAGAATGGAGGCGCTTTTGACATTTTTGGATCGCAATGGTATCGAATATGGTACTGCAAGTACCAGCAAGGTCAATGCCTATAATTACCAAAATGGTAAACAAGAGAGCATCAGCATTGCTAGTAACGACCTTGTTATCAGCGCTTACCAACCTCGTTCGGTCTTGACCCAGGTTTTACTCGACCCAACTACGGAGGTTGTAGACTCTCTTACTTACGATATCACCGCCTGGAGCCTACCTTATGCGTATGGCCTTGAAGCTTTTGCCAGTACTACGCGCGTAACGGTAAAAGAAGGTTATGAAACAGCAGCTAACAAAAATGACCTGGCAAGTAATCCAAACCCTTATGCTTATTTGGTTCCTTGGGAATCTATGCAGGAGGCACACTTTCTTGCTCAATTATTCAAAGCAGAGGTGCAGGTAAGAGCAGCCAGCAAAGCCTTCCAACTCAATGGAGAAGAATACCAAGCCGGCACCCTGGTTATTACTCGGGCTGACAACCGTAAAAAGGAAAATTTTGACGCTGTCGTTCGCGAGATTGCCGGTGCGAATAAAATAAGGGTAAAAGCCGTCACAACTGGCTTCACCGACAATGGGCCTGATTTTGGTTCTGGGGCGATGATGCTACTAGCTGCTCCTCGGGTTGCAATGGTAGCTGGTGAAGGAACCTACTCTAACGAGGCCGGTCAAGTTTGGCACTTCTTTGAGCAGCGCCTTGATTACCCTATCCACATTTACTACCCTGATGATTTGGAATCTTGGACTGGCGAGGATATCGACGTTTTAATTTTACCAGAAGGTTATTACCGAATGAATGACGGTGCAGGTGAAAGCATTGCCAAGTGGGTCCGTAGTGGAGGAAAATTGATTGCCATCGGAGCAGCAGTTTCTTCTCTCGTTGATCAGTCTGGTTCTGGCCTCAGCTATAAAAGTGCGACCAGTGATAATGAACCCAGCGCCCCCCATCAGGACCACAGCTATGCCGGTGCCGAACGCCGCAGTATTGCTGATGCTATCCCCGGTGCAATTTTCAGTGTAAAAATGGATACCTCGCATCCACTGGCTTTCGGATTAGACGAGACTTACTTCTCTCTTAAAACCGGCACCTCTGCCTACGCCCCTATGGATAGCGGTTGGAATATTGGAACCATCGGAGATGATCCTATGATCAGTGGTTTTGTAGGCAGTAATGCCAAAGAGAAGATGAAGAATACCTTGGTATATGGCGTAAAACGCCATGGTGGCGGGCAACTCGTATACTTGGTGGACAATCCACTTTATCGCGGATTTTGGGAGAATGGTACTTTCCTATTCAGCAATGCGCTATTTATGGTGGGGAATTGATGCTGCTGGTCGAGAGACCAGCGGGATACAACAGGTTAGTTAGGAAACTAACCTGAGCGTCTACCAAAATGTGATGCCATAACCAATACAACTTTGCAAATAAAAAAGGGCTTCAGCCCGTTTGTCTTCCTTTTCAGGATATAGGCAAGCGGGCCGAAGCCTTTTTTTATCGTTTGCGTTGCGCACAGAGCAAACTGAACCCATCACCGCGAAGCAGCAGCGCTAGCTAAACCTCACTGTACTAGGTAAAAGTAGATCGTACTTGGTATCGTATCCATTTTAGGAATTCAAAATCCCTATACCCTATACTAAGTACCTAATACTGTAAGGTTTAAGCCTTAGCTGTCGGCTCGTAACGCTGATAGAATTCCTTGAAGGTAATCATCCGTTCCGTCTGCTCATCCCAGAGCTTGTGGAACATGAATTGTAGACTCTTAAAGAAGGTTACCGAAGTTACATACTGTTGTAAATCCGGATTCTCTTTCGCACAACGTACCAGATTATAACTAGGAATCCGGCTATTTAAGTGGTGAATGTGGTGGTAACCGATATTTCCCGTAAGGAAATGTAACCAGCCTGGTAAATTATAGAAGCTACTGCCTCGGATCGCACTCAGGAGATAATCCCAATTGTCTTTCCAATGCTTATAAGCCAACTCGTGCTGATGCTGTACAAAGAAAAACCAAACAGCAATAATCGCGAACAAGAAGACGATAGGCAGCTGAATCATCAAAAACGTTTTCCAACCAAACGCCCACATTCCAAGGCCGTAAGCCATAAACAGGAACAGATTGTTCAGTGCCAACCATTTCCGGTTGTTTTGCCAACCTTGGAGTTTCACTAACGTAAATCTGTTATTACGCAGTAAATAAACCATTGGCCCAACGACAAAAGTAATCAGTGGCATCCTGAAAATCCGGTAAGCCAAGCGTTGCTTTGGCGTAGCTTCTGCATATTCTTTGGCAGTCATCGTCTGAATATCGCCGATGTCGCGCACCTCTAGCTGCCCACTGTGACCATGGTGAAAATCATGTACCTGCGCCCAGTATTGGAATGGAATAAAGGTAAACAAACTCCCTATCCAGCCTACAATCCGGTTCCAACGTTGGTCTTTGAAAAAAGATCGGTGGCCACAATCATGCTGGATAATAAAGATTCGAACGGTAAAGAAGGCATTCAGCAAGGCTAAAGCCCAGGTAATACCGTACGACCACTCTAGGCTCTGGTACATCAAAGCCCAAATGGCGATGAATGGCCCGAAGGAAGTGATGATCTGAAGAATAGCCCGACTACTGTCTGATTGGGCATACTTCTTGAAGCGAACCGGCCAATCGGCTAAGGCTTGCTGGATCTGTTGATCGGTGTAAGTTGACATAAGAAAAAAAATTAGGCATTGAAAAACAAAACAGTTTGAAATACAGATAGTTGTAAGCTACGTAGAATCATTTAACCGCAGCTAAACGCCACGTAAATAGATGTTATACGTGAAGAAGGGGTGTTAGTCGCCGCAAAAATAACCTACTATGCACCAAAACACCAAGCCGACGGTCGTTATTTGTGTTGCTAAAGCCGAAAGGTGACACGGGATTAACAAAACAGGTGTACTTATAAAATAGGGGGGCTTCTGCTTTATACACATCTCTTTTACAACTAGGTACGTTTGATTTTCGCAAACCAAGCGTAATGTTTCTTCACACTTAGAGCCTTCCCATCATGTTTCGCAACTACCTAAAAATCGGCTTTCGTAGCCTTCGTAAGCAGCCTTTCCAGACCACCATTTTTATTTCAGGCTTGGCTTTGGGGCTTACTGCCTTTCTTTTTTTACAGCAATACACTGCTTTCGAAAAAAGCTACGACGATTTCCACTACGCTTCTGACCAGCTCTATCGAGTAACGACTGACCAGCTCGTAAGCGGGAAAATAGACACCCGCGACGCGATGTCTTTTGCAGGAACAGCGAGTATGTTTATAGAAGAGATTCCTGAAGTCATCAATGCTACGACGACTTACAAAACAGAACGGATGGTCTTTCGTAAGCGCAATCAGCCGATCGAAGAACTTAACGTCATTGCCGTAGACACTAATTTTCTTGACCTTTTCGCTTATGCTGTACTTGAAGGCAACAAAAAAACGATGCTCTCCTCTCCTTTCAGTATCGTCTTGACGAAGACTCAGGCTGCGAAATATTTTGGCGAGGAAAACCCTATAGGAAAAACGATTGAAGACCTCGATGAATTCAATAAGGCTTTTACCGTTACCGGAATTATTGAGGATATTCCTGAAAACACGCACTACCATTTTGATATTCTTGTATCACTGTCCAGCTACCAAGAAGACCTAGAGCAATACGGATGGGATGGTTACAATTATTACAGCTATGTATTGCTTGATGCAGGCGCAACGCTGGCCCAAGTAGAGAAGAAACTCCCCGCATTGGCAAAGAAATACATTGGTGAAGAAGACCAGTTATTTTTCAACCTCCAACCTGTAAAAGACATTCATCTTCATTCTGATTTCACTTTTGAACCTCAGGTTCATGGCAGCGCCAAGGCAGTAAACTTCCTGAGTATCATCTCTATTTTCATCCTGCTGATTGCGTGGATCAACTATATTAACCTATCCACAGCCAAAGCGGTAGAACGCGCCAAAGAAGTAGGTTTGCGCAAGGTTGTTGGTGCTCAACAAAAGCAACTTATCGGACAGTTCTTTTTCGAATCCTTGCTTATCAATTTATTCGGTGCTCTAGCTGCTCTTTTGCTCGCTTTTGCGCTCACGCCTTACTTCAATGAGCTCGTTGGTAGTACGGTTATTGGTAATGTCTTTTTTAATGCTTCTTTCTTAGGGCAATTGGCAATTTTCTTTGTTATCGGTACTGTTGCAACAGGGTTTTACCCCGCCATTGTGCTTTCTTCTTTTCAGCCTATCAATGCTTTGCGTGGTGCTTTCAGCCGTACCCCCAAAGGGGTATTCTTACGTAAACTACTGGTTGTGGTACAGTTTGCAGCTTCCCTTTTGCTTATCGCCAGTACGGTGATCATTTACAAGCAGGTAAATTTTCTTACGGCTACAAAAATGGGAATGGACACCACTCATGTCGTTGGATTTGAAAGGCCTGCCCGTGAGAATATGACCCGCGCAGCGTATATCAGCAAGATCAGAACATTTGAAAATGCGCTATTGGCTAGACCTGGAATAAAGCGTGTTGGTGGCATACAAAATATGCCTGGCGGAGAAAGTTTTGATATCAATTCTATGAGCGGCGCCGTAAGTATTCCTGGCAAAACAGATATTATCAAATCTACGGTATACCTCACCGGAGCAGATGACAATTATCTTGATGTATTGAATATAGCCACACTTGCCGGCCGGAATTTTGACCGAGAAATTGCTGCGGATTCCAACGCTGTCATGGTTAATACCGCCTTCCTGAAATTACTGAATATCCCTGACCCAAACCAGGCGGTTGGTGAGCTGTTGCAATTAAGAGAAGGGCCAAATGCCGCAAGGTTACCCATCGTAGGGGTTATTGATGATTTCAACCGTTCCTCTCTGAAACAACAGGTCGAGCCTACCATCTTTTACTACACCCAAACACCTCCTCGCAGTGTCGTAAAATTAAGTGGAGAACAAATGACTTCACAGCTGGACTTTATTCAGACCACCTACCGCGAGATGTTTCCCAACTCGCCTTTTGCCTATACCTTTTTAGATGAGCGCTTTGCGAAAATCTATGCTGCAGATAAGCGTTTTGGCGTAATTTTCCTCAATTTCTCTGTCATTGCCATTTTTGTGGCCTGCATGGGGTTGCTGGGCTTGTCTTCTTATCTGGCCCTTCAACGTACCAAAGAGGTTGGCATTAGGAAAGTACTCGGTGCTTCGGTGCAGAGCATTGTATTGTTATTCTTCCGAGATTTCCTCTGGTTGATTCTTATTGCCGTTTTGATTGGAATTCCGATTACTTACCTGGGTATGAGCGAATGGCTGGAAGGGTATGCACACAGAATTTCTTTTCCCTGGTGGGTGCTTTCCGGAGCGGTACTTACCCTTGTTAGCATTGCCTTTTTAACGGTGAGTTACCAAACTTGGCGTTTAGCTATTTTGAACCCAACATCAACCTTACGGCAAAATTAGAGCTTACTCGTACTCTCCTTTATAGATAACACCGCTACTGGGGTTTTCACAAACCTCTACGCGCGAAAGTGCAGGTAATTGAGGCTTAACTTCCCGCCAAATCCAAATGGCGAGATTCTCTGCTGTGGGGTTCTCCAAGCCAGGGATATCATTAAGCGTGCGGTGGTCGAGCCTTTCTTCGAGGGGTTTGAATATTGCTTTGACGTCTCCAAAATCTGCAACCCAGCCCAACTTGGGGTCTAGCTCTCCGCTAATGTACAAGCGCACAATGTAGGTATGCCCGTGCATCCTCCGGCACTTATGGTCTTCGGGGACGTAAGGCAAATAATGGGCAGAATCAAACGTAAACTTCTTAAAGATCTCCATCCTGTTGGCCAATTTTGCGCAAAGTTAGTATTAATTTTACGTATCTTCGAAAGTTGGTAACCCTTTCACAGATAGACTCATAAAGTAGTATACTACCCGTTACAAATGGCCGGGGCTTATCCCTTGTAGGACTTCACTGGAAAGCCACCTCGTACCGGGCCTGATACACCAAAACCGTTTTACGCATGGCTACCCAAAGGAGTTTCGGAAGACAGCAAAGCATTGATGCCACCGGCAAAAGTGGCAAAAACTATCTGCTCACTATCGGTATTGATACCTACCGCCAGTGGCAACCGCTCTCTAATGCCGTAAAAGATGCCCAGGATTTTGCCGACGTTCTTACTAGTCAGTACCAGTTTGAAAAAGAAAACATTTTCACGCTCTTCAACGAGCAGGCCACCGAGACCAATATTTACCAGGCTTTAAGAGATATGAAACGGCGACTGGAGCCGCTAGACAACCTCATCGTTTACTACTCTGGCCACGGTCATTATGATGACGAATTTGACGAAGGGTACTGGATTCCCGTCAATGCCAAACCCAACGACGAAAGTAACTTTATCAGCAACGCCAACATCGTCAAGCGAATCAACGCACTCGACACACAACATACCTTACTGATCGTCGATAGCTGCTTCTCAGGTTCACTGGTCGTTCGCAAACGAAATGCCATTCCTGATGAGCGATTTAAGTCTCGCCGCATTTTAGCCTCTGGCCGTCATGAAACCGTTTCTGATGGTAAAAAAGGAGAGAACAGTCCCTTCTCCGCAGGTATTCTTACCTATTTACGTAAGAATACTTCTCCAAAATTAGATGCGACGAGTATCATTAAATTTGTAAAAGACTACGTCTTCACCCAAGCCAAGCAACACCCCGTGGATGGCCGTATCCAAAACAGTGCCGATGAGGGGGGCGAGTTTGTCTTCTATCTTCGTCGCGACGAGGAGGCGGTCTGGCAAGAAGTTTGCCAAGCCGATAAAGTGGTAGAGTATCGCAATTATATCGCAGGCTTTCCTGCCGGAAAATATGTAGCCGCTGCCAACCGTAAGATCAACCTCCTGGAAGAAGATGAGATTTGGTCAAGTACAAAAATCAACGATACCGAACTTGGCTACGAAGATTACATCAGCAAATATGCTCCTTCCGGGAAATACGTAACCGAAGCAAAGGAGCGACTGTCTAAGCTCAAGGAAAACAGAAAGGAACGGCAAAAGGCACAACAGGAAATTGCAGCACGCGAAAGTGAACGTACCCAGTTACGGCAATCATTTGACGAGCTGGTAAAAAATGCGGAATCGCTTTTTGGTGATCGTAAACTGGAAGAAGCACGTAGCAAGTATCGCGCGGCCCTACAAGCTCATTTACCCGGCTTTGCACCTACCCAAGAATACCTCGAAGAGCAAATCAACCTCTGCCAGAGTAACATTGCCTTTTTAGGTCATTACGAAAATGGCAAAGCAGCACTCCAGCAAGAAAACTATCGCTTGGCGATCGAATATTTTCAGGAAGCTCTGAAAATCAACAACAATGCCAAAGTAGAAAAACTCATCACACACTGCCAGCAACAAATGCAAAACAGTAGGCGTAAACCGTCTTCTGGCAGTGGTCGGGCTCAAACTCGCTCTTTCTCTGGTGCTAGTACCACTCCCGCACCAAAGCGTCGCATTGGCATGTGGATAGGCGTAGGAGTTGCCGTTAGCTTGGTTTTACTCCTTGTCATTGGAGCAGTCATCAACGAAGCAGGACTAGATGACTACAATAATGGCTATAACGAGACAACTATTTACGACGACAATCAGCAAAATATTAGTACACCAACAAACCCTACTACAGCAGATTTACTGATGGGATCTTGGCAGGTAAGTACCATTAATGTGATTCGTGACGGCGTTGCTTATAATGCTACCGCAGAAGATCAATCGTTATTGTTATTGATTGGAGCCGTCTATAATTTCCAATCAAATGGCGTTGTCACGCTCAGTACGGAATTCGGTTCAGAGAATATCTACTACAGTCTGAACGGGAATAACATTTATGTGCAGGCCCAGGGTTACAGTACAGGAGTCGTCAATTATGTTGACCGACAAACCCTGCAACTGACTCTGCCTTTCACCAATTATTATGGCGTACACATGTTGCAGTTTAATCTTGTGCGGTATTGAATTGGGGAACGTCTGACTTGGGAAGCTTGACGTGCGAGACCGATCCCTGCCTGGAATCGAACCCTTTCTCAATTTGATAATTATTTGCCGCTTTTCTTCATTCATTTTGATGTTCATAGTACTAATTTAAGCTCCTCCTCCTTTTTAGCTCCTGCTAAAAACCACACGCTACATCCTGCATCGCTATAGAACAAAAATATACAAGTCCTTATCATTTTGCATTAAACACGTATTTATACCCATTCTTTTCTTGTTCAAAACCTATACCTTACCGTAAATTAAATATACACTTCCACCTGCATTAAATTAAAAATTAAAACAATATAACAAATGAAATAAAACCTCCTTGCTCTTTACTAAACCCAACTTCCACTTTAGCATGAAAAACCCAACCTCACCCAACTCATCCGTCGCTGGTGACATTTACAGCTTACTCTCAAAAGAAGAATTAATTATCCAGCTAAAAGCCTTGCAAAAAGCAAACCCATTAAAACGTGGTGAAAAAGAGCTGCAATCTGAGTCGAATACACCAGCCATAAAACATATTGCTGGTCAAGACTTACTCTTCCGCATTGATACGCTAGTCAGAAGTAATTTAAACGACCCAGCGTTTGGTAACAGCCGATTAGCCAATGCATTAGGCATGAGCGAATCACAACTGTACCGCAAGCTAAAAGCGCTTACTGGCAGGTCAACAGCTATTTATATTCGTAGTGTTCGCTTGCAGAGTGCTAAAAACCTACTCGTAAAAACAACGCTAACAATTGCTCAAGTTGCTTACGGCTGTGGTTTTAATTCCCCCTCCTACTTTACGCACGTATACGCTAAGGAATTTGATATTCTCCCAAGTCAGACTCGTAACGAAGAGATGGAATGACTTCGCAAAGGAATGCACTTATAATTATACATTTTGACAAAATAGTTATAAAGCCAAATAGCATCAAGTGCTTACCTTTACAACAATGAAATGTTTTACTTTAAAGCTTCATTATCTCCCCTCTAAATTATTCTTTACTAAACTGTTTAGCTTAATCTAAAATACTTCAATTTCAGGTTGATTACTATCCGTTTAAAAGAATTACTCTTCACTTCTTTTTATGTATAAATATTAAATTATTTTCACATAAAAAGGAGTACGTATAACTTAAATTTATTCTCCAAATTACCATAACCCGGAATAGATAAAAACACATCTATTCTACCTGTGTTCTTTATTTTTCAACCTAACTACTAATTGTAAAAAGTTAAACTGCCTTACAGTTTGCTATTGCATTGTAGTGCCTAAAAATTCGTATTCAATGGCTTTTAATTCAGATCAAGTATGGGCAAAATTCTACGAGAAACTTGTAGAAGTGGCTGCCCCAAATTTCACACCAGGAAGTACCGACCAAGCAGTTTCAATTGCTGGTACTACGCTCTATGCAGATGTGGCTAATGCAGATGCAGAAATCACCGCCGAAAGCGTCTTTGGGATTGGCAATATGCTGCCGGCAGCTGATCCTGCCTACGCACCAAGCGGAGACCTTGTAACCTCTTACTCTTTATTCTTACAGAATATCGATTTGGGCGGAGATACAAACCCAAACCTACAGAGTCAGATTAACATTGCCTCAGGTAACGTTTCGGACAACCAGACGAATTACAATTCTGTACAGATCGCCGCCTATACACAATGGAAGGCTTTCAAAGAGATGAGTGGTTCTTCTGTTGCTTTTCCTCAGTGGGCTAACGCAAACTACCCTACACTGGCAGCCGCCAAAAGCTCGCTGGAAGGTGCGGTAGCTGATTACAACCAGCTCATGGTGCAGGCTCATGGTGCAGGGTTCCAGACCTTAAATGCAGCCCAATTGGCCGTTGGCTTCAATAATGGAGCTAGAGACATTATGATGAAGAATGTCTACAACATGGCCGTGAAGGTTGGTGCAATTCAGCCAGCGGGTGCAACGAAAGTACTACCTGGCCAAACGCCACCAGCACCAGTTGATTCACTCACTGATACTTTCCGGCCAGCCTACAACCTGGGTGGAGGATTTGCACAGGTGTACTCCAGCTGGCAAACGGCGAGCACACAAAAACAGTACAATACCAAAATCAGTTTATCTGGCAATTTTGCTAGTTCGAATTACCACAACTACGGTTGGGCAGCTAGCGCTAAAGCCTCGTACCGTTCATGGTTCTCTGTCAAAGCATCTGCTCAGGCTTCTTATGAAGCTACCAAATTTGATTGGGAAGCTTCTTCTTTTGATTGTGAAATCTCATTCAATGGTGTGGGGTCATTCCCTATCAATGCGGATTCCAACTGGTTCAAGGCTGGCATGATCCAAAATTACAACGATAAGCTTTTACCTACCGCGCCTAAGTTTTTCGGGGATGGTGGTAGCTTGAATTTGATTCCATCTTCTGCTATTTTAGGCTTTGGCCCAAAAATTACCATCAAGGTGAGTAATGCGAATTACAATTCTCTGAAGACCGCCTTCCAGCAGTCTGCCTCTTTATCAATTGGAGTAGGGCCGTTCAGCTTTGGTGGCAACGAGTCGTCTTTCGACAAAACGTCCAGCTTCACTTACAATGATGATAGCCATACGATTGAAATTGTACCTCCTCCAACGACGGTACCGCTTCTGTTGGGCATTATTAGCAACAAGTACTAATTAGTTAGATCTCTTTAGGAGACCGACCGGGGCCTGCATGCTAATACTTTAGCGGGTCTCGGTCGATTTTATTAGACAAACCCATTTATACTATGCCCGATGCCTCTAAATTGTCGGTTTCAATTGATAGGCTAAATGATCAAATAGTTAACTATCTAATTGATCATGACAATTTAGAATTTGACGCGATCAAATTTGGCATTTCCTTTTCTGGCTTTTACCTCACTACTGATCTCACCAATAGTAACGAAGCAATTATTAATGAAGCAATTTTCAACATTGGCAATAACCTACCACGTTGGTCATCTTCTTACGCACCTGCTGGTGATTTAATTAACAGCTACGCGATCTTTCTTGACAATTTGGTTCCCACTGATATGCCATCTTTCCAGAAAGCAACCTACCGAGAACTTAGAGACACTAAACTCGAGCTTCAGAACAAGCTAATGGATTTACTTAGCAAGAATAAACCAGGGACTCGTTCATTATCACCAGCTGTTTCGAAACTTATAGCACAATTAGAACAAGCAGAGGAAACAGCTAAGACAATTTTAAGAAGTGTCACTAGCATCAAACCTATTGTTGATGTATTAAATAGTCTTTTGCCTACGTCAAAAAGTACGCAAGCTACCCCTAGCTTGATTGAGGCCTTAGGGATGGTTAGTTTCATCACCGGCGCCAGAGTACTTACGGAGAAGAATATTTATAATATGCCCGTAAACACCTACCCTCCTAGTTCCAGCAACTCGTATTCCCCGAAGTATGTCATTGAAGGTTTTGATGCTGTGTTTACAAAATGGAAGGACATTGCCACAAAGGGGCTATTCCCTATTACCATCCAGGCTACCGATGCTACTGCCGATGAAAGCTGGGGCTTAGGGGCATTTACACCAATGGCCACGCTGCAGGATGCTTTGCTCCTTGTTAATTTAGACGACACTGGAAGTCGTTCACTGTCCGAACCAGAAGAAGAGATTCCCGCAGGGCATTATACTGCTACGGCGAAATTTTCCGGCTTAGGGGCATTTCCCATCAAGCCGGGTATATGGTTCGAGGAAGCGTTTTTTGAACAAACGCAATACGAATTACTATCAGGCGCTCCCAATTTCTTTGCCGACGATGGCTCCCTGGCCTTGATTCCTACAAAAGTGATTCTGGCATACAACTTTACACTTGAAATTGGACTTACAAAGGCTAAGTATGATTCGCTCAAGAATAAGGTGACCAGCCGATCCCCCGATGCAGCATTGGGGTTAGTTCTTGGCTCAGCCAACTTGATTCTTTCGGGGCCTCAAAAGAATGTGAACATAAATTTCCTCAATGAAACATCAGCTGCCATTGAAATAAGCCCACTCAACAACAACGTGCCTAATCTTTTAGGGGTCGTATCCCAAAAAAGCAAAAACATTATTTCCTTCACCTTGCGTTAATCCCCATCAGCAAATTCCATGTTGTCAAAGTATTCGTCAATGCTATAGCCATTTTTCAGCCCTCTCTCTAAATTCTCATAAATCATTTCCCTAATGAGCTTTTCATCATAAAATTCGCTTTTCAACATTGCTTTGAGAGTACTCAACTGCTCAAAAAGATTTTTTTTCGAATATTTAATTGAAAAGTCTTCGTTACTCAATGTTAACCAATCCCATTCCGTAACCTTGAGTTGAACTAACTCTGATATGTCACTATTGGGGTGTAAAACGCTTAATTCTTGAAACCTTCTAACTACGGAACTATCCTTGCTACAACTATTCCAGGATTTAAATAAATCATAAGGATTTAGGTCAAAATCTATCATTTTTGCTAAAAGTGCTTGATTTTCTCTAGTTGAGAAGCTTATATACACAAGATCAGTTTTTTGACTAATCTTCCATTTACTTAAAACCTCTGGAACTATAAACCTAAATTCATAAGTATTGCCTGGAGTTAATATAGGCTGATTCATATTTTCTGGCATCGGAAAATACGAAGCATCTGTAACAACTGATTCTTTAGGCGGTATAATAAAGAACCTAGGTCTAACATAGCTACACCACAATGGACTTCCTCGTTTCAGGTAACATTGCCTAATTAATTCTTCATTAGACCGCCAAAGTTCATTCCAATCCTTCTCATCGTTTTTTCGAACTTCTATTTTAGGTCGTACTATCGAACCCCAATCATCCCTAATTTTAACAGTATCATTTGAGCGGTTATACCATTTAATTTGATACAAAACAGTTTGCAATTGATTTACTGTATCGCTTTTAATTATTATTTTTAATTCTAAACTTTCTCGTCCATGGCAAGCATTCAAAATCATGAATAAGACAAGAAAAACATTGATCAATTTCTTATTCATTTGAGTTTTTTATCAGTAAACAAATTATAAGTTATCCAATTCAGCGCAATCACTCAAAAGGAAATATTGATATACTCTCTTATACCCTTGTGATGGGCATATTTTTATATTATATTATTATTTCTGGCGAGTAAGACCTAATTGTCAGTTCAATCGCCTCTCAAATCTGAGTTATTGCCATCATTACATACACTTTGATCATGGTTCTAACTCAAATAGGTCATTTAATCCTATTTCCCCTTCAAGTAAACAAAGTATATAATAATAATCCTCCGCTTTTTCAAAGTCCTTTTCATTTCGATAAACTACACCAAGACCACACAGAGCATTACTGTAATTGGGGTCAACTGATAAGCTTTTTTCATACGCCAATTTAGCTTTGCTTATATTATGAGACGCTAATTCGACTGTTCCCAATAAAGCCCATGCGATATTTGAGCTGGGAAAATCTTTTAGATACCTAGTCAAACATTCTTTTGCCTCTTTAAATCTAGACCTTTTAATTAATACAATAATGATTGCTAATCCTCTTCTTTTAGCATACCATCTAAATAAAAGAAGGCTAGTTAGTACAAATGCTACTAATGAAGGGAGACCAATTATATACCAATTCAAGGTTTTGGTTTTATATTGTTTTGTTCATTGTCGACAACTTATTTTTACCCCCAGCCCTACCACAACCGATCCAAGCCCAACATCAAATTATGTTCTAAATGACTATAGTCATCATCGACCTTAAAGAGGCCTACAAGGTGTCCTTTTAAGGTACTGGTTCCTTCTTCGCCAGGAAAGAAGCGTCCCTTCATCTCGGTGAGTACCTGTATGATCTCGTAATCAGATTTGTCTTTACTGAAGGCCTTTGCTTTTTCACAATGCGCTTTGCCGCATCGGTTTTGCATAAATTCTTTTTCATCAGCACTAATATTGAGGTCTGCCCTTGCAGCATAATGAAGTGCTAATGCAAGGAAATCTTCTCTAATCCAATTATCAGGTATTAATGACATCATCAAGGTGTGTTTGTTATTACTTAAGTACTTGGACAAATGTAATCACGGATTGCTTTTTGAGTCTTTTCCTCCTACTCTTCGTACAGTCCTCAACTTGGTAGCTTTGGCTACCAGTTTCCGGGCTTCCCTTGATTAGAAGAAAAATAGCGCTAAAAATCAATACCACATTTCTTTTGTCCAAGTACTTAAAGATAAGCAGATGTGCGAAAAAAATCAATTTCTAAGTTCAAGCCCACGGCTGCTCTATCTTCCTAAACAACCTTTTACTAGAAATTGTGCCTTTTTCAAAAAAAAACAAAAAAGCCATTCTCCCCGCTATCGAGCGGAAAGAATGGCTTTACTAAAACAATGAGAAGCCTTAATTACTTCTTCACCAACTTTGCTGTTCCTAACAAATCGCCGTTGGTAAGTGTCAACCTTAATTGATACCAACCAGCAGGCAAATCTGCTACAGAAAGTGAATGTGTATTACCACTGAAGGATACATTGCGCAACAAGCGCCCTTGGGCATCCATCACTTGCAACTGTAAGGTTTCGGGAACTGCTTCGCCACTCAAATTCAGTTGTAACTGATCAGCTACTGGATTTGGGAAAATGTTCCAGTTAAGCGCTACGCCAGGTACCACTTCGGTGTCAACTACCTCCAGGAAGTTACGTCCCAGGGTATGAAATACCGTATTGGTAATTATCGGTTCATTGAAGTCGAAATAGATCGCGGCATCGTTTTCAACTACCGTTTCCAGCGGCGTAGAAACATCTGGCGAAATACGGAAATCAACAAAGCCTTGCGACGCTTCCAGATTGGTAGTACTATCTGGTAACAGGATGTTATTGAAGGTAAACGTAAGTGCCCGGTCACCACCAATATTCGCGGTATACGTATGGCTACTTGAGCCTAAATCCAAGGTGCGTAAATCAAGGTGCTCTGAAAGCGTATCCCGGACAACCACCGTAAAGGCCGTATCGGTACCCGTATTCTGGAAACGAATACGGTAATAAAGCTCCGTTTCTGGTACAATGTAGTGCTGTTCACCGTACCCCACTGGCAAAGCGGCCTTGTCATTAGGATCGTACGACCCTACATTTTCCAGGCAGAATATGTCGCTGCTTGAGGTAGCAGTACTTTGGCTAAACTGGTTTACAAATCCCGTACTGAAGCTATTTTGCTCGTTGAGGCCACAACCTTCAACCGACAAGCTCAGCAACTCAGAATAAGGGTGGTTTTCGACCTGATCCAACTGGAAGGTATAAGTAGAACCATTGGCTGGGAAAAGGAACATCTCTTCCTGATCGCCCCCCAAATCTTCCAGGGTTTGAGATTGCATCATCGCCACACCATCTTCGATGACGATGTAGTTGACGGTTTCTGCCAAGTTATTTCCTCCTGTATTACGAACTGTGAATATCACATCTGTTCCATCACAGTCGCCTGTAAGCTCCAAGTTAGTGCCCGACCAGTTTTGTGCAGGTGCACACAAAGGATCAGGGGTAGCAAATACCTCCGAACAATGGGTTTGCCCCAGCACTGCATCACAGCTGACCAACACTTGTACCCAGATGGTTACCGTTTGGTTGGGAATAATAGCTCCTATAGTCCATACGACCGTTTGATCTACTATTCCTGTAGGAGTGACATTGGAATTCATGTAAGAAAGAAAATCATCTAACACCAATATCACTTCAGCATCTACAGCTGTTTCTGTACCAACATTCGTTACATTGATATAATAATAACTAGGGAAACAACGGCGCAGGAAAGTTGCACTTAATGATACTTCCAGTTCGGGACAATCTACGAGGCGTTTCACCGGGAAATCAAGGGTACGTACCTCTCCTCCTGCTAGCGGGGGATCCAAATTAATGGTTTCGACACAAATATCCCAAGCCGTCGAAGGAGGAACCAAGCTAACGCTGCTAACAGCTATCGGTACATTGATTTCAAAATACCCTTCGCTATCCGTAAAGGCTACATAGCTCGCGGTGCCATCCGTAGCGATCACCTCCCAACCTTCTAATGGCAAATCAGCAGGGTCTGGTGCACAATCTTCATTATCATCTTGGTGTACATAGCCATTAATGATCGCACAGGTTTCAGCTTCAAGGTCAATAAATACGGTTGAATAAAAGAAACACTCCAAGCCTACAGCCTCGGTTTCCAGCGTGTATACGCCTGTCTGGGTAGGAGTAATTGTCTGTTCAGAGCTAGTGGTCGTTCCATCAGGGAAGGTCCATAGAAAAGCCAATTGCCCAAAATAATCCGCTGGAACAATCGCTTGCAAGCGGTAATCATTACAGCCTAACACGGTGGTATGAATTCCCGTTCCAAAATCCAAAGTAAGGTCTGTTACTACTACCTCGGCGGTACTACTACAATCAGCTACAACAGCATTACTTACTGTAAGTGTATAAACACCCGGAGTATTTACGGTTACAATCAATTGATCACTGATAAATCCGCCAGGGCCAATCCATTCATAAACATAATCAGGACCAACAGCCGATCCTGTACCATCTAGTACTACACTCCCTGTTGCACAAGAAAGAATCCCCGAGGTCGTAATCACCGCAGCCGGAGCTGGATCATACTGAACAGTCTGGGTGATACTACAGCCGTTGTCATCCGTAATTGTAAGGGAAATAAACCCAGGTAATGGATTCACCAATTCCATAGCGGTACTTACAACTACTCCATCTATTTGCCAGAGATAAGTAAAGATTCCGCTGCCGCCGTCTATCGTTGGCATCAAGGTAAACTCACTCATACACGGCTCCGTGGGCAAACCCATTATTTCAAAAGAAAAGACTGGAGACGACAAAATAGCACCTGAAATCTCTACCTGGCAACCATTTGCATCCACAACAGTAACGGTATAAACTCCCTCTGGTAGATTACTGATTGTTTGAGTTGTAGCCCCATTAGACCAAAGGTAAGTATAAGGAGGTGTGCCTCCTGTAACGGTAACGTTCAAACTGCCACCTTCTCCTTCACAAGTAGTATTCGTAGCGTCAATAAAGGCCACCAGTGAAGCGGGTTCTGACACTGTATAGCAAGCCTCTTCAGTACACCCAGTACTACCATTTGTAACCGTCACACAATAGGTTCCTGCAGTTAAATTTTGTATCAATGGCCCAGAAAAGCCATTACTCCAGTCAAATTGCCAATCGCCAGAGCCTGCTTCAACGAGGATAAAGCCATCAGCTCCTCCGTTACACGAAACATCTTGTAGAGATACACTTAGCACAGGGGCTCCGGCAGCTACATTGAAATTTTCTACGGTTGAACAACCATTACCATCCGTAACGGTAACGATATAAACACCTGCTGTAAGAAAGAAAATATCCTCGGTTGTTTCTCCTGTTGACCAATCATAGGTGTAAGAAGGATCTCCTCCACTTGCCGTAATATCAATAAACCCTGGCGTAACACCATCACAACTTGCTTCTGTAATATTGGAAGTGACCGTGATATTATTCCCATCAAGTACTGTGAATGTAGCTGAGACCGCACATCCGTCAACGCTGGTGACCACCACTGTATACTGTCCCCCACTTAAATTAGAAATATTCTGGGTTGTAGCGGCATACCCATTAGGGCCTGTCCAGAAGTAAGTAACAGGAAATGCGCCTCCTCCCATAACCAAATCAATAGCACCGTCATCGATACCGTCACAGGTTGAATTTGTAACTACTGTTGCTCCAATATCAATAACTGGAGCAGAGGCAACAACCACTTCTACGCTATTACTGCCTTGCTCTCCAAGGCCATCTTCTACCGTTAAGGTATAAATAGTTGTAACAATAGGGCTAGCGATTGGGCTCAAGCAATCGGTACAACTTAATCCCGCCGCTGGTGTCCATAAATAAGTGTAGTTACCGTCTCCACCACTGGGGTTAGCAGTTAACTGGACACTATCTCCTTCACAAATAAATGCATCACCTGACATGGAGACATTAATCTGCCCCGCAAGTGGTAGCACAAAAAGCAGCATTACTGCCCAAATAAGTAGTTTTCTATGGTCCATAGTGGATATTTTTTTGGTGTACATAACNCAGGATTATTTTCTATAATACAAATATGCTCTATGCTACCCCGGCATACAAACCAAAATAATGAGGTTTGTAAGAAATAAAATATATTTAATGAAGTATAAATGCTTATTTTAAAGGATTTAATAAAAATATTGTAGAATACATTAAATATTGAAAAATACATTATTACTCTCATTTATCACCACTTTAGACCGTAGAGAGCGCCAACAGGCTGCTTTGTGGTTGGCATGTGAGCTCCATAACACTCGACCGGCTTTGCATAAATTGTTCCTTTTCTTGGAAGAACAGTATTTTGAACTAGGTATTTCTCCTACCAGAGAAGGTGCGTTCAAGGTTATCGCCCCTAACAAGGAATACGATGATCAAACATTCAGATTGCAATGTAGCTACCTGCACCAGTGCCTGGAAGAATGGCTGCAATGGCGCACTATGCAACGCAATAGCATCAGTGATACAGCATTGCTATCCGCTTACCGTAATCGCGGGCTTGACAAACATTTTCGTCGGCGAGAAAAAAAGCAACGCCATCAACTACAGCAGCAACCGCTCCGGCACCACGCTTTTCATTTGCAACTTTACCAGTTAGAAGAGGAAGTATATCTTTTTCAATCACGGGAAGGCCGGGGCATGGCCCTCAATTTCCAACAACAAGAAAGTGCACTTCAAAAAGCATTTATTAGCTACAAATTGCGTTTAGCTTGCTTGAGTATTGCCCATCAGAGGGTATCGGGGGCCAGTTATGAAATAGCCATGCTACCAGAGATTCTCACTTTGGCTATTTTACCGGTTTATCAACAAGAGCCTGCTATTACCATTTACTACAATGCTTATCGAATGTACCAGGAGCCGGATAATGAGCTGGCATTCCATGAATTTGAGCGACAGCTCTTGATGCATCTTCCTCAATTTCCAGATAGTGAAGGAAGAGACTTGGTACTCCTCGGTATTAATTTCTGTATCCGGCAGATCAATAAAAAAGGAAATATCTACTTTAAAGAGGCACTGGCACTTTACAGAAAAGGACTAGAACAAGATTTACTCCGGGAAGATGGCTACCTCACGCCTTTCACTTATTCCAATATCACCATTATTGCAATCCGTTCTGGAGAACTGGACTGGGCCGCTCAATTTCTCGAAGCTTATCGTCATCAGCTAGAGCCTCATCGACGGGATGGTATTCATGCACTAAACGAAGCACGCCTCGCTTATCATCAGGGGCAGCACCGGAAAGCGCTCCTCAAATTACACCAGTTTTCTGATCGGGACTTTATTCACCAGTTTAGTGCAAAAATTATTCAACTGAAAATTTACTACGAAGCTGGTGATTTTCAATTGCTAGCTGCTCATATAAAAAATACAAGGGCTTACCTACGCCGGATCAAGCACGATAGCTACCACAAACAAATCTATATAAACATCTTCACCCTCACAGATCAGTTGATGAAGCTTCCTCCTTATGATAAAGAAAAACGTTTGGCATTAAAATCACAAATAGCAGATACTGAACCCCTTACGGAAAAAGAATGGCTCCTCGCGCAGTTGGAGATAGCTGGATAGTGACCAAGTTTAATTCCCTGTCTTTCGGCTTAAGTACTTCCTCAAAATACCGCCTTGTACATTATTTACATCAAACTCTACAACAAATGCTTTAGGGTCAATGCGATCCACTACTCGGTGTATCTTCCGTAGGTCAATGCGATTAATAATACTGTGGATTATTTCCAATTCTGTGTTTTCACCATGTGAACCGTAGCCACCTTGGCCTTTATAAACCGTTACTCCAGCACCTACTTCATGAACAACAGCCTTACTAATCTCTGACGATTTCTTGGAGATAATCGTCAGTCCGATAAAATCTTCAAATCCTTCAATAATACTGTCCGTAATCTTGGCCGTCACGATAAAGGTCAGGATAGAGTACATGCCCGTTTCCCAACTCGTAAAATAAATAGTAATTCCAAAAAGAATGATATTGAAAATAAGGATAACTTTTCCGATACTGATTCCAAAGCGATCATTTAGATAAATCCCTAGCACCTCGGTACCGTCAAGTACAGCACCTCCTCTAATCGTAATACCAATTCCCATTCCTAGAAAGATGCCACCAAAAATCGCAATCAGTAATTTATCATCTGTTACTGGCGGTAAAATTCCCCAGTGGACAAAAATGGCCAAACCAATTATCGAAAAGATTGATTTGAAAAAAATCCATTTCGAGACAACATAGTAAGCGATTATTAGAAAAGGCAAGTTAATAAGAAGGAGCAACCAGGAAATATCAATACCCGTCAATATATTGGTCAATAAAGCTACACCTGTGATTCCTCCATCTAAAAAGCCATTAGGTAGCAAAAAAGCATTGAGCCCTACAGCTGCAAATAAAACGCCAATCGTAATTTGTAGCAGATCAATAATTACGTCCTTAAAATCATTCATATAGTTTAGTGCTATTTTTTGCGCCCTCCCAAAACAAAGACCGCGGGCCTTTTGTGCAAATCAGGCAAAGTAAGTTTCTTCCAAACACCAATAGTGTGAGTCTGAATCCATTGCGTAGGCAAGGTAATATCTACAGCAATTGAAAAGAGCGTATTGACATCTAACACGTTCAGGGCTGTTTCTACGATAGATGAATTACGGTAAGGAGTTTCAATAAAAATTTGAGTCTCCCCCCTGCGATTAGCTTGTATTTCTAATTGTTTAAGTTCTTTGGCTAACTCCGGGCGTTTAGCACTCAGATAACCCTTGAACGCAAAAGATTNGCCATTCATTCCAGCAGCCATTAATGCCAACAAAATAGAAGAAGGCCCTACCAGCGGCATCACTTCTACCCCCTGCTGGTGCGCAGCCAACACCAGTCGGCTTCCGGGATCAGCGACTGCAGGAACGCCAGCTTCTGACAATAAACCAACAGATCGGCCAAGCTTAGTGGCTTCTAAAAAAGATGGAATATCCCCCGCTTCTGTACGCTTGTTTAATTCAAAAAACAGACAATCATCAAAAGCCGTAGGAAATGCAATGGCTTTAAGAAAACGCCGTGCTGTTTTCGCCCTTTCAACGACAAAAACATCTAAACCATGAATAATTTCTTTTACATACTCCGGAACAGTATGCCAAGCATCCTCCCCTAATGGAACAGGTAGCAAATAGAGTTTTCCAACCGACTGATTCCCGCTTTCTTTCATAATGCAGTATTTATACAATTCTTAAACCATATAAGGAATATAAGGGCATATAAGAAAACAAATTAGATGGTCTTATAACAACTTACATGGTTTAAGCCTTCACAGAACATAACATACACAATTACGACCAAAGCCTTACCTTTGCGACATGAGTACGTCTTACACGATTAAGCTGCCCCAATTCGAAGGTCCTTTCGACCTCCTGCTTTTCTTTATCGAGCGGGACGAGCTGGACATTTACGATATTCCAATTGCCAAAGTTACGGATGATTTCCTTGATTATATCCGGCAAATGGAACAGATGGACATTGACCTGGCTAGCGAATTTGTTTTGGTAGCAGCAACCCTCTGTCGCATCAAGGCCAAAATGCTCATCCCACGCAAACCTCTTGACGAGGAAGGCAATGAAATTGATCCACGGGAAGAACTGGTAAACAGGCTACTGGAATACAAAAGGTATAAGAGCATACTGGAAGAAATGCGCGAACTAGAAGAAAGTCGCTCATTACGCAATTACCGAGGCAACGTAAGCAGCGAGCTACAGGATATTGCCACTAAGGCTTTGGTAGACGCAGAACTAGAATCCGTTACCCTGTTCAAACTACTCCGTGCTTACGAACGGATGATGGAAAAGGCCGAAGAAGCCAAGAAGCGGCCTACCGTTCACAAGATAGTACAGTTCAATTATTCTATAGAGGAGCAACAGCAACATATTCTTACCTTGATCAACTCTGGCTCCCGCCCCAGCTTTATAGATGTCTTTGGGCAATGTGAAAATCGCATTCACGCTATTGTGACTTTCCTGGGCCTACTGGAGCTTTTAAACATGCAACGCATCAAGCTCATTGGTGGTCAGGAAGTTAACAGCTTTTGGCTCGAACCTTACCCCGTCGAAGAAGAAGAGTAACCCCCATTCTGGACTATGAATCTACTAACTTCACGTTAGTTATACACAGTTATCCACACTCAATGTTGATTATTCTCGTAATAGTTGATAATCAACAAATAACACAGCTGATAATAAGAATATCGCCCCCGCCTGATGCAATACGCCCAAGGCTACAGGAATCATACCAACACTGTTAACAACTGTAAGTATTCCTAATAACACCTGGATTACTAACATACTTACCAACAGGTAAGATGCTTGCTTTATAATTCGCGAATTGGTCACTTTTAACAATTTCCATACAAAGTATAAAACAATGATTGTCAATATATAAGCTACACCCCTATGGGTGAATTGCACGAGTGCTGGAAGGAACAATGTAGCGTCGTAGTTAACAAAGTTTTCCACATTCCACATACTCGATTGCGTAAGTACCTCTGGAACCCATTCTCCATTCATATCAGGCCAGGTTGGAAAAAACAATCCGGCCTTTGCTCCCGACATGATTCCCCCCAGAATAATTTGTATAGAAGTGAGGACAGTAAGCACCTTGGCCCAAGTTTTCAACACTGAATGTGGAAAACTTTCGGGGTTGGGTTGAAAGACTTTAAACACCGTCCAAAGTAGGTAAGCATAGAGAATACAAGCCAGGGATAAATGCATCGTCAATTTATAGGCATTTACCCAGGGGCGTTGGATTAAACCGCTAGCGACCATAATCCAACCAAAGGAGGCGACTACCGCAGCGAGCAATACAGTTATCCCCAAACGCTTCATCAAGGGCTTGTCGAGCCACCTCTTGCGCCAAAAGATAACAAAGGGGATAGCGAACACAAATCCCATCAAACGCGCCCAGAGGCGGTGAAAATACTCCCAGAAGTAAATAAACTTGAATTCCTGCAGACTCATTCCCTCATTAATCTTGGCATATTGGGGGGTCGCTTTGTAAGCGTCAAACTCCACATGCCAGTCCGCATCATTGAGCGGGGGCAAAGTGCCCGTAACTATTTCCCATTTAGTGATAGACAAGCCAGAACCTGTCAGGCGGGTGATCCCACCAATGACAATCTGCCCTATAATCATAATTACTCCTATCACAAGCCACCACTTTACAATTGGTCGGTAGCCATTACTCCCCAAGGCTGGATTTAAAACCTCATCAGAACCGTCTTGCTGGACATCCATAATTCTTATTTTGATTAAGCGCTATTACCGCTGCTATACTCATGAATTTGTTTCTCAAGGTGCTTTCGGTAATAGTTCCTATTAATAGATTTTAATAATTTTTTTTCAATTCCCTTATTATTATTAGGGCTGTTAGTATGGTGGAGAAAAAAATAAGTTAAGTCTAGGTTAAGTGAGTATTAATAAAAAGCCGATATTAACTAACACTTAATTCACATGGAAACTCCTTGATTAATAAGGAATATGCAAACTTATTCACAGTCGGTGGATTATTTGTCAACGGAATAACTTTTTTAAAAACGGGTATGGATATTTGACTTTTAAATGTCAATAACGTTGTCGCTTTCCACGAAAAAACGACTTTGAACGAGTAGCACCGATTTTCAACATCACAGTCTGTTAGTAGATGTTTATAAATCGACGGTAATCCCCAGAACTCTCCACAGCTTGTGTTGAAAACTGATTTGCTTAACTGCTTGTTTTTTATGTACTTAATGGTTTGTGAAAAAGTCAATTGTGGAAAACTTTGACGGGCTATTTTGCATGTTTTTGTTTCTGTGTAGTTATTAATAATTATAAAATTTTGGCATGTGTGGTAGATATTCACAAGTTTATACGGTAGCACAAGTAGAGCAACAATTACAGATTTCTTTGGTTGGGAGTTCTGAAATTATTCCCAACTATAATCTGGCTCCTACACAAGAAGCTATTGTTATTCTCAACCAAGCTCCTCATCAATTACAGGCAATACGCTGGGGGCTAATTCCTTATTGGTCCAAAGATATACAGCAAGGAGCAAGGTTGATCAATGCGCGTAGCGAAAGCATAGTTACAAAACCTTCCTTTAGAATTCCTATTCGGCAACGACGTTGTTTAGTGATCGCGGATAGTTTTTACGAATGGCGCCGATCGGGGCAGCAAAAATTGCCTTACCGTATATTAAGGAGTAATGACGAGCTGCTGGTCATGGCGGGGATTTGGGATGTTGCTAAAATTAATAACGAAGAGTACCGCACTTTTTCTATTATCACCACTGCTCCTAATAAAGAGATGGAAGGTATTCATAACCGTATGCCGGTTTTACTCCTTGGGCAAGATGAACAACAAGCTTGGCTGCGTGACCAAGCCCTGGAGGATACTTTAGCATTGTTAAAAACACCTCCCAATGATGTATTGAAGCATTATCGAGTGAGCCAAAGGGTGAACAGCGTAAGGAGTAATGGCTCCGAGTTGCACCAACTGGTAAATGACGATCCACTGACCTTGTTTTAATACCTGACTTTTTATTGTCGCTAGTCTAACTTAAGATGCTAATTTTAGCCTTTTAAGCAATACATTTCCAGGCTTACTGGTTTACCTTTTGAACAGATGTATAATTTTATGAAACCTCAGCTACTACTCGCTTTCTTCCTTTTACCACTTCTTGCCTTCAGCCAAAACATTTTACCCATTGGAGAATGGCGAGCGCATCCACCCAAGCGGGTTGGGTTATCAGTCACGCAAAGTGCTGATCAGATTTTTTATACTACGCGTGCTGCTTTGATGATCCTGGATAAAGACGAGATTGCACCTAAGTTTAAGACCACAGTTGACGGTCTTACGGGCGTAGACTTTCGGATGATTAGGTTTCATGAACCGAGTGGAAAATTAATTATCGTTTACGATGACGGGATTATCGATTTATACGATGAAGGTGAGATTGTAACGGTACGATCTATTAAGAATTTCACGAATATTACGGGAGAGAAAACGATCAACGATATTTTTGAATACGATGCTAACACACTCTTCCTGGCAGGTAGTTACGGCGTTTCTGCTTTTCGTGTGGATAATGGTTCTTTTCCGTTTACCACTTTTATGGGAGAGGCAAACGTTCTTTCCGTAGCTGTTTTTGAAGGTAATATTTACGCAGGCACGGGCGAAGGAATTTATCAGACCCCTGTTAGTAACCCTACTGCGGATGACTTTAGCACCTGGAACTTTCTGGGCACAGAGGCCGGTTTTCCTGATGATTACTCTACCAGTGCAATGACGATTTATGAAGGGGAATTGTATCTTGGTATCAACGAAGATATTTATCGCTGGGAAAATGGTGGCCCTGTTCTTTTTTCTGATCAAACCGATAATTACGGGTTAAGGTATTTATCTGCAGAAGGGGAGCACCTTTTAGCGGGATATCGCTGTGTAGATGGTGGTTGTGGCAATGGCCAAGTTCTTTATTTTAAAGCAGATGGAAGTGGTGGAGCCTTGACGCCTGGTTGTATTGGCCGTAGTAATTACGCCATTGAGGATCAGTATGGGCAGGTTTGGTTTGGTGATGAATACATGGGCTTTCGTTGGCTTGACAATACTGCCGATGATTTCTGTAATACGTTTGAAATCAACTCTCCATACAGCCAGAAGGTTTGGGACCTTGAAGTTTACGATGATACACTGTGGCTGGCTGCCGGTGCCCACGAACCCAACCGTACACCGATACCTACAGACCACGGAATGGCTTCTTTGGCCAATGGTGATTGGGAGATTTATAATCGATGGAGCAAGGAAGCTTTTAAAGGTTTTAATACCTCTGACAGTCAGCGAGACGATGATGTTTTTGCCTTGATTGATGTTGTGAAAAATACAACAAATGGAAAGGTGTACGGCGCGTCTTATTATACGGGGCTTATTGAAATAGATGGTGAAAATATTCGCCTTTTTAATGATTCCAATTCTCCATTAAGTAACACCAGCGGAGACGATAGCCGCACGCGAGTGAGTGGTTTGGCTGTAGATGACGAAGGCGGATTATGGGTAAGTAATTATCGCGCATTGGAAGGAAAACCACTCCACCGACTAAACCCTGATGGTACCTGGGTTTCCTTTGCTGAAACTTGTGGACAAAACGATCTCTTTCAGATAGCGATAGACCCAAGTACCAATTACAAGTGGATTATTTCAGGAAGTACAACCTCAGGGGTTTTGCTTTTTGACGAAGGAGAATTAGACAATCCTAATGATGATCGCTGCCGCTCGTTTACTGCCAACAACTCAAATGTTCCCACTAACGAAACCAACTGTTTGGCCATTGATCAGGATGGTGATGTATGGGTGGGTACCAATCAAGGTATCGTGATCTTCGAATGTGGAAGTGCTGCTTTTGACGACAACTGCCAAGGTTCTTTGCGAACCGTAGACTTGGACGGCTTTCTGGAATATCTTTTTAAAACTCAAACGGTTCAGGCGATTGCCGTTGATGGTGCCAACCGTAAATGGGTAGGAACGACCAACGGCGCTTATCTACTTTCACCAGATGGGAAAGAAGAATTGATTCACTTCACCAAAGATGACTCTCCTCTTTTAGACAACTCTATCCGTACGATTGCGATCAATGACCGAACAGGAGAGGTGTTTTTTGGTACAGACGAAGGGGTAATTTCTTATCAAGGAGATGCCATTGTAGGTACTCGACTTAATAATGCCGAACCTACCGTTTTCCCGAATCCTGTACGGCCCGAATATGATGGACCGATAACAGTGCGAGGCTTGGCAGTTAATGCCAATGTTAAGATTACGGATGTTAATGGCAAGCTGGTTTACGAAACGGAAGCACTAGGTGGACAGGCTGTTTGGGATGGCCGCGACTACAATGGCCGCCGGGTGCAAACGGGTGTTTATTTAGTATTCAGTACCACCAACCCCCGTGAGGCCGGATTGGCTCAACCCGATGCGGTTGTGACGAAAATTTTGTTTGTGAACTAAAACGGCACTATGTATTTTCGTGCTGTTCCTATTCTCTGTTTTTGGAATCAATCCAAATAGTAACCGGCCCATCATTGAGCAGGCGGACTTTCATGTCTGAACCAAATTCTCCTGTTCCGACGGGTTGCCCTAGTGCAACGCTGAGCCGATCGACAAACTGTTCGTAAAGAGGAATAGCTACTTCTGGGCGAGCTGCTTTTATATAACTCGGGCGATTGCCTTTTTTTGTACTCGCCTGAAGGGTGAACTGGCTAATGACAAGAATCTGCCCTTGTGTATCAAGAACCGAAAGGTTCATTTTTCCTTCTTCATCGCTAAAGATTCGTAGCTGTATTATTTTTTTGCAAAGCCAGTCGATATCTTCGACAGCGTCTTCGTTTTCTATACCTAATAAGACTAGTAAGCCCGGGCCAATGGCTGATTTTACGTTCCCTTCAATCGTAACGGAAGCTTCGGTGACACGCTGGATAAGTACTCGCATATGTAGAGGTGTGCTTTTTATGTTCACAAAAATATGAATCCTTAAGTAGTTTGTTAACTTTGACTAGGCATTATGTAGAATAGCGTCTACCATCATTTTCACTCCTTTAATCAGGCTTATGACTATTGCTAACTTTGAATTTATACTGAAAAGCACACAGCAAACGAGGGCAAATATGCTGAGCCTATTGAAGCCCCTACAGCTGGATGAGCTTAATAAAATTCCCGATGGTTTTCGGAATAACCTGGTATGGAATTTTGGTCATGTTATTGTTACCCAACAATTATTATGTTATGGCCTTTCGGGCTTAAAACCTTTGGTGGATCAATCAATGGTAGAAGCTTATCGCAAAGGAAGTGCTCCGCAGGGGAGCGTAAGTCAAGAAACATTTACGGAGTTTATCCAGCTTAGTGAAGAAACCTTGGTGAAATTTCAGCACGATTATGCGCAGGGAATTTTTGAAAATTTCAAGCTTTATCCTACGAGCTTTGGCATTGAATTAAGCAGAGTTGAAGAGGCTTTCCAGTTTAATCTAGCCCACGAAGCCATGCACCTGGGAACAATGATGGCGATGCGTAAGCTGGTGTAAACATCACTCCTGGGTGGTTGAATTCAAGAAAACCTGATAGTTTTCCGGAGAGATGACATTGAATATTGTGTCTGGGTAAGCATTGCTAAAAGTACGAGGCATACGTGCTTTTTTCTTGCTATTCCATTTGAATTCATAGGCATATAGCTGGCCATCGTATTCTTCAATATAATCGATTTCTTGTTGCTGAGTAGTACGCCAGAAATAACTATGTCCATAAAATTGGTGATAGCTATTGTACTTCAATCGTTCACTAATTAGAAAATTTTCCCAAAGACCTCCTACGTCATTACGTTGGGATAATGGTCGGAAATCACCCATAATGGCATTTCTAATTCCACAATCATAAAAATAAAATTTACGACTTTTCTTAAGCTCTGTCCTTATATTTTTACTGTAAGCTCCCAGCCGAAAAATAATAAAGGCTTTTTCCAATAGAGTAATGTACCGCTGAACGGTTGCCTTGTCGCTACCAACAATTTCGGCCAATTTGTTGTAGGTACTCTCTGAACCAATTTGTGATGCTAGTGCTTTCAAGAGTTTGTCAATCAGTTCAGGCTTACGCAAATCCTGAAACGTGAAAATATCTTTGTATAAATAACTATTAGCAAGTTGTAAAAGAACTTCTCGTTCATTTCCTGCTTGCGTTATTACTTCGGGGTACATGCCAAAAAGTAGCCTGGACTCTATGTCTCGCTCCTCTGTAAATCCACCATGATAAAGGATCATTTCCTCTGTTGAAATAGGAAGCATTAGGTACTCCCACTTCCTTCCTGTTAAAGGTTCATTTATTTCGTTAGCCAACTCGAATGCAGAAGAACCACTTACTAGGAGTTGTACATTTGGAATTTGATCAGTAATAACCTTCAAGGTCAAGCCGATATTCTTTACCCTCTGTGCTTCATCAATAAGTACGAGTTTTGCAGGTCCTATAATATTTCGAAGGTTTGGAAGTGTCTGTACTTCCAGTCGCATCTTTACTGCCAAATCATCACAATCTAGATGTAATGTGGGTTGGTCAAAGGTTGCTGCTATTCTTTTTAGCAAAGTAGATTTACCAACTTGGCGGGGCCCTAGTATAAGAATTGCTTTTCCTGTACCTAGTTTGTTTTTTATGGTATTATGAAGTACACGATCAATATGCATGATTGTACATTTAGGGATTGTAATCCCCTAATATACGTATATTTAGGGATTGTAATCCCCCAATATACGTATATTTAGGGATTGTAATCCCTGAATATGTATTTTTATTACTCTTTTCCACAATATTTTAAAGTCCCTCTTGATAAGAAAGTTCTTTAATCACCAATAGAATATCCGGAAAAGTGATCATTATAGTGGTGGGAAATGGAAGGATTTTATGGTGCAAGTGGTGAACGATAGACATGAAAAGTTACTACTCTTTTCCATTTTTTCAACTGGCCAAAGACAAAGCACTAGTGCTTTGGGCGCCCAAGTCTATTACCATTTTAGAAAAGCAATTCAAGGCCAGTCTTGAATACGAAATGGTACTATTTCTGATTTGAAAAAAGCGTAGGGGACTAACAAAAAAAAACGGCCTGCATCATTTAAGTTGCAGACCGTTTAAATTTTTAAGACCGAAATTAATCGTCCGTTATCATTGCACCTTCTTTTGCATAAACACCATCCTCCAGTTTGGTACGGATAGCTTTAAATGCTTCAAGTGTGATGTGGATATCTTCGTCGGTATGAGATGAAGTAGGAATCAAACGAAGAATCATCTGTCCTTTTGGTATAACCGGGTAGACGACAATGGAGCAGAAGATGCTAAAGTTTTCGCGCAAGTCATGTACGAGCGCAAGTGCTTCCCCAACAGTGCCTTTCATATAAACCGGTGTAACACAGGCTCCTGTATTACCAATGTTGAAACCAGCATCTTTCAATCCTTTTTGTAGAAGGTTGACATTGTGCCATAGTTTCTCCCGTAGCTCAGGCATAGTACGCAACAATTCGTAGCGTTTTAATGCGCCAATAACCATAGGCATCGGTAATGATTTAGCATAAATTTGGGAGCGCAAGTTATAGCGCAGGTAATTCATAATATCAGCATCACCTGCTGCAAACGCACCAATACCCGCCATAGATTTAGCGAAAGTACTGAAGTACACATCGATCTCATCCTGTACACCTTGTGCTTCACCAGCGCCGGCACCAGTTTTTCCAAGTGTACCGTAACCATGAGCATCATCGACAAGTAGACGGAACTCGAATTGGTCACGAGTGGCTACGATTTCCTTTAGGATACCTTGCTCGCCACGCATTCCGAATACACCTTCCGTAATGACCAGGATACCACCGCCTGTTTCAGCAGCTTTGGCGGTAGCTTTTTCCATTTGCTTCTTGAAGCTATCAATGTCATTGTGCTCAAAAGCAAAACGAGGGCCAATGTGCATCCGCACACCATCGTAGATACAAGCATGATCGTCTTTGTCATAAACCACTACATCCCGACGGGTCAGTAGTGCATCTACGATTGACATGATTCCCTGGTAACCAAAGTTAAGGAGAAGGCCTTCTTCTTTTTGTACGTGGCTAGCAAGTTTTTGCTCTAGCTCTTCGTGGTATTTGGTTTCTCCAGACATCATCCGGCTACCCATTGGGTAAGCCATTCCCCAGTCCTTCGCCGCGTCGGCATCTGCCTTACGTACTTCTGGGTGGTTGCCCAAACCGAGATAATTATTAACACTCCAGACAATGACTTCTTTGCCCTGGAATTTCATTCGACTAGCCAATTCTCCTTCCAGTTTTGGGAAAGTATAGTAGCCGTGAGCAAAATCGGAATATTTACCGAGAGGGCCCGGATCTGATTTAATCTTTGCAAATAAATCCATAAGACGCACTTTTTTGAACCGCGCGAAAATGGTCTTCGTGCTGGTTCTTTTAATTAGGATTAAGCTGCAAAGATAAGATTTAGTAGGGAATTAGAAACAGCTGGTTTAGTTTGGATTTAAATCAGCCTCCAACTCCTCCGGCCCCGCTCCACATCGATCTGCAATGTAGATGCCATCCTGGCAAAGAGGAGTGAGTTCACTACGGATAAATGTTTTTACTTCGGTGGCAATATTATCAGGATAAAGCAAATGCAAATTAGGCCCAGCGTCTAGTGTGAAATACAAAGGATGCCCAGTTTCAGCACGGTAAGCTTGTACTTTGCGAATAGCGGCAATACTATTGGGTTCCATCAAAAGGTAGGGAGGGTTCGATGTCATCATCAGTGCATGCAAGGTCAATGCTTCTGCTTCTGTAATTTTTCCGAAAGTTTCTAGATCACCTGCTCGCATCGCTGCTGTTAAATTATCCATACGCTGGCGTGCTTGTAGGTAACGATTATCAGCATAAAGATTACCTTCCATCAAGTTATGTCCGGCGCCGCTACTAACACTTTTTTCTGCTTTACTGATAATGAGAATATCATCGTGGTACGTTTCGAAAATATCGTGTACCTGATCTGCATAAGGTATCGCATAAAGGTTGGAAGCTCGCGGGATTTCTCCGGCTTCTCCCCATACTGCTACATGTGGATAAACAGAACGGCAAGCACTACCAGATCCTAAACGTGCGAGGTAGGATGCTTTTTGATAAAAGGTTTCTGAATCCGAGAGTGAATCAAAAAAGCGCTTTTCCATACTACATAAGATCAATGCAATGGCACTCATCGCGGAAGCTGAAGATGCTATTCCTGCCGAGTGGGGAAAGCTGTTATTGGTATCAATACGCAAATGTAGTTGCCCGAGAAAAGGAAAAATAGGCAACAATATTTTTAGATACTTTTCTACTCTAAGAGAAAAATCAGGCCGCGATTCTCCTGCAAAATAGAAGTCTAGGTCTATTTCTTTATCGCTTTGCTTCGCACTATAACTTAAGGTGGTATCCGTCGCTGCTTGTGAAAGTGTCAAACTTATCGAAGGATTACGAGGGAGTTGTTGGCCATATTTTCCCCAGTACTTAATTAAGGCAATATTGCTTGGGCTGCGCCAACGCACTTTACCGGGAGTAAGCTGACTACTATCAATGATGAATTTCGGATTCTTATAGTCCATGGTCGTTGTTTTTCAATTCCAAAGATAGAGACAATCCCTTTGACATTATGTTTATACTTTTTCAGCAATAGTGCGAATTGTTATTTATGAAATTAATTATCGTAGCATAGTGTGATTTTTAATTTTGGAGTATCCTTAGTACTATAATATCCTTAAAAATCACACTCTAGTGTGATTTGGGGTTGTGTTATAGAATCTACAACAGTTTTATTGTATGAAATCACATGATAGGGTGATTTTAGTTGCATTGTTGGCTAGATTTACCTAAATTAATTAAAAAATCACATTATAGTGTTAGTTAAAGATATAGGTGGGCAAATCAAGGAGAGAAGGAAGCTTCTGGGGCTTACGCAACCCGACTTGGCAGAGTTAGCTGATGTGAGCGTAAATACGCTTTATAAATTGGAGCGGGGACAAAATAACCCTACACTTGATATTCTGGATCGTATTCTGAAAGTGCTAGGTCTGGAAATACATTTACAAATAAGGCAACTAAAGTAAAATGAGAAAGGGAGAAGTCTACCGCAATGGAGAACACTTGGGGACACTTACGGAGGAAGCACGTGGTCACTATCATTTTATTTATAGCCCAGCTTGGGTAAGTGACCCTACCAAGCCAGCCGTTAGTTTGCGATTGCCCAAACAAGAAGAGGCTTACGAAAGTGAAGTGCTTTTTCCATTTTTTTTCAATATGCTCAGCGAAGGAGTAAACCGTAAGCTGCAAAGCCGGCAATTGAAAATTGATGAAGATGACCATTTCGGATTGTTACTGGCTACTGCTGCTTATGATACGATAGGGGCAATAACAATTAGGGAAGCAGAAAAGGAGTAATATGGAAGTATTAAAAAATTGCCCAGGCACTTTAGCAGAGGGATATCACAGCTATAGTCCGTCAGCTCTACGAAAGCTTTTTGATGGTAAAAAAGTCAACCCTGTTTTACCTTTTTCTCCGCCTCAGTTGAGCGAAGAGACTGCCGCTGCTTTTGTCCAAAATAGAAAGCATTTATCGGTGTCTGGTGTTCAGGAAAAATTGAGCATGGTGTTGGATGGTAAAGAATTACGCCTGGCCAATGAAGAAGAGCAAGGCGCTTACATATTGAAACCTGTTCCACGGGATCTGAAAAAAGTTGAGCAGGCTCCTATGAATGAACATCTCACCATGCAGCTGGCCGAGCAAGTATATGGTATAAATACAGCGGCCAATGGTTTGGTCTTTTTTGCCGATGGGACTCCAGCTTATCTCACTCGTCGATTTGACTTAGGTAAAGGTGGTCATAAATGGGGGAGTGAAGATTTTGCTTCCCTGGCAGGAAGAACCAGTGAGAATGGAGGGGCCAATTTTAAGTACGATTATAGCTACGAGGCATTGGGGGAATTACTGCGGCAGTTCCTGCCTGCTTGGCGGGTAGAAATAGAGAAGCTATTTCAGCTACTTGTTTTCAATTATCTTTTTTCGAATGGAGATGCTCATTTGAAAAATTTCTCTGTATTGGAAACTCTTCAGGGGGATTACTTGATGAGTCCGGCTTACGATCTACTCAATACACGTATCCATGTAGACGATTCTGACTTTGCTTTGAGTAAGGGCTTATTCGAAGACGAATTCAAATCGGAGGTGTGGAAGAAGCAAGGGCACGCTGCTTATGATGATTTTGTAGAACTTGGTAACCGTTGGGAGATGCGCCCTAAACGGATAGAGAAATTATTGCAGTCGTTTGTTCAACGACAAGAGCAAGTCGAGAAATTGGTAGCACAATCTTTTTTGGACGCACCCACACAAAGAGGGTATTTGCAAGCTTATCGTACTCGCAGGAATTTTCTAAAAAAAGGATCGCCCCACGACGACAAGTCGTAGGGCGATAAATGGGGGGATTCTTTAAGGGATGAGGGAATAAATAATCTACGCAAGGAAAATCTGATGATGGATAAAGCAAAACTTGTAGGAAGATGTGTAGATTGTTTTTTGCGAACTCCCTAAGCCAGTATTTTAGTTAGAGCCTTCTGCTGCTTTTGCTCGCTGGTCTCTCTGCATCGGATTTTCCCGGCTGCCACGATTGCTTCTTCTGTACAGCTCAAAGCGGTTCATTTCTTGGCGGGGAGGGAAGTAGTTGTTGGTGCGATCGGTGTCTGCTGTTTCGAGGTAGGGGTCGATAACAATTGAACTCACTTCTTTTTCTGTAACTAAGACTTTAGTTACCTGTTCGTTGTTCCGTCTCCATATCTCAGCAGGGATATAGTGATCTTCATTACTACCATCTGCAAATTGTAGCTGGATGATAATAGGCATAATTAGACCACCTTCATTTTTGAAGGTCATTTCATAATAATTACGACCATCTTCTAATGCTGCTTTTTCGTCGTCAGAAAGAGAAGCGTATAGTTTTTCGTAATCATCCTTGTCTAGTATACTTACTGCGAGAGGATCGTATTCGGTATAAAAGTCACGTAGGGTAGTATCAATTTCGTCTTGCGTCTTAGCGATTTCTTTTTCGTTACGGATGCTGCCAATACGACGAGGGCCGTCTTCTTGCTGTTGCCTGATTAATGCATTCTCTACATCTGGGTTCTGCGTATTGATCTGGTACCACTTTACATCGGTAAGTGCGATGTCTACATTGTCGGTAGTGAAGAACCACCCACGCCAAAACCAATCAAGATCTATTGCTGAGGCATCTTCCATTGTACGGAAAAAGTCATCAGGGGATGGGTGCTTGAATTGCCAACGCCGCGCGTATTCTTTGAAGGAATAATCAAAGAGCTCACGGCCCATGATGGTTTCTCTTAAAATATTTAGTGCAGTTGCTGGCTTACCATAGGCATTGTTGCCAAACTGTAGAATCGATTCTGAATTAGTCATGATCGGAGAAATACCTTCTTTATCACCGGCCATGTAGGAAACGATGTTTTTGGCTGGCCCACGGCGACTTGGATAATCTCTTTCCCATTGTTGCTCCGTTAGGTATTGTAAGAAAGAATTTAATC
Organism: Lewinella cohaerens DSM 23179; assembly: GCF_000379805.1. GTDB lineage: Bacteria > Bacteroidota > Bacteroidia > Chitinophagales > Saprospiraceae > Lewinella > Lewinella cohaerens. Next base: position 24,816 of record NZ_KB903555.1, on the reverse strand, counting down.
CTTCATCCATCCAGGTCCATTGTCTCTCATCTGAGTTGACGATCATTGGGAAGTAGTTGTGGCCTACTTCGTGAATGATCACGCCAATCATGCCATACTTGGTTCTTTCAGAATAGGTGCCATCTTTCTCAGGTCGACCAAAGTTGAAGCAGATCATAGGGTACTCCATACCAATACTTGCTGCATGGATCGACCAAGCAACAGGGTAGGGGTAGGCAAAAGTATAATGGCTGTACCATTTTAAAGTATGAGCAACGACCTTGGTCGAGTAGCGTTCCCATAATGGGTTGCCTTCCTTTGGGTACATGGACATTGCCATAACAACAGAACCATCCTCTTGGTCTACACCCATGGCATCCCAGATGAATTTCCGGGAAGAAGCAAATGCAAAATCACGTACATTCTCTGCCTTAAAGTGCCAGGTACTGGATGTGGTTGCTTTTTCTTTTTCATTTTCAATCGCTTCCTCTTCTGTGACAATAATGACAGGTGTTTCTCTTTCTTTTTTTGCTTGGGCAAAACGATCTTGTTCAGTTTTTGTCAGTACATCTTTTGCATTTTGCAGCACTCCGGTGGCTGCTATTTTGTGGTCCGAAGGTACAGTGATCTTTACATCATAATTGCCAAACGGGAGTGTGAATTCCCCACCGCCTAAAAATTGCTTGTTTTGCCATCCTTCATTGTCGCTATATACAGCCATGCGAGGAAAGAATTGAGCAATGGTATAAAGGTAGTTTTCGTCTTCTTCGAAGTATTCATAACCAGAACGACCACCCATTGTCATCCTGTTATTGATGTTGTACCACCACTTTATCTTTAATGTAGCCTTTGCGCCTGGTGCCAAAGGAGTGGCTAAGTCTACACGCATCATTGTTTTTACAATAGTGTAGTCAAGATTTTTGTTGTTTCCATCGCGGACATATTCTAGTTTAAAGCCACCATCGAAGGTGGGTTCAAGGCTATTGAGTCCTCTTAAACTCATACGGTCATCAATGTTAGAGGTACGTGCTTTGTAAGTGTCCGAATCTTTGGCACGCATGTTTTGATCTAGCTGAACCCATAAGTAGGAGAGTGCATCAGGAGAGTTGTTGGTGTAAGTGATTGTTTCGTCACCATATACTCTTTGAGTATCATCCTCTAAGCGGATGTTCATTACGTAGTCCGCTTGCTGCTGCCAGTATTTGTGTCCAGGTGCTCCAGATGCAGTTCTGTAAACATTAGGAGTGGCAAGTTCTTGATAGAGTTGTTTGAATTTACTCTGGTTGTAGCGCTTGTCTTGAGCGCTGATTTCATGCCCAAAAAGGCATAGCGTGAATAGAATAAGTAGAGACTTTGCTTTCATTATAGCGTTTTTTATGCGTGCATAAAGGTAAAGACTGAGTCGTTGATAGCGGTGTTCCACGTGGAACATTGCTATCAAATGTGCTCAAATAGAAGTGAATTTTAGGCGATTTGGTTTAAAGATCGACGGCATTTTTACGGTAATGTTCCACGTGGAACATCAAAAAAGCCTCACTTGGGTGATAGTCCAAGTAAGGCTTTTGTCAAATAGAGGTTTGTTTTTACAGGTTCTCAATTAACCATGTTCTAAAGCTAGTGTAGTCGATGGACATAGATGTAGCTTCTTTTACACGGTCACTAAGAGCTAGCAGTCTTTCCGGGACCGGAATTTCTTTGCCTATTACTCGATCCATGTCTTCTTTGAATTTTGCTGGATGGGCAGTTTCCAGAACAATACCCTTAGTGTTTGGGTGTTGTTTTTGGTAGGCGTCAAGCGCTAAGTAACCCACTGCGCCGTGTGGGTCGATGAGGTAATTGTAGGTGTCAAAGATGTATTTGACGGCTTGTTCTGTCTCTTGATCGTTAAAGGAAAAGCCAGAAATTAGCTTATTCATGCCTTCCCATATACCTTGGTCAGAAGGTATTCCTTTACCTTTTGCAGCGGAAAAAATATCAACCATTCTTGCAAAATTACTAGGGTTACCTACATCCATTGCGTTTGATAGCGTACGGATAGATGGTCGTGGTTGATAATCTCCGTCTTGTAAATAGGAGGGGACTACATCATTCCTGTTGGTTGCAGCAATGAATTGATGGACAGGAAGTCCCATTTTGTAGGCTAGTAATCCTGCGGTGAGGTTACCGAAATTACCAGAAGGAATACAGAAAACGATATCCTCTGTTGTTTTCTGGACTTGCTTGTATGCTTCGAAGTAATAAAAAGACTGAGGGACTAGCCTGGAAATATTGATGGAGTTAGCTGAACTGATTCTAGTTTTACTCCGTAACTCCTGGTCAAGGAAGGCTTGCTTAACCAAAGCTTGGCAATCATCAAAGGTGCCATCTACTTCTAAAGCTGTGATGTTGTGTCCTAATGTGGTAAGTTGCTTTTCTTGTAGGGCACTTACTTTTCCGCTAGGGTAGAGGATAACGACCCGTATGCCCGGCGTTTTATGAAAACCAGCTGCTACTGCTCCACCCGTGTCACCAGATGTGGCAACTAAAATAGTTAGCTCTTGGTCTTCTCCTCTGTTGAAGTAACTCATGAGCTGGGCCATGAAGCGTGCGCCAAAATCTTTGAAGGCCAGAGATGGACCATGAAATAATTCTAAAATATACTTTTGATCATCTAATTGAACAATAGGTGCAGGGAAGTTAATCGCCTTGTCGATGATCTCTTTCAGGTCTTGGTCAGGGATTGCTCCTTGAAAAAGGGTCTTGGAGATATGAAAACCAATCTCTGAAAAACTAAGATGAGACAGATTGTCAAGTATGCTTTGGGGGAGTCGAGGAATGTCATTGGGCATGAACAAACCATTGTCCTCTGGAAGTCCTTGGAAAACGGCTTGCTTTAAATCGACTTGGATGTCTCTGTTTTTGGTACTGTATAGTTGCATGGAATCTTTTTTAGAATACTAAATACGAATAGCTCCTTCCTTATTGATAGGAGAGGGGTAGGCATTAGCTTTAATGCCGTGGTTTTCAAATGTACGCTGCATTGCTTTGGCTATGATTTGGGCATTCGCTTTGCCTCGGCATAAGGCAAACATACTTGGACCAGCACCTGAAATACTTGCACCAAGTGCACCGTTGTCTAATGCCGCTTTCTTTACATCAGCAAAAGCAGGAATCAATTGTGCTCGCTGTGGCTCAATAATAACATCGTGTAGTGATCGACCAATCAAAGCGTAGTCTTGTTCATATAACCCGGTGATGAGCCCACCTAGGTTCCCATTCTGTTCTATATGTTGAGCAAGACTGAGCTGGTCGCTTAGTACTTCACGGGCATCCTTTGTTAATACTTCAACATAAGGATAGACCACGGCTGCATACAAATCTTCAGGAGCAGGGAGTTGATGAACATCCAGGCTCTGATTGTCACGAATAAAAAGAATTCCCCCTAATAAGGATGGGCCAACATTGTCAGCATGGTAGGCGCCATCAGCAATCTGTTCGCCTGCAACAGCAAAAGGTAGAAGTTCCGTTTTACTCAATGGTTGGCCGAGTAGTTCATTTACGGCGAAAACGCCGGCTGCTGCACTAGCTGCACTAGAGCCTAGCCCACTTCCAAAAGGCATCTTCTTGTGGATTTCCATTTCGATGCCTGTCTCTTCTATTCCCAAATGGACAAGAAGTTGAAGCGCACCAAACCCCGCTGTGTTTTTTGCAGGGTCAAGAGGTAGTACCTTTTCGCCGGTTCCTGTAATTTTTGAAATTACTAAACCTGGTTGTTCTCGTTTTTTTACGACTACTTCATCACCAGGGCCATAAATGGCAAAACCAAGGATATCAAAGCCTACCGCGACGTTCGCTACGGTTGCTGGAGCAAAAACGCGGATTTCAGAATCAAGTATCATTTTAAAGTTTTACTTCTTTTTATTAAAGCTTTACTTTTAAAAAAGAAATTTTCCAATAGAAATTATCTCTGCAAAAACACCTGCCGCTGTAACCTCTGCTCCTGCACCAGGCCCGCGCACAACTAAGGGGCGATCTTTATAACGAGCAGTTACAAAAACAATCATGTTGTCACTGCCACTCAAGAAATAAAACGGGCTGTCGGTAGCTACAGCTTTCAATGCGATTTGAGCTTTACCTGTTTCATCCAGGCTGGCAATCATTCTTAGGACTTTGTTGTCTGCTTCGGCGTTAGCTCGTAGTTGTTCAAAATGATTATTGTGAGCTTCAAGTTGAAGGAAAAACTCATCTACACTTTCGGCCTCTTCCACAGCCTTGGGTAAAATAGAGGTGACGGTCACGTCTTCTTTTTCTAGCATCCAACCAGCCTCTCTAGCTAAGATGAGGATTTTACGTCGTACATCCATTCCGCTTAGGTCTGTTCTCGGGTCAGGTTCAGTATAGCCAAGCTGTTTTGCTTCTGCTACGATTTCGCTGAAAGAACGATCTCCTGTGAAATGGTTGAAGATATAGGAAAGCGATCCTGATAAAACTCCCTGGATTTGTAGGATTTCGTCACCACTTCCAATGAGGTCGTTAAGCGTTGAAATAACGGGAAGCCCAGCACCAACATTGGTTTCATACCGGAAGGCTACATCTCGCTTGTTGGCAATTGTCTTTAATCGTTGGTATTGGAGGTAAGAGGACGAAGTAGCGATCTTGTTCGGTGTTGAAATAGAGATGCTATGTTCCAGTATGGATTCATAATAACTCGCCACTTTCTCATTCGCGGTATTGTCAATGAAGATACTGTTAGTGAGATTCATCTCTTTCATCCGCGCGACGAAGATTGGTAGATCGGATGTGTCATTTCCCTCCGCTAAGGTTTCTTGCCAGTACTCTAGGTCAATACCTTCTTTATCAAAAATCATTTTTTTAGAATTGGCTAACCCAATTACCTTTATTTCTAAAGAACGTTTCTCTTTCAGGAATTCGGTTTGCGCCTTGAGCTGCTTGAGTAAGGTGCTGCCTATTAATCCAACACCCACCATAAATAAGTGCAACTCTTGAGTACCACTGAGGAAGAAAGCCTCATGCAGCGCATTGAGTGCTTTGGTTTCGTCACTCTGTGGAATGACAACAGAAATATTTAATTCACTCGACCCTTGAGCAATGGCAATAATATTGATACCGTTCTTGCCCAGCGCCTGGAACAACCTTCCTGATATCCCCGTCCGGTATCGCATGTTCTCACCAATAATAGCAACAACGGATAAGTCTTCTTCTACTTTTACAGGGTCAACAATATTCCTGTCTAGTTCATACTGAAATGCTTCTTCTACCTGGCGCTTAGCTTTGCGGGCAACTTGTGGCTGTACTGCAAAACTTATAGCGTGCTCGCTTGAGCCCTGCGTAATAAGAATGACATTGATACCAGCTTGGGCCAAGGCGCCAAAAAGGCGAGCAGCAATACCAGGGACGCCAAAAAGACCACTGCCAGCAAGTGTGAGTAATGCAACTTGACTTACAGAAGAAATACCTTTCACAGGAGCTCCTTCTGGATCAGACTGGTTGGAAATATAGGTGCCTCGGAAAGAGGGATTGAAAGTGTTTTTTATGAAAAGAGGAATCTGCTTTCGTAAAGCAGGTTGTAGCGTAGGGGGGGTAAATTACCTTGGCACCAAAATGAGACATTTCCATTGCCTCGGCATAGGTCATGTTCTTAATAGTGAAAGCCTTTTTTACTTTTCTTGGGTCAGCAGTGAGTACACCATCTACATCAGTCCAGATTTCAATGACCTTTGCGTTGAGTCCCGCGGCAATTAGTGATGCCGTATAATCTGATCCTCCACGCCCTAAAGTTGTGGTAAGGCCACCCTTAGCGGAAGCGATAAAGCCAGTTACGATTTGCACCTCAGGATGCTCGGCGTAGTACTCGCGAATTTTTTGATAAGTCAGTTCAAAATCTACTTTTGCAGAATTAAACTTCTTATCGGTTTTGATAATTTTCCGTGCATCAAGGTAGGCACTCTTGATACCGGCCTGACGCAAAACAAAAGAAATGATAAAAGAAGAATTACGCTCTCCAAAACTGAGGACGTAATCCATCGTACGAGGCGAAGCTTCCCTCACAAGAAAAATACCGTGCAGCAGGTTTCTCAGCACCTCGTGGTTACGATCAAGTTGGGGGAGTACTTCCTTTTTATATTCGTCAGTGAGTAGTTCCTCTACTGCTTTAGAATGGCGATCGCTAAATTTATCAAATAGATCTTGATAACTCTCGTTGCCCTTAGCAGCTAGTTCACTCATTTTGATGAGCATATCTGTGACCCCACCGAAAGCAGAGAAAACGACAGTAAAGTGTTCTCCTTCAGCGTAATATGATTTTAAAATATCAACAATATTACGAATTCTTTCCGGCTTGGATACGGAAGAGCCACCGAATTTCAGGACCTTCATAGTAAAATGAATTTAGAATAAATGTACCGTCACTGTGAGGTTAAGGCAAGCAGTAATGACGGTTAATATTTGGAAGAATAAATGTATTTAAAATATACAATTCTGTCAGTGCTTGGCCATAAGAAATATGCGCCCTAATTCCGAAAGGTAAGCCATCGGTTTGGGGAACGAAGTAGACAAAAAAATCCCGAGCACGATAGCACTCGGGATTTTTTGTAGTTGAGGAAATTTTGCAATCCTCTCTGTTTTCTCTAACTATTTCAAACAAAGGGAACATTAAAATTGCTGATAAATCCCTTTTAGCTGTGGATTCGTCTCCGCAACTTTGATCGCTTCAATTGCTTGGTCTATAGCACTAAGCCACTGTGTAGCCAAGGCGTTTTCAGCAAGGCCACTTTTTAGTTCACTCAGAGTTTTGATCGAAGCAATCCGTGCCCAAGGAGATTGGCCCATGTTTGTGCCTATAGCCTTTAGGCGCTTAACTGCTTTTTCAATATTGGCACCTGAGTCGTCAGCAAGGAGCAAGCTACCATAGCTTTCAAAGAAATTTAAAGCACCAAAACCATCCACATTCCCAAGATTTTTATCGAAATAGGGAAGGTATTTTTGATCACTAGATTCAGCATAGATATCACCCACTGTAGCTACTAATTGAGCATTTGTTTCGCTACTCATCTTATCTGCCGCAGCTAACCCTTCTTGAGGATTGAGTTGGTAAAGGCTTGATAATCCAGTAGATACAACGCTATATGGACGGGCATCTATTGCTTTTTCAGCAAGCGTGTAAGCTTGATCATGTCCTATTTCTGTAAGGGCCATTAATGCTGTCGAACGAACCTCAGAATGGTCATCCTCCTCCGCAAGTTTAGCTACCAGTTCCAGCGATACAGAAGAAGAAGTTTCTTCTGATAAACGACTTAATGCCAAAGCTCTGATGCCATAAAAAGGATCTTGTAGTGCCTTTTGGAGAATAGCATCGAAAGCAGGGTAGTTATCTTCCAGTTCATTCAATGCCTGGTAACGATCCAGGAATAGCGGTGCATTCAGGAATTGGTAGGCCAGCTGATCTTGGGTTTTATTGTCTTCCCATTTTGCTAAAATACTCCGCTCTGCATCAAAAATAACAAGGGCAGGAGCAGTAGCTGCGGGCAAGCGAACTTCCTGTTGCCGCTGATTAATCAAAACTTCGTGCCGAACAGGGGCATCCTGGCCAGGAAGATATACGTCAACCTCTGTAAGTAACTGGAAAACAGGAGGCATCTTTCTCCCATCTTGAGTTTGTTTGACTGTCACAACAGCCTCTTGGGTATTTATATCATAACCGTAGTCTATGTTCAAGGTAGGCTGGCCTTCATTCATGTACCATTGATCAAAGAACCAATGGAGGTCTTCTCCGGTTATGTCTTCAAAAGCCATACGGAGCTCATCAACTTCAACTGCTGAATAAGCATTGTCGTGAAGGTAACGCTGTAAGCCCGCAAAGAAAGCTTCGTCGCCGATGGTCTTGCGCAACATGTGTAAAACAGCACCACCTTTATTATAACTGTGGGCGTCGAACATATTTTCTTTATCGGCATAGCCGTAATGAATCAAAGGGTGGATGCCCTCACGAGCAGAAGACAAGTAGCCTTCCCATTCTGCCAACAAATGTTGGTCTGCTTCATCTCGACCGTATTTGTGTTCAAGCCAAAGGTATTCACTGTAATTAGCAAACCCTTCGTTCAATGTCAAATTAGCCCAACTTTCGCAGGTGACAAAATCGCCAAACCAATGGTGGAACATTTCGTGAGCAACAATTTTTTCATTGGTGAGCTCATCAATGAGTTCACGTTCAGTATGTTGTATAAAGTCGCCAAAGATGACACCAGTGGTGTTTTCCATAGCTCCTGATACAAAATCACGCACAATCACCTGAGAATATTTCGACCAAGGGTATTCAGTGCCTGTTATTTCAGAGAAAAAACCGAGCATCTCTGGTGTATGCGGATAGATAGCCTTTGCGTGCTCTTCAAATTCTGGTTCCACATAGTAATTGACAGGCTTACCATTGTAAGGAGCATCTTCAACTTTAGCAAATTCGCCAATAGCTATCATGAAGAGATAAGGCGCGTGTGGTTGATCCATTTTCCAGTAATCAGTACGCGTGCCATTGTCATTCTTTGTAGAAGAAAGTAAAAGGCCGTTCGATAACGTCAGAAAGCGATCCTCTACCGTTAGGTACATCTCCTGCGTACAACGCTCGTTGGGTTTGTCTACTGTCGGAAACCAACGGGAATTATTCTCCGTTTCACCTTGGGTCCAAATTTGTTGAGGCTTGTCGCCTTCTTCTCCTCTTGGGTTAATAAAGAACAACCCTTTATCAGAAGTAATCGCATCACTTCCTCCATCTGGACGTGGTTGCGCTACATAGTCAATAGCCAAGCGAATAGTGTCTACCCTGGTATAAGAGCGGGGTAATTGAATCGCAACTTTACGACCATCGTATTCATAACGGAGGGGAGTACCATCAGTAAATTGTATACTATTAAAGGTAAAGCCTTTGGCATCTAGCTCTACGGTATTCGTAGGGTAGAAGTAAGGAGTGAGTGTTAAATCAGCTTTTCCAAGGACTTCTTCTTTTTCCCAGTTAAAGGAAAGATCCAGTTTTGTATGAAGAATATCAACCGTTCTGGAATAGCTAGGATTATAAAGAGGTAACTCGTAATCTTTTTCGTCTTCGGTGATTGGCGGAGCCGTTACGTATAAAGTGTCGAGTTGACGCTGCTCAAGTAGAGGCTCTTCCATGATCACTACCTTCGGTGTACCACAGGCTACTATTATCAAGCTCAGTAGGCTAATACCGAGAATTTGAAATTTCATATTGGTAAAATTTGGGAGCTAATCAGAATGACAAGTAGCATTGCTACGAGGTAAATATCCTAATTAATGCTGTACTAAAAAGTTATCCAGAAGATCGTTGAAAATAACAGGGTGTTCCATCATTGGAGCGTGCCCGCATTTGTCAACAAAGTGAAGTGTTGAGTTCGGAATGAGTTCGTGGAACTTTTCGCCGACAAAAGGAGGTGTAATACTGTCTTCTTTTCCCCATATCAAAAGCGTAGGGGCTGTTATTTGGGCAAGCTTGTCGCTCAAATTATGGCGTACAGCTGATTTAGCTGTTGCGATAACCCTGATGGCTTTGTTCCGGTCATTGACCGTATCAAAGACTTCGTCAACCAACTCTTTGGTGGCTACTTTAGGGTCGTAAAACGTTCCTTCTGTCCGTACTCGGATGAATTCGTAGTCACCTCGACGTGGGAAAGAATTACCCATTGAGTTTTCAAAAAGACCAGAGCTACCAGTTAAACTAACCGTTCTGACCTTGTCAGGGTGAGCCAGGGTGTACAATAAGGATACGTGTCCTCCTAGTGAATTACCTAGTAGGTGGACTTGATCAAACCCTTTCATTTCTACAAAATCAGCGACGTGATCTACTAATCCTGCCAATGAAACCTTACGTAGAGGTAATTCAAAAATAGGGAGCATAGGTACAACTACATTATACTTTTCCCCAAAATGGTCAAGTATGCCCGAAAAATTACTCAGGGCACCGAATAATCCGTGCAATAACATAATGGTCTCGTCTCCTCCATTAGTTTCCAAATAGCGGAACCTTCCTTCCTCGATAATTTGATATTCCATGTAGCTTATTAAGGCAATAGCTATTGCCATTGTTGCGGTTTTTCCCCTTGTTTGTTAAAATAAAGGAAAAAAAGTGCAATTTTTTGCAAAAATAGTGATTTAAACCCTTTTGCACTAATGTAATATCTAGATAAGCCCTTATATTTGCATCAACGAAAACGATTTCCCCGGTTTTTGTTAAAAACTGAAAATTACACCCCTATGACTGGTTATTCTACCAGTTTTCTTCCACTGTGGATAACTTGGATACGGTAAACTTTGTTTTATTCAAAAATTATGTCTTGCTTTGCAAGCAGTTGTTGTAGTAAACCTAATAACTAATAATTTTCGTTACTCGAACTAAGAGTCAATAAAATTTTTTTAAATCAAACTTACAGAGAACATGCGTTTTATAATCACTGCGTTGATCTTCGTTATGGTAGCCGGTTCTTTCCAGTCTTGCGTATCAAAGAAGAAATTTGATGAATTGCAAGCTGCAAAGACAGCTACTGATCAGGCACTTGCTGAAACCCAATCACAGGTGAAAACCTTAGGGGAAGAAAAAGATGCCCTAGCTGCTGAAATGGCTTCTGAAAAAGCTCGCTTGAATGGCGAACTTAGCAGCCTTCGCACCGATATGACTGCTCAAATTGCTCAGGTTAATGAAAAGCTGAACATGACAGAAGCAGAATTGAAAGCCATTAAGGATGAAATTAATGGTATGTTCGCCGCTTACACGGATTCTGGCCTGACAATGGAAGAGCGCGATGGTCGCTTGTACCTTGTAACTGAAGAACCAGTAAACTTCCGTAACAGCTCTTCTAGCTTGAACCGTGATCAGCGTAATGCTATCGACGCAATGGCTGAAAAACTGAAGGCTAACCCTGCTATCAAAGTATTGGTAGAAGGATACACTGATGACAAGCAATTCGCTGCTGATGCTGGTACCGACAACTGGGACTTGAGCTACGCACGCGCCAAGTCTGTTGCTAGCCGCTTGATCCGCAAGGGTGTAGACGCTTCACAGATTACTATCGCTGGATATGGTGAAAACATGCCTGTTGGTGATAATGCTACCAAGGAAGGTCGCGAGGCTAACCGTCGCACTTCTCTTACGCCTAACCCAGATATGGGTGGCTTGTTGAAAGCAGCTGGTGGCAACTAAGATTTTGCTTTTATAACTTACTGATACCAAAGGCAAAGCCGGGTTTGTGAAAGCAAATCCGGCTTTTGCTTTGTAGAATAACCAGTAATGTAAAGAGAATGTTATACCTTAGTTGTTTAAGCAAAAAAGAATTCGCTAACCTTCCGACATGCAAACCCCCGTTTGGCTGCCTGTACCTTATGCCCCGGAAAAAGCCGGTGAATTACAGCAAAGACTGGAACTCAACCCGGCCTTATGCCAGCTTCTTGTACAAAGGGGGGTAGAAAGCGTAGTAGCCGCGGAGGCCTTTTTTAAGCCAGAATGGGAGCTACTCCACGACCCTTTCCTAATGAAAGACATGGAGAAAGCCGTGGGCCGACTGGATATGGCGATCAACCGAGGCGAAAAAATTCTCATTTATGGAGACTACGACGTCGATGGCACAATGTCGGTTTCCTTCCTCTATCAATTTCTTTTGGATCAAGGCCATCGGGCTGTTGATTTTTATATCCCTAATCGATACAAAGAAGGTTACGGTCTTTCAGAAGAAGGGATAAGTTATGCCGCAAACTCAGGGGTAACTCTCCTTATTACGGTTGATTGTGGTATTCGAGCCCAGGCTCCTGTAGATAACGCGCGAAGCCAAGGGATGGATGTAATCATTTGTGATCACCACCTGCCCGGAGATGAATGGCCTTTTGCTTCGGCTGTTCTCGATCCTAAGCGACCAGATTGTAATTATCCTAACCCTAATCTAAGCGGTTGTGGTGTCGCTTTCAAGTTGGCCCAAGCTATGCTCCGGCATTGGGGAAAGTCAGATACAGAACTTCAGCGATTAAGCGATTTTGTAGCTATAAGTATCGCTAGTGATGTCATGCCAGTGGTAGGCGAAAACCGTATTTTGGCTACTTATGGCTTACGACAATTGAATACTACCCGCAAGTTTGGCTTACAAGCACTGCTAAGGGTAACAAGCCGTCGTAAACCTTTTAGAATCAGTGATATTGTATTTGGAATTGGCCCCATTATCAACGCCTCTGGGCGTATGGCGGATGCTGGCTTGGTAGTAAAGCTAATGCTGGCGACCACACGAGCGAAAGCCAAGGACTATGCCGAACAACTGCGCGAACGCAATGAACTTCGTAGAGAATATGATAAACGCACCGCTGACGAGGCTCGCGAAGATGTAGAGGATAATCCTAATTGGAAAGCTCAGAAAAGCTTGGTGCTTTATCAACCACACTGGCACAAAGGGGTCATTGGAATTGTAGCGGCTCGTTTATCGACCGATTTTCATCGGCCTACTGTTATCTTGACAAAGTCAGATGAGGTGCTGGTAGGCTCAGCTCGTTCAGCAGGAAATGTTGACCTGTTTGGCGCTATTGAATCATGCGAAGATTTGTTGCTCAGTTTTGGTGGCCACACCAATGCAGCGGGCTTATCAATGAAAGAAGAACATTGGCCCGAATTTGCGAAGCGTTTTGAAGCAGCGATTGAAGAGCTTATGCCCGAAGATGGGCTACAGCCCAAAATAGAAATAGCGGCTACCCTGAATTTGGCACAGATAACAACTGATTTTTATAATGTACTCCGGCAGTTTGCGCCTTTTGGCCCAGCCAACCGGAACCCTGTTTTCGTGAGCACAAACGTAAAAGCGTTTGGCCCTATTGATTTACTGAAAGACGAGCACGTACGCCTTCAGGTTAAACAGGAAACGGGCGCCCCCTTGCATGTCATTGCATTTGGAATGAAAGCGTATTATGAACTCTTTGCTCAGCACGAAGAATTCACCATCGCCTACTCTATAGAAGAAAATCATTGGGGCGGAAAGAAAAAGCTACAGTTGATGATCAAAGATATTGACTTTACCGGTGAGAAATGGCCGGTCATTACCTAGATACCCATCTCTTTTTTGAGCAAATCCATATCTCGTACCAGTAAGCGTTTACGGTCAAATGTTAGTACATTGTCGCTTCTCAATTCATTAAGAATAGTGGTAACCGTCTGTCGTGAAGTGGCTGTTAGGTTAGCGATTTCCTGGTGTGTCATGAATTTCCGGACGACCACCTCATAACCAACGCGCTGGCCCTTCTCCGTAGCCAAGTTGAATAAAAATTCAATAATACGGGTACGGCTATCTTTAAACACCAAAGACTCCAGGCGTTTTTCCATTTGGAGTACACGCCTCCCCATAATCTTCATGAGGAAAAGGCTAAAGCCATTGTATTCTCGCATCAGTGACCTTATTTGCTCCATGGTGAGTACACAAGTGGTGGTTTTCTCCATAGCAAAGGCGAAATCACGGCGTTTTTCCTGGCGCTCACTGATGATCGATAATTCTCCAAAAACTTCGCCGGGGCCAAGGATGGTTTTGGTAATTTCTTTACCATCTTCTCCATAGGTACCAATCTTTACACGCCCTTCAAAGACAAAATATACCTTGTCAGCGTCTTCGTCAGGGAGGAAGATGTACTCTCCTCTTTTAAAATTTCGATGTGTTTGTAGGTCCAATGCACCGCCTTCCACTTTCTTTGGGCAAAAGATACCGCTGACATCTACATTTTCAAGGTGCCACAAGCTGTTAGTCGGTTCCATAAAATGTACTGAATAATTAATGAGAGGTACTAAAAAAGGGATGCTTCCTTAGTAAAAGCGATTTTTACGAAAGAAAGTTTATTTGAGATGAAAGATGAGTATTAAATCAATGCTTATATATGCATTGTGAGAAAGCAAACCCTCCTATTCATCTGGCCGCAAGCCAAAGCGCTTTACCAAGTCTTTTACTGCCGGGTTTTGCTCGGCCATCATTAGGTATTTTTCGCGAGCGTTGAGTGTTTTGGGCTTTAACTTTACCTCTTCCTTACGCATACTGGCATCTACATCTACCTTTAACATCAGGTCTGGGGCCATGAGTTGCTTGCGTAATGTTTCGGTGAGGTCATGTTCTTCACGAATGGCACTTTCTACCAAAATAGAACCCACCTTAGCAGTGATGGTCATGTCTTCCAATGAGAGTTCCACGCCTTGTAACTGAAAACGTAGGCTATCACGCTCGACGGATGCTGCGTACCGATCCCAAGCTTTTTGTACGTCGTTGAGCTTGAGTTCATCAACGGTTTTTACCACAATCTTATCTTCCTCCTTGAGCTGAGCCAGTATATTGTTCACATTAGCTTTCCCCATGGTATTAGCTTTTTCCTTGATGGGGATGGGGGCTGCCGTTGGTGGAGTTTCACTCAGAGTGGTTGAGGAATTAGCCTCTTTGTTGGGGGCTACAGTAGGGGCTTGTTCGCCTTTTTCCGAACTAGATGGTGGTACGGTTCCTATGGAAGGTACATCGGCAGCATTAGCTATAGGGCTGCTTACGCTCGCGTCAGGCGTTTTTTTTTCCTGTGCTGCTGGGGCTACCTGCGGTTGATCAGCTATACGGAAGGCTCTTCCTATACTTGCCATTTTTATGAGCGTCATCTCCACATGCAGCCGCTTATTACGGGCCAGCTTATAATTGAGGTCACACTCGTTGGCGAGGTTTAAAGAGGTCAAGATAAAATCACTGCCACTCAGGCGAGCCTGTTGCTGGTAGCGATCTCTGAGGGTGTCACTGGCATCGAGCAGACTGAGGGTTTGCTCGTCTTTGCATACCAGGATATTACGTAAATGCTCGGCGAGGCCAGTGACGAATAAATCGCCGTCAAAACCTTTTCGTTGGATATCATCGAAGATCATGAGTGTTTGCTGCAAATCTTCGGTCAAGAGGGCGTCCACGACCCGGAAATAATAATCGTAATCGAGAACATTGAGGTTGGTGATAACATCCTCATAAGTGATTTGCTTCCCCGAAAAGGAGACAATCCGATCAAAAATAGAAAGCGCATCACGTAGTGCACCATCTGCTTTTTGAGCAATGATATGCAAGGCATCTGCATCTCCCTTAATGGCTTCCTGCTCGCAGATACCTGCCAAATGAGCAACCATATCCGGTGTCTGGATACGTTTAAAATCAAAAATTTGACAACGAGAAAGGATGGTAGGAATAATCTTATGCTTCTCCGTAGTGGCCAAAATGAAAATGGCGTACGACGGCGGCTCTTCCAGCGTTTTCAGGAAAGCATTGAAAGCCGCCTGCGAAAGCATGTGTACCTCATCAATAATAAACACCTTGTACTTTCCCTGTTGCGGTTGAAACCGTACCTGTTCAATCAGCGCCCGAATATGTTCTACCGAGTTGTTACTCGCCGCATCCAGCTCCGTAATATTGAAGGATGCATTTTGACTGAAGGAAACACAGTTGTCACAAGTATTGCAAGGCTCAAAATCGCTGGTAGGATTTTGGCAATTTAGCGTTTTCGCTAAAATCCGGGCACAGGTTGTTTTGCCTACCCCTCTTGGTCCACAAAAAAGAAAAGCATGAGCCAGGTGATCACTCTGCAAAGCATTTTTGAGGGTTAAGGACACGTGCTGCTGTCCCACCACTTCATCAAAGCGCTGAGGACGATACTTACGGGCCGAAACAACAAAATTACTCATAGAGGATACTTGCTTTAGGGATGAGGAAATAAATAATCAAAGATAGCTAATAAAAATAGGTCTTGATCCAGGCCCAATATTCGTAACGATTTTTAAAAACCCAAACGATAATTGCAAGGGTAAAGAAGAGCACAATCAGCTTGGTATTTCGCCAAGTGACCGCATTCTTTTCTCTGGGAGTTCGGTAATCCCTTTTTCTACTTTGGTACGCCATACGGTGAATCACTTCATTTAACATAAAGAGCAAAAAAATGGGTAAGCCCAAGGTGAATAAACAGCCTATTCCAAAAGTTTTGCTTTGCAAGTCAAGCATTCTGCTTTGTTGCTACAAAGGTACTGAAAAGAGACTACTAAGAGCCCTAGTTACAGTCGGCACTTTTGCTTATAAATTATCGTAAAAAGTGTAGCGGCGACTCATCCTCATTTTTCCAGGAATCTTTTTTTCTCGCCCATTGGACTTGATTTCGTAAGTCGAAACGGAAGTAAGCTCCAATAAGCCCGTATCATTGTATTTATTTTCCGAGACAATACGTAAACACGCTTCGTTTTCCTCCGCTTTGGTGGCATCAACGAATAGTATTTTTTCTGATTTCATATCTCGCCCTTGTTCGTCGTAATAGTAATAGGTAGTACTAGGAAGCATCCAACCAGAGCTGGTGGTACGCATTATCTGCGCCTGCTTGTTGTATTCGTAATCAACACTAACCTGGGGAAGCAAGTGATCTACTCGTCGGTAGCCAGCTTCCACTCCGAGCTTATTTTGATATTGTCTCATTTGGATCAACTGTCCTTTTGAGTTGTAAAAAAAAGAGTCTACTTCCACGTTTTCCCTGAGTAAATCCCTTCCTTTACGCATAGATACGAGCTGATCCCCTCCGTTGTAATCGTAGATTTTCTTACTGATCCTCACTTTATTGTTCAGGTGGGTATGAATAATCACAGAGTCGAGACGATCATCCCCGGAATAATAATTGAATGTTTGGGAGGAAACTCCCGCAATGACGGTATAGGTAGTGATCAACCCATCCCTGTATTCGTAGCGGATATTATCTTCCCTACTAAGTATTAATTCTTTCACCTGATGATCTCTCATCGTGAAAATGATTGATTTGTCCTGGGCTGTTAATAAGAAAGGAAATAGAAAAAACAGAATTAAAGGTTTCATTTTGTGGTTTTTTAGGTTCATAAATAGATACCTAACACCACCAAAATCTTACCCTCCGGTTTTAACTTTCTTTACTCAACAGGCTGGCACAATTCTACCAATACCCCATTCGCAGACTTAGGATGTACAAAACAAACCCACATATTATCAGCACCTCGCTTAGGTTCTTCGTTGAGTAAACGAAAGCCCTGTTCTCGAAGGCGCTCCATCTCCGCACGGATATCTGCTACCCGAAAAGCCACATGGTGAATACCTTCTCCTCGTTTTTCGATGTATTTAGCAATCGCGCTTTCAGGGGCGGTAGCCGCCAGCAACTCGATCTTGGATTCCCCCGTTTGAAAAAAGGAAGTCATCACTTTTTCACTTTCTACTTCTTCAGCCTTGTAAGGCTCCTTGCCTAGTAGTGTAGTATACAATTCGTTGGCGGCCTCCAAGTCCTTTACGGCGATGCCGAGATGTTCAATTTGCATTAGTTTATCTCATTTTTTTGCAAAGATAACATCTCTAAAAATTAACTTCCAGGCGCAGGCTAATAACCAGAAAGGAATTTTCGTTGTTCTTAAATAAGTGTCGGCTGAGTTATTACGCCAATACACTGTAAATTTGTATCTTCTATTAAGATAACCCACTGTTGTGAGTCGAACTATTCTACTACCCTTGTTGATGTTTTTGTCCATAAGTACGGTGCTTGCACAGGAGCAGGTGACTGAAGAAGAAGTAAATCGCGAAAAGCTTTTTATCGAAGCCAACCGCGAAAAACTTTTGGGCAACTATGACAAAGCTGTCAGTATGCTCCGCGAGTTGTACCGTCAGGATGGTGATAATGCTGCTGTGGCCTACGAACTAGGACGACTGCTGCATGCCCAAGGAGAGATCGAAGACGCCGTTACTTATCTAAAGTCTGCAACTGACCTGGCTCCTGATAACGAATGGTACCTCAAGTTTTTGGCAGACATTTACCAACAAGAAGGGCGCAACGCCGAAGGTGCAGCACTTTATGAATCGCTGGCTAAGAAATCTCCTGATGACCAATATACCTACTTTCGCTGGGCTTACTTTTTGGTCAAAGCCCAAGAGGTAGATAAAGCCATCAAAGTATACGATGATTTGGAAAAGGCGATAGGGTTCAATGAAGAAATTGCCCGCCGCCGGCACACCTTATTCTTAGGTTTGGGGGATACCAAACGAGCAGGCAAAGAACTTGAGCGCCTGGTGGAGGTTTACCCCAATGTATTAGAATATAAGCACATCTTAGCGGCATTTTATGATACGCAAGGAGATAAGACTGCTGCCCGTAAGGTCTATGAGCAGATTGTCGTTCAAGATCCTAAGGATGCCAAGGCACAATTAGCGCTGGCCGGTGGTTCCAATATACAGCAAGACGAACTACGTTATCTCGCAGAATTGCGACCTGCTTTTGAGCGCAGTGATGTAGAGGTTGATTTGAAAATAGGTAAGCTTTATCCCTTTATCACAATGGTTGCTGAAACAGGTAATAAAGTTATTGCCGATGCTGCGCTTGAGTTGACGACCATCATGGAAAGCGTACACAGTAGTGATGCTAAACCATTTTCTGCTGCGGGTGATCTTCTTTACCATTCGGGGCGGCGGAAAGAAGCTATTGAGAAATACCGGGCTACCTTGGAACGTGATGAAAATGTGTTCCCCGTATGGGAACAATTATTAACCGCCCTTTATGAAGTAGGTGACGGAGTCGGGCTATATGAAGCAGCGAACGATGCTTTGGATGTGTTCCCAAACCGCGCCGTTATCCAATATTATTTGGCACTGGGGGCCGACGCGACCAAGCGCTATGAGGAAGCCCTGGATGCTACGAGTATGGCAACCATGATGAGTGGCCGAGATCAAGCATTGCGTGGAGAAATACAGGCAATTGAAGGCCAAATATACAGCCATCAAGGAGATAATGCCGCTGCTGCTGCCGCATTCAAGCAAGCTTTGGAATTGGCACCAGCGTCATCGGACGTGAATTACCGTTATGCGGAATACCTCTTGGAAAAAAATGAGCTAAAAAATGCGAAGGCTGCAGCCGAAAGAGCGGCAAATCAAATGCCTTATCATCCCTATTATACGAATGGATTGGCTAAAGTGTATTACCAAGACGGGCGCTACGAAGCAGCAGAAGAATGGAATACAAAAGCCCTCTCCAATGGAGCCGATTATTGGCCTGGAGCTTTAGAGTTGGCAGGAGATATTCAATTTCAATTGAAACATACGGAACAGGCCGTGTCTTTTTGGCAGCAAGCCAAGGCACTAGGAGGAAACAGTAAGCGTTTAGAAGATAAAATTGCAAATAGGAGTTTATGATTTCATTACCAGTATTTCGCTCGTTTTTAGGTGCCTTTATTGTATTGACCCTTGTATTAAGCAGTGGGTGTAATACGAATAAGAAAGTAACCGAAACGGCTACTATTGATCGTCCGCTAGGGCCTGCGGATTATATCAGTGTTTTTGCACAAAACCAGGTGCAGGCAGAATGGCTTAATGGTAGTGCCCGCCTTTCTTTCGACGACGGCGACATGTCCATTGGCGGTACCGCAACCATCAAAATGCAGAAAGGTAAAGCCATCTGGATGAGCGTGAAAAAGTTTGGTTTTGAAGTCGCACGAGCGATGGTGACACCAGATTCACTTTTTATCTTAGATCGTTTCAATAAAGAATACGCTGCGGAGCCTATCAGTTATATTTCCGAGCGGTTTAAGTTGCCCGCTGATTTGGCAATGCTGCAACAGATATTACTGGGTAATCCGGTTTTCCTAACGCAGTACACGCCCAAGTCTAGTATGGAAGAAAATATCCTCCGTTGGTCTGCTGAAGATGAAGATGCCCGCAATGACTTCTGGTTTTTGTTGCCCGGTTATCAACTGGATAGGATGGAGGTACAACAAGGAGGAAATGCTCGTTCGTTGGCGATTCAGTTACTGGATTATCAGGATGCAGGTACCAACCGTGATTTTTCTTACCTTCGTAAAATTGCTGTCAATAGCCGAGAAACGGGTAAGGCAGACATAGAAATAGAATTTACTCAAGTTGAGCTCAACGTTCCCACCAACATCGATTTTAGTGTACCTCCACGCTATGAGAGGATGTCTAAATAGCGCCCTGCTACTGGTACTTATTGTATGCAGTACAGGTGGGGTCTTGTCCGGACAGTCAGCGGATGCACTCAAGAACAAACGGGCAGAATTAATGGCAGAAATTAATGCCAATAACCGCCGTTTGGGGGATACTCGACGTAATAAGGCCGCTACTGTAGAGCAGTTGGCGCTATTGCAACAGCAGATCCGTAAGCGAGCAGAACTCATTGCTACATTACAGCAGGAAATTACTTATACAGATGCCAGCATCATTCGTACCAACGAAGTCGTACTTGCACTCAATGAAGATGTAGGGCGTCTTCAGGAAGAATACAGTCATCTGGTGCGGGCGGCTTATCGTAGTCGATTGCAAAATACATGGCTTAGTTTCCTTTTATCTTCCCGAAGCTTTAACGAGGCATTCCGTAGGTGGCAATACCTTCGGCAATACCAGCGATTTCGCAGCCGGCAGGCTCGTTTGATTGTTGCTACCCAAAAGTCTTTACAGGCTAAGTTGACCCAACTGGAAGTACGCCGTACAGAGAAAGAAAGATTGTTGCAAACCGAGGAGAACCAAAGGGTGGCCATCAGTAGAGAAAAAGGTGCTCAGGATCAGTTGCTGACGAAACTAAATAAGAGCGAAGCAAATATTCTGACAGAAATCAAGCAACAGGAAATTGCTCGCGAAGAACTCAATCAAGCCATCGAGCAATCCATTGCATCGGAGATGGCCAGAATCAGGAAGGCCGAAAGAGATAGGGCAACCACTGCCACTACCTCTAGCACTACTACCTCTACGCCCGCTTCGAGCAATGTTGCTACACCCGGAGTAAGCAATGAAGCGAGTAATTTTTCTAGTCAGAAAGGGCGTTTGCCCTGGCCAGTAGAGGGCGAAATAGTAAAACGTTTTGGCCGACAGCCTCATCCTACCGTGAAAGGGGTAGAGATTTCTAATAATGGTATTGACATCGGTATCAAAACCAACACGACAGTTAAAGCAGTAGCGGCTGGTACAGTGGTAAGTACCCATTTTGTTCCTGGTTATCGCAATATGGTATTGGTAAGGCACGGTGATTATTATACCGTATACTCCAATTTAGAGAGTGTAAATGTAAGTAGCGGAACAACTCTTTCTACAGGCCAAGCGATAGGTAATATCAGTACCCAGGCCGGAGAACTTCACTTCGAATTATGGCGTCAAAAAGAACGCCTGAACCCCGAACGCTGGATTAGTAAGTAAGGTAGCTTTCTGGTCTTTGTTCCTGATCCGCGGTTTAAATTCCTAAAAATGGATGCAATACCAAGTACTGTGTACCTTTTACTAAGTACCGTAGTGCTGTATGGTACACTGGCATTAAGTCTGTTGTACCCTCTTTTTTTATGGTGGATTGCCAAAACGTGGAAAAAAGGAAAAGTAGCCTATCATAATTTAGTGCCATGCACTACAGAACCTCCCATGGTATCTGTCGTTGTTCCTGCCCGCAACGAAGCGGCCAATATAGAGGCTTGCCTCCGTTCTATACTAAGTCAGAATTATCCCTCGGATAAAATAGAAATTATTGTAATTGATGATGATTCATCAGATAATACAGCCGAGATCGTTGGACGGGTGGCAGGTGCGCGATTACACTTAATTTTTCAGAGAGGGAACAAGGAGCACGGTAAAAAATCTGCACTAAAAAAAGGGATTAAAAAAGCTCAAGGAGAACTGATTGTTACGACCGATGCTGATGTCATCNTATCAAAAGAATGGCTGAAAGAAATAGTATCTGCCTGGCAGGGAGGTGCGAAGATGATATTGGGGCCCGTGCAAATGAGTGGCCCTCCTACCCTACTTACTGCTTGGCAAGGGCTTGATGTTTGCGGTACGATGTTACTTACAGGAGCTGCTGTTTATCAAAAGCGTCCCCTTTTGGCGAATGGAGCTAATCTTGCGTTTTCTAAGACCTACTTTCATGAACTGGGCGCCTATCAAGGGAATGAAAAGTTGGCTTCAGGGGATGATATTTTCTTATTGCAAAAAGCAGTAAGTAAAGACATAAAATCTATTAAGTTCTTATTCTCTAAATCAGCAGCTGTTCTTACGGATACAGAAGGTAGTTGGCAGAAGTTATTTTGGCAGCGACTGCGGTGGGCGGGAAAAACGGGTGCTTACCGCGATCCATATCTTCTTGTTTTTCAGGCCTTGGTGTTTTTCCTTTGTTGGGGTATGATATTGTTGTTGCCACTGCTCTTTTGTAATCCGCTATTGGTGGGATTCATATGGCTAGTGAAATTATTTGGAGAAGGATTTTACCTCAGGTTTGCTTGTCGCGAAATGGGTGATGACAAGTGGCTGAGATGGTTATTCCCAGTACAATTGATTCATCCTTTTTATATTGTGCTGATTGGAACACTAGCTTTATTACCGCTTTCTTTTTATTGGAAAGGGCGGAAAGTGAGATAGACTACTTTGCTAAAGCGGTGACCATTTTCTCCACCCGTTCAGGATCCAGTTCATTAGCCCAGTACCCTTCTTTTTTTAAGGCTGACCCTACAATAAAAGCATCAGCAAAAGGCAGATATTGTTCCACGTTTTCCGGACTGATTCCTGAACCTACCAGAAGCGGAAGCTCCGGACATGCTTTTTTTACCGCTGCTAGATCTTCGGGTTTTGCCTCGCTGCCAGTAGCTGTTCCTGTAACAATTAAGCCATCGGCTCGAAAAAAATGAGCAGCTTTGGCCGTTTCAGCTAGACTAACATCGGCAGTAGCTGCATGAGCACTATGCTTTTTTTTGATGTCAGTAAAAATAGCAATATGTTCCGCCCCGATATTTCTGCGGTAACGGAGCAGGTCGGCAGCATCGCTATTCATCCAGCCTTCATCAGCGAGGTGGCCAAAAACAAAACCTTCTGCCCGGATGAACTGAAGATCAGCGGCCAGCGCCACAGCTAACGCAGCTTGATTAGCACCAGCTAGAACCTGAATTCCACAGGGCAAGTGCGGCGCAATAGTTTTCACGGCCAAGGCTACAGCCGTCATGCTACTCACTATTTCGGGCCCAACCGTTCGAGCAGAATAAGGGGTGTCGTGCATGTTTTCTAAAAGGAGCACATCTACCCCGGCAGCAGTCAGCAACTCGGCCTCTTCCTGTACTTTTTTTAGAACAGTAGGCCAATTGTTGCGATAAGCCGGTGTACCCGGCAAAGCCGGAACATGAATCATCGCTATCAATGGCTTGCGATGAGGAAAGGTGTCTGATAAAGAAAAAGACATAAAAGAAGGATTTGGGTTTGATTATTGCACTATAAATTTTCCGCTTTGTGAACCATCATTAAAAATAGCCGAATAATAGTAGATGCCAGCAGGAAAGCTGCTAATATCGACGGTAGTTGATGATGCTTGAGTTAAGGAAGTAGACAAGACCTTTCCTTGAACATTATAAATGAATAACTGCTGTGGTGGTGCATTGAAACTAAACTGGATAATATCACGAGCCGGATTAGGAGATATGTGTACAAAGTTCCTATCTACTAGAGTAGTCGTAGGTACTACATCAGCACAACCTGTTGCGATTAAATTTTCTTCCGACCAAAGCGTAATTCGTGAAGGGAGTTCCAGTGCTGCGGTCATACGGTCTACCTGCCCTTGCGTAAACATCTTTTTACAATCGTGATTATAATCCATGTAGTTAGAGCCATTGGTAGCCAGCTCGCAACTGAAGTCGTTATTATAGCAACCTTCCAACTCTATGGAGCCACCTTGTGTCGGAGGAGTATCATCTACCTCATCACCTATGGAAGAGCAGCCGTAGCGGAACGTATGGTGTAAGTTGAGCCAGTGGCCTACTTCATGAGTGCCCACGGAAGCCCATTCCTGACCGTCTTCCAGTTCTGAATGAGCACCATACCCCCAGCGGATAGAACTATAGGTAATTCCGGCGTAGCCGTCGTCAGATAAGACGGTGCTGGGGAGATTAGCATAGGCTGTAAACAAAGATGGAGAGCCGTTGGTGTATTTAGGAAGATAAATGTTGAGGTACTTATAGTTGTCCCATGAATATTGTGTTAACTCTATCTGGTTGAGCATCGCTTCTTCATTGTCATAATAAACGACACCTGTAGTAGGGTTGCCATCAGGATCAATAGAAGCCAGACAAAATTCAATATCTAAACTGGCTTTGATAGTGTCGAAGGCCGGGTCGATGGTATTCCAGTCAGTGTTCCAGCCATTGAAGTCGGTATTAATAACATCGAGGCCCGATTGCAATTGGTCCATGTCCAGGTAAGCATCATCTCCATTATGAAATACGTGTAACACTACTGGGATGGTATAGCTCGCATTTACACTTGATTGGTTGCCGTTTAGTCGGTTTTGCTGTATTTCTGCGACTCGCGCCTGGATGAAGTTTTTATTAGCGGCCAACGTTTCTTCTGTATTAGGGTCGTATAGTAGCATGCGTGCCTTAATGTCTTCATAAGAACAGGTCGTGAAATTTGGTGTAGTCTGAGCGAAAATGATGGGGCTTGCTGCTGTAATAAACAGTAAAAAGAGTGATAAGTATTTCATGGAGAAGAGCGTTTAGTTGCTGCTGTGCGGAATAAATTAAAGTTAGGAAAATTCATCCAAATTCTTTTTGTATTGATATTAGCATAGCAGCTTGTCGTTAAGAAGCCGTTTGATCTGGACTATTAGGACCCCGGAATTTTTCGTATCTCTGTGCTTAAGAAACCTCGAAGAAGCAGGAAGCTAAATCGCGTTTTATTTTCTGCGCAATACTAAGAGCTTGTTGGGAAATTTAATTTGGTGAAAAGGAAATAGTTAAAGTATTCGACGGAAATAGGTTGGTGCTTCCTGATTTTCAAGGATTTTCGAACCTGCCGTCGA
>NZ_KB903554.1:76982-328423 GCF_000379805.1 Lewinella cohaerens DSM 23179 | reverse complement strand
CACTCAGGTCGTAACCTGCCGTACCTGCTACTTCTATAAATTCTCCAACATCACTGCCCGTATTATCATAGTGAATCTCATTGATGAAGATCACTGCCTCAGCAGCTACACAATTGTCCGTAGCNGTCAGTACAGCTGCTGCTGGTACCGCGTCACATTCTACCGTTGTATCGCCTGGCAAGGCTTCTACAAATGCAGGGTCTTCCGTATCCACCGTGAAGGTGAAGGTCTGATCACATGAAGACGTCTGTCCGCGATCGTCTGTTATGGTGTAGGTCCGCGTTACCGTGCGGATACAACCATTGTCAGCNGTCACATCGTTAGACGTCAATACCAGTGGGAAACAAGGATCAGCNGACACNGTCGGCCAAGCNNGGTTAGGGGTCATGCCACCGGCTACGTTGAAGTCCGTTGGTCCAGCAGGAGCAGGTACCGTTACATTACAGCCAGGAGGTAAACCGAAGTTATTCGCTGGACAGGTTAGTACTGGCGCATCACAGATCACAACTTCTACAACCTGCACTACTTGCTGAGTACAGCCAGGTGAGGCAGGCGTCGTGCCGCCATCAGGAGATATGCCACCGTTGCCATCATCGGCACCGTCAAAGGTCATCACCACAGTGTGTAGACCTTCGGTGTAAATAGATGGGTCAAACTCTGTCTCTGTCGGGCCGCCATCAACATTGAAGCTAATAGCATCAGCAGTACCGCCATTCGTATCGGTAGCTCCAAATACAATCACAGGGTCATCATCCTGAATGATGGATGGAAGGGCAGGATCAAATACCGGATTAGGGTATTGGCAGTTGTTGCTCACCGTTAAGGTAACATTCGCAGGACTGCCAGCACCAAAAGGTCCTTCAATCATCATGGTGTAGCCCATTGCATCAACATGCACAAAGGGTATTTCGTAAGTGCCAAGTCCAGCATTGTAAGTTAAGGTAACAGAACCATCACTAGCTATAGGAGCGCCTAAACTCTGGAGACCAATAGCTGGTACATTATAAGCATCAAAAGCACCTGTGGCACCAACTACCGTCCAAGTTTGGCCAGCAGGCAAGGTACCGTTGGCATTAGTAACGGAAACGAGTTCTGAGAACTGTCCGTCATCGCCACCGGTACCAGCATCTACGTCGATGATCGTCGCATTGTCCAGACACGCACAAGGATCGGTGAGTTCGAATTCACAGTCTGTAATGTCGATATCGCTGGTAGCTGAATTGCTACAGCCATTCGCATCNGTAATGGTGTAAGTAATGGTAATCGTTCCAGGGCCAGCAACCGTAGGATCAAGGAAATATCCTGTTCCCTGACCATTATCGGTAACGCCAGGACCGCTGTAAACACCGCCAGTAGGAGAACCACCCAAAAGCGTGATTGCCTGTATAGGCGCATCNACACAATAGTAGAGTGCTGTAGATAAACTTACTGTAGGCAAATCAAAGACTTCAANATCGTCTGATGCNCTACCGCTACAGCCGTTACCATCNGTAAAGTTGTAAGTGATGGTATGGGTNCCTANCCCAGCTGCTGCCGGATCAAAACTNTAGGTCATGCCGTTGCCGTCGTCGGTGACGCCAGGACCACTGTAGACGCCACCCGTTGGCGTGCCGCTGCCAAGACCAGCTTGTACGCCAGCATCAACACAAATATCAGCAGGAGCCGTAAAGGTTACCGTTGGTAAAGCAAATACTTCTATATCGTCATTGGCACTATTCGTACAGCCGTTTTCATCAGTATAAGTATAGGTAAGCGTATGTACGCCTACTCCTGCAATCGCCGGATCAAAGCTGTAGGTCATCCCGTTGCCGTCATCTGTAACACCAGTACCACTATAAACACCCATGTCACCTGCGACCGTACCCTGTGGAGGCGTGCCGCCACCGAGACCAGCTTGTACGCCAGCATCAACACATAGGTCGGCAGGAGCAGTGAAGGCGACGGTTGGAAGCGCGTTTACCGTAATATTAGTTACCGCAGTTGACGAACAGCCGTTAGCGTCGATCAGCGTATACGTAATTTGATTGTTACCAATGGCAGCCATACTGGCATCAAAGGTAAAAGAAGCACCACCGTTATCAGTGGATACTACACCAGGACCGCTATAAACACCGCCTGCGGGAGTAGCATTTCCAAATCCATTGGACATGAAGTCGGCGCAAACCGCTCCAATATCAGGTGTAAGATTGATAGCAGTAGGAGCAAAAACTTCTACATCATCACTAGTCACCATGCCTGCTGAGCAACCATTGGGATCCGTGTAGTCATAAGTAATGGTATGCGTACCCACACCAGCTGCTGCTGGGTCAAAGGAATAGGTCATGCCATTACCGTCATCGGTAACACCAGGTCCACTGTATATGCCACCTGTTGGCGTTCCACCTCCTACACTCGTTTGTACACCTGCATTTAAACAGATATCAGCGAGTGCGGTAAAGGCGACAACAGGAATAGGGAATACTTCAAAAGTAGCATCGGCAGAGTTCTCACAGCTATTATCATCGGTATAGGTATAGGTAAGTGTATGCACACCAACACCTGCACTAGCCGGATCAAAATCAAAAGTGCCGTTACCATTATCCGTTACACCGGGGCCACTGTATAGAGCAATGTCGCCATTAACGGAGCCATCAGGTGGACTGCCTCCTGATAAATTAGTTAATACACCTGCATTAATACAAGTGCCAGAGCCAGCGCCAGTAATCGTAAAGCTTACATTTGGTAAGGCAAATACTTCACGGTTAAGGTTGGCCATGTTCGAACAACCATTGGCATCTGTAACAGAATACATGATAGGATGAACACCTACGCCAGCACTAGCTGGGTCAAAGGAGTAGGTCATGCCATTGCCATCATCTGTTACACCAGCGCCACTATATACACCACCAGCAGGAGATCCGCCATCTTGGGCGAGTTGAATACCTGCATCTAAACAAGTACCGGTGCCGGTGGCAGTAAATGCAACATTAGGTAATGCAAATACTTCTATATCATCCATCGCTAAGCCTGCACAGGCTCCTCCGCCTACGGTATAAGTTATCGTAGTTGTTCCTACGCCAGCTACTGAAGGATTAAAACTATAGGTCATGCCGTTACCATCATCGGTAACACCTGCACCTGAGTATATACCTCCTGTTGGAGTACCACCTCCAAGGCCAGCTTGAACACCTGCGTCAATACATAGGTCTGCTGGAGCAGTGAAATTGGCCACACCTGGCGCAAATACTGATTCGTCGTCAGAAGCACTATTAGTACAACTATTCCCATCTGTAAAGGTGTAGGTAACAGTATGACTTCCAATACCTGCGGCAGCTGGATCAAAGGAATAAGTCATACCATTGCCGTCATCCGTAACTCCGGTACCACTATATACACCGCCTGTTGGCGTGCCGCCTGATCTACCGGCCTGAACACCTGCTGTGATACAGGTTCCTGTACCAGTAACGGTCATGGTAACGGTGGGTAAAGCGAATACTTCTACGTCATCAGTAGCATTNTTAGTACAACCATTACCATCAGTGAAAGTATAGGTAAGAGTATGGGTGCCAACACCTGCGCTAGCAGGGTCAAAGGAATAAGTCATGCCGTTGCCATCATCGGTAACACCTGCACCTGAATATGTACCTCCTGTTGGAGTACCACCACCGAGGCCATTTTGGACACCCGCATCAAGGCATAAGTCAGCGGGGGCAGTGAAGGTTACGTTAGGAAGGGCATTCACCGTGAAATTGGAGATACTAGTTGCTGAACAGCCGTTCACCGTAACGGTGTACATTATATCATTGTTCCCTATTGCAGCCATACTGGCATCAAAGGTAAAAGTCATGCCATTACCGTCGTCGGTTACACCAGGTCCGCTGTAAGTTCCGCCAGTAGGGGTAAAGTTTCCAAATCCATTAGAGGAAAAGTTTGCACATACGGCTCCAAAATCAGGCGTACTATTGATGACAGGAATTGCTAATACTTCTACATCATCACTGGCGCTGTTGGTACAGCCATTTCCATCCGTGAAGGTATAAGTAAGGGTGTGCGTTCCTACACCCGCCGCAGCAGGGTCAAAGGAATACGTCATACCGTTTCCATTGTCGGTAACACCTGTACCGCTGTAGACACCGCCTGTTGGGGTGCCGGTACCAAGGCCAGCTTGGACGCCAGCATTAACACAGAGGTCAGCAGGTGCAGTGAAGGTAACATTAGGTAAAGCGAATACTTCTACATCGTCCGTCGCCATGCCAGTACCGCTACCATCTGTAAAGGTATAGGTGATGGTATGGGTTCCTACACCCGCAGCAGCAGGATCAAAATCGTAGGTCATGCCATTACCATCATCGGATACACCAGGACCACTGTAAGTGCCACCTGTTGGTGTGCCGCCACCAAGGTTATTTTGTACGCCCGCGTCGATACACAGATCAGCAGGAGCGGTGAAGGTGACCGTAGGGCCAGCAGCCCCTAAAGTTACTCCACCAGTGAAAGGCGTTGTTGACAAAGCTAAATTTGTAGAAGCTGTAATGTTCCAGTTCGTGGCTACATCTTCAATATCGCTGGCATCTGTAGGTAGGTTACGTTTGGCAGGATCGTATTCTCCGTCGCTCGCGTTTAAAAAGATAATTACAGCATTGGGATGCTGTCCGCTAGGGTCGTCTCCTGATCCCACCCCTCCGTCAAACGTATTGGTAAAGACTAATGTAGAGTAAATTTCATCGACATTCGAAGTAGGATTGCCGGGAACGCTGGAGCTGAAAGCATGCAAAGCATCTGAGGCAGCAATACCAAAGTTTCCACCCGAGTGGGCTATCGAACCTCCAGCACCCGTAACGGTGAATGTGTTAGTGCCGGTTTCACTGACGAAAACTACTTCACCTTCCATCAATCCACCTGCTGGAGGAGTATAAGTAAGGAGTGCTTCACCAATACCAGCACAGGTGGCATCGAAATGAAACTGTCCATTGCTGCCACCAGCAGTACAGCTGCTCCTGTATTCCTCATCGGTGAAGTAGATGGTTTCCGTATCAGGTATCGCTTCGCCCGCTACGAAAGAAAAGCCGTCAGGACTACTACTACGAGTACCTCCGACAAAGGCTACTTTAGGAACTTGAGCCTCTACAAAGAGGATGCTTGCGAGGAGAACTATACCTAGCACGAAGGTTTTTTGGCATAGAATACCAATACGGCGAGGCACAGTGGGAAACTGTAAAAGTTGTTTCATGGTCGATTATAATTTGTTACACGAATAGGGGCCTGGTGACAGGGCCTAAGCTCAAAAAAACGGTGTTAGGCCGAAGCCCTTTTTTAGGTCTCTTTATAAAACTGCGGAAATCTATTCAAAAGAACAGGAGGAACTCGCATTCAAAAATTCTCCCAAAGCTAGCCAAATATGACAGGATATACAATTATTTAAGCGACTGAATTTAAAATGTTTTAAATGAACACCTTATCCTATCAAACTTCAATGTTTAAATCATGAAAATTGATTAGCGTCGGGTTCCCTTTTCGAGGCTTAGTCCGGTGGCTTTTTCAGCCCTTTCTATTTCTGTTTCAGAGAGGTGCTCATTAGGAAAAGCCAGGATGGATTGGAGTTTGGGCTGATGACGAACATCTAGCCCTTCAAGCGATTTTAAAGGGTTTTTAAAGCAGGAAATTTCCTGTAAATGGCTCAGAAGTGCTACTTCTGCAATGGATGAAATTTTATTTTTATGAATAAATAATTTCTCCAGATTTAGCATTTTTTCTACCCCGGAAAGGCTTTCTATCTTGTTATTATAAACGACCAATTGCTTAAGTTGAGTCAAGGTTGAAATCTCCTCAAGGGTGGTGATTTTATGGTGAATAACAAAGAGTAATTCGAGGCCTTTAAAGCCTTTGAGGCCGCTTAGGTTGGTAAGATCAAAGCCCATGTTAGGGTTTTCTGAACCAGGACTTGCAAAACGTAAAACAGGCATGGTCCAAAGGTCAAGAATTTCTGCATCAGTAGGAGTGTAGACTGTTCTTGCATGAAAAACAGCTTGGCTAAAAGCTAATTTCCATTGGTCTTCTAGCTGATTCCACCACGCTTGAGGTTGTTGCATCTTACTTAAAGCTTGTTAGTTTAGTTTGAATAGGGGAGGAGGCGCAAAAATAAGAAAGCCGCTTCCTAATTTTAGGAAGCGGCTTGACTTATTTTATACTATTTTGTTCAAAGGCGCTATTGAAAACGCCTCTATGCAAGTTGTAATTACTTGGTTACCACCATGATACGAGAGTCGACAATGTTGCCGTCTACATAAAGGCTGTAAACATAGTTGCCGGTGGCCAGTGATTGGGTATCCAACCGTAGGTTGCTGAGTCCCATTTCCTGAATCTCGTAAGTCTGAAGAACAATGCCCTTCAGGTCCGAAATCTCCACACGAGCGTCCGTCATGTTTTCCGGTACGTAATAACGGATGGTAGAATTGTCTACCACTGGATTTGGTGCATTCTGCAACAGGTAGGCATCATTGGCATCTAGGTTAGAAGCTTCGCAGCAGCTGTTAAGGCTTTTGCGGATAACTTCATTTTCACGACGCAACTCTTCATTAGCAGTCATCAAGACTTCCATCTGAGCAGTCAGTGCATTCAGTTTTTCAATAACCTGACGAGGTGAAGAAGAAACATAAAGTTCCTCTTTCAGTTCATCAAAATCTGCTGGAAAAACAGTAGTGGCTTCCTCCACTGCAGAACGATTCAGGCTTCCAGGGATATCCTGATCACTGCCTTTGAATACGTCACTGCTGGCAGGCGTTTCCGTTTTGTCAGTAGCTTGTGGCTGCTTAACCTCTTTGTCACGGCCGTTATTAAGCTCTGCGTTTTGTGCCCAAGTTAGCTGAAGCGAGCAGCTAGCAACCAGAAGCAACAATAATTTTATATTCTTCATTTTATTATTTGCGTTTGATTTTTGAAATAAGATAGCCTAGCGCTTTTCAGAAACGTTCTGACTTTGTGTGTCGGCATTCTGCTCAGTGACTTGAGCCTTCAGTACTTTAGCCAATTCGGCTACTTCCTGACGCAGCTGAGCTACTTCACTCAATTGAGCTTCTAGCTCGTTGATGCGCTCATCCTGGTTATCAATGATCGCTTGTTGTTCTTGAACAGCATTGATCAATATATAAGTAAGAGGTGTACCGTCTACGAAGAGATAGCCTTCTTCACTGCCTTCCGTAACTTTTACAGTATAAGGAGCGACCTCCCGAACCTCTTGGGCAATTAAGCCAATGAATTCCTGGTCAGTAGGCATGTCCATTTTACCATTGTAGTGGTAGCGCACCGGGCGAATAGCCATCACTTGCGCTAAACCATCTTCGAAGTCCTTGATGCCAGTCTTTAAACGACGATCAGAAGGAGCAGACCAACTACCACCACCGGGCTTCACTGCATCATCGGCAGCTAATTCCAACAAGTGGTCAGGGCTACCTTTACCAATACCTACCCGATTGTTGATACCATCTACCTGTAAAACAGTCGCATTGCCTGCACCCAGGAAGTTGGCACGATTAGTAAGCGCATAACGTGCATTACCATTTATGATGGTATTACCATTGATGGTCGCATTACCTGCATCCATCGTTAAGTTACCAGCTTCTACTCGAACATTACCAGACTTCACGTGTAGGGCTTCAGAAGGAGTTTGTGTTCCTAGACCAATATCGCCATTTGCAGCAACAAATAGCGAATTGTCAGGCGCTCCAGGCTTAATCTTGAAAGGCAATTTAGAGCCATTCGTTACGTCACGTACGAAAAAGTTCGTTTCGTTACCGGCAATATCCCAAGTTTGAGAGGTGAAACCACTAGAGCCATTTTGTTCTAGTCGCATGGTTGGAGAGTCTCCGTCGGTAACATGAAGTTCTACCACAGGAGAAGCTGTTCCCATACCAATATTACCACCACTTGCGTCAACGTGTAGTGCATTGTTACCTGCACCAGCTTCTACTCTGAACGGAGTAGTACCACCAGTTGCATCTTGGACAGCAAAATAGTTAGATCCGCCATTGTCTGAGTCATTAATGGTGATGCGCCAATCATTACTAGGGAAGCTGGCAGAAGCACTTGTATCATCAAAATGAACGCGCAGGTTGTTTTCTTTGAAGCGTTGTGTATCAAATCCAAAACTTTCACTTGAGTTACAGTCAATACCTACACAAAGGCTACCCTGAACAATTACATCGGTAGCAAAAACCTGCATATCTTCTTCTTCTAAAAGAGAATTGTCAATAGTTTGTGCATAAAGATCAGTCTCGAAATAGTTTACAGAAGCGTAAATAGCATCTGAAGAACTAAAATCGGTACGCTTGCCAAACATCGTTGGAGGAGGCATATCACCCTCATGACGACCAGGTGCTACAAACTTACCATCCTGTACACCGAAGTTGATGGTGTAAACATCAAGACTCGTAGGTAGTTGATGGTCTATTAGGTATTGGTTGATTGCTTCAGTATCACCTTTTTGACGCATTTCCATCATGTTCTGCTGGTGCTCTGCAGACAACTGAAAAGTAGGAGTGATACTTACTTTATAAGAACCATTCGAAAAAGCAGTACCATCTGCTTTTTGTGGGCTTAGACGAATATCTGAAGTATTTGCTACTTCAAACTGAGTGTGGTAAGCATTTGGACCAGAAATCTGCACCAGGTAAGTACTGGCAGCTGTTTCGTTCATGGTCAATTGCGTCTGGTCAGCCTGGACGTCAATGTCTTTGACGATTGGTGACTGCGCAAAAATTGATTGTCCAATTAGGCAGCAAGCTAGCATTCCTAATAGGCGCAGTTTATTAGCTGTCTTCATATGGGTTAATAATTTATGAGATGAATAATTTTGTAAAATATATTATAGAGACAATGCCTACTGTTTTAGTATAAAACGAGTACAGCTGTCTACTTTAATTCTAATTGCCAGATTTGTTTTAGGGGGGAAATCACAATAAAAGTAGTAAGATTTTCCGGGTTCAAGGGTAATCAAATGTTATTTTTGTAATATTTGATAGAATTTGTCTATTCCCAAATCAGATCTTTTTTCTTTTTGCCCATCAGGCCAAACAATTTCTAGCTCAAATCTTGTAGCTTCACCAAGCCCAAAATGCAGGGTTTTAGGATGCACCGAAAGGTATCCGTCTGTACTGTGTACCTCTCGCCAAAGTTGCCTTCCATCGGGCAGTGTTAGGATTACCTGCGCTCCAATAGCGTCCCGATTGATGCCCTCTTTTGTGGTGTGAAGCCTTAGGGATACCCAATGATATTGATTGCGTTCAGCCTGGTTGCGAAATAGTCGGGCACGTCCCTGGTATTCGTTAACGATAATGTCCAAATCTCCGTCTTTGTCAAAGTCAAAATAGGCTGCGGAACGCGAAGTACCTGAGTAGGCCAATTCTCCGGGAATAGTAGCAACCTGTAAAGTACCTGCGGTGTTTTCAAAAAGGATGTTGTTTTCCGCAGAACTGGTCGCAAAAGTAACATCTACTTCAGCACCGTCAGGGGAGGTGTAGTAGGGGTTTTCTGCACTATAAACACTGTACTGGTTCATACCTGTCAAACAATACAAATCCAGGTCGGAATCATTGTCATAATCAAAGAAATCAGCATCCCATGACCAGCCTGTAGAGCTGTATCCACGCCCAATGTTTGTCGCTTGTTCAAAGACAGGCGTAGCACCGTTTGCTTTGTTGGATACAAACAAATCATTGGCTTCCACTACGCGCATGGTCGCCAATGATTTGGCATCAAAATGTGCCCTGGTGTCTTCATTAGGAAGCACATACTTGTCGTCTTTTTCCATGACCACAATATTGGAAATGTAAAAGTCAGGAGCCAGGTCTCCATTGATGTCGCCAACCCCTACATTCATGGTGTAGCTGGGCTTGTCGGTGCCAATCTGATTACTGATGTCGGTGAAGGTACCATCTTGATTATTAAGGTAGTAGGAGTTGATGCCAAAGTCGTTGCCTGCTATCAAATCCTGCCAGCCGTCACCATTAATGTCTGTATGGCCTACGGCCTGTGTCCACCCTTGGTTTTCAACACCAGAACCGGCAGAAGCATCCACAAAACGGAAATTTCCCAGGTTGCGGTATAGTTTGTTTGGGCTGCCATTGGTGTTGTGGCGTTTCAAGGTTGGTAACTCGCCTTTTAGGTAATTACCAAAGTAGCCAATATAGATGTCTAGTAATCCGTCACGGTCATAGTCAATGACGGTTGCAGGGCCTGCAATTAAATCTGCTCCCCCTAGTTGGGCTTTTGCGGTCTGGTCGGTAAATTGCCAGTTGCCTTCATTCTGGAAAAGCCGGTGCTGATCATCGGCATAGATGATCAGGATATCCTGTTTCCCATCATTATTAAAGTCTGCGATCAATGGTTGCCGAGGCTCTGGATAAGTACCATCAGCTCGCTGCCAGTTAATGCCAGCGGTTTCTGTCATCGGGGTAAATGATTTTCCTTCGTCATTGCGATACAAGGTACAGCCCTGGCCACCCAGTAGTAGCAAGTCATCCCAGCCATCACCGTCTATATCTTCTGCGGCTACACCACCACCACCAAATGCGGGAGGAATAGATAACCGCGCCAGGTTTTCGTCTTCTTTTACCACATAGCCACGGATCAACCTACTGAGCCAATCAGAGTTACGGTGCTCAAAATTTACACCCATTTGATGACCTACTTCTACAAAAAGCTGATCGGTATTGATCGGTGCTCGGTTTTGAGCTGATGCCATTTGTGGTGCTTCTTTACTGGGAGGAGGTAGGGCTTCGTATTGTTGTAGATTGGCTTTGAATTTAAGGAAAGCCTCATTGAGGTTAGCGATAGCCAGCCGTTCCTGGTTTTGTGCTTTTGCATCTTCACCAGCTACCCGGAAAATCAGTACCGCAAACTGGGCAATACCTTCCACAAGCATCTCCAAAGCAAAGGGGTCGGGCAGTAATTTCAAGGCTTCCCCTTGGTCGTCCAGCGCAAACTTTAAGTACTGCCAGTGCAGGCCGCTGTCCCGAAAAGCATCCAGGTCATAAGCTTGGATAACTGTGTTGTTCGTCGGAGCCAAGCGAGGAAAATAATCTACATCTTCAAACGGATTGACGCTATGAGGTAAATAGTCCTGTACTGCTCGGTACACGTCTTCGTAACGGATATTACTTCTGCCCGCTGTTTGTGCCAAGGTTTGTGAATGCAGGAGTACTTCACCGCTGAAAGCGACCAGCATTTCTGTGAAATAATTCTTCAGCTCGTTCGACTCCTCCGTCGTTACAGGCCAGGGCATTTTTGAAAAGTAAACCTGCACATTACGTAAGAATACAGCTTGGCTAATCTGGTTGTAGGCTTGGTAGGCGGCTAGTTTTTGTTCCACCAATGGATAGATAAATGCAGATGGTTTTATGGACGAACCACCTAGCATTGGGCTGATCTCTACCACAGGGAATGACCACTTAGCAGCAGCTTCCAGTAAATGGGCGTCTTCAATCTGGTGGCTATTGTTTCGGCGGGCAATTTGGTCTGCTTGTTGTAATAAACCCAAAACAGAAATGTCAATGATTTTTTTAAAATATTCTAAGGTACTCCCTTCCAGAGAAGCCAGCTTCTGATCAGCCATTACACAGGATTGTTGTACCGCCAGAATAGCACGATAGGCATAGGCAATAGAGCTGTATTGCCGATAATCCCTGGCTGTAATCTGCATTTTTTGCCCACTGGGTAGGAGCAATTCTACCCCTTTGTCATCTTCCCGAAAAGCCAGCCGCTGAGCTACTACAGCTTTGAAAAGGTTCAACTCTTCGCTGTCAGGATTTTCTTCCTTGGCGTTGGTGTAAGCCATCCAAATATTCTGAACCAGGCTTTGCTGAAAATTGATGCGCTCTTTACGCGCGCCAAACGATAGGGGCGTGCCATAAAGAAAATCTTCCAGTCGTGAAGCCGTAGCATGACATTTGGGGTCTCGCGCACTTTCCAAGGTGCCAATTTCACTGAGAACAGGAGAATAGGCCGGGAAGTCTTGGGCATTAAGTTTGGAGAGAAAGAGTGTAGATAGGAGGATAGAACTAGCGAAGAGGAGGTGTTTTTTCATAGGAAGAAGGCTTTTGTTCGGGCTGCAAAATGGTCTTCCTGCAAAGTTACGATTTCTTGGGCAACTATTATGGGCCGTACCATCTCCCGACTGATGCAGTCGGGATCGGTACCAGGCTGTCCGCTCTTTCCGCTCCTTAGGGTCGGGTTTTAAACCCGACCCTAAGGAGCGGAACCACTTCCATCCTTCGCCCTTGGTCGCTCCGCGCCCCGAGCTCCGGCCTAAAGGCCTGCGCATCAAAAGAAAAGCGCTCTCAGGCAACAGAGGGTGCCCAAGAACGCTAGTTCGCAAAATCCAATACTTTTTATGTTCTTAAGGAAGCAACACCATCTTTTTGGTCAACGACGCATCCGCTGTGGATAGGGTATAACTGAGTACGCCTTGTGCATTCCCGAGTAGCTGACGGTTCAGCGCTACCAAATGTTCGCCAGCAGCATACTTGCCCTGGATTTGGTAGATGACCTGTCCTTGTACGTTTTGTACACTAAAGGTGATATCCTCCTCTTGTGTAAGTGTAAATCCGATCTGGCTCGATGTCCGAAATGGGTTGGGTGTATTTTGTTCCAATGAAAACGAAGCAGCAGCTTCGCTGGTGAAATTCAAGCCCAGACTAAGAAGCTCTTCCGCACGATAAGCTTCTGGGTTGAGGCTCCTCGATTCACGGATACCAAGGGCATCACTCAACTTAATATCTTCTTCTGCTTTCAGCATTAACGTAAAGAAAACTTGTTCACCATTCTTGTCCATAGAAGCAACACCCATTTGGTGCCAAGAGGCCAACAGTAAGTTGTCTTCCGTAGGAGCGTAGTTGAAGTTTTCTTCTTGAGCCAGGTTATAGGTCATGTCCACGATTGTTACACCATCTAGTGATAATGCCATTTGCCATCCATCTAAAGGCTCATCGCTTTCATTCCGAAAGACAACAGGGTATTCCTCCCCGGCAAGTAAAACCTGATCCGTTAGCGAAAAATTGACCTTGCCGTCTAAGGAACGATCTTGTTGAGCGTGGGCATTGGCGAGCACACTTTGATTGACATCACCAACTTTTACACCAACAAAATTGGCCAATACTTCTTCTCCAATGTTATTGTGGTTAGTGACCTCAGGGAAAAACTCCAGCCAAGGGTTGTTGGCTTCCGGAAAAGAATAGTCACCAGGAATGAAACGCCAGCTTGTATTGTTGGGAAACTCGGTATTGATCTGTAGTACCAGTTTACGGATTTGAATCAAATCCAGCGTAGAGATACTTTCCGATTTGTTGACATCTGCTGCAATCATTTTGTAAGGGCTGTCGAGCATCCGAATCCCCAGGATATGCTTGCTAATGAGCACCAGGTCAAAAGTAGTAACACCATTGGACGGGTTGGCATTCAAGTAAGGAATCACCGATACATCGATCCCTGTTTCCAGGTTGGTAAAGCTGTACATTCCAGCAGCTGTGGTCACGGTAGCTTGTGAGTAATTACCACTTATGTTGACCTCTACGCCTTCAATGCCTTCTGCATTTTCGGTAGTTATCAAGCCAGAGATGGTGCCGGTTACAGCTCCACAGTCGCTATGCTCTTGCACCTGGATGTAGGTTTCACAATAGTCGTAGTTGCCCTCTTGGTCAAAGGCATAAACATAGACAACAGTAGTTGTTTCATCATTTGAGGTAAGTACCAAGCCATTATCCGCAGGGTTAGGCACAAATTCAGGGTCTGCCTGAACGGTGCTGGCCCGATAAATAGCATAGCTGTTTACTTCGCGTAAGCCATCGTCTTCTAAAGGCCCTTGACCTGTGCAGTCGTAAATAGCAGAACCAGCAAAATCTGATGCCCAAATACTCATGGCACAACCGCCGTCAACTTGTGGCATCAGCGTTACCGTTAATCCGTTGATACAAATGGGAGCTGGCCCTTTTTCATCAATGACATCGAAGAGAATGGTTTTACTGGTTTGGTTACCGCAGCCATCTTCAAAAAGTA
Organism: Lewinella cohaerens DSM 23179; assembly: GCF_000379805.1. GTDB lineage: Bacteria > Bacteroidota > Bacteroidia > Chitinophagales > Saprospiraceae > Lewinella > Lewinella cohaerens. The sequence goes on along the minus strand of NZ_KB903554.1, from coordinate 314,398 downwards.
CCCGTAAGGCATGGAATACGTTCTCACCCAGATCGGAAGGAATGATAGGGAACTCACCATTGAAATCAAAAGTACCATCCTCGTTGTCCGTTATTAATGGCAGCGCAGTTTCGTCTGCTACGAATTCTGTAGACTGTATGACGCCATCATTATTGGCGTCTACTGCAAATGCGTCTATAGATGCATCCACTAAACTGATCACCAAGTTGCCGTCACCGTCAAATAATTCGCATTCATCGGTAACGGAGAATGGAATACTTACAGGGGCCGTACAGTTGCCGAAAACGTCTGCGAATTGGCCAACGGCCAAATCAGGAGAGGCATCTGTGGGGCCGCCAAAGTAGCCTACTGACACAACAGGCGTAGCTGTATCATAAACTTTTATGAATTGGGTGTAGATGTATCGTCCATAATTGGCGAGCGTAGGCGAGGTATTGCTCAATTGAGAGTCTCCGTCACGGTCATTGTGTTTACGGTCAATAACCAGTCCGGTTACGTTATTGTAACGAACAACAGGACGTTCATTGCCTTCTACTGCACGATCCTGCGGTAGGGCTTCGCCATCATCTTCCGTCATTCGGTCGAGGGTGTAGCCTTCGTATTCGCCATCCCACAAACACCAATTAATTACATCGTAGGTCAGTGAGTATTTGTAACACTCATCCCCAGNAGCAGCAAAAATAACAGGGTCGCTAATATTGACCGAAAGGACATCACAGCCGAGCGCTTCCGTAATAATAGTAGGAACAATAGGGTCGCCACAATCTGCATCTGCATCTTCAGGGAAGTCAATAGTAAATTGGTGAACCTCGGTAATGGTAATAACTTGCTGACAACTATTGGTCGAGCGGAAAACTTCCGAAATATCAATGACTCCGTTGTCGTTTGCGTCTCCTTGGGGACGTAATTGCCAGGCTTCAAAACGACGGGTAATTGTACCCCATCCGCATTCATTGATACTGATGTTTGGCGTTCTTTCCACGATGGTGTCCACAGCGCAATTGTCGTTGCCAGTGGCACCGCCAAAGATACTTGTCATCATGGTAGAAGTTGCGGCAAAATCACTGAGATAGGCGATGCCAATATCTCCGGGGAAACTCAGTGGCAGTTCTACACAACTCAGTGAAACATCTTGAGGCGCAGTACAATGCGGGTTTAATTTATCTTCAGGGATGACCTCCAGCCAGCAAGTGTTGGTATTCTGAGCAGTATCGGTTACCAGCAAGTGGATTTTGATTGTTTCACCAATGTCTTCGCAAGAAAAATCTACGGCGTCCGTCCAGGCGGTGTCTTCGTCTCTGCGAATGGCCAGGCTAATGTCGCTGCAATGATCAGAGGAGCCTTCGTTGAGGTCTTCAGCACTGAGGCTGGCATGGCCGTATTCTCCGTTATTGATATCCCCACCTCCGAGAGAAACAATTATTGCATTAGTACAGGCGGCAGTAGGTGCAATGCGGTCTCTCACTTCCAGGATAACCTCTGAGCAGTTTTCGTTGCCACATTCATCAGTTGCACAGTACATAAGGTCATAATCACCGATTTGCAGCTGTACAAGTGTACTGGTTGTGCCACTCCAAACGTAGTTGCCTTCGGCATCATTTATCTGGGCCTGGATATTCTGGATACCTGAGCAGCCATTCCCATCACTCACAATTGGTGTGGGAACAACGATATTGGCTAAGCAACTTGCTGGCGAAGTGGAGAATTGGTAATATTCATCTGGTTCGCCATCGTGATCATAATCAGGAATATCGTAAGCTATAACAGGGCCTGTATAGTCGCCAACTGATATGATTTGATTGTAAATAATGGGATTACCTGGATCACACCAGTCAATAATGGTCCATTCTCTACGGAAATGGTAGGTGCCGGGGCAGGTAACAATACGTGGCTCGTCAGAATAGGAAGCACCGATATTACACACACTCTGATCAAGGTTATAAAAATTAATTCCGGTACTCAAGTAAGGAAAACCTGCATATTCTGGCGAGGGGTTGTCATCTGGTCCTCCTTGGTCGCCATCGGTAGGGAAACCTTCGTCGCATTCCATGATTGAAGTGAAGGGAGGAAGCGCAATGTCGTTTAATGTAGGCTTGCGAACAGTGATAATTTGGGTGCATTCAACGACTAGTGCAGGGTCTTCACAGTTGGAGTTGTACCGGTCTGCAATACTGAAGTGTCTGGTGATTGTCCAGTCTCCGCAATCTCCGTCTTCTTCTAGATCATCATAAACGGTAACGAGCATATCTCCACAGTTGTCTGTTACTTCTGGGAATCCGGTGAAGTTGAGTTTATTGCGAATGGCCTGCGGGATGCGGTAAGGGTCGTCGTAGTCAAGAATCAGATTTCCATCAGCATAGAGGCTATAAACATAGGTATTTGTTAGAACGACATCTTCAATGTCAAGGCAAATAAGTTCAGCAGCTAGTTGCACTTGTGATTTGCTGAGGTTGGTCACCCTTCCATTGTTATCTGCAAAAATGGCAATACCATAGCCTCCAGTTCCTACAGGTTCTCTGCTAGTCCAAACAAGGGTATAAGTCCGGTTGATTTGGAGGTTAAGACTTAGTCGAAAAGAAGGGTTGATGTTGGGAACAATAGGATCAAAATCGTCTACACTACCACTAAAAGTGTTGTCGGATTGAGCAATTAAATTTTGACAAGGATTTTCAGGAATGAAGTCACCTTGATAAAGGCCAATTAGACCATCATATTCTGCTGCACCAATGAAGGTGTAGATGTCGGATGAAGTAATGGTAAAGGTATGTACGTTGTAGTAGCGATCGCCATTAGGTAGGGGCGGTTCTATTTCTTGATAACAACTTTGTGAAGCAGGGCTGAAAGAGGGAGAATCGATAAACAACTCACCGCGAAAGACTTGCATATCGTTAAGGAGCACCGCTTCGCCGGTTCCTTCCGGACAAGTAAGTACTGGTGGTGTCTTGTCTTCGGCCAGGATTTCGCCCCAGCAGCTAAAGAGTAATTCATCGTTAAGGTAGGTATCCACACTGTAAGTGTGTGTACCGCAACCCGTAAGATAATCGGTTGCTTCGCCGTCAATGGTGATTTCAATAAGGTCTGCCGTTGAATAATCACCTGTCAGGATCATATCGGGTGAGACCAGCGCGCCACAATTCTCGTCAAGGGTAAGGTTTATGTCTCCAATACACCCAATTTGAGCATTGGCTTGGAAATAACTTAAAAAACTTAAAGCGAGGAATAGAAAGGCTGACAAGTAGTTCTTGTCTCGATGAGGTAATGGAATAGAAAAAAGGAGGCATTGGCAACCAGCCAAGCGAGGGGCGTTGTGTAGTTTAATCATAAATCGTCCTTTTGAAGTCGTCTCAGTGCAATAATTCAAAAACCAGTATTGAAAAGGTACCGCAAAATACCAGTAATGACAATACTGTATCAGCCTGGCTGACAGTGGATTAGACGATTGGACAATGTTGTATACCACTAAAACCCTAAGTGATTAGGAAGGGTACTACTTCTTGATAAGGGAAGTAAAAGCTAAAGCTAAAACTTTGATAAAGTATGTGGCTATAAAAATAAGGTTAGCAAATATAACTTTTTTCCTAAATATTAGGAATTAATAAGCTTCTTTTTTTATGATAGAACATAGCTGGTCCTTAACTGTTATTGTCCGTAAATAATTTATATTTTTGCGGCGCCCGGAACAAGGACATCACCCTCCGGACCATTGTAAGCGAAAGAAAATATCAGAATATGCCTTACCTCTTTACTTCAGAATCTGTTTCCGAAGGACATCCCGATAAAGTTGCAGATCAGATTTCCGATGCTTTAGTCGATCACTTTATTGCTTTTGATCCACAATCCAAAGTGGCTTGTGAAACATTGGTAACCACTGGCCAGGTCGTGCTTGCAGGTGAAGTTAAATCCAATGTTTACCTAGATGTGCAGCAGATCGCTCGCGACGTCATTCAACGCATCGGCTACACCAAGTCGGAGTATATGTTTGAGGCCAACAGCTGTGGTGTACTATCAGCTATTCACGAGCAGTCACCCGATATTAACCAGGGCGTAGAACGCCAAAACCCTGAAGATCAGGGGGCCGGTGACCAGGGTATGATGTTTGGTTACGCCACCAACGAAACAGAGAACTATATGCCGTTGGCATTGGATCTTTCTCACAAGATCTTGCAGGAACTGGCGGCTATCCGTAAAGGAGGTTCAGAAATGACCTATTTACGCCCCGATAGCAAGTCGCAGGTAACCATAGAGTACAGCGATGACCACCAGCCTCAGCGTATCGACTCGATTGTGGTTTCTACCCAGCATGATCCTTTCGGTGAAGACGAAAAGATGTTGGCGAAAATCCGGGAGGATGTCATCAATATCGTTGTCCCTAGAGTGAAGGCACAGTTGAAGCCTGAATTACAAGCCCTTTTCACCGATGAAATAACCTATCACGTTAACCCAACAGGTAAGTTTGTGATTGGTGGCCCTCACGGGGATACTGGTTTGACGGGGCGTAAAATCATCGTTGACACTTACGGTGGTAAGGGGGCACACGGTGGTGGCGCATTCTCAGGAAAAGATCCTTCGAAGGTAGATCGCTCTGCGGCCTACGCTACTCGTCATATAGCCAAGAATATGGTAGCTGCTGGCGTTTGTGATGAGATTCTGGTGCAGGTTTCTTATGCGATTGGCGTTGCTAAGCCCACCAATATCTATATCAATACCTATGGTACTGCCAAAGTAGAGATGAGTGATAGCGAGATTGCTAATAAGGTTAACGCAATTTTTGATATGCGTCCTTATGCTATCGAAAATCGTCTAAAGTTGCGTACACCTATTTACAGTGAAACCGCAGCTTATGGTCACATGGGGCGCGATTCCGAAACCAAAACAGTCCGTATGGTCAGTGGTTCCGGCGAAGTAAAAAATATAGAAGTAGAGACCTTTACCTGGGAAAAACTTGATTATGTTGATCAGGTTAAAGCTGCTTTTGGCTTGTAGGCAGGAGCATCGAAATGTCATGAAGGTTGGATGGTGGAAACCATCTTCTAAATTCAGGGGGCAGAACGACAATGGTTGTTCTGCCCCCTGTTTTAAAGCGTGTTTGGGAATTATCTAATGAACGATCAACTTGCGAACAGTCTGACGATCTTCTAGTTGTAATTGAATAAAATACAGGCCTGCTGGCAAGTCAGTGATATCCAATACTTGTTTTTGCATTCCTATATTGGTACGAAAGTTGCCGCGTTGCTGTAGGGTTCCTCTGCTGTCAATAAGTTGCCAATTAGCCTGTCCACTTGTGATTGTCTTTAGGCTGATGGTTATTGGGCCAGCTGATACGGGGTTTGGAGCAATGACCAGTGATTCTCCTGGGAGCAATTCATTGGTAGCAGTGGTGATGCCTGTGTCAAAGCTGGAAGAAGACGTAAAATCACTACAGGTATTGTAAATATTGAAAGGCTTGACTCGTATGTAGTGGGTACGATTGGGCTGTAAGCCGCTCACTTGAACACTTGCGCCCATCACGACCTGCTCTTCAAAAATAATACTGAAGATGTTAAAAGGATTTACTTGTACGATGTAGTGCGTGGCACCGGGTACGGGTTCCCATGTTAAGGTAACAGGATCACCTTCTGCCAATTCATCGGCGGCAGGCGTGATAAGATTAATATTCTCTTGATCAGCAATGATAATATCTTCAGCAACCGGAGGAATAGTCAATAAATTTGTGCGTACTTCCTCTACATTAGCTCGCATTGCTGCGATTTGATCGTCGGAAAAGGTGCTTTTGCATGAAGGGTTGGAGTATGACATAAAAAGCGTTCCGTCTGAAACAAAAGTTTCCCCGTTGGGGTCTGTCTGAACAGTACTTGACAGGCCATTACCATTACAGTTCCAGCGGTAGTTGAGGTAATCAGGAGGGGTGTCACAAAAACCATCGCCAGAGGAGGTGCAATTACTGCCGTCCAATTTCTCTACTTCCCAGCCTCCCCATTGTGTGGGGGCGGGTAGGCTATAGTTATGGTTTTCACCTTCCCAGCCATAAAAGGGGTGGGGTAGAGAGAGAAAATGACCTACTTCGTGTGCCCATGTATGGTCATAAGGACCAGTACAACTTTTAGATAAAGCAATACCATCTACACCGGGGAAGAAATAGCCACAATTACCCGCAGGGTCGTTTACGATATAGCAATTTATAGCATTGGGGTAATTGTTTTCAGCCATCATATCGTAACCAGCATCATATTCGTGTTCGTAATAGGCTGAATTATTGATATAGTTGATGGGATTGGCTAGAAAAAATTGGATATCTGCCTGAATAAAATCTTCATTAAGCGTACAAAAGGCCTGAAAGACAGCTTTTGTTGACATGTGCCCATTTTCTAAATCGTTACCGACTAGATGAACCTGAAGGGGTAGATAAATTACGTCATCGGTACGAGAGGAGCTGTTGATTCGGTTTTGGAAATCTCGTAACCAGGGGCTTACACCGATATTGGAGCCACAGGGAGCTAGTTCTTGTGCATTACTGCCTAGTGGTAAGAGTAGGCTAATCAATAAAAAAGAATAGAATGCTTTGTAGATAAACTGCATAGAATTGAGCGTTGATTTGGGCTAAAACAGACTGCCCTCTTCCGTGGTTTTGAAAGAGGGCAGTTTTTGCAAGCTAGCTGACTTTAATTGGCAACCACTATTTTTTGAGTTAATCTTCCTTTGTTAGTAGTAATCTGTAAAAGATAAATACCACTGGTAAGGCGATCAATGTTAAGATTCAATTGCTGGTCACCGGTTGTGAAATCATATTGGCGTTGAACGCCGGTAGGGCGGCCAGTAATGTCAAGTACTTCGATTTGGCCATTGAACGCTTCTTCGCTGCTGAGTCGAATTTGGAGTTCACTTTGTCCAAATACAGGATTGGGAGAAACGGTGAATGCTTCGACAAAATCTAGTGTTTCTGTGCTGGTCTCACCGATGCCTGTTCTGAAAGAGGTAAGGTCACTGGTTGGTGCACATCCAGACATGGCATTGAAAGGACGTACGCGCCAGTAATAGTTACGGTCTGCATCCAATTCCGTAATTACTTTGCTATTTCCGTAAACGATCAGGCGAATAGGGCTGATAGAGAATGTTGCCGTGCGGTCGATTTCCAAAAAGTAGGCTGTTGCACCAGGCACTGCATCCCATTGGAAGTTGACGTGATTGAAGGCGTCGGTAGTTTCTCCTTCAACAGGATAGTTAAGCGTTGTCGTTTCCGTAATTACAGGTACCGTGGGCACAGGGTCAAGGCGCAGGTAATTTCTGGAGAAAGAGTTCAAATCTTGCTGAACAGCTGCATTCTGCTGGTCAGAGAAGTAGTACTCATCATCTGGGCAGCTCAGGAAATAACTCATGTAGTTACGCTCATCGGGATCAATGGCATTACCTTGAGGATCTAGTACATTGCCGGTGAAATCACATCCGCTCCAGCCGAGGCCGTTGTTGTAGTCAGGAGGGGTGTCGCAAATGTAATCTCCGGCAGTCTCACAATTTGTGCCATTGGCCCGCTCAGTGGCAGGGGAATTACATGATGGGCTTGTAGGCGCGGGAACATTTTCTGTGTTATAGGCACCACATTCCCAACCATTAAAGGTGTGTTCAAGAGAGAAGAAGTGACCGATTTCATGAGACAAGGTTGCATCATTGTCACGGATATACGTTTTCGTGATTACAATCCAATCGCGGGGAATGTTGTAGTAGGCTAATGTTACGCCGTCGCCTGGGTTGTTGCCAGTATTTGCGCTTTCAACGATAAAAACATTCAGTGCACGGGAATCCTTCTGGATGGACATAACACTGTTCTGCGTGGCGCTATGATTTTCGTAAAAGGTAGTGTTATTGATGAAATTGATGCTACCTCCAGCGAGGAAGAACTGAATGTCATAGGGGGCGAAGTCTTCGTTTAGTTCGCATAGTTGATCCAAGACTTTGCTTACACTGATGCGCCCGCTACCATCATTTTTAGCACCAACATGAAAGCGAATAGGTACAAAGGCTACATCTCTTGGTGTAGGAACACCGTCCTTAACAGCCCTCAAGTTGTTGAGTAGGCGACTCGTCTGAAGGTCAAAACCCTCACTGTTTGGGTGGGTGCCACACAACTGCTGAGCAGCGAGGCTGGAGCTACCTAGAAAGAGGAAGCTTACAAAAATAATAAGTAGACGCATATGGTAAATATTTTTTTATCTAAATAGAGTGCAAAAATAGGAAAATATCCAGCAGACTCTATTTAAGGTAACGCCAAATGTTTGGTCTTTGACTGAACAAAGCGCAAAAAAATCGCTATGTTTGCCGCGCAAACAACAAACAATCGGCTCTTTTTAGAAAAAAACAGTAAAGCCGAAAAAACCAATAAGTGAAACATGAGTAAAGTAACCGTAGTTGGTGCCGGTAATGTTGGAGCTACCTGCGCAAACGTTCTAGCCCACAAAGATCTTGTAAAAGAAGTAGTTCTCCTGGATATTGTTGGCGATACCGCAAGAGGAAAAGCCCTTGATACTTGGCAGCAAGCTCCTATTGATTATTACAGTACCCGCCTAATGGGTACGGATGATTATGCTGATACTGCTAATTCTGATATCGTAGTTATTACTGCGGGTATCCCTCGTAAGCCAGGCATGAGCCGTGACGATCTTATTGCTACCAATGCTAAGATTGTACAGAGTGTGACCAAGTCGATCATGGAATACTCTCCTAATCCTATTATCATCATCGTTTCTAACCCATTGGATGTGATGACCTATGCAGCTCATACAGCTTCTGGTTTGGATCGCAGCCGGGTTTTTGGAATGGCTGGTATTCTGGATACTGCACGTTACCGTGCGTTTCTTTCTACGGCACTAGACGTTTCGCCTAAAGATATTCAGGCACTTTTGCTGGGTGGCCACGGTGATACCATGGTACCATTACCTCGTTATACTACTGTTGCAGGTATTCCCGTAACGGAGCTGATCGATGCAGAAAGCCTCGATGCTATTGTTGAGCGCACCAAGAAAGGTGGCGGCGAACTCGTTAAGTTAATGGGGACTTCAGCTTGGTATGCACCAGGCGCAGCAGCAGCTCAAATGGTAGAAGCTATTGTACGTGACGAAAAGCGTATTTTCCCTTGTTGTACTTTACTCAATGGCGAGTACGATCAAAATGAGGTTTACCTGGGCGTACCTGTGAAATTGGGTGCCAACGGTATCGAGCAACTCCTGGAAATTGATCTTAACGAAGACGAGCAGGAATTGATGAATACTTCTTCAAAGCACGTAAAAGCCGTAATGGACGTTTACGATGGAATGAAGTAGCTGTTGTAGTTATTATAAAAGCCCCTTCGAAATACCTTTCGAAGGGGCTTTTTATTGGCATATTACGAAGTAAGAACAGTTGTGGCCGTAATGTTTGAACCCCGAATAACCAACCTTTACACTTTTCTAACGCTTACACTGTTTACCTCCCACCAGGGATGGAGTCGAGTGTTCTGCTTTCCTCGTAGATAATTTCGCCTCTATCCAGTACTTGTTGCTGTTCTTGCTCCCGGCGTAGGTTTAAGAGTCCTTCTACAACGGGGCGAGGATCAAGGGGCTTTTTGTTGAGATGGCGATGGTACATCACCAATAGAAAACGTGTCATATCGTCGGGGTGGTAGAGGTTGAGTTGATTGAGGTAGGCGGTCAACCTTGAACCTCCGTAAAAGCCCCAGTTATGAGACATCCATCGGCCTAGTCCGAAAAAAGGCTTGGTAGCTGCGCCTTGTTCACTGAGTCGTTGGAAATTTTCTCTTCCCGATGCTTCTGATAATTGGTTGAGCTGATTGAAAACCTCCCCTAGATCATTGGGAATGTAAACGCCGAAAAGTCGTTCCTGTCGTACCCTCCACTCGTAGGAGGATTCATATTGCTCCTCTGTCGCGGCAGGGTCTCCCTGAGCAAAAGAGGGAATAGACAGCAATAAGAATAAGCTCAAAGTAAGGATACGCATGAACAAGGTAATTTTGGTTCGTGCTAACAACGAAATTTCTGGAGGGCTTGGTATTTGAAGCTGCCTCGCGCAGGCTACGGAGTGCAATTTTAGGTGCGGGGTGCGGGGTGCGGGGTGCGGGGTGCGGGGTGCGAGAAATAACCAACGTTTACACCCTTATACTTTTCCAACCTTTACACCTTATTAAGGGTGGGAAGTGCGTTAAATATTTCCCACTTCCCACTTCCAAACTCCGACTTTAAATTACCACCTAATCAATGCTGATCCCCATGTGAAACCGCTACCGAAAGCAGCCAGACAAACGAGGTCTCCTCTCTTTACAGCGCCTGCCTGTACAGCTTCTGCCAGCGCGATAGGAATAGAGGCTGCCGTGGTGTTGCCGTATTTCTGGATGTTGTTCCAAACTTGATTGTCTTGCAATTTGAGCGTTCTTTGTACAAATTGAGCAATACGAAGGTTGGCTTGGTGAGGCACCAGCATATCAATGTCATCGGTCTTCAGGCCTACAGCCGTAAGCGCTTCGTGGATAACTTCGGGGAACTTTCGTACTGCTAATTTGAATACAAACTGGCCTTCCATATTTGGGTAGTATTGGCCCGTTTCAAGCATCCGAGGAGTAATGAACATCTCCCCGTATTGATTGGTGTCAGGGTAACCATAGTCGTATTCTTCCCCAGCTTGTTCATGGTGATAGCCGCCGTGAGCTCCGGGGTTAATGAAGGCGAGCTTCTCTGCGTAGGTGCCATCGCTATGGAGCTTGGTCGTTAAAATACCTTGGTTTTTCTCCTCTGTAGGTTGCAGCAGCACAGCGCCAGCACCATCACCGAAAATAACAGTCACATTTCGTCCACGAGTACTGAAGTCCAAGCCCATAGAATGCATTTCAGCACCTACAAGGAGGATGTTTTTGTACATGCCGGTTTTGATGAACTGATCAGCAATAGAAAGCCCGTAAATAAATCCAGAACACTGGTTACGTATGTCTAGCGCGCCGATTTCGGTGTTGGTGATGCCTAGTTCGCGCTGTAGCAAAACCCCACATCCAGGGAAATAATAGTCAGGGCTGAGGGTCGCAAAAATAATGAAGTCTACTTCCTCTTTATCTACACCTGCGTCGGCGAGGGCTTGTACGGCAGCTTTGGCCCCCAGGGTTGTAGTCGTTTCTTTGTGTTTGGTAGCATAACGCCGTTCTTCAATACCGGTACGCTCTCTGATCCATTCATCATTGGTGTCCATGACTTTTGCCAGGTCGTCGTTGGTAATAATATTGTCAGGAACGTGGTAGCCGATACCGGCAATTTTTGCATTTAGCATAATACTTACTAATTTGGTGACGCTAACAGTGAGTTAGCCGGGTCAGGACATACAAACATAGTTGCCAGCGCTCTCATTACCAAAAAACGGTTAAAGTTTTCCGTAATTTGGGGCACAATATCGATTCAGGATAAGAAACGTTTAAATTCAAGTTCTTTTCTTGTGTAGAGGCGAGCTTAGAATGACAGCGATCTTATCTTGATTGATCACCATTGAAACCCTTGAACAATGATTCATTTAGGCATTATCGAAGACGAAGGATTAATGCTGCAAAGCATTCGCGAAACATTTTCGGGTAATCCGGATATTGATATTACCCTCGAAGCACAAACGCTTGAAGACGCGTTGGAGGATTTAACGCCCAATATCAAGTTGACGACCTTATTACTGGACATCAATTTGCCAGGAATGAGCGGCTTGCGAGGGATTCGTTACCTCAAAGAGCGCCGACCAAATTTGGATATTATCATGCTAACGAATAAAGATAGTTCGGATGATATCTTCAAAGCGCTCTGTGCTGGAGCGGTAGCTTATATCTCAAAAAAGAAAGCGAGCCCACCTATTTTACGGGAAGCCGTAACGATGGTATCGAGAGGTGAATCTTACATGTCGCCAGGAATTGCTCGAAAGGTGATTCAGCATTTTGCACCTCCTGATCGTGCTACGGCTAACCCCGTACTTACACCACGACAGCATCAAATTGTAGAATTACTGACAGATGGGTTGAGCTATAAAATGATTGCCGATAAGCTTATTATCTCTGTGGAAACCGTAAGAGATCATATCAAAAAAATATACCGAACCTTGCAGGTGAACAGTAAAGCAGAGGTAATACGGAAGAAACTCGATGGTGATATTTAGAAAATCAAGGATGCATTTTTTGGACACACCGCTGGCCCTTTTGTGTCTTTTACTGTGCCTGAGCAACAGCTGGGTGCTCTCTGCCCAGGGCTTAATTTTTGATGCTTATGCAATCCGCGAGGGGCTTTCGAATCGTTTGGTTAGTGATATTGAAGTCGATGAATTGGGCCTGATATGGCTCGCTACCGGAAATGGCCTTAACCGTTTTGATGGGTACGAATTTGTTACCTTTTCTAATAGCCAGAAGATACCACAGATAAACCGCCTTTCACAGTCAAATATAAAAGACATCGCCCAGTCTCCGGATAATCGATTACTTGTTTTTTTCGAAGACCTTTATTCGTCATTTGATATTTTCGACCCTAAGAGTTTCGAGGTAAAGAAAGTGGAAGTGACACTGCAAATTGAAGGACAGGCCAGGAACTTTTTTGTTGACGGAGCAGGCAATGTTTTTGTCGTTTCTAAATCAGATAATTTTACAGCAGTATCGGTCTATGACTATGATTTACAGTCGTTCACAGAGGTTTGTCGATTATTTGAACATTGGGATCGACAATATCCGCTTATAGACCTTCTCGTGGATAGCCGTGGAAAGGTTGTCTTATATGATGAAGAACATGGTTTACGGACTTGGCGACCAGATACCAAGGAAGTAAAGTACAATGATCAAACAATAGCTGGCCAATCATTAAATGCAAAAGATTTAACGATTCTCTATGAGGATCAGAACCAAAAAATCTGGCTGGCTTTCAGAAATATTCCAGGTTTGTTTAATCTCAAGGGAGAAACGGATAGCCTGCAACTTTACAGTGGTATTTCCGCAGAACATGACTATGGTGATATATGGGAGGATAATAGTGGTAATTTGATCTTTTCGCAAGCCGACATCAATGGTAATTTCCCTTTTAGCACGCAACTTTTTTGTCTGAGTAAAGAGGGTGTGGTTTTTGATTTTAGCCATTTACTTGAAGTGGGTAATTATATACTGAGTCTTCATAGCAAGGACTTTTTTCGGACTATTTTTATTGGTACAGATACGGGGTTAAAAGTGGTGCAGAATACCACCACACGATTACAGCGTTACATAAGTCAGCGTATTGGGGAGGATCAACGGGGGTACTCCATGCGAGGAATCTGTACTGATCAGGATGGCAATATTTACTTTTCCAGGGAGGTGCTAGCTTGGTATAAGNTAGATACTTCTACTGACCTGATTGACACTATACGTTTACATGACAAGTACGGTAATTTCCTTGATTACAATAATTGTCAGGGTATTTGGTATGATACAACAGGTTACTTGTGGGGCGTTACTGGTGATGGGACGGACCGCCGGATTGGATACCTGCATCAGTATGATTTGGAGAACTGTAATAACCACATTTTTGAATATCCTGATGCTTTTACCGCCTATGCACAGCTAGATAACGACAACTTTATTCTTGGTGCGCGATCAAGTGAAAACCGAGGGGCTTTAGTTTTCTTTAATAAGGAAGAGCAGGTCTTTAAACGCTTTGTTGATAGTCAGGGGAAGAATCCTTTTTCGGCAACTTACATTAGGTACATATTGATTGATGCAGAGACGATTTGGGTGGGTACCGAGCAAGGCTTGTTTGTAGTAAATAGAAACGATCTCAGTTGGCAGCGGTTTATTCGCGGAAGTGATACCAATGCACCTGATGCACTATCTGTTAAACTGGCAGATAATATTATTTTCTCACTGTTTTTAGACAGGGATAATACACTTTGGGTAGGTACACTCAATGGTCTTTCTTCTTATGATCAAACAACAGGCCATTGGGAGTCGTATACGACAAAAGATGGCTTGGCTTCTAATACGATAGCCTGTATTTTGCCTAGCGGTCCGGGGGCTTTATGGGTAAGCACCTATAACGGATTGTCCTATTTTACACCTGAACGAGATGATTCCCGCAGCTTTTTTCAGATCGATGGCTTAAGCCACAATGAATTTAATCGGTTTTCTGCACTTAAGGCAGAAGATGGACATTATTATTTTGGTGGAGTAAATGGGATTAACGCATTTAAAGAGGATGAGCTGCTGGTGAGTAGAGATATTCCACGGGTGCTGCTGACGAGTTTTTCTCATTATAATAGTAAGCTAGACTCTACTATCGTTGTATCGGCAAATCTTTTGGAGAACCCTTCGCTTGTTATCGAGCCTCATTTTTCTTATTTCAGTTTTGATTTTGCTTTGCCGATTTATACGCCTACGGCCAATAATCAGTTTCGTTACCGTATAGGTGATGATCCAGATCAGGAGTGGATCTACTTGAAAGGTGATCGGAGTTTGAGGTATAATAATATCAAATCAGGGGACTATAAGATTTATGTACAAGGCGCAGACCCTAATGGGAATTGGGGAAATCAATCGCTGGTACTCAATATGTCGGTGAAAGAAGTTTTCTACAAAAGAACTTGGTTTTTAATGGTGTTGGTATTGTTTCTTGCAGCTTTGGTTTATGGTGTTTTACGCTATCGCCTAGAAGAAAAGCTACGCATGGAAAGGTTAAGAACACAGCTGGCCAGCGACCTTCATGATGAAGTTAGCGGCTTATTGGCCGGGATTTCTTTGCAGTCAGAATTGCTGAGGTCGCAAATCAACGAGCCAACACTGGATTTGAAGCTGCAAAATATCCGACAAGCCAGCCAGCGTGCCATGTCAAAAATGAGCGATGTTATTTGGTCGATTGACTCTCGCCGAGATCGACTTAGAGAGTTGATCAACAGGATGGAGGAACACGCAGATGAGGTGCTTTTACCCATTGAAATTCGTTATCACCTGGAGACGCACCAAATGGAGACTGACGGCCCGATTCCTGCTAATATTCGCCAAAATATTTACTTTATCTACAAAGAAGCTATCAATAACGTAGCGAAGCATGCTCAAGCCAAGCATGTTGATATATGGATGGGGAATCGTGGTAATCATTTTGAATTACTCATCAAAGATGATGGAGTAGGAGATGGAGAGAACACGACCAAAAAAGGGAAGAAAGGCCAGGGCTTGGCCAACCTCAGAATGCGAGCTCAACGATTAGGAGCTGAATTGTCCATCTTGAACGGAGATGGGTTTACTATCCATTTACGTATGAAAAAATTCCTGTAAGAATGAAGATAATCTGTATCGGCCGTAATTACGCCGCGCATGCTAAAGAATTGAATAACCCAGTGCCAGCACAGCCTGTGGTATTTATGAAGCCTGCTTCGGCGCTGTTGGTCAACCGCAAACCTTTTTATTTTCCTGAGTTCACAAAGGATTTGCACTACGAGGCAGAAATCGTCTTGAAGATAGGGAAGAATGGGCGCCATGTTCAACCTGAGTTTGCGCTTGATTATATCCAGGAAGTTGGCTTGGGGATAGATTTTACTGCCCGAGACCTGCAATCGGAACTCAAAGCCAAAGGACAACCCTGGGAATTAGCCAAGGGGTTTGATGGCTCTGCCGTCATTGGTGACTTTGTAAGCCTAGATACTTTGCCGGGCCTGTCAAATATTGAGTTCTATTTGGAGAAAAATGGCGAACGCGTGCAGCATGGTTTCTCGAAAGACATGCTCTTTTCTTTTCAGGATATTATCTGCTTCGTTTCACAGTACTTTAAGTTACAAATGGGGGATTACATCTACACGGGCACACCCGCTGGCGTTGGCCCAGTAGTAGTAGGTGATGAACTGCGCGGCTTTTTGATGACAAAAGATGGTGCGAAGAAAGTACTAGCTTGTGATATTAGATAGGGTTTCACTTACTCCTTTTTCTCGAACAGTTTCTCTTGCTCCTGGCTTAACCAATCTTTGTAATTGGCAGTATATGCCTTATTGCTGAGTCGGTCTTGTAATTTCTGAATACGGTGTTGTTGTTTTTCCAAGTTCCAGTATCTAGCTTCATAGCGCAAATCAAATAACTGCTTGATGAGCTTGAGGAAATTGAGGTAAGCATTCTTTTTCAGGCTGCTCAATTGGCGATTGCGGCTTACAAATTGGCGAGTGGCGAAAAGCAGAGCCTGAAAGGAGGATGTCTCTTCCTTTTGGTAATATATTTTCAGCTGAATGGATTTCGCACCCAAGTGATAAAAAGCATCAGTAAATTCTACCTGGTGGAGGCCCTGTAGCGCTATGTCGTAATTAGCTTGTTCATAACGCAGTGCCGCCAAGTTGTAATGGTAGGCATTGTACTGATCTTGGGCGGGGAGGTAGGCACGATAAGTTTCCAGAAAATTCTCTGTCCATTCCCAAGCTTTTAGACGGCTGCCAGAGGTGATAATGTTGGTATAAGTCCATTGAGAAATCCGCTGATCCTGCAACAGTAATTGTTCTTCCAAAAGACTACGATAAATGGCCAGTACCTTTTGGTAATAATGGGTTTCCCCCAAATTGATGCGTTGGACGCAGTAGTTGAGTAGGAAATTGTAGACCGTCCGTTTTTCTGCGGGAGGGAGCGCGTCCGGATATTTTTCCAACTGCTCTTCTAAGAAAGGAAAGGAAGCATCATCATTCTCAGATTGTAACAATCGGGCAAGTGCCATATAGATATTAATGGCCGATTGGAACTGTAATGATTGATCGCTGGTCTCGACTTTGCTGAAAATTTCCTTCAGGTAGGGGAGGTCATACTGCCCCTGAACAATATGTTGGCGACTAAGCATATTGCAATAGTTGACCAATTGTTCAAGCGTATAGTACTGATCCAGTAGTTGGCTCTTTCTTTGTAGCGCCGTTGTGTGTTTTCGTTTAGAGGCCAGCAGCTCTATGGTATCCTCGAAACTGGCAATCTGATAGCGAATATTCAGTGCTGTAGCTCCTTGTTCGGGGTGGTCTTCCCATTTACCTTTCCATTTTTTTAGAATGCGTTGTGCAACAAGCGGAAGACCAAGGTCGAGTAAAGCTTGTATCTGAAGAGGAAACGAAGTGTCTTCCTTTCTTTGGAGTTCATCGTGGGCTAAGAAGGCATAAGTCGCCTGTAGTAAATCCGACAGGTAATTGTTCATAGTGCTTGCCCGATAGGCACTATCAGGATGTAGTTGCTGCCAAGTGGCTTGTTTGTCTAGTATGGTACTACCACGTTGGTTGATATGTGATTGAAGCACTTGACTGAGCTTTTGTAAGTTTACATTCGTCAAATGATAAGACGATTGACAATAGTCAGACCAAGATTTTATTTGTACAGGTGAGAATTGTTGAAGTACTTGTATGAGAAGTATATTCTTCATCTATTTTTATTTAAAATAAAAAATTGATAATTAGCTGTTTATGATGCTTTAGGGCTTTTTTAAATTCTATAATCAAAGATAAATGTAGCATTTTTTAATACTAGTTGAGACTACATTTGTATCATCGACTTGAGAATAGCTCGATTTCACTGTTTTTTTATTTCAAATACAAGTAATCCCATAAAATATTAAAGATGTTAAGACCTCTATTGCTATTTGCCTACTCTCTTTGTTTTCTGGCACTAAGTGCCCAGGAAGACAATTGTAGTTTTGGACTAGTCCTCTCATCCGTTGAGGCCGAAACGGGAGATACCGTCACTATTGATGTAACGGTGCGCCAATTCGAAGAAATAATCGCGCTACAGTATCAACAAAACTGGAACCCTCAGGAACTGAGTTTTGTAGAGATTCTTTACAATCCTGCGCTTCCTTTTACGCCTGCAAATTTCAACCTGGCTCCAGCTCAGTTGAACCAGGGAAAACTCAATTTTTTATTTGTCGAGACAAACCTTGATGGCTTAACGCTTCAGGATAATGATGTACTCTACAGCCTGCGGATGCGGGTAGATGCCACCTCTGCTACGGCTTTAAGCATTAGTAGCCCGGATGATTTCCTTGTAGAGATTATCAAAGAGGGAAGTGTCTTGGTAGATAATTACTATTTTCTCCATGCGGTAGTTGACCCTACGGTGGCTTCGACCACTAGTTTTCCTGGCCTTACCAGTGCTTGCTTATACGGGCAAGCTTGTAATAACCCTGATCTGGGGAGTGTAAATATTGCGCCATCAGGAACGGCACCATTTTCTATCCAATGGACCAGCCCGGAAGGGTTTAATGCAAATACCGCCGAAATTACGGGGCTAAACAGTGGTGTTTACCAATTGGCTCTAACAGATGGCAGTGGAAATACCGTCAATGGCGACTTTTACGTGTCTTCCAATGCTGGACTTGACCTCACACTGGCCGTAGATGCGGACGAATGTGGAGGTATGCCCGACGGCGCAGTAACGAGCAGCCTTAGTGGTGGTTCTGGTACGTATAGTTACTTATGGAGTAATGGAAGTACAGCGGCCAACTTGTCTGACCTTCTTGCTGGTACTTATAGTTTAACAGTGACAGACCTCACCTTGGGTTGTAGTGTCAGTGGAACTGCAACAGTGCAAGGATTGAGCAATATTCAAGGCTACTTCACCATCGTGACCCCATCTTGTGATAATAGCAATGATGGTGTACTGACGATTA
Source organism: Lewinella cohaerens DSM 23179 (assembly GCF_000379805.1). Classification (GTDB taxonomy): domain Bacteria; phylum Bacteroidota; class Bacteroidia; order Chitinophagales; family Saprospiraceae; genus Lewinella; species Lewinella cohaerens. Next base: position 295,772 of record NZ_KB903554.1, on the reverse strand, counting down.
ATGTTGATATGGGTAGTGGCACAGGGCCATTTACCTACCTTTGGTCGAATGGTGTAACTACAGCAACGGCAAGCAATCTAAACCCCGGTTTTTATACGGTTACCGTTACAGATGGAGCAGGATGTTCTGCTATTTTTACCAACTTTCTACTGGCAACGCCCTTTACGGTAGACGCGACGGTGACAGGAAACAACTGCGGAGAATCAATCGGTAGTATTGAAGTATTGCTATCGGAAGATGACTATAGTTTTCTATGGTCAAACGGAGCTATCACCAATAGTATCAATGATCTTGACGACGGTGTCTATTCCGTAACCATCACGAATAACGCTTCTGGTTGTACGGCGACCGAAAGCTACACCATTACCAGCGAGGAGATGCTCCTTGCTTATAACATCGAATGTGGTTCAGTGGATGGTACTTACTTCGCCGATATCACTGCTGTAATTTGGAACAATGCTGATGGCCCTTATACCTTTGATTGGAGCACTGGTGAAACTCAGGTGAGCGACCAGTTTTCTGCGATTACTGTTCCGGATAATGGTAGCTATAGTGTCACCGTCACGAGCGCTTCTGGCTGTACTTCTACAATAGACGGAATAGTTGTGGATTGTAGCGATGATAATCCTGCGTTTTTTCTCACACCGGCGACCAGTAGCTTGTTTGTTGGGCAGAATATTTGCCTTTCTGTCCGTGCCGATCAGTTTACGGCCATCAACGGCACGCAATTTACGCTGAGCTGGGACGAAAATTTACTGACTTACACAGGTGTTGATAATTTATTACTAAACGGGCTTACGACGAGTAATTTCGGTACCGGTCTGGTAGAGGATGGCTTGCTAACAGTTTCCTGGTTGTCTTCTGACTTGATTAATGGCGAGAGCCTTCCGGATAATAGTGTACTCTTTGATCTTTGTCTACAGGTAAGCAGTACAGCTAGTGCTACAACGAACGTTGTTTTCACCAATTCACCTACACCACTGGAGGTAATCACTACCAGTAACGATGTTATTTCTGCTACGACGACGGGCGCACAATTGCAGCTCAATGATCCTACTACCATGGGTGACCTTAGCTTCCTGGTTGGTGATGCCAATGTGAGCATCGGCGATCAATTTTGTGTTCCATTGAAGGCGAATCATTTTACAAACTTAATTGGCCATCAACTTACCCTGACGTGGGATGAGGAGGCCCTGCAATTTACGGGTGTACAATCGCTGAATCTCCCCAATTTAACGGTATCGAGCTTTGGAAGTTTGGCAGAAGCGCAAGGACAAGGCCGTTTGCGGATGCTCTGGAGCAACACAAATGTCACAGGAATTAGCCTTGGCAACGAGGCTGTGCTTGCAGAGGTTTGCTTTACTGCAATTGGCGAAGCAGGTACTTACCCTATTGATTTTTCTACGGTGGTTTTACCGGTGGAAGCCGTTGATGCTAATTACGAAAACCCGATTATACAGACAGAAGCAGGTACGATTATCATTGATGGAGAAGCACCAGAGCTAGCCAGCCTACGAATTGCCAGTGCTGGTGTAGAGCCGGGAGCTACTGTTTGTGTACCGGTAGAAGCGGTTGAGTTTTCACAAATCGTTGGTATGCAGTTTAGCATCAATTGGGATGCTAATCGCCTGATTTTTGATGAACTAGTGATCTTGGATAATCTACCATGGTTGCAAGAAAGCAACTTCAATGTTATTGCAGAAAATGGCACGCTGAGTTTCTCCTGGATTGGCAATGTAGCCGAATCAGTAAGCTTGCCGGAAGGAACACCACTTTTTGAATTGTGCTTTACGGCCCAAGCTACAGAAGGCCCTGCTGGGGTGATTTTCTCTGGACAGCCTACCGCTATCGAGTTTATTCGTGACAATATGCTGCTGCCTTTTGTTGCTGTCAATGGAGAAATTACCATTAGCGCTGACGGCTTGGTATGGCCGGGTGATACGAACGATGATGGCATAGCCAATAACCTTGACTTACTGCCTATAGGTTTAGGCTTTGGTAGCGAAGGAGCGGTACGTAATAATCCGTCGCTACAGTGGTTGGCCCAATATGCAGAAGGATGGGCAGCGCAAACGCCAGCTTCTGAGGTCAATTACCGGCATGCCGATACCAATGGTGATGGCATCGTAAACGGGCTTGATACCTTAGCATTGTCATTGAACTGGGGCTTGGAAGCGGAAAATTTTGCTCCGGGCACCCCAGAAGACTTCTTTACAGGCGCACCTTTCTTTGTAGAGGCTGATACCGTACAAGCAGGTGCCACAGCAAGGTTACCCATCATTTTGGGTGTTCCTGACGAACAGGTGAATGATGCTTACGGTATAGCGTTTTCTATTCGGTATCCTGCGGAAATGATTACGCCTGGTTCCTTGCAAATCAATGCTGATGGCTGGCTAGGAATAGAAAATGACAACCTACTACTGATGTATCACGATTACCCTGCACAGGGTAGGGTAGAAGTGGCGATGGTTCGCACAGATGGCCAAGAGATGAGCGGTGAAGGCACGATTGGCGAGTTGATCATCATCATGGAAGATGTCATCCTCCGTGGCTTGGTCGACGTGATGGTTCCTATCGTTATAGAAGACGTAACCTTGATCAATTTCAGTGAGCAACAATTACCTACGGCTCCGAAGCAAACGGTCACTTTGGTAGAAGGTGTTACGAATACAGATACACCTGCCTGGGCAAATGACATAAGTGTACTGCCTAACCCAACAACCGGCCCCTTGAAAATTGAAAGCGGAGAAGTAATTGTTGAAAGTATCCGCCTGACCGATGTTAATGGCAAGCTCTTGCTTTCGCAGAAAATAGATAACAACGAATTGGATTTGAGTAGCTACCCAGCCGGAGTATACTACCTCCAATTGCAAACCCCGGAAGGGAGCCTTTACGAAAAGGTCGTTAAGTTCTAATTCCAGATTACGTTTAGAGACAGCACAAAAATAAATTGGATATTCGTTTTTCAAATAGCTAACTAAACATTTTATTTCCCTCAAGGGATGCCGATGGCACATGTGTGTTAGCTGTTTGGAAAACCTCAGAGAAGATCCAATTTGTTTTTTGCGCAATACTTGTTGCTCTCTGAAACTTACTTTAATTCCACAAAAAATAAATTCATGTTACGATATATCTTGTTTGTAGTTCCTCTGTTGCTTGCGGTTGTGAGTTTTGCTCAACCCTTCACCGTAGCTGGTGTCATTGAAGCCTCTAACGGGGAAGAGATTGGTAGTCTTACCATTGATTTGCTGGCCGCTGATGGAAGTGTAATCAGCTCTCAGTTGGTGGATTGTGATGGTCAGTATGCTTTTTCTGGTTTGGACAGCGGTGTCGATTACTCGCTCCGCCTGGACAAAGAAGATGGTGCAGCCTTAAATGGCGTCTCTACATTCGACTTGGTGTTGATCTCTAAGCATATGTTGGATGTGCAACCTTTTGGCAACCCCTACAGTATTGCTGCTGCGGACGTGGACGAATCTGGAGATATTTCTATCACAGATCTTATGATCATCCAGTCTGTAGTCTATGCTCAGAGCACTGATTTTCCTGGCCAGAACTGGTTTTTCTTCAGCGAAGGCAATACACTGCCTGCTACCGAATTCCCTTTTACCCTCACTGCTGACCTATTGGATTTCAACTTTATTGGTGTCAAGAAGGGGGATGTCAATAACTCTGCAAATAACTGTGAATAATCATCCAAAAACTTCTAATCTAATGACTAACTATAAATATCTTTTGCTTGCTGTTTTTCTTCCAATCGCAGGCTTTGCACAAAATACTATTAGCGGCGATATCGTATTACCAAACGCCTTGCCGATATGTAATGTGCTGGTAGAATTAATCGACCAGAATGACCAGGTTCTCCGGCAGGATTTTAGTGAAGAAGATGGCACCTTTGAGCTGACGAATATTCCTGACGGAACGGATTATACCTTACGATTCTTTAAAGAAGGCCCCTATCTCAACGGTACTTCCACTTTCGACTTGGTATTGATTGCCAGAATGGTTTTGGGGATCGATCCGCCAACGACTTACGCGCTATGGGCGGGAGATGTTAATGGTTCTGGTACCCTCACAACGTTGGATATGGTACTGATTCGTAAACTGATCCTCCAAATTGATACCACTTTCCCTTCGAGTCCGTGGGGTTTTGATGAGGCAGATGCGCCAGGGTGTGATAACCTTATTGAAATACCTAGCCTCACAGAATCACTAAGTGTTTCAGTAGTAGGCGTCAAGCGTGGCGATATAAACAATAGCACTTCGATGATTTGCCAATAAGCGAAATTTTAACACAAACGCGCTGTCCAGGGAATGCCCTGGGCAGCGCGTTTGTGTTTTAACCTGCAATTATTGTTATTGCGTTGGCCGGCAGGCCGTAGCTCACAGGGGCCCGGTTCATCGGTAGAGGAGGAGGGATGGCAGCAGCTCCGCTCCGTAGGGTCGGGCAGCTTATTTCTTGTACAGCTCCTTCCCCGCTTCTTCGTACTTGTCACCTTCTGCCCAAACGGGTAGTTTAGAGCTGTTGGCGATCACCCGGCAGCTATGGGCAAATGCTTGGCAATAAACTTTTAGATAAGCGTAGTCGATGCTTGATGCCTCGTCACTCACCTGGTGGTAGTGCTCTAGGATAGATGCATCAAATTCTGAAAACCCAGGGCTGAATGTCAACGCAGGAATTCCCTTACGGGCAAAAGATACATTGTCAGAACGATCGAATAAGCCTTGCTCTGGTGCGGGGTCTCCAATGATTCTTAAGTCGAAAGGCGCTACTCCGGCTTCGAGCATCTCATTGGTTCCTGTACGATTCCAACCAAAGATAGATACTGCTCCGGTGTCACTGTATCCAGCGCCATCGGTGTTGAAGTTGAAGATTACTTGATCCAACGGAATGAGCGGATGATCAGCGTAATAGGCACTACCCAGTAGGCCGATTTCTTCACCAGTTACAGCAAGAACAATGATGGAACGCTTGGGCCGCATTTCTGCCAATGCTCGGGCAGTGTTGAGCAAAGCGATTGTGCCAAAAGCATTGTCGCGAGCACCATTAAAGATGCTATCCGTTTCGGTGTATTGCCCACCTTGCTTACCTACACCAACGTGGTCGTAGTGCGCAGTGATCAAAAGATACTCGTCCTTCAGTTCAGGGTCAGTACCTTCCAAAACACCAATGACATTTTGTGACTGAACTTTATTACGAATAAATCCAGTTGAGCTTAGCTGAACCTTCAGTTTTTTGGCCGTTTGAATATCCGTGAAGGAAAGCGCATCAACCTTGTTTAACCAAGCGTAAGTGATGGTGCTCTCTTCTTCCTCTTCTTCCATTACTTGCAGCGATTCTCCGCCGAAGTAACCCGCAAACATTTCCCAAGGAAAAGGCAGTTGGTACAGTTCTACCAATGCTATTGCGCCACGTTCTTCCGCTAGTTTACGCTTTGCACTCATAGCTCCTACAATACTGCTAGGATCTTTTGCTCCTGGAGGGCCAGGCAAAACAAAAACAACTTTTCCTTCCACATCCAAATCAGCATAGTCATCGTGGCTCGTTTCGGCATCTACCCAGCCGTGGCCTGCAAAAATACCTTTGGCTTTAGCCGTTACAGCTGGCCCTGAAAGAATGATGAAATCACTTCCAGCCTGTAGGCTAGTCCCATTTACTGTCATAGAAGAAGAGACAGGAGGTTGGGTTGCCGCAAAAGGAATGCGCTGAAAATGGTCGCTCATGCCCGCAGGAGGAGCGTAGCCATAGGCGCGTAAGTGGGCCGCAATGTATTCTGCTGCCATGTCGTTTCCACGGCTAGCGGTGCGACGGCCTTCGAGTGCATCACTCGCAAGAAATTCCATTTGAGTCCGGATATCGTATTCATTGAATGAAAACTCCGGTGCTTTATCGCTCTGTTGAGCCGTACTATAATTGACCAACCCTAGGGTCAAAAGTAGAAATAGGTAATACCGCATAAAATCGTATTGATATTAATTAGAGGTCAGGCTTGAAAATAATTAGTTGGTTTGCCTGCTGTTTTTCGGGCTCGAAGATAGGTATAAGTGTTAAAAAAAGAAGCCCCCGCTGTTCTATAGCGAGGGCTTGAAGTATTGCTTTTGCGGTAAAATGACCGTTTAATGCTGCCATCGGCGGTCAGATTAGCGTTAATTAGTCAATATTAGGTTGTGGCGTAGTCCGTAGGTAAGGCTTGATCTTGGTATGTCCTTTGGGGAATTTCGCAGGAATATCAGCATCTGCAATGCTAGGTGAGATCACCACATCTTGTCCGTGTTCCCAATCAACAGGGGTAGCTACACTGTAGTTATCCGTTAACTGTAAGGAATCAATAACTCGTAAGATCTCATGGAAATTACGGCCAGTACTAGGAGGGTAGGTCAGGGTTAGACGAACCTTCTTGTTGGGGTCAATCACAAATACAGAACGCACAGTCACCTTGGTCGTCGCATTTGGGTGGATCATATCGTAGAGTTCTGCAACTTTACGGTCATGATCTGCGATGACGGGGAAGTTCATCTTCACTTCCTGTGTTTCTTCAATATCCTTGATCCACTCGTGGTGATCAGTAAGAGGATCAACACTGAGCGCGATGGGTTTTACACCTCGTTTTGCAAATTCTTCTTTAAGTGCTGCTGTACGACCCAATTCGGTTGTACAAACAGGCGTGAAATCTGCTGGGTGAGAATAAAAAACAACCCAGTTGTCACCAGCCCAATCGTAGAAATCAATTTCTCCCTGGGTGGTTGCTGCTTTGAAGTTGGGAGCACTGTCCCCTAATCGTAAAGACATTTATTATGGTTTTTTTTAAGGAAATTTTATTAAAAATGCTTAGAAACTGGCGCTAGATGAAATCGTTCGGTTGGTAAAGCGTAGGCTGGACTTCAGTCCGGTCACAATCGCAATATCTTCCCGCTCGGACTGAAGTCCAAGCCACGTCTTAAGCATTCAACTTCAAACGATTTCATCTAGCGCCTAGAAACTTTCACTGCCAGGAAGAACAAGGTTCTGTTTGAAGGCGACGTTTTTTCGCAACCTTGGCGAAGCGGTTCTTCCAATTAATGCACCTTGCATAAAGTCATATAACAAGTTACTGATGGCCTTGGTTTCGGTCAAAAAGCCATCATGACCAAAATCACTGTTAATGACTTCAAAACGCGCTTCTGGAATGTGTTCGGCTAATTCTGATTGTTCAGCGACGGGGAAAAGCAGGTCGCTATCAATGCCAATAACAAGTGTTTTTGCGGTGACACTTCCTAAGGCTTTAGCGACATTGCCGCGCCCACGCCCTACATTATGTGCATCCATGGCTTTACTGAGTACCCAATAAGATTGAGGACTGAACCTGCGCCAGAATTTTTCACCTTGGTATTGCTGGTAACTGCTGGCGCGGAAATTATCTGTTTTATTATCATCTGTTTCTGCCTGGCTATTGTCATAGGTTTGATAATGCCGATAAGAAAGCATCGCAATAGCACGGGCAGTAGCCAAGCCTTTGCGCCCGCCTTCCTTGGTACCGTCGTCAAAGCTGGCATCAGCTTGCATGGCCATTCTTTGCGCTTCATTAAAGGCAATCCCCCAAGGAGAGTGGCGGGCATTGGTCGCTAGTAAGCATAGGTGGCGAAACCGCTGGGGAAACAACACAGCCCATTCTACCAACTGTTGCCCCCCTAAAGAGCCGCCAATTCCCAGCTGTATTTGATTAATCTCCAGATGTATGGCGAGCAATTCATGGGCTTTGGCTAAATCCCTGGTGGTGATTTTAGGGAAATCCAAGCCGTAAGATGTTGTTGTTCCAGGGCGCCAATCATCAGGCCCTGTGCTGCCGTAACAAGAACCCAAAATGTTGGCACAAACGATGAAATGCCGATCAGGGTCAATGGTTTCCCCTTTGCCAACCAGTCCGGGCCACCATTCCAAGGGGTTGCTATTTCCGGTAAGTGCATGGCATACCCATACCACATTGTCCTTTGCAGGATGGAGCGTGCCAAATGTTTGGTACGTTATCGTGATCCGAGGAAGCTGCTCGCCAGATTCCAAGGTGAAAGGTTGATCGAAATGCAAATACTGCATAGAGGAAAGAGTTGAAAATGATCAGAAAACCAAGAATGATAGAAAGACATAAGGTAACCCAAGTTGGAGATCAAAAAAGGGAGCTTCTTTCTCTTTGTCATTGAGTCCCTTATGCCATTCTATGAACTTATACTGTTGCAGGCGTTCCAATTTTGGCAAAAGCCTGCGTGAAATCAGCCTTGATATCATCAATGTGTTCAATACCTACACTTACACGCAACAAGTTGGGCAATACGCCTGCCTGTATCTGAGCTTCTGCCGACAACTGCTGATGAGTAGTCGCCGCTGGCTGAATAATCAGTGTTTTTGCATCCCCGACATTGGCCAGGTGACTTACCAGTTGAAGGCTATCAACCAGCTGAGTAGATTGCTCCTGACTGCCCTTGAGCGTGAAACTCAGAACTCCACCAAAACCATTTTGCAAAAAGTTTTGCGCGTTTTTGTGATTGGGGTGGGAGGGAAGCCCTGGGTAATTGACCTGCTCTACTTGAGGATGCTGTTCTAGCCAGTTTGCCAGGGCTAATGCATTGTCAGTTGTGCGTTGTACACGCAAGCTCAATGTTTCCAATCCTTGCAAAAGCAAAAAGGAGTTGAAAGGACTAAGGGCTGGGCCAAAATCACGAAGCCCTTCTACTCTGGCACGAATCGCAAAAGCGATGTTGCCAAAAGGCCCGCCTACACCAAAGATATCAGAAAAAACCAAGCCGTGGTACCCTTCAGAAGGTTCACTGAACTGTGGAAATTTACCATTGCCCCAGTTGTAGTTACCGCCGTCGACAATGATGCCGCCAATACTGGTGCCATGCCCGCCGATCCATTTAGTTGCTGACTCTACAACCACGTTGGCACCATGCCTTAGAGGTTGGCAAAGGTAGCCTCCTGCACCAAAGGTATTGTCAACGATTACGGGCAAATCGTGCTGTTGCGCAACTTCAATGATACCTGCGAAATCCGGGACGCTGAAGCGGGGGTTACTGATGCTTTCGAAATAGATAGCTTTGGTATTTTCGTCGATCAGGCGTTCGTAATCAGAAGGGTTTTCTCCCTTGGTAAACCGTGCTTCTATACCTAAGCGTTTGAAAGCTACCTTGAATTGATTATACGTACCGCCATAAAGGTTGGCCGAAGAAACGAAGTTGTCGCCTGCCTGGAGGATATTGGTCAGCGCAATAAACTGTGCCGCTTGTCCGGAACCAACAGCCACTGCTGCAACACCGCCTTCTAGTGCAGCTACTCGCTTCTCAAAGACATCGGTGGTAGGGTTCATGATACGGGTGTAGATGTTACCAAACTCCTTGAGTGCAAAGAGATTGGCACCGTGTTCAGAATCCTTAAAGGTGTAGCTGGTAGTTTGGTAAATAGGCACAGCTCTAGAGCGGGTAGTACCTTCTACTTCTTCTTGGCCAGCGTGTAATTGCAAAGTTTCAAATCTAAGATTGGACATCATTTATTGTTTTTGTGGGTAATTAATAGCAATAGCCTGTCCTGCATAGAGAAGACAATAGTAGCAACTACCTTTTGGGGTAAACAACTAAAGCCCTCCTGTATACGCAGGACGGAATTAACAGCAACAACAGCAGCATGCTATCATAGCAGGCTGTTCGACAATGGAACGGAAAGAGAAAATTGGAAGTGGCGCTGAGGCCGAAAAATGATTCATTGTATCCCGATTTTATATTTCCCCTCAGCAATACGCTGAGGCGGCGGGATTGGCACCTTTTGCTTCAGGGGAAGCAAGGTTGCCAGGGTTTCATTGAGCCCGATCTCTCAACCCTTCGGTATAAAATCAGAAATCCGGAGAAATCCGATTAGAATGCAAATGTAAAGGAGTGGAATGTAAAAGTCAACTAATCTAGTAGGAATTAATTCTTTTTTTGCTAGAACCCTGGAAATCCAATAATCAACCTACATTAGAGTTTCAGTGTTTTTGTTAAAAACAGACGAATCATGAAAGTTACCTTAGAAAGATTAGACGATGCCTACCATATGCAGGCGAGCAACGAAGATGGGCTCACCGTACATACGGATGGATCTCCTGAAATTGGTGGCCATAACCTTGCGATGCGCCCCATGCAGATGGTGTTGGCCGCGCTAGGTAGCTGTAGCAGTATCGATATTATCTACTTACTCAATAAGCAGCGCCAACCTCTACGTGACATCAAGATTGAGCTTAATGGCGAACGAGTGGATACTACCCCCAAAGTTTTTAAAGCCATCCACGTTCACTACAAGCTCTTTGGTGACCTTGATGAGAAAAAGGCTGAGCGTGCGTGCCGTCTCAGCATGGAGAAATTATGCTCCGTTTCTATGATGCTGGAAAAGTCGGTAGACATTACCTGGTCGTATGAGATTTTAGCATAAACTCAACTCCCCAACGCCATCAAGGCCCTTGGTTCCCGATCAGCGGTCATGGCCATCACCACGGCAGCGGTGCAAAACACCGGGCTGGTGATACAGTGATGACCGCTCCAGGAAGCGTTTCCGTTTTGAATATTGCTATACAATTCGTTCATCCGGCTATACCAGGCTTCCCATTCTGCGCCACCCATTGCGGCTAAGGATTCTGAGGTTAGCATGTGGCTGAGGAATTCTTCCCCTCCATTGTTACCGAAACCGCGTTGTACATCGTCGCGTAGGACTTGACGGGCAGCCTGTACATTGGCTACATAATCGGCAGCCATTGTTACCGCTTCTTCTTCGTCAATACCTTGCTGGCGTAGTGCTTCTATTGCTAGTTGGGTAGATAGCGTGTCTGTCGTTTGATTCATTTCACTGAGTGCCCGTCGGGTGGTGTTTGCCGAAGATGCAGTAGCTCTTTGTGTACTGCACAAGGCGTAAAGAGGTATACCCGCAGAACTTTCTGTACTCACGCTTCCGTCAGCAAAAACATTACTACGCTGGTATTGCTGCGACCGCTGCATGGCATCGCGGTTAACGGGTCTGCCTACGCGCTCGGCGAGTTCCAGTGCATTGTTGCCCATTGCGGAATTGAGGACGGTGGCCCAGCCTCGGTTGTTCCAGCTACCGTCAGTTTCCTGAGAGGCTTCCAGCATGGCGATACATCGGTCTAGGGCTGCTGTTACTCGCTGGTAGGTCATCGGATCATGATTAAGGTAGGGCGTGAGCCTTGCAAAAAACTGTGCTGCCAGGGCTACATCTACATTTGCGCCCAGTTTCGTTTGCGGTTGGGTACCTGTGCGTTCCGTAATATTGAAAGCCTGATGATCAGCGGCCTCGGTTGCCGAAATCAAATATTCTGTAGCATTGGCCAGGGTAGGGCGGTAAGCACCTTGCTGTAAGGTGGTGCCTGATCGAAGAAAAGCCATTGCCACGAGGGCGGTCGTTGCCGGGTCGGTCGTTACTTGCTGTGGGTCACGAACATTTTGCCGACTATGCAAACCAGCACCCCAGCCACCATCAGCAGCTTGGGCTTCTGATAACCAAGAGAGACTTTGCTGTAAGTAATCGGGCAGCGGAGCAAAATCTTCGGATGAAGGGATTCCCCAATCCTGGTTGGCTAATTCGGCAATAGCCGTTTCATTGGGAACATAAAACGAACTTACCTTAACTTGTGCCCAGCCATCGTAACGATTAGAGGCTATAACAAGTGCAATAAGAGAGGTAAGAAAGAAAAGAAAGAATCCAAGGATAAAGAGAGACGATTTACGCATGATGTAGGGTTAATGGTTAAAACAAGCTCTAAGTTTCAAATTACAAAATGATTGGCACAAAGGCAATTTCCTGTAAAGACTATTGTATTTTTACGCCCTCAAATAAGTATTATATATGATACAGGCGACCGCAGTACTGCTGATTCATTGTCCAGACCAAAAAGGAATGGTAGCAGCTGTAACTGATTTTTTGCACAATAACGATGGCAATGTTATATCGTTGGAGCAACATGTTGATCCCAATTTAGGGCATTTCTTTATGCGCGTTGAATGGGAGTTGACAGGCTTTGGCATTAGTACTGATAAAATTGAAGATTACTTTGCTACGCTGGTAGGTAATAAATTCGGTATGTCTTGGCAGCTTCATTTTACGGACCGCAAGCCCAGGATGGCGATTTTTGTATCGAAGGCTTCTCACTGTTTCTATGATATTTTGCAGCGCTACTCTTCTGGGGAGTGGGATGTGGAAATACCGGTAGTGATCTCCAACCATGAAGCACTAGGTCCTATCGCAGAGCGATTTGGTATTGACTTCAAGGTTTTTCCTATCAACAAAGCCAATAAAGCAGAGCAGGAGGCGCTGGAAAAAGAGCTGATCAAAGAGCTTAATGTTGATTTCATCGTATTGGCACGCTACATGCAGATTCTGTCAGATGATTTTTGTGCCAGTTTCCCGAATCGGATCATCAATATTCACCACTCGTTTTTACCTGCTTTTAAAGGGGCACGCCCTTATCATTCTGCTTATGAGCGTGGTGTGAAAGTCATTGGTGCAACCAGCCATTATGTAACTCCTGACCTGGATGAAGGCCCAATCATCGCCCAGGATGTCACTCATGTCAGCCACCGCGACGACCCTAGGGAGCTGGTACGCAAAGGCAAAGACATTGAGAAAAGAGTGCTCTCTCAGGCGATTAGGGCACAGCTGGAACATAAAATTTTGCCTTTTGGTAATAAAACAATTGTGTTTCACTAAATTTAGGCACTTATCATTCATTCTATATAACTTCTATCCATGTCTGCACCTCTTAATATTGTTTTTCTTGCTTCAGAAGGCGTTCCGTTTGTGAAAACTGGAGGTTTAGCGGACGTTGTCGGAGCCTTACCAAAGGCCCTCAAGGACTTAGGGCATCAGGTACGTATTATCTTGCCTAAATACAGCAAAATTGATGCTGCTAAATTTGGCATGGAGCGCTTTCAGGAATCTATGGGCGTCTGGATGGGCGGCGGTGTGCAGGAATGGTGCGCGGTAGATGTCGCTTATATTGAAGGAGATATTCCTGTTTACTTTATTGAAAACTGGAAGTTTTATGAGCGGGACGGTATCTACAATGATGCTAACAATCGCGACTTCAATGATAACCCCGAGCGTTACGCTTTCTTTACAAGAGCAGCCCTGCAACTGTGTATCGACCAGCAGTGGCCAACGGATATTGTACACAGTCATGATTGGCAAACGGCATTGGCTCCGGGGTATTTGAAAACCTGGTTCCGCAATGAACCTGTTCTGAGTAAAGCTGCCGGGATATTTACTATCCATAATATTCAGTACCAAGGTAATTTTCCTAAAACCCGTTGGCCTTATATTGGCTTGGGCTGGGAAAACTTCACTTCCGATAAATACGAAGACCACGACCGCATAAACTACCTCAAAGGTGGTATCGCTTTTGCTGATATGGTCAATACGGTGAGTCCTACCTATGCTTTCGAAACCAAAAGTTCTGAGTTGGGCATGGGGATGAACAACCAGCTCAATGCGAAAGGTGATGCTTATGTGGGCATTCTAAATGGCGTTGATTACGCAGACTGGAACCCCGCTACCGACAAGCATCTTCCTGCAAATTATTCGCCCGAAGACATGGCGGGTAAAGCGGAGTGTAAGCGTGTTTTGCAAGAAATGTTTGGCTTAGAAGTTAACCCCGATATCCCCTTGGTAGGCGTAGTGAGCCGCTTCGCTGATCAAAAAGGACTTGATCTATTGTACGGTGCCATCCACGGAGCCGTTAATCGTATGAAGGTCCAGTTCATCGTATTAGGTTCAGGAGATAAGCAACTTGAAACAGCTTATATGCAGCTGCCTGCACAGTATCCTGGCCGGATAGGTACCCTGATTGGTTACGATAACCCCAAGGCACACCTCATAGAGGCAGGCTCCGACTTTTTTGCTATGCCTTCTCGTTTTGAGCCCTGTGGCCTTAACCAAATGTATTCACTTAAATACGGCACCCTACCGATCGTTCGGGCTACCGGTGGTTTGGCAGATACCGTTGTTCAATACAATGAGCACACAGGTGAAGGGACTGGTTTCAAATACACAGATAATACGCCTAGCGCAATTGTTGATGTTATTGGTTGGGCAGTAAGTACCTTTTATGATCGTAAGCCACATCTTGATGCGATGATCCAAAGAGCAATGGCACAAGATTTTGGCTGGCTCCAGAGTGCCCGCCAGTATGAGCAGTTGTATCGGGAAGCATTAAGGCGTAAAGGGTAAAAAGCACTTTTGCTTTAAAAGAAGAGGCGTTCTCAACAGGTCAATGAATATATTTAATAACCTGCTGTGAGGGCCTCTTTTAGGTTTACACTTAAGCACGCTGGTTTTGGGAAATTGAAGACCAGACGCCCGTGGCAGCAGTTTCTTGTACATAAGTTGAAAAATCTTTGGCTTGTCTGCCCAGTACTTTTTCAATATCGTGCGTTATCAGGGCGTTTTTCTCGCTACCAAATCTAAAGTGGGTTGCTAATAAAGCCTGCAAGAAGGCTAAGCAGAAAGGCCAATACGGCAAATATTGTTCTGATGATATGCCAACGGTTCCATGCTGTTTCGTAGGAGTGCCTGATGTCTTCCATTGCGGTAATATCCAGCATGGAGATGCGGATAAGGTCTAGCTCTTCATTCAATGGGACGTTACCGAAGACCGTCACGCCAAAAGTTCCTGCCAGGTAAGTAAGCGCAGCAAACAGCATCAAATAGAAAGCCATAGTTGCGTTTGCTTGGTACAAGTAGTAGCTACTGAGAAGGAGGAGTAACAGGCTGCCAAAAAATATGGTAAAGAAGGCTGGGTTTAGGATGGCCCGATTGATAGCCTGCATTACTTCCAAGTAGCTTCTGGTAGAAACTTTTTCTGTCCCGGGTATAACAGATACCTGCCAGGCATAAAATAGGCCCGCTGATAAGCCAGTTAACAGGATGGTTACTAATAGTAGCACTCCTTTATAGGATAACTCCATGATTAATTGTTTTTAGAAATTTGAGTGATTAGCCATGCTTCAAGGCTGTTGTATTCTTCGGCCGTTAACTTGGTTTTTCTACCCTTGGGCATTCGCTTTTTTATCACTACCTGTTGATAGATATTGGATGCAAACGATTCCATGTTATATGGTGTGAAGACCCGGCGAGGGTTCTGTTTGAGATGACAATGGTTACATTTAATGTCGAGAATCTCAAATGCAACCTGCTTGAGGTCGCTTTGACCTGAGGAGGCTTTTTCCTGCAAGTCTAAAGAGGAGTCTTTAGGTAAACTGGAAGTAGGAAGTGCCGTGCAAAAAGCAAAAACAGCCAATAGTCTAAGGCCGTTGAGAAGGAGGATTTTCATCGTGCTCTGTATTCGTAAATTGATACTACAAAGCTGCGGTTACTTGCCTCATTTGACTAGTTCGAAAAGGATAGTTATTTGTTCGAAAGGGATAAAATAGGAGAAGTAGCTATTGATTTTATCAAGTAGGCTATTTTCTTATTTCACTAGGTCGATACCCAAATTTTTTAGCGAAAGCATTAGAGAAAGAGCTAAGACTATCATACCCTACATCCCATGCAACTTCTTGAACACTCAAATCCTCGTTACTCAAAAGGTGATGAGCTTTTGTAAGGCGTTCATTTTGCAGGTATTTGAAAACGGGCACTCCGAACAGGGCTTTGAAATTCTTTTTTAGCTTGAAACTATTGAGGCCAATTTGTTTGGATAATTCAGAAAGAGAAGGTGGAGCCTCTAAATTATTCGATAATATCTCTTTGGCTTCATAGAGTTTCTCTCGCTCCTGAGCTTTAATGGTGCTTGTTTTTGTACTTGCCAGATGGCCAAAGAAATGAGCTAATAGGGCCGTCATTTGACTACGAAAGAACATCATTTTCGTTTTTCCTTCGTAGCTATTGTTAAAAACCTGATCTAGAATACCCAACATAGCAGGCGACATGAAAAAATTAGGCCCTTCAACAAAATGGTCACTGGGATGAACAAGTTCGTGAAGCAATTGAGTAAACAACTCTCCTTCATGATTTGGTAAGGCCTGCAAATTGCTAATAGAGGTCGCAACGACAATACACTGTAGCGACTTTAGGGCCGAAATAGTATGGATAAATTGAACATGATCATCAGCATAGAAGGAAAGTGCTAGTCCTTTGGTGTGTTGGTAATCTTTTTGAGTATCACCGTACTTAACCGTTAGGTCAACGTCACCTTCTCCATAAAAAGCAACTGCGATCAAGGGTTCATCAAAAACGCAGGCATCAATGGTTGTTTGTTGAGCATGAGATTCTTCTACCAGAATTATGTAGTCATTGATATTGACGATGTCACGTGTCATATGGCACTGAGGGAAGGTGTTTAAATTGTTATAAAGGTAAGCAATAACAGTAATCTAATATGGTGAGCAGGTAGATAGTTCTAATCCCGGGAAGTGTTAAAAAAAGACTTTTTTTGAAAAAAAGAGTAGTTGCATTCAACTTTAATTAGTGTACATACATTTATTGTATAAACAATTGTAATCAAAATCACTTTAAAAAACACGATTATGAAAAATTTCAGCATCCTTTTCTTGGCTTTGGCAGCTTTGACTTTAGCATTTACTAGTCCTGTAGAAACAGTAGGAGTAGACACTAATACTTCTGTTATTACCTGGAAGGGGTACAAGGTCTTGGGCTCCCATACAGGAACGATAAAAATTAATACTGGCGATTTGCAAATGCAGGATGGCCAATTGGTGGGTGGTTCTTTTACGATTGATATGAAGACCATTAATTGTACAGATTTGGAAGGAGAGTACAAAGGTAAGTTAGAAGGCCACCTGAAGTCAGCCGACTTCTTTGGTGTAGACAAATACCCAACGGCCAATTTTAATATTACCAGTGTAGTAAGCCGTGGTACGCCTGGTGCTTATAAGATCACAGGCGATTTGAAGATCAAGGAAACGACCAAGCCTATTCGTTTCAATGTAAATATTGGAGAAGAAGGCGGGCAGCAAGTAGCTACTGGCGATGTACAGATCGACCGTTCTGATTTCGATATTCGCTACGGTTCTGGAAGCTTCTTCGATAACCTTGGCGACAATACTATCTACGACGAATTTGACTTGAGTATTCGCTTGGTATTGAACTAGGAAGGTATTAAGTACTTTGTATTAAAAATAATCCCCCATTTGGTGAATCTACCAAACGGGGGATTATTTTTAGGTTTGTACCCAGTACCCAGTACCCAGTACCCAGTACCCAGTACCCAAAAGGTGTAAAGGTGTAAAGGTGTAAAAGTTCGCACCTCGCACCCCGCACGAAAAGTCGCACCTCGCACCCAAAAGATGTAAAGGTTGGAAAAGTGTAAAGGTGTAAAAGTTCGCACCCCGCACCCCGCACGAAACCCGCCCCCTATTACCCCTTCACCTCATTCTTCCCTGCCAAATCGAGGAAGAAGGAATATTGCAGAGCTACTTCTTTAAGACGAGCAAAACGCCCAGAAGCACCACCGTGGCCAGCATCCATATTGGTATGCAAGAGTAAGGGGTTTTTATCTGTCTTCATTTCTCGTAGTTTGGCGACCCATTTTGCGGGTTCCCAGTACTGTACTTGCGAATCATGTAGGCCTGTAGTCACCAGCGTAGCTGGATAATCTTTGGCTTCTACTTGATCATAGGGAGAATAGGAGAGAATGTAGTCGTAATATTCCTTTTCGTTGGGGTTGCCCCACTCGTCGTACTCGCCAGTTGTTAGTGGAATACTTTCATCCAGCATGGTGGTAATGACATCTACAAAAGGTACCGCAGCTACTACGCCTTTCCATAGATCAGGGCGCATATTCATCACGGCACCCATCAGCAAGCCTCCGGCACTACCACCTTGAGCGTAGAGCTGATCTTTGGCGGCATATTTTTCGGCAACAAGGAATTCACCACAATCAATAAAGTCGTTGAAAGTGTTTTTCTTGTTTAGTAATTTACCGTCCTCGTACCAGTGGCGACCCATCTCTTCTCCGCCCCGAATGTGAGCAATCGCAAAGGCAAAGCCTCGATTCAATAAACTCAGACGTGCAGAGCTAAAAGAAGGGTCCATACTGTAACCGTAAGAACCATACGCATAAAGCAGCAGTGGTTGGGTACCGTCTTTCTTGAAGTCTTTGTGGTAAACAATGCTAATAGGAACGGTTACGCCATCGCGAGCTTTGGCGTAGAGGCGTTCGGAAACATAATCCGCCGAATTAAAACCACCCAGCACTTCCTGCTGCTTAAGCAGCTCCATACCTTTGGTTTTCATATTGTAATCGTAGGTCGTAGCCGGCGTTGTCATCGACTGGTAGCCAATACGTAGTACCTCGGTGTCAAACTCAGGATTTGTGCTGGTATAAGCCATGTAAGCATCCTCTCCAAAGTCGATGTAATGCTCTTTGCCTTCCCAGGGGCGAATACGTAGCTGAGTGATACCATTTTTACGCTCACTCAACACCAGGTAATCCTGGAAAATATCCATTCCTTCCAGCAACACATCTTTACGGTGAGGAATAACTTCTTCCCAATTGTCCTTTGTCGTCGCATTTTCGGGCGTAGACATCAGGCGGAAATTCAGCGCATCCATATTGGTACGAATGTAGAACTTGTCGCCAAAGTGAGCGATACCATACTCCAGGCCACGCTCACGAGGCTGAATCATCCGGAATTCTCCCGTAGGATTGTCGGCGTCCAACACCTGGTATTCTTGGCTCAGCGTTTGGTAAGCACCAATAATGATGTATTTCTTGGATTTGGATTTGTACACAAAAGCCGAGAAGGTATCATCCTGCTCTTCATAAATCAGTACATCATCTGTACTAGGAGTCCCCAGGCGGTGACGGAAAATTTTCACCGGGCGAAGTGTTTCGTCCTTCACCGCATAAAAAACGTGCTGATTGTCATTGGCCCAGACGGCCCCACCAGTGGTGTTGGGTATCCGATCCTCGATCATTTCACCCGTCTTGAGGTTCTTGAAGCGGATGGTGTATATCCGTCGACTGAGGGTGTCCTCTCCATAGGCGAGTAGCTCATTGTTAGGGCTTACCGAGCGGCTGCCCACGTTGAAGTAGCTAAAGTCCTTGGCCAGCTCATTGACGTTGAGCATGATCTCTTCCTCGGCTTCCAGCGTACCTTTCTTGCGGGAGTAAACGGGGTATTCTTGCCCTTCCTTATAGCTGGTGAGGTAGAAGTAACCATTGTCTTTATAAGGTACTGACTGATCATCTTCCTTGATGCGGCCTTTCATTTCTTCGAAGAGCTTATCCTGAAAGTCCTTCGTATGAGACATCATCTCGTCCTTGTAGGTGTTTTCTGCATTCAAAAACGAGATTACCTCGGGGTTCTCTCGTTCATTTAGCCAGTAGTAATCATCGGTGCGCGTATCACCATGAATAGTCAGTTCTTTCGGGATTTTAGTAGCTACAGGGGCTACAATATCCATCTTTTGATACATGACTGATTCTTTGTTGTCCGTCATTTTTGCTTCGGGTTGGCAAGCGGTTAATAATAGCATTAAGCCGCTAAATAGGAAAATCAATCTCATTAACATAGTTTTTTGATGGTAAGTTGAATAATGGGGACTTCTTTAGGTTTACTAAAGTTAATCTCTTAATGACTCACTTGGCATAAGAAGAGGGGAAAAGCTGCAAAGCTCCACCTTTTTGCAGCACATTGCTCGGTTTTATTAGTAGACTCATCTAAAAAAGATTTTTTTTAACCCTCACTATGAAATCCTAAAGTTACCTTTGCGCCGATGCGCCTCCGGACTACATATAAGCAAATATTAACGATCTCTGCTCCCATCATGATTGGGAGTGCTGCTCAGAATATAATAACCCTGACGGATAGGATTTTTCTGTTCTACCTGGGGGTAGACGATTTTGCCAGTATTGGCTTTGTGAGTGTCTTCTACCTTATTGTCGCTGCCATTGGTTTTGGCTTCAGTCGTGGTGGCCAAATCCTGATCGCCCGCAGTGCTGGTGCCCGTCAGGATGTAGAAGCAGGACGCACCTTTCACTCGGTTTTCATGTTCGAGTTGTTTCTATCGGTGTTTCTCTTTCTCTTCATGACTTACGGTTGCTATTACCTCTTTGATCTTCTTGTCGATTCTGAAGTGGTATTTTCCAAAAGCCTCGAATATGTCCATACCCGCAAGTGGGGGGTCTTCTTTTCTTACACGGGCGTAGCGCTTATTTCGCTTTATACGGGTATTGCTCGGCCAAAATTCCTGATTTACGATACAATCTTGTTGGCTATCGTAAATATTGTACTGGATTATGTATTG
The DNA here is from genome assembly GCF_000379805.1 of Lewinella cohaerens DSM 23179. Taxonomy (GTDB): domain Bacteria; phylum Bacteroidota; class Bacteroidia; order Chitinophagales; family Saprospiraceae; genus Lewinella; species Lewinella cohaerens. Next base: position 275,494 of record NZ_KB903554.1, on the reverse strand, counting down.
ATTTTTGGGTATTGGGGTTTCCCCAAAATGGGTATTGCAGGAGCAGGACTAGCCTCTACCTTGGCCGAAGTTGCCGCTTTTGTGGCCTTTGTCTTGTATATGATTTACGACAAGGAAAATCGTAGATACCAAATCTTCCGCTGGCCGCAGATCGATTGGGCGCTCATCAAGGAACAATATAAAATATCCATTCCCCTCGTCGCTCAACCACTTATTGGTTTGGGCAGCTGGTTTTTATTTATGGCCATCATTGAAAACCTGGGCGAAGAAGCCTTGGCAATAACTATCCTGGCACAAATGGTTTACCTCGTGCTCTCCATTCCCACCTGGGGTTTTTCAGCAGGAGTGGGCACTTTGGTAGGTGGGTTTATCGGCCACAAAAAGCGCCAAGCAGTTATTCCTATTGTCTGGAAAACAGGAATATTTTCGCTAATGGTTACCATGTCAATAACGATTCCTTTTCTAATGTTTCCCTACTCCGTTCTGACGCCATTTTTGGGTGAGGAAGGAATCCCGCTTATTCAAAAAGCGATACCGGTCTTCTACGTTTTGGCCGGCACATTATTTGTATTTTCCTTGGGGAGTGTCGTCTTTAGCGGTGTTTCAGGTGTAGGAGCCTCTGCTTATGCCCTCAAAATCCAAACCTACGGCATCGTATTCTACCTCGCCTACATCTACATCCTCGTCGAGTATTTCCAAACCAGCTTAGCTTGGGCCTGGGCGGTAGAAATCTTCTACTGGCTCATTGTCGGCCTTTGGTCTTTATGGTACCTGTATTCCCGGCGTTGGCACGGCAAGTTGTAAGTATAAGCTATTTCATTTTGGGCCATGCCTTTGTGCCTCGGCACCGGGCTATCCACTGCTCCTTCATGCAGGGTCTGAAACCCTGCCCTACGTAGCAGTTACTATCCCTCGTCCTCCTCCTTCGTGCGGCGTGCTCCGGCCTGCTGGCCTGCGCACGGAACTAGCCTTAACTTAAACAGTATCTACCGGGCTTTACACATTGGTCCGCCGCACTGAGCCAGTTTCTAAAGATCAAACGACGCAATACCCTTAACTTTCCAGTAGATCAGTTGCTTTTGCCTTTCGCATGAAAAACGAACCTATGTTTAGAACTTATTCCACGCTTAATTTTTTTCAGCAACAAAAGCTTACGCCACTTTATCTTTGGCTGATACTCCTGATGTTTCTTTCTAGTTGCGAAATCTATTCCAGAGTAGTAGATAAACAAGCCATTAGTACCTCTCTTGTTCAGGAAATAAATACTATCTCCTCAGCAGCGGATACTAATCAAGTTATTTTATCAGGCTTAGTGACAGAGCTAGAAACCGATGATCCCGTTCTCTTCGGAACGATAGCTGTATACCAAAACGACCGTTTGGTGGGAGGCACAGAAACCGATTTTGATGGTCACTTTTATTATCAGTTCAAGCAAATCCAGGACAGCTTAACTTATACCCTGGAATTTGCCTACCTCGGCATGCATTCGATGAGAATAGAGGACTTTAAGCTAGCCAAAGGAGATAGCAGCTATCTCGCCATCAAGCTTGGGCATGATGAAGATTTTGGAAAACATCTAGGCCCATTTTGCCCATCTTGGCGAGTACCACTGATCGAACAAGACAATACCACTTCCGGCCAGACTTTCACCAGCGATCAAATTCGCCACAGCCCTACGAGGGGGAAGTGAAATTGAGCCTTGTAAGGATTGTTTTGAACCGTGTAAGAGTGGGAAGTACTCAGCGCACCCCGCACCCAAAAGGTTTAAGCGTTGGAAAAGTGTAAGTGTGTAAGCGTTGGTTGTTTTCCGCACCTAGCACTCCGCACCTTTTGATGTACGTGTACCCCAAAACCATCCAACCAACAACAATCAACCATCTAACTATATTTTATTTCATCGAGACCACCAATCCTTCCATCTGATGGTACTGGCGTAGTTCGGCGAGGTAGTTGTGGGCGTCTGTGGCCGAGTTGAAAGGAGCGACAATCACCCGGTTGATGATGCCACCATCTTGGCGTTGCTGTTGCATCACGAAGACACTATTGAAGCCTTTGGCCTGCAATGCCATAACATGGCGCTCTGCATTGGTAAATTCACCGTAAGAAGCAAGCTGTACCGCATAAGGACTAATGGCTGTCGTAAGAACGGCTACCTGGCTATTGCTTGCAACGGGGCTACTTCCTGATTTGGTGACTGCTGCAGGGCGGTGATCATTCTGGTTCGATGGATTGATGGCGTTGCCTGTACCGTCATAACCAGATGGAATGTCTTGTACCTGGTAAGTACGAATGATTTGATCGTGACCAAAAGAATTTTCTGTACGGTAGGTTCTTGTGTAGGTGCTTTCTACGCCCTTGGCGGTTTGGAAATCTTGGGGCTTTTCTATCGGTGGCGTGTAGTTGTATTCACTTACTGGCGTCCGCGCAGCGAGTTGGTTGGCCGACGCAGGGGCTTGGTAATTAGCCGGGGTGGGAGGGTTATTATTGCTAAAGCCCATCACCGTCAGGTTGACTTTGGAGCGACCGACCCTAAGGAGATCAATTTGCTGAGCTGCAGCTCTACTGAGGTCGATGATACATTCGTCGCAATAGGCACCACGGTCATTAATACGTACCGTAGTAGATAAGCCGTTGTCGAGACGAGTAACTTTAACGATAGTCCCCAAGGGTAACTTCGGATGTGCAGCGGTCATGAGGTCGTGGCGATAAATTTCGCCTAACGCTGTTGGGTTGCCTTCAAGGTAATCGGCATAAAAAAGGGCATAACCAGTTTGATCAATCAGTGGATCGTTGTTGGCAGGGGCCTGCTGATCTTGTGGTGTATTCCACTGGAAAGTTTGTGCCGACGAAATAGAAATAGTCCCGACAAGAATAAGTGTAGTGAGGAGAATTGTGCGCATGGAATTAATAGTTTTTGGTTCAGTAAGAAACAGCACAAAAATAAATAGAGCGTTCGTTTTTTTAATAGCTGGCAAAGCGGTTCATTTAAAGCGTGTTAGCTATTAGAAAAACTACAGAGAACGCTCTATTTATTTTTTGCGCAATAACCAGTTCATTCAAAATAAAGCTTTTCGTCGATCTGCAAACGACTACCTGGCCCAATTTGGTATAAGCGTGCTATATTTTCAAATGCTACCTGCTCAACAAGCAAGTATGCAGGGCCAAATTCGGGCTTCTTTTGGAAAACAACCATTCCTTGCAAACAGTTTTGCAGTTGGCCTCGGCGTACGTAAAGTGTCGACTGGTCTTTACTGGCCAAGCCAATGTTGCAGTCCAAAATATTGGCATCAATGAGGGTAATGTCGCTGGCTTCACCAGCACTGACCCCTTTGTCACCACAATCCTGCATTTCGACCTTCTCTAAGGTAATGATACTTCCTGAGAAATCCACACCGTCATTTCCTGTTTTTCGGAATGCACTCTCCTTGATGATGCCTTTACAGAAATCTGCATCAAAGCCATCGGAGCTGGTATTTTGAATAAGACTATGCGTCATTTCAAAGGTTGATCGTACAATGTTTAGAGCATCTTCACTCTGGTTGTCCAGAAATCGACATCCTACTATTTGGACGGCCGACTCGTAGAAAGTAACGGCGCCGGTAAGTTGCCAGTTGCCTTTGCGTAGGTTGCGCAGCTTGCGAAAGACCACACCACGCAAGATAGATCCGGCAGGAGCTTGTATCACCTGGAGGCCCTGGCCTGTTCCATCTTCAGATTGAATATAGATGGGCGTTTCTTCTTCGCCCAGCGCGCGTACGGGGCCGTAGCTGATAATTGCAGCGGTGTTTTCTAAAAAGATATTGGCTCCGGCAGTAATCCGGAGTCCATAGCCTTTGGGGATGATAAGATCGCGGTTCAACCGGTGTTCACCTGCCGGAATGGTAACCACTTGTGTTTCGGTGTCCCAATGAAGTTGTTCAAAGTCCTCGGGCTCACTCCCTGTTTGGTAGGCTTGCGCCGAAATTTGTACCGTTTGTGGTGGTTCAAGGCGCCTGATAGGTGCCGAAATGAGCGTATCCCAGCCCGGTAACTGAAGGAAGATGAAATTAGCCTGTTGCGGTATTTTTATTGGCGTCATGGAAGGGATGTCCTGAAACGCCAGGGCCTGTTTGTCCCAAAAATCAAGGCTCCGAAATGGCAATGCTTCCGAGTTGGTTTGCAGTTTGCTAAACATACTACGCACGGCGCCCGCTGGCAGCCAGATTGGAGCAGGAAAGGTTCCTGTTTGGTAGTCAGGGCCAATACCATACCCTTTAAGTACAATCGGTAAGGTATGTGTATTTTCAACGAGGACTTCTTCCGGCGAAGTCTGGTAGCTGCGCAGCACGTTTTCCCGAAAGGGAAGTAGATGAGAACGCACAAAGGCAACCTCTTCCGCAAAGGTTTTTTTCTCGGGTTGATAGTTTGGGAATTCCAGCTGTAGCCACTGTAAGCGAGCTGTCCAGGCAGCTTCGTGTTTTCTGAAGAAAGTTTCCCAGTTTTCGGTGAGGGTGAGGTCTTTTAAAACGGAAATATAAGTGGTCATAAAAGCCGAATCCTGTAACAGGAATGCGGGCAAGCTAGTGCTTTCGGGAGCTTCTCGATGGAGTGTGCCTTCGGCGAGAAAGTGGTAGCGGCGAGAAGGTGCTTCCGCAAAGCCGTCGAAGCCGATGGGTTCGAGTTTCGCGGTGATAGGGTTGTAATAAAACCGCTGGTTGTGCCAAACGATGCCGTGGTAGGCATTGAAAAGGTCGCAGCCTGCATAATAGCGTGCAAGTAGCGGTAGATCAAAGATGTCTTCGGCGCTTTTGTTTCCCTGGCGGTACTGTTCCAGTAGTGATAATGCATCTTGTAGAAGGCGAGCTTGTGTCGTATCAGCCCGCAGTTCTTCCTCGTTGAAGGCAGTGATAGGCGCATTGGCGGGGGTGTCGGCACTGTAGTTACTGCCAGGGCGCACAAAACCGTGGTGTGCAAATTGACGAGAAATGCCCGCCCAGAAGCCATCTTCCTGAAATTTCACGATAGGGCCTTCACGCCGTTGCTGGGCCTCAATTAGTTGTTTTTCAAAGTGCTCTTCGTATGCGTAGATACCGCGGGATTCTCCATTGACAATGAGTTCAATAAAGTCATAGCGGGTAGTAAGTACACCCCGGTCCTGCCAGTATTGGTGCAGCAGCCATTCGTGTAGATAGTAGCGGGCCGCAGGGGTGTGAAGGCTAAAAGTACGCAAGCCCCGCCAAGCTTGTTGGCCTTTAAGTTTTATACGAAAAGACCATTTGTCACCGCGCAGGTGATCGAGCCAATCGCCTTTGAGGCGTAGTTTGACCTCTCGGGTAGTATCGTTTTCGGAGAGGGTAGCATCGACCCAGTCTCCTTCACCAGTTTGCAAGAGCCCTTTTCGTAGTGCTTCGTTTCGTTTTTCTTCTAGCTGCCCCAGCGCTTTGCCATCCAGTCGAAGTTGTATCTGTGTGGGTTGGAAGGTACTGGCATCCCATTGGGTGATTTTTTCAATCTGCAGATCATCAAAAAAAACTTGCTGGCTGCCATTGGTATAAACGTAAATACTCAGTTCTTGAGGAGCATTTTGAAAAGGGATATTGAAACGGACAAGGTGTTGTTCCCAACCTTTTTGGTCTTGGGTCGTAGTGGCCGCTGTTTCTTCATAAAAACCAGCCGGTTCTCGTCCCTGGATGGCTAGTTTGCCGCTTTTTTGACTATTGCCAAAACTCCAGACACTTACTTCATAAACTCCACCGGGTTGCACATTTTGCAAGTTGACGGTGAAGCCATAATGGGTTTGGCCATCTGCTGGCAAAGAAATACTGTAGCGGCCATTGCGGACTTGTTCACGGTTGCGGTAAGATACACCTGAAAACTGATAATCATCATGTACAAAGTATTCCCCTTGTTGTTGTTCGGCACCACAGCTTAGTAGCGTCGATTGAGATACAGAAGGAGGGGAGGGTCGCCACAATAACCAAAAGAGCAGCGCACCGGATAGTAGTAATCCGGCAGCTAAGAGCAGACGTTCTCGCCGCAAGGGGGAAGGACCTTGTGCCGGAGTAAGCCGCATCAGACGATGAGTTCTGGTTGTTCAAGCAGGGAAAGACGAGTGCCCTCGGATAAATTGCGAATTTCCTTTTGCAGCTTGTTCAGTTGTTCGGGGTTATCTGCTCGGCCAACAAAAGACAGATCCAGGCCTTTTTCGAGGGTGTCGAGCCGTTTAAGTTCTACGTAAGGTAAGTGCGCAATGAGTACCGCAGAGACTTTTTCCAAGTCATCGAGGTCAGTACTGATATTGATGAACAGTCGACCGGCATTACCTTTTGTTTCTCCGTTGATCAACTTGCTGATCCAGAGAACTGCCAGGATAACCACAATAGCAATACCTGCGAGGATCGGTTGGTTGGCACCGCAGGCAAGGCCCACGCCAATAGTCATAAAAAGATAGACGAGTTCTTCAGGGTCTTTAATGGCTGCTCGGAAGCGGACAATAGAAAGTGCCCCTACGAGCCCCAGCGAAAGCGCAATCGAGGATTTGACAATCATAATGATTAGCAATGTACCCAATGCCAAAGGCAGGAAGTTGTTGGCAAACCGCCGCCGGTTGGAGATGGCATTGCCGAAATGGATATAGAATAGGCGAAGTATTCCAGCAAGTATACTGGCAATCAGTATATTGAGTAAGAATTCGCTGAGTGGAACATTGTTACTGAATTCCTGGATGTAACGTTCCTGAAGCTCTTGTAAAAATTGCATGCAGATTGCTTTGGCGCAAAAATACGAAAGCCATCCGGGGATTCCGAAAATGTTTCAAAACTATATAAGGAACAGCACGAAAATAAAAAGCGATTTTGTTTTTCACAATAGTTGAATAAGCGCTTCATTTTAAGTGTTTTAACTATTTGGAAAACTTAGAAAAATCGCACTTTATTTTCTGCGCAATGCTAAGGACAAAAAACATTAACTTGATAGGGGAGGAAAATGTTTAGGAGCTGCTGAAAAAATCTTAGCTTTGATTTATGCGTAGTATAGATGTTATTCGACTGGCTTTAATTGGAGGTGTGGTATTGTTATCCCTTCTTTTTCTGATCCGCATATTACCGGTTGTCAGGTTTTTACTGATTATCATTTTGGTGGTATTACTGGCTATGGTATTGGTGTATTTTCTTACCAATACCTTGAAGGAAAAAAAAGCCCAAAAAGCTTATGAAAGCACAACAGCAGGGCAAATTGCAGGCAAAATCTCTGATTGTGAAGGCCAATTGTTGCGTTTGAAAGAAGAACGGGCCAATATCGAGAAAAGCCTCCGCGACTTAAAGCAAAAACTAAAAAGCGCTACAAAACTAAACGCGGGCATGAAATCGCAAACGGAACATTTGGTTCAAGGTTTTGAACAAGAGTTGCAACTGCGTAATACCAAGATCATTTTCTACGAGCAGTGCCTACAAAAGTTAAACACCTTATTGAAACAGCATGAACTGCTTACGGCTCTTGAAGAGAAAAAGGCGGAGCTAGACAAATACAGGGAAAAGCACTACGACGAGTTGGCAAAGATGGAAAACCTGCGCTGGGAAGTAGAACGCGAGACTGTTTCGCTGGAAACTATCCAGGATTTATCCACTCGAATGCAGCACAGTGAACAACTGGATGACGTCTTGCATTTGCAGAAAGAGTTGGAAAAAATGCTTGCGCCGTGAAAAGATCGAAAAGGTCAATAATTAGCCTCGGCGCTATTATTGCATTAGTAGTGTTTTGTATTATTACTGCCTGTCAACCCCCAGCTCCGGCAGTAGAAGATTCTTCTCAACAATTTATTTTTCTTGGGCATCCCTACGATTGGCTGGTAGAAAATCGGATTGATCCCCGGTTGGAGTTACTGGATTTTTCTCAATATCAGGGGGTATGGTTAGGAGGTGATGTATGTGCGCGTACCAGCAAGTCTCCTACTACACTGACTTATCTTGATAGCCTTTTTGATCTAAAGAGCCCTAAAACCCAGTGGGCTTGGGGGAATCATGATTTATTGGAAGGTGATGCTGACCTCCTTCTACAAGCTACTGGCCGCCCTGCGTATACCACCTATTGGCAAAATGGTTTGCAGCTTATTGTTTTGAATACCAATCTGTTTTGGCATCACCCTTGGGCGCCTGCTCAGGAAGACTGTGAAGAAAAAGAAGCCCAGTTGCACTGGCTAAAGTCGGTATTGGATACGGTACAAGCTGCTTCTCATCTGGTGCTGTTGCATCATCATGGCCTTTTCAATGAGTTAAAAGTCAACGAGAAAGGCGATACGCTCTTGTTGGATAATATTAGGGCTATGCCCGTTCGGCCAGATTGCCGGGAGGGAGGAGACTTTACGGCTGAAATTTACCCACGCTTAAAAACTATTCGAGAACGAGGGATTCAGGTTGTTTCCATCAGCGGTGATGTTGGTATGGTCAGTAAAGGCTATTCCATTACAACACCTGATAGTATCCACTTGGTAGGTTCGGGAATCAATAATAGCTTGGATAAAGAGTACCCTCCTGATTACGTCAAAAACTTCCAACCTGATTCCATCTTGCTGGTTCAATTTGAGGCCCAAGCGCTTAGCTTAAGCTGGCAATTCGTCCCCTTATCCTCTTTTGTTAATGGGCAGATTTCTAGAGAATTACTAAATAGACTACCTGCCAGAACCCGCTTGTTGTTAGCCAATGATTGACAAAGATCAGTCCTATTTCTGACTGACGTCATCACACTTCCTATTGAATTCGTAGATATTACCGTAAATATTCTTCTAAGGCTATTAGCTGGCTTAGGCCAATAGCGAATTGCCGAAGAATCAAAATCTTACGTTATGCTTATTCATTCTACCCGAACCGTTGGCGAATTACAGGGGGAGTTCCATGTGGTATTTCCTGGTCTAAAGATAAAGTTCTATCAAAAAGAACATCAGGATCATGAGGGTTCGCCTAAAAAGACGGAATACAAAGATAACCTTTCTCTGGGCGAGATCAGTCCTAATTTGTTAGATGGAGAAATGCAGTTGGATGCAGAAAAGCCAGTGGCCGACTTTGAGCAAGAAATGGAGACACGTTTTGGGCTACATATTCAGGTGTTTCGCCGTTCCAATGATTTGTGGCTCCAGACAACATCTACAGATGATTGGACATTAGGCGTGCAGAATAGGAAAGGTCTTCATTCAATACAGGCTATTTAAAAAAAAATATTAATCATGGAAGCAATAAAAGAAAAAGTAACCGGCTGGGAAACAGAAGGAATTCCGGCTTTAGAAGTCAAGCAGTTATTAATGGGCCTTGAAATGGGAGGCGCGGATGAAGCACTCCTACAGTATTTGGATTTTCTTTCGGAAATCATCCCTGTGAATGCTGGTTTTTTCCTTCATGTAGTGCCTGAGTTTGACCTTTTGACACCTATGTTCCGCAAAGAGGTAATGCCACTAAGTGGTGTGAATATACTTAAGGAAACCTTGGTCAATCGTATGGGAGGTGAAATTAGCAGACTCCTGACGAACGGCAGAATCAAGAGCGTAAAATACAAAGTAGACGAAGGTAGCCCGTTGGAGGAATTACTGATAGAAGCGGAGGCATTAACGCCAGATTTGGTGGTTATTGGTCAAAAACGTTTTGCTAATAGCCACGGCATATTAGCAAAAAATCTGGCCCGTAAGGTTACCTCTAATGCACTGGTTGTTCCCGAACAGGCAAGAAGAAGCCTACGTACTATTCTGGTCCCCGTTGATTTTTCAGCGTACTCTGCCCGTGCTTTAAAGGCTGCAGTTGCTATCAATAAGCGCTTGGCAGAACCAGCACGGATCTTAGCCCTCAATGTATATGAGATGCCTAATGTATCTGCTTATATGATGAGCAAAACCGAAACGGAATTTCGAAGAATGGTAGAGGAAGATCGCATGGCGGCCTTCGATGCGTTTATTGCGACTCACTTGTCTGAAGGGGAAGAAAATGTTGAGCAGCAATTGGTTGAAAAAGACCGGCCAGGTATTGCTCACTACGTCATGGATTATGCTAAAGAACAGGACGTCGACTTCATCGTCATGGGGGCTCGTGGTCACTCCAAAGTGGAGTTGTTACTCTTGGGAAGTGTTACGGAAAGCGTACTTGCTGGCAATAAGCACATCCCCACGCTAGTCGTGAAGTAAGGACGATAATTGCTGTTGAAGCAATTGATTAAAATAATTATATGCTGGTTATTGGGCGACGGTTCAGGTAGGAATACCAGGATTGTCGCCCACCTTGTTGAGGGAATAGGTAGTGCTATATCGAGGGGTCCATGCGTTCAAAGTAATCACAAACCTCAAAGATGAGCTTGCTATCCAGGAGTTTACGAAACTCCGCAATATTGGGTGAAATGAGGTAGCGGGTATGTTCTGGTGTTGAGACATCCTCGACAGGGGTGATGGCTTTTAGTTGCTCCAAATCCTCTGGAAGCTGGGTGGTCCAGAGGGTCAAATTTCCTTCTTTATCTTTACTGAGTATGCTCGTTTCCCAGTGCTTGTTTTCGAGTTTTCGATTGAGCACTTGGTGGCCTTTATAATATTTGAGTACCTGTTCAGGGCCAATTTGAAAGAGCGTGTCGGCAATAAAAAAAGAACCCGTAACGATTTCACCATCCAGGTATTCAATGGGAACAGGGAGATCCAATTCTTCAATATAAAGGTATTCACCATCAATATAAATGCCCTTTGTTTCTTTAATTTCATCTAGCGTGGATTCAAACTGAATGTGACGCTCCTTAATGATGGTCTTTTCTCCAATTCTAACGGTTGCGGAATCACCGGTACACAGGTAAATGCCTTGGTACGTTTTCTGAAAATGTGTGCTGGAAGGGACAACATCAGGCTGAGCTTCCGTAAAAACGACAGGAGGTTCACAGCTGAAAACGCCTAACAAAAGTAGCAGAAGAGCAAGAAGATCATGGATTTTCATGATAGCTGTTTTTTAGTAAGTAAATTATAGAGTAAGTTCTTTAAAAACAATGAGTTATGGTTTGATGAGTGTCAGGGTTGATATTGATTTTTGTCAGGGAGTGTAAAAGACGAATGAGCAAAATCATGGCTTTAGGTGATGATTATTAGGTTTTTGGAGCAGGCAAACCAATAATTTTATACTAACCAAATAAGGAATCATGGACACTAACCGCCGTTTAGGAGATATTATGACTACCAATGTCATCACTGTGCACCTGACCACGACGATGGATGTAGTGAGTGATATCTTCGAGAAAAAAAATATCCACCACTTGCCAGTTGTTGAAAAAGACGGTACGGTGGTTGGAATGATTAGCAAGTCGGATTATTACCAACTACAGGATTCGTTTACACTCTTTAAGCGAGCTGCCGCAGAACGAATCAACCAAGCTGTGTTTCGTTCATTATTGGCTAGCGAAGTAATGAGCAAGCAAGTTGCAGTACTGAATCCTGACGATAGTGTGTTGATGGCTGCCGGATATTTCCGAGAAAACCTTTTCCATGCTATTCCAATTGTCGATGAGAATCAGCGTATTTTAGGAATCGTCACCACTTATGATTTACTGACTTACGCTTTCCAGGGTGCTGCAATTGCTAACTGACGAATGCGATAAAAGCGCGCTAAAGATTAAGTTTATAATGATGAATAATTTTGAAGCCGTAGTACCCAGGTACTACGGCTTTCTTTATCTTAAAGTTGTAAAGAATCGGTTGGCAGGTAGCATCGTAAAACTGCTTTTAACCCGTCGTTCAATTGATCACAAGGCCATGTTAGACGTTCTTGGTATCCACTAGCCAAGGCAGTTTGGTAGTCGCCAATACATTGATAAACCTGGTTCATTGCAGCCTTGTGGGCATCTTCATCTACTTCGGGCGCAAACTGTGTCAGGTAATTCTCTGCTCGATTTTCATAATCAGCAAGATGGCAGACCATCTCGTCGAAGAGGCATTCTAACTCTTGCCATTCTAGTAATCCTAATTGAGGATCGTCGGTTGCTGCATGTACTTCTTGGAAAATAGCTTGCACCTCCCACCACAAGTCTAGAGGATAAAAATTCTGCCGATGAAACTCGCGAATGGTTTGAAATTCCCACAGGAACCGGTCGCTTAATTCCAGCAACTCGGAATAATCTTTCCTGGCTTCCGCCTTGCTCATTTCTTGAATCATGCCATCCAGAGTACCCGTAAGTAGATACGGATTGTAAGCAGTAATAGGGAAATCCAAAACTTCATCCCTGCTTTGCTGCCACTCTTGGGCTAAGTTTTCACGGGCTATTTTTACCGCCTCAGGTGATTGCTCTTCTGCGGCTAGCCAAAGTAGGGAAGCAGCTTGGTCGAGTTCGGGAAAAATAAACGGAGGAATAGTGGAATGTTCTTCCTGATTGAGGAAAAACAGACTGATCAATACAATGATAAGGAAGCGAGTCATCTGAACAAGGTTGAAGTGAAGGAAAGGTTATTCAGCATCCATCGGTAGAATCAACAAAGGGGTTTTGATTTTGAAAAGCTCTTCTTTGGCAACACTGGTTTTAAAGAGTCTTTCGTACCACTGCCGTTTGCGGTGGACCAGCACCAGGATGTCGGCCTCTTGTTGTACACTAAAATCGGTCAGTGCTTGAGGAATGGAGACACCTTGCGGAATGACGAAGCCTTTGCTACTGATGCCTTCTATTTGCAATGTGAAAGCTTCTGTCTCTTCTACAGAAGTGATTTTTTCGTTCGTATTTACAAAAATCAATTCAGCTTTTGCTTTACGAGCCAAGTTTATGATCGTCTGAAAGGCAGCCGCTTCAGTGACTTCAGAATCAACCCCCAGAATGATCTTCTGAACAGGGCGAAACTCGGCCTCTTCTGGTATGGTAAGTAAAGGCACCGGGCTACGGTCCATCAGGTAGGCGGTAACACTACCAATGGTGATGTCCTTGAGCGCCGTCAGGCCTTTGGTACCATTAACAATGAGGTCAAATTTATGGTGGCCGGCATAGTCAGGGATGAAGGTCTTCGGTTCACGGAAAACAATTTTTGCGGATACTTCCACATCCGGAGCGAGTGCCCTGACTTTGGGTAAGAGCTCCTTGAAATCGTTTTCTGCTTGTTCTTTAAAGATGTCATCCATTCTGATGAACATCGCTGAACGGCTAACGACATTCACACAATGCAGAAGTTGTAGCGTCCCTCCTCCCGTTTGTTGCATAAATCGTGCAGCCCATCCACATGCTTTGACGGAGGTATTGGAAAAATCGATAGGACAAAGGATATTCATTTATTTTGGTTTTATACCTCTCTAAGAGGTGTCAAACCAAAATTAAGCATAGCCTTGTGAAGGAGAAATGACCCCTGTTAGTAGAAGGAATGATTAATGTCAGGTGCTAAGGGAAGAAACGATTGATTCTACGCGCTATCCTACGCGCAATAACCTCGTGCTTTCGCCCCAGCTGTTTAGGTGATCCAGTACTCCATAAAGGTATACCTGAATCACCATCAAATAAGCCAGCGGAAACAAATGTTTCACCAGTGTCTTGCCAAATGTTGTTATCATCTTGTGGTGCGCCGGGGTTGTCATTGGTTCCTGATGTTCTGGTAACGTTGGCAGGGGAATCTCGTATGGATATTCTCAAAACGGCATCTACATTCAGTAAGTTAGCGAGTGTAGCAGTAGGTAGTTCCCAGCTTTCTTTCAAAGATATTCCCTTTATATCCAACAATGCATTTGTTTCAGAAAGCGACTGTAATGTTAAAGAAGTGGGATAGTGGGCGTCTAGCTGATCAGCTAGTTCGTGGTAAACTGTTGATTGCAAGTTACTACTAATGGAGGTCTGAATTGCAAGTTGCTGTGACAAGGAATAGTCAAAGGGTAGATGCTTTAGCCCTACAACTTCACAGGGGACAATGGCAATACTTAGCTTTTCTTTATCCGTATTGAGTTGAGATTTTTGTGCAATGCTACAGCTGGTTAGCTTCAGAAGAAGAAAAGAGAGCAGGAATAGGGTAGAAAATGATTTCATGTCGTAGCGCGTTTAGGTTTAAAGAATAACAATTGTGTAATTGGGTTGGTTCGTGAGGGGAGTCCATTGCTATTATTACCGTGATAAACCTGTTAATTGGCCGTTTCAGCCCCGTAAACTTTCTTTTGGCAATACCTTTACCGACAATCACAAATAGAGAGGGCATCCAGTTGTTTTGAAGGGAATAAGTCTGCCTTGGCAAGCGGTCGCTTAGTGCGATAACCAGGATAAATATCAGGAAGCTGAATAGTATTCCCATCAGTGCCGGGAACTTCTAGGTCATAGCGAAACCGAACTTTTGTACCTAATGGCGCATAATAATAGACTCGCCACATAGGTCCTTCTGCCATGCCTATACACCCGTTTGAATAAGCCTTGCCAAGAGTGACGGGGTTAGTAGTGGGGTGGATGAGCTGCCCATAACGCTGCCCATTAATAGCCGGTTCAATCCAGGGCACCAATGGTAGGGCAGTTCGAATGCCATCATCCCGCTGAGTGCTGGTGTAAGGGTGATTGTTGGATGGATTAATAAAGGATGGTTTTCGATTAACACGCACAATGGTACCCTCGCCAGCATGTGTGCGTAAATCTACTTTGCGGCCAGCCATGGCCAAATACTTACTTCGATTTTGGCCCACCCTTACCGGAAAAGTATAGTAGATACTATCTTCCACCATGATTCGTAACCGAAACTCAGGAATGTTCACATCAATTATCGTTTGTGACCGCAACGGAAGGGCTTTTTGATAATCGGCTTCATTGGGCAAAAACAAGGTGTCTCCAAGCGCTAAAATTGTCATTGATCCAGCATCGAGGACAACATTTCCAGCTTCTTTTTGTCGGTAGTAGTCAGTATTCTCAAGCGTATCAATGATCCATGAATTATGTTGAACTAAAAGGTATTCGTCCAAAGGAAAAGGGACCATGGTATCCAGAACAGGAATGGTCTTGTCCAAAAAGTTGAAATAGTCTTTGAGGTGTACGTTTTGTTCCAGCACATAGTGCTTTTTCTCAATAGGAGGAATAACTGCTGTTGCACTGGTATCAATGGGGAATTCTCCAACCTCGGGGGCACTACAAGTGGAGAAAGTTAGGGCTATTAACCCAAGAAGGAGAAAGCGAAATACATATCGCTGATGTTTCTGGTAAGTCATGATCGGGATAACCTTGGTTAGATTATTAAGATCAGCTATTCGGAGTGTTTGTTAGCTGATGTTTCTGTAGGGTAGGGCATGATTTTTATCAAATGTATGATTGCATTGGTACGATTAGCTTGTGGCTAAATGAAGCTCCCCCAACAAAAGGCACAAAATGAACCACACGTTCCTAATATCTTTCTGGGTGCGGTGGCAATATGTTGTAAATATTAACTTATTTAGCTTTTAGAAAAAAAACAATCCAACATGATAAACCTAATAAGCGATACCGTCACCAAGCCCTCCCAGGCCATGCTGGCCGCAATGATGGCGGCCGAAGTAGGGGATGATGTATTTGGTCAAGACCCCACTGTCAATGAATTGGAAGCCTATACTGCTGCGCTTTTTGGTAAAGAAAAGGCCCTTTTTTGCCCTTCAGGGACAATGACCAACCAGATCGCGATCAAGACACATACCCAACCCTTGGACGAGGTGATTTGCGACTATACCAGCCACGTGTACCAATATGAAACAGGCGGCTACGCCTTTCATTCAGGCGTAAGCATGAACCTACTCCAAGGCACCAACGGGAAGATTACTGCCGACCAAATAGCTGCTGCCATAAAACCCGATTACGATTGGTTGCCGGTATCTCGCTTAGTCGTAATCGAAAACACTTGCAACAAGGGCGGCGGCAGTATTTACCAATTGCCAGAAATTCAACCCATTAGGGCGCTTTGTTCTGAAAAGGGATTGGCACTGCATCTTGATGGCGCCCGCCTTTTTAATGCGTTGGTAGAAACTGGGGAGTCTCCCTCTGATTGGGGCGCGGCCTTTGATAGTGTTTCTATTTGCCTAAGCAAGGGCCTGGGCGCTCCCGTCGGTTCGTTGCTATTGGGGGAGGCAGCTTTCATCAAGAAAGCCCGCCGTCTGCGCAAAGTTATGGGCGGAGGAATGCGCCAGGCGGGTTACCTCGCTGCTGCTGGCCTTTACGCACTGAAAAACAATGTGGATCGACTGGCCATCGACAATGAGCGCGCTCGTAAGATTGGAGCAATTTTGGCAACCAAAGACTATGTGGAAACCGTCAGACCCGTTCAATCTAACATTGTCATTTTTGACCTTGCCGGAGAGACTACAGCTGCTGATTTTCTGGAAAAGCTGGAAGAAAAAGGAATATTGGGTGTTGCTTTCGGCCCTCAAACCATTCGACTCACTTTTCATTTGGATGTGACGGAAGAAATGATAAATAGGGTAGAGGATACCTTGGAGAATTGGTAGATTGAACAAAAGCGGGAGGGGCCTCCCACGCTTTCGCGTGGGCGCTACGTTGCGTAGCTCGCTGTTCGCTCGGCCCCCAGTAGAACCTGGGGGCTGGCCCTTGCAGGGCCACTACTGCACATCGCTAGTGGATCACCCTGTAAGTTTCGTTATGCTAAGTCGCCGATTTTTCGTGCTTGGGCGAGGAGCTAAAACCGGAGTGTAGCCATAGCTACATGAGGATTTCAGGGACGAAGCACACGTGCAAAAAAGCAAGACTTGGGTGTAACAGAATTTACGGGGTGGTCTACTAGGCCGGAGATATGCTGTAAAATGTAGTTGTTATATAGCTGTTAAACGGATTCAATGGGGCATCCTGTAGTCGTATTTTCTATAGCTTCATGCTTGTAAAGTACTTGATCTCTTTCATCCAGACTATAAATATTTACAATGCTGAAGTTAAAAATACTCCTTGCTTTTTTTGCTCCCCTAATACTTGGTTTCACCGCTTGCCGTATGGAGAAATCGCCAGCTTTGGTTGGCGAAAAAGGGGATGATTCAAATGAAATCATTAATGAAGCAGCCAAGTTGTCTATCTCAAAGGTGCTTCGGGAAAATGGTGACCTGCCTGTGGAAGAAAGAGTCGCGCTCTATCTCCGCTTGAGAAAAGAAAGCCCCGATGCTTATAATTTCGAAAACGAGGATGAAATGACGATGTATGGCTACTCCTTGCTTTGGAGTGGAGAAAACGAAGAAGCACTTGCCATTTTTAAACTAATCGTATCGCAATTTCCCGATTCTTCAAATCCTTATGACAGCTTGGGCGAGGCGTATATGGTATTAGGAAATACGGAACAAGCCATTGCCAATTATGAAAAATCATTGGAGCTCAACCCTGATAACTTCAATGCGGAGGATCAGATCGAGCTGATGAAGCACCCGGAAAAAGCACTCGAAAAACCTACAGACAAATTTGCCAAGGTTTTTACCGCTAAGAAGTACCGAGAAGATTTGGATCAACTGGGGAACAAACTACTTGAAGTACATCCAAACGCACTGAAGTTTATTACGAAAGAAGACTTCTGGAAGGTTGTTGAAGAGAAAAAATCACTGGTTACAGATCAAACAACCTATGCCGAATTCAACTGGCATTGCACTGAAATAATTGCCAACCTCAATTGCTCACATACCTCCATGGGGCGTTTTAATCAGGAAAATGAAATGCTACCCCTCTCGCTGAGGTTTCCGATTCAAGTACGATGGGTCAATGATCAACTGTTTGTTATTGATCCTCTAAATAATGAAGAAAATGTAGCTGTTAAAGATGAAATATTGAGTATAAACGGATTGCCCGTCGCCGAAATCATCAGTGATATTTATAAACATATCTCGTCTCAGGGGTACGTGGAAACAACAAAAAAACATGCGTTTAATACCTGGGCCACAGGGATGATTCCTTTCGCACTTGGTTTTCCTGAAACCTACGAAGTCGGCGTGAATGGAAAAGTAGCTCCTATCGTCTTGAATAAAGCAGAAAGCTACCAAAACCTATACCGCGATCCATCTATCGCATCTTGTGGGGAACCTTTATGTTTGGAGTTTTTGGAGGACAATAAAACAGCTATCCTGACGGTTTCGTCGTTCAATTTTTACCCTTGGAACAACCTCAACGTATTTGAAGAATATATGGACAATAGTTTCATCGAAATCGAGGAAAAAGGAGTAGAAAACCTCATTGTCGATGTTCGATTTAATGGAGGAGGTTCGCAAGAGTCTAGTATCTATTTGCTCAGATATCTAGTCGATCAACCTTTTACCTATTCTTCTATTGCTGGATATGAAGGAAAAAAAGAGCTAAGTGAGACACAAAAACCGAAGGCTCCCTTTGAAAATGCTTTTAAGGGGCAATGCTACTTTTTGATCGATGGAAACGGAAATTCTACCACTGGCCACTTCATGTCTATGGTCAAGGTCTTGAACCTGGGGGTTATCGTAGGCGAAGAATTGGGCTCTAATCAATTTTGTTCTGCCGGACAAACGGTCTGTAGGCTTTCAAATACAAAATTGCAATACTATGTAGCCAACAACACGCATGTAACGACAGCGACCTCGCTTCCTGATGAAACCGGAATTTTACCAGACCATTATGTTACACAGGGTATTGATGATTACTTGAACAAGGTAGATCGCGTCAAGCAATTCACCATTGGACTTATTAACGAATAAGCTAGCCTAGATGTACTCCTCCTAGGGAAAATCAATACTCAAAACGGGTACGTCTGCGTGATTAACAACCATCTCTACGGTGTTGCCTCTGAAAATGCGTTTCAGTGGCCCCCGTGGGTGGTTGGCAATAGCGATAAGGTCCATACGCTGCTCTTGGGTAAAGTGACGTATACCTGCTTCCACCGAAATGTCATCATAGTAGTGCGTATGGCAGGCATAACCTTCGGCGATGTCCGCAAAATCCTGGAGTGCTTCCTGCATGACAATCTGCGGCGGATTGAAGATACCGGAAGTGTGAATACTCAATAAATGAACCTCTTTGATATTGAGTATAGACGTGAGGTCTAAAAAATGACGAAATGCTACTTGGTCTTCTGGGAGTAAGCCTGTAGCAAAGACCGCTTTTTCCAAACGCAGTTCAGGCAATGGCTCTTTGATGATCAAAACATTGGTATGAATTTTTCGGATGACCTTTTGGGCATTGGAGCCTATCAGCCATTCCCGTTTTCCTGATGCACCATGTGAGCCCATCACCACAAAGTCAAACTTGGTTTGTGCCATTAAATTTTGAATATTTTCCAGAAAGTCTCCATAACTGAGGTGTGTTTCGATAGCTACTTTGCGGGCGCGGCCATTTTTTTTCAAGGTCTCTAGCTGCTCCTCTGCGGCAGAGGAAATGGCATGTTGATAAGGGGCGTAGGTTTCATGATCAAACTCGTTGGGAATAAATGCTGTAGTACCACTGTTGTGAAACAAGTGTAGCTCAGCCTTCAATGCTTTGGCCAATAGGCAAGCGGCATCAAAAGCATAATTCGCAACATTAGAGAAATCGGTAGGGCACAAGATTTTCATAAACAAGGATTGAGTAGAGGATAGCACAAAAATAAATTGAACCTTCTCTTTGTTTCAAAAATAAGCCGCAACATCTCCTGTGATGGTGATTTTTGTCACCAACTAAAATGGGAATTATCAGTCTTTACTCAATTATTTGACGCGAAGCCTTATTTTTGTCGAAGAACGAAAGCGACCATGAACACTATACCGTTTTTTACCATCATTGGCATCATTTGGGCCATGCTGTCTGGGAATATCGTCAATGCCCAGGATATGCCCCTTGCTGTTCAGACAGAGGATTTCCTTTTGAATTGTTATGGTGAAACCAATGGTGAGTTAAATTGGACCGTTTCAGGCGGAGAGGCTCCTTACAGTTATGAATGGTCGCGGGTTTCTAATCCTTTCGTTTTTGCAGCAGGGTCACAGTTGGAAGAAGGCCCTTTCGGACCCGTCACAGGTGGACTAGAGGCCAATAATTATGTCCTTAAAATAACAGATGCCGCTGGTGTAATGGTGACGGAAATGGCGAGCATTATAGCACCCCCGCCGATTTTGGTGACCGATATTTCAGTAGAATACCTCACTTGTGCGACAGTTTGTGATGGTCAAATTTTTATGGAAGTGGGCGGAGGCACTGGTGAATTGACGGTCAGCTGGGCCGATAGCCCGATCACGAGCCCGAATCGCTCTGAACTCTGTACTGGCGATTACCTCTTTTTTTTAGAAGACGAACAAGGCTGTAGCCAAAAAGGGGTTGTGGGAATTGAAGGTCCACCATCATTGGCCTTACAGACCAATACCGTACTTCCCTCTTGCAGCGGCGCTGCCAATGGGAGTATCCTACTCGAAATTGAAGGCGGAGTGGGCGAATATCAATACGAATGGGCTGCAGGAGGCAACGGGGCCTCTCAGGTAAATGCGACTGCCGGTAATTATCCTGTTACCATTTCAGATGAAAACAACTGTCTGTTGGATACTGTCGTCACATTGCCGGATGGCCCTGACATGTTAGCTAACTTACAGATCGGTTATGGCTGTGGCGATGGCCAGGTATTGGTAGCGACACAGCCCATTAATGGCACGGCGCCTTTTGATTATGAATGGTCCACAGGCACGGCTAGCCCCTACTTGTTGGGGATGTCAGCAGGGATGCATTCACTTACCCTCACCGATAGCGACGGCTGTGAAGCGATCAAAGATTTTACAATCAATTACGTTCCACCTTTGAGCATTTCGGCTTCAATAGCTGATGTAAGTTGTTTCGGTGCGCAAGATGGTGCCGTAAGCTTGCAGGTCAATGGCGGCCAGCCACCATTTGCCTTGTCGTGGAGCAATGGCGCAGATGGAATGGCTGTCGATAACCTTGCAGGTGGAGAGTATACCTATGTTCTTTCTGCCTCCGGTTGTGGGCAGGCACGTTCAGTTATTATCAATGAGCCGCAACCGCTCAGCGCTAGTTTCTATTTCGATCTGCAGACGGACAATCTACTGAGTGCTTTTACGCAAGTGCAGGGCGGCACTCCTCCTTACCAATACCTGTGGAGCAATGGCGTCAGCAACCCCGAGGTTTTTAACCTTATACCAGGTACGACCTATTCTCTGACCGTCACTGATGCGACCAATTGCTCCAGGATATGGGAAGTTGAACCAGCGCTTACAGGCACAGAGGGTGCCTTGACAACAAATGTGCAGGTCTTCCCTAATCCACACAGCAACCAATTTACGGTTCAGCTTCCTAATGAAGCCAGCAATGCCAGTTGCCGATTACTAAACCTTGCGGGGCAAGAGGTGCTGGCTTGGAAAAACTTGCAAAGCTCCTCTGCCTTGATCAACACTACATTTTTGCCTTCGGGTTGGTATGTATTGGAGCTTCAATGGGGAAATCAGCTGCAGCAATTGCGAGTGGTCAAGCGGTAGTACTTCATGTTTAATCCAATGGGCAGTATTGTTTTGGGGCCATGCCTTCGTACCTACTGTCTGCCGCTCTGCTCCATAGGGTCGGGTTTTAAACCCGACCCTATGGAGCAGAGCGACTGCCCATCCCTTGGGCCTGCTCTCCTGATGGATCGGGATCCGCCGAGCTACATGCTCCGCATTTCGCATTAATAGCTCCTTTTAGATTCTTTTTTGCATAACGCCCTATTGAAATCATAACAGCCCCTCATACAATACCTCCACCGGATGCATTGCTTGTCGCTGGGTACCATCTGCAATCTGGTGGC
The DNA here is from genome assembly GCF_000379805.1 of Lewinella cohaerens DSM 23179. Lineage (GTDB taxonomy): Bacteria > Bacteroidota > Bacteroidia > Chitinophagales > Saprospiraceae > Lewinella > Lewinella cohaerens. The sequence continues at coordinate 253,842 of NZ_KB903554.1, read as the reverse complement.
GGCAACTGGTTCCTGTGGCCGCAATGATCGTGGCGATAGAAGCTTTTCGCACAGCAGGAAAAAGCACCAGCTCCCCCACCTGCTGACTCACCTCGTAATGCTCGGCCTCGTAGCCAAAGCTTCCGGCCATACCACAGCAACCGGAAGGAATAACTTCCACATTGTAGTTTTCCGGTAAGGAAAGTAACCAAACGGAATCTTCCACTTTGCTGAGTGATTTTTGGTGACAATGACCATGTAAAAGAATATGTTTCTCCTCGCGCACAAAAGCCTCAGAAGTGATGTGCCCCGCTCGGATTTCACTGGCCAGAAACTCATCAATCAATAGGCAATGAGGAGCCAGTAATTTTGCGCTTTTGCGCAACGGTTCTCCAACCATTCGTGGGTACTCATCCCGGAAACTGAGAATGGCCGATGGCTCCAAGCCCAATAGCGGGGTATCTTCGCTAATAAGGTCGCTAAACAAGCGCACATTGGCCTCGGCCAAGCCCTTCGCGCGGGGCAGCAAGCCCTTGGAGATAGCCGCCCGCCCGCTCTCAGGATGATCGACCAACAGCACCTCGTAGCCCAGCTGGTCCAGTAAGAGAATAGCCTTTTGGCCTATGGGCGTATCATTGTAGTTGGTGAATTCATCACAAAAGAAGTAGACCTTTTGGTGGTAGTTCTTTGCTTGTGGTTGAAACGTCTTTTTAAACCAGGTGCGTAAAGATTGGGAGTGAATGCCTGGCAAAGTCCGTTGAGGAGCAACTTGCAATACTTTTTTACTCAACCCAGCGGTAAGCGGACTAGTCAGCAGAAGGTTGTATAAACCTGGCCACAGACTTCCAATTCGGTTAAAAGTATTGATATAGGCAAAAGCCCGCGCACGTAGTGGAATGCCATTGCTTTGATAATATTGATGCAGGAATTCCGCTTTTAGCCCAGCCATATCAACATTCGAGGGACATTCGGAGGTGCAGCCTTTACAAGACAAGCACAGGTCCATCACTTCCTTGATTTCCTGATGGTCAAAGGCGTTTTTTTGCTCGCTTTTTGTCAGGAATTCGCGCAAGGTATTGGCCCTGGCTCTGGTCGTATCTTTTTCGTTTCGGGTAGCTTGGTAGCTAGGGCACATGGTCCCTCCTGAAAGCGGCAGCTTTCGGCAATCACCAGAACCATTACATTTTTCAGCAGCGCGAAGGATACCTCCTACGTCTGAGAAGTCCAGAACAGTAGGGTAGGAGCGATCCTTTTGTTCAGGGGCATAGCGAAGAGAGCTATTCATGGGCGGCGCATCCACAATTTTTCCTGGATTAAAGATGCCTTTGGGGTCCCAGGTTTGTTTTATCTCCCGAAAGAGGGCGTAGTTTTTTTCTCCGACCATCAGCGGAATAAAAGCGGCGCGTACCCTACCATCGCCATGCTCGCCACTTAGCGATCCACGGTATTTTTTGACCAACTTGGCGGTTGCTAGACTGATATCATAAAACCTGTTGACATCCACTTCCTTTTTCAAATCCAGGATGGGCCGGAGATGTAATTCTCCCGCTCCTGCATGCGCATAGTAAACGGGCTGTTGGTCAAAGCCTTCCATGAGTTCTGAAAACTCGCGGATGTATGCTGGCAAGTCATCCAGGTCTACGGCTGTATCTTCAATACAAGCAACGGCTTTGGCATCACCGGGTATATTGGCCAACAATCCCAGTCCTGCGCTGCGTAATGACCATACTGCCTTGGTTTGCGCAGCAGGAATGATAGGGTAAGCATAGCCCAATCTCTGTGCTTTAAATTCCTCAATGAGTAGGTTAGCTTCGGCCTGTGCTGCTTCGGCACTGCTAGCGCGTAATTCTACCATAAGTACCGTTACAGGGTCTCCTTCAATAAAAAAACGATGCTTACGGTATTCGATGTTTTCTTTGGTACAATCGAGGATGATTTTGTCCATCAACTCACAAGCGCTGGGTTGGTGGCGCATCGCAATTTGGGTAGCACGCATACTTTGGTCCAGTTCCGAAAAATGAGCAGCGACAACCACATGATCGGGCAAAGGCAAAGGATCAAGTTGTAGCTTGATTTCCGTAGTAAAAGCCAAGGTTCCTTCCGAACCACAGAGTAGTTTGCAAAAGTTGAAAGGGGTATCACTATTTGTAAAAGCAGAGGTTTCCAGTAGTGCATCGAGGGCATATCCAGTGTTCCTACGATGAATACTTGGCTTGGGGAATTGTTCTCTGATTTCGGCTTGTTGTTCCTTGTCTTTCAGTGCCTTGGTGACTTGGCGGTAGAGCTCACCTTCAAGACCAGGGAGCGCACACTTTTGGGCCAGCCCATCGGGTGAGAGTGCCCCGAAACTAGCTTTTGTCCCATCAGCAAGCAGTACCTCCATTTCGATCACCTTGTCCCTGGTCGTTCCGTATTCGATGGAGGTGGTGCCTGATGAATTATTGCCCACCATTCCTCCAATCATGGCGCGGTTAGCAGTAGATGTTATGGGCGAGAAAAACAAGCCGTGGGGCTGCAAAAAGGCATTGAGTTCATCACGTACTACCCCTGGCTGAACGCGTACCCAGCGTTCTTCTACATTGAGTTCTATGATTTTAGTAAAGTGCTTGGAAATGTCTACCACAATGCCTTCTCCTACACACTGCCCGGCCAAAGAAGTACCGGCTGCACGCGGAATCAAGGAAGTGTTATGGATGTTAGCAAATTGGATCAAAAGTGCTAGGTCTTCTACCGTAACTGGTAGGGCAATCGCTTGGGGTAAGGCCCGGTAAACCGAAGCATCTGTCGCGTAAAGCACTCTTTGCAGTTGGTCGAAATGAAGTTGGCCGGTAAGCTGCTCAGAAAGTGCTGCGAGAGCGGTAGCTGGTATTTTCAGGGCGTCCATATTTGCTAAATTTGAAGCCCAAAAGGTACGGCGAAGAAAGGAGAATCAGCTTAGTTTTAAGCGCATAAGATAGGCCCGTGTTTGTTTTTTCTATTATTTTGCGACCATCAAACCAACTAACAATCCAACCATCAAACTAACAAAGAATGAAAGGTTTCCTCTTCGATATGGACGGCACAATGGTCGACAATATGATGATTCACCACCGAGCTTGGCAGCGCAAGTTGTCAGAGTTGGGTATGGAAATGACCATTGAAGAAGTCAAAGAAAAAATCCACGGGGTAAACAACGAAATCTTGGAACGCCTTTTTGGTGACCGTTTCACTCAAGCGGACCGCCAACGTATTTCAAAAGAAAAAGAAGCCGCGTACCGAGAGATATTTTTGCCACAACTGAAATTGATTGATGGTTTGCAAGCATTTCTTGATCAATCTAAATCAGCGAATATCCCAATGGCTATTGGGACAGCCGCACCAGAGGAAAACGCCCAGTTTTTGGTAGACAATTTAGGCTTAGCCCCCTATTTTCAGGGCATTTTCCACGCAGGTAGTGTAAGCAAAGGCAAGCCTGATCCCGAAATTTTTGATAAAGCAGCGGCGTCTATTGGCTTAGAGGCCAAAGATTGCTTGGTGTTTGAAGACAGTGTCACCGGCGCGGAAGCAGCTTTCCGTGCGGGAGCCAAGGCAATTATTGTTACGACTACCCATGATGAAGAAGAGTTTGCGCACTTCCCTAACATCCTGAAGTTTGTTGATAATTATCATGGGATGATGCCAGAGGAATTTCTTTCTTTTTGATGGCAACAGCTTTGGAGGCGCTAATCGTACCAGCGCGATTACGTATTTGTACGATTACAGCAGGCAAAACCAGTTAAGTATCGCGCCCTTTTTGTATCTTCCTTCCCGGTTGATCCACTAGTCTCCCCTCTATATATTTCTACACCATTACCCAACCTAGCTAAGCCCAATGTTTAGCTGGCCGTTTGGTATCCCAAACCCATATTCTTATGTACAACCAACAGTTGTTCAGAGCGGTATCTTGCTGTCTATTGGTGGCAGCCTTAACGTTCTCTTGCACCCGCAAAGCGGAAACCTACCTTTATTTGAGTGATGGAGATCAATTGAATTTCCCGGAAGCATCTCTTGATTTAAAAAAGACGGGTGTGTGTTTTTCTGGAGGCGGCACCAGGGCCATGACCTGTGCTGCTGGACAGATGAAAGCCCTCTATGACCTTGAAATGTGGCAACACTTCGGCTACATTTCTTCGGTGTCGGGAGGTTCCTGGGCCTCGTCGATCTTTACGTATTACGAAACCACAGAAGATGGCCCTCAAAACGACAAACATTTATTGGGTACGCCTTTGGGAGCAGCGAACCTTACGATGGATTATCTCAAGGAACCGGTGCCTAAACAATGGTTGTTTTCTCCGGTAACGACGGACTTATCTCGCAGGCTGTTACATAATTTAGCAACCGATGACCTTACATTGGGCTTCGAAGAATCTCCCCATGATATCTGGATTGATGCCATTGGAGCTGTTTACCTCCAACCTTTTGGATTGTATGGCGACCGGGCCAGACGCTATTTTTCTTACGATGAAAATTCGGTAAACAGTATCATTAGCCGTGCTCCCCGATTGAAATTATCAAAAAACGATTTTCACTTGGTACACAACCAAGCCGGTGATGCTCCCAGGCCCTATTTGGTGATGAATTCCTGTATCATCAGTCCTCCTGTTGATTTTCCAATAAAAACACCAGCACCATTGAGTGTGATGAACTATTCGCCCCTAGGCGTAGGTTCAGCCCAATACAATGAAGCTTTAGGCGTCTCAGGGAATTTGACAGACAAGTTCCCTGTTGGTGGTGGGTTTATTGAGCCGTATGCGATGGGCGGATCTTCANCTATTCATACACCTAAGGTGATTGACAAGGCACTTTCTTTAGCAGAAGTCAGGTTGTCAGAGCATCACCGTTTCCGTTTAGCGGATGCGGTGGGTACGAGTAGTGCTGCTTTTGCCGTTACAATCGCTCAAAGTGAAAGGGACGAAATCGTCACTGATTTATTAGCCTTGGGTTCTATAATTCCTCGTGAAGAGTATTGGTCACCAGGTGCAGAGGGTACACTGGCCAGGGAGTACGGTTTTGGCGATGGTGGTAGCCTGGAAAACTTTGGGGTGCTAAGTTTACTCCAACGGGATGTCGACAGGCTGGTGGTATTTGTGAATACGGACACACCAATCGATATTACTCACCAAGAAGGAGAACCTGTTTCCAATACGCAAGTGATAGATTACGATTTTTATTCCCTTTTCGGGAATTTTACCTACGGTAACCATACCCGAAACCACGTTTTTTCGAAGGATGATTTTTATGAAATCTTTGGACAGTTTAAAAAATGTATAGCGGACGGTACAACCGTGATGGCTCGCACCAATACCACAACAATACCTAATAAGTGGTGGGGAATTAAGGCAAAAGAAGTTGAAATTCTTTGGTTTTATAACGAAGCTGTTCCAGCCTGGGAAGAAAAGCTTAGTGAAGAAATCCAACGAGAAATTGATGAATGCAGTAGAGGAGATTTCCCCGACTTTCCCCAGTACAAAACCGAATTTCCAGAAAGGTTGCCCTTTATTGTTGAGCTTTCACCCGCTATGGCCAAGTTGCTTTATGAGTTGCAGTATTACAATGTCTCCATTAATGAAAAGGAGTTTGATTTTCTGAAAGACTAACTTGTTTTAAGGAGCTGGCATTTTACCCATCGTGATAGATTCCAGCTCCTGTTATTAATATTTATTGTAGGTGGATTTGGTTTTTTTCTCAGCATTACTTATTATTGGTGAGTAATTAATCACTTTTGCCTTGACTACTAAAAAAGAACGTATTCTAGAAGCGGCCTTGGAGCTTTTTGCTAAACAGGGTTTTGCTGCTACTTCTACCAATGCCATCGCCAAGAAGGCTGGGGTGTCTGAAGGACTACTCTTCAAACATTTTGGCAATAAGCAGGGCTTATTAGAGGCTTTGCTCAAAGAAGGAGAGGAACGTGTTGCTGTGCTTGCTTTACCAATAGTTGCGGAAGAAAACCCTCAAGAAGTATTGCGTAAATACATTGAGTTACCTTTCAATATGCCACAAGAAGCTTATAATTTCTGGCGGCTGATTTTTCAATTGAAATGGAATATAAATTACGACCACAAAAAGAAACTGAAACCAATCAGGGATAAATTGATAGCTGTATTTACAGGTCTGGGCAAAAGTAACCCTCCGTTAGAAACAGAAATGTTGATGCAGCTTATTGACAGTGCTTCTATTGGCTTGTTGCAGGGAACCTTGAACGAACCTATGGCATATCGAGATTTTTTGCTGAAAAAATACCTTTTGTGAACTTCCTTCGAAGGCGTGGAAAAATAGATTGTCATTATAAATCCTATTTATGAAAAAGACCTTATTACCTATTCTTTCAATCATGCTACTCATCGGTAGCGTAAGTATTGGTTTTGGTTACAGCGAAAAAGAAGGGGAAGAGCTGTCTAGAAGTTCGGTAAACGAATTACCTCAGCAAGAGCAAAATGAATCCTTAGCGGCATTCAATACCATGATGAAGGTGCTTACGCACAAACGTTGTGTGAATTGCCACCCGGCAGGTGACCGTCCCCATCAGGGAGAAGATAGTCATGTGCATAATTTTGGGGTACGCCGAGGGCCAGATAACCATGGTGTGGCTGCACTACGTTGCGAAACATGCCACCAGGAGGAGAATAATGAATTCTCTGGCGTCCCTGGTGCACCGGAGTGGAGTTTAGCTCCACTCAGCATGGCCTGGGAGGGCCTCAATCGGATAGAAATAGCGAAGTCAATCATGAACCCTGCAATAAATGGCGGCCGTTCTCTTGAGGAAACGGTAAAACACCTTACCGAACATGAGCTTGTCCTCTGGGCTTGGGAACCAGGCGTAGATGCCGATGGAACACCCAGGGAAAAACCACCAGTACCCAAAGAGAAATATATTGCAGCCGTCAAAAAATGGGCAGAAACTGGTGCTCACATTCCTACTGAATAACCTAACTCCTAATAATCATGGATATATCCTTTCAAATTAACGGGACACTCCGATCGGTAGATGTTGACGAAAACACGCCTTTGTTGTGGGTCGTGAGAGATGTAATAGGTCTAAAAGGCACCAAGTTTGGCTGTGGAAAAGCGGCCTGTGGTGCATGTACACTTCATGTGGATGGAGAAGCAGTACGTTCTTGTTCTTATGCTGTGAAATATGCAGAAGGGAAAAATATTACGACTATCGAAGGATTGGGAGATGCCGATAATCCTCACCCTGTGCAACAAGCTTGGATGGAAGAAGTCGTACCACAATGTGGTTATTGCCAGCCTGGTTTTATGATGGCTACTGCTGCGATGCTCGATAAAACCCCCAACCCAACAGATGAAGATATAGATGCCAATATCGTCAATGTTTGCCGCTGTGCAACCTACTATCGGATGCGAAAGGCCATTCACCGTGCGGCTGAACTTCACACTGCTAACGCCCAAAATTCGTAACCATGAGCAAGGAGAAAAAAGATAAAAAAGGGTTTTCGCGACGGAAGTTCTTGGTACGAGGAGCTGTGGGAATTGGTGTAGTTTTAGGAACGGGCTATTTGACACGCTCCATCTGGCGGCGTGGTATTGCCGGCATGATCAATACGGCGGAATCTCCTTATATGGGAGATACCAAAACACCACCTTTGTGGTTTGAGGTTACCGCAGAAAATCAAATCATTCTGCATTCTCCGAAAGTAGAAATGGGCCAGGGGGCCTTTACGGGTTTAGCGCAAATAGCTGCGGATGAATTAGAAGTGGATGTTGACCGAATTAAAGTAGTACACGCTGCAACCAGCACTGGTAATATTGATGGTTTCGGTACGGGTGGGAGTACTTCTATATCTAGCCTGTGGATGCCGATGCGCGAGTTGGCAGCGACCATGCGCGAAATGCTAAAAAATGAAGCTGCGAAAGCACTCAATACGAGTCCTGCATCTTTACAGTTGAATAATGGTGTAATTACGGGTGGGGGCAAAGCGATAACCTATGGTGAGGTTGTCGCAGGTGTGCAAGAATGGGAAATTCCCAAGACCCCACCACTCAAAGACCTGAAAGACTATAAATTTGTTGGCCAGCCTGTGGCCAGGGTAGATCTAGCAGACAAGGTATTTGGCGCGCCCATTTTTGGAATGGATGCAACCATGCCTGATATGCTTTATGGAGCAGTAGTGCGATCTTCTTTAATCGGTGCAAAATATAAAGGTGCTGATACCAGCAAGGCTGAAGGCATGCCTGGTGTGGTGAAAATTGTCAAAGAAGCTGATTTTGTCGGCGTCGTCGCAACTTCCCGCATGGCAGCAGAAAATGCAAAGAAGGCTATCTCGGTAGACTGGGAAGTAGACCGCAACTGGGAGTCGGAAGACATAGAAGCCATGATCCAGGTAGGGCAAGGCGACCCTGTTGAAATACAGAAAAAAGGAGATGCGAAAGGGCTACTTGAAGCAGAAGAGGGGCTCATTACGGCAGAATATAAAAGCCCGATTGGTGCACATGCACAATTGGAACCTAATGGCGCAGTGGCCTATGTGGAAGCAAATAAGGCGACGGTAATGATCTCCACCCAGGTTGTTGAAATTACGCGGAGCGAAGTGGCTGATCGCCTTGGGTTTTCCAAGGATCAAGTAAATATTGTTCCTACGTTTCTTGGCGGTGGCTTTGGCCGGCGTTTACACACACCAAATGCGATCCAGGCGGCAGTTTTATCTAAGGCTGTCGGGAAACCCGTAAAGTGTTTTTTGAATCGCAAAGAAGAATTCCAGAATGATACTTTTCGGCCACCTACACATCACGTGCTTAAGGCCCGATTATCAGAAGATGGATTGATAGAAACTATCGAACACAATGTGTCCAGTGGTGATGTAATGTTTGGTTCTGCACTGACGCCTGGATTCCTCGACCCTATCGTAGGCGCAGACATTGGTGCTTGGCGCGGAGGAATGATCCAATACGGTGCCATCCCCAACTTTCGGGCGGTATCCTGGCGAGTGAAACTCCCCTTTTCAACCAGTTGGTGGCGTAGCCTTGGGCTTTTGGCCAATACTTTTGCCATCGAAAGCTTTATGGATGAACTGGCCATCAAAGCAGGGAAAGATCCCGTACAATTTCGTTTGGATCAAATTCAGGATGATAAAGCTGGTCAGCGTTTAAAAGCCGTGATCAAAGCTGCGGCAGAAAAAGCCGCATGGAAAGACGAGGTAGTCGATGGACGAGCCATGGGCTTTGCAGCTTCTACCGATGCAAATACGCCTTGTGCTCACGTAGTAGAGGTATCCATTGAAGAGGGCGAAATAAAAGTTCATAAAGTAACCTGTGCAATGGACCCTGGGATTGCAGTTAATCCTGATCAAGTGCGAGCACAGTGTGAAGGTTCCATCATCATGGGTATGAGTGCAGCTATGTATGAGCAGATGAAAGTAAAGAAAGGAGCACTTACACCTACGATTTATGGCCCGTATCAGATGGCATTGATGAGGAATGCACCAAAAGAGATAGATGTGGTATTGTTACAAAATGATGATAAACCTGGTGCGGTTGGTGAACCTCCTATGGGGCCGATAGGGGCTGCTGTGGCTAATGCTGTGTTTAGATTGACCGGGCAGCGACTAAGAGAAATGCCGCTACAGTTGGTCTGATCAAAAACCTTTGGATATAGCTCATACAAAGCTATAAGCCCAATAAATCAAAAGCAATTGTATCGGTAACCGTAGAGCAGTTTGCCAAACCATTTTGTTCTTTTGTAGTGATTTTTGGAAATGGTAAACATTTGCCGGGAATACAGCAATTAGCAGTAGAATAATTCCGATAGCTGCGTAAGAACGGGTAAGAGGAAATAGAAGGGCTATTCCTAACAGGATTTCCCCGGCTCCTACTATTTTGTTCACCACCTCTGGCATTGGCACCCACTTAGGCATAATACTCAAAAAGAATTTTGGTATTCTGAAATGAGCGATTCCGGCAGCTATGTAAGTAATTGCCATTAGTACTAATGAAAATAGGTGGGGCGTCGTCATAAGTTTAATGGTGCGCTTATAAAAATAATAGTCAACTTAAAATATCCCATTCTCCAACTCCTGCGCCAAGACTTTTTGGTATTCCTCCTGATCAAATTTGTAGATGATAGGTGCCCTATTTTGGGCCCCCATACGGCGCTTTCCTGTGTCTACAAGGATGCCATAAGTAAGTATTTTACGTCGGAAGTTGCGGCGGTCGAGTTTACGTATAAGGATGGTTTCGTAGAGGGCTTGCAGCTCCGGGATCGTAAATTCGTCAGGGAGAAGGTTGAGGCCGATAGGCTGGTAATTCAATTCTTTCTTTAGCGTAATATGCGCTTGCTGGATGATCTCGGCATGGTCAATAATCATCGGAGGAAGATTATTCAAGGGAACCCATTCGCATACTTCTGAGGTGAAATCAGGTTGTGGTGTTACTACTTTAGAATACTCTACCAAGGCATAGTAACCAACCGAAATAAAGCGTTGCGCAAACCACGCTCGGGAGGTCTCGGGCAAGAGTCCGTCCTTTACCATCTTATCTACCGTTTCTTTCTGGGTACGGTTGGCTGCACCAAAGACTTTGAATTGTTTCAAGAAAATGTCTTGTAAACCTGTTCTGTTTTTCAAAACTACAGTAGCCGCTAAATCCAGGTCTTGATCGGCCTCCACAAAACCTCCAGGTAAAGCCCAGGTAGCCTGGTTTTTTAATTTCAAAAGCAGTACCCTAAGCTCATTGTCATGGAATCCGAGAATAACGCAATCTATTGATACGGAGGGGAGATAATTAGACGGATTCATTTTCTGTACAGGGATATGAGCAAGTTCAAAGCATGGTGATTGATAAAAATCAAAGATAATTAATAAGGTGGATAAATAATTTTCTATATTTGTGTCATTGTGACACAATAAAATATTTGGCCATGCAGAAAATACTTGTCGTCTTATTTTTTTCGCTTACCTTTTTAGCGTGTGAAAACAACAATAATACCATGGAGGAGAGTAAATCGCTGGAAAATGAGGCGACCAATGCTGCTATTGATCAGCAGGTAAAGGATTGGATTGCTCAGTTGACACTGGAAGAAAAAGCAAGTATAGTAGTGGGGATGGGGATGAATGTTCCTGGGTTGACCGAAGCAGAACAGCCCGAAAAGGTGCCCGGAGCTGCGGGGAGTACTTACGAGGTAAAACGCCTGGGTATCTCATCTATGGTACTTTCTGATGGCCCTGCTGGTCTTCGTATTGAACCAGCTAGAGAAGGTACGGACAAGACCTTTTACTGCACCGCTTTCCCTATTGCTACGCTTTTGGCTTCAAGTTGGGATACGGACTTGGTCGAGGAATTGGGTAAAGCATTCGGGGAAGAGGTAAAGGAATACGGTGCTGATATTCTATTGGCTCCTGCCCTTAATATTCATCGTAATCCGCTTGCGGGCCGCAACTTTGAATATTATTCGGAGGACCCCTATTTAAGTGGATACATGGCAGCGGCCATCGTAAATGGGGTAGAATCAAATGGCGTTGGAACAAGCATTAAGCACTTCGTCGCCAATAACAGTGAGACCAACCGAATGATGTTGGATACGGAGGTTGGTGCCCGAGCCTTGCGAGAAATTTACCTTCGAGGATTTGAGATCGTTGTGAAGAATGCCCAGCCTTGGACCGTGATGAGTTCTTACAATAAGATAAACGGGACCTATACCTCTCAGAGCAGTGACCTTCTGGAGGTTATCCTCCGCGAGGAATGGGGCTTTGAAGGATTGGTGATGACGGATTGGTTTGCTGGAGATGATGCCGTGGCGCAGATGGAAGCAGGCAATGATCTCATCATGCCAGGTGCTCCCGAGCAGAGAGTTGCAATTTTACAAGCGGTAAAAGCAGGTGAGCTAGACGAAGCTGTACTGGACAGAAACGTAGGGCGTATTTTGCGCATTTTGTTGCAGTCACCTGTTTACAACAATTATGCTTACAGCAATAGTCCTGATCTTGAGAAGCACGCGGAAATAGCACGTAGAGCAGGTGCCGAAGGGATTGTGTTGCTGAAAAATCAGGACAAGGCTTTACCGCTTTCTGAAGACACCAAGAAGGTGGCAGCCTTCGGGATCGGTTCGTATGACTTTATTGCTGGTGGCACGGGTAGTGGAGATGTCAATGAAGCCTACACCGTATCATTGGTAGAAGGGCTGGAAAATGCAGGTATCACCCTTGATTCTGACCTAAAGGCTGGTTACGAAACTTATATTGCCAAGGAAAAGGCCAATTTGCCGGAAAAGAAATTCTTTTTTGAATTGCTACCTCCCATCAAGGAAAAATCACTAGAAAAGGCGGCAATAGAAAAGACCGCCGCTTCTACAGAGATGGCTTTCATCACCATCGGCCGTAATTCAGGGGAGTTTCAAGACCGCAAACAAGAAGGAGACTTCTATCTGACCGCTGCTGAAAAGTCAATGATCAAAGCCGTCAGCGATGTATATCACGCAGCGGGCAAAAAAGTAGTAGTACTGCTGAATATTGGTAATGTCATCGAAATGGCTAGCTGGCGTGATCAGGTGGATGCGGTTGTTCTCGCCTGGCAAGGTGGCCAGGAAGCAGGTAATGCGCTTGCTGATGTGTTGACTGGAAAGGTGACTCCTTCCGGTAAATTACCAACTACTTTTCCAATAAGTTATGATGATGTTCCCAGTGCAGCTACTTTTCCAGGAGAAGAAATTCCTGGTGGTAAAGAAAAAATGGTAGGTCCAATGAGTATGGGTAAAGACACTAAAATTAGCTATGATGAAGGAATCATGGTTGGTTATCGCTACTACCATACTTACCAAAAGCCTACTGCTTACCCATTTGGTTTTGGCTTGTCATATACCAACTTTGAGTACAGTGGTTTGTCTTTAAGCGCTGACTCTTTTTCGGATAACCTTACGGTAGAAGTTACCGTGAAAAATACCGGCGGATACAGTGGTAAGGAAGTCGTACAGCTCTACCTCACAGCACCAGGGAAATCTATGGAAAAGCCTGCTTTAGAGCTTAAGGCGTTTGGTAAAACCAAAACCCTCCAGCCAGGAGAAACAGAAAAACTGTCTTTTATCCTTACTGCTAAAGATTTAGCTTCTTTCGCTACGGATAATGCTGCCTGGATGGTAGAACCCGGTGACTATGAAGTAAAAATAGGCGCATCCAGTACGGATATTCGCCTTAAAAAAACCTTTACTGTAACCAACGAAATTTTGGTAGAGAAGGTGAAGGGAGTATTGTAACCGCTTGGGAGGTCACTGTTGTTGTTCCGGCCCGATCACCACATGCCACAACTTGGCCTCCCAACTCGTCACGAGCCCAGCCTTGTAATAAGGATCATTAAGTACAAAGTGCGCCACCTCTTGTTTGTTGCCCACTTTGAAAAGGAGCCCGGCTTCTTTTCCATCGTCAAATGCTCCCCCCATGAAAAAAGCGCCCTTGGCTTGTGCTTCTTTTACGTGCTTGAAATGGTCGGCCCGATAAGCCTCACGTGCTTCCAGGTAATTATCGACCAGTTGATAGATGAGCAAATACCACATAGTTTAAAATTTGTTTCGAAGATTGTAAATCTGACGTTGCATCCCCTTGTTTTTAAAAAACCTTAAATGTCCTTATAATCCCTTACATGGTTCAAAAAAACTTATGTGCCTTAAGTGGTTAAAAAGAAGAACCCTTAGGTGGTTTAAAACAAAAAAGCCCGTTCCGAAGAACAGGCTTTAAGTCGGGATGACAGGATTTGAACCTGCGGCCTCTCGCCCCCCAGGCGAACGCGCTACCGGGCTGCGCTACATCCCGAAATGGAACGAAAATGCTAAAAAAGCAATTTTCATTGAGGGGAACGCAAAGAAAGAAACTTTTCTTTAACCCTGCAAGCCAAAGCCTATTTCTTTTTCTTGCGGAAAGACTTGTTTATTTATCGAGTATTGGGTCGTCTCTCAGCTCTATCTGGCCACTGACTACTTGGCCCTGGTACTCAATTTCTACCGCGTAATGACCGGCTTCCGCACTTGTTCTACGTGGCCTTTTGCCTAGTGAATATCCGTAGCGGCCATAGGTAGCAGACATTATATCCCATAGTTCCAGGTAGCGATGTTCATCATAGTTTTGCCTGACTTTTACAAACTCATTATACAATTCCGCTAGTTCGCTCTGTTTCGTTTTATCCTCAATGGTTCCTCTCAATTGATCGATTGTTTCCAACATGACGGAAATGTCTTTCATCGCTGGAACAGGCGGGAAATCCAAATCCCAATAGATGCGATTAAGGCCTGGCCTGGCGGCAACTTTCCATCGCTGGCTTTCTGTTAGATTTCCTTTGACGGTAATCGTCAACGAGTCTCCTTCTTTTTCGGGAGCTACCCAGCATTGGATCAGTCCACCAGGCGCAGGGTTTTCGCCCCTAAATTCAAAATAGGGCTGCTTGCGCCCGGTATTGATACTTTGCCAACGGGTAGCCCGCCGGCTTGGTAGAAAACTGAATTCTCCTTTGCTACCTGTTTGTGCAAGGGCACGCAATGCACTCAGGTCATCCAATATCCAGATGCTCCGACCGTGGGTGCCCGCTATGAGGTCTCCCTCGCGCGGGTGGATGATCAAGTCATGAATGGCTACCCAAGGCATATTGTTTCGTAGCGTTTGCCAATGCTCACCTCGGTCGAGGCTAAAATGCACGGCAGTTTCTGTGCCCACAAAAAGCAGGTTTTCTACCTGTGGGTCTTCTCGAACAACGTAGCAACTCCATTCTTTTGGCAAGCCTTCTTGAAGTGCTTTCCAGGTTTTTCCGTAGTCTTCGGTAACAAAAACATAGGGCTGCATATCATCGTAGCGATGATTGTCTAGCGTGACATAGCACCGCCCGGGTTGATGCCGAGAAGGCTCCACTCTACTTACCCAGGCACTCCCTCCGTAAGATTTTCCTGGGGCAGCTTCACGGCGAGGTACCTCGGGGAGGTTAATACCTACTTCCTCCCATTGGTGACCACCATCTCGGGTTACGTGCAGGTAACCGTCATCCGTACCTGCCCAGACGACATCCGTATTCATGGGCGATTCGGCGGTGGTCACTATCGTGAAATGATTCTCTCCACCTGTAACACTACGCGTGAGGTAACCACTAGCGGATGGATTGCGCCACGCCGGATCATTACCGGTTAAATCAGGACTGATAATGCGCCAACTTTTTCCCCGGTCATCGGAACGGAACAGATGGTTACCCGCAAAGTAGATTCGTTGGGGAAGGGTAGGAGAGAGCACCAGCGGGCTACTCCAGTTGAACCGAAATTGAGGAGGAAGCTTTTGGCGGTCGGTTTCTTCGTAGAAAAACCAGTGTTCTCCTGGATCAATAGTGTATTCAATTAAAGGATCAGTACGTTTAGGGTCGAAATGATCGCGGTAATTGCTAATGGTTTGAGGGCTTGGTGTAATGTACTCGTACGCTCTGGTTTCACGATTTATCCTTACGGCAAAACCTACGTGATTCACCAAGTAGGTTGTTCGCCAATCGGTAGGGTCTACCTGGAAATGGAAACCATCACCTTCGCCTACCCAAGTGTTGTGTTCGTTCAAAATCCCTCGGGGTTCTCGGCTGTTACTGGGGCCTACCCACAAGCCATTATCTTGCAAACCGCCGCCTACCCAGTAAGGGTCTTGCATGTCTGCACCTATCGCATAGTACTGGCCAATGGCCATGTTGTTGTAAGAAAGAATAGTCGCTCCACCATCTATGCTGATCCGTAAACCTTGGTCTGTACCCAAGTACATGATATCACTATCATAAGGGGCTATCCACATCGCGTGATCATCACCTCCATCCGTGCGCCAACGCCGGGGCTTAAAGGTTTCACCACCATCATAAGAGATTTGGAAGTCACGCGAAACGACGTAAATCGTATCAGGCCGGGAGGGGTCAATTTCTATTTGTCCGTGGTAAAAAGGCCGAACGGCATGTTTGTACAAAAAACGCCAATGGTTACCGCCGTCATCGGAGCGATACACACCGGAACCCGGTACGCCTTTAGGCAAGTTTTCATCCGCCTCAATGGCAGCCACCAAAATATTGGGATACTTTCTGCAAATGGAAATATCAATCATTCCCATAGCGCCAGTAGGCAGTCCTTCTGTCAGTTTTTTCCAAGTTTTTCCACTGTCTGTACTTTTGAATAATCCACCTTGTTCACCTCCACTGGTGTAATAAAAAGGTTGCCGCAATCGATGATAAAAACCAGCAATGAGGGTACTGGGATCTTCGGGGTGCATAACGATTTCGGTGCAGCCTGTTTTGCCATCTTGGGGGAGCTTGTTCGTTAGCTTTTCCCAGTTTTCGCCCCCGTCTATTGTTTTATACAAGCCTCTTTTTCCACTATATCCCCAAAGGTGACCAACGACTGCTACATAAGCAATGTTAGGGTCAGTAGGGTGTAAGGCAATGTCTGCAATGTGATGGCTGTCCTCAAATCCAATATGAACAAAACTTTGCCCCCCGTCGGTACTTTTGTACAAACCATCTCCCCAACCTGAGCTGTTGCGATTGGCAGATTCGCCCGTTCCTACCCAGATGATCTCCGGTTGCGCCTGGTGTAAAGCAACAGAGCCAATGGACCCCGCGCCATAGTCATCAAAAATAGCGTCCCAGGTGATCCCTCCATTCTTACTTTGAAAAACACCTCCCGAAGCGGAGGCACAAATGACATGGCGATAGTCGGTATTCAAGGCATCAATATCTGCAATTCGGCCCATCATGTTGGCGGGGCCAATATTGCGCCATTCCAAACTCTGGAAATGAGCCGGATCGGATTGAGCACTAAGGAGATAAGAAATACCTAATAGGAAAGAGAAAAGGAGTAGGCGGCTTCGTGCGAGCATTTTCATTTAAAGGTACGTATTAGAAATCGTTAGGCCATATTTCAGATGATGCCTTTAAATGAAAGGCGGATAAATATTCAAAAAAAATAGAATATGATTAATGAGTTATTATTCAATGCATTATCTTAGTGTCTATAATCATTAGATTTATGGACAGTTTCGGTTTATAAATCCATATCCTAAAACACCTAAAAGAAGAATTTGCTATGAAGCATTTATCTATTACGCGTCCCTACCTTACCTTTTTCTGCTCCTTATTTTTAACCTTTAGTCACCTTTTTGCGGGCAGTATTCCTGAGAATGCCCCTTTTAGAACACCATCTGGTGAAAATATTTCAGAGGCTGGGCTTCTTGCTGTATGTCTAGCCTATGTTTATGTAGCGGTAGGAAGCAGCTGCGATGTTACCCTAACACCAGAAATGATTGATGGAGGCTCGTCTGATGATGATGGCGATCCACTTACCTTTAGTTTAGATAACCCTGGGCCTTATGATCCTGGTGTTTATACTGTTTTTCTTACTGTTAGCGATGGCAGTTCTACGAATCAATGTTGGAGTACCGTTACTGTCGAAGATAAGATGAGCCCTACGGCCATTTGTGTCAGTAATGTCAATGTGAGCCTGGGCCCCGACGGTACGATTACCGCCTTGCCTGAATATATTGATGCAGGTAGTTTCGACAACTGTGATATTGATCTCAGTATTAGCAGCGGTCCTACGGAATTTGATTGCTCTGATGTAGGAGAAACATTTACCCTTTTCCTAACGGTAGAAGATGTTGGTGGCAATACCAATACTTGTTTCTCGGAGGTGAGTATTGTTGACCCCGGTGGTTTTTGTGAAAACGAAGCTCCCGTTGCTGTTTGTCTAAATGGGCTTAGTGTCTCCGTAGGTGGAGATTGTGAATCACCACTATTATTCCCTGCCGATTTTGACGCTGGCTCTTTTGATCCAGATGGCGATCCGCTTACCTACAGTATAGACAATGAAGGTCCTTTTGCACCCGGTACGTATACCGTTACGCTTACCGTAAGTGATGGCAGTTTATCGAATTCGTGTTTTACGCAAGTACAAGTTACTACTCCAAATAACACCATTTATGAATGGATTGAAACAGTAGCAGTAGCTGATCTAAATAATAATTCCGGAGATAATGGAGGGTATGCTGATTTCACTTCATTAAGCACTACGCTCGCAATTGGCAATAATTATGAAATAGCCCTCACTCCCGGTTATGCAGCTAGCAGTTACACGGAAAGATGGCGCGTCTATATCGATTTTAATCAGGATGGGGTGTTTTCTAATCCAGCTGAAAGAGTTGCACAAATACAAGGAGAAGGGCTTCAATTAGCAAATATCTTACTACCGGAAGGTACTTTGACAGGCACAACCACAATGCGCGTTGTGATGAGTTATGGTGATTTTGAGAATACTTGCGACGATGACTTTGAAGGAGAAGTAGAGGATTATACGGTCGTTATTGCAAATTGTGAAGATATTCCTGGTTGTATTTCTTATTGTGAATCAGAAGGACAAAATACGAGTTACGAATGGATCAGAAGAGTACGTTTAAGAAGCATCAATAACAATTCTGGTGACGATGGCGGCTATGGTGATTATACGGCCTTGAGTACCAATGTGAGCACCGGATCAACCTATAACATGAGATTGCGCCCAGGTTTTTCGGGTAGCTCCTACCAAGAATACTGGCGGGTTTGGGTAGACTGGAACCAAGATGGGGATTTCAGTGCCGCTGAACTGATGGTACAAGAAAATGGCAATGGAAACATTATAACCTCTATGACGATACCAACAGATGCATTAGCAGGCTCCACCCGTATGCGGGTAGCCATGCAGTACAATCAATATGCAAACGCTTGCGATAACTTTGGTGACGGAGAAGTAGAGGACTATTCAGTAAATGTACTTTCCACAGCGGGATTAATAGCGTCGGAGGATGAAATGACACAAGCGCAAACGACTGATCAGCAAAAGCAGCAATCGGTGAATAACCCAGGGGGTGAGCTGCCGCAGTTAACTATTGCTATTCCAGCTGCCAGAACCTTGGGATTACAGCTAGCTCCTAACCCTGCGAAGGATGCCGTGAATGTTAGCGTAAAGCCACTTTCTGAAAATGCGGAATTAACGATAATGGATCAAGTTGGCCGGATAGTTTGGCACCAAGCCTGGAGTATGGACCAACAATCACAAACGCTGGACTTACAACGCCTTGGTCTCGCGAATGGAGTTTACTTCGTAAGCTTGCAAACAGCCACAGAAAAGATGACCAAACGACTGGTAATTGCGAAGTAGTTGGCATTACTAATAACTTAGGATTTCGTAAGTTCTAGTCAGCCTTGATTTTGGCCTAAGCCAAAATCAAGGCTGACTAGAACTTACTGCTTAAAAACCGCAAACGAATCAATAAACCTATCAGTAGAAGTATTCATCCCATACTCCCGACGCGTGACGGTTTGGACAGTGTAGAAACGGTGATCAGCAATGATGGCTTTGGTACGAATACTCCCTCGACCATTGAGGTAGTCAATCCGCCAATAGCGATAAGGGAAAGTTTGGATAAAACCATCTTGAGAAAACATCATTTCACCTCGAACCGATTCCAGAGCAGCCTCTTGGGTTTCGTCAAGTAGTGCATTTAAGAGGTCAGTACTGTCCTTCGGTAGTGTCCCTTCCGGGTAATCGACATAGCTGATCATGTACACCTCGTTCTCCGCTTTTTCACTGGTAGGCGCAAGGTACAGCGTATGGTAGACCATCTTGCCCAGAGGCGTATCAATGCTATCAATTTTTTCCTGGAAGTCACCAGGGCTCCACACGCGAAACTTACCCTCAAAATGGGCTTTTTCTTCCCATGTCGCCTCGGCCAATTCCCAGCTTTTTAGAGGGTCAAGGGCATCATCGTCCTGACTGAAAAGAAGGTTGGTAAAGCAAAGGCTCAAAAAAAGGAAAAATGATATCTTCATACTAAATGGCATACTTGTCGTAATCTTTGTGGTCACATTCGTTTCTTAAACCAGTCTCCCGGTTATTTATTGTGACGTAGTATAGACGAATAGTTACCCAAATAGGTTGTATCAGAAATAAGTGGTGCTTTTTTGTAAATTACAAGAATAAGCCATACCTTAGTTTTGAAAACAAACTAAGTCTAATGATCCAAGGCTCTCATTTAAGTAAAATATACCGGGCAGGGTGGGGGAACCTCACCGATTTGTACCAGCTCACGATGGCTTATGGCTATTGGCAGCAGAAGATACACGACCGTCCAGCTGTTTTTAATCTTTTCTTCCGGGCTCATCCTTTTAAGGGGCAGTATACGGTAGCCGCAGGCTTGGCATTGGTGGCAGATTTCTTGCAGAACTTTGGTTACTCTGCCGAAGAAGTACAGTATTTAGGAAGCTTAAAAGGTGGAGATGGTCGGGCTCTGTTTTCAGAAACATTTTTGCACTACCTACAGCGAATGCGTTTTACAGGTTCTGTGTACGCTGTGCCAGAAGGAACATTGATGTTTCCACATGAGCCCTTAATTCGTATTGAAGCTCCTTTGGCACAAGCTCAGTTGATAGAGACTGCCTTGCTTACGCTGGTCAATTTTTCTAGCCTTATTGCTACCAAAGCTGCTCGGATGCGCCAGGCCGCCGGAGACGACAGTCTGATTGAGTTTGGC
Organism: Lewinella cohaerens DSM 23179; assembly: GCF_000379805.1. GTDB lineage: Bacteria > Bacteroidota > Bacteroidia > Chitinophagales > Saprospiraceae > Lewinella > Lewinella cohaerens. The sequence continues at coordinate 233,341 of NZ_KB903554.1, read as the reverse complement.
CTACGGCGGGCACAAGGTATTGATGGTGGCCTGACAGCCAGCAGGTCAGCTTTCATTGGTGGTTGTAATGGGACTAGTAACGTTTGGGCAGGCCAGCATTTAGGCATTCCTGTAAAAGGAACCCACGCCCATAGCTGGATCATGGTTTTTGCCGATGAATTGGAAGCTTTTCGGAAATATGCTGCTGCCTTACCCAATAATTGTACGTTTTTGGTAGATACTTACGATACGATTGATGGCGTTGAAAATGCCATCAAGGTTGGTTTAGAGCTTCAAGAAAAGGGGCACCGGATGATAGGCATTCGCTTGGACAGCGGTGACTTGGCCAGTCTCAGTAAGCGGGCCCGAGATTTACTGGATGAGGCAGGTTTTCCTGAAGTAAAGATTGTCGCGAGCAATGACCTGGACGAGCATGCTATACGTGATCTGAAACACGCTGGCGCTAAAATTACTACCTGGGGTATTGGTACTCGTTTGGCTACGGCTTATGATCAACCTGCACTGGGTGGCGTGTACAAATTGGCTGCTATAGCCAATGAGGAAGGCCAGTTAGAGCCACGTATCAAATTGAGTGACCAGGAAATTAAAACCTCCAATCCCGGTGCACAGCAAGTACGTCGATTTTATGAAGATGGAATTCCGGTAGGAGACATCATTTATCAGGTTGGTCGCCCTCCGGGAGTGGTGCCGGAGTTGGTCGCGTTTAATATGGCAGGAACCATAAAGTTACCCGAAAATGCAGAGAGTAAAGACCTTCTTCTACCCATCATAAAAGAGGGAGATTTCTGCTATGATTTTCCTACCTTAGAGGAAATTAAAGACTTTTGTCGCACGCAAATTAAAGGCCTTGAGAAAAGGGCTGATAAACCCTATGTTTATGGATTAGAGCTTCAGTTAGCTGCTCTAAAGCAACAATTGATCGCTCAAAACAAGTAACTTAGGCATGCCATATACTTACGAATATCAACGCCCTTCCATCACGGTAGACTGCATCATTTTCGGTCTAGATGAATCTCAACAGCTAAAAGTCTTGTTGATTCGGCGTAAGCTAGATCCCTATGCTAATAAATGGGCCTTGCCCGGCGGTTTTGTACACATGGAGGAATCCTTGGAGAATGCGGCCCGTCGGGAGCTTAAGGAAGAAACTGGCGTAGAGAATGTGTTCATGGAACAGCTTTATACCTTTGGTAGTCTCGACCGCGACCCGCGCGGCAGGGTGATCAGTGTTGCCTATTTTGCACTGGTCAATCTCTCGGAACACACCCTGCGAGCGGACACCGATGCCGAAGATGCCGCTTGGTTTAGCATCAATGAGCTTCCAGAATTGGCCTTTGATCATTCTACGATTCTTCGTGTGGCACTTGATCGCCTACGTGCTAAACTTCGCTACCAGCCGCTTGGTTTTGAATTGCTACCAGAGCATTTTACGCTCTCCCAATTACAGCAACTCTACGAAACAGTACTGGGAGTTCCCAGCTTGAACAAGCGCAATTTTCGTACCCGCATTTTGAAAATGGGGGTGCTAAACGAGGTTGGCCGACAAACTAATGTTGCTCACCGCCCAGCGATGCTCTTTAGTTTTGATAAAGAAAAATATCAGGAACTTTTCCAAAATCGAGAAGCTGATCTCCTCAAACGAGGCGTTGATTTCGAGATATAAATTTAACTATGAAGCTCAGTTTTATACTTACCGGACTTTTCAAACTTGATGGCGGCGCTATGTTTGGCGTCGTACCCAAGCAATTATGGCAACGCCTGAACCCGCCTGATGAGAACAATTTATGCACCTGGGCAATGCGCTGCTTACTCATCGAAACAGGCAGCCGAAAGATTCTGGTGGATACAGGAATTGGTGACAAACAAGACGAACGATTTCGCTCTCATTTCCACCCTCATGGCGAGGATACGCTGATAGGGAGCCTCGCTAAACAGGGCCTGAAACCCGAAGATATTACCGATGTGTTGTTAACTCACCTGCATTTTGATCACGTAGGTGGAGCAGTGAAATACAATGCGAAAGGAGCGTTGGTACCCACCTTTCCCAATGCGACCTACTGGACCAATGATCGTCATTGGAAATGGGCTATCGATCCCAACCCCAGAGAAGCAGCTTCCTTCCTGAAAGAAAACCTTTTACCACTGAAAGAGCACGGTGTTCTTGAAATGCTGGATGTACAAAAAGACGATCTCGAATGGCTGCCGGGCATTCGCCTGCGTTATGTTTACGGCCACACAGAAGCCATGATGCTGCCCATCATAGAGCACCAAGGACAAACCTTGGTTTATGCTGCTGATTTGCTGCCTTCGTCTTTCCATATCAAGATGCCCTATGTAATGGCTTATGATGTACGACCACTGGATACACTAGCCGAAAAAGCACGCTTGCTGGAAGAGGCCGAAGCTAATGATTGGTTGATTGCCTTTGAACATGATCCACAACTGGCAGTTACACGCTTGGCACGCAATGAAAAAGGCCGATTGGGAGTAGGGGAGCTAACGAATTTAAGTGGTTTTTAGGTGCGGTACCATAAGAACATTAGGTGAAAGAGCTACTAAAACTAGCTTATAAAATTCCTAGATCAGCTCTTAATTAGAGTTATTTTCTTTGATGTAATCAACATTGATAATGCCAAAACTAAGTTCCAGACTTTCTTTTGCTATGGCATTCCCTTGAGAATCGAAGTCAGAAAAACTTACCCGTACTGGGAATACATCAAAAAACGACCAAACGACGACCGCTGCCCCCACATCGTCAAGTAATTGAATTATTAATTGAATGGGTTGTTGTGGGCCATGAGATATCCTTCTACTATTCCAAAGGTCAAAAAAAAGATTATCACCTTTGGTGATGTTACGCTTTAAGATCACATTTTCAAATACATCTTTGACTTGGGCTTCATCAACAGGAGCTCCCTCTACCGGTTGGCTACTAAAGGATAAGTTTAGGACTTCATCACATAAAATGTTTTCTCCGTTAATCTTAACATCAAATGAAAAGTTATAATATTGGTTTGCCATTATGATATTGGTTTTTTAGTGTTTTGTGGATAGTGTTTATACCTGACTGGTACTACTTTTGGGAGGTAACCCGTTGAGCGAATTCAAATTATATTTGATTGTTTTTGTAAACCTATTGCCCAATTCGTTTTTGAACATGATTTCCATATTAAAAATATTCGCTGGGTTTTCAATGGAATCAATTGCTTTCTGATCCGCGAAAAAGATGTCCAGTAAATCTACAAAAATTGAAACTTTCTTGAATGGAGCTAGATAAGTGTGCCCTTGGAATATGGGTAGTGCAGATATGTCTTTACTTCCGTTTCTCCCCATAAGTTTTGAGTAAAATACTACCCCCACATCAATTGCAGGAACACTGGAAATATTTATTAAATCCAAAAAAAGTGACCCTTCTTTTATGGAGAAATCGATAATTACCGAAGGGTTTAAGTCTACTGTTGTCTTATTATTTATTGTTACCATAGTAGAAGGAACTCATGTTTTATTCTGTAATTTACACAGTCGAACTTTGATGTCAAAACTATCCGAGTAAACGTTTCTTAAATCAGTATTTTCTATTAAAAAATATCCATTCACTCCCTGGTTTGTCCAAGTACTTATTTCAACCCTCGCTCTTTCAACAGCTCTTCCAAAGCGTCGTTGTTTTTAGAACCGTTAACTATTTTCCAAATAAAAAACAATGGGATTAATGTGAAAAGCCCAACCGTGTTTTTCCAAACGCTCCAAGCGATAACGCCAATCATAATCCCAATGGTTAGCGCACTCAAAATGGGAGCATATTTCATTTTCTTCGCTTCTGCTAACAGTTCTTGATCTGTTAATTCTGAAAGTTCTTTTTGCATGGTTATTGTTGTTTTGGTTTACTTACATCACCCCATCACCAAACTCACTCCCATCACATACTTACTATTCTTCGTAAGTCGGAAAGGGAGATGGGCGAAAACCTCCTGCGCAGCCTGATCGTATTCTTGCTCGTATTTGAGCTCTAAGACACAGGCCATATCGTCAATAAATTGGGTGTTGACGGGCGGGTGGCTCCAGGAGAAGGGCGCGAAATTCATCTTCCAGTCAATGGTAATCCGGAAGCGCCCATCGGCGGAACCCCAGTAGGAGCGATCATAACTATTAATCAGTACTGGGCGTAAGGGGAGGTATTGCAAAGCAGGTATTTGCTGGAACAGCGACCTTAGGTCTTTCCAGTCGGTAGACGGTAGTTTTTGGCTTTCTTTAGTGCCTAACTCACCGTCTTTTATCTTGATTTCGAAAACGGGGTGGGGGAGCTGAACGGCTGTTTTCCCATACCACCTCAGGCGATGTTTACGTCGTTGAGGGTTGCCCGCCACATTTTGATAAAACTCATCAAGGGCTGGCGTGTCAAAATAGATATTATTGACCTGACGATCAGGAAATAACGGCCTAAAGCTAGCTGGATGACTCCGCAGCACCTGGGCTACCCAAGGAGGAGACAAGCCTTCGATCCGGTATTTCCTTTCGTATCGCAATTCACTGTTGATATTTAGAGGGTGTTTAGGAATGTGTGTCCAATAGCTTTAGGTAATTTACAACTATTGGTATTCAAAGAAAAAAACTCTGCGCCTCTGCGCGAAAACATTTTTCTCTACACTCCCGATATTGACAATTACAACTCTTCGTTTCCAACAATCTCCAGCCCGTAGCCATCAATAGCTACACGACGGCGGGGGTGATTGGTCAGGAGCACAATGTTTCTGAGACCTAGGTCATGGAGGATTTGGGCACCTACGCCGAAGTCACGTTGTTCTACCTGGTGGTTGTTGTCTGCAACTTTTTCCTTCTTAGGCTTACTATCATTGAGCTCTGAGAGGTGTTGCAGGATATCGTCATGTTTTTCGCTGTGCCGCATATACAGCACAACTCCTTCTCCTTTTTCTGAAACTTTTTGAAGCGCTTTATCCAGGCTCACATAGCTATCGCCCATGAGTAGATTTAGCAGGCCATTACTTTCCATTCCGGAATGAACCCTGACCAGGACATTATCATCGGTAGACCATTTTCCTCCTTTGACGAAAGCCAGGTGTAGATCATCTGTCGTTAGTTGGCGGAAAGCGATTACGGTGAATTTGCCAAAACGAGTATCCAACTCGGTCGTCAGCTCTCGTTTAACCAAACGCTCATTGCGCATACGATAGGCAACGAGGTCTTTGATCGCGATAATCTTTAAATTAAAGCGTTCAGAAATCTTCATCAATTGGGGCAATCGAGCCATCGTCCCATCAGTATTCAAAATTTCTACGAGTACACCCGCCGGAGCGAACCCTGCCATTTGAGCAAGGTCAATAGCCGCTTCGGTATGCCCTGTACGCCGCAACACACCACCCGTTTTGGCACGGAGTGGGAAGATATGTCCCGGACGAGCAAAGTCGGTCGATTTGATTTCGGGATCAATCATAGCTTTGATACCCGTCGCTCGGTCATAAGAGGAGATGCCAGTCGTGCAACCTTGCCCGATAAGGTCAATGGATACCGTAAATGCTGTTTCATGTAGCGCCGTATTAGAAGTCACCATCATTGGTAAATCCAATTCATTGGCCCTGTTTTCATCAATCGGTGTACAAATTAAACCCCGGCCATGAGTGGCCATGAAGTTGATGATTTCGGGCGTAACACACTCTGCAGCACAGATAAAGTCGCCTTCATTCTCTCTGTCCTCATCATCGACAACAATGATGATTTCTCCAGCCTTGATAGCGGCGATGGCTTCTTCGATAGTGTGGAGGTTAAACTCTTTATTGTCGTTTGGGTGGTTGCCAGACATTGGATTTGATACCTTTAACATAGCGTATATATCCAGCCAATAAGGCCAGGTTCATGGTTAGGAAATAGCGAACGTTTCGCAATAAAGCCCAGTGTATGTGCAACTTTTTAAGACCTTCGTCAAGGAGTGGTGTAAGCACATATAAGGCAGTTAGCAGTATAAACAGTAGGGCATAAAATTGGTTGTGGAACAACAACCCTGCTGTTAACCACAGCAAAATTAACCATATTGGCCCAAGCCAACGCAAAATTTTATGAGAAAAGAATGGAAAGTTGGGTAATCCGACCGGAGGAAGCCACAAATCCGGGAAGGTAAACATGTTTTGAAGGTTACCTGCCGAAATTCGGGCTTTGCGCCGAAACTCTTCGTCAAGCTCGTGCCCCACAGGTTCGTAGCATAGGGCAGAAGGCTCTTTGATCGCTAAACCGCCTTTGCGAAAAGCCTGTAATGTAATGTAGAAATCATCTACAAGAAAATTGTCAGGGACGGGCGCAAAAAAGTCGGAGCGCAAGGCGTAACAGCCTCCAAAAGGGCCAATCATTTTTTTCCACAAAACCCCCTCGTAGTATTTTAAACGGCCTTCCCAGGAGATGTAACTGTTTTCTGAACCGGAAATATCCTTTTGCAGCATACCGGTATGCAACATCTGAGCATCCACAATAGCAAGATCAGGATGTTTAAAATGTTTTACCAAAGTAGCACAGACTCCAGGGCTCATCATCACGCTGGCATCTGTGATCACAAAAACATGGTCAGCTCCCGCAGGGAAGTGACGCGTAGCCGTTGCCGCCAATTGATTAATAACGCCCGGCTTACCTTGGCGTTTAGAAAAAGGGAAAAAATGCAAATGGGTATGCTGTACAGCATAGCCACTGATGATTTCATTCGTATTGTCCGAAGAATTGTCGGAGCCAATGTAGATATTGATTTTTCTGTGCGGGTATTCCTGCTCGATCAAGCTTGTGAGTTTTTCCTCGATAACAGCTTCCTCATTATGGACGGCCATCAGCACTGAAATACGTGGAAAATGCTCAGGAGATTCGTATTGTTCGGTATCGAGTTGCTTACCCCGGGCGAGGATAGACAACACTACCGGATAAATCAGGTAAGTATACAAGAGTGCCAAAAGGCTCGACCAGAAAATACATTGTAGAAAAAGGGACATAAGCATCAAACAATCTCCACCAAGTGATTGGTATAAGCTTCCATTACCCGCCTGGCAATATGAAGGCTTTCATATTCTTCGCAAACAAAACGCTGGGCTTGTTGCCCTATATCGGTTAAGCGCTGATCAGTCCCCAGGGCGTAGCGTAAGCTTTCAACATATTGATCAGGAGTATTCGAAACAAGAACATCTTCCTGGTGGGTAGCAGTGATACCTTCCAAGCCAATACTCGTAGAGATAACGACTTTTCCAAGTGCCATCCCCTCTAGAATTTTTGCCCGCATTCCACTACCAGAAAGTAAAGGTACGATCATCATGGGGTGTTGGTTAATAAAGGTAGCAGAGTCGGGTACCTCTCCGTGAACAATGATATTTTTCTTTTTCAGCTGTAGCAGTGATTTTGGTGTATTCCTACCAGCAATATGGAGTTCTAACTGAGGAAACTCTTTCTGCACCAAAGGCCATACCCGCTGAATAAACCATTCAAGGCCTTCCAGATTGGGCATCCAGTCAAGGCTGCCAATGAAAGATATGCTAGGGTTTTGGTTACTCAGAGGTCCTGTTTCGCCAAATTGCTCAACAGAAATACCGATGGGGGTTACCACTGCTGGTGTTTCACATCCCAAGTTGCGGAAATACCGCAAATCTCTTTCTGTAATAGGAAGCAAAATGTCGTAATCGCGTAAGGCTTGCGTCTCAAAACGCCTTAACTTTTTGGTAAGGTGCCGCAAGTACCATCGCTTGAGGCCATTGTTGGTATGGCTGGTGATGCGTTCCCATATTTCGTGTTCTACATTATGAGCCCGCATACTTACAAGCGCTTGCGATTTGGCCCTGATCGTAGGAATGTAGGGTGCCAGATACAAGGTTTCCAACTGAACAATGTCATAGTTTTCCATCTTCAGCATCTCAGACAATATTTGAGAAAAAGCTGGAGAAACAAAACGGGAAATATGATAAGATTCCTCTGAAAATAAATTGAGAAAAGCAGCAGCGGGTTTCAGCCGATTATCAACGCCAACAGTTCTAATGGTTTTGAAGTGGCTGGCTTCAGGTGGATAAGTACTGGCTTTGAAAAAATGCTTGCTGGTATTCATCGCCAGAAGGCTGACTTCACAGCCCAATTCACTAAGCGCACGACTAAGCGTATGCACCGCAATAGATTCTCCGTCTTTAAGCGGATAAGGAAATTTTTTGCAGAGTAGTAGAATCTTCATGCGTTGGCTTTGTACGATAGTTGCTTAGATATTGAGAAGGATAATCAGTAGTACAATGAACCAATAATTATCCTTCTCTCTTAACTATCCCGACAAGGAACTTTTTTGGGCACAAGCACAAAAAAATAAGTCGGGATATACCGATCAAAGTAGTTAGAGCAAAGGCCCAAACTGCTTTAAGATCGGTATAGCTTTTGGGAGGTGCAAGGGTTACGCAGTGTTGTTACTTGTTGTCAGACGGCTGCCATGTATTATTAGAACGGTCGGTATCCAACATCCGTCCACTTGCGTCCACTTCGATTGAGCGGATATTTTTGAAAGCAATATCCAAGGTCAATTCGTAAGTTGGGTTGGTCCAAGGCCAGTCGGGAGCAACATTATAGGTTTTTCCACCTTCTGCTTGCTTGGCACCACGCATAATGCCTAGGGGAATAGTGTAAAGCACCTCGTCACCATTGCTCATGGTTACCGTTACATCAACGGGCATAGGCATGGTGCCTAAATTCTTTAAACGGACGACGGATGTCTTTTTCTTGCTCCCTTCGTCGGCTCCCTCGACAGCATAGTCAGGCAGACGGGTAGTGTATACAAAGTACTCTTTGAACCAGTCCAACTCCATGCCTGATTCCTTTTCCATAACCCGAATTACATCGTTAGGGTTGGGGTGTTTGAATTTCCAAGTGTTAAAGTACCGGAGAAAACCTGCCTTAAAGGTTTCTTGACCTAAAATGTATTGCAGTTGGTACAAAAACAAAGACCCTTTTACATAAGAACCCACGCCGTAAGCGGCATTGGTAGAAAAGTGGTCAGCATGAATACTAAGCTGTTCGTCCATCCCGGATTTTACAAAATTGATAAAGCCGGTTACATCATTCAAATGAGGATCAGCTACGGCATCTCCCTGGATGAGTCCTTCCCGACGGAGGTGATTCATTACCTCAGCGGAGGCGTAACTCGTAAATCCTTCGTCCATCCATGCATAGAGGCTTTCGTTGGTGGCGAGTACCATTTGATACCAAGAGTGCATCAACTCGTGTACCGATACACCTACCAGGCTATTGAGGCTCCGCTCACCGGTAATAAGGGTACCCATTGGGTACTCCATACCGCCGTCACCACCTTGAATGAACGAATATTTCTTATAAGGGTAATACCCGTAGTTAGCGTTGATGAAGTCGAAAGCTTTGTCCATAATTCCAGGAAGAAGCTCCCAGTTAGTCGTCGTGGCATCGCCTTCTTGGTAATAGAAGTGGAGTACAGTACCATCAGCACGGGTAAGGGTAGTGTGCTTGTAATCAGGGTCAGCAGCCCACATGAAATCGTGAACCATTGGTGCTGAAAAACGGTAGGTACGGGTTTTGCCGGTTGCGGTACCAGCAGTGCCGTTATTATAAGCGCCGCCAATTTCTTCTTTGTTTTGCAAATAACCGGTACCACCGATAAGGTAGTCTTTGTCGATGGTAATGTTTACATCAAAGTCACCCCAGATACCGTGGAACTCGCGACCAACGTATGGGTTGGCATGCCAGCCCTGGTAGTCATATTCTGCTAGCTTGGGGTACCACTGAGCCATAGAGTAGGAGATGCCTTCGCGGTTGTCGCGCCCTGAGCGGCGAATTTGTACCGGTACCTGAGCATTGAATTTCATCTTCAATTCGGTACTCGCTCCTGGAAGGATCGGGTTGGGAAGGTCAACCTCGAGGATAGTTTCTGCAACGGTAAACGTAGTAGCATTACCATCCTGGGTGAGCATTTCTACCTCGTGATAGCCAATTTCATCAGGTTTTAGTCCTTGGATACGGTCTGCTACCCGAGAATCTGCATCCCGAATGGTACGAGAGCGGATATCCATCATGCTATTAGGCTGGAAAGCGTTGAAGTAGAGGTGGTAAAAAACGCGATTCAACGTGTCTGGTGAGTTGTTCGTATAAATAATGGTTTGATCGCCCGTGAATTGATGCTTGTTTACATCAAAGTCGATGTCCATATTATACTTTACAGCTTGTTGCCAATAATTGGCCTGTGCAGAGAGCAGAGAAGAACAAAAAAGAACAACAAGTGAAGTGTAGAGTAGTCTTTTAAAGCCCATATATATTGTGTTGCGTTTTTACCTTAACGTTTAAAAATGCTTTTTAATACGTCTTCCCGGGTGGAGACGATGAAAAAAAGTTAGCGGAAGATTTGGTGAACCAATTGCTCGGCCTTATCTAGTTGATTTTCTGTCATTTCTGCACTTATCTTTCCTTGAGGGAGATTGAAAGTATTGTTCAGTAATTCTCCAGATGGCGAGAAAACATTAACAGGATGCTCAAAAACGGCTTCGGCAAACATACCTTGGTTTTCTTCAATCGTGAGAAACTCTACGAGGTTGATGGCATAATTTCGATAAGGAGCATTGTTTAAGATGCAGATAGGCGTGATGTTGTAATAATTGTTTTCATCATTGTCAGTAGGAATCTCCATCTCTAAAGCCGCCAGTGATTTGAACATCTCCGGATTGCCGGAATGCTGGTAGCGAAGAAATTCTGAACCATTGATAAAAGCAATGTCGGCATCTCCTCTGAGTACGGAGGAAATGGCTTCCCAATCACTGCCCTTAGGAGCGTGGTTGAGGTTTTGTTTCAGGGTCTCCAGATAAATACGTGCGGGTTCTTCTCCATGAGCCGCTATCATACTGGCCACCATACTAATAAGGCCACTACTATCCGGATGAGCCATCGCAACCCGACCCTTGTAGCGAGGATCAAGGATGCCTCCATATTTACGCATTTGGAGCAAGTCTACCTTATCAGGACGATAAACAAAACTCATCGTCCACCGGCTCACTCCTGCCCAATAACCTTCGTTATCCACATAGCGAGAAGGAACATAATCACCAAAGGTGCCCGCATTATAAGGCGAAATTACGCCTGCCTTTTTCAGCTGGTGAGCTTGGTAGAGGTCCTCTAAAATGACAAGGTCACCTTTAAGTGGGCCTTTTTTAGCCAACTCCACCACGTCTTTGCCTTCATAGATATAAACATCTACCCCTTTGTTGGCTCTGGTACGAAAGGTCGTCAACAATTGTTGATCCTGTACCAGGTAACGGTGAGACAATAAAGCAATATTCTCAGGGTTACTGCTTGCTGCTGCTGGAGGAGTACTGGTAGTCGTATCTGGCTTGCACGCAGAAACTAAACAGTAAATAAGTAAAAAGGCAAGAATATTTTTCATAGCATCCATGATGTATCGAAGGGCATTTAAAATTTTCTCCTTCTCTGACTATCAAAGAATAGCAGAGAATCATTTTTTTGCGATGGGCAAAGGTAAACTTTTCATATCTTTGCAGCGAACCATTTTGTATTTTAGTATTATGAATAATCAGCCCTCCAAAAGTTTAATTCTGGCCATCGTATTAGTCCTCTTTGCTGTTCTCAGCCGGATTATCCCTCACTATCCTAATTTTACGGCCTTAGGTGCAGTTGCGCTTTTTGGTGCTTCACAACTTAAGGATAAATGGCAGGCTTTATTGATCCCTGTGGTTGCCCTTTACCTCAGCGACCTCTTTATCAATAATATCATCTACGCTGATTATTACAATAGCTTTGTCTGGAAGATCAGTCCTTTTGTATACATCGCATTTGCAATGATTATGGGCATTGGCTGGTGGCTTAGAGGCCGTGTCAAGACAGGCAATGTCATCAAGGCCAGCCTCACAGCTTCTGTTGTTTTCTTCCTGCTCACAAATGCAGCCTCCTGGCAGGTTTCTCCTTTGTATACCAAGGATTTTACCGGCTTTGTTGCCGCCATCGTAGCAGGTATCCCCTTCTTCTGGAGTACCGTAGCAGGTGATTTGTTTTACTGCGGAGTGATCTTTGGCGCGTACGCTTGGTTTCGTCAGCAGTACCCAGCATCATTGGCTTAAGTCCCTATGTCTGCATTAGTGGAAGGCCGTGATTATTATCTGGAGAACGGATTAATGGTCTTGACAGCCTATTTCCTTAAACAACGAGGTTATTGTTGTGGCAATGATTGCCGTAACTGCCCCTACAAAGAGGGTAGGGTGATCGTATGCCGTAAATTTGGAAGGGAGTAGGCGTTTTATGGGCCATGCCTTCTCCCGACTGATGCAGTCGGGAGAAGGCACCGGGCTGTCTGTCGCTACCGCTCCTACCCATCCCTTGTCTTCCTCTCCCGATGGATCGGGATGCGGCGTGTTCCGGCCTGCTGGCCTACACATCGGGCCATGACAAACAGGCCACCTAAGGTGCGACCTCATCTGAGGTCGATTTGATACGCTATCATTGTTTTCTACCAATAGGGCATCTCTCCGAGATACCTTTGGGGAGACCTTCAATTATTCTAGCCTTACCTTATAAATATAGGTTTACCTAAAAGTGTGTCCAAAACCATCAACCATCAACCATCCAACCTATTCCTCTTCCTCCGGATACGCGACCCTCACATGGTAAACACTCTTCATGATCTGGCGGAAAACCATGCGGCATTGCTCCAGTTCTCGGAAACTGATCACCGCATCTTTAAGTTGACCTTTTTTTTGTTTCCCTTCGATGATTTTGTCAATCAAATTATAGAGTTCTTCTTCCGTGGGGTCTTTCAAGCTTTTGCAGGCCGCTTCAATCGAGTCGGCAATCATTAAGATAGCTTCCTCCTTACTACGCGGCTTTGGGCCAGGATAGTGGAACTGTTCTTCCTCGTCCTGTCCGTTTTCTTGCTCGTCATCCTCAAGATGTTTTCGGTAAAAATATTCAGTACGGGTATCTCCGTGATGGGTTCGGATGAAATCAATTAACAGTGGAGGCAATCCAGCTTTTTTAGCCATCCTGACACCTTCAATGACATGCTCAATAATGATTCCGGCACTTTCCAACGGCGTTTTTCCTTCATGAGGATTACGGCCCGATTGGTTTTCAATAAAGTATTCCGGGTTTTTGATTTTACCAATATCGTGGTACAAAGCGGCTACTTTTACCAGCAGGGGGTCTGCGCCAATACGGCGGGCAGCAGTTTCAGCAAGGTTGCCAACTTGTAGCGAATGCTGTAAAGTTCCTGGTGCTTTGAGGGCCAGGTCTCTCAAAAGAGGCTGGTTCATATCCATCAACTCCACCAGGGTGATTGGTGAGACGAAGCCAAAAACGCGTTCTAGTAACGGAATCAAAGGGTAAGAGAGGAGGGTCAAAAACGCATTGAGGAATAGCCAAGTGTAAATGGACCAATCAATCGCACTGAGGCTGTTTTCCCGGATAAGTGCCAACCCCAAATAGCCAATCGAATAGGTGAGGAAAATATAGAGGATAGCGTAGAAAAAGCCTGACCAATCTCGCGTATTGATACTACTTAAAACGACGACCATTCCCGCCATGATCTGAAGAAAAACAAATTCAAAGCCCAATGAAAAAAGAAACCCGGCAAGTAATACGATAATGACGTGGGTAAAAAGTGCCAATCGCTCATTGTAGAAGGTTTTGACTACAATGGGCACAATACAAAAAGGAATCAGGTAACTGTTGAGCCCTTCGGTATTTTCAATCACGTAAACGAGGTAACTGAAGATCACCAGCCAAATCAGGATAAATAACAGTTTCGGCAAACGATTATAGACGAGTGGAGCATATTTACGGAGGTAAAGTGCCAGAAAGAAAAGCACCAGCAGGGTGAGGATGAGGTACCCGAAAAAAATGTTAGAAATGGATCGTTTGGAAATAACCTGCTCTTGATACTCCTGTTCGAAAGAATACAAGGTCTGGTAGAGTTCTTCTGTGATAACACTATTTTTGGTAATAATCACTTCCCCTTTTTGAACAAGGCCACGAGAGGTGACAATTTTCCCAAGCTCATCGTCGAGAATTTGTTGAGTCCGATCGCCACTGTAGAAGATATTAGCCTGTAATTGATCTTGTAGTAAGGGCAATAGGAATTCTGGTTCAGAAAGCCCACTATAGGGGAGCGAGTCGGTGATAAGCTCGGTAGCTGCCTTGAGGTTGAGTACATTTTCGAGGGTCTGATCCTGATAGGTGTTGCCTCGCAACACGGTGATAACCTCGCCTTGCGCTATGTTTTTCTGATTACCATCGAGCTTGATAATGCCCCGTTGAAAAATACGATCCAGAAATGCCAATCCATAATTGAGGTATTTCTGTGCATGGAGAGGGACATCTCTAAATTGAGCACTTTTTTTAGCCTGCTCAAGTTGCTGTTGAAACTGGTCGGAGAATGCTACTTTTCTTGCTTTGGCAATATCAGCATCTAACACAAAGACAGGGGCAGAATGCTGAACAACCTCCTGGCGTTCGTTTGCTAGTTCCTCCTCTGTTTTGCGGATAGCAAAATCAAAGGGGGCTTCCAGGTCTTCGTAGCGCCAGGTCTGCTGCTTCTCATATTGGTATTTGAAACGCAGATCAGCGGGGAATAAGAAACTAACAGCCACAGCAACCAGCACGAAAGCCAGGGGGCGAAAAGCAGCGGGTAATCGCTGGATGGTACTGGGTTTACTGTTATCCATTAAACAAAGGTAGTAATTTCTCTGTGCGAAGAACTATTGAATTTGCGGATATAGACTTACCTTTGTCCAACATGGATAACAGTCGTGTAATAATGGATAGCGAACGTTTTGGTCTCACCATTCGTCGTTTGTGTCATCAACTGATTGAACGGTATGATGACTTCTCCAATGCCTGCTTGGTAGGCGTTCAGCATCGAGGCGTATGGCTCGGTGAAGTGATCATCGAAGAGTTGAAGTTGCTTGGCATTGATGATCTTAAATTTGGCAAGCTGGATATTACCTTTTATCGAGATGATTTTCGAACAAGGGAGAAACCACTCAAAGCTAACCCTACCGAAATGCCTTTCCTGGTAGAAGAAAAAGAAGTTGTTCTTATCGACGATGTCCTTTATACAGGGCGAACCATTCAGGCAGCACTCACGGCGCTTAATCATTTTGGTCGCCCTCGTTCGGTAACCTTATTGTCGATGATCGATAGGCAGTTTAATCGCCACTTGCCAATTCAGCCCGATTTCGTGGGTATGCGGGTAGATGCCCTCGATGATGCTTACGTAAGTGTAGAGTATCAAAAGCATCACGGACAAGATCAAATTATACTTTTTCCACAAAAACCGGCAGAGGACTAAATGGCTACGATTCAGCAATTGAGTACCCGGCACGTACTGGGCATCAAATATCTCACGGCAGCAGATATTGAGCTTATCTTTCAAACGGCAGAAGAGTTCAAAGAAGTTATTAATCGTCCGATTAAGAAGGTGCCCAGCTTGCGGGATATTACGGTTGCCAACCTCTTTTTTGAAAATTCTACCAGAACGCGTATATCCTTTGAATTAGCAGAAAAACGACTTTCTGCGGATGTGGTGAACTTCTCAGCTTCCTCCTCGTCCGTCAAAAAAGGGGAAACCCTGCTGGATACCGTTAACAATATCCTGTCGATGAAGGTCGACATGGTCGTCATGCGGCACCCTGCACCAGGGGCTCACCATTTTCTTTCTCAGCATATCAATGCAAACATCGTCAATGCGGGTGATGGTACCCATGAGCATCCAACACAGGCGCTTTTAGATGCCTTCTCAATGCGGGAGCAATTGGGCGATCTAGCTGGAAAGAAGATAGCGATCATTGGCGATATTTTGCACTCCCGGGTAGCATTGAGCAACATTTTCTGCTTGTTGAAAATCGGTGCTAAAGTGCGAGTTTGCGGCCCACCAACCTTGATTCCTAAATACATTAAAGACCTGGGCGTAGAAGTCTCTTATGATATTCGAGACACGCTGCATTGGTGCGACGTAGCCAATATTCTCCGCATCCAACTGGAACGGCAAGAGCTTAAATTCTTTCCATCACTTCGCGAATACGCCCAACATTTTGGCGTCACCAAAGCTTTGCTCGATGAATTGGACCACCCTATTGTGATCATGCACCCCGGCCCAATCAATCGCGGCGTAGAAATCACCAGTGAAGTGGCTGATTCTGACCACAGTATCATTCTCCAACAAGTAGAGAATGGGGTTGCGGTGAGGATGGCTATCCTCTATTTGCTGGCAGCCACGCGGTAAAGAATTCCGTTTTTTCTTCGTTTTTAATTCCTCCTTCTATCTAAAAATGGAAGGAAGACCTTCTGGTTTTGGTGACTGTCGTTACAAAAAAACATGATTTTTCGAAGTATGTCATGGGGGATTTGAATCAACAAGAGCAGAAGTTAGAAACCTCATTAAGGTCAGGCGATTTCAATTCTCTTTAGCTGGTATAGCCAAATGTAAACACATATTAACGAGTTGTAGCCAATTAAAAAATGACGACCATCAAAAATCAAAGGAACAAGGAAGAGATTGAGAAATTACAATCTAATATGTTTTCAAGTGATTGGAATCTTGTGAAAGAATCCGCAAGACGACTTGGTGAGTTAGGAGGTGAAGAAATCACGGACTTTTTGATAACGCTATTAGACCAAAGCGACTCAAGTATAAGAGATAGAGCTGCACTTGCTCTCGAAGAGATTAGGGATAACAGAGCAGTAGAACCATTATTAAAAGCGATTTTTAAAAAGGAAAACAAAGGGTATACTGGGACAATGGTCTTTGCCTTAGAATCTCATGACTGCTCACAATATTTGACGGACATATTTAAAATAATGTTCTATCAAGCATATGAATGCAAAATGAGTGCAATTGCTATATTGGATACTCAGATTTTTGAATTTACAACGGAAGACCTAATGGAGATTAAGGATATGTGGCAAAAGTGCCTTCTACACCCTGAAACTTGTCCAGAAATAGAAAATGACGAGGTTAAGAAAGAAATAGAAGAAGCCGTAAATGGATATTTAGAATATTTAAAAGAATAAAAACTGGCTACAACAACACCTATACGCAATGCCCTTCTGGACACTGCGCATAGCCGAGACCAGGTGTTTAATGAAAATAGAGCTGCAAAGGAATTTTAGAAAATGAGAACACTGATACAAATTGGCAGTCTTGCAGTCATATTATTTATCCTTTCACTAGTTATTTTAAGGCATTATGACAGGAATAGACTTTCTGGACAGGTAAATAGTACGACTATTCAATTGAATATAGGTGAAAAATACTGTGATTTGGAGTTATGGCATAATCTGACATTAGTGGATACCAAGCCATTTGAGGTGGAGTCAACATATGATGAAGGTCTATGTCTTGAAGAACAGAAATTTGAGCCATGTCAATCTTATTTAGTCTTTCAACCTGAAGGTAATGAACAGTCTAAAGGACTATTTTATGAGTTCTTTACAGATAGTACCGTTTTCTGTTTAGTGATGAATATGAAAGATGGAAAGTTACTTGTTGGTATGGATAATAGCTATGACAGAAATCTAGAAATGATTGAGAATATTTACCTCGAAAAAATCATGAGTAACTTCACTATTACTCTAGTAGCTGACCATGGTTCCAAGTTAATATTTGAAAAATCAGAGGACCATCATATCAATTATTCTGTTAATTGGAATTATGTAACAAAAGAGGAGTTTCTTGCCATTCAAGAAGAAGATTTTTTGTAATCCCACTAGCTATCCGACTTGTGCGTTAGCATGGACTTATAGCGTGTAGTGGCATTACATGGTTCGGAGGATGATCTATAATTTATTGTAATCCTCATCGGGATGCCTCATGTTTTATCCTTATTACGTTTCCAAAATATAAGCCGAACAACTCCTGCGAAAAGAGTAAGTATTCGGGAATAAAACATATTTCCATAACTTTACCCAAGGGACTTTACAAGTCATTGAGTAAATGCGCTTGAGTGTCCTTCTGCTCATTAATTTCTATGAGAAACTGCTTACAAATGCAATATAAAAGCTTCGTTCTATTCTTTTTACTTTGCTGTCTCGGAAACACCCTGTGGGGGCAGGAGCAAGCCTCTGCTGCTGTTGATTTTACGGATTTTAAACTAGAAAATGGCCTCCGGGTTATTGTGCTCAACGATACAAGTAGCCATCGTTTTTCGGCAGATTTAGTGCTTGATTATCCACTCGTAAAAGAGGGGGAATACAAAGGGGTAGGCGAACTTGTTCAGCGGCTATTACCTGTGGGAACAAAGATGCACACCAAGTCAGAGATTGATTCTCTGTTAAAGGTATTGGACTGTAGTTTGGCTTCGGGAAGTACAGCGTTACGATTATCGGCACCCTCTGAAAATAAAGAGGCCGTTTTGGCATTATTGGCAGAGCTTATCCAGCATCCAACCTTTCCGGAACCAGCCTTGGAGATGCTAAAAGAAGAGTTTAAAGGCGATTTAGATAGGGCAGATTATTCAATCATCGACCAATCTAGTAATCTGTTCAATCAATTATCTTTTGGTGCAGATCATCCCTATGGAGAAAGGGTATCGAAGAGTAGCGTGGCAAATGTAACACAGGAAACGTGTCAAAATTTCCATAGGAAATACTATCGTCCCATTGTTGCTTACTTGGTTATTGCCGGGAATATTGAAGCAAAAGAAGTACGCTTTTTAGCGGAGAAGTATTTTGGAAACTGGCGTGGACAGGGGGCAATGTTTGCAGCTTTTTACAATCCAGCGCCTTTGCCTGAAAGTACGAGGCTTAGTTTTGTTAATGTTCCTTCTGCCAAGGATATTAGCATTGAAGTTGGCTATGCAATCCCATTACGGCCCAGTTCTGAAGATGTACTTAAGGTAGAAGTTTTAGAGCAACTTGTGGAAGCTAGATTAGCTGAAAAAAGCTGGAATGAGTATGATGATATCGTAACGGTCATTCCTGATCAGCATCTGGGGTTTTTGAAGGTAGCTCCGGGAGTTCTTCCTCATGAAATGGCAGAGGACGCAATAAAGGATATTTTAGATGTACTCTCCGTCTTTAGAAATCAACTTGTTACTAAAGAAGCACTGGCTAATGCCAAAGCATCCTTGATTAGCCAATCTAGGAAAAATCAGGAAGTTTTATTCCATCAAGATGGCAAAGCAGGAAGAGCACTTTCTATTGTTCGATTCAAGTTGCCCCGCAATTATTATAATGATTATTTTCAACGGATAAATAATATTACATCAGCCGGAATACTGGAAGTTGCGCGGGAATATCTTTTACCTGGACGAGCTCACATTATTGTAGCCGGAGATCAAGTTATTGCTCCTTCGCTTGCACGGTTTGCGGGCGATGGTAAGGTGCATTACTACAACAAAGAAGGAGCTGAGCTTGAAATGGTAGAAATGACATCTATCACAGAAAATGTTACAGCAGAAGGAGTCATAGAGAAATATTTATCAGCTATAGGTGGGCGGGAGCGTCTGGCAGCGGTTACTGATTTTCAAATGGAGGCGGAAGCTAAACTCCAGGCGGAAACAATGATCATGACACGTGCTAAGAAAAATGATGAGATGTTTTTTGGAGAATTCCACATCGGTGACCTTGAATTCGCAAAGATTGTTTTTGATGGAAACAATGCTCGTATTCTAAGAACAAATACGCCAAAAGAAATAACCGAAGAGGATTTGGAGATGTGTCGTTCATTGGCGGTAACTTTTCCGCAACTACGGTACCAAGAGGAAGGTGTCGAACTCAAACTTACAGGCAGTGAAGTATTGAATAGGAAAAATGTTCATTCTATTGAAGTGACCAGCACTTCGGGAAGGCAGTCTATCCATTATTATGATACCAGAACAGGCTACCTTGTACGTGTAGTAGGCGGTATCGATGGAGA
Source organism: Lewinella cohaerens DSM 23179 (assembly GCF_000379805.1). GTDB lineage: Bacteria > Bacteroidota > Bacteroidia > Chitinophagales > Saprospiraceae > Lewinella > Lewinella cohaerens. Next base: position 213,453 of record NZ_KB903554.1, on the reverse strand, counting down.
TGGAATAGTGACGGATTTTTCAGATTATCGGACTACAAATGGCGTAAAGTTTCCACATCAAATTATCATGACAGGTGGCTTTATAGAAGAATCTTTAATTTTTCAGGTGACTACTTTAAAAGTAAACCAAGGGGTCTCGGATGACTTATTTAAAGTAGAGTAGGAAATGGCTACAGGGAATAGTTTTATTTCTTATCGACAAAAACTACCTTCGCGAATAGCCAACTTAACTAACCAATGATCCAGATTTTTGTAACCGGAGGTACCTTTGATAAAGAGTACAATATGATTACCGGCGAGTTGTTTTTCAAGGATACGCATTTAAGCAGTATGTTTGAACGCGGGCGTTGCACCCTTGATATCGACCTGAAAACCCTGATGATGGTCGATAGCCTGGAAATGACGGATGATGATCGAAGTATTATCTTGCATAATTGTCGCCGGTCGAAAAGCAAAAATATATTGCTAACCCACGGGACCGATAAAATGGTTGCTACAGCTACCTATTTGGCAGAACAAGGGGTTGCTGATAAAACCATTGTGCTGACTGGGGCCATGATTCCCTACGCTTTTGGTACATCCAGTGATGGATTCTTTAACTTGGGGAGTGCATTGGCTTTCGCCCAAATGTTGCAACCAGGGGTTTACGTGGTTATGAATGGCCGGTACTTTGATTGGGATAAGGTGCGGAAAAACAGGAAAACCGGGTTCTTCGAAGAAATAGAGTAAGAAAACAGCACAAAAATAAGTTGAGACTTCGTTTTTCAAAAAGCTGGCTAAGCGGTTCATTTTAAGCGTGTCAGCTATTTGGAAAACCTCAGAGACCACGAAGTAGCCGCGAAGCGAACGCTCAACTTGTTTTTTGCGCAATAACAGGTATGAGTTATCAAAAAATCTTAGCGGACGTCAAAAAGAAGCAATTCGCTCCTGTCTATTTCCTGCACGGTCAGGAGAGTTACTTTATTGACCTGATTGCAGATACAATTGAAGAACATGCACTGGCTGAGCATGAAAAAGCCTTCAATCAAACCATCCTTTATGGGAAGGATACAGACAACTTGCAGGTAGTAGATGCTGCCCGCCGCTTCCCGATGATGGCCGAGCGCCAGCTGGTAATAGTGAAGGAAGCCAAGGAGATGAAATCGCTTAAAGACCTTTTGAGCTATGTCGAGAAACCCAGCCCGACGACAGTATTGGTCATCTGCCATAAGCACAAAAAGTACAATTTCAATTCTAAGTTTGGCAAGGCCGTCAAAGCAAACGCCACCATATTCGAAGCCAAGCCTCTCTACGATAATCAGGTGCCCGACTGGATAGCGGATTATTTACGCAGCAAGAAGCTAAAGGCGGGGCCAGCAGCAGCGGAATTGTTGGCAGAATACCTGGGGAGTGATTTATCTAAAGTCGTCAACGAATTAGATAAACTGGCGCTCAATCTTCCCCCTGATTCCGAAGTGACCCAGCAACTAATCGAGCAACACATTGGCATCAGTAAGGACTACAACGTTTTTGAGTTTCAAAAAGCACTAGGGGTTAGGAATGTACTCAAAGCCAACAGGATGGTGCAATATTTCATTGCCAACCCGCGCAAGAATCCAATCCAGGTGGTTATTGGTAGTTTGTACAATTACTTCAGTAAAATTTACCTCTTCCATTCTGTTGCCCGCGCCGCAGAGCCGGAAATCTTGCAAACATTAGGCTTGCGCTCCAGCTTCTTTCTTAGAGAATACCGAGGTGCTGCTCGTCATTACCCACTTAGCAAAGCACAAGAGGTCATCCACATCCTACGTGAGTTTGACCTCAAAAGCAAAGGCGTTGGCTATAATGCAACGGGTAAACCAGAAGGAGAATTACTGAAGGAAATGACTTGGCGGATATTGCATGTGTAGGCTAGGGGGCTATTAAGTTATGCACAACTCATGAACAATGGACCTCAATAGTGCTATCGTGTCCAAATTTTACTAGGGTCAATAAGCATCATGGTATATCTACTTGACGTAGGAGTAGAGCTTGGTGATGATTCTCCGTCTCGAAGAGCACAGAGGACAGTTCCTTCTAATTCAATTGCGTTTCTACTTGGAATTACTTCTAATTCACCTTTGGGGCCATAACCAATAAATTCCCACTTTTGATCAATGACATCATACCGCCACATATCTCCCTCTAAGATTTGCCGTTGCAAATTACTTTGGGCTCCCATCCCAACATAGATATATCGCTCTTGATCAGTTGAAACAGCAAAATGTATCTGACCTGTACCAGGAAAATCTGAAAGACGGTTCCATTGGCTAGTCGTAGGGTCAAACTGCCAAAATTGTGATGGGAAAAATGGAAGATCTTCTTGATCTCCTTGAGGGCCGACCAAAACGTAACCCATTTCATTTACTGCGAAGCCATAGTGTCGGATCACATTGGTANGAAAAGGGACATCATTAAGCTCGGTTAGTCCTTGAAAGTCAGTAAGATTCAATGCTGCAAAATTACCTTGCCCATACTGTACATAACATAAACCATCTAGGATAAAACTAAAATGTAAACTTCCCGGTTGCCCGCCCCTAAGGTTTGTTTTCCGGAATAATTGTTAATCTGTCATTGTTATTTAGAAGGTAAAAATTCCTCCCATTTGGGCGTGCAAACAAATTGTCAAGTCCTCTAACTGGCTCAACAAAAAGAAGCTCACCTTTGTCTGTAGGGTGGGTTATGAATACGCTATTTTTACGTCCCTTCCCGTTTGATGTCACGATGGCAAAGCGATCAACAATAGATGGATTAAGAAGTATCGTGTCGCTATTTTCCTCTTCAGCAAGGAAATAAAAGTGTTCATCATCCTTATCTGAAGGAGTGAAAACCTGGCCCTGTAGTGTTTTTCCAGATTTTAAATAGACAAATCCAGTTTCTGTTTGAGCGACTATCAATATTGGCAAATAACATAGAAACAGGAATAAAGAAGTTTTCAGAGAAACGTTCATTATACTGGGGGTTGAAGGAGGGTGTGCTTTTANTCTTTGATTATCAAAGAATAGAGAATCTATTAATGGATTCTCGTTTCACAAGTCAAGGACACCGCGCGTTACTCAGTCGCATAAATATACTTAAATTGTTTTTTGTTTCACAAATGTCATAAAAAGTATATTTTCAAGAAAATCCAGCCCATCCTTGCATAAGTCAATTGTCCTGCCTTATATTTGGCGCTATAATTATTTACAATGAATTTGTGTAATCAGAACAATTGGTGGTGGCATTCTAAACATTCTAACCAGAGTGAATAGGCTGCTCGTGTATTTGTTTACACTATGAAAATCGGCTTGTCGTTCACTCGGCAAGCCGATTTTTATTTTACCAGATGACCATAATCTTTAGTGCAACATAGATGTCTACAACAACAAAAATAGCCTTGAAAGTGAGCGTTAGTAGAATGCTCTCGGATACGCTTACCCCCGTTTCGCTGTATCTGCGTTTGCGAGATCACTACACCGATCCTGTTTTGCTGGAAAGCAATGATATCAGTAACAAAGAGGAGTGTTTTAGCTTTATTGGCCTGGATACATTGGCCAGTTTTCAGGTGCAGGCTGGTGTTTTGAAAACCCAGTTGCCAGGAGAAGAAACGAATGCTCGCCCTTTAGCGGCAACGGAAACCGTGGCGGAAGAGTTCAAGAACTTCTTAAGTCATTTCGAGCCGCAAGGAGATGCGCCTTTTCGAGGCTTCAATGGTCTCTTTGGGCATACAGGCTTTGATGGCGTGCAGTATTTTGATACCCTGGAGTTTCCGAAAGAAAAGCGCAAATTTGACCTGCCGGATTTACGTTACCACCTCTACCGCTTTATTCTCGCCATCAATCATTATAAGGACGAATTATATCTATTAGAGAACAGGCTCCCCGGTGAAGAAAGTCGTTTGGAGGAACTGAAAACGCGTATCAATAGCCCCCGATTTAGGGTACACCCTTTTACTTTGAAAGGAGAAGAAACCAGCAACCTGACCAATGAGGAGTTCAAAGACCTAGTGCGAATTGGTAAGGAGCATTGCCAGCGGGGAGATGTCTTTCAGATCGTTTTCAGCCGTCAGTTTCAGCAAGCTTTTCAAGGCGACGAATTTCAGGTGTATCGTGTTCTCCGTTCTGTAAATCCTTCTCCCTACCTTTTCTATTTTGATTATGGAGATTACCGCATATTCGGTTCTTCTCCCGAGGCGCAGATGGTTATCCGTCATGGGCAGGCCAAGTTGAACCCTATCGCTGGTACCTATCGCCGTACCGGGAATATGGAAGAAGATGCGCAAGCAGCCCAGGATTTAAGCGAGGACCCTAAAGAAAATGCCGAACATATCATGTTGGTCGATTTGGCCAGAAACGACCTTGGTCGCCATGCCCATGATGTACAGGTGCGGGAGTTGAAAGATATTCATTACTACAGTCACGTGATTCACCTAGTGTCTACCGTTACCGGGGAATTGGGGCCAGACAGTAATCCTATTCAAATTTTTGGGGACACCTTTCCAGCGGGGACGCTTTCGGGGGCGCCCAAGTATAAGGCGATCGAACTGATCAATCGCTACGAAAACCAAAATCGTTCCTTTTACGGTGGCGCTTTAGGCTATGTAGATTTTAATGGAGAAATGAATCAGGCAATTGTTATTCGCTCGTTTATGAGTCAGAATAATAAGCTGTTTTATCAGGCTGGTGCGGGTGTTGTAGTGGCCAGCGATGAAGAAAAAGAATTACAGGAAGTCAATAATAAACTTGGTGCGCTTAAGCGAGCACTAGAGGAAGCGACTAAAATCTAGTAACTGATTCCAGTACCCTTTTTACCGATCCAACAATAGAAATATGAAAGTTTTAGTGCTTGATAATTATGATTCCTTTACCTACAACCTGGTGCAATATGTGCAGGAGATACTGGAACGGAAGGTTGATGTCATTCGTAATGATGCCATTACGGTAGAGGAAGTCGCAGCTTACGATGTGATTATTCTTTCTCCGGGGCCGGGTTTGCCCGAAGAGGCGGGCATTATGCCTGAGCTGATCAAACGGTATGCGGGAGATAAATTTATTCTTGGCGTTTGTTTAGGTCATCAGGCCATTGGTGAAGCTTTTGGCGGAAGCCTGGAAAACCTAGCTGAAGTATACCACGGTATTGAAACCAATATGCTACAGACAGAGGTAGAACCTATCCTTTTCAAGGGAATCCCCAAAGAATTTAGGGCAGGGCGCTACCACAGCTGGGTGATCAAGAAAGATACTTTGCCCGAAGCGTTTTTACTAACGGCAGTAGACCAAACCGGAGAGATTATGGCTATTCGCCATCGGGAGTTTCCCTTGTTTGGTGTCCAGTTTCATCCAGAAAGTATTATGACCCCGCAGGGATATCAAATGCTGGAGAACTTCTTTGCTTTTGTTCAAGAAAAACGTGCAGTTGCCTTATGAGAAAGACCTTGCAAAAATTATTCGCTCACAAGCAATTGAATCGAGAAGAAGCTCGAAGAATGCTGTTGGGCATTGCCCGTGAAGAGTTCAATGATGTACAAATCGCAAGTTTTGTAACAGTATTTCAAATGCGGAGTATAGGCATGGCCGAACTTCAGGGGTTCCGTGATGCACTGCTTGAGCTATCAGTGCCCTTGAATGTAGGCGGACAAACGACCATTGATATTGTTGGCACGGGAGGCGATGGAAAGAACACCTTCAATATTTCCACTTGTTCTTGTTTTGTGGTGGCTGGTGCTGGTTATAAAGTCACCAAGCATGGTAGTTATGGTGTTTCTTCTGCGGTAGGTTCTTCTAATGTGCTTATGGAACTGGGGTATGAATTTACCAATGATTCTGATGTCTTATTGCGACAATTAGATAAGGCAAATATTTGCTTTTTGCATGCGCCACTCTTCCATCCAGCCCTTAAAGCGGTTGTGCCAGTGCGCAAGCAATTGGGTATGAAGACCTTTTTTAATATGCTGGGGCCGTTGGTAAACCCGGTGCAGCCTTCTCATCAATTATTTGGCACGTTCTCTCAGGAACTTTCCCGTTTGTATCATTACCTCATGCAGGAATCTGGCAGAGACTATACCATCGTATATGCTTTAGACGGTTATGATGAAATCAGCCTTACGGGCCTTGCGAAAGTACACAGTTCTCGTGGAGAGCGATTACTCTCGCCTGATGACTTTGGAATGTATCAGGTTAATCCCAAATCCTTGTATGGTGGGGAAACCCCAGCCGAAGCGAAATCTATTTTTCTGGATGTCCTCAATGATTTGGCCACTCCTGCTCAAAAAGCAGTTGTATGTGCTAATGCGGGATTGGCTATTCATACGCTTTGCCCGGAAAAATCATTGCTGGACTGTGTACAAGAAGCGCGCGAAAGCATTGAAACAGGGAACGCGCTTGCTAAACTTTACAAAATAACTTCAAACAACTAACGAATCATGGATATTCTTGATAAAATCGTCGCTCATAAAAAGCAGGAAGTAGCAGATCGAAAGGAACGCTTTCCTGTGAAATTACTGGAAGACAGTATCTACTTTAAGACACCAACAGTCAGTCTGAGTAAGTACTTGCAAAGAGAAGACAAGCAGGGTATTATTGCTGAGTTTAAGCGAAAAAGCCCATCGAAAGGCGCAATCAATTTGTACGCAAAGGTCGAAGAAGTAAGTATCGGCTACATGCAGGCTGGTGCTTCGGCCTTGTCTATCCTTACGGATGAACATTTTTTTGGTGGCAAAAATGCGGATCTGACCGAGGCCAGGAAATTCAACTACTGCCCGATACTTCGCAAGGATTTCATTATTGATGAATACCAAATTGTAGAAGCACGCAGTATTGGTGCTGATGCCATTCTGTTGATTGCTGCTTGTTTGGAGAAAGATGAACTACATCGGTTAGCGACTTTTGCGCGTAGCTTAGGGTTAGAAGTTTTGGTGGAATTGCACGGTCCCCAAGAGCTAGATAAACTTAGCCCTTCGGCAAGCATTGTAGGTGTGAACAATCGCAATCTGCAAACCTTTGAAGTAAGTATTTCGCATTCCATTGAACTCTTTCCGATGCTTCCCACGGAAATGGTCAAAATTTCGGAGAGTGGCTTGAATGACGCACAAGCTATTGTGGAGTTGCGTCGGGCGGGTTTTCAGGGCTTTCTGATCGGCGAGCATTTTATGCGTGATGAAAACCCCGGACAACATTGCCGAGAATTTATCCAACGCATCCAGCGATTGGAAGCTTTACTGGACGGCGCAATTGCTTAAGTTTTTACAACGAAAGAAAATGATTATCAAGACCTGTGGTTTACGTGAACCGGAAAACATTCAAGCAGTTAGCGCCTTAGGAGTGGATTGGATAGGACTTATCTTTTACCCCAAGTCACCGCGATATATTGGCCACCAAGCTAACCTTCAAGCTTTTCTTAAGGAGGAAAAACGACATGAAGGTAAGCTCAAACGAGTGGGTGTTTTTGTGAATGCGGAGTTCAGAGAAGTGTTGGAAGCTGTACATGATTACGAGCTGGATTACGTTCAACTTCACGGCGGGGAGGGAGCTGTTTATTGCGCAACGCTACAGCAATTATGGCAAGACAGCAGTATTCGTAAGGCTGGGATCATTCGAGCGTTTCGAGTAAGCCGCGCTTTTGATTTTGGTATTACCGTAGATTATGAAGCCTACTGTGATTACTTTCTTTTTGATACTAAAGGTCAGGAATACGGTGGCACTGGCCACAAATTCGACTGGGAAATTCTGGACCGGTACACCGGAAAAACACCTTTCCTTTTGAGTGGAGGCATCGGCTCGGAAGATGCAGCGGCAGTAAAAGCAGTAAAGCATCCCGCGCTGGCCGGAATTGACGTGAACAGTAAATTTGAAATTGAACCCGGCCTAAAGGATGCCTCAAAGTTGGCAACCTTCTTAAGCAAGCTAAAATCATAAAAAATGAAAACAATAGCAGTAGATAAGCATGGGTATTACGGTGATTTTGGTGGTGCCTACATCCCGGAAATGCTCTACCCTAACGTAAAAGAATTACGTCAGACTTACTTGAGCATGATGCAGGAGGAGAAATTCCAACAGGATTTCCAGCGCTTACTTCGCGACTATGTAGGTCGTCCGACGCCGCTTTATTTAGCAAAAAGATTAAGTGAACACTACGGCGTGACCATCTACCTCAAAAGAGAGGACTTGAATCACACCGGGGCTCATAAGATTAATAATACGATTGGGCAGATACTTTTAGCTCAGCGCCTCGGTAAAAAACGCATTATTGCTGAAACTGGCGCTGGTCAGCACGGCGTAGCCACAGCAACGGTTTGTGCTCTGATGGGTGTGCAATGCATCGTCTATATGGGCGAAGTAGACATCGCCCGTCAAGCTCCTAATGTAGCCAGAATGCGAATGCTGGGAGCGGAAGTTCGGCCTGCATTGAGCGGTAGCCGCACGCTGAAAGATGCGACCAATGAAGCGATTCGAGATTGGATCAACAATCCTACCGATACACATTATATTATTGGTTCGGTAGTTGGGCCTCACCCTTATCCTGATATGGTCGCCCGGTTTCAGTCGGTCATTTCAGAGGAGATGCGCTATCAATTAGAGGAGCATACGGGCCGAGATTATCCAGATGCTATTATTGCCTGCGTAGGCGGAGGCAGCAATGCTGCTGGTGCTTTCTATCATTATCTTAATGACGAACGCGTGCGCCTGGTTGCCGTTGAAGCCGCCGGCTTGGGGATTAACTCTGGAGAATCCGCCGCCACTAGTGTTCTGGGAACCGAAGGAGTGATTCACGGCAGCCGTACCCTACTTATGCAAACGGACGACGGCCAGATCATCGAACCATATAGTATCTCTGCTGGCTTGGATTACCCAGGAATTGGCCCCATGCACGCCCACCTCATCAAATCAGGCCGTGCCGAGGCAATTCATGTAACTGATGAAGAAGCTTTACAAGCAGCCCTTGATCTTAGCCGGACAGAGGGTATTATTCCTGCGTTGGAAACAGCTCATGCCTTCTCAGCCTTGGATAAAATGAAGTATAAAGCAGATGACGTACTCGTAGTTTGCCTTTCAGGCAGAGGCGACAAAGACCTGGAGGCGTATATGAAGTACCTCGATAGAGGGTAGTGCTCATCCCGACGAAAGGTCGGAATTCATGCTCCGCGAGCGTAGCGAGCCCCCCACTCGCGGGAGCGAGTACTACCACGAGCGCCAACGAGTACAAAACAACAAAGAGAATGAATCGCATAAAACAGCTTTTTAAAAATAAACAGGAGCATATCCTGAACATCTACTTTACCGCAGGATATCCTCATAAAGAGGATACGGTGGCCATTATTAAGAGCCTGTCGGACGCTGGTGTCGATCTCATAGAGGTGGGAATGCCATATAGCGACCCGCTTGCGGATGGCCCCACAATACAAGAGAGTGGCACCCAAGCACTCCGCAACGGACTTACCTTGCCGCTCTTGTTTGAGCAGCTAAGAGAAGTCAGGAAGTCGGTGGATGTTCCGCTAGTGTTGATGGGCTATTTTAACCAAGTCTTACAATACGGCTTCGATCGCTTTTTAGAGGATTGCCTTAAAGCAGAGGTAGATGGTTTGATTTTGCCTGATTTGCCACTTTACGAATATGAGGAACATTACCGGCAGAAGGTGGAAGCAGCTGGCTTGAGTATGAGCTTCCTGATTACACCGCAGACGACCGATGATCGGATAAAAATAGTGGATGAGCTGAGTGATGGATTTATTTATATGGTATCTAGCGCAGCGATTACAGGAGCGAAAAGCGGGATTTCCGATCAGCAAATAACCTATTTCGAGCGGATAGCTGCTATGGATTTACGGAACCCTCGTCTCATTGGTTTCGGTATATCCGACCATGCTACCTATGCTACGGCCTGTAAATATGCAGCTGGCGCGATTATAGGAAGTGCTTATATCAAAGCGCTTACTGCGGGTGATGAAGTGAAAACAACGACCGATCAATTTGTAGCAATGGTGCGAGGGTAACCTTTTTTGCTGTTCCTTAAAACAACAACTTTATGATAATTCAATTAGAACCTCAAATTACTACGGATCAACTGGCTGGACTGGAAGAACAGTTGACCAAAATCAAGTACTCCGTAAATCCTGTGAAAACCCAGTATGCCAATTATTTGGTTGGAGTGGGCAAGACCGATTTTGATATTCGCTCGATTGGAACCCTGCCAGGTATTAAAGATATTCATCGTGTGAGTGATGCTTATAAGTTGGTTTCAAAAAAATGGCGCGTAGATAATACAGTGATTGATTTGGGGGATGGTATCCGGATAGGAGAGGGGTCGCCCGCAATGATGGTAGGGCCATGTAGCATCGAATCGGAGGAGCAAGTAGCACTCACGATTGAGCACATGAAAAAGAATGGTATCCGCATTATGCGTGGTGGGGTTTACAAGCCTCGTTCATCACCATACAGCTTCCGTGGCTTGGGGATTGACGGCCTCAAAATGTGGCATGAGCAGACACGGGAAGCCGGTATCAAAATCATTACAGAAGTGATGATGGTAGACCAAATTGAAGAAATGTACGATTATGTTGATGTGTTTCAGGTAGGCGCTCGTAATAGCCAGAATTTCAATTTGCTAGATGCTTTAGGAGAGGTGGATCGTCCCGTTTTACTCAAACGAGGTATTTCCGGCACTATTGACGAACTTTTGGCTTCTGCAGAGTATATTTTTAGCAATGGCAATGAGCGAATAATGCTTTGCGAACGTGGTATTCGTTCCTACGAGACAGCATACCGCAATACCTTTGATATCAATGCTTTGGTGATGCTCAAAGAGAAAACCCACTTGCCTGTTATCGCAGACCCTAGCCACGGTATCGGGGTGCGCCGTTTTGTGGATAAGATTGCGCTGGCTTCGGCAGTAGCAGGAGCAGATGGTATCATCATGGAGGTACATCACGAGCCAGAAAAAGCTTTCAGCGATGGTCAGCAGACCTTGAGTTTCGGTCAGGCCGAAAAACTGTACCAGCAGCTCAAACGAATGGAATGGTTGCAAGAGTAGACCTTTCCCAATATTGGTTTACAACAAGTTACCAATTTTAGATGAGATTTTCTTGGGGTTTAGGGTTGCTCCGGATTACTTTGTTGGAATCAAAGCTTACTACTAATTACCCCGGTTGCGATAAGTCGAAGGCTTCGTCTGGGCAAATTTGCTAAAGGCTTTGTTAAAAGTGACCCGGTTGTTGAACCCGGCCTCCTGTGCAATGGCTTCTATGGTATAATGTTGTAGTTCTTCTTTGTGCAGGAGGATCTTTGCAAATTCTACGCGGTAGCGATTGACATGATCCCTGAATGATTCACGGATCAATTGAGAAAAGGTTTGAGAAATATGATGAGGGTTTTCTTTGATGTGCGCGGCAAAGGCTTTCAAGTTGAGCTGATTGTCTAAGAAGATTTGCTCGTCCGCAAGTGCTGATGTTATCTTGATTTGGATACGTTTCATGTCCTTTCTGGGGATACCGGAGTTGAGGTATTTCTCACCTAGCTCCAGCAGAAAGTCGGGTTGCCAATAGAGCATATACGCTATCAACATTACCACCGTGTTGATTACAAAATAGATGAGGATGAAATCGTTCCAGCTATCCGCAAATTGGGTGAGCCAACTGATGAGTACAGAGGTTAAGAAGTAAACACTGACCAAACAAACAGAAAAGATGCGTTTAAGCGGAGGTAGTGACGCGGCAAGGCTATGAACTAGCCTCAATATCATGACTCCATACGCCATCTGGCTCAATGCCCGAGCATAGTTCATGGGCATGATTCGATCACTGAAATGCTGCTGCATATAGGCTATGCGTTCAGCCCCAGGGAGCACAAAAATATCAGCAAAGTAGATCATAACTAAGCCAATAGGAAGTAGATGCCAAGCGTCTTTTAAGTTGAATTTCTCTTTGCCTTTAAGCGAGAATTGTAAGTGAAACCAAAGTAGCGGGCCATAAAGAAACCCGGAAATAAAGTAGTATCTCCCAAAGAATTCAGGATAAATATCTCGGATAGGGCTGGTAGAATAAAGGAAGTCGATCATTTCCAAGCCCAGCAATAACACAAAGGCGGATAGCAGGCGATAGGGGAGGTTTTTCTTTTGAAAAAATAAACCTCCCGATACGAAGATCGCCAAGATGGCATAAGCAAATAGAATCGTTTTTATCAACATGGTGGGGAAAGATACTTACTCCTCTTTGCTTAAGGTAAAACGAACGCTAATTTTTCCTACCCAATCCGGGCGAGTACCATCGGGGTATTGTTCGTCCTCTAGGGTTAACACCAATTGTTGACGACTGATTTGATAGTTATAAACTTGTCGTGCACCCTCAAATCCGGGGACTCTCGCAATATTGGGTTGGGCTATAAATAAGGAATCCGTCAGGTGAAACTGCCCCGTATTAAAAACCAAGCCCTGAAAAGCGGCCCTAAGTTCCTCGCAAGTAGGATTGGTGAAATCTGCAAAAGGTGCTCTGTTATTTTTCGAGGGGTGATACTGAATAACGTAGCGCTCAGGACTGACAACAAAAATACCGGGAGCTGGAGCGTCGATCAAGTAGGTTGTATCGGGGTAGAGGTATGCAATCTGCTCCATTTTCCACGATCCACTCAAGTTCTGAAGGTGATTTTGGAATCCCTTTAACTTTGCTGTCAAAGCCGTCATTCCCATGTTTTCTGCTAACTCAATGGTTGTTGTTGTTTGATTGTTAAATAAGCTCATTTTCCAATTTGCGCCGGCTTGTAACAAGAGAAGAGCCATTGCTTCATTTTGGTAAAAAATCGCCCAATGTAGTGCTGTAGCTTGGTTGACATACTCTTGATGATCCAATTGAGCACCTGCTTCGATAAGTATTTTTACAAGACTTGTATCACCGCCTACGACCCCACCAATAAGCGCACTCAATGCGTAAAGGGTATCTGTAGCATTAACATCTGCACCTGCTGTTAGGAGTTGTTTTACCGTGGCATCGTCCCCATTTTTTGCAGCTATGCAAAGTGCTGATTGCCCAACTCGATTGAGAAGATTAAGATTTGCGCCATGTTTCAAGAGCAGTTCCAGTAAGTCTACCTGTCCAAGGCTGGCAGCACGATGAATAAGTCCGTTGCCAAAACCATCCCGGCTATCGGCAAAATCGCCGCTTTGCAATAACTTGTCTAGCGGAAGGAGGTCCTTATGGGTAGTTTGACTGAAAATAGCTTCCACTTCAGCGCCAGGAGACTGGTAAATTGATGTAGAGTGGAAAATCTCCAGTAAAGAATCCGAATGCCAAAGCCGCAATAATACATCGCCTGCATCGCCATGCTTGCTTTGAACACTTACGTCAACGCCTTTTTCTACCAGCAATTTGAGCACTTCCGGATGACCGTAGTAGGCCGCCCAATTGATGACGGGGTCACCTTGCCGGTCGATGGCATTGAGGTTGGCACCATTTTGTAAAAGCAAGCGCGCTACCTTGGCGTCTTCCTTGGCACAGGCCCACATAAGGGGCGTGGCGCCGAGCTCACCACCTGAAGGGATATCAACCGCTGCGCCAGCAGCCAAAAGTACAGCCAGTATCTCTGAGTTGTTTTGCTGGACCGCATAATGGAGTGGCGAAAGTTGTTGATCGTCTAATTGATTAGGATCAATATCTTCATCAAGAAGAAACTGGGTGATAAGCGCAGCGTTGGCTTGAACCGCCTGGTGAAGGATGTTGGGCGATTTTCGAAACTCGGGAGAATGTTTTTGAAATACTTCAAATTGATCCTCCGATAGGATGTCAGTGATTTGTTGCGCAATAAGGCAAGGGCCTCCGAAAAGGGTGATTAGAATAATAAAGCTTAACCGCATCTCTCTATCTTTTTTATACAAACTTACTGGTCGTAAAGGTGCAGATAGCAATTGGAAGTATCTCTGTTTCTGCAGCGAAGCCTGTTAATTACAATTGTTGTTTACAATTAGGATGAAAAAAAAGAGTCATCCCGAATTTTGGCTAAGGCCAAAATCCAGGATGACTCATGTTTAGTACAAATGCGGTAATTTATTACCTCGCCTACTGCTTAGGGTGTACCAGGGTCATTTCTTCAACCAAATGACCTGCGCCAGCAAACTTATCGACGATAAACAAGATGTATTTTACATCAACCATGATGTTGCGGCAAATCTCGGGGTCGTAGTTGATGTCACTCATCGTACCATGCCAGGTACGGTCGAAATTGAGACCAATGAGGTTACCGTGGGCATCAATGGCAGGAGAGCCAGAGTTGCCTCCCGTTGTATGATTTGAACCGAGGAAACAAACAGGAACCCGGCCTTCGTCATTGGTATATTCACCAAAATCTTTGTCTTCGTAGAGTTTCCGAAGCTTGGCGGGGACATCGAATTCGTAATCACCGGGAACATATTTTTCAATAACACCATCAAGGTCGGTTGCAAATTCGTAGGTTTCATCTTCACTTACAGAATATCCGTCGACCTGGCCATAGGTAACACGCATGGTGCTGTTGGCATCAGGGTAGAAGCGTCGATCTGGGAAGACCTCCATTAGCGCAGCCATATAACGGCGCTGAGCATCTTGGATTTGCTCATTGACTTCATTGTAAGGATTGAAGATAGTCTCTTCTGAAAAACTAAGTAGCTCATTGATGTATTGGTAGGCATAATCGCCTTCTAGCTGTTCGAAAAATTTTGCGGGATATTCGCTCAAAATTTCCAACATGAAATCTCCTTTAGTAAGGAAAGAGTTACCAAATATTTTATTCATAAGGAGTTCAACATCACCACTAGCAAACTCAAGTTGATCCTTGGCATAAGGAGCCTGATGTATTGGTACAACAGATTTATGATAAACCTCCATCATGACCTTTCCTATCTTTTGATCAATTTTTGGGTTGTAGTTTTTGTAAAACTCTTCGAGGTAGGATTGTAATCCAGGTAGGCGCTCTTCGAGTGCATCAATGCCATTGTTTTTGTAGATATTCAAATATCGCTTTAGCGTTGTTGTCAGTCGGAAGAGTTCTACATTCCGATAAACAATTTCGATAACATAGTCACGGCTTATAGCCAGTGGTTCTATCTTATTGTAGAGGTAATCAAACTCAGGCAAGAGGTTTTTATGAGCTTCATGCAGGTCTTCATCGGCTTTGATCGCTGCTATAAAATCTTGCTCCATCTGCAAGCGTTTTTCTATAGCATCAGTTGCTTCGATACCTAGGCGTTCTCCTTTCCATTTTTTCCAGCCGTTGGCAATGCTTGCTTGTTTGGCGGCGTACTGGATGCGAGCTTCAGGGTTATCGCGCATCGCTTGATCAAGAATGGCCAAAGATCTATCGCGTAAGCGAATACGTACAGGGCTTAGTTTGTTGACCATCTGGTCCATCGCAACCGCAGGAAGGTATTCATTGGTTCTACCAGGAAAGCCGAAAATCAGCGTAAAATCTCCTTCTTCTACACCATCCATACTAACAGGTAAGTAGTGGCGAGGCTTCATTGGAACGTTGTCTTCGCTGTATTCTGCTGGTTTACCATCGGGGCCAGCATAAATGCGAAACATCGAAAAATCGCCTGTATGGCGTGGCCATTCCCAGTTGTCGGTGTCAGCGCCGAATTTTCCAATACTAGACGGAGGAGTACCCACCAATCTTACGTCATTGTAAGTTTCTGTGATAAAGGCAAAATATTGGTTACCATTAAAGAAAGGGCGAATGGAGACGTCCTGGTATTCTTCTTTTGTGAGCGAAGATTTGATGTCTTCCAGGATTTTATCAGTCGCAGACTGCCGTTCTTTTGGGGCCATTTCTGGTTTCAGAACACTATTTACCCTTTCCGTTACATCTTCGATTCTAACAATAAAGGTGACATAAAGACCGGGGTTAGGTAATTCTTGCTCTTTGGTCATTGCCCAAAAGCCATCTTCCAGATAGTTATTCTCCAAGCTGGAGTGCGACTGGATTTGTCCAAATCCACAGTGATGATTGGTTAGTAATAGGCCCTGAGAAGAGATAACTTCTCCGGTGCAAAAACCGCCAAAGTGGACAATGGCATCTTTAAGGCTTCCCTGGTTGACACTGTAGATGTCTTCAGCCGTCATTTTCATGCCCATGGCCTGCATCTCAGATTCATTGAGTTGGCCAAGTAGTAGCGGAAGCCACATGCCTTCCCCCGCAAAACTAGTAATGCTTAATGTGATGACCATTAAGCTGGTCAAAAGAAAAGATCTCATATAGATAAATTGGTTAATTTGATATGGCTAAGTACACTTATTTACCTGTGTCTTAATTTTTCACAAGATAAGAACAATCTAAAAGGATAAAAGAGGAAGGGCCTGGGAATAGAGAAAATACGGGTAAAATGAAGAAAGCACCACTCGCATTACGCTCAGTGGTGCTTCATTTGAAGGAAAATCTGTTAAAGGTTCGCTCTGAAAATCAACTCGTGTATAAGGCTTAGATGCCTTATGTCTCAAAAACGCTGCTTTATATATTTACTTTTTTATAAAAAAATCAAGAATCGACTTTTGGAAGCCTAAAAAAGCCCATAAAGTCACCGTTCCCGTTAGTTTAGTGTACGTTTCGTAAAGGAAGCCGATATTATTTTGTAGCGAAAAAAAGGAAGTCTATTTTTGTTAAAGCGTTTACGCTAAGAATATTGCGTAATTCCTATTACGCTAAAGAATTAATCATAGGGATGACTTTTGGGTCCTGTTAGCATTTGGCTGACAGGGCTTTTTTTTATGTCTATTACTTACTTGGGTAAAGAATGCTGCTGATATTTTCATTAAACATGCACATTACCCTCCAGAAGTGACCACTTACCCCGCTGCTATTCTAAATCAATGGTGTTTCCAGCAGTTTTGTATTGTCAACATAACAAAAGACAATGCAGAAAAGGATCAAAATAGAACTTTGTGGCAATGATTTAGAAGAACGGGTGATTGCTGAAATGTGGGCAATCTACGCGCCTTACTACAATTACTCGGAGAAAAATTTCCGCGAGCGTATTGATCGCAATACGCATTATGCACTTTATCGCCGGAATGGACGTATCGTAGGATTCACGGGGCTGCGTATTCAAAAAATCAACTTGGCGAAAGACAAGTTCCTTACTATTTACTTTGGCCAAACAGTAGTTTCCAACCAAGTAAGAGGTTGTGGCCTCATCAACCGTACGGGCTTATTGCTAATGGCTAAATACTGGCGAGCTTTGCTAAGCAGAAAGGTCGTCTTTTGGGCAGACGCTCTCACGTATCGTGCTTACCTCGTTTTCGCCAAGAACCTTTTGGAATACTACCCTCGTCGCCATCAACTTCTTCCTTTACGGATGAAAAACTTGCGGGATTACTTGGGGCAATCTAACTATGGTCACTGCTATTGTCCATCCAGTGGAACGGTTGTCAAAGATAGTTTTCTGGTTAATGACCCTCAAATGATTATCGCGGAAGAAAAACTCCGAGATCCTGATATCTATCTTTTTGCAAAGGAGAACCCTGGATATTTACAAGGATCCGGCCTGTTGACAATGGGCCCTGCCACCTGGGAAAACCTGGTCTTTATGGCAAAGAAAGCCTTCTTGAAACTGAAGGCTGCACCTATGATGACTTCTAGGAATTCTTTACAAGCCGAATACACTAAATAAGATGCAAATACAGAAAATATCCTGCTACCATATACAGATTCCATTACGGATTCAATTTGCACAAGCCAACCAGAAGACACAGTTCTCTAAATCGGTTGTTGTTTGTATTCATACAAAAGAACGATCCATAGGATTTGGTGAAAGCTGTCCACGAACCTATGTGACGGGAGAAGATATAAGCAGTGTTTTAGACCGCGTTGCTAACTGGGAAGAGGAGTTGAAAAGCTTAGTGTTTTCTTCCCTGGATGACATAGAAAAATGGACCAGTGAGCAACTCGATAGGGGGATTGGCCCTGCGGCAGTATGTGCCATCGAGCTTGCACTGTTAGATGCCTGGAGCTGGGAGTATCAAAGAGATTTGGCAGAAGAACTGGGCGCTGGCATCACTTCATCTGAGGTACAGTACAGTGGCGTTCTTCCGCAAGGTAACTGGGTTAAACTTGGGCCTATTGTAAAACAACTGAATTTTTCTTCCTGGAAATTTAAAGCTTATGGCAGAGTAGCACCCAACTTGCACCGTATTAGAGAAATGAAAGCCCTAATGGGGAATACAAGGCCAATTCGCATGGATGCTAATGCTGGCTGGAGCTTAGCGATGGCCCGAGAGCAAATCAGCAAAGCACTCACCTTAGGTGTCACTTCCTTTGAACAGCCACTTGCGCCAGGGAAGGATAATGAAGCAAGACAATTGGTACAAACGTTTGGCGATCAGGCAAGCATTATGGCCGATGAATCATTGTGTACGTATGCTGATGCAATGCGATTGATTGAAAATGAGGCGTGCAACCATTTTAGCCTCAAGCTTTCCAAAAACGGAGGGCTATTCAATACCCTCAAGATTTATCGTTTGGCTCAAGCCAATGGGATACTCTGCCAGTTGAGTGCTCATTATGGTGAAACCAGCATTCTTACAGCTGCGGGCTTGCTTTTTGCAATGATTGCTCCGGAGCTGACGGCTTGCGAGGGGGCTTTGGGGACGATGCTTTTAAAAGAAGACCTCACTTCTTGCCCTCTTATGGTGGATAAGAACGGAAAGATTGATGCACCTGCTTTACCTTTTATGGGGTGGCCTGTACCGATTGATCAACGGAAGCTGCAAGCGTACAGTATTCATCTGGGCAAGGTGCAAAAACAAGCGTTAGCAATAGCGATATAAGCGTAAAAAAGGAAAACTCCCAAATCAGAAATCGTCTAAATTACCCCATTTTCTCATGGCCTGTATTTTTTACGTCCTCACTTTACTAACGGTACTTTTGTTGCTGTGGTCATTTCGACTACAAAGGATAAGATATCTGCGACTGGAAAGTCGGATGGAGGTGTTAAATGCGCGACTGAACCCCCATTTTTTTTCTAACAGCTTGAATGCAATCGAAAGCTTGGTCAACTTGGATCAAAAGCGCGCAGCTTCAAAATACTTGGTCCATTTCTCTCACTTGATGCGCAAAGTTTTGCTGGCCTCGCGTACACAAATGACTAGTTTGAGTAAGGAATTGGCGATCACGAAGCATTATTTGGCTATGGAAGAACTCCGCTTCAAGGGTAAACTTAACTATCAGATAGAAATTTCAGGTGAGCTAGAAGTAGACCAAGTAGCGGTTCCTTCTCTTATTTTTCAACCTTTTCTTGAACAAGCTATTTGTGAGCGTATTGTGCGGAATGAATTGCCAAGTTTACTCTCCTTGGAGGCCAAGCGGGATGGTTCCTATTTATGTTGTATTATTACAGATGAACTAATTGGTCATGGGAATGCTGCCTTGCCTCGCGTGTCTACGAAACATCGAAGTGAGCATAGCCTCTTAAAGTTCGCAAATCGACAATTATTAGGTAAAGAGGATACAAAGGTGGAGGTGAGTGACCTACGAAACGAAAATAACGAAGTTTGCGGCACCCGTACCGTACTGTGGTTGCCGTATAAAGAAATCAGCAAATCAATAATGTGATCCATGAGTAAGTTAAGAGCCATTTTGGTCGAAGATGAACCCAGCGGCATGGACAATCTACGTTGGAAACTACAAAACAACTGCCCAGAGGTAGAGATCATAGCGGAATGTACCAGTGGCAAAGAAGCCATACGGGCGATAAAAATGCACCTGCCGGACCTGCTGTTTCTTGATATCCGATTGGGAGATATGAGTGGTTTTGATGTGCTTGAAGCCATCAAGCACCCTACTTTTGATCTGATATTCACGACCAGTTACGATGAATATGCCATCCAGGCAATCAAAAACAGTGCGCTTGATTATTTGCTAAAGCCGATTGATGAAGACGAATTGCTGGATGCGGTAGGCAAAGCACGCCAAAAACAAAGAAGTAGCAGTTCCACCGGAAATATACCAGAGGTTCCTGTGGCACCTCGGTTTGGATTCCCTATCAGTACTGGCCAGCAATTTATTGAGTTGTCAGAAGTCATTTATGCTCAAGCAGAAGACAATGTAGCATTGGTTTATCTGAAGGAAGGTAAGCCGCTGAAAATCAGTAGGTCATTAGGTTGGGTGGAAGAAGAGTTGAAGGACTTGGGCTTTTGCCGAATCCACCATTCTTACTTGATTAATTTAAGTGCAATGACGGAATACATTCGCAACGAAGGCGGCTTTGTGATTATGGAAGGTGGCAAAGCCATCAGCATCTCTCGCCGGCGCAAGGATGATTTCCTTAAAGCGTTAGATCGGTTTAATTTGAACTCCTAGCCTATGAACACCACCACACCAGAACCCATTGAATTACTGCCCCAAAGTCCACCTTTTGCGGGCCGTCGTATTTATTGCCTCCTGATTGGTATTGACCGCTACGAGGTGCCGGGGGCAAATTTGGGAGGTTGTGTTCAGGACAGTAGGGCCGTTGAGAAGTACCTGCGTGAAAGTGTGAGTAATGCAGAAAAATGCCTGCATTTACTTTGTCTGCGGAGCCCCGTTTTGCAGCAGCTAGAGGACCCAGAGATAAAGGCCCCAATACCCGCTAGCAGGAGAGTAGGAACAGCCACGCGTTCGGAAATTATAGCGGGTTTCAAAGACTTTCTCACCCAGGCCGAGGAAGGCGATATGGTTCTTGTTCACTACAGTGGGCACGGTTCCTACGAAACCCGCCCCCAGGAACTCTGGCACCTAGACCCTGAAGAACGCAGTACACATCGCGCGGAAACCATTGTCTGTCAGGATAGTTTTACTACAAAAAATGGGCAATTTGTACCCGCCTTACGCGATAAAGAATTACGTTGGTTGATTGCTAAAATCGCGACGCGTAACCCTGATATTGTTCTGTTGATGGATTGTTGTAATGCTAGTGGTAATACCCGTTTTAAAGAAGAGGGCACACTGGCACGTTTTACACCATTAAAAGGAATAAAGGAACAGAACGACATTGCTTCGTATCTTTTTTACCAAGATGATGAGGCTGCACGATTGGCCTTGTCTTCTGATCCAACTCAGTTCCATTTGCCAGAAGGCCGCCATTTGGCACTCTATGCGTGTCACAGTTATCAGTTGGCTAAAGAAACTACTTTTAGAGAAGGTCGCTTTGGCGTTTTTACTTACTACCTTCTTCAAACTCTCAGGGCTACGCGTGGCCGAATTACTTACCGTGACCTATTGAAATTGATTCGTGCTAAAGCCAAAGAGAGGGTTACCCACCAAAGCCCTCAGATACATGCGAGCCTGCCAAAAGACATGGATAATTACTTTTGGGGCAACCAGTCCACGGAATCTGAAAAGGCACCTTTTACCTTGTTACCCACGGATAACCCGCTGGAAGCTCACCTGGATGCAGGTTCCTTACACGGTCTTCTTGGCCCGGAGGAAGGAGCTACTTTTTTTGAAGTGTTATCGAATAAACCGTCGGCAGAACTGACTGAAACAAGGTTGGCCCTTCTCAAAACCATCGCTCCGGCTCATAGTATCGTCAGCTTTACCGATGATAGGCCCTTTCCGGATGGGGAGCCCTTACTCAAGGCAATTGTACATAGCTCACCGTTGCCTAAAACAAAGGTGTGTATCGAGCTAGAAGAGGAAGAGAAGCTGCTTGATGAAGCAACCCTTTCTCCTGAACAGGGGCAACTGCTAGAAGCCCAACAGGTTTTATTGAATTTGCTCAAAGACGCCCCTCATTTTTCTGTTGTAAAAAAAGAAGAAGGTGGCTGGCAATACCGGCTATTCATTTATTTATATAAAAGAGAAAAGAAACTACGCATCTGTGCAAAAGATGAAGTCGGAGCCCTCATTCAGCCACGAATAGGGTGGGATAAGCCTACCATGCAAGCTTTTATCGATGAACTGGCCCNTCTTGGGAAATGGCAGCGCACCCTTTCCCTACGGAACGATCATCCGGCTTCCATTCCTCAGGGACTAGTGACCATTGATGTTCTTAACCCTGCGGGAGAGGTCGTCAATGCCGAAGAAAAAGATATTGTCCTGAAAGCTACACCTGAAGGCGAACCAGATCCCCAGTTGAAGTTCAGGGTTCGATTGCGTAAAGCTTATCCAGGAGCTTTGTATTGTGCCTTGTTGCATTTGCGGCCAGATTTTGGCATCAATCCCGGTCTACTGGCCAGCGATGCCCATTTGGGAACCGTGGAGTTTATGGATGGAGGCCGAATAATTAAGCGAGAACAAAAGGAAATTTACGCAGGGTCCCATATCCAACTTCCTGGGGGCGCCAATCCGGAAGGTTTGTTTTTGGCGTTTAGTTTGCCACCCAACAAAGGTGGTGTGCCAGTAAAGGAAGTAGAGGATCACTTCAAGCTGATTGTTAGCACCGTCCCTTTTGATCCGATGCATTTGTGGCAGAATAGCCTCCAGCGGGCTAAGGTTCCCCGAACGGGTGCTGCGCTGGAAATAAGCAATGCTTTTGATAGTTTATTGAGTAATATCCAACACCGTGGCGTAAATTGGGGGAGTAACCTTTCCCGAGTTCGTCGTAAAGTGCCGGATTGGTATACGACGATGGTCACCGTAAAAACACTAAAACCATGAATACACTAATTAACAAAATGGGCATAATTATTAGCCTAGCCTTTGCTTTGACCTTTATTGGGACAAGCTGTGGAGGGAAGGAAACTCTCGGAGGACAGGATGAAACCGTTGAAAATCCGGATGCTTCAGGGGCCTTGAATTTTAGCGGTGGAGAGGAGCCATCTGTTGCTGGTACTGTTCTTGCCCCGCCGCCGGTGAAAATAAAAAATGAGGAAGCTTGGAATCAACTGATTAGTGAATATGGCAAGGTAGAGCAGCGCAACGAATCGTCTAATGTAGTAAAAGAACAGCAGATATATCCTTATGGACAAGAGCCCCCTCCGGTAAGGGTTCTTTACAAGGAGTTGGGCCTGATTGATTTTTTGGAAGACTTCATTAAATTGAATTTATTTTTCAAGTATCCAGATAAGCACATTCCAACATTTCCTCAGGTGAAAAAATATGGAGATGAGTACTCTTTTGAAGAGCTAGGGTACCCCATCGTAAGAGAATTTTATTCTACGGCCGAGGGACCGAGTGACAGGGCTCCAAATATTATTTACTTCAAACCGATAGCAGGTTTACCTGACCAAGCAAGTGTTGTTGAAAATCGTCCATTACTTCAACGTAAAAAAGTATATGAGGCGCTGTTGAATAATGATCGTTTTCAACCCTATTTTCTTGACCCCGTTTACAATAAACTGTATCCCTATAAGGAAGAAATGAGGGATGGTTTATTAAGGAGGATCAATAATGTTTTGGAAGAACGTACCAATGTTTATTATTCAGAGCTTAATGCTATTAGTGGAACAACCCGCCGTGCAGACGAGTATAAATTAAATTTGGAACCAGAGGAGTATAATAAAATTATCGCCGAAATACAGGATTTACCCTTGCCGGAAGACCTGAGCGATCAATACCTTCAAAACATCAGCCCCCTGTTTTCGGCCACACAATCAAGTTTCTCCCAAAAAGTAGCTGCTTTTAATACGATTTATACTACCAATAAAGCGGGATTGGATCCGAAGGAAAGGGAGATGATCGATAGCTTTATGGTGGGGGCTCGCCAAGTGGAGCAAGCAATGGAAAAGTACGTAAGCACAATTAATGCGATAGAGAAGCCTTACACATATAATAGTTTGATGGAGGCCTATTTTGCGGTACAGCTTCTGAGTAAAGAGAATTACTGGGAATACAAAAAGATGGCCTCTGCCATTCTCAACGAGCGTAGAGATTACTATTATACCCAAGTAATGAAGAAAAGAAACTGATATTTACCAAAAGCCATAACTAAATTATGCATTACGAACTTACTCATGATACCATTGCTCAGCAGGTGTACGAAAAGGCCAGTACGGAGGCTCGTACGCGCCGGAAAGTGGAGCGCTATATTAGCGAACGCCATCAGGCGTATCATGATCGCCAGGTATACCTTACCCAGGATGATATTGACTTCGTCTGGCCATATCTGGATCAAGTCAATAGCTCTGGGGAGGAACTTGTATTTTTGCAGAGGGGTAAGCAACGTTTGCAACGCCGTCGTCGCCTGCGCTTGTTTTTACTTACCACTATTAGTATTGCATTTGGAGTACTGGCACTTGTCGCAAATAGTCAGCGCAATGCCGCAGAACAGCGGGAGCAAGAAAGCAAATCCATGCGGGTAAGCCTGGCCGCTCGTTATGCCCTTTACGAAGGAAGTCCCCGAGAAGCCTTTCGGCTGGCTGAGCAAACCCTCTTGTGGGACAATGATGAGAATGCCAAAACAATTGCTCGTGAGGTCTTGCTGGAAATACAAGCCAACCCACTGGTGAGCAGTATCCACCATGAGGATACGATAGTAGCGTTGCAATTTTCTCGAGATGGCTCCTTCTTTATGAGTGCATCACAGGATGGAGAGGTAAGAATCTCTAATTTGAAAAGAGAAATACTGAAAAAGATAGCGTACAAGGAGGGGCTTAGTTGGGCCGAACTTTTACCTGATAACGAACGTGTCGTCAGCCTTAGCAGGAGGGGCGAATTACAGCTATGGAATGTAACCAATAACAAAGTACAACCTCTGACCGGACAGATTGAATTCATGAAGGCCCGGGTAAGCCCTGATGGCTCCCGGTTAGGAGCAATAGCCAAGGAGCAAGTGTACGTTTGGGATTTGCGCCAGCCAACGGAACAACCCATTGTGGTGAGTATGCAAGCCCCGGTTACCGCTATCGATTTTTTACAAGTGGACACCGGATGGGACCTTGTAACAGCTAGTAAAGCGACCGAAATAAAGCGCTGGAACGCTGTAGGGGAGGAAGTAATGGCTTACCGCAATGTGTTGGGTCGGCCCGTCACTGGGATCAGTATCAGCCCGAACAACGACAAGATGGTCTTTCGTACGACTACCGGTGATTTTATGCTAGCGAACAACGGTGATACGCTTCGCACCAGAACATCCCTTTTGTTCCGTGCTTACCAGCCTATTCAGTCAAAGTTTGTACCAAGTAGGATGCCAGAGAAAATTGTTTCTATTAGCAGGGATAGGAATATCGTCTACGTTTGGAATACGGGATCAACCCAATCCGATCTCGACTTGCAATGGCTGCCAAA
Source organism: Lewinella cohaerens DSM 23179 (assembly GCF_000379805.1). Taxonomy (GTDB): domain Bacteria; phylum Bacteroidota; class Bacteroidia; order Chitinophagales; family Saprospiraceae; genus Lewinella; species Lewinella cohaerens. Next base: position 188,305 of record NZ_KB903554.1, on the reverse strand, counting down.
AGGGAAAGCACAGTTTGCCATTATGAGCGATAACGGGAGGTACTTGGTGGGAGCTAGTGATAACAACGAAACTCTTGTCCAGCAGGTCGTCGATAGCTTGATGGAACAAAATCAAGAGCTTTTTCGCTTTAACAATCGGATCTTGTGGGGCGTATATGCTCCTAATAACGTCCACTTTCTATCGGCTGGAGGCAATAACCAGGCGTTACTTTGGAAATTTGATTTTGATTATGTAGCGGATAAAAAAGCATTGAGTGAGCAGCAGCTAATTCAGTATTATCAGACGAGGTTACATCCGTTTTCACCAGAAGAACAAGCATATTACCAGTTGAAATAGTTTTGTTTTTTAGATTTCTCTAAAACCATTTTCATGAAACACCTATTCCTTTTATTCGCCCTCACATGCTGCTTTTTAGCCCCCCAACTAAGTGCTCAGACAACGGTTAAGGATACCCTCGACCTGGGAGGTGAAGATGTCGCTACCACGATGGATGCCAGTCGAGGATTGAATCAAACTATTTCTAACCGAAATTGGTGGCTCAATTTTTTGAAAGCCGATTCCATTCGGATGATGCCTGAAATTACCTTTTCAAGATCACTGGCCATGAGTATGCGGAATTACACCAGAGATCCCGGTACGTGGGTGCCTTATCAAGACTTAAACATATTCTTCTTTCTAGAAGACTTAGAAGCCTTGCAAAACAACCTTTTATGGAAAACTTATACGGCCATAAATGCTCAATCAGCATCAGAACCACCTGTTCGTCAGTCTCCTCTTGGAGGGCGTGGCCGTCCTGCAGCACCGGGCAGTGATCGTGTTATGGCTAACCCCAGGGCCGGCACAGGCAGTGTTTCGGTGCCGCCTTGGTACCCCATTGTCCGCCACGATGTTTTAGGGGAGTTTAATATCCGCGAGAATCCTCGTTACTTAAGGTTTCCCCGACGTACCCGTACAGCTCCTGACACCCGTTACAGTACTACTTTTAAAAATAGCCAGTCGCTTAATAGGCTGTACCGTTTGGCCTTTTATAATGGCACCAGTGAAGAGGTGTATTCCTATGGTGCGCCCTCTAGCGCAATCATTCATCCTGATCAAACGATAGATGTCAAGAAGGTGGTTACGGATGTCTATCTGGATATCTCAGCGATGGTGGAAACAGAAATGAGGATGGTCTATAATCGGCAGCACCCTTCGGCGAAGGCCACTAAACTAAATGCCCGTCAGATTCAAGAAGTGATGCCGATGATGAATAATGCCTCAATACCCTTTACTTATAAGCGAATATTGGGCGCTCGGCGTCAGCAAATTAATACCAATTTGCCCGAAATAAAGAGTTCACTCTCCGTATTGGTGACACAGAGAGACGCATGTCGTGCCTTTTTGAGTCCGGAAGAAGCTAGTTTGTTTGCTTGGGTGATTGACCAAAAAACGCAACTAGTGACTTGGCAAACAGCGGCGGTAGATGGACTCGGTACCATCCTGAGTGCTTCAGGAAATACGGCAAAGTATAGCCAGTTGATGGTCGTTTCCGAATACTTGCGCGTAAGTACCGTTCTTCTCAGTAACCTGACGGAAAATCCGAAGTTGCCATACGCCTTAGATCGCGTCAAAGCTCCGTATTATGATGCTGTAATGGCTGTTGAGCGAGATTTCAGGAGTAAGTTAAATGAATAAGTGAAAACACATAATTGCTGTTGTAGTGAAGTGGTTCAGCAATTGTAACTTTACCAAGCATGTAACCCTTAAACCCATTGTTGATCCATGCCTTACGAACTTTCCCACGATACCATCGCCCGCCAGGTCTTTGAAAAGGCCAGTACCGAAGCACGTACGCGGCGGAAGGTGGAGCGTTTTGTACGCGAGCGTTACGAAGCCTATCAGCAGCGTGGCGCGCGTCTGACGCAGGATGATGTGGATTATGTGATGCCTTATTGGGGGCAGATTAATATTTCGCAGGAGGAGGCAGATTTTATTTTTTACGCTAAAAAGCAACTGGCCACCAAACGGCGGAATATTCGCCTGTTGGTCTTCGCTATTATTGCAGTGCTATTAGGCTTAACAGCCTGGGCGGTGATCAATGGCCAGCAGGCGATAGCCAGTGAAGAACGTGCCCAAGCTAATGCCCTGGAAGCACAGGAAAATGCGGCGGCTGCTCAAGCACACGCTGCCGAAGCCTTGACTGCCAAGCAACAGGATAGTTTAAGGGCTATCAACCTGAGCATTGCCTTAAAAGTAGCAGATGCTGCCAAAGCTGCCGATAGCCTGAAAGCCATTGAATTGGGGCTCGCACTGAATGACGCGAACCTACAGCGCTTGGCCGCCGAACGGCAGACCCTACAAGCAGAGGCTTTGTCATTGGCCGCTCGTGCGCGTTCTTTGCCTCGTGAGCAAAAAGCAATTGCTTTACGGATAGCCCAGGCTGCTTGGGAAAGAACACCGACGCCACTACCAGATGTGCAGGAAACTATTTCCAGTATCTTTTATTCTCAATTTGGGTCTCCCGTACAACCCTTACCAATTGCCGATTTTTCGGAAGAGACGGGGACTGCTATGTCTGCACAATTCTCCCCTGAAGGGGATTATATAGTAACGAAATCGGATGGTGGTACTGCGAAAATACGAAACCAGGACGGTACTCTTCTAGCAGTCTTGCCTGGGCATACTCGTTTGGGCGCTGTACAGTTTTCGCCTAACGGCACCTATTTGTTGACAATATCAGATGCTGGTAGCGCGAAAGTCTGGCGCAAGAACGGCACCGCTCTCGCAACGCTATCTCATTCCGCTCCAATTTGGTCAGCCCTCTATTCACCGCAGGGTGAGTATATCTTGACCTTATCTAGGGATGGCACCGCCAAAATATGGAATCAGAATGGTGCAGAACTGAGTACCCTGGCGGCGAGTAACACTACTGTTGCCAATGCAGATTTTTCCCCCGACGGTGAGTACATCGTGACGGCATTTGATGACGGTACTGCCAAATTGTGGAATAAAAATGGCGTAGAATTAAATACCCTGGCGGGACATAATGCTTCGCTTACTTTTGTACACTTTTCTCCCGATGGTGAATATATTGTTACAGCCTCTACGGATGGCAGTGCCAAACTGTGGGATCAAAGTGGTGCAGAATTAAATACCCTGAAAGGGTATACGACTCCACTTTCTTCGGCGCGATTTTCATCTGACGGTGAGTATATCCTCTTAGAATCTTACAGTGGTAGTGCAAACTTATGGAGAAAAGATGGCTCGGAGTCCTGGAATCTATCTAGTGGGGATAAGCTCCTGTCTGCCCAGTTTTCACCTGATGGTAACTACATATTGACAGTGTCTGAATTCGATATTGCGAAGTTATGGAGTAAAGAAGGCACCGAGCTTGTAACCTTTTCAGTCCCTAATTTAGGGATTCTATCAGCGGGGTTTTCCCCCGACGCAAAGCATGTAATAACGGGTATGAACAATGGTGAGGTGAAAGTATGGAGTATAGACGGTATTGAATTGATGACTTTGATAGGCCATACCGGTGCTATTGGGTCCGCTGATTTTTCGCCTGACGGTACTTACATACTAACCGGGGCCTATGATGGTCACGCTAAACTATGGAGCACGAACGGTGCAGAGTTGACAACAGTCTTAGAAGATCAATTCAATCTTCGCTCTGCCCAATTTTCGATTGACGGAGAACAGATTTTAACGAGCGCGCATTCCGGCACAAAACTGTGGGATAAAGCGGGTAGGCTTTTAGCCACTTTCGCCAGCGATCAAGATATTACCGTTACCGGTACTTCGAATCATTTACCGTATGACCGGCAATATTTGGTAAAAAACTCTTCACCTAAACTGGTTACTGTGCAAGATGCAAGTGGCGTAGAATTATTAACCTTATCAGGTCATCAGGATTATGTTCGTTCTGCCTGTTTTTCACCTGACGGTGAGTACATCGTGACGGCATCTATCGATGGTACGGCAAAAATATGGAATAAGAACGGCATGGAATTAGCGACCCTAAGAGGCCATGAAGAGAAAGTTTACAATGCTCAATTTTCACCTGATGGCCGATATGTTGTAACGGCCTCCGGGGATGGCACCGCAAAAATTTGGAATAAGAGCGGTACAAAATTAGCGACCTTAAGAGGCCATGAAGAGAAGGTATCCACTGCTCGGTTTTCGCCAAACGGCGATTACATCGTAACGGCCTCTAATGATGATACCGCCAAGATCTGGCCCACTCCCCAACGCATCTACAACTACCTCAAAACCGAAGCTGCCATCCCTGAACTCACCCCCGAACAACGAAAACAATATGGCATTGATTGATATCTCCATAGCTGTACAGACGCATTGCAATGCATCTCAACGGCAACGAAAACAATACGGACCAGCAAACCATCCAACGAACAAACCAGTAAAACCAACAAACCAGTAAATCCATGACCCCCATCATCTTCCTCACCTTCGCCAACGACCCAGACGCGCACCTGGACCTCCTCAAGGAGGAGAGCCGGCGCTTGTACGGCGCACTCGAAGAACTGGACCGCAAGGAATACCTCAAACTCCTCCGGGAGGAGAGTGCCCAGGTCAAGGATATCTTCGCTTCTTTTACGAAGAACAAGGACCGGATAGCCATCTTTCACTACGCCGGCCACGCCGCAGGCACCCAGTTAAATTTGGAAGGTGGAAGTGGGGACGCGGAAGGCTTGGCTCAGTTGCTAGGGCAGCAGGAAGGACTACAGCTGGTCTTTCTCAACGGCTGTTCCACCAAAGGGCAGGTGCAGACGCTGTTGGCAGCGGGCGTGCCAGCGGTGATCGCTACAGCCGTACCCATCGAAGACCGCAAAGCTATGGAGTTTAGCCAGCAATTTTACGAAGCGCTGGCCAATCGCCGGACCATAGAGCAGGCATTCAAAATGGCGCAGGCTTATCTGGAAACCAAATTCAGTAAGAGCGTGGAAGTGGTGATGCGCGATGCCTCATGGGTAGGCGCAGCTGAACAAGAGAACAGTATGGACATGCCCTGGGGCCTGTACGTGCAGGAAGCTCGGAAGACCGAAATTCTGAGTTGGAAGCTGCCATTTTTTCGACCAGTAGGCTTGCCGCAAGATATGATCCAGTACATTGGGAGCAGCTTCACAGCTAACCGCTACATCGTGTTGGTGCTGGACGAGATGTGTAAATACAACCCCGATATTTACGACCAGATGGTGGAGAAAAGAGGGGAGGAGGTCATCAAAAAAGACTCGAAGCACTTCCCTTGGCTGGTAATTGAGAATTTTCCATGGCCAATTGGTTCGCAAATTCGCTTGCTGCGCTTTTATGATAAACCAAACGTAGAGCGACTGGAACATTTGGTGAGTACTTACCTGATCACCAGTCAGATGTTGTACTACATTTTGGTGTCTGATCTGTGGGAGCAATCACGCAGAACAATTCACGAAGCCAAATGGCCGCAGCTAGAGCAACAGAAATCTGCTTTTGCCAACTTCGATTTTCTAGGACAAATTCCTGCCTTGTACGATAAAATCGTCGGAATAGGAATGCCCTTTATCGGCGAGTTGGAAATGCTGGCGACTGATCTGGAAAATGCAGAAAGTCCCTTGGCTAAAGCTCATAGCTTTTTAGAAAAATTACGGAGAGAGTTGCAGACCAGCCCACCTACTGCTGATCTGGATAAGTTGTGTGTGAAAACAGAACAGGCGACTTCCATCGTCCTGCGCGCCGCGGCCTTCCTGGCTCGTTATCGTCTACTCACGGTACGCAATGTGTCCATCAATCGGCCGCGATTTGAGCCCCTGGCGTACGAGCTGGATATGGGGCCACTGAATGCCACCCAGGGCACGGGCTTAAACCTGTACCAGGATCAGGAATACCGCCGTAAGGAAAACTATTCCGATAGTTCTTCGGTCATTCTGGTATCCAACGAAAAACACCTGGATAAGTCGCTGAATCTTTCCCCTTTCCTCATCGACAAGAACACTTTTGTGAAAGTCAAGAAAAGCGAAACCACGGAGCAGGATCGTCTCGCGCACATTTTCCTGATGGGCTGGGAGGCCGACAATCAATTGACCTACCTGGCCGTTGATCACAGCTTTTTCCATGCGCTGAACAATGAAGATGACCAAATTCATACCAATATGACGCAGGAGGATTTTACGGAAGGCCGCAACCTCAAAGACGACGACTTTGGTGATGACTTTGGCCTCGACTTTGGCCTTGATGCCGATACCGGCAGCGATGACAGCCCGAAAGTATTTCAAATATTGTACGATCAGTACCTCCTCTGCAAAAACGACCTGGCGTAATGATGACGAATCCATTCAAATTCCTCGACTCCTACGACAAGGAGGACAAAGACCGCTTTTTCGGTCGCAATAAAGAAACAGCCCAGCTTTTTAATGCGGTACACGCATCGGGTTTGGTGTTGTTGTACGGTGCTTCGGGAACGGGGAAGACCAGTCTGGTCAATTGTGGCTTGGCGAACCGCTTTCAGAAGACGGATTGGCTGCCAATTTTCATTCGCAGGGGCAGTGACCTCAACCGATCGCTCTTGCGAGAAATTGGGAAGCATACCAGCACCCAGTGGGAGGACGATACGCCGTTACGGCACCGCGTAAAAGACCTCTATTTGGAAACTTACCGCCCGGTATACCTGATCTTCGACCAGTTTGAAGAACTCTATATCATGGGAACGGAGGCCGAGCAGCAGCAGTTTCACCAATCCATCAGTAACCTCCTGCAGGCGGGTTTGCAATGTAAAATCCTGCTGATCATCCGAGAAGAATACATTGCATACCTGTCGGAATTTGAGAAAGTGGTCCCTCCACTCTTTGATAACCGTTTGCGGATTGAGAAGATGAATGATCACAATCTTAGCAAAGTCGTCTTGGGCACTTGCCGCTACGGTAAGATCGAAGTAAAGGAGCCCAGAGAAACCACGGGCATGATTCTGAATAACCTCAGAAGTCCACGCGAAGGCATTGACCTGACCAACCTTCAGGTGTACCTCGATCGTCTCTGGCGGCGCGATCTTGATCGCCAAGGCAATCAACAACCAGAGCAGGTGACCTTTGATGAGGAATTGGTAGATGCTGTGGGGCCAATGAAAAATGTGCTTTCTGAATTTCTGGACGAACAAATGCAGGACATCGAAGCTGGTTTGAAAAAGCGCGGTGTCAAAAATCCGGAAGGCCTGCCCTTAGAGGTGCTGTTTACCCTCGTCACGGAAGACGGCACGAAACGAAGTAAAGACCCTGTATCCATTCAGGAAGACATGCCTGCCAACCGTAAACTGAGTGCAGCCGATCTTGAGTTTTGCCTTTCGGAGTTTGAGCGGATCAAGTTGTTAAGGCGGTTTGCAGAAGAGGTTTGAATGGTGTAAGGGTTGGTTTGATCGTTGGATGGTTTGTGGTTCAACTACTTCCGACCTCCCACCTCTGATTTCCCACTTTTAAGAGGGCGTAAAGGTTGGTAAGCTCCAAAGTAGCGTCCGGCGTGACTACTTGTGGATACCTTGCCTAAACCAGGCAGCGATAGTAGCGGAATACCCGCAGCGCAGCGAGGATATTATAGCGGATAGCGCGGCCGCCTGAAAGGCGGGCCTGCATAAAAAAGAAAGCTCATTTCTTCTGTAGTTTGCTTAAAAATTAAGATATTTCCTGCGGAATGGAAATGTCTTAATTTAGGTGGTTTGGAAAGAAAAACTTTGAAAACCTGTTACCTAAGAAAGATTCTTCCGTCTGTAGGATGTATCTTTTGTTGGACACCCTCCAAGAAACACTTTTAATTCACAGATAAAGTATTAATTATGGCTTTCGAAGTATTCAAAAATGATTCCGGAAAATTCTATTTCAACCTCAAAGCAACCAACGGTCAGGTGATCCTTTCCAGCCAGGGTTATGCTGGTAAGCCGGGCGCAATGAACGGCGTACAGTCGGTGATCAACCATGCAAAAGATGACGCTAACTTTGAGCGCAAAGAGGCAAAAGATGGTTCTCCATTCTTTACACTGAAGGCTTCTAATGGCCAGATCATTGGTAAGAGCCAGATGTACAAAGCAGTAGCTACCATGGAGAATGGTATCGAGTCTGTTAAGAAAAATGCTTCTGCTGATGCAGCTGTTAAGGATTTGACCGTTTAAGACGAGCTATTCAATAGCAAACTGAAAAGTATAACTCCTCTGTCCGTTAATTTGGGCAGAGGAGTTTCTGTTTTAGTTGGACTTTGCCATCGCCGTAGAGAAACGTGAGTAGAGCGATTCACAAACCATCAGCGATTAATTTTCTGTCTTTTTGAAAGCAATTTTTTGAGCATCTGCCTTGACAATTTTTTCGATAGCCGTTCGGAGGGTTTGGTAATTTTCCTGGGCAACACTATCGTTGACCAACTTGAATAATCGTTTGATTGTTAATGCTTGGCCAGTCACTTGAAAGGTCAACTCGTAGAACAGGTTATCATTTTCAATTTTCAAATCAGCTGGTATTTCAGCAAGTTCGTAACCTTCGGGGATGCTGATATTCAGGGTCTCGTCTTCCAATTCCCAGTTGAAGTACTGCCATAGCTCTAGCGGGTAGATGCGCTCGGTGAGAGACATGAAGTTGGGATTGCTAAGGTCATCAGAAAAGGGGATGCTGAAAATTCTGAGGCCTCCGATATCCGTAAATACACTGGGTATTTCGTAGGTGAAACTGTACATTAATTGGGCCGAATTATCATCTAATCCGGTCTGAAATGTGAGTTCTTTTAGCGATACGCCAGGTGCTTCGCCATTGATAGCTTCTTGCATCTTTTTTCGCTGGATATCTTCTCCTATCTTTTCGTAGGAATCGCGCATGCTTGATGCTGCGTATCCTGTTTTTGTGCTCTCTTTGCTTATTACCATCTTGTCACCTTCAAAACTGACGGTTGCTGTACGGACAGCCGTAGCGGGCACTTGGTCTGTCGGAGCGAGGACCTGAGCTGTTACTTTTTCCTCTAATTGTCGGGGGATTTTGAGTGCAAAAGCCCCGGAGGTGCTACTGGCCTTGACGGCAAAAGGAAGGTTCTCTGCGGTGAGTTCCAGGTAATAATCTTTCTCTTCTAGCGGGAGGTGAACAATACAGTGGTTAAAATCTATGCTGGGAAGCATCATTTCTTTTTGTCCATTTTGTCGGGTATTGACAAGCACCAAGTTGGCATCAATACCCTGGGTTTCGCAGAGTGCAACAAAGAGGGTCGATACATCTTTGCAATCGCCTTGTTTAGCAGCAATTGTTGTGGAAGCTTTCTGCGGAATGAGCCCACTCTGAAGGAAGGATACGGAACGGTAGCGGATGTTATTGACAATGTAGTCGTAAATTGTTTCCACCTTCTCCCGTGGTGTAAGGGTATTATTGGTTTCGAAAAGTTCGGCAGCTACGTTTTCTACCTCAAAATCTACTTTAGCTTTGGCTTGCGCCAGGTCAGCATACCAGTTGGCAATGTAGTTCCAATCAGGGAAAGAAGAGTAGTGGAGCGTTTTGCCAACATCGGTAAGATTAGGCATCAAGGCTTCGTATTCAATGGCAGGAACATTGGACGCTTCCCAGGTATACCGTTCATAATTGTCAAACTGCTCGATTTTTGGTTCAAGCTCGCCATTTTCTACCTTGTAGGAAAAATTGGTGCCTTCTTCGACCAAGAGAGATAAGCTGGTATGTGCTACCGGGAGGAAGAGCTCGAAAAAATGAGAACCCCAGAAGTGATTAGCCAGCTTGCCGCTGAAGTAATTTTGCAAGCGGTAGGTAATATGGATAGCGTCGCCTTCTTCGAGGTTGGAAAAGACAATATAGCCACCATTGGTTTCGGCAGCGATACGCGCACCGTTTTTCTTCAGCACTTCAGCCTTATCAATAGAGCCATCCTGATTATTGTAAACCGGAATTTGGTAATCTTTCCACGTGTCTACTCCATTGGTATTGAAAACCTTGACCACCAGAATGTGCTTTTCTTCCGAGCCTCCATCAGCGTAAATGACCTTTTGGGTTTCATCGGCCAAGAGGAGGCTATGGTCATTAGGGTAGTCTGTCCCTTCAGGTGCATCTGCGTAAATTTGGTAAACGTCAGGTTCCGTAAAAGAGGAAAAGATATCAGGTTGCTCATTGAGAATTCTAAGCTGACGGCGGGCATCGTAATTGTAGGGGTTGTAAAAAATGGCTTTGCGGTAAGATGTTTCAGCTGCTTCCTGAAGCCCTAATTCCGAATAAGTATTTGCTAGCGTTTGGTGGTAAGAGTCTATGTAAGGTGCGATGGAGATACATTCCTGTACGTAGGATTCTGCTTTTTTGTAGTTGCCAAGATTGTAGTATAAGCTAGCTAGCCTACTGTAATATCCCGTGGCGATGGGGTTGTTTTCAATTAACTTCTGGTAAGTATCAACACCTTGGTCAACAGTGCCAATATTAAAGTAGGCACTAGCCAATTCAGCGGTTGCTTCTTCAGAATAATGGTTGGCCAGGTATTTTTTCAAGACGCGGACAGCATTACGAGCATTCCCTTCAACATCTTTTTGAACCAGGTATTTGAAATAAACAAAAATGAAATTATCGGGATAGGTATCATAGGCTTTGTCGATCAAGGCAAACATTACTTCTCTTTCGTCTTTATCGCCGGCGAGTGATATTCTTCGCTGATAGACGTTTTCAGAAAGGCCTTCACGGTCCTCCATCTTTTGGATAATTTCTTCTTGTGCTTCCAGGTCATCTCTGTTTTTTGCATCATCAAGCAAGTAGCCGAGGGCGAGGGCTCCATCAGGATCTTTCTGTTTGACTTCTTCGATGAGGGTTGCTGTTTCGGTGCGATTGTCATCCTTTGCATAGGCATTCAATTGCTGAAACAAGAGATAGGTGCAATGCGGGAATAGCTCGCGAGCTTCGCTAATAACACTTTTGGCTTTGAAAATTTTATCAGTAATGATAAAGTACTGTCCGAGTACCAGGTAGTTTTCTAGATTATTAGGGGAAGCTGCTATTTTTTCACGAAAAAAGGTCTCGACTTCATCGGTTAATACGGTAGCCTCGTAATTGTACTCCTTGTCGTATTGCTGCACTTTCGTGGTGAAAGTAAGCCCCTCGATATTTTCACCTTTTTCATCTGTAATTCGTAAAAAGAAGTTGCAGTTGTCCGTTTCACTTTCACCAAGCTGGATGAGGATACGGTTGCTTCCGGCGGATAACCTTACCGGAAAAATATAGGCGTCTACGTTGTTGTTACGCTCCTGCGATTCGCTGAATAGTAATTGATCATTGACCCATACTTTTACAGAACCCGATACGCCAATGCGGAATTGTATGTCTTGTTCGATAGGGCTGGTGCAAAAATTCTGAGCGTAGATAATGGAATTCTGAGCGTAGAAGAAATAGTCCATGTCTACCCAGTTGTCCCACCTGGGCGCTTTGATGTCGAACCAACTTACAGGCACTCCCCATTTATTTCTAAAGTTAAAGCCATTATCAGGATGAGCAAGTGCTTGGAAGTTTTTATCAAAACCACTTTCAGAAATGTTCTCAAACTCGCCCAAGACAGACCAGGGTTCAATGCTTCCGGTTTGTTCATAATACCGAACAGCTTTTCGTGAATCATTGCTAGCATAATGGTGGTTCCCAAGTGCTTGCAAAGCCAGGGCTTTGAGAGTTCCTTGTTCTTTTTCTATCAACTCTTCCAGGAAGTCTATTTCAGCGTCCGTTCGTTGGCCGTAATTAGTAGACCACAACCCCATAATATAAGGAGTAGGATTGTCGCTGGTTTCGTAGAATTTTTTAAAATGTTGGAAAGTAGCTGCAGATTCAGCACTTTCTGCTGCGCCAACCAAATGCAATGCCAAGTGAGCTCGCGCTTTATCGGGCCCATTGAGGGCTGTCTCGAATACCGACCGAGCAGCATCAAAATCATTATTGGCAAAATGTTGCCAACCGACAGTGAGTGCATCCTGAGCAGCGATAGAAAAAGTAAAAAAACAGAAAAACAGAAGAGTCAGAGCGTTTTTAGAGAAAGACATCAATTTGAAGGTTTAGGAGGTGATAGACATGAATAAAAATGATCAAATAAAGGAAATGATAATTTGAAGAATTACCAAAATTAAGACCTAAATATCTTGCTGTCAAGGCAACTAAAAGCACCTAGAAATCCGCGGCTACCTCAAAACTCACCATTTCCTTGGTTACCGGATGCTTAAACGTAATGGCCGCGGCGTGCAGGTGAAGGCGAGTACCTATTTTGCCGTATAGATCATCTCCAATAATCGGGGTGTTGAGGCCCAGCGTGTGAGCCGCATGGACGCGCAATTGGTGGGTTCTACCAGTAATAGGAAAGAAATGTATGCGGGTTTTACCATCTTGGCGGTCGATCACCTTCCAGTGGGTACGCGCAGCTTTACCGTGTTCGTAGCAAACCATCTGTCGTGGGCGATCATCGATATCCAGGCGCAGCGGGAGGTCAATCGTACCTTCATCTTCAGCAACAATACCATCAAGCAAAGCTTCGTAGCGTTTACTCACCGTTCGCTTCATAAAATGGCGTTGGAGAAACTTATAAACCTCCATGGATTTAGCTATAATCATAAGGCCAGAGGTAGACATATCCAACCTATGCGCGACCATTGGGCCGGTGGCTTCCGGATACTTTTGTTTCATCCGCAACTGGATAGAATCCTTCACATGACGGCCAGGAACAGAAAGAAACTCCGGTGGCTTGTTGATGAGTAGCAGGTGCTCATCTTCATAAACAACAGGAATGTCTGTTACCTGGTTGCGGTTGCTGAGCATAGGGTTGTCGTCCAGCGTCATCCCTGCTAGCATGTGACCTAAAATAGGCTCACATTTTCCTCGACAAGCAGGATAGAAATTGCCATGTTTTCTTACTTCCGACTTTGGAGATTGCCCCCACCAGAATTCGGCCATAGCTACCGGCTGAAAGTTGTTGGCAAACGCATATTGCAGGAGCTTGGGGGCAGCGCACTCACCTGCGCCAGCGGGTGGCTTTTTTACAGCAGTGTGTTTGAAGATATCCTCCAAGCTACGCGTTTCTCCAGCCTGATTTAGAAACTGATATTGAGCAAAGAGCTGCTGCTGAAGTGCATTGGAACGGTTTTTACGGCGCTCTTTTAAAACATCAATCTCAGATTGATAATGATCGTATTGCTCCTGCGCTTGGGTTGTCCTTTCTGTCCAACGCTTTACAAGGTCTTTGAAATAAAACTGGTGTTGAAGACTTTCTTGTCTCAATTCTTCCTGAAGTACCAGGAAATCAGCCGTCTCGAATGTAATTCGGGCGGCTTCTCTTTTGACCTTGCGCGCTTTTTTGGCAGCTTTCATTTTGGTACGAAAACCTTCGACTTGTTCTGTTGCTTCTGCCTGAGTATCTGCTAAAACTTGCCGGGACTCCAATAGAGCTGGGGAGACTGATAATTGTTTAATCTGTTCGTTGATCTGATTGAGTACTTCCATGCCTTCGAGAAAAAAGCTCCCTTCGGAAAGCATATCAAAAAGTGGGGGAACAAAACCAGGATGGTGGTTGCTGTCTGCTACTTTACCCGAAAAAGCAGAGAGATAACCCAATTGTCCAGCGCTATCTTTGACTACCAGTACGCCAAACATTTTACCAATTGCAGCTTCCTGTTTATAATCGTCACTGCCGAAATTATGTTCCCAGTCTGTCTGAGTTAATAAATGTTGCTGAAGCTCTTGAGCTGCTAGCAATGCCAGCGGATGAGGTTCGTAATAGAATGGGAAAGTAAATTTCTCAGGGAGGGGTATTGCTTTGACCTCCGCTTTAAAAAGCGTGAAATTGCTAGATCTAGACGGGGTAAATGATGAGGTGGAAGATGGAGAGGTGGGAATGGTAACAGTTTTTATTCAGTCTGCAAAGGTACGTAAGCATTGAGGATAATAAAAGAAGTACCAGTTGTAGTTGTGAAAAATTGGTATTCGGTTTTTTTAGATAAATGTACAAAATACACTTATATTTGGTTGGCTTAACTATTAGGACGTTTGCACTAGGCGCAAAGTAGTTTGGGTGTACCTATTCTACCTTGCGTCAGTTTTGAGAAAAAAGGAGATTATGAAAAGGATATTCGGATTAATTATTTTTTCAGCACTGCTGGGAGTTGCTTGTGACCAGGGTGTGGAGACACCTACTGATTTTCCTCCAATTGTCACAACACCTGAAGAGGATTTCATGCGCGGGGCAGATTTATCTTATGTGAATGAAATGGAAGATTGCGGTGCTATTTATCTAAATGCAGAAGGCTCAACCGAAGATCCTTATACCATTTTTAAAAATGCGGGCACTGATATTGTAAGGTTGCGCCTATGGCATCAACCAGACTGGACGGACTACTCGAACTATGAAGACGTGAAAAAGTCTATTGAACGTGCTAAAGCTGCGGGTATGAAAGTATTGCTCGATTTTCATTATTCTGATGACTGGGCGGACCCTGGTAAGCAAAAGGTCCCGGCAGCCTGGTTGCCCGTTGTCAATGATATGATGGCCTTGGGAGATTCTGTATACAACTACACCCATCAGGTGTTAAGCCAATTAAATGACTTGAATTTGTTGCCAGAATATGTACAGGTGGGTAATGAAACCAACGCTGAAATTTTACAAGATCCTAATGGTAGCTATAATAGCATCAACTGGAATAGAAATGCTTTTTTATTGAATAAAGGCTTATCTGCCGTGCGGGCTGTGAGTACGGAAGCGGATAAAGAGATTGCGACGATGCTGCATGTGGCCCAACCTGAAAATGCATTGTGGTGGTTTGCTGAAGCTAAAGAGAATGGCTTGACGAATTTCGACTGGATAGGCATTTCTTACTACCCACTATGGTCGAATATTGTCCTCAATGATTTATCAACGGCCGTTCAGACACTCACCAGTACTTATAACAAAAACCTTATGGTTGTAGAAACGGCCTACCCATACACCTTGGATAACCTGGATGGTGCCAATAATATTCTTGGGGAAGACGCAGGGGTAGCAGGTTACGCTATCACTGAGCAAGGGCAATATGAGTATCTCAAGGCCTTGGAAGAAAAAATTGAAGCCGGTGGAGGAACCGGGCTGATCTATTGGGAACCAGCCTGGGTATCTACTTCCTGCTCTACCCGCTGGGGGCAGGGCTCTCACTGGGATAATGCTACCTTGTTTGATGAAAATAAACAAGCACTTAAAGGCATGGAGTATTACTCAGGTGAGTAGTTTTTTAGGTCTGTTACAATCCATTTCTGTTATGATTCAAAGAAAGTCTTCCTTATTCTTACTCCTGTTATGGGCTTTTACCTTAACCCTTGGAGCACAACATCGAACCACAGTTACCCTCTCCGATGGGTGGAAATTCAAGAAGGGAGAAACCAAAGATGCTCATACCGTAGGCATTAAGGATGATGGTTGGCAAACGGTAAGTGTACCCCACGACTGGGCCATTTCGGGCCCGTTTATCCTGGATGGTAATGGTAGCACCGGGAAATTGCCTTGGCAAGATCAGGCGTGGTATCGTCGGGAATTAGCTATTCCGGCTACGGCTGTTGGCCAGCGGATGTACCTGGTTTTTGATGGCGTAATGGCTTTCCCAAAAGTATACGTTAATGGCAAGCTGGCAGGGGAGTGGGACTATGGCTACAACTCGTTTTCTGTAGATATTACCGACTTCGTTACGCCTGGCGGCAAAAATGTTTTAGCGGTTCATGCTGATACCCGAAACTTTGATAGCCGCTGGTACCCCGGTGCAGGCATTTACCGAAAGGTAGAATTATTGACAGTGGCACCTGTACACGTGGATATTTGGGGCACTTACGTGACGACACCCATTGTCAAACCTCATTATGTTGATGTTCGGGTAAGTACCAAGGTTAACAACTTCGCTGCTGAACGTGCAAATGTTACCGTTATGCACGAAATCTTAAGTGATGGAGGACAAGTTGTAGCAAAAGGAAGCTTTGGAAAGTGGATTAATGCAGGGCAGCAGTCGACGCTGGAAAGTACCCTGACGGTGACAGATCCTGTTCGTTGGGATGTTGACCACCCCTACCTGTATCGCCTGGTAACCAGGGTGCAACAAGATGGAGAAATTGTAGATGAATATATCACCAATTTTGGAGTACGAACCATTCGTTTCGATCCAGATCACGGGTTTTATCTCAACGACCGTCGGGTACAACTCAGAGGCGTTAATCTCCATCATGATCACGGCCCATTGGGCGCTGCTTTCTATCCACGAGCAATGGAGCGACAGTTGGAGATCATGAAATCTATGGGCGTTAACGCTATCCGCAACAGCCATAATACTGCTGCACCCGAGCTGCTGGAGATGTGCGACCGCATGGGTCTACTGTTCTTCAATGAAGCCTTTGACAAATACGATGCTAAAGCTGCAATATTAGAGGATACTGATTTTGAAACTTTCGCTCAGCGGAACGTTCATAATTTTGTCGTTCGTGACCGCAACCACCCTTCTGTATTCTTATGGTCGGTAGGGAATGAAATCCCTGACGTTCAGAACAATGATAACAATGGCTTTCAGCGATTACATACGATGGTGAATTACGTTCGTAAGTACGATCCTACTCGCCCGGTGACGCTGGCAAATGACCAATTGGGCAATGCTGCCCGTCGGCATTTTGATTATTATGATGTGCATAGCTGGAACTATGGCCGCCGCTATCGTTTGGCTCGACAAATGGAGCCGAATAAGTCTGTAATCATTAGCGAATCTGCTTCTACTTTGAGTACGCGTGGTTTCTACGAGTTTCCCTTGCCGGAAGACAAAACGGCATTCACGAAATCTTTGCAGGTAAGTTCTTACGATTTGAATGCGCCCTGGTGGGCGGAGATCGCCGACGATGACTTTATGTGGCAGCAAGAGGAGCCTTACATCGCTGGAGAATTCGTTTGGACAGGCTTTGATTACCTCGGCGAACCTACGCCTTATGATAACACTACTGTGAAAGAAATGGGCTTTACGGATGAAGCTGCTGCCCGTAGTTCTTATTTCGGGATTGTGGATTTGGTGGGGATTCCCAAGGATCGCTACTATCTATACAAAAGTTACTGGCTGCCGGAAGAGAATATGATCCATATCCTGCCGCATTGGAACTGGCCTGAGCGGGTAGGGGAGAACGTCCCCGTTTTTGTGTACACCAATGGTGATGAGGCAGAGTTATTCCTCAACGGAAAATCACAAGGACGCCGCAGCAAGCAACCGAAGTCAGAGAATTCAGTAGACCGATTCCGCTTGATGTGGAATGACGTCGTCTACGACTCCGGTGAGTTAAAAGTAGTTGCCTATAAAGCAGGCCGAAAAATAGGAGAGCAGACACTGAAAACTGCCGGAAAGGCGACCAAGCTTCGGCTTACGCCCGACCGCACCAGAATACATGCCAATGGCCAGGACCTCTCCTACGTATTGATCGAAGCCCTGGATGCGGAAGGAAATTTAGCGCCTCTTGCTATGGATGAAATCAACCTTTCTCTTATGGGAACAGGTAGTATTGCCGGTGTTGGTAATGGTAATCCACAGTCTTTTGCCCCTTTCCAGTCCCACGAGGTGGAGTTGTTTTACGGTAAGGCAATGATAATCCTGAAGTCTGGCCAAGAACCAGGAAAAATGACGCTGAAAGCGAGCGCGGATAAGTTGGAAGCTGCTACGGCCGTGATTGGAACAGAGTAGGGTTTGTAGTTTTGGTTTATCTGACACGGAACTAATTTCTTGACTAATAAGTTTAGTGGATGAACCTATTAAAAGATCAATGAGAAAATTAGCCTCTCTTCAAAGAATTACTACCCTTGAACCCATTCCAAATGCCGATAGCATTTTGAAAGCTACTGTTCTAGGCTGGCAGCTAGTGGTAAAGAAAGGGGAGTTCTCCGTTGGAGATTTATGTGTTTATGTAGAAATTGATAGTATCCTGCCTGAGCGTCCTGAATTTGAATTTCTCAGAGCAAGAAGTAACCGAATTCGCACTGTCCGGTTGCGGGGGCAAATCTCCCAGGGAGTTTGTTTTCCTCTATCAATCTTGCCTGACACACTTGAGGTGGAAGAAGGTCTTGATGTAACGACAGTATTGGGAATCGAAAAATACGAGCCACCAATTCCTGCTCAGTTATCGGGTGTTATGAAAGGGGGATTTCCTTCATTTATTCCTAAAACGGATGAAACTCGCGTTCAAATTTTAGTTGATTTGCTACAGAAGTACGAAGGCGAGCATTGTTTTGTTACTGAAAAACTGGATGGATCAAGTGTTACCTACTACTTGAATGAAGGTGAATTTGGTGTGTGTAGCCGTAATATGGAGTTGGAAAAATCGGAAGACAATTCTTTTTGGAAAGTGGCAGTCAACCTGGGCATTGAGGCAAAACTTAATAGCCTTGGAAAGAATATTGCCATTCAAGGGGAATTGATTGGTGAAGGTATTCAACGTAATAAGTACAAGCTGAAAGGCCAGACCGTCCGGTTTTTTAATGCTTTTGACATCAGTAATTATGAGTATCTGAACTATTCAGATTTTAGAGCGCTTGTGGAAAACCTGGAGCTGCCAATGGTGCCTGTTTTAGAAGAGCGTTTCCCTTTGGTGTCAGATATCAATACACTGGTTGAATTATCTGTCGGGGGCTCTTTGTTGAGAAAGGAAACACGCCGGGAAGGTATTGTTATCCGCCCACTGAAAGAGAAAACTGATCAAATTGGCCGGGTTTCTTTTAAAGTAATCAACCCTAAGTTTTTACTGAAGTATGAGGATGCTTGAGTTAGCTCAAACGGATGGGCGAATAGATGAAGTTAAAATTAGAACATGAGTCATCCCGAATTTTGGCTAAGGCCAAAATCCAGCCTGATTTTAACTTAGAAAGAGTCTGTAATTAGCTAAAAAGAAAGATTTATCCGACTTTTTGTAGAAAACCCCATGATTCCTACTAGTGAAATCATGGGGTTTCGTCTTTAATAATAGGTTTTGCAGTTGGTCAGCACGGATTTTGATGACAATCAAAATTCGGGATGACTCATGTTTTTTTACTGTTACTTAAAGCTCTGAACGCTGCTTGATTAAGTTCAATTCTCCTTTCAATAAATCTGACATAAGGTACTTGGCCCAAATACCAGCGTACCAGTTGAAAGGCGTGTTGATGGAATACTGAGAGGTAAGAGACAGGTGAGTTGCGCCATCCGTCTGGGGCTCTAATAGGTAAGTATCTTTTAGTACATCAACATGTTTTCCACCAATGACGATGTGTTCATCCAAGACCGTTGCCGGGATTTTTGTAGGATCGACGTAAATATCCAATACTAGTTTTTTGTGAGGGACAACTTCTGTGATGGTTTCTTCAAAAACCAATCCCTTTTCGTAATAGCACATTCGTTTGTTACCTAATAGACAGGTGTCGAGCGTAGTGTAGAGGTGCTTGGGGAAGCCCAGTGCATTCGTAAGATAGGTGCCTTTTTCGCCTTGATCAACTTGGTCGATGTGCGTAATCGTTTGCCATATTTCGTCCGTAGAAGCGTTGATTGTTACAGATTCCTCCAAGGTGATGTATTGTCTTGAGGAGCTGTGGTCGCCTTCAATAAAACCCATGAAAACAGGTAACAAAAGTACTAAGGACATTTTGAGGGTTGAGGAATTGTCCCAATCGTTTTCGTCAAGAATGTCAGGGTTATTGCTGGAGGAGGATCTTTTATTCATTATTTTGAAAGTCAAAATTCCTCCCAAACCAGCGGCGAAGCTAAAGAACGGATAAATCATGATCCAGCAGATCGCACCTTCGATTTTTAGCAACATGGAGACGATCAAGAGGATTAGGCAAGTCAGCCAAGGTTTAGCAAAGGCCGACCAGTTGCTCTTAATTTTCCCTTCAGGCCAGAACCTAACGGTTAAAAAACCGATAATAAAGGGGACTAAGCAAAGGAACGTTAAACTCATGATCTCGAAATTGGGCGAAATAAACCCGAAAATCCCTCGGATCAATAATCCGTAAGAGGATGCAATAGTTAAGGCAAAAAATGACTTCATGGATTGAGTTTACGATACGGAAATCTATATTGGAGTGGGGCGCACTTTAACAAAAATAGCATCCTTTTTGCAATTGAACCGTACGGGTAATGTATCGCCTAGCCCTTTGCTAATATAGCAAGTACAACCACTTATTTTTTTGGTTAGAATATTCCATTTATAGAAAAACCTTCCTGGAAACAACCCTTTTTCATTTTGCCAGAGTACGACTTGGCTTCCGTGTAGATGCCCAGCTAAAGCGAGTTGGTAGTTACTTAGCTCTCCATTAAGTACTTGAGGCTTGTGGGCACATAAAATGGAGAAATCATTATCAATAGCCGATTGGCTTAGGTTGCCGTCAATACGAATCCGTATTGTTTTTAGGTTTAAGAAGGCGAAACTTTTTTCAATCCAGGTGACACCATAATTAGTGAGCAGTTTTTTTAAGGTGTTGATGCCAAAAAAGTAGTCGTGATTTCCTGCTACGGCGAAGCAATTATCAGGATGGGGGATGTTGCTTAAAAAGAACTCAAAAATGTTTAAACCGCGTCTTGTATCTACATAGTCACCACCCAACAGGATAATGTCAGGCTTTAAGGTATCTATTTGCTCCAGCATCCAGTGCGCAGCGGTTAGGCTATGGGCATTAAAGTGAAAGTCGGATAAATAGAGTACACTGAAGGGGTGCTTTACCTTTGCACTTATCTGTTCTTCCCTGAGCTCGAAATTATCCCTTCTCATCAGTGTACCAGATTAATACGGCCAAGCATCCAATATGCCAGTTTTGAAGGGGATTACGCCAATTAAATAATCCAGTTACCATGAAAAAACCAATAGGAATGACGGTTCTCATAGTATAAAAGATACCCATTTTGTAAGTCATATGGATGCTTCTGGCCAACGGTTTTTCAACACCATCAATTAGTAGAGGAAAAAGGAAAAGGAAATGAACTTCAAAGAAATAAAAGACCAGGATGGATAGCGGACTAAGATAACTGGCCTTGGTCCAAAAGAACAACCCGCTCATTATAAAACAGAAAAAACAAAAAGAATACTTTAAGTAACCATAGTATTCGTATGCTACATTTGAGTTGAAATTGCGTTGTTTTTTATCTATTTCATTTAACCGTTGTGTCATCCATTTTGCCCCTTTGGTGAACACTAAAGGCATGAAATCTATCTCTTGTTCTAATGGAAACTGGCTTAAATGGACCTTACTGCGGAGGAGTAGATCTTGGTAGTTCATTGGCAATAGATAAAATGAAACCAAGCTAGCCAAGCAATACCATTCCCAAAAACCAGCATCCGATGATATCTGTTTTCTATTTTTTCACAGCGATGGATATGAAAAACAAACTCGTCGTAGCAAATCGCTACTACGGTATAAATCAAGACGATGATAATGGGGACCAGGAAAACAGTAGGCTGGTTACTCATCATGGCCGCCCACATTAAAACGAACATAGGCAAACCACCGAGGCCTAAAGCCGCAGCCTCCGCATCTCTTTCTTTTTTTGAAAGCTTGAGTTTTAGTGGATCACGGTGATAGCGCCAGTCCAGAACACCGCCCAGTGTAGCCACGAAGCCAGCCACCACTAAAATGAAAAATTGTAGAGGAAGACGAGGGAAGTCAAAACCATACTTAAGTGCTAGATTTTCTTGATAGACAATCATTAACACACCAAAGAGGATTGCGGGAACAAAAAGTAATATTAGAGATAAGTAATTTCTAATACCAGTGGTTTTTAAAGGCAAAATAAGAAGCTTTTAGATTTGATCTAATCCTTCAGTTTTAAGCTATGCTCATTAATTCTGGCAGCAGAAGCTTCAATGGTTTCGTCTTTTAATTGAAGGAGAAACTCTCGGCGAACCTTCTGAATTGAATCATGATATGGACATGGATTTGTATCTGAGCATTGTTCTAAACCCAATATACACTCTTGGAAAATATCTTTCCCGTCAATAGATTCAATAATGGCCAGCAGATTGGCTGCCTTGTTTTGCTTATTCAAGAAAAAGCCACCGTTTCTTCCTTTTGTCGATGATACCATCTTATTCTTAGCGAGCTGCTGTAGAATTTTCCCCAAAAAGTGTTTTGGAACCTCTAACTCACTGGCTAATTCTTCTACCCCCAATTTAGTATCATCATCAGTGTTGATAGCTAGAAAAAGAACTGCGCGAATCGCATATTTACAAGACTTGCTAAACATATTTTGTTGTTTTTACAACGGTTGAGAGCTAAAGCAAAGATAGAACAGTAATCTGGTTAAGGCGAATTTTTAAAGATGGGGGGGGTGAAAATTCTGGGAATGAAGTCTATGGATATTATTGCGTATTATGCTGGGGGTACTTTTTATCGTGTAAAAACTTTCTTCTTTTACAATGCACAGAATTTGTTTGAGAACAAGAAAACAGAGGTAGAGTGAGTCTGAACCAGATAGGCTTTTCTATATTTAATCTCTTTAGGAAAGTGTGTTTTTGCAATAATACAAACCCTCATTACCCCACTATGAAAGATACCCATCAGAATCAAGAAATCGATAAGACCGTCAAGGATCTACATTTCGTTATGACCTGTTTTCAGGAAGTATTGCTATCCTTGGGTGAGGAGAAGCTAGCACATCAACTTCCTTGGATCAATGAGTCTTCTGCTATTAATGGTTTAGTCGATGATCAGGAAACCAAGCTTATCCAAGCTCTGAGTATTTCTTTTCAGCTATTGAATATGGTAGAGGAAAACGTAGCCGTACAGTATAAGCGACAAGTAGAAAATGATAAGGGAATATCAGCTATTCGTGGATCATGGGGAGAAACCTTTGATCAATGGAAAAAGCAAGGCCGTACAGAAGAAGAGATGGCGGCCGTTTTTCCAAAACTTCGGATACAACCTGTCCTCACGGCGCATCCGACGGAAGCCAAGCGAGTCACTGTCCTTGAGCTGCACCGGGAACTTTACCTGCTCTTGGTTAAGAACGAGAATACGACCTGGTCTGATACGGAACGAGATCAAATCCGAGAATCAATCAAAGCTTTACTGGAACGACTTTGGCGCACCGGGGAAGTGTATCTGGAAAAACCTGACCTGTACGACGAACGTAACCACGTCCTCCACTACTTTACCCATGTTTTCCCTCAGGCACTCCGGGAAAGTGACCGTAGATTGCGTGGGAGCTGGAAAGCCATGGGCTTTGCTCCCGATTATCTTAGTGAACCCGAACAATTCCCGATCCTGGAATTCGGTAGTTGGGTAGGCGGAGACCGGGATGGTCACCCTTATGTAACCGCTGAATTTACGGAAAGTACCTTGGGAAAACACCGGGATGCTGCGCTTCAATTACTACATCAAGAGCTACTTAAACTTGCAGCTAGTTTAAGTATGTCCGATGTACATCAGGCAATGCCTCCTGCTTTAAAGGAAGCTATTCAGGCGATGGCGGCGGCACTTGGGGATACAGGAGCGGCGGCATTAGCCAGGAATCCACGGAGTCCTTACCGGCAATTTGTCAACCTGATGCTGGCGCGACTAAATAATACCCAAACTAATGCAACTACCGAACCGGGGTGTTATTACCCTACTGCAGGGGATCTCCAGGCAGATCTAACATTGCTGCGCCAGTCGATTCAAGATATTGGCGCACAACGAATCGCCCAAGACCTACTCTTTGATGTGGAACGGCAGGTCCGCTGTTTTGGTTTTCACCTGGTGAAGTTAGACATCCGCCAAAATAGTGCTTATCACGAAAAGGCAATCCGCCAAATTTTGCAAGCCGCTGGCTTTAAAGATTTTGATTTTGTCAATTGGGACATGAGCAAACGACTCAAGTTCCTTAACGAGGAACTGAAAAGTAAGCGGCCGTTCCTGGTAATGGGGGATAGTTGCGGCCCGGAAGCCGACAAAGTATTGGCTTACTATCGTGTATTGCGCCGCCACGTTCAGCGCTATGGTATTGACGGCATCGGTTCTGTTATTGTCAGCATGACAAGGGATCTGACTGATTTGTTAGTCGTCTATCTATTCCTCAGAGAAGTGGGATTACTGGATCAGCCCATTCCTGTGGTACCACTATTGGAGACCATCGATGATCTCCAAGCCGGTGATAAGATATTGGGGGCTTTTCTAAGTCATCCGGTGACCGTCAGCCGGCGCCATAGTAACCTTCAGGAGGTAATGCTGGGGTATAGTGATAGTAATAAAGACGGTGGGATTTTAGCCAGTCGCTGGAATATATTCAAAGCGGAAGAGAAATTGAGTAAAGCGGCAGCACGACATAATATGGCCTTGTGCTTTTTCCATGGAAGAGGTGGCACTATCAGCCGCGGCGGTGGGAAGTACCACCGGTTTCTGGATAGTATGCCTGCTGGATCAGTGAGTGGAGCGATCAAAATCACGGTACAGGGAGAGACGATTGCCCAACAGTTCGCCAATTTAAAGAATGCGACTTATAATCTGGAGATGTTATTGGCCGGTACAGCCCGGCAAGTGATGCGACTTCAGGATGCACCAGAACTTCCTGCTCCTCTCTTCGAGGCCATGGAACAACTTACTCAAAGGGCTCAGCAAACTTATCCTTCTCTCATTGACCACTCTGGCTTTATCCCATTTTATACGCAAGCTACCCCGATTGATGTGTTAGAGCAAAGCAAAATCGGTTCCCGCCCGGCTCGACGGACTGGCACTCGTAGTCTTGCTGATCTACGCGCTATTCCTTGGGTGTTTAGTTGGAATCAAGCCCGATTTAATTTGACCGGTTGGTATGGGGTAGGTACTGCACTGAGTGAACTGCAAGAGCAAACACCAGAACCTTGGGGAACCCTTCAGGCTGCTGCAGCTGATTGGCCCTTATTGTATTATACACTGATTGAGGTAGAGACCAGCCTGCTCAATTCAGATCCTGTTATTATGGCAGCGTTTGCCGAGTTAGTAAGTGAAACGGATATCCGAGACGAATTAATGGCCTTGCTATTTGAAGACCGGGCGTCAGGACTCCGGCAGATCACCGAATTATTTGGCAGCCCAGTCGCTGATCGACGAATGAGCCAACTGCAAAATACTGCTCGTCGAGGCAAAGTGTTGGATAATTTGCATCACTTGCAACTAGAATACTTGAAGGCATGGCGTGCTGCAAAAGAAACAGCACCGGAAATGGCAGGTCCTTTATTGAAAAAATTATTATTACTGACCAATGGAATTGCCGGTGGCTTGAAAAGCACTGGTTGATATCCTTTTTATGACGAAACACATAAAGAACTACTAGCGGCTATTCCAAGGTATTTCAGGCCTCATGGTTGACTGATCAATCATAAGAGACTTCCTTAGCGTGTATAATTACTTTCGTCTATTTGGTCCTTTGGATAGAGGAGAAAAGAAAAAGGGTTTACAAACTTCTGAGAAGCTCATAAACCCTTGTTCTTTTAGGTAGTGCCGAAGGCGGGACTTGAACCCGCACGCATTGCTGCACACGCCTCTGAAACGTGCGTGTCTACCAATTTCACCACTTCGGCAAGATCAGATTCTTTCGAGGTGCGCAAAGATGGTAAATACCTAATTGTTCTCCAAATTATTTTTGAAAGAAATGAGGAGTAGCAAAAGAGAGTATTTTACCCTTTTTGAGTAACAATAAAAAAGCCTCACAAATCATTGATTTGCAAGGCTTTTAGTTAAGTACCGACGGTGGGAATCGAACCCACACTTCCGAAGAAACTGGATTTTGAATCCAGCGCGTCTACCAGTTCCGCCACATCGGCAAAAGAGTCTGAAAAAGTAAAATTAATACTTTTTACCAAGCTCCAACTGACCCCTTTGGATCAGTGCGGGGCAAATGTATAGCTTTTTTTGAAACCGCACAATATCCTCGCTCTTTTTTTTAAAAAGCGACTTATATTTCTTTACGGCTCTTGTTTAGGGAAAGACCATAAAGTATTGCCCCGCACTCCGCACCAAAAACTATCCCTCAAAGTGAAAACTAAGCGTAAATGTGCGGCTAAGCACCTTTTCCAGAACAGTAGATTCTTCTAGTGTAGGGTTGAAGATCAGCGTATTGCCTATTCCGTGGCTAAACTTCAACTCCGGAGAGAAAATAAAGTAGGGAAAAAAGAACTGAACGCCAGCACCATACTCCAAGGCAAAATCATGCGGAGATATTTTTACCAGGCTTTCTGCTTGGCGTGCGCGCGAGTCGCTAGCTACATCAAAACTGTATTTTACACCTGCCAAAACAAAGAGCCTTTTATCTTTATAAGGAGCAGATTTATAGCGGAAATGAAATGGCATCTCTACAAACACAGATTCTACCGATCGCTGATTTGCTGGCGCATCCCGGCGCGTCTGGTCGTATACCAGTTTACGTTCTCCAAAGGATAGGGTAGGGAGGAAGCGGAAGTCGAAGTAATCTCCAATTTTCAAGTTCGTAACAATACCTAGA
The DNA here is from genome assembly GCF_000379805.1 of Lewinella cohaerens DSM 23179. Taxonomy (GTDB): domain Bacteria; phylum Bacteroidota; class Bacteroidia; order Chitinophagales; family Saprospiraceae; genus Lewinella; species Lewinella cohaerens. Next base: position 161,903 of record NZ_KB903554.1, on the reverse strand, counting down.
TTAAACCCAGGGCCTCGTAACGCCTGTACCGACTGGATACTATCTGAATACAGAAATTCTTCTGAGCGAAATGGCGTAAAACTACTGTTGTTCATTGCCAAAGTGATCCCAAAATAGTAAGGCTTCTGCTGAAACTCAAAAAAGTTGTAGTTCCCTTTGCCTCCAATTTGTGCTTGAGTAGAAAGACTACTCACCAAGAGCAAACAAATGAGGGTTATTTTATACCCGTGTAAAGTGATGATATTCCGAAGGTTAGCGACCTGCATTGGTTTGATTTAAAGCCTATTTGAGATAATTGTTCTAAAAAAGCCTCCTGATTAAGAAACGCCTGTACCGATTCATAAAGATACTGGTAAGCTTTTTTGTCTTTGGAGATAACGCGCCCAATGCTCGGAAGTATATACTTGAAGTATAAATTAAAGAGCTGTTTGATAGGAAAAGCTTGTGGATGACTAAATTCCAGCACCACCAGCTTACCTCCAGGGCGAATTACGCGGTAGATTTCTTTTAGACCTACCTCCAGATGCTCAAAATTTCGAACACCAAAGGCAACGGTCACTGCGTCAAATGTATTGTCTGCAAAGGGTAAATCTTCAGAATCTCCTTCCACCAATGTAATTTGATCGTCCCAGCCTTTTTTTCTTACTTTTTCTCTACCAAAAGCCAGCATTTCTGAGCTGATATCCAGGCCCGTAATGTGTGTTACCTGAGGCATCTGTCTGCGAATTTCGAGGGCTACATCGGCGGTGCCGGTCGCAACATCCAAAATCTTTTGATGCTCCTGTGGGTTGAGTTGAGCAATGGCTCGCTTGCGCCAAATAACGTCGATACCCATTGAAGTCATCCGGTTAAGCAAGTCGTAACTGGCTGCTATCCGGTTAAACATCTTGGACACCTGACTTTTTTTCGCATCCCCATCTCCGTAGGGAGTCACTTGTTCTTTCATTTCCGCATTTTATGTGCGCAAAGATAAGCGCTCATTGTTCAAACGAGCACTAACTTTTCTAATAAAGTTATACTAATAATGGAACCTAAAGCGAATTCTAAAAACCAAAAATGGTAAAGATCAAATCGCTTTATCATTGCTATAAACACTTTGTCCGGGGCTTCGTTCATCGCCAATAATTTGTTATCTTTGTCCGCTTATTATAACTAAGCCATTTACCTTTAATTTGGCTTAGTGTCTTGAGCAAACGTACAGCAAGTATTCATTAAAAATCTTTATCCCGCTAGATGTCTTCTAATCAGCGAATTATCCCCGTTAATATTGAGGAACAGATGAAATCTGCCTACATAGATTATTCTATGTCGGTGATTGTTTCTCGTGCCCTACCCGATGTAAGGGATGGCCTCAAACCTGTTCATCGCCGTGTTTTATACGGTATGTCAGACTTGGGACTGGCTTATAATAAATCTCACAAGAAATCCGCCCGTATTGTCGGGGAGGTTCTGGGTAAATATCACCCTCACGGAGACTCTTCTGTCTATGACACGATGGTGAGGATGGCTCAGGACTGGTCCTTGCGGTATCCATTAGTAGATGGACAAGGTAACTTCGGTAGCATGGACGGCGATAGCCCGGCCGCAATGCGTTATACGGAGGCCCGCCTACGCCGAATCAGCGATGAACTGTTAGCAGACATTGGCAAAGATACCGTCGATTTTGCTTTCAACTTCGATGATACGTTGAAAGAGCCAACTGTCTTACCCGCAAGAATCCCTAACCTGCTTATTAATGGAGCATCAGGTATTGCGGTAGGTATGGCTACCAACATGTTGCCTCATAACCTCACTGAGGTCATTGACGGGGTTGTTGCAACCATTGAAAACCCGGAAATCACGATTGATGAATTGATGAATTTCATCAAAGCACCTGATTTTCCTACTGGCGGGATCATTTTTGATTACCAAGGTATCAAAGATGCCTTCCATACCGGTAGAGGTCGGGTTGTTGTACGTGGTAAAGCAGAAATCATCACGGACAATAGAGATCGTGAAACCATCATCATTTCTGAAATCCCTTACCAGGTTAATAAAGCGACCTTGGTTACCAAAATTGCCGAACTTGTTGGCGATAGAGTGGATGGTATCAGTGATGTACGCGATGAATCAGATCGTGATGGCTTACGCATTGTAATCGAAATAAAGCGAGATGCAATGGCTTCTGTGGTGTTGAGTAAACTTTACAAGTATACCCCACTACAAACCAGCTATGGTGTCAACAATATCGCATTGGTAGATGGCCGCCCGGTCGTCTTGAACCTCAAGGATATTATCGTTGAGTTTATCAAGTTCCGAATCGAGGTTATCGTTCGCCGTACAATATATGACCTAAACAAGGCATTAAGCCGAGCTCATATTCTTGTAGGCTTACTGATTGCCCTTGATTATCTTGATGAAGTTATTGCCTTGATCCGTAGGTCTACGACGCCTGATGAAGCCAAGCAGGGCTTAATCAATGGAGATTTCATCGATGACAAGGATGCTTTCTGGAAGAAGTTCGGAGACCTGGTGCAAGAGGTACAAACGGGTGATCTTATTGTACTCGAAGGCAATGTCCTTTCTGAGCAGCAAGCCAAAGCAATTTTGGAAATGCGACTTCAGAAGTTGACTGGACTTGAACGGGATAAGATCAAGGACGAATACAATGAAATCAAGGCATTGATTGACCACTTGCGGGCGATATTGGCAAGTGAAGAGATGCAGCGTGATATCATCAAGGAAGAACTCCGTGATATTAAAGAACGTTATGGAGATGAGCGTCGCTCAGAAATTAGCCTGGAAGCTGGCGATATTTCTATCGAAGACCTTATCAAGGATGAAGAAGTAGTTGTAACAATTAGCCACCTGGGGTATATCAAACGTACGCCGATGTCGGAGTACAAGATACAGAGCCGCGGTGGGCGAGGTAGCCAAGGAAGCAGAACCCGAGATACTGACTTTGTCGAACACATGTTTGGCGCTACCAATCACAATTACCTGATGCTATTTACAGAGCAAGGGCGTTGTCATTGGATACGTATATTCGAAATCCCGGAAGCTTCGAAAAATTCTGGTGGTAGAGTGATCCAGAATATTCTGGCAATACCTAAAGAGGATAGTGTCAAGGCTTACATCATTGTGAAAGACCTGACTGATGAAGAATTCCTGAAGAACCACTACATTATGTTCTGTACCAGGAATGGTGTGGTGAAGAAGACCCTCGTAGAAGCATATTCTCGACCTCGTGTAGGAGGTATCAATGCCATCACCATCAATGATGGTGACCAACTCTTGGAAGCTCGCCTAACAACAGGTGATAGTCACGTATTCCTTGCGACACGTTCAGGAAATGCTATTCACTTCGAAGAATCAAAAGTTCGACCAATGGGGCGTACCGCAGCCGGAGTACGGGGTGTTTCTTTAGCAGATGAGTCCGATAAAGTTGTGGGTATGATCTGTATCGATGCTACTGACGAGGACATTTCTGTTATGGTTATTTCCGAGAAAGGAATGGGTAAACGCACTGACTTCAACGAATATCGTCTAACCAACAGAGGTGGCAAGGGGGTTCGCACCATGAGTGTGACGAAGAAAACCGGTGCCGTTGTCACGATCAAAGCCGTAAAGGATGATAATGACCTTATGATTACCAGCAAATCTGGTGTTGTTATCCGAATGCGTGCTGATGATATTCGCGTAATGGGGCGTGCTACTCAAGGCGTAAAAGTGATTCGTCTGGATGCTAAAGACGAAATTGCTGACGTTACAGTAGTGGCTCGTGAAGAGGAAAGCGAGGAAGAAGAATAAAATTAATTTTGGGCTCTAAAGTTTTAAGATTTCATTAAGAGCCTTTAACTTGACTACTCCGTCATAAGGGTGGTTTAAATCACCAAATAATTTAAAATGACTATGAAAAAGCTAATTTTTGGCTGTCTAACTTTTCTAGCACTGACCTTTACGGTACAAGCACAGGAAGATCCTGCCAAGGCTTTGAAGAAAGCCGGAAATGCCTTGAAATCTTTCGAGTTAGACCAAACGGCTAATTTGGATAAACTGCACGAAGCAGTAGATATGATTGCTATCGCAGTAGCTGCCAGTGAAACCAATGGCAATGCGTCTACCTGGCTATCTCAGGGAGATATCTACAACACTATTGCTAACCAGATTGTTAGCGTTCAGCAATTGAATGTTGGTACTCTTGATGCGTTACCTCAGGTAGAAACGCCTGCATTGGTAGCCTTTAGTGCCTATCAGAAGGCCTTGTCTATGGCTGAAAAAAAGTATCAAACCAAAGATGCGCTGAAGGGCATTCGGGCGGTACAGACCAATCTAAATAACATGGGTATTTATGCCTATGAAAAAGGCGAATTCCCTAATGCATATAACAACTTTAATGGTGTACTAACTGCTCACGAACTGTTGACCGAAAATGATGAGGAAAGCATGTTGGAGACAGAAGAGGCCGTTAACGATCAGGTTTACATTACTGGCCTGGCAGCATTGAACGCTAATGAAATCGCTGCTGCAGCTCCATTATTCTCGAAGCTTAAGGAAAATGGTGCAGAAAAAGCAGCCATTTACGAAGCGCTTTATAAAATTGAAGCAGCTGATGCATTGGCCCCTGATTCCAAGCTTACAGAAGAAGAGAAGACTGCTGTAATGGAAAAGGCTTATGTGAACCTACAGGATGGCCGTAAGCGTTTTCCTGATGATGTTTCTATCCTTTTCGCTGAAATCAATCACTTCCTTCGTATTAACCAACTTGATGTGTTAATTACTAAGTTGGAGGCAGCACTGGAAAAAGAACCAGACAATATCTCCCTCTATACAACGATGGGTAATGTTTACGATAATCTTTATCAGCGTGAAGCTAAAGCCGGTAACGAAGAATCAGCAACGGGGTATTTCTCTGAGTCTTTGAAGTACTACGGTATGGCATTGGAAAGAGATTCAACCTTTACAGATGCAACTTACAGCATCGGTGCCCTTTACTTCAACCAGGCAGCAAACATGACACAGGAATTGTCTACACTTGCGGATGACTTCTCTAAAGAAGGACAGCGCAAATATGACGAACTACAAGCTGAAGTAGCAGAAGTTTTTGAAACTGCTTTGCCTTTCTTTGTCACTGTTGAAAAGCAGAAGCCAAACGATATTAATACCCTAATTGCATTAAAAGAAATCTATGCTCGTAAGAGTGATTTCACAATGTCAAATGAGTTTAAGGCTCGTCTGGAAACAGTTCAAGCTGGGGAGACCGTTGAGTCTTACTTCCTGAATAACTAATAAAGCCTAATACGCTTTCTTGTAAAAGCCATCCTGATTGACTTCAGGGTGGCTTTTACTATTTTTACCCTAAATTTCTTTGATTAAATAGATTATGACCAATTTTATCATCAAGTGCGGGCTTTTAATTACCATTGCTATGATTACAGGTTGTAACCAGCCTCCGGCAGAAATCGTAATCGAAGAAGGAGTAAGTTTAGCTTTGGCCAAACAACGCAAGAAAAACATTTCGGAGCTTACTTACGATCTCCATTTTCAAATCCCTGAAAATAAAACAGATAGTATCCCGGCAAAGGTGGTTGCGAGCTTTGAACTACAATCTATTGATAGGGATCTTCAATTGGATTTTAAAGCACTAATTGATCAGATAGAAGAGGTACAGGTCAATGGCGAAGTTACTCAGAGCAAGTTTCAGGAAGGGCACTTAATATTACCAAGAACATCTTTGGTAGCAGGGGAAAACAGGGTAGAAATTGATTTTATTGCTGGCGACCTCAGTCTAAATAGGAAAGGAGATTTTTTGTACACCTTATTAGTTCCAGATCGTGCCTCAACCTTATTTCCGTGTTTTGACCAACCAGACCTGAAGGCTAAGTTTACACTCTCCCTTGATGTGGCCGCAGAATGGGAAGCATTGAGTAATGGTGCTATCCTGGAAACCGAATTGGAGAATGATCGTAAATTAGTTTCCTTTAAAGAAACAGCCCCGATCAGTACTTATTTGTTTGCTTTTACAGCAGGACGGTTCCAGGTAGAAGAGACTACCATTGGCGGAAGGTCCATGCGAATGCTATACCGGGAGAGTGACCAAGAGAAGGTACAGCGCAATCTTCCGGAAATATTTAGCCTGCACCAACATGCACTGGAATGGATGGAACGATATACGGCTATTCCTCTGCCTTTTGAGAAGTTTGACTTTGCTTTAATTCCTGGATTTCAGTACGGTGGAATGGAACACGTAGGAGCAATATTCTACCGGGAATCAAGCTTGATGCTAGACGAAAATGCTACACAAAACCAGCAGATTGGAAGAGCTTCCCTGATCGCCCATGAAACGGCCCACATGTGGTTTGGCGACCTGGTGACGATGGAGTGGTTTTCAGATGTATGGTTGAAAGAAGTTTTTGCTAATTTCATGGCAGCCAAGATTGTCAATCCCGGCTTTCCAACGGTTAATCACGACCTTAATTTCTTGTTACGGCATCAGCCTTCTGCTTATGGAGAGGACCGATCAAGAGGGAGTCATCCTATCCAGCAGCCTTTGGATAACCTAAGGGAGGCGGGCACGCTTTACGGAAGAATTATCTACCAGAAAGCCCCTGTTGTTATGCGCCAACTGGAAGACCAAATGGGAGTGGTAGGGCTACGAGATGGGTTGCGTGTTTATTTACGCCGGTTTGCTTACGGTAATGCCAGTTGGGATGATTTGATCAATATCCTGGATGAGCGCACCGAAGAGGATTTAAAAAGTTGGAGTGAAATATGGGTGAAATCTGCTGGAATGCCTGTATTTACGATCGAAGCCATAGAAAAGGATGGGCAGCACACACTAAGTATAGCACAGGAGGGAAAGGAAGGTCGTTATTGGTCGGAATCCACAGCGATTGCATTGTTTTATGAGGATTCTGTATCGTTGTTGCCTGTTCGGTTGTCTGCTGAACCACAGGCCACGTTTGGTTCCTTGCCGGAACAGCCATTGGCGATCTTACCGCATGCTTCTACTATGGCTTACGGTTACTTTCCCTTGACGGCGCAAAGCCAGAAATACCTTTTACAAAACGTTTCAAAGCTAACAAACCCGTTCCTGCGTGGCGCCGCATGGATTTGTTTGTATGAAGATATGCTCAGGCACCGCTTGTCGGTAGGAGACTTGTATTTGGCATTGTTAGAAGGAATTCTCAAGGAGGAAGATGCTTTGAATCGTAATTACCTACTAGGCTTGACGGAGACCATTTTTTGGCAGTTTTTTACACCTACAGAACGAGCACAATACGGTTTAGCACTGGAGGCAACCCTTAAGAAAGCCTATACAGGGGCAATAGATGCATCCGCCCAGTTAGCTTATTTTAGAACCTATTATCGAATTGGTCTATCAAAAGAGGCGAGTACTGAGCTGAGACAGATTTGGGAAAATCAACAGATTACCTCTATTCTGGCTTTATCGGAAACAGAAGCGATTGATTTGACCGCAGAATTAGCGTTACGGCTACCGAATGAAGCTCAAGTATTAATCGAAACTCAATTGGCTCGTACTAAGAACCAAGATAGAAAGGAGGAGCTTCGGTTTATTCAACCCGCATTATCTTCGGAGAAAGAAATACGAGACAGTTTCTTTGCAAGCCTATCCTTACTTGAAAACCGTGGGACGGAACCTTGGGTAGTTACTGCAGTAGGTTACCTTCATCATCCTTTGCGTACTAGTTCCTCGATCAATTATCTGCATCAGAGTCTGGTCATGATGGAAGAGATTCAGGCAACAGGAGACATCTTCTTCCCGCGACAATTTATTACAGCTACGCTTGGCGGTCATCAATCGGTAGCTGCCGCAGAAATAGTCAACCAATTCTTGGAAGAACGGCCGGATTATCCTCCTCGTTTACGGAATAAAATTTTGATGGCCGCAGATCTGCTTTTCCGGAGCCAGAGGTAAGAATGACGGCTAAAGCTCTAAAGTTCTACCCATTGGTAACCCCAGCGACCAGTATTGATCTTGAGAGGGAGGGTATCTCCACGCTGAGCACCAGGGAAAAAAGGATGTTGCCCGTTTACTCTTAGTAGTTGACCATCTTTAAAGAAAAAGAGGATAAATTGATTAGCCTGCTGTTTTGTTCCTGCGGGGTTTCCAAAACGACTGGAGTAACGGGCCTGTTCCGATTCAAATATTACGAATGTTTCTTGGGCACTATCCTTGGGGATGCCTAACCTATTTGTCCAGCTTAGAAAGAGTGGACAGAGCATTAGACAGGTAAACAGGATACTGCTACCCAAACGCATCTTTGCAACAACGTCTTCTGGGACAGAATTTGATTTGAAAAAGAAAAATAGTAAAACGGCAATCCCTGTAAATAAACCGATCAGTAAGCCTGTTCGCCAAAACAGGCCCACCTGAAGGTAGTTCATCATGACGGGTAGCTCCTGGGTGTAGGCCGCTACGATTCCTAATATGATTAACCCTACTGCGATCCACCGAAATTTACTCATAGGATAAGCACTGATTTTTGTACTGTTCCTTAGACTTGTTCTGTACTAGCAGAACTAAGGTCTCTTATTCAATTAATTCGAATTGCAATTTTGCGAGGTTGTTATACACGCCATCCTCTCGCATGGACAATTCCTGATGAGTTCCTTGTTCGACTATTTTGCCATCGTCAATAACGTAGATCTGATCTACTTCCCGGATAGTGCTCAACCGGTGGGCGATGATAATACTGGTACGCCCCTCCATCAAGCCGTCGAGTGCAGCTTGCACCAGTCGTTCACTTTCAGCATCAAGGCTGGAGGTTGCTTCATCAAGTAAAAGAATGGCAGGGTCCTTTAAGATAGCTCTGGCAATAGCTACCCTTTGGCGCTGGCCTCCGGATAATTTCACGCCACGCTCTCCTACAATGGTATCCAGTTCTTCCGGGAAGCCACTGATAAACTCCCAGGCGTTGGCCTTCTTTGCGGCAGCAATGATTTCACTTTCTTCTGCCCCTGGCTTACCGTAAAGAATATTTTCTCTGATGGTGCCTCCAAAAAGCAAAACCTCCTGAGGTACAATGCCTATATTTCTTCGATAAGCACTGAGTGGTAAATCGTTGATGTTTTTCCCTCCGATAGTGATTTGTCCGTCTGCTAAAGGGTAAAAACGTTGCAAGAGTGCAACAATGGTAGATTTTCCACTTCCGCTGGCACCGACCAATGCAATTTTTTTACCAGGTTGAATCTCTAAGTCAATGCCTTTAAGAACATCAATATCGGGGCGGGTAGGGTAGGTGAAGTGGACTTGTTCGTAACGGATAGGGCCATCTAACTGGATGTTGTCTGTTTTGTCTGCATTCGGTTCTATTTCTGAAGTTTCCTCGAGTATTTCAAAAATACGCTCTGTAGCACCAATGGCAGAAACAATTTCAGTATAAAAACTCCCCAGGCTAGCTATAGCAGCTCCAATGGTACCTGTGAAAACAACAAAGTGAACCAGATCGCCAGGATCAAGGGTGCCTGCTTGCACCATGAGTGCGGCACGCCACATAATGAAAAACAAAGCACCAAACATGACAACAATAATAAAGGAGGCAAACAATCCTCGCATCTTGGCAGCTTTCAAGGCAATGTCTACTGCACCTTTAAGTTTTTGAGAATAACGACCTACTTCAAACCACTCATTGGTATAAGCTTTAACGGTCTGTATCGTTTGCATGGTTTCTTCGACAACGACATTGGTTTCTGCAAGTTGATCTTGGCGAGCTTTCATCAGCTTACGGATATACCGACCGAAAAACATAGCCCCTATAACGACCACCGGAAAGGTGAGGAGCATGGTAAGTGCAAGGCGAGGCATCGTAAAAACAATGATAGCAATACCGCCAAAGAGAATGATGATTTGCCGGATAAACTCCGCCAGGGTTGTGCTGATAACATTTTGAACCTGCGTGACATCCGTCGTAATGCGTGAGGTTAGTTCTCCGACTCTACGTTGTTCAAAAAAAGGAATACTTAGTCCAATCAGCTTACCGTAAATATCAGATCTAAGGTTGGCCATGCCTTTTTCGCTAACAATAGCAAAGAGATTGACGCGCCAGAACGATAAAAACCCCTGAAGGCCAAGGAGAATTAAGGCAATTAGGAAGAGTTGATTGATGTTCATCCCTAATCCGGAATTCCCAGGTAAACGGTCAGAGATACTGCTAAACCCTTCAGCTGAAGCTCCATTCAGAATATTAAGCATTTCGCCAGGGACGAGCATAATGACCAGGAAAATCAGGCTTCCTACCACCAATGCGAGCATCCCCAGTATGAAAGGCCATTTGTAAGGCAGAACATATCGGAAAATCTGTAGCCCCTGTGCGAGACTTTCCTTGCTCAAGCTTTTCTTTTCTTTTTCTTNAGAATTATCTGCCATGCTACGCTTGTTTCATTTTTAACCCTCGTATAACATCAAAAAGGGCTTATGAGTTTCAATTGCAAAATTGATTAATTTTACCGCACTTATAGAGCGATGGGCTGATTTTTTAATCATCTTACTGTCGTTTTTTATGTTTTATGATAAACGATTGTGTTACTTTTTTCCGTTACTGTGTCATATAATCCTGAAAAACAATATTTAACTTATGAGATTCTTACTCTCCTTTTGTATTTTATCATTTGCAATTATCGGTACAGCTGCCCAAAACCTTGAACTTGGGTTGTGGGGCGGTGGAGCAATCTATTCCGGTGACCTTTCTCCTCAAGAATTTGGTCTTTACACTAAATCTATTGAACCAGCAGGTGGTATTTTTCTACGCATGAATCCAGCCAAGGCTGTATCACTAGAATTTGGCCTCAACCTAGGTAAGATAAGTGCGGAAGATGGTGTGACCAACGACAACACCAGCAGAATGTTGAATTTTCGTACCAATATTACCGAATTGGCATTAAAAGCGGATATACATTTGTTCCGTCTCGGGAATCCTAAAGGGACCCAGGTCGTTCCTTACGCAATGGGAGGGGCTAGTGTCTTTCGGTTTAATCCAGAGGCTAACTTTGATGGTAATTGGATTGAGCTTCAGCCTTTAGCTACGGAAGCTCAGGGGGCACCCGGCTATGAAGATCCCTATTCATTGACAGACTTTGCCTTACTTGCTGGTGGCGGGATTAAATTTATCTTTAAAGAGCGGTTTACCATTGGTTTGGAGCTAGGCGGTCGTAAGACATTTACGGATTACCTGGATGATGTTTCCGCTGCCGAAGTGAATTACCTTGATGTACTTGAAAATACTGGATCGCTGGCAGCTCAGCTAAGTAATCCTAGTATCAAGGATCCTGAGGTTGAAAACCTTACCTATCGTAGAGGAGGAGAATATGATGATTGGTTTTTTATGGGAGGAATATCTTTTTCTTTTGCTTTTGGAGAGGGAAGTGGGGTGAACGGCAGAGGAATTGGTTGCCCTACATTCTAAAGCATATCTCTTTGGTGATTTTTATGTTTGAGCTAAAAGCCTTGTGTTCAAGCTAAAAGATTAGCCGCTGAATTGAAACGCCATTTTTTCCTGCATAGAATGCTGTCTGGATGTAAAGTTAATGTTAACTTTGCCAGGTAACCATACTGCAATGAGAAAAATCTTGGTGCTCTGTACGGGCAATGCTTGTCGGAGCCAAATGGCGGAAGCTTATCTCAGGTATTTTACCAGAGGCAATGCGGAAATCTATAGTGCGGGTCTTCAACCTGATCAGGTTCACCCTTTAGTGGTAGAAGTGATGCTTGAAGACAACATAGATATGTCCTTTGCTCAATCTAATCATTTGGGTGATTTTTCCGGCCAGCATTTTGATTACCTGATTACGGTATGCAAAAATGCAGAAGAGAGCCGGCCAGCAGATATTACTGCGGATCATTATTTTTTTTATGATATTCCAAATCCCGCATTTTCTCCTGCGGAGGAAGAAGAGGAAAAACTATCCGTATTTATTAATGTCCGGGAAGAAATTAAGCGTAAGATGCTTCGTTTCATAGGCCAACGTGATGAGTTTCATGTGTTAGGTGAATCGTCGATGGAATTTTAAGATTCATGTACCCATAAAAAAACGCCCAAGCTGAATAGCTTGGGCGTTTTTTTATGGGTTACTCCTTTTGTAGAATAAATTACCTTAGTATTGCTGTTTCTTAGCGCAATTATTTAAAAGACAGATGGAAAATACAGACTTTAAGTATACATCAAGGGATATTAGTTGGCTACACTTTAATTACCGGGTGCTCCAGGAGGCGATGGATAAATCGGTGCCCTTGTATGAAAGAGTTAAGTTTTTGGCAATCTACAGTTCGAATTTAGATGAGTTTTTTCGGGTGAGAGTGGCTTACCTGCGCTCTTTCAAGTCATTGCGTAAAAAAGATCGGAAACGATTGCTGGATATCAAACCTAAAAAAGTACTCAAAGAAATTTTAGCATTGGTGCAATGGCAGCAGCGGCAATTTGGTCGGGTATTCAGGGAAGAGATTATTCCAGCCCTGCAAGAAGAGGGGGTTTATCTTGTAACCCAGGATCGAATTGGCGCGGAGCAATTGAAGTTCATTCACCAATATTTCGAAGAAAAGGTTTTCCCTTTATTGGAGAGGAAAGCTTATGTAGACGGAGAAACGGCTCCTTTTCTGGAAAACCGGCAGCTTTATTTTGTAATTGATCATGGTGAAGAGAAACCATGGGAAGTCGTAAATATTCCGAGCAACCTATTACCGAGATTTTTAGTTATCCCTTCTTCCAACGATGATTACGTGGTCATGTATTTGGATGATGTTATTAGGGCTTCCTTACCTCAGTTTTTAGGTGAGCAAGCGTCTCGGGTTTACAGTGTCAAAGTATCCAGGGATGCCGAGCTTTACATAGATGATGAATACAGTGGTGATTTATTAGATAAGATCAAAGCATCACTTGTGGAACGAGAAGTAGGTCTACCTACTCGCTTTTTATTCGACCAGACTATGCCAGAAAGCTTGGTTACCAATGTGCGGAAAGCCTATGGTCTGTCGAAATATGACATGATTCCAGGAGGCCGATATCATAACTTTAATGACTTTTTCGGTTTCCCTGAACCAGCAGGCAAAGAAGGTTTGCGTGATCGTAAACTTATTCCTTTGGCGCATCCCCGATTTAAAAGCGCGGATCACTTGCTTTCTACCATCCGGGAGCGAGATGAATTGCTGCATTTTCCCTATCAGGAATACAACTATATCCCACAACTGATTAAAGAAGCAGCACAAGACCCTGACGTGCATACGCTAAGGATTACCTTATATCGGGTGGCTGCCAAATCAGATGTAGTGGATGGACTGCTTCAGGCTTTGGCCTTGGGGAAGAAAGTAGAAGTTTTTGTTGAAGCCAAAGCCCGTTTCGATGAAGCTGCTAATTTATACTGGGGAGAGGAGTTAAAAAAAGCGGGAGCTGACGTTCGCTATAGTTTTCCAGGAATTAAAGTACACACAAAATTACTGTTGATAGAGTGTACTAAGCAGCAAGATGTTAGTTATTTAGGAACAGGTAATTTCAATGAGCAAACTGCTCGATTGTACGCTGATCATGCCTTGTTGACGGCCAATGAAGAAATGACATTTGATGTTCGCCAAGTGTTTGAGTTATTAACCGGACGTTTGATTTTACCCGCGACCAAGCACCTTTTGGTTGCTCCTTTTGATCTACGAAATAAACTTGTCAAGAAAATCAATAGGGAAATAAAGCATGCCAAAGCAGGTAGAGAGGCTTTTATTCGCTTGAAAATGAATAGCCTGGAAGAAAAGGGTATGATTGAAAAGCTTTATCAAGCGAGTAATGCCGGGGTGAAAATTCAATTGATTATCCGTGGAATCTGTTGTCTGGTACCAGGAGTGGAAGGGCAGAGTGAAAATATTGAAGTAATCAGTATTCTTGATCGCTTTTTGGAACACGCCCGTATCTATTACTTTTTCAATGATGGCAAGGAGGAACTTTTTACTGCTTCAGCAGACTGGATGAGCCGCAATCTTTTCCGGCGGGTTGAAGTGGCAATACCCATCTATGACCAACGCCTTAGACAGGAACTAAAAGATTTGCTAGATATTCAGTGGGCAGACAATTGCAAGGCACGAATCATCAATGCTAAACAAGATGATCGATATCGGCTAGCTGCTCCTGATGAGGCGATGAGGCGTTCGCAAGTTGATTATTACGAATACCTCCGGAGTCAATTGTCTTGAGTATAGGTTGTAGCTTAACAATAACTTCATCTATTGCGATTTCATTTAACGAAAACTTAGTTTATTCATAAAGTGTGGATAGATAGGCTTGGTCTTTGAGTGACTTAACTTCACCGGAATTTTAGACCAATACCGTTATCCGTGAAGTACGTCAACCATCTTCAAGACTGGCTTTTTCGCCTGGTCCATCAGAATAACCTGATCTATAATACTTGCTGGGAAGATCCTCGCTGCGATCGGCAGCTACTGGAATTCAATCAGGATAGCGAGGTCGTGATGATTACTAGTGCTGGCTGTAATGCCTTGGATTATTTACTAGATGATCCGAAGGTGATCCATACTATAGATATGAATCCCCGACAAAATGCACTGTTGGATTTAAAGAAAGCCAGCCTTGCCCAGTTGAGTTTTGAGGATCATTTTGCGCTGTTTGGCTCGGGTAAACACTCGGAATTTTCTTCCATTTATGCACAAGTTCTACGAGAAGAACTCCCTGGTTATGCACAGGAAGTTTGGGATCGTTCAGCCAATTACTTTTCTGGGAAAGCGGGGCGGAAAACAATGTATTACTACGGTACATCCGGTGTGTTGGCTTGGTTGCTGAGAGGATATCTCAAGGCACGGCCCAAAATTAACCGTGAGCTAAAATCCCTTTTTGGCGCCGAGACTTTGGAAGAGCAGATTCGTATTTATGATGAATTAGAACCTCGTTTGTTGAATCAGCTGGTGCACTGGGCGGTCAACCGCCATTTTACGATGTGTCTAATTGGGGTGCCTCAAAGTCAGCAAGCACTCTTTAAGGATGAGTATGAAAGAGGGATTACGGGGTTTCTTCAGGATTGCCTACGAAGGGTCTTCCGTACTTTGCCTATTAAAGATAACTACTTCTGGCAGCTGTATTTTCAAGGCTTTTATAAGCCAGATTGCGCCCCTAGTTACTTGCAAGAGGCGCATTTTGAAGTGTTGAAGAACCGAGAAAAGCGAATAGAGACGTATAACAATACGGTGAGTGGTTTTTTGCAAGAAAACCCTGGAGCTTACTCTCATTTTATTTTATTGGATCATCAGGATTGGCTCGCTGCTTATGACCTACCCGGTTTAGTAGAGGAATGGGAGCTGATCTTAGCAAATAGTAAGCCTGGGACGCGGATACTGATGCGTTCTGCAGCAGAAAAAATAGACTTCATCCCTGACTTTGTTCATGATCAAGTTGACTTTAAATCGAACGTGGAACTCGCTGAGATTCATGCGGTGGATCGTGTCGGTACTTGTGCCAGTGTTCAGCTGGGAATTGTAAAATAGATCAGATGGGGATAATGACAAATCAAGAGGAGCACCAGCAGCAGGCAACAAGAATTCAGCAGTATTATGCTTTTCAATCTCGTATTTATGACCTCACACGCTGGTCGTTTTTATTCGGACGATCGGCAATCTTAAACGAGTTGCCTTTCGAGCACGAAGAGCCATTTCATCTACTAGAAGTCGGTTGTGGCACAGGGCATAACCTAGTGCGGGCACGCCATCTATTCTCTGAAGTGAAACTAACGGGAATGGACGTATCCGGAGATATGTTGGCAAGAGCTAAGCGGAGATTTTCTTCTTCAGAAGAGGTCGTTTTTTTAGAACAAGCATACGGGAATAATTGCTATACCTGGACTGGTAAATTAGATGTGGTTTTGTTTTCTTATGCGCTTACGATGATCAACCCGCAGTGGGAAACATTGATTCACCAAGCATACAAAGATCTACGCCCCGGCGGGTATATTGCTGTTGTCGACTTTCATGACTCCAGCTGGACTTTCTTTAAAAAACACATGGCTGGCCATCACGTAAGGATGGACAGCCATGTGTTACCGGTTTTAAAAGATAATTTTTATCCGGTAAGAGAAGATATCAAATCTGCCTATTTGGGACTTTGGAAATACCTGCTTTTTGTAGGAAGAAAAGTTTAGGTTAATTATTTACCTCTTGAGCATCCTGTCGGTCGTATTTTTCAACTTTACGACGACTCTTAAGAGGGAAGTATCGGTAGGGTTTATCCTGAATATCAACCATAAGGGAATCTAACGAAAAGGAAAGTGCATTTAAATTGGTATAGAGTTCTTCATCCTGAAGGAGCATACCTAGTGTACCTTCACCATCCTTCAGTTGACCAACCAATTCGTCAACACCACCCATTGCAGACTTGGCAGTGACGAGTGTTTCGTTGAGTTCCGTGATGGTAGCTTTTGCTTGCATAACGGCCTCATCCAGACGGGCATTCACCATTTGTTGGCTGATACTGTCGGTATTAGCGATAATACTGGCAATGCTGGCTTTCTGTTCTTCAAGGGTACTGGTCAGGGTAGCCATATTATTCAGTGAGGATTCAAGTGCCGGAGAAGAACGCTGAAGCATCAAGTTCATTCGACCAGTAGCTTCTTTTAGGTTGGACATCGTTCCACGTAAGTCACGTACTGATTCCGCTAGAGGGCCTTCTGCATCTTCACTGAGGAATCCGTTGTTAAGGGAATCCGCAATTTCTTTCATTCCCTCTTTGAGTTGCTCAAGGTAGCTGGTAAGGCCCCCGTCTCCGAGTACGGATTCTACCAAACCGCGTGTTACTCCTTCAAAAATATCGCCATCCTCTGCGCATCCAGCTCCTCCCTGGCAGGGCTGATCGTATTCAAAGATGATAGCCATATCCCCCAATGGGCTGGTCGTAGCCAAAACGGCCTTAGTTTCTTTGGGCAGTGGCACTTCGCGCTCCAATGTAAAGGTCAGTTTTACCCGACGGTCTTCAACGCTTAGGTCGCGTGCAGAGACAGACCCTACGCTTACACCACTGATTTGAACGGGTGTACCTACTTGCACTCCCATAATGTCATCATAGTAGGCATAAAAAGTTTTGGACGAGCTGAAAATGTTACTTCCCTGGATATACTTGATCCCCCATAAGGTAATCGCAATAGCTGCTAAGGCTAAAACTCCGGTACGTATTTCTGAAGACATGCATTGTTAGTTTGGGGCGACAGGGGCAGCTTTACTGCGAACTGTGCTGATGCGCCGGCTAAAATTTATAAACAGCGCAAAAGTAATCAAAGTGTGTGGTTAGGAGAATTATTATCTCCATCGCAAGAGAAACAGTATAAAACCCAACTAGGTTTAGTTTCCATTCAATAAAGCTTTTGCTTCGGCAATGCTAATTCGTTGTCCTTGGAGGTACGCTACGAGGAAAGCATCTTGAAAGCCTTGCTGTTGTAGTACCGCACGGGCATTACTCGCTTCGCTCAGTTGGCGGAAATTTCTTACTTGGTATTTGTACATTTCTGCTTCTTGAACCACTTCAATCAAGTAATTGGCATTTTGCCAAACAGGGGTTCGAGTATCCAATGGCTGTGGAGCCGCCGCCAATTGCACGCAAAAGATGAGTCCGTCAGCAGTTTTGCTTGTTTCGTCATGCCCCAGCTTAGCTGCCCAGCTGGTATCGCTTGATCCCTTAGGTTGTAGCGCACGTTCACGGGCGGGCACAGGAGCGCTGTACCGCTCTTGAGCGGGCCTTGCTGGTGTGATTAATGGCTCTGCCTGCACATTGCTAGAAGGTGCGTTGGTTGTGCTATTGGAATAGGTGTAGGTTCCTGGTACTTCGGGGCGAGTAGTTGCTGGGGCCGGAGGTGGCGTGTAACTTACGGTAGCCGGAGTAGTTCCTTTTCCTGGCACTTGAGGCGCGTTATTTGGATTGTTTTGAGAAGAGCTGTTGGGTGTTTCTTCTTTTGCTATAGCAAAATTAACAGGTTGAACTGGAGCAACTTCTTCGCCTTCGATCAGTGCCTTGTATTCGCTAAATGCAGCGAGTAGCGCATTGGCCATGAGCGCTTGCCCTTCGGTAGAATCAAGAAAAGCTTCGTCTCCTTTGTTGGTAAGAAAGCCTGTTTCTACCAAAACGCTGGGCATTGCTGTTTCTTTTAATACCACAAAACCCGCTTGTTTTACGCCTCTGCTTTTTCGTTCAGCAGTGACGTGAAAGTGGTGTTCTACTCTTTCAGCAAAAAGAATACTTTGCTCAAGAAAGGCATTCTGAAACATACTCAGCAAAATGTGACCTTCCGGAGAATTAGGATCATAATCGTAATTATGCTCATAGTTTTCTTCCAACAGGATCGCATTGTTCTCCCGCTTGGCTACATCGAGGTTGTGCCCTGCGGTGTGTAAACCCATCACGTAAGTCTCGGTACCAGCGGTAGCACGATTATTAGGAGGCATGGCATTGCAGTGAATAGAAATAAAAAGGTCGGCATGAGCCCTGTTTGCGATGGCTGCTCTTTCATGTAATGGAATGAAAACATCTTTGTCACGGGTGAGAATCACTTGTATATCAGCGTAGTTGGCTTTGATATTTGCTGCAAAAGCTTTGGCAATGGCCAGTGCGAGATGCTTTTCATGAGAGCCTGCTCCTGAGCATCCTGGGTCGTGCCCACCGTGGCCAGCATCGATAACAATGGTTTTAATCCGAAAAGGAGGCTTGGTGTTTGCCAACTTTAAGATACCTTTGAGCCGTTCAGCCAAGGCTTCGGTCTTTTGTTCAAGTGGATACTTCCCAGTAGGAAGTTCTAATTTAACGCTTGCTAAAGTATTGTTAAAAAATGCAGCTTTGAGCGGCGAAAACAATAGAAGCAGCGTTGAGAAAAGGATTAGTTTCAGGGTTTGTGTCATTGGTGGCACGTTAAGTCCGGGGATGTTTTGATTTCGAATCATAGACAATTGAAGACAAAGTTACTCTTTTCATTTTGGTTCTTCCTAGTATTCAGCATCTTGTCTGCTCAGGATACTACGTTGGTGCAACAGGATACCTTTCCAGAAACCATTCAAGTGGATACGCTGGGGCAGGATTCTAGCCTGAGCATCAGTCTTGGTGTACCTGTTTCCCAGGATGCCCTGGAAGCTGCCGTGGATTATAACGCGGATACCATGAAGCTTAATGCCCGCAACCAGAAAATTTATCTCTACGGCAATGCTTTTGTTTCCTATACCAATATTACACTAAAAGCGGATTATATTGAACTGGATTGGTCGAAAAGTGAAGTGTTGGCTCAAGGAGTAAGAAATGATACTACTGGCGTGCTGGAAGGGACGCCAGAGTTTACGGAAGGAGAAAATACTTTTGTTGCGAAACGGATGCGCTACAATTTTGAAACCCGGAAAGGAATCGTTTACGATGTTACAACAGAAGAAGACGATATTCGGGTAAAAGGCGCTCGCTCTAAGTTCATCAGCGCTCCTCCTGGTGATACGACGGCGCACGATATTATCTATAGCGAAGATGCCATCTTTACGACGTGTACGGCTGATCACCCTCATTTTGGTATTCGTAGCAGAAAACAGAAAGTGATTCCTAATAAGTTGGTTGTAATAGGCCCTTCTAATCTGGAAATCATGGATGTACCCACACCTCTGTGGTTGCCTTTTGGCTTTTTTCCGGTCTCAGGAGGGCGTAGTACCGGGCTTATCTTTCCCAGAGATTATGAATATTCAGAACAATGGGGCTTTGGTTTGAAACAGATCGGCTGGTTTTTCCCTTTAGGGGATAACTTCAACCTCACAGTGGCGGGTGATATTTATCTGGAAGGGACTTATGGTTTGGGAGCAGCCGTTCAGTATCGTAAGAGGTATGGCTATAATGGCAATTTTAATTTCCGTTTTGATAGCCGCCGCCAGGAAGAAATACTTAATGTGCTTGACCCTGATACTGGCGAAACAATGATAGGCCCTAATGGGAACATTGTGCAAGAATCGGTTTTTCGCCGTGCCAATGGTATCTTACTCAACTGGTCACACAATCAAGACGCTGCTGCTCACCCGATGAACAGGCTGGGTGGGTCGATCAACTTTCAGACGAATAATTTCCAGCAGCGGGTTTTCAATGATGCTCGCTCGGTGGGAACAAATGTGATTAACTCTAACTTTACCTTTTCGCGGAATTGGTTGGATAAGCCGATTTCAATGAGTGTTGCTTTCCGCCACAGCCAGAATACGCGGACGCGGAGCATGAACGTGGATTTTCCCACCTTTCAATTTCAAACCCAGGCCTTGTACCCGTTCCGCAAAAAGGAAAGGGTAGGGGCCAAGCGCTGGTACGAAGACATCACTTTGCGTTATACCAATGAAGCGAGGGCGAATTTTACCGCACCAGACACCGCCTTTTTCGAACGTCAGACGCTCGACAATGCCCGTTATGGTATGCAACAAACGGCTAGTGCCGGTACTTCCTTCAAGGTACTTAAATACTTCAACCTCAACCCAGGGGTAAACATGAAGGAGGTATGGTACATGGAAGAATTAGATCTGACTTTTGATAGCGAAAATGGCGTAGTACAAGATACCACGTATCTGCCTAACGGCGATCCTCTGATAGAGACTGTAGACTTTGGTACCTGGATTCAAGATACAGTGCCAGGCTTCACCTCCTACCGGACGTACAGTGCTAATCTGAGTTTAAATACTCAGATTTTTGGTACTTACCGCTTTGATAAAGGGAGGATTCGCGGACTTCGGCACGTCATAAAGCCCAATATTTCGATTGGTTATCAGCCGGATTATATCAATAATAGAAATTATTATGATTCGGTCACGGATACCTTGGATATAACGACCAATCGCTTGGTTTCTCGCTATCAGGATGGCATATTTGGGGCCCCACCCAGCTCAGAAATGCAGATGGCCCTAAACTATAGTATCACCAATATTTTTGAAGCCAAGATTTTCTCTCGCAAGGATTCAACGGAAAGAAACATTAAGCTTTTCGATAACATCTACATCAATGGTAATTACAACTTTGCGGCGGATACTTTAAAGTGGTCACCTATTGCGATAACGGGTACAACTCGACTGTTTAAAGGAGCAACAACCTTTTCGTTCAATACCACTTTTGATCCGCATATACGACAAGAAACAAGTGAGGGCTCTGGTGTCTTTCAACGAATAAACCAGACGACTTGGCAGCAAAACGGTAAACCCTTTGAGTTTGTCAATGCAACCTTCCGTTTCAATACCAATTTGACTGTTTCAAAAATCAGAGCTCTTTTTCAAGGTAAGGAAGAAGAAATAGTAGAAGAAGTAGACCGTGATGGCAACGAACTTCGGCCGGTAGATGAAACCGATTTTCTCAGCTTATTTGAAAATTTCTCTATTCGCCACAACCTGACCTTTGGCGTTACTCCTCTGTCGGCTGACCGTGATACCTTTCAGGTGAATACCCATAGCCTTGAACTTCGAGGAAGTTTGGGGCTTACCCCAAATTGGAATGTAGACATTGGTTCTATTGGTTATGATTTTGCACGTAAGCAAACTACCTATCCTTATCTTGGCTTGCGCCGAGATCTTCACTGCTGGGAAATGGGTTTCAACTGGGCACCTACCCGGAATACCTACTCCTTTTATCTCCGGGTGAAACCGGGTACCCTCGATTTTCTCAAAGTACCTTATCAGCGTAACAATGCCGATGGAAGCCGTGCTTTTGAGTAATGGTTTTCTATGTTTTATGCAAAAAAGCACTGTAAACTAATTTGATAACTCAAGTAACTATGCTCACATCTAGGTATTGCTCATAATTGACACTTGTGGTTGTAATCTGCTATCATAAATCACCAGGATAAAGCGATTGATTATTGACCTTGGCGCATCGAATTTACGCTTCGGTTGTTTAATCATTATTACCCCATCAAACAATGATTGATTTATGAGAATCAAGGTGGAAAAGTTAAAAAGTTTGCTTGAGCAAATTGATGAGTTCCTCTTAGCGATCAACGAAGCTGAAAAACATCAGTTGGACAGTTTGGAGAAGGTTGCAAAACCTTATCGTAAGAGCGCCCGCAACTTGGTGCACTACCGCGCTTTCCGGACATTTGACCTCCGTGATTTTCAAAAAAGTATGCGAGACTTAGGGCTTTCTCGTTTTGCTAATGCAGAGGGCCACATTAGAGCTAGCTTACTCAATACTCGCTTGATTTTGCAGGCGCTTATCAAGGACGATGGAAAGCAGCTGCTAAAATCAGGCTTGTCTATCAAGCGTGCTCGGCGTTTGTTGGCCAGTCACACCAAACAACTTTTGGGGTATCGCTCTCCGGGCAGGCGGGTGAGAATCATGGTGACCCAACCCAGCGAAGCTGCCAATAATTATGAGCTGGTAGAACAATTGGTGAAAAAAGGGATGAACGTGGTGCGAGTCAATTGCGCCCACGATACGCCTGAAGTTTGGTGGGCAATCATTGAGAATGCTCAACGAGCAGCGAAAGCGTCGGGCCGGAAGGTGAAAATAGCCATGGATTTGGCAGGGCCCAAAATTAGGACAGGAGCCATTACCGAAGGACCAGAGGTTCGTAAATTTAAGCCTCTTCGAAATGAGTTGGGGCAGATTATCCAACCAGCGATCATCTTGTTGGTTCCGGAATTGGGAGAAACATCAGCGGAGAATACTTTGCCTGTTGGTCAACTAGCGCTGGACGATTTAGCTATCGGCGATGAACTGCGATTGAGAGATACGCGCAATAAGAAAAGGAAAATTTCCATCATTGATCGAAATGCGGAAGGCCATTTGGTAGCCACCTGTCGGAAAACAACTTATGTAGCAAGCGGTATGGTGTTGGAACACTCTAAAGCATCCGGTAAGGTTTTGGTTGTTGGTAAATTGCCGCCTAAAGAACACTATCTCTTGTTAAAAGAAGGGGATACCCTTCAGGTGACTCGAGCTGCGATTCCTGGTGAATCTGCGGTCTACGACCAGGAAGGAAATTGTATCAAATCGGCACATATATCTTGTCAGTTGCCAGAAGTCTTTAACAAAATCAAGAAGGACCATACTGTATTGTTTGATGACGGAAAGATATTCACTAAAGTCACGGAAGTAAATGAGGACTATTTCCAGGTGACCATTTTGAGAGCCTCGGAAAAAGGGGCAAAACTGCGTGCTGAGAAGGGCATCAATTTTCCCCAAACGGAACTGGGAATAAGTGGATTGACAGCCAAGGATAAGGAAGATTTAAAATTTGTAGCCCAGTATGCTGATATTGTTAATTTCTCGTTTGTAAATTCCAAAGCTGATGTAGAAGAGCTATTTGTGGAACTGGAACAGCTTGGTGCGCTCAATCAATTGGGCGTGATTTTAAAAATCGAAACCCGTTTAGCCTACAATAATCTTTCGGAGATACTGATGACTGCGATGCAGTCCAAGCAGGTAGGCGTAATGATTGCCCGGGGTGACCTTGCTGTAGAGACTGGTTGGGACAATATAGGCTTGGTTCAGGATGAAATTCTTGCCCACTGTAGTGCTGCTCACCTGCCAGTGGTGTGGGCCACACAAGTACTGGAGAATATGGCTAAAAACGGCCTGCCTTCGCGCGCTGAGATAACTGATACGACCACTTCTTTGCGAGCTGAATGTGTCATGTTGAATAAAGGAGCTTACATCAACGATGCCATTGAGTTGTTGGACAAGATCCTGAAAGACATGGAACAGTACCACAACAAAAAAGAAGTGATGTTGGCGAAGCGAACGAAGTTGAGTGTGAGTTAATATCTTATTTATTTAGAAAAATCTCTTCCTTTATGGCAGGAACAACATTAAGGGCTTCTGCTTTCTGAAACAAAGCCGCTATAGCAGCACGACCTTCCGTTCCGAGATCGCGGGTATAATCATTTACATAAAGACCTATGTGAGCGTACATGACTTCCTCGTTCATTTCCTGGGCGTGAGCACTTACATAGTCGCGGGTTGCTAAAGGGTGCTGTTGTGCGTAAGCGACACTTCTTGCCATCACTCTATTTATTTTATGCTGAATATCAGTAGCTAAACGACGGTGTGCCACAATTCCTCCTAAGGGAATAGGATGGCCGGTACTACTTTCCCAGAACTCGCCTAAGTCCTGAATTTTTACGAGGCCTTTATCTTGATAGGTGAAACGATTTTCGTGAATGATCAATCCGGCAATAACTTCTTCTTGCTGTACGGCTTTTTCAATGTCGGAAAAAAGAAACTCCTGCTTGTTTTGTGCTTCAGGGTAGGCAAGACTGAGTAAAAAGTTGGCTGTGGTTAATTTTCCGGGGATGGCGATTGGCCCCTTTTTAATTTCTTCTGCGCTTAGCGGGCGTTTGGCAATAAGTAAAGGTCCACAATTGCGCCCCAGCGCGGAGCCTGCATCGAGCAATATATATTGATTGGTCAAGTGAGCGTAAGCGTGATAACTAAGCTTGGTAATGTCTAAAACGCCTTGTACTGCTTTTTGATTCAACTCCTCTACATCGGCCAGTATTACGTCGAATTCGAGCCCTTCAGTATCGACTTTTTGGTGGACTAAAGCATCAAAAATAAAAGTGTCGTTAGGACAAGGAGAAAACCCTAGAGATAATTTCATAATTTTGTGGCCTAAATTCAAGAAACTATGCACTTACAAGTGCTTTACGAGGATAACCACCTCATTGCCATTAACAAGCCTGCGGGCTACCTGGTTCAAGGTGACCATACCGGAGATACTACTTTGGCGGAATATGTAAAGAATTACATCAAAGTTCAATACAACAAACCTGGTGACGTCTTCCTTGGCGTTATTCACCGTTTGGATCGCCCGGTAAGCGGCGTTCTGCTATTTGCACGGACCAGCAAGGGCCTGACGCGAATGAACGAGTTGTTTAAGCAACGTGAGGTCGACAAAACCTATTGGGCGATTACGGAGCTTCAACCCGACCCTATGGAGGGAGAGTTGGTTCATTATATCCGTAAAGAGAAAGATCGAAACTTTGCCAAAGCTTTCGACTTTATGAGTAATCGTGCTGATGGTGCTAAAAAAGCAGAGTTGACTTATAAGATGCTTGGCCGCATCAGTACCTACTCATTGCAGGAAGTGAAGCCCAAAACGGGGCGCCCTCACCAGATTCGAGTACAGCTGTCTAAGAATAAGACACCTATTCGAGGAGATATTAAATACGGCGCTACTACGACCAATTTAGACGGTAATATCAATCTGCATTGTCGTCAACTTTCCTTTATCCATCCCGTCAAGAAAGAGCGAGTGACGATCTATGCTAATCCACCCAAGGAAGATATTTGGGACTTGTTTAAAGGCTTTTGGAAAAGATAGTTATGAAGGAATTTTCTTTCGTAAAATATCAGGGTGCGGGCAATGATTTTATTATTGTCAATCATTTGGAAGGCGCTGTTTTGACAGACCTTTCTGTGGAGAACATTGCCCGCCTCTGTGATCGACGTTTCGGTATTGGTGGTGATGGCCTCATGCTATTGGAGCCGCACCCTGAGCTGGATTTCGAGATGAAATACTACAACTCGGACGGACGGCCCAGCACTATGTGTGGTAATGGAGGGCGTTGCTTGGTGGCGTATGCTTTCCAGTTAGGGGTGATTGCAGAAAAAACGATTTTCCATGCCGTAGACGGAATCCACCGGGCAATAGTTGAACGCCCTGATTGGATTCAGTTGGAGATGGGCAAAGTGGACAAAATTGAAACAGTCCTTAATGGCTGCTTTTTGGATACGGGTTCTCCCCATTATTTGGAGTGGCACGACAATTTGGCCAACATTGATGTAGATGCCCAAGGGCGTGCATTGAGAAATAACGAAACCTTTTCTCCCGGTGGTACCAATGTTAATTTCATTAATGGCGATGTCAAAGGCCTAACCATTTCGACTTATGAACGTGGGGTTGAAGCAGAGACACTAGCCTGTGGCACGGGCGTTACCGCAGCGGCAATTGTAGCCGTTCAACGCAATGGAAAGCCGGGGCAATTCACCGTGCCCGTTCTTGCCAAAGGTGGCGCATTGGAAGTAAAAGTGGATTATGATGGTAACGTCTTTTTACCTTGGTTGTGTGGTCCGGCAACTTTTGTTTTTGAGGGCGAAATAGGGATTTGAACGGTATAAAGTACTTAGTACTTGGATGCAGAGTTGATTGGTTCTATGCCTTTTACCAAAGAACGTCCTCCAAAAGCCAGATTAACGTAATGCCACCTCCGTTAACCAATGGTATTCATGCTACTAGCAGGAACAAATGTGTCCCGCTGGAGGGACCGATCCACAGGATCGAGGGAGGGTTGCCCTTGCGACTAGGGCAACCCTCCTCCGCCCTTCGGGCACCTCCTCCAAAGGAGGACACGTAGATCCCTTTAATTGGGCACGAACTTAAGCGCATTCAGAACCAATCAACTCTGACTCGGATGGAGCGCTTTTTGAATCCAAGTACCAGGTACCTAGTACCATGTACCAAAACCTCATCTCACCAATAACTCCTCTCTCAACAACATCTCATAAGCTGGCAGGCATTGCTGTGCAATCTCCTCTAAATGCGTTGGCAGTTCAATAATCTTCTCCTGATAAGGTTTGAATCCGGTGGAGGAATGAACATTGCTGTACCAGTATTTGGCCCAAACGCCATCTTCAGGAAGTGCTCCTGCGGTCCAGCTAAGCATTTGTTCTGTGAATGGAATCTCTAGTTGATCGCAAAGCTTTTGTAGAATATCCCTGGGGTTTTGTAGCAATATTCGAGCATCAACGATGGCTTTTAGCAGGTGGTGTTCCTTCAGATAAGCATACAAATCATCTTGCTGAGGAATGCCGATATCATAGGGCGTAGGTTGCTTGATAACCTTGGTATAGGAAGCCAGGATAGCCCGCGGATCGCGGATGAGCATCACGTTATCGCATTGGTGTAGAAAACTGCGATTCAAATCAAGTAAATGGTGCGTCATTTGCTTGTGTACAACAACAGGAGTAGGGTAGTGGCCACCCATAATTACCTTATTCACCACGTCATCTCCATCAGCTGATTGGCTAGCCATAATTTCGGGAACCCCTGGATGTTCGGCCTCGCTATTGGTATGCGCTAAGTAGTAGGCATACAAGGGTTCATCAACGACCGTTGTGTCTGGCCGTTGTGCAAAACTGTACATCAAAGCCGTAGATATATTTCTAGGGCTTGACCATAGGTTTATGATTTTCATAGTAGCAAGTCGTAAATGTTTTTATCATTTTTGGTTTTCTGATATTTTTTGCGGTCAGCTGATATTACGATAAAACGAATCGTTGCAACATTTTGATTATCAGTGTCTTTTGTAGACCGATGCTAACCAGAGCTCTATCGCACACAAAAATTGTCAGAGAACCTCATTTTTTACCGCTATTTTACCACAGTTAATTAGAAGTACTGAGCTATAATCTTGGTAAAGTAGAACCGTCGTTCGTATCATTGTCCTACGAAAATAATAATAGGAATGAAAGCAATCGAATTTTATTCAGGTGTTGGGGGGTTCAGTTTAGGTATGAAGAGAGCAGGGTTTGATGTTAAGGCTGCATTTGAGATTGATTGGAGGCATGTTGAAACTTATAATAAGAATTTCTTAGGTAATTTATCTATCGTACAAGATATATCGAATATTGATTTCGATATAGATGATTTCGGTGTGGATTGCAGTGATTTAGATCTTGTGTTTGGTGGACCACCATGTCAAGGTTTTTCAAATGGTGGCAAGCAGAAAGTTGATGATTTGCGGAATGATCAAATCATGAAATTCGCAAGATTAGTAGTTCAACTGAATCCTAGGTGTTTTATCATGGAAAATGTAAGTGGGATTTTGAATAAAAAATTCTCTGACCGCCTTGCAAGTTTTTCGGAATTTCTAAAGAAAAATGGATATACTGTATACGATCCTTTGGTACTAAATGCTATGGATTTCTTTATTCCTCAAAACCGCAAAAGAGTATTTTTTATTGGGCTGAAAAATAAAATTGACTCTATACGTATAACAGCTAAAGTTAGATCTGGTTTTTGTACTGATAAATACGTTACGGTAAGAGATGCATTGTGTGATATTTTAGATGTAAATTTAGAACCTAATACCTCAGATTGCTATAATGGAAGATTTGGCAAGTCTTCTTCATACTCTAAAAAGTTATCTAATGCTACTGCTGATGATATAGATATCACAGGTGCTTTGAATAAAATTCAATGTCTAACTGGATGTATGACTACAAACCACACACCTGAAGTAGTAAAAAGATTTGCAGCTACAACTCCAGGGAATAGGGAGCCTATTAGTAGATATAAGAGGTTAGCGCTGGATGGTTTAAGTCCAACACTGAGAGCAGGTACAAAAAGAGGAATGGGCCAATTTATGGCTCCCAGGCCCATTCATCCAGTGTTTAATCGATGTATTACGACAAGAGAAGCTGCAAGATTACATTCATTTCCGGATTGGTTCGTATTTTACCCTACGAAATGGTATGGAATGATGCAAATAGGAAATTCAGTACCTCCACATTTATCGGAGTCCATAGGGCATACGATCGCAAAAATTTTAAGTTAGAATGAGCACTCCTGTACAAGCAACACCCACAAAGAGGTTCTTTGTAAATAGTCTAACTCGCGACATTGAACTAAAAGACGCAATTCTTGATCTACTAGATAATTGCATAGATGGTGTAGTTAGGTCCAAAGACCTAAAAACGTTAGAAGGTGAAAATGTATATAAAGGGTTCCGAGCAGATATTGTTTTAGATGAACAGAAGTTCGAAATCCATGATAATTGTGGAGGTATTCCAATGAAAATAGCAATTGAAGAAGCGTTTAAATTCGGAAGAACTAATCCTGAGAGAGATGCACAGTTAGAGACTGTTGGAATGTATGGAATTGGAATGAAAAGAGCAGTCTTTAAAATGGGGACGCATATACTTGTTGAAAGTCAACATAAAGAAAATAGGTATACAGTGGAAATACCTCCAGAATGGCTTGAAGATGATAATGATTGGATGCTTAATTTGGAAAACCTGAAATTATTAGGGACGAGTCATGAAGGGACATCAATAATTGTAAACAATCTTCATGATGAGATATCTGATCGCTTTTCACAGCGTAGAGGCTTTGCAAAAGAGTTGAGAGATGAGGTAGGTCGAATTTTTGCACTCATCATCAAAAAAGGATTTGTTGTAACGGTGAATGATGTGGAGGTTTCACCAGTTTCTTTTGATCTTCTTCAAACAGATGAGATAGAAGATCAAAAAGACGGTATTGAAACTTATCAGCTCAAATCGGAGTATAACGATGTAATGATTGATATTGCTATTGGGTTCTACAGGCCACTTGCTTCAATAGACGAAGTAGAAGAAGAAAATAGGCTAAGTCGATCAGCTGCAAATGCAGGAATTACAATTATATGTAATGATAGAATAGTACTTTTTAGAGATAAATCTCACATTACGGGTTGGGGAAGTAAGCCTGTCCCATCATTCCATAATCAGTTCTTACCGATTGCAGGAATAGTTAGATTTAGTAGCGCTAACAGCGAAAACCTGCCACTTACAACGACAAAAAGAGGATTGAATCTTTCTGCAAAAATTTATTGGTACGCACTAGAATACATAAAGGAAGGAGTGAAAAAATTTACGGACTTCACCAATCAATGGAAAGGGAAAGAAAGCGAGGTAAAGTCATTTTTCGAGAAAGCGACCTATCAAGATCCTATCAAAATGATCAATGAAAATGAAGAGAAGGTAAGCTGGCGTGCTGTACCGAAAGGAAGATTCAATGAGAAAAGAGTAAATCCTAGTTTACCTAAACCAGCAAGAAGAAACACGAAAGTAAGGATAACATTTTATAGGGAAAAAGAAGAAGTAAAATTAGTAGCTGAATATATATATGGTGATTCCGCTGCAAATCCCTCCGATATCGGAGATTTTGCTTTTGAAAAGCAATACGAACTTGCTAAAGAAGAACTCTAATGGCCGGTGAAAATATTTCATATAACCTCAGACCGAACAAGCACATCGAGCGTCGTCTTTTTGTCGATTTGCTTAGTCTCCTTTGTGATAAACCAAGAGATAATTATGCATATATATCTATGGGAGGTCCACAGTTAGTAGATCATAAGCTGATGCACTATGAATTGGGGTTTAAGAAACTCTATTCAATAGAATCCGATCCGAATGTATTTGATCGACAAATATTTAATTTAAGACCTGGTTGCATTCATTGCGAATTACAGTCCGTAAATGAAATGATATCTAATTTTGCTGATATAGATGAGCGATACCCTGAAGAAGACTATATAATTTGGTTAGACTATGCCGCAGCTAATGAAAGATACGAACAACTTAGTGAGTTCCAATCGTTAGTGTCAACACTTAATAGCGGTGATCTGGTTAAGATAACAATAAATGTGAATCCAACCTCATTAGGGCAAAGACAGAGTAATGAAGAATCTGGTGAAGAATTACAAGAGAGAAGGTTTAAAAGAATAAGATCTCAGATTAGTGAATATTTTGATGACGAAAAATTTGATAAAAACGATATAACAAACAAGAAGTTTGTTAATGTAATTAGAAGAGGAGTTGAATTGTCTTTGATTTCAGGCTTGCGGGAGGATTTGTACGCTTTAAATGTGTTGTCTTTTGCTTATAGTGATGGTACTCATAAGATGTTAAATGTTGCATATAAACTCTATGGTAGCGAGACTGAAATAGAGCGAACTAGAGTTTCTCTTAATTCCGACTGGGAATTCATGCCGGATAACTCTGAAGATGTAAAAAAAATAAATATTCCGAGCCTCTCATTAAAAGAGAGATTGTTAATTGACTCAAAATTGTATTGTAAATCGATCGATGAAATCCATGATGAAATTTTACCTTTTCAATTGGATAATGACCCAGAGATTTCGAAAAGGATTTTAAATCAGTATTTTAAGCATTATCGTAGGTACCCAAACTATTTCGATATTAATATTTAGAATGTAGAGAACAATACCTAGCTAAGAACGTAAGAAAACAGGATAAGCTTGGCCCATTCCCTGATAGCTAGACTGTTCAGTCTAATGGCAAAACCTAATTGCAAGTGGTTTTTTCCAACCATCCAACCATTTTATCTAACCAAAGTCACATCCCCCATCAAAACCTCCTTGTTGATGCCAAGATCATCACTGTAGGTGATATTGACAAAATAAACGTAGACCCCGGCGGGCATTAACTCTCCGCGTGTTTTGCCATTCCAGCCTTCGCTGAGATTATTGCTCACGAAGATTTGACCGCCCCAGCGATCATAGACTTGTAATTCGTATTCCAAAACGAGTACGGATGGGTCTACTTGGATAAAGAAAGCATCGTTGACACCATCTTCATTGGGTGAAAAGATGTTTGGTATGAAAGCTTGAAAAACTTTGCATTCCTTGAATTGGACGAGAATTGAGTCTGTTATAATACACCCGTTATTATCCAAAGTAGCGGTAATTAATCCAGGGCTTTCCACTAGATAGTTGTCTCTTGTTGTGCCATCAAACCACTGGAAGACTCCTTGACCAACCACTGGTTGTACCTCAAAAGACTGGTTTTCGCACACGATAGTGTCCATTCCTAATTCCAGTAAAGGGAGCGGTGCAAAAGCTAGATTGACCGAGTCGCGACTGATACAGCCATTTGCGCCGGTGATGTCAAGCCAATAGATGCCAGGAGTATTTAGATTTCGATTTTGGTCTGTGCTTCCATCGTCCCAGCTTATGGCGCCAAGGTTTGAAGGCGCATTGAGCGAAATAGCTTCCCCTTCACAGGCGATGATGTCGCTTCCTAGATCAAAATCAGGAGAAGGAAGGAAATCAATAACTACAGAGTCGCGGCTAGTACAGTCACCATTGGCTACTTGTACGAAATAGAGGCCGCTGTCTTCAACAAGGTAAACAGAAGAGGAGGAACCATCCTGCCAAAGGCCATCTTGGCCTGCATTTAATACAACTGGAGCACCTTCACAAGGCATTTGATCGGGACCCAAGTCAATTGCTGGAGCAGTCAGAAAGTTAAGGGTGAAATCATCGTTTAAAGTACAGTTACCAATCGTGGCGGTCAGGTCATAACCTCCAGGTGTAGTTTCCGTAAAAGTGGGGCCAGTGTCACCATTGCTCCACTGGTAACTATCTGCTGTTATTGGGGAATCTAGTGTAAAAGTACTGCCTTCACAACTTTCGTAAAATGGATCAAAGTCGAGTTCTGGTAGGTCTGTTATTGCTACAAGAATGGTGTCGCTGGCGGTACAGCCCATGTTGTCGGCTATAAACCAATATTCTCCAGCATTGCTAACCGTAAAGTTAGTTGCCGTACTCCCATCCTGCCATGAGACGGTGCCGCTATCTGTAATAGCCATCAGGTTGAGGCTTTCGCCTTCACAAAGTGTAGTGTCAGCACCTAATGGTGTAATTACAGGACCATCACTTAGGATGACCTCAAAATACTCTCGGACGATACAACTTCCAAAGGTAGCATCAAGAAAATAGGTGCCTGCTGTGGTCGTTGAAAAATTAGCATCCATATCTCCGTCGCTCCAAGCGTAAGCATCGGCTACTGCAGGGGAAGTGAGGTTGATCACATCTCCCTGGCAGGCAAATATTTCATCGCCAAACTCAATGGTTGGATTATCCTGGAAAGTAACGTTAATGGAGTCGCGACTGCTACAGCCCATTCTGTTGCCCTCTACCCAATAAAGGTCGGATTGGAAGACGGTGATCCCATTCATTGTGCTTCCTGTTGACCAAGTATAGCTAATATCAGAAGCAGGAAATCCTAGTATAAGACTGGGCTGGTCACACACTAAGGTATCATTGCCTAAGTCAATGATTGGTACACTAGAATAGTTGACGAGTACGGTGTCGCGGGTGCTACAACCACTGTTGGCTGCTTCCAGCCAGTAGATTCCGGGCGCATTACCGGAAAAACTATTATTAGTGCTTGCGTCTTGCCATAGGTAAGTATCTGCGGTGACATTAGAGGTCAAGTCAAAGGTTTCTCCATCACAAAGATTAATATCTAAACCAAGGTCGACAATGGGGGCCGTAGCCAGGCTAACCATGGTGGTATCACCGGCCTCACAGCCGCCAATATTGACGACCACGCTGTATTCTCCAGCCGCATTTAGCGTAAAAGTAGGATCGGTAGACCCATCTTGCCATAAGTAGCTTGCACCATTAATGGTAATACCGGGCTCTAGCGTAAGCGTTTCACCACTACAAACTATCGGGTCATCTACAAGGTCTACTGCGAAATCTTGGGCGGCAATGACTTCAATGGTATCTCTTATAACACAGCTGGTCTGAAAATTAACCTCTACGGCATAAGAACCTGATTGTGTAATCACCAAAGTAGAATCGGTGGAGCCATCTTGCCAGAGGTAGGTTTCTCCTATGGTGTAGGAATAGGCATTTAGAGTCAATGGATCACCATTGCAAAGTGCTTGGTCAGGCCCCAGGAAACCTACGTCGATAAACTCTGGTGCACTGTCAAAGATCCAGCCTACGTTGGTGTTGTCAATATCCGTACTGCGGGCTCCTGCGAGGAAGTTAGCGCCACCTACGGCCTGTATGTCGCGCATCTGGATAAAGTCGGCAAGGATATTGCCACTAGCAGGCATATTTACGTTGGCTAGCGAATTGAGCATGGTCGAAGACAAGCTGATCGGCGTACAGTTGTTGCCAATGATCTGCCAGTATTCATTGATCGTCTGGGTGAAGAAAGCGTCAAAACGGTAGGCTTTTCCCGGCGCACACAGGAGAGTGTCCATACTTTGTTGGCGCAACAATCGTGCATTCCCATTAAGGGTAATCGCATTGAATGTACCATTGTCTGTGTCAATCGTGGCGTCTCCTGCTGGCTCCGTGAAGTAAACATTGTTCAGTGAAAGTGGATAGTCAAAACGGATGCCGGGTAAGGTATTGGTGAAATAGATATTAGAGTTACCAGGCTGTAAATCAAGCCCTGATGAGAAGACGGTAAAAGTGGAGATAAACGGACTTGGATTGTTACCAGTCAGTTCTATTTCTGAATCTCGTAACAGTAAGGTTTTTGGATTGGGTAGACCTACTGCTACAATATCTTCTGCGAGAATGGATTGATCGTTGGTATCAAAGGTGCCACGGTTGAGACTAATCGTAGATGCATTCAATGGGTCGGTAAGTTGGTAGGAACCAGTTCCTTCAAAAAAGAGGGTGTAGAGCCTTACTCCCGTAGTTGTTATCGTATGATTATTACTGCCGTTAAATTTAATGAGGAAAACGTTCCAGGTCATTAGGCTTTCGATGGTCAATGAACCAAATATCTGTAGGTAATTGGAGTTGTAATTAGGTGTATTGGCAATGCCTGCCTCCCAGGTCATATCGTGGCAATACATATTGTTGCCTAGCAAGTTATTCACTAAAGGGTTGACCGAAGAAAATGAATTGGCATCAAAAATAACATCATCAATTGGGGTTGGGATACACTCGCCGCCAGGGCCACCTGAGCTTAGCGACCAATTGTTTTCGTCGTTCCAGTCTCCGGCATCGCCTACCCAATAGAGGGTTCGACCAGCAAAGTTGGCGAAGTTCCAGTTTACATTCCCACCATCGTCAATTGAGTTGTTGGCTTGCAAATTCCCGGTGCCGGTTTGTATGATACCGTGTAGAAAGATACGATCAAAAGTATGATCGTTAGCAATGTTGAAGTTGGTGGTATAGCCGGTGCTGTTGGTACGAATATAGATCATTCCATCTAGGCAATTACCATTGGCATCCAGCTCATTGATGGTTTGGGTGACATCACTAACAAAATTGTATTGATGGCCGGGAGCCAGGTACCAGTAATCGACGGTGTTATTACCGGAAATAGCTCCTTCTTGGTAAAACCATAGAGAATCGATGGTTACATCCGTACCTGGAAAATCAATTAAGGAAAACAGGCGGCCTTCGTAAGAGCTAAAGATCACCTTGTGGTAGGCTGCTGTGGCACTGCCAAAGGTTCGGTGTAGTGAGGAAAATTGTCCCAGATGCTCAATGGTTGAGGTTCCGGCATCGAGTAACAGATTGTCGGTGTTAACCTCCCAAATAGGCGCGAAGAAATTATGAAGATTTACCCGGATATAAGAGGACCCAAGGTACAATTCCCGTGGGCTAGCAAATTCGGAATAGAAGCGATTGACTTCCATATCCTGGTCATTGGTGCGCAGGATACCAGAAAAGAAATAGAGGTTGAAGTCTACGTACAAATCATCTTGAAGAATCCATTCGCCTCCGGTGCCGGAAAAATTCACATCAAAATTAAAGGGCTGCCCGGCACTGGTGATGGTGTTCCCTAGTTGGTCGGATTCAAAGTAGTAAGCACCCGCAAAGGTGTGTTGCATGGCTGTTATAAAAGTCAGCGAACCACCCAATCGCAGTGAATTATTGGCTAAACCAGTAAGGTCGGGCATATTGGTAGCTCCTGTCCAGTCCATGCTCCGGCAGTAGGCGTTTTCTACATTTATGGTTACAGATTGGCCAGCGGCATTGAAGGAGTTGGCGTCAAAATACACGTCATCCAATTGGGAGGGAATACAACCACTGCCCGGTCCGCCGCTGGTAAATGACCAGTGCATAGGGTCGTTCCAGTTGCCAGTACCGCCTACCCAGAAGAAATCTTGTGAGGGGCGTGGATTGAGTGTCCAACCTGTATTGTTGCCTAAATCGACCACGTTATCGGCGGTGAAAGCTCCCGTAGCATTTATGTCACGAAGGGAGACGAAGTCGACCGCCACGTTACTGCCTGTAGCAAAGTTGGTCGCATTACCAGCGGAGCTAGATTCTATTCCGATGCTTTGTAGACAATCGCCTTGTGCATCAATCGCCCCTAGCGTAAAGGTTTCGCCAGCCTCAAATTGATAACGTTGACCGGGGTGTAAAATAAGATTACCAATGGTGGGGCTGCCGTTGAGTAGGGTCAGGTGAAAGAGATCCAGCTCGTTGTAGTTCATGGTAGGCGCATCGGCACCATTGCCACTAGGTATCCAAGGAATAATGCGACTATTCCCCATCGGACTGCTTAGGATCACTCGATTGAAATTAATAACACCAGGCCCTTCCATCCAAATATCAACGACCGGATCAATAAGGATAAAGGTGGAGGTTCCAGCAATCATCGTCAGATTGCTTGCATGCAACCGCAGTGGCTGGATGATCTGCTCTGGGACATTCCCGCTAAAAGGATCAATTGTAGTACCACGAATGGTGATAATCGACCCCGCTAAGTCTAGCGTTCTGTTGTTATTGGTACGACTTTCAAAGTATTTGCAATCAATGTTTTGACCATTGGTTTGTAGGTTGCCCTCGTTTAAGACAAAAGCGCTGTCTACGGTAATCCCACTGTTGAGTAGCCAGGTGGCAGTACCATCAAAGAAGACGTCTTGCCCGGCTGGCTGCGTACCGTAGCTGATGGTATTTGTAGGGAGTGTGCCTGTGAAGACTGTTCGCCCGGTAAATGAGAAGGTCATGGTAGGCGCCAAGTCTAGCGAGCCATAAATGTTTAAGGTCACGTTGGCACCACCAATAAAGGTCGGGTTATTGGTGACGCCCACCCAACTCATGCTTCGACAAAAAATGATATCGGTATTCATAGTCACCGTTTGCCCTGGTGCAGTGAAGGAGTTTCCATCAAAGAAAATATCATCATCGGCAGTTGGTGCTTGTGGATGGGTGATGGCACCACCAGAGCTGGTAGCCCAATGGCTGATATCTGACCAGTTGCCACTTCCACCGATCCAAAAATAATCGGCAGCAAACAGGAAGCTTATGTTACTCAGGGAAAAAAGGAGTAGGAAAAGGAAGCTTTTGGGGAAACGCATGTTTTAGGATTTTTAAGAGTTTGTTTTGAACGCTTTCGTCACGAGAATTAAAGATTTACGGTTCTGGCGAAGCTGCAAAATTCGAGTTTAGCGGGCTAAACGAGTATTTTGCAGCGAAGTCAGGTTCGTAAAGCGTTAGTTCGCAGTAGGAATAAGGTCTAAACAAGCTCGTAACCGGCCTAAATTTACGGTATTTTTTTTAGCTACCCTTTGTACTCGATAATCTCGCGAAGGTTGTTTTTTGCATCATGCGTTACAACTACTTTATAGATGTTAGCCATTGTGATTCAGCCTCTAATAACTAGGTGAAATCACAGATTCTATCTCCTTTTGTATGAGCGTATTAAAATAAAACACTAACCATTAATAGATTTATATAAGAGAAATGAGAAGGTTATAACGAATGGTAATGTTACGTACAGAATCATTGCCCCTTTCCTTATCTTTCTATGAAAAAACATTTTTCCCTTAGATATATCTTCAACATCGTTTGATATTTGACTAAGTCCGTATTTTTTAAAAAATAACCACCAGTGTATGAAAGCACTGGTGGTTAAGAATACTAGTGAGCAGTATTTATTTCCCATAACCAAGAAGAACTCTGCTTGAAAACCCATTAGATAGGATAATAAATACAGTATAATTACTAGGTACAAGTAACTAATGATAGATATTAAAAGCAGCGTTGGGAATTCATTATTCTTACCATGCATGTTAATTCTTCTGAACTCGGAGATCTCAACAAAAAGACTTACATAGAGGTCAATGAACTTTTTCATAATTAGGGGTAGTATTGCATCGCGCATGTTAGTTTCCAAACTAACATGTATATTTCGCTGGTCTCCCAACCGGCGGCTACTAGCTAGTTATCTGCTGACTGGGAGGCTATATTGCACTTAGTGCAGGCTCTTCGGCCATACTCACGCACAAATCAGATAACTAATCAGTCGTCGGGCGATCTAAAAAAAAATTTGACCATTCCAAGGACTCATTGAGCCTCTTAGAAATGTAAATTTGAGGAATATCAGTAGAGACATTATAACATAAAAAACAAGAATTTCATAATGCTGTAATTCTATGACTTTAACTGTTTTGTAATAGATGTTATCCAAAAGGTACACCAACAATATTACCTCAAGAATACCAATACCAAAACAATAGAAGACATCAACAATACCTGCTCCAAAATGGAGAGTTGTTGTACTATTTAAGGAAAATAGGAGTACAAATCCTAAGAATAAGAGTATTACTCCCAGTGTCAAAAAATACTGTTTGGGATTCATTTTCATAGGTACTATAAATGAGTATTCATTCATCCAGCTCCTTACTCTGATTTCAGTACACCACTACCGCACCTTCACCAACTGATCCACTACCAAAACGTGGCCTTCTTGATCTTTTATTCGTAAAAAATAGATACCTGCGGACCAATTTTCTGTAGAAATATTTTCCTCATTTGCAAAATTCTTGCTTATCGTTTTTTGACCTAAAGCATTGTAGACTTCAAGCTGATAGCGGGCCGGAGAATCGTTAATTTTTACCGTGAAGTTGTCATTGAAAGGGTTGGGGTAGATGGCCCAGGCGTCGTTCTCTAAAAGGTATTCGGCATCGTTAACCATACAGTTTGGATCATCACTGGGGAGGATTTCCAGTGTGATGGTGGTATCGGTAAGGCAGCCTAGATTATCTTCAATGGTAAACTGTAAGGTCGTCAGGCCAATGCCTAGTGGGAGGATAATAATACTGTCCAGGTTTTGAAAGAGGATATCGTCGCTATTTTCCCAGTACCAGGTAGCAGCGCTTACGATTTCTTCTCCATTAGCTTCAATCTCGCCTTCTACATTGATCCCCCACGAGAAGATGACGCCATTATCCAGGCCTAAATTATCTGTTACTCTTATCTTCCATTCTCCATTTAATGGGCAGCCTTGCAAATCGTTGAAGCTATCTTCAGGCTCGTAGCTTCCTGCCGGGAAATAAGTGTCCGTATAGGTGTAAATGTTGCCATCGACATCACTGGGAACTGTGGTGTAAGAATAAGTTGGGGCGTTGACATCAAATTCGATCAAGGTGCCATTGGTGCTTTCTGGAACAAAGGTGTATCGGTAGGGGATACCAAAAGTGATATCGGAAGATACACCGTCAACAGGGTTATTGGCAAAGGGTTCTCCAAAGTTGGTAGACCCAATTCCGCTAGGGTAGTCTAGTAGATAAATACTATTTCCATTGGGACAAACCAATTCTATGTCCAAGTCTCCGGAGTAGGAATGTTCTAAATCCATCCAAAGGCTGTCTAATGGATTTTCGTCACCGACGGTAGCACCTGCCGGAAACTGATTAAAAGTAATCGCCGATTCATATTGTCCTCCTGACCCATCGGGCAGCAGTAGCGTGTCACCAAGTGCTCCCGCACTGTAAGTAACCAAAGTGGAAGGTAGAAGGGTAAAACCGGGAATGTTATTAAGTGAGTCGAGCAGGGTATACAATAGAATAGTATCGCCCCAGCAATAGGTATCTTGTAGCAATTCGCTTGCAGCAAGGCTAATTCCCGGAGACACCCTGACAAAACGGAAAGGAATATTTACGGTAGGACAACCCATTTCATCGGTAATGTTCAGTTGCACCAAATAGAATCCAGGCTCGGTAAAGACCTTCTCAACCTGAGAGCTGTTATTAAAGGTTCCGTCACCAAACTGCCAATTGATCGTACTGGTCGTCAAGTCTTGAGGATAAACAAGTCCGTTCTGAGGGAAAATGGCTTGTGCATCAAAGCGTACTGTATCGCCAGGGCAGATATCGATAAAAGGGGTGTTCGGTATGGCAGGTGGCATGCTCGCTATGTCCGCTATTATGGGTTGACAGGAGGATAAGCAGGCAATTGTAGCTTCCCAACCATCGCTTTCCCCTTCATCATCACTGCTAAATTCCACGTAAAGGCAACCGGTCAAATTAGCGGCTGTCGCTTGCACGGAAAATGGAATACCTGAATGAATGCTCACCGGCGGGGTGAGCAATGGCGCAGAGGCATCGTTGCCGTCATAGAATCGCAGGGTATCGCCAGGCAGCACCTGGATGCTAGAAAACTGCAATAAGCTATGAGTGCTTCCTGTACCATCACTGCAAATCAATGTAGAGAGGGTCGTGTTAGCTTCGTAATCATCGTCTCCTCCTGGATCAAAAAAAACGCCGCTACAATCCGTTATTGGACTGCCGTCCATAATGTAATCTTGGGCGATGATTGGGGAATAAATGCCTAGAAAAAGAAATAGAACTGAGAAGAAAAATTTGAGAGTGCGCATTAGTTGGTGTTTAGTAAGGTGTAATTCACTAAAATTAACAATCAATTTTTTAAAATCAATATTTAATTTAAAATAGTGACTTACACCTTACCAAATGGAACAAGTTCTTAGCGCTTATTCCAACTCTATTACCAAATCATCCTGCTGTACCAGCGTCTTCTCTTTCAAGTGAACCTTCTTCACGATACCGGCTACGGGCGAAGTAATAGTACTCTCCATTTTCATCGCTTCAATGATGAATAGAGGAGCATTCTCTTTGATTTCCTGCCCTTCTTTCACCAATATCTTGCTGAGATTTCCTTGCAGTGGTACGCCGATTTCTTTATCGCCACTGGCTTTACGATTCATTACACGCTCAACCTTCAGATTGCGATCGCGAAGCTGTACAGACCGAGTCTGCCCGTTTAAAGTAAAGAATACGAGTCTGTTACCCAGGTCATCAGCAGCAGTGCTGTTGAGATACCTGATCATGATGGTTTTACCAGGAGCAATGGTCACCATGATTTCTTCATTAGGTTTCAAACCATAAAAGAAAGCAGGACTAGGCAAGTTGCTGATTTCACCAAACTCTTCGCGGAAGTCGGAATAATCTTGATAAACTTTGGGATAAAGCAGATAGGAAAGTAAATCTTTGATCCCTAAATCCTTACCGAAGTTCTTTTTGAAAGCCTTGAGTTCCTTGTCAAAATCAATGGGTTCCATGTGAGCATTAGGGCGCTCGGTGTAAGGGACTTCTTCCTTGAGGACCAGCTGTTGAATCTCTTTAGGAAACCCTCCGTTTATCTGACCCAAATCTCCACGCATCAGTGCTTTTACACTGTCAGGGAAGGCCAGCTTGTTGCCTCTTTCGAGAACGTCTTCCTTTGTGAGGTCGTTGCTGGTCATAAACATGGCCATATCTCCCACGACCTTGGAAGAAGGAGTCACCTTGATTAAGCCACCAAAAAGATCGTTGGCCGCTTGGTAATTGGCTTTGATGGTTTCAAACTGTTCTTCCAACCCCAATCCCCGGGCTTGTGGCCGCAGGTTCGAGTATTGTCCACCGGGGATTTCGTGCTCGTAAACGCTGGCAGTACCGGCGCGTAACTCCGTCTCGAAAGGGTAGTAGTAAGCCCTCACGCTTTCCCAGTAAGCACTGTAAGCATTGAGTGAAGGCAAGTCAATTTTGTTCTCCCGTTCATGGCCTTGCATCATCGCGACCACAGAATTGAAATTGGGCTGTGAAGTGAGCCCCGAGAGGGCACTTATTGATACATCCACCACATCTACGCCAGCTTCAATAGCTTTTAGATAGGTTGCCGCTTGTATGCTACTCGTATCATGCGTATGCAAGTGAATCGGCGTGTCGACAGTTTCTTTTAACCTGCTAACCAAAAGCTCTGCCGCTAACGGTTTCAATAGTCCTGCCATGTCTTTAATGGCGATGATGTGAGCACCGTGATCCTCCAGCTCCTTGGCCATGTCCAGGTAATACTGAAGGGTGAATTTAGTCTTGCCAGGATCGGTAATATCCCCGGAATAACAGATACAGGCTTCGGCCAAACTGTTGGTGTTTTCCCTCACGGTCTTAATACTGGTGGCCATATTATCGACCCAGTTAAGGGAGTCGAAAATGCGGAAAATATCAACACC
Source organism: Lewinella cohaerens DSM 23179 (assembly GCF_000379805.1). GTDB lineage: Bacteria > Bacteroidota > Bacteroidia > Chitinophagales > Saprospiraceae > Lewinella > Lewinella cohaerens. The sequence continues at coordinate 120,165 of NZ_KB903554.1, read as the reverse complement.
CGTTTCGGCAGCTTCCTCAATAAAGCGAACAACTAAGTTGTCTGGATAAGCAGTATAGCCTACTGCATTTGATCCACGCAAAAGCATCTGCAACAGTACGTTAGGCATTGCTTTGCGTAGCTGAGCTAATCGTTTCCAGGGGTCTTCCTTGAGGAAACGCATGGCCACATCAAAAGTAGCACCGCCCCATACTTCCATACTGAAGACGTCGGCACCGTGCTGTTGGGCAAAGCTTTCGGCAACCTGGAGCATGTCAAAAGTGCGCATGCGCGTCGCTAGTAAACTCTGGTGCCCATCGCGGAAGGTAGTATCGGTGTAATGAATTTTCGAGTCTGCCTTTAGGTCTGCGATAAAACCTTCGCGGCCTAATTGCGTAAGACGATCTTTACTGCCTTGCGGGAATGGATTTTCTTTTACAAAAGCAGGCACCTGAGGTTTTAGGAAAACCTTCGTTTTGTCGTGGTATTTAACATCAGCATTACCGTTGATATTAACCTCTGCGAGATAGCTCACCAGTTTGGTGCCGCGGTCTTTCCAGTTGGGTGTTTTTAGTAGCTCGGGGTGGGCAGGAATAAAACCTACCGTCGCCTGTCCTTTCTTGAAAGTTGGATTTTGCAAAAGATTTAGCAAGAACCCAATGTTGGTTTTTACACCACGAATACGGAATTCACGTAAGGCACGGTGAAGACGTTCACTAGCTCCGTCAAGCGTTCTACCCCAAGCGGTAACCTTTACGAGCATGGAGTCAAAATAGGGGCTGATCTTAGCACCAGGGAACGCACTACCTGCATCGAGGCGGATACCCATGCCGGAAGCTGAACGATAGGCGATTAAGGTGCCATAATCTGGCTTAAAGCCATTCTGAGGGTCTTCTGTCGTTACACGGCACTGAATAGCGAAACCATTGATTTTTACATCATCCTGGTTTCTGATAAAGATCGTCTTATGTGCAAGAGGATACCCCATAGTGATGAGGATTTGAGACCGCACCAGATCAATACCTGTAATCTCTTCTGTAATGGTATGCTCTACCTGAATCCGAGGATTTACCTCAATGAAATAAATATTTTCCTCCTTGTCTACGAGGAACTCTACGGTCCCGGCACAACTGTAATTAACTTCCTTGCCAAGGCGAATGGCATATTCGTAAAGCTTCTCCCTCGTTTCCTTTTTCAGGGTAATACTTGGCGCAACTTCAACAACTTTCTGGAACCTGCGTTGTACAGAGCAGTCGCGTTCGTAAAGGTGTACAATATTGCCCTGCTGGTCTCCAAGTATCTGAACCTCAATGTGCTTGGGTTCTTCAATATATTTTTCAAGAAAGACGGTGTCGTCTCCAAATGCAGTCTTAGCTTCTCCTTTTGCTTCGTGATACTCCGTTACCAGTTGTTCATCATTGCGAACGACTCGCATTCCGCGTCCGCCACCACCAGAGGCGGCTTTGATCATAATAGGATAACCTATTCTCTGAGCTTCGGCCAGTGCAATTTCAGCATTGTCAAGATCCTGCTGAGAATCTTCAATGAGTGGCACATCTACTGCCCGGGCAAGCACTTTAGCCGCCATCTTATCCCCGAGACGTTCCATAGCCTCAGGGCTGGGCCCTACAAAAGCAATGCCTTCTTCCCGACAGCGACGGGCAAAATTAACATTTTCGCTAAGGAAACCGTAGCCTGGATGGATGGCATCAACGCCCTTTTCTTTGGCTAGTTTGATAATCGCTTCTATATCGAGATAAGGCTTTAAAGGCTCATCATCCGGTCCAATTTGATAAGCTTCATCAGCTTTATATCTGTGCAGGCTATAACGGTCCTCAAAGGTATACATCGCCATGGTCCGCAACTTCAACTCAGAGGCTGCACGGAGAATACGGATAGCAATTTCGCCCCGATTGGCGACAAGAATTTTTTTGAACCTTTGGATCTTTTTGGGCATGGGGACAGTTGATTTTTTAGTGTGTGGTTCGGCTAAGTGTTAGAAAAAGCGACACAAAAGTACTTTACGCTAGTGCGAAAGCCCTTTGTCACCATCATAGCAGCAACCAGCAAGTAATATAACCAGTATCGATAAAATTGTGAAGTCTGAATTTTGCGTTTCTACGAAAGCTATCAAGATAGGCTTTAGTATCCGTAGCGCCAACCTGTGAATTTTCCTTCCAGATAATCAACTTGTTGTACATCTCCTAATCGGAAACGAACGGGCATTTTTGTTGCCTGCTCTAGCTTTACTTCCAATCGGCAAAAGAAAGCCAAGTCTGCGGCGGAATAACAATTAGGTTGTTGTTCGAGTGCTAAGGAGGAACTACTTAGCGTCAAAGGAGATAAGTAAGCAGGGGCCGTTGATACCTCTGAAAAAGAAGGTAGTCCAACGGGGAATATTTTGATAAAAGAAGAAAGGGGAGTAGTAGACGCTATCTTTTCTTGCAGCAAGAGCATTGGCTGCTCAATAACTTCTTTTGTTTGCCCAAACAAGGAATTACAGCCTAGTAGCATGAACCCCAAACCAATCAATAAATATTTGTTCATGCGGTAGTTGTTTAAAGATATGCGCCTAGCCCTTCTTCGTCCCGGCGTATAATTCGAATTTATGAAATTTACAGGGAATCTGACTGTTTAACAAATGAATCTTACGAGAAGGTCGCAGTCCGACACTTTTTATGGCTCTTAAGTTACCTGAGAGTATCCAAGCCTGATAACCCGTAAAGTCTGTCTTTAGTTTATCTCCGATTTCACCGTAAAGGCCATTGATGTCTTCCGGATCAATTCTCAAACCATAAGGTGGGTTGGTGACTACCGTTCCAGGCCCTTCAGGAGGGAGGAATCGCTGGAAGCTACTACGCTTTACTCGGATGTACGAACCAAGGTTGGCTGCGTTGATATTGTTTTCTGCTATTCTGATGGCTTTGAAATCCTTGTCACAACCAAGAATTGGAATATCGTAAGGTTGGCGTTGTGCTCGAGCTTCCATTTTTATTTCTTTCCAAAGACCTGGCGAGAAGTCCTGCCAGTTTTGGAAAGCAAAATCTCGGTACATTCCTGGAGCTTGGCGGGCAGCAAACATTGCAGCTTCGATAAGAATAGTACCAGAACCACACATGATATCTACAAAAGGCTGATCCGCTTTCCAACCCGATAGTTGGACCATTCCTGCAGCCAAGACTTCATTTAATGGAGCCGCACCACCATCGGTACGATAGCCACGCCGGTGGAGGCCATCGCCTGAACTGTCTAGCGAAAGGGTCGCCTCATTACGGCTGTCTAAGTGCAGATTGAACCGAATATCTGGCGATTTGGGATTGACACTTGGGCGTTTTCCAGTTTTGTCACGAAACCAATCTGCAATAGCATCTTTGGTTTTTAGTGCCAAATACTGGCTGTGAGTCATCTGGTGAGATTGGGTAACCGCCTGGATGGCAAAGGTCTGATGCAGTTGCAAATACTTTGACCAATCTATCTCCCTTAAAGCGTCATAAAGCCCTTGTTCATTGGGAGCGTGGAACTGCTTGATGGGAATTAAAATCCGTACGCCACAACGCAACCATAGGTTTGCTCGGTAGAGCAGTGCCTGATCTCCTTCACAGGTAACGGCTCTTTTTAAGACCGTAATATTTTTTGCGCCTAGGTTTTGTAGTTCTCCTGCAAGAACATCTTCAAGCCCGGCCAGTGTTTTTACCAACATTTCCATTCTGCAAAGGTGCTGAGAAATTTGGCAAAAAAGAGAATTCTATGGCTTTTTCTTAGAAGGACTGCCAATCTTTAAGGACAATGTCTCTTAGTCCATCAATAAGACATCCCCTTCTATGATGATTGTCTCTCCATTTTGTAAACGCAATTCTGCCCAGTAGACGAAGATGGCCTTGTTAAGGCGTTTCCCTCTTGTTTTTCCATCCCAACCTTGTGATGGATCATTGACTTGGAAGTTTTGATTTACAAAAACCAAGCCACCCCAGCGGTCAAAAATATTCAGAGAGACTATTTCTGTAATTTGCTGCGGATCGCCATAAATAGTGAAGCGATCGTTGATGCCATCGACATTATTAGGCGAAAACACATTGGGAACATAGACAGGAACCGTTTCGTCGACGAGTAACAGAATTTTTGCTTTTGAGCTGCAACCATTAACATCAGTCACGAACAATTCAAGGAAGGTGGTCTGTTGAGCTGTGAAAACAGGATTCAGGCAATCTGTACAGCTTAATTGTGGATCGCTGCTCCACTGAATACTAGCGATTTGATCAATAGCTTGATCAAAAAGAGGTTCCAGTGTGTATTGTTCTCCCAGCTTTAATTCTACTTGTTCCTCTAAAAAAATATTGATACCCGTAGCTTGACTAATACTGGTTACGGCAAAAACTTCGCAACCATTGATATCCTGTACAACAAGGTCGTAAGTACCAATAGGCAGGTTTAGAAACACAGGGGCACCCACAAAGTTATCACCGCCATCAATACTGTACAAATATGGAGGGCTGCCGTTGCTTACTTCATCAAATACAATACTGCCGGTTTCTTCACCACAAGCAATATTATTGGTAATGAGGGTTTCAATGCTGGGTTCTTCAATAACAACATTAAAAATATCACTAGACTGGCAATCATTGTCGGTATTGGTGACAACAAGCTCGTAGTTCCCAGGAGTACTTGTTGTGAAATTATTTAGAACTCCTTCGGCTACCGTGACACCTGCTGCGTCAAGAATAGTATAAATAATATTGACTCCTTGGCTTGAGTTGCTGAGATCAATGACTGCATTGCCGGTAAAGCAATCAAGAATGTTTATCGCCGGGCCTGCTTCAGCAGTGGGGGCATCTTGATCAAGAGCAACATTCACAATATCGTTAGCTGTACAGCCATTGAGTGTGTCAATAACGTTGAGTTGAAAGTTGCCTGTTAGGTTGGTGGTCAGTTCCCAGCTACCGGTACTTATTGGTGTGCCATCAGGGCTTACCCAGTTAGGTACCCAATTGATGGGGCCTGCCTCGCCTTGTAAATTAGCGTTTATATCAAGACAACCAATGCTTACATCATCACCGGCATTGGCATTTGGTGCGGTAAAATTGGTACTTACGTTGATATTTGTTTCGTTAGAACAATCATTGTCGTTATTAATCAAGCTTAGGGTATAGGTACCTTCTTGATCGACCATTAGGTCCGCATTGCTGCTTAATAATGTCTGGCTTTCATCATACCAACCAAAGGAAAGGCTTCCAGGAGAATTGCTGTTTCCAGTGATAACAATACTGGGTTGATAACAATTGATGAGGGTATCGTTGAGCGGTTCGAAAACCGGAATTTCTCGTTGCTCTGTAACTATTGTTTGCAAGGTATCAGCACAGCCATTACGCTGATCGGTCGTAATAAGAGAATAGTTTCCGGCTAGCACAACAGCAACATCAGATAGATCGGAAGGACTGACTATACCACCCCCTGGACCATTCCACTGATAGGAATAATCCCCTGGACCATTGCTGATATTAGAATTAATATCAATGGTGTCAATACTACAAGTAAGTGTGTCTGGTAGATTGAAGTTTACAATAGGAGCAATCGTATCTATTCCTACATCAAAGAGAATAGTACTTCTACAGCCATTCGCTTCATCCCTGATGGTGAGGGAATAGCCTCCGGCTTGGTCTACCGTTTGTTCCCATGTTGTACTGGGCAAAATGTCACCCATCGCATTTCTCCAGATAGGTGTATAGTTTGCCGGGCCGGAGCTGGTGCTCAAGGTTACAGTCTCATTGTTACAATCGATATCGCCGGGTAAATCTGGTATAACTCTTGGTGTCAAGGTATCTATTGCGACCTGGAATTGAGTCGTTTGGGTACATCCGTTATCTGCATCTGATAGCATGACAAGGTAAGTGCCCGGTGTATTAATTTGAGCATTAGCCGTTTGACTAATCGTCATACCCGATGGGTTTTCCCAGCTAAAGCTAAGATTTCCTGTATTAGGGCTTGTTGCTGTAAGGTTTAGTGTGGGAAAGAAACAGTTCAAAAGCGTATCAGGAATAGGATCAATGGTCAGCGATGACAAGTCTTCGAATACCGTGCTGAGTAAAGTGTCCCTACAGCCATTGGTGATATCTTCTGCGATGAGTTGATAATCACCTGGTTCGAGTACGGTTATATCCTCGACTTGTGAACTTCCATTGATTCCTCCCATCGGCCCATCCCACTGAAAGCTGTAGTTGCCTGATCCATTGAGGATATTTACATCTATATCTACCTGATTAAGATCACAATCCAGTGTGTCTGGTAAGTTGGCAAGCATAACCTCAGGAGCAATAAAATCTCCAGTAACGATGATCGTATCTCTGCCTGTACAGGATGTACCATTTTGGGTCGCTATTAATACATAAGTATCAGGTGTGGATACCGACAGCGTAGGCGAATTCGTAAGTAATGAAGTGCCATTGATGTCTTCCCAGCTGAAGGCCCAGTCTGGATCAGGATTGGCCACAGATAATTGAACCGTATCCTGTAAACAACTAAGGCTGGCTGCTCCGCCAATCATTGGGTTTAAATCGGAAGAATAAACATCTACCTGTATACTCGTTGTTGCTGAGCAATTATTGTCATTGTCTACAATACTTAAGGTGTAAGTGTCGGGTGTCGTAACACTTAGCATGAGAGGATTCGGGGCTGGAATAATCGTATTAGTGGCGTCTGTCCATTGGTAAGAATAGTTGCTACCTTGGCTTGAGTTGCTAGCGTCTAGCGTAATGGAGGATGTAGCGCAGTCAAGGGAGTCTATCGCATCAATGAGTACAACTGGAAGTATACTATCGCCAATAATGGTAGTGGAGAGTGTGTTGGTGCAATTATTGGCATCTGTGACAATAAGGTCGTATGCTCCACTGACTAAATTATCATTTAAAGCATTCATGTTTCCATCCGACCAAGCATATGAATAAGGTGTAATTCCTCCACTAACTTGTCCTTCAAGGCTTCCCAAACTTTGACAATCAGCAAAAAGATTGAGGGTGTCGATGGTTACTTCGAGCAAATCTGGTTGGCCCAACGTAACTGAAATAGTATCCAAACAACCATTGCTATCATTGATAAAGGCATTATAGGTGCCAATATCCAGGTCGTTTACAATCGCAGTATCTAATCCTACTTGATGACTCCATATGTAAGTGTAAACGCCAGTACCTCCTGACGGGAACAACTCAATACCTCCATTGGCTGCTCCAAAACAATCAATGGTATCAACCTGTGTCGTTGTCGTAATATCTACGACCAAGACCTGAGCTTCGCCATCTGTTGATCCAGTACAACCATCTGCACTGAGGTTAGTAATTTCATAGACCCCCGTATTTGTAATAGGTATTTGAAAAACACCCTCAGATATATTGGTGTAGGTTGTCGGAGAGCCATTGGAAAGGAAATCGAAAGAAAAACTACTTCCATCTGTTAAGGTAATAGGTAAAGCTACGTTGGGCCGACCATCACAGAGAACAAAATCTCCGTCCAATAAACCTGCTGGAGACTGAACATGAACCATGTGGTACAAGGTGTCAGTAGCCCCGCATTCGTCACTTATGATAAGTTGGATCGTATCATCCACCATCGGAACGATATTGAATATAGAATCCTGGTCACCATTGGGCCATTGGTAACTAATATCGCCAGTGCCGCCTATAGGTATGGCTGCAAGTTCCAGGCCATCACCAGAACAGACACTGCTAGGGCCAAGGATACTGCCTGTGAGTGATTGTGTTTCAAGAATATAAATAGTTAATTCTGACTCGCTACAATCACAAGGGTTCCTTAGTTTGAGCGTGAAAGTTTCAGTTCCTTCAATGATATTATCAGAAAAGAAGTCGATAACGACAGTATCGGCAAATACGCCAGCAGGAATAACGATAGAATCCGGCAGAGCGGTATAATCCAGCCCTGCTGTTGCTGTGCTAGAGGGGAGCAGAGAATAAAATACCGTAAGATCATCGGTGAGTACAGAATCTCCTCTTGTGAAAATGATAGATGTTGAACCACAGCCTTCGTAGGAAGAATCATTGCTTTGGCTAGGCCCTGTTACCTGACTTGCAACCCGAGAGGTAAGACCAGCCGCAAAACTGTTGGCCTTGAGGAAAACAGCAGCATCCAATTCGGGGTCAAAACCACGATCACTTACTACTAGCTTAAGGTGATAGGTTTCACAAGGAATAACTCTTGCAGAAGCAACTAAGGGTACTGTAAATCCATTAAAAGCGTTAAAATCAGAAGCAGGTGCAGGCTGGTTTAAACTACAGCCTATTTGTCCAGGAGGTATATTGTTGCGATAAAAGGTATTATTGAAAAAAGGGTTGATACTTTGGGCAGTAATCGCTTGATTAGTTTCGGGTACAACAGCAATATTGATTCCGTTATTAGTGAATGGACCATTAAGGCCTGGGCCATCAATAAAGAAGCCAAATAAATCAATGAAGGTAGAAAGTGAATACTGACAATATTCCTCAGAGGCAAAAACGAACTCAAATGAGATGCTATCTAGTGTAGGGACAAAGTCAAACTCTAGAACTACGGGATCAAAAAAATTAGGATTGAGGTTGCCTTCCAACTCAGAAAGAATGACTAAGTCGGGGTCAGCACTTGTGACACCATAATTTGTGGATAGTGTATTAGGATCACCGAGGTTAATGCCAATATTGGGGCCCATAATTTCCTCTACATTTCCATTGGAGAGAATAATACCTTCTGCAAAGCCTATGGAAGAGGAGCCATTCGTGAAAACGCCTGCCTGACCCACTTCACCGCGAAGTTGAATATTAGAAACTTCGAAACATTCTCCTCCTCCTAAGAATACCTCCCGAATGAGATACTCACCATCTGTACTTGTCAATGCTGATATGGTATCAGACTGTGCCTGCAATCGAGCACTAATGGCAAGAAGCATAGTTGGCAAAAGAAGGAGTAGCAAGGCCCTTAAGCTAGGGGGGTGATTCATTTTGAAGTTGTGTTCCTAGGAAAATGCCGGTTACAAAATAACGCGTATCATCCTTGAATAAGAATTATTCAAAGATAGTAGATTTGACGGGATGCACACTAAATAGTAACGGTAGGAATTCGACATTACACGTCGAATATTTTACAGATCAGGAAGGAGCACAATAGAGAGGAGTTCAGTCCAATAGTCATTTGCTATTGCATGACTATTGGACTGAGATAGTAAGCGCTTATTCGTACTTAAAAGGAAGTACTTTGCTATCTTTTACAGAAGAAAGTGTCATGAGTGTTTTTAAACGCTCAATTTCTTCAATTTGAGAGAGTGTCTTGAACAGTAATTTCTCGTAAGTAGGAATATCCTGACAAACGATTTTGATCAAGAAATCAGCGTCTCCTGTAATAATATAACACTCTACAATCTCTTCAATTCCTTTAATTTTTTCGAGGAAATGATTGAGTGCGTTCTCCTTTTGCCAAGCCAGGGATACCAATACAAAAGTTTTCACATTAAGCCCAATAGCCTGTGGGTTAACCTGAGCATGGTAGCTTTGAATGATCTCACTCTGTTCTAATTTCTTGACACGTTCAAGGGTTGGAGCAGGGGAAAGGCCAATTTTCTTGGAGAGGTCTAGGTTGGTTATTTTACTATTCTCCTGGAGGATCTTCAAAATTTTCAGATCGATTTTATCCAGTTTATCTGCCATTACAACTTTATTATTCGTTAATCAAAAGAAAAAGCTAAGATAGGTAGCTTTGAAATAAATTGCAATTTTTTTACAAAAAAGCCTATCAAAATTTTATTTCAAGCCTTTTTACTAGGGGTGGACTTTAATAAAATTCGGTAATACTTTGATGAAAAAAAGAAACCCGTTGGCGGAGACTATCTCTACCAACGGGTTAATTAACGCTGAAAGCTAACCATTATTATCCTATGGCCAAACACCAAAAGAGGTGTAATCGCTGGCAATTTTATTAATTGCGTTAACAAATGCGGCTGTTCGTAAATCTTTAATATTACGTTTGCGCTTTTTGATCTCGCGAATTTGATGGTAAGCTACAATCATGGTTTCTTCCAAACCACTGCGAACCAAGTCAATTTCATCAGCACCACGAGCAATCATGTTACGTTGTGCGGAATTTACTGTTTTTCCAGTAAGCTCTTCCACAACATTGATGATATTATTATAGGTCTGCTGATTAAATCGCTTATCCATTCTTCCGAAGCGCATGTGTGAAAGGTTTTTCAACCATTCAAAATAGGAAACAGTAACGCCTCCTGCATTAAGGTAAAGGTCAGGTAGAATCATTTTACCTGCTTCAACCATAATTTGTTGCGCTTCAGCAGTTACGGGACCATTTGCAGCTTCGGCAATGATTTTGGCCTTAATCCGTGCAGCATTCTCTTTGTTGATTTGATTCTCAAGTGCGGCTGGAACAAGAATGTCGCATTCAAATTCCATCACTTCTCTACGGCGTTCTTTCGGGAAAGATTTGGCACCTGGGTAGTTGAGAATAGACCCGGTTTCTGCCCGGAACTTTAGCAAATCATGAATATCAATACCGTCTTTTTTGTAGATGGCACCTTCAACCTCCGATACACCTACGATTGAAATACCTCCTTCGTCTTGAGATATTTTGGCGGTGTAGGAACCTACGTTTCCGAGGCCCTGTACAACCATTGTTTTCCCTTCTGTACCAGGGGTAATACCAAGCTTTTTCATGTCTTCCGCAACAGAAAGAGCTTCACGTATACCGTAGTAGACGCCTCGTCCTGTAGCTTCTGTACGACCTTGGATACCGTTTTGTGTAACAGGTTTACCCGTTACACACCCTGCTGCATTAATGTCAGTGGGGTTAAATGAACGGTAAGTATCGTAAATCCAAGACATTTCTCGGGGGCCAGTTCCGTAATCAGGCGCTGGGACATCAACTGATGGGCCAATGAAATTACGACGAACGAGCTCCGTGGTATAACGACGGGTAATTTTTTCCAACTGGCCAGGAGTATATTCCCAAGGGTTAATTTTTACTCCTCCTTTTGCACCACCAAAGGGTACATCTACGATTGCACATTTATAAGTCATCAAGGTCGCCAGGGCCATTACTTCTTCCTGGTTAACATGATTACTGTAACGAATACCACCTTTGGTTGGACTGCGGTGGTGGCTGTGTTGTACACGGTAAGCCTCAATTACTTTTACTTCACTTCCGAATTTTACCGGGAAATGAATTCGATAAACAGCGTTACAGACTTTAATCTGTTGAAGTAATCCATCAGGTAAACCCGTGTGGGTTGCTGCGCTGTCGAAGTACTTTTGTACACTTTCGTAAAATACGTCCGGCTTGTTATTAGCCATGGTCATTAATTTGATTTTCAATTTTGGTTAGTCTTCGGTCGAGAACGACCAAGAACAAAACAAGTCCAATAAATACAGCTACAATCACCGCTACTACTACGTACATTTTGCCCATGCTACGCATAAAGTCGGTTGAACCAGTCTGTGCAGCACCAGTGGTGAGGGTAAAAAATACTAGAAAAGCAGTAAGGATCCAGTTTGTAGCTTTCATAATGGATTATTTTGCGGGGGCTAAAGTCGATAAATTTTATAAATCTGCCGCTTTTTAGGGGCTTTCTTTTACTTGTTTCTGCGAACTATTTTTCATAATTGTCGTCCTCGTCCCATTTATCCCAGAGATATTCTTCTATCTGAGACGTTCGGTAGAGCAGGCTGGCAATCCATGAACTGACGAGTGTCCAACCTATTACTGCTGGGTAAAAAACCATTCGCATGGTGTTGTCGAGATCTTCTCCTCCAAGGGCAGGATTACCTCCGTTACCTGGGTGTAGACTGTCTGTAAGGCGAGGAAGCACATAAATTAGAGGAATCAGAGCGATGAATGCAAAGATGTTGTATACAGCAGAAATTCGTGCGCGCTGCGCTTCGTCAGGAAATGCACTGCGAAGTACGAAGTAGGCCATGTAAATCAAAAGCGCAATAAGGGTGGTGAACTGCTTGATATCCCAACTCCAAAATTTCCCCCAGGTGTATTCGGCCCAGATAGCGCCAGTCAACAAACCTAAACCGCCTAGTAGTAGTCCAACACTGGTGAGTGCCGAGGCCCAATAATCATAGCGGTTATCTAACCGGCGTAAGTACTTAATACTATAAACCATGGCTGCAATAAAAATAATCATCATCGCTAACCACAGGGAAACGTGGAAGTAGGTATTCCGGATAGTCTCTCCTAGAATATTCCGAAAAGGAAAGGTAATGCCCTGCTTTTCGTGTAGCCCAGTCATATTTTCGTTGACCCACTGTTGTATTCCTTGATCCGGGTCTATGGAGTCTTGTGTGATAAGCACAGCATTCGGGCGTACAGAGGCACCATCAATAGGATTGTCAATGACGAGTGCAAAATCTTGAACCCGCTGGCTGCTAGGAAGATAATCAGGGATGTTAAATGCGACGCGGGCGTTCCGCGGACCTATAACGTCAATGCTTTTTGCGGCAAGACTACGTTCGTTGTCCATTTTTAGCCACATCCGCAGCGTGTCTTCTGCTTTGTCAAAATTGGTATTATAACCTTCTATTTCTAGAATTAACTCCTGTCCTGTTTTAGCAGAAGAAGGTGCTACCAGCGTAATGCCTGGTTTTAAAGGCACAAGCATACCTACAACAAAAACGTAAAGCAGAATTAGTACACCTAGTGCTTTCCACCAATATTGACGGATAAGTTTTTCCATAATGGTTTTCTGTTTGTTAATCTCGCCAGAGAAAGGGGTAAAGCAATATCGATACGCTTAGTAATACCAAATTTATGGCGACCAAGATAAGAATATCACTTGAAATGGAGGTGTCTTGAATTAGTCGTAGAGCATTAGCTCCAATTTTGACCAAAGTAAGGAGTATAGGGATGATTACAGGAAACCCCAAAATCGCCATTAAGGTAGCGCTGTTTTGGGCTTTAGCTGATATTGCTGAAACAAAAGTAAAGGCGATTGATAGCCCCATGCTACCCAGAAAAATAGCCAGAATAAATAAGCCTGTTTCCTTCACAGGGTTTCCTGTGAGCAATGCCAATGCACCCCAGCTTAAAAGACTTAGTAAAAATAGGAGACTGGTATTGTATATCATTTTTGCCAGCAACAAAGCCAATGGGTGAACCAGGTTGTAATAATACAGTTGTCGGCTTTGGCTCTCTTGTACAAAGCTTTTGACAATGGCACTTACTGCTGCAAAAAGAATAATTACCCAGAAAATCGCGTTCCAGACCTTGGGCTGAATATCAATAAGGGCGGAATAAACCAAGACAATAGTAGCTAGTACGTACAGCACTATGCCACTAAGGGCATAACGAGTTCGCCATTCTAATATCCAGTCGCGCCAAAGTAGGCGCATCGTCTGTTGTAACATGTTCATCTGATCGCAAAGGTAACAAATCGTCATTTCTTAAGACATTTGTTTGGTGCTGAATGGTTGGATTTTTACCTAAATATCGCAATACACTGCAAGGTTATGAGATTGCCGCAGGTTTCTTAGAACAACTTCCATTTAAAACAACAGCTGATGTATATTTGCAAATAATTAAGCTTTAGACAGCTTCGGTAACAACTTTGAGAAATTACATGAATACCTACCACTTTATTAAATCTTTTCGTGCATTATCCCTAACGGCCTTTTGCTTCATGATGAGCCTGGGCATGTGTTGGGCAGAGGTTACTTATTACCAAACAAAAGCACTCGCTGGTGATGGCATCTATAGTATGCTACGTCGCTATAAACTAGATGGACATCGTTGCAATTTTGACCAATTCTATGAACTCAATAGCCTCAATAAAAACACGGGCCTAAGGGTTGGTAAACTCTATTCTTTGCCTATTCAGGTGTTTGATTTTGATGGTCGGACTATTCGTTCTACCATTGGCGAAAATGACTGGAATACTGCTGTGGAAATTCGAGATTATAACCAAGCCTTGGTAGAGCTGGGCTTGTTGGAATCAAACTACGATAAGAGCCTTAAATTATTGGTGCCTTTCCATATTCAAAATTGTACGGACGAAACAGTCTCCATTGCTGCACCAGTAGCGACTGATCCAGAAGAAGAATCAGCAATAAATACAAGTATAGCCTCCGCCGAGGCGGGTGGTGTGTCCAATAGTGGCGGGCGACGAATATTTCCAATATTTGGCTCTGAATATGCTTACACTCCTTTAGCCAGTACTAAGCTTAGGGGCAAAGTTTTTTATGTAGTTGGTGGGCATGGTGGCCCGGATCCAGGAGCCATTGGCCAGCGCGGAAACTATCGACTATGTGAAGACGAATACGCCTATGATGTTGCCTTGCGATTATGCAGAAACTTAATTGCGCATGGTGCTACGGCATATATGATTAATAGAGACCCTAATGATGGTATTCGTAATGATAAATTTTTAGAATGCGATACAGACGAAGTCGTTTGGGGCGATATCCGCCAATCGTCTAATCAAAAAATACGGCTGACCCAACGTTCTGATGTCATTAATGAACTCTACGAAAAACATCGCTTACAAGGAGTGACCGATCAGAAGGTAATAGTTGTTCATGTTGATTCTCGTAGCCATAGCCAACGGACAGATTTGTTTTTCTATCATCATCCCTCCAGCGAAAGTGGCAGAGAGTTGGCTCGCCAAATGCAACGAATTATGCGGCAAAAATACCGCCGGTATCGTGCAAATGGCGAATATCATGGAACGGTTACTGCTCGCGACCTCCACATGCTAAGAGAATGTAAGCCGACTTCTGTATATGTGGAGTTGGCCAACATTCGGAATACCCATGATCAGCAACGCATCATTATTCAACGAAATCGCGAATTGCTTGCTGATTGGATGCTGGAAGGACTCATGAACGATAGTTCTAATTAGAATTTCGGACAAATAACTTTAAAGCGGTCTTTACTTGGGTGAACATAAATAAGGGAGAGTTCAAAGGCTCCACGAGAATTGTTCGCTGTTGAAAGGTCCGAAACAGTGACGTCGTAGCTTAAGCCAAATTGCCAGCGCTCTACTTCCAGGATAGCACTGACAACCATGGCGTCGAGCCCCATGCCGCTTTCGCCCTGATTCGCTACTCTGCCCCAAAGGCCCGCTCTGATGGCTACTTCACGCCAATCGCGATTGCTGTAACGCAGATTCATTCCTCCAATGCCAAGGAAGGAAGGTCCTTGTCCCATAACTGCAATAGCTGGAAGAAGACTAGCTTCTCGAGTAAGGCTAACTTGGCCTCCTGCCTGACCTACCCAGCGGCTGTGCAGCATTTCACTTTGATCATCAAGGAAAGATACATTAGGCTCTGTAAGATGGTGAAGGGCACCTCCCAGATAAAAGCTGTTGTCTTCATCGATAACGTTGTAGTAAAGTACGCCAGCATTGAACTCCATAAAAAGATCTGTTTCCATCATGCTGAGTGCTTCACCATTAGAAGAAGCAAAATTAATAAAGGCGGTTTGGCTTCCAGGCATCACCTCGAATTGTTCCGTAAACCAAAGGTCATTCCAATCATACGACCACTGGGCTATACCTAGTTGTGCACCACCAATCAAGAATTGACCAGACCCACGAGAACGACCGCTCCCAATATGTTTGAGATAAGAACCGCTGAGGACCGCTCGCGACTGGCTAAATTGAGATTCTCCTACTTGGTCACGAAGAATAGCAATTCCCAAGCTATAATAATCATCGCGGCCAACCGGACGACGGCCTTCAAATGAGGCTGCGATACTCTTGTATGCCTGGTTTCCCAGTACGGCATAATTCTGTGTTCGGTAATTGGCTGTAAACCGGTATTCTCCGGGAAAAACACCAGTAAGCGCGGGGTTCATCTGTAGAGGAGAAGAATAAAACTGGCTAAAATGGGCATCTTGCGCACTAAGCGTGATAGGAGCCAGAATGCCTAGTCCAATAAGAAAAAGAAGTGCGTATAAAGTAGAGTTAATTTTCATGCTAAAAGTTTTGTAACCCGAGCAGCAGCCTGTATGCTGCTGCTCGGGTAAATGGAATGACAGGATTACTTAACGGATAAGAGTTGTTTGGCCTTTCAGAATTTCTTCTGTTCCGTCTTCATGGAGTACTGTAAGTGACCAAACAAATACACCACCATTGAGCGGTTCTCCCCGGTAGCTTCCATCCCAGCCTTTATTTGGGCTGTTTACGGGGAAATCTTCTTCAGCGTAGAGCATTTCGCCCCAACGGTCAAAAATTTGGAATAAGATAACCTGAGTACCTGGCCTGCCATGTACTAGAAGTAAATCATTGATGCCATCACCGTTTGGTGTGAAACCAGTAGGTACAACTGCCAGTTTGGGTTTGTCTACGAACACTCGTAGTAGATCAGTGTCTTCACAACCGTTTTCATCAATAGCATAGAGCTCGTAATCAATAGTTGATTCAGGAGATGCAAAAGGGTATTGGCATTCTTTACAACTTAATGTACCTTCGTAAGGAGCATACCAGACATATTCAACATCACCTTGGGCATTGGTCGTTGTTCCTGCAAGTTCAATGCTGTCTCCATAAACAATTTCGAGATCAGGTCCTGCATCTACAATGAATTCACCTGGCTCAACAACTGTTGCGTTAGTCAAAAATTGACAGCCATTGGCATCTTCAATAAAGATGTTATAATCACCACCGAACAAGCCTATTAATACATTGCTGCCAATATAGTTTTGATTGTCAAGACTAAAGCGGAATGGCGGGGTACCACCTTCTGTATTAATGGTAAGCATTCCATCACGCTCACCATAACAACTAACATCCTGGCTATCAATCGTCGCTATTAGTGCTACTGGTTGGTCGATCGTCGCTGTGCGAATGTCTTCACAGCCATTAGCGTCTGTGATCGTAATTTCATAATTACCTGCAATAAGATTGTCAAGGGAGGAAGCAGTGGAGCCACTTGGCCAGCTGTAATTGTAGCCGGGTATTCCACCGGTTACACTAATGCCAATTGAGCCATCATTGTACCCAAAACATTCATTGTCCTTAATGCTAAAATCAACAGACAAACCAGTCGGTTCATCTACAATCTCTGAGAGCGTAGTCTCACAGCCTTCTTCATCACGCACAGTTACCGTATAGGTACCTGCCGGAATATCGTCAACCTGAGCAGTGGTTTGGTTACCAGCAGCAGGTCCCCATTGGAAGGTGAAATCACCACCGTTAGGACCGCTAGGGTTGATAACTTCGATGGCTCCATCGTCATAACCATTACAGCTAGGTTCTGCAACCATAAAGCCAAAATCTACAGCTTCAGGATCCATAAGGAAACGATCTTGTGATGCTGAACATCCTTGTGCATCGGTAACGGTAACGGAATATAGAACACCTCCAGGAACACCGGTCCGAACAAGGCTGTTGGTACCGTCTTCCCATTCATAGCTATAATCGGTTTCTGACATTCCTAAGCCACCCATAATCTGGTTAATTCCTACGCCTCCATCACTGTACCCGTTACAAGTAGGGCGCTCGGCAATAAAATTGAAGGTGATGGGGGCTAATTCTGCGACAGTGGTCGCAGCAACAACCTGGCAACCGAGGTTGTCCGTAACTGTTACATCGTAAGCGCCTACCGCAAGATCTGTTGCAGTAGCATCATTTTGTCCATCGCTCCAAGCGTAGGTGTAAGAACCACCGCCACCACCAGCAACGACCATCGTTTCACTTTCATCGAGCCCTGCGCAGCTTTGTAGTGTTTGGGCTGCATCTGCATATAAACTATCAGGGGTGTTGATGGTAAACGAAGACATAATTTCACAACCCAGTGCATCCATAACTGTGTAGTCATAATCACCAGCAGTCAAATTTCCGATTGTGGGGTCGGAATAAGTCATACCATCAATTAGAATACTGAAAGGTGCTTCTCCGGCATCAATATTTATTACGGCTTCACCATCAGAGAATCCAAAGCAACTTACATCTGTTAAGACGGGTAAGGAAATCTCTAAATCACAGAAAGAAGAGGTGCAGGTACTGGACCCAAGTGGAACAATACAGTTGTTATTGGTACCATTGAAAAATGCACGAACTTCTATGGTCACTTCGTCGCCGTTATTTAAACCTTGAACCAACAATTCAAGATCAGTAATAGGCCCCATCCAACCTTGAGGACCACTTGGCAGTATCAGGTTGTATTCATATTCTGTAACACCAGGTATTGGTAGCCAGCTGAATAGTAGATCGCCACCCTGCTCGTCACAAGAAACGACAGGAGCAGGAACATCTTCTATGACGGCAACAAGTACACTGTCAATAACGCTACAGCCGTATTCATCTTCTATCAATATCTCATACAAGGTACTGGAAGATGGGCTGGCAACGGGGGTCGGGCAATCCGTACAATTGAGCCCGCCACTTGGTGTCCAAGTGTAAGTATATTCGTTCTCATTGTTAAAGGTGATGGACCATTCTAAAAGTTCTCCAAACTGGAGTGGTCCAAAGGCATCTGTAATCAAGAGTTCCCATTCTCCGTTTATCGGAGAACCTATGAGGCTGTTCCAGTTGCCTTCAGGCTGGAATTCACCTGTGTAAGGCGGAGTTCCAGCATTAATGGATACAAGGGCTGATGGCGAAAAGCAGGTGTTGATAAAGCCCTGATTAGATCCACCGCCATTGGCAGTTGACAGGGGAACAATACTTCCATCTGGTGCCTCCAAGCTAACGTTTACATCGGCAGCAAAGTCTGTAGTTAAACTAAAACACACCGATTCAATATCCGATAGTGGATTCGTTATAATAATAGGGTTTATACTGTTGACATTGAGTGGGCTGCGGTATGCATTTCCCGGAGGGTGATTTGCATTGCCTACAGGATATTGTGGGAACCGCTCAAATGTAATAGGTTGAGCAATAGGTGGGATTTGTGAAAGGTCAAGGTTAGCCGTTTCGCCTTCGCACAATACTACGTCCTCTTGTTCTTCAAATTCGATATTACAATTATAGCAATCCGGATGAGTGGGAGGAAGTACCTCGAAATTAAGAGTAGTATCATTTAAACAGCCAAAATCGTCTAAGACGAAGAAAGTATAAGCTGCAAAACCAGCATTGACAGGCGATGCCAAGATGCTGTCTTGGGTAGCACTTATGACAGTCGGATTAGTTTCCCATCCATAGTCAACAAAAGTGGGCGTAAAGGTCTCTACATCTGGAAATAAGTAGTCTTTGAAAGTGATACTCCATTCAAATAGCCAGCCATTATCAAGTCCCAGGTTATCTGTCACGCGGATCGTCCAGTCACCATTTAGTGGGCATCCTAGGAAGTTGGCAAAACTTTCTTCAGGCTGGTACTCTCCTTCCGGGAAATAACTATCTGTATAGGTGAACGTATTTCCATTGTTGTCACTTGGTACAGTTGTATAGGTGTAGGTAGGAGCCATGCCGTCGAAATCAGGCAATGTTCCGTTGGCAGCAGTTTCTGTGAAGGTATAAGTGTAGGGTATTCCTGGCGTAACATCACTAGACTGCCCATCTACGGGGTTACTAGCAAAAGGTTCTCCAAAATTAGTAGAGCCTAAGCCAGAGGGATAATCTAGAATATAGATAGAAGTTCCGTCAGGGCAAATTAGTTCAATGTCAAGGTCACCACTATAGGAGTGCTCTAAATCTAATGTAACCGAACAAATATCCGAAGGATTGGTAAGCGTAGCTCCTGGTCGAAATTGAGTAAAACTAATGCTCTCTTGGTACTGGCCACCGCTACCGTCAGGTAATAAAAGGGTGTCGGACCTAACGCCAGCTTGAGCAAACGTCCCCGTATTAGGAAAAACAGTTACGTTAGAACTGCTCGCCGGGTCTATAGAGGAAGTCACCATGATAGAATCTCCACTACAAATGGTAGGGTCAAGTGAACCTCCAAATTGATAAGAAGGGTAGGGGGATACTCTAATTCTTTGAGAGATAAAATTAGTGTTTTCACAACCAAATTGATCCCTGATTTCTAGTTGTACAATATAACCTCCGGGTTCATCGAAAACATTGGTAACATTAGGGCCAATGGCCGTGTTACCATTACCAAAATCCCACTCGAAAGTACTGGTCTGATCACTATGGTTGTAGACCAGGCCATCTTGAGGGTATATACCAGAGCCATTAAAACTGACTCTATCTCCGGGACAAATATCTATCCAGCCGGTATCCACAGGCATCATAGCAGGTGTGGTGTTTACCAAGTCTGCAAGAATAATCTGACAAGCAGCTATACAGTTGATGTCAGCACTCCAGCCGGTATTGCCCTCATCGGTACCATCGGAAGTAAATACTACAGTGATACAACCACTGAGGTTGGCTGCCGTTGCCTGAATGATGAAAGGATTGGTAGGGTCGAGAAGAAACGCTCCGTCAACCGCGAAAGCGGGGTCAGGATTGTCTGCATCATAAAAGGTGATGCTTTCTCCTGGGCCAATGTCAATACTAGAGAAAATCAGCTGAATGTGGGTGCCTTCGGTACCGTCACTACAAATTACAGTAGTGAAATTTTCATTCAACCCGTAATTAGCGGAACCACCTCCGCTGTCTTGGAAAAAACCTTCACAATCTGTGATAGGATTTCCGTTCATAGTGTAGCTCTGGGCAGAGAGACTGAAAGAACAAATTCCCATAAAAAACAGGAATGTCCAGATGTGTCTGGGTAAAAGTTGTCCCATGGATGACCTTTTTTGTTTCAAATTAACGGGTTACAAAGCTCATGTCTGTCTGCAAAGCAGTCAGACATTATTAGCATTCGAACTGGGATGCAGTTCATGGGAAGGGCAAAATAAATACCGGGGAATCCAGTAAAGAGAAGTTTGAAAAGTTGCTGCGTGCTTAGCAAATGTAAACATCTCAGATTAATTAGCCTAATTATTCCCCAAATTGTTTTATCCTCCATTCTAGGGTGACAAATGTATTTTTTATTTCTGAGACCGACCCTTTTTTCCTTATAAGATTCGGATGGTTATCCGACAAATAGTATATCCTTCTTTGCTAGGTAGACCCTCTCTGAAGGCTATTCGCTGCCTGTCTTACAGAGAACCATCTTTGCCTTACTATTGGTAAATATTGCGCTTTAGAGCTCGGCCAAGCAAAAGCTAAAGTCTATATTTGCAACTCACAGAAAATGAAGGCATGCAAATACTGGATGGAAAACTCCTGGCTCGCCAGGTAAAAGACGAATTAGCGAAAGAAACTGCCGCCCAGATTGCGGCAGGAGGAAAGGTACCTCACTTAGCTGCTGTATTGGTGGGAGATAACCCCGCTAGTCAGGTTTATGTACGCAATAAGGTACGGTCTTGTGAACAGATTGGCTTCCATTCCACGTTGATCAAGAAGCCTGTTGATATTTCCCAAGAAGAGTTGTTGCACATTATTCATGAGTTGAATAACGATGATGGAATTGATGGTTTCATCGTACAGCTGCCATTACCTGCTCATCTTGATGAAGAAAAAGTTACGCTGGCAATTGATCCAAAGAAAGATGTCGATGGTTTCCATCCGGTAAACATTGGCAGGATGGCCTTGGGGCTTCCTTGTTATCTGCCTGCAACACCTTGTGGAATTGTAGAAATCCTGAAGCGCTATGAAATTCCTACCTCAGGAAAAGAAGTAGTCGTTGTTGGGCGATCAAACATAGTGGGTACTCCTATTAGTATTTTGCTTTCACGTAAAGAAAAAGTAGGCAATGCGACTGTGACGCTTTGCCATAGTCGAACAGCAAACCTCGCAGAACATACCCGCCGTGCAGATATCCTTATCGCATCAATAGGTAAGCCAAATACCATTACCGCAGATATGGTGAAAGAGGGAGTAGTAGTTATTGATGTTGGTATTAACCGTATTGATGACCCTGAGGCAGCACGCGGTTACCGCTTGGTAGGTGATGTTGATTTTCCGGGAGTTAGCCCTAAAGCAAGTTACATCACACCGGTTCCTGGTGGCGTTGGCCAAATGACGGTTGTTTCTCTGCTTATGAATACTTTAAGTGCAAGTAAAAAGGCCATTTATGGATAAGCACTCCTATTGGGCGTATTCCTTTGCCGTGGTTGGGGATGAACGGGAAGAGTTTATTGGCGTATTAGATGATTTACCCATGCTTGGCTTTGAAGAAAAGACCAAGCACTTGATTGCTTATATCGATGTTGAAGATTTGACAGAAGAGGTGATTTCTAGTATTGCAATCCTGTCAGATATACATAACTGTACTTATGAACGTGAGTTTGTTCCCGGGCAAAACTGGAATGAACAATGGGAAGCTTCCTTTAAACCCGTCCAGGTTGGTGATTTTGTAGGCATTCGGGCAGAGTTTCATGCTCCGTTTGTTGAAGTGGCCCACGACCTTATTATTCACCCTAGAATGGCGTTCGGGACAGGTCATCATGCGACTACCTATTTGGTGATGGAACGTATGCAGGAATTAGATTTTAATAATAAATCTGTTTTTGATTACGGCTGTGGAACAGGAATTTTAGCGATTTTGGCCCGTAAATTAGGGGCCCAACCCATTACCGCTGTAGACATTGAAGAAGCTGCTACCGAAAATACATTGGTAAATATGGCGGCTAATGACGTTGATGGTGTTGAAGTTTTTACTGGAGATATTAGTGCCGTGCCGGCGACTAAAAATAATGTCATTCTAGCGAATATCAATCGTAACGTAATACTGTCTAGCCTAGACGCGTTATACGCAAGGACCGTCGAAGGGGGAGATTTATTGGTGTCAGGTATTTTGCAGCAAGATCAAACTTTGGTTGATCAAAAAGCGGCAGAAGAAGGCTGGCAAAAAGTACTAACCCGAGAAAGAGACGGTTGGCTTCTTCTACACTATCGGAGGGATTAAAAAAAGAATAAAAATATGTTGCGACAGTTACTGTTGATGATGCTCTTCTTGGGAGGGCATGGCCTGCTTTCTGCACAGATGGCTCAGGATTCGCTTTCTCCTGCGGAAGTTCAAGCTGATTTCCTTGCGGAATTAGAAGATTTAATGACGAACGGGAAGCCTAAGCCCGTAGAGGAAGCGTACGAAAATTTTGCCCAAATTTTCAGTTCAGGTGCTTTTACACCCGAAGAGCAAACACAGGTAACAAATACAGGACTTTTAATGCGTTCGAAAAGACTGGGAGCGAGTCCTCATTTTCAGTACTATCTTGAAACTTTAGCAAAGATCAAACAAAATACTGTCTACGCAGAGCAGTTTACTGCGTGGCATCGTGTTTTAGAGAGAATGATCAATGATGATGCTAATTTTACGGTAAATAATGTAGGCACTTTTTTGAAGTTTTCTAACGACTTCTTTGGGTTGCAGGCCATTAAGTATTCGCCAGCAAGTGTTAGTTGGTTTGTCTTTACTGAAAAATTCGACTGGACTTATGACAAAGAGCCCATCTTGCAAGTTGAGAATGCAGACTTAACTGGCTTGAGATCTAACGATACCATTGTAATCAACCAGACCAATTTCGATTATTACCCATTAGAAAATAAGCTGAAAGGAAGTGGTGGTAAAACAACCTGGCAGCGTACGGAGTTAGGCACAACCGTTTTTGTAGACCTTGAACGATACGAAGTAGAAACTATTCGGAGTATATATGAAGCAGAAGTAGCCTATCTTACTTATCCTCAGTATTTTGATGCCAGAAAAATCAAGGGAACTTTTACCGACAAGCTGGTTTCTGACGATAGCCGTACCTCTTACCCACGGTTTGAATCAACGGAGAGCTATATTAATATCCCCAATGTGCGGGAGGGGGTAAGACTGCGTGGTGGTTTCCGTCTTCATGGGGCTACGGTATATGCAGTAGGTTCTAAGCAAGCCCCGGCAGAACTGTTGGTACTGAATGATCGTAATCAACCACGTTTTCAAGGCATAGGAAATCTGGTAACCATCAAAGACCAAGATCGTATTGTTGGTTCAGGGGTTAATTCTATTCTTTACTTAGGTGCCGATAGCCTCTATCATCCATCGGTCAATGTTCGCTTGAACCTGAATGACCTTAGCATGGAGCTTACGCGTGGTAAAAAAGGTACGGATCGATATCCGTTCTACCACAGCCTGCACCAGATGAATATTGATGCAGACTTTATCAAGGTATTCTTGAATGAAGATTCTCTTATTATTGGTCGCCCCACGGCCAGTTTTGTGAACAAAGGAGACGTTATCTTTGAGTCGCTTAATTATTTTGACCCACGGGAATACAATCGAGTTCAAAATATTGCTACTGCCAACCCTCTTGCTATCATGAAGGCGACAGCAGAAAGAGAAGGAACCAACTTTATGTCGGCTTCTCTACTGGCGAATCGAATCAATTCTAAGTTTACTATCGAGAACATCCGTCCACTTATTTACGATCTGGTAAGTAAGGGGTTCATCGCCTACGACCCGGAAACGAATGAGATAGAAATGAAAGAGAAAATCTACCATTACGTTAACGCAGATGCGGGTAATGTAGATTATGATTACCTCCAGTTGGTATCAACGACTGACACGATTAATGCCTCTATTGGCTTAGGGGATGGTTACACCGTACTGAATGGTGTCAAGCGAATTGATTTTAGTAAACCGCAAAGAGTCTCTACGTTACCCTCTGGAAATCAGGTTTTCTTGAAGGGCAATCGCAATTTTGACTTCGATGGCAAACTGTTCGCTGGTTACAGTGTCATGGAAGGAAAAGACTTCCATTTTCAATACGAAAGCAATCAGATTAACCTTGACTCTGTACGCTATTTTGACCTATTTGTACCTACCGGAAACCTGGATGAGAACAACAAGCCGGAAGCGTTTAGTATTGGTTCGAGAATCGAACATTTGAACGGGGTGTTATTGGTAGATGCTCCAAATAACAAATCTGGCCGGAAGGACATTCCTATTTTCCCTTCTTTGCAAAGTAAAGGGAATAGCTATGTTTTTTATGATCGTTCCGATACCCAAAATGGGGTGTATACCCGTGACTCCTTTTACTTTGAAATAGCCCCTTTTAGCTTCGATCACCTGGATCGCTACGGACCACAGGATGTTCACTTTAAAGGCGAACTGTTCAGTAATGGCATGTTTCCAGAGATTAAAGAAACCTTGGTCTTACAAGAAGATCAATCCTTGGGGTTTGTTACAGAAACGCCGACGGAGGGGTATCCTGCCTATGATGATAAAGGAACCTTTACTGGTGAAATGAAGCTGGATAATAATGGGCTACTCGGAAAAGGGAGACTCAATTACTTACAGGCAGTAGTAGATGCGGAGGATTTTACCTTCATGCCAAAGCGAACAACAGCAAGTGCCGATGCCTTTGATTTGGAAGAAGATAGAGTGGGGGAGATACCGGTTCCAGAAGTTCATGGTGAGGCAGTAAACTTGGAATGGCGGCCTTATAGTGATAGCTTGATTGTGAAAAGTGCTGATGCGCCATTTGAGCTGTATCAGGAAAATGACCATCAGTTGGAAGGTACTTTGGTTTTAACGCCTTCTGGTTTGAGAGGATCTGGAAAGCTGGGATGGAGTTTAGGGGAAGCGAACTCTAAAATCTTTTCTTTTGGTGCAAATTCAGCTGTTGCGGATACGATGCAGATCAGAATCAATGTCCTTGAAGTTGATGATCGACTGGGCCTGGAAACCAGCAATGTCAATGGACTGCTGGATTATGATGAGGGTATCGGTCATTTTGAGGCCAATGATGAAAGTGTAATAACCACTTTGCCCTATAATCAGTATACCACATCAATGAACAAGTTTGATTGGGACATGAAGGGGAGTACGATCACATTCGAATCAGATAAGGATAATCCTGCATTGTTTACATCAATTCACCCTGACCAGGACTCTTTGCAATTCAGAGGAGAAGAAGCTACTTATGATTTAAAAAGCAGCCTCTTGGCCATTGAAGGGGTAGAATACATAGTTTCTTCCGATGCCTTTATTTACCCAGATAGCCAGTACATTGAAATATCCGCTGATGCGGAAATGGCGAAGCTGGAAAATGCTCAAATTATTGCCGATACGACCAGTAAATACCATGTAATTAATCGTGCTACTGTCGAAATTAAAGGTCGGAGGGTTTATGAAGCCAGCGGTTTTTACGAATACAATGTTGGACCACACGAGCAAGAATTTGAGCTGGACAATATCATTGGGCAGCCTATTGGGAAAGGATCATACAAAGACAAACGTTCGGTAACAAGAGCGACAGGTGAAATTCAACCTACGGATACTTTTTATATCGATCACAAGACACAATTCCGAGGAACAATTAGCCTGGACGCAGAGGAGAAGAGCCTTAATTTTAATGGTTATGCTCGGTTTAATGCAGAAAACCTTCCGAATAAATACTGGTTTACGGTAAGCTTTGCCGGTGATAAAAATGACCTCGTTATTGATTACGATGTTCCTAGTTCCTATGAGAATGATCCCTTGTTTTCAGGATTGTTTCTTTCTAAGGAATTCAGCCGTGTCTACCCAAGGATTATTACACCACTTTACTTTCGTAAGGATCGCCGGATACTGGATTTGTCGACAGGGGTGATTAAGTATCTGGAGGACAAAGATCAATTCATTTTAGGTGATTCGGCAATTGTCTTGGGAAATGAGATAGTGGGTAACAAAATGCTGTTTAAAAATGTCGACGGATCAGTAGAGGCCGAAGGTAAATTCACCTTGGGGTCTGAGCTGCGGTATATGCAGGTAGATGCAGCAGGAAGGGCATCGACAGCTTTCCCGCCTCCAGCTCCTGAAGAAATACCAGAAGAGGAAGAAACTGGTGGCATTATGTTAGCAGAAGACCCGCTCGTAACGGAAGAGCCAGAAGAAACAGTCGCTTTTGATCCATCACAGATAGCTTTTACAGCAGAGTGGATGATGGGCTTGAAAATGAGAATACCGGAAAACCTGTTGAAGATTGTTCAGAATGATTTTGAATCTGCATCTTTTGAATCCAGGGCGATTGGTTATTTAACGGATATTTCTTTTTATCAAAAGACGGTAAGAGAGATATTTCCCGCTGGCAAGGAGCGTGATGATGCGCTGGCTGGTCTTGGGTTAGGAGCGCTGAATGTTCCCAAAAGATTGAATCCTTATGATTTTCTGTTTAGCCGATTACCAATGAAGTGGCATCAGGATTACCAGTCTTTCGTTTCTACAGAAAAAAACAATGGCGTAATTTCAATTAACGGAGAACCTTTGAATAAACAGGTTGAATGTTATGTAGAGCTAAAAATGCCTAGTTCCGATGCCGACGATCGTTTGTATGTTTACCTGAAGTCACCCAGTGGGTTATTTTATTTCTTCGGCTTCAAGCAAGGAATTCTTAGCATAACCTCTAACAATACGGTCTTTATGCAGCAGTTGGAAGGCATGAAAGTTAAGGATTTAATTATGAAAATGGACGATGGAGAAACGTTCGAGATTGTGCCTGTGGAATTAAGTTCTGCCAACTTATTTCTTCGCCGAATTCAGGCAGTACAGTAAGTTGATTTCAGCTAAAAGACTAAGGTCTTAGGCATGAAAAAAGGGTAGATGGATAATCAATTTTATCCATCTACCCTTTTATTTTTTATGTTTCTGTTTACTAGACTTCTACCAGGTAATTGTAGTCTAGGATTCGATCAAGCAGGGCGGGCTTCAATTGATCTGCGGCTTGCAAAATAAGGGCTTCGTTGCTAGGAAAAGGTATTGGGCGGTTACCAATTCTTCTCCGGGTATCTTTGCTCAGTGCCCGATTGTCTCCACGGAAAGTAGAAGCATAGTTTTCGAAGATGGCAGCAGCAGCTAAAGGCTGTGACCGTATAAGGCGATTGGTTCGTAAGTTATATACTTCTACCACACCCTCTACATTAGCTTCTTTTTGCTGAAGGGTTTCGATAACCCAAGCTTTTACGGTGATCTCTTTGGGGACTTTTACATCGTTACCTAGAGAATCCTTGACTACATTGCCGTTATTGTCTAAAACATACTCGTACCCGTCGGTAATGTTTTTGGTATCTACGTATTCGCGTTCGCGAATTACTTCAGGGCTAACAATGATATCGGTAATGCGTAGCTTGACTTCGTAGTCAAAATCAAACTGACGATCATTTCTGATATGGTACTGCTGCCAGAAGTTGTTTAGGTTAGCCGTATTAACCTGAGCAAGACGTTGTTCAAAAGCAGCAGGAGTAACAACAGGAGCATTGTTTTCTACACGTACCAAGATATGAGTGGTGCCCAGTTCGTGTGCTTTCTGTTGCAGTGCTACCGTGTTTTGGTAAGCACGGAAATAACGTTGGGTTTCTTCCAATTCGCGATAAGCAGAACGAGCAGCTTCTTTGTTGCCTTGTTCGGCTTGACGAAGGAGTTCGTTAGCCTGCCGGTAGTGGTAAGCGGCAGCTTTGTCGCGGCTTTCCTGCTCAAGGGCATCAACCGTCACGAAATTGAAAGTTGCAGTATATCCGTTTTTGTCGGTAAGAGGAAGTAAAGAACTAATCGCTTCCTGACGTTTGCGAATGTTACGAGTCAATTCGTTGATCCGCCCCCAGCTGTCTTCTCTGTTTGCACGCTGAAGACGTTCCAGTTCGCGCATTTCCCGGGCAGTGATTTTTGCAAAAGCTTCTTCTGCTGCCAAAACAAGCTTGGGATTTTTACGCTGCTTGCCACTAAGTTTTCTTTGTGCCAAAGCAATGGCTTGATCGTAGTTGCCGGTCTCGACGAGCTTTTCAGCACTTACACAAGATTGGAAAGTGAATAAAACCAGGATCAAGTAAACGAAGGCTGGGGTGATACGTTTCATAACTCAAAATTTTATGGGCGTCAAATTAGCCTGTGTCTTTCAGGCCTTTTCGTTTCATATAATAAAGATAAGGGAGGCCTCTCATCCCTGTCGCTAAGGAATGGTTAAAGGAGAATTGGCCTTGGTTAAAGCTTGTTAAGTATTGTTAAGGAAAGGTTGTGAATACAATTAACTATTGATAGCTTGTTCTAAATCATACAGAATATCGGCTATGTCTTCTATTCCTACCGAGATTCGGATCAAGCCATCACTTATACCATGAGCACGGCGTACCTCAGGGGCTATTGCGCGGTGTGACATCGTGGCGGGATGGAGAATCAAGGTGTCGACATCTCCAAGCGTAGGAGTGAGGGTGCAAAATTTCAGACGATTGAGAAAGACTTTTCCTGCGGTTAAACCGCCCGCTAGTTCAAAGCTGATCATGCCACCCGGCCCTTGCATTTGGGTTTTAGCAAGTTCGTGATCAGGGTGGTCGGGGAGGCCGAGATAATGGACAGTGGCTACATTCTCTTGAGCCAAGAGCATCTCTGCTACCATCTGTGCATTTTGGCAATGGCGTTCCATCCGAAGTGCGAGGGTTTTCATACCATTATGAAGCAACCATGCTTCCCAGGGGCTTGCTGTGCAACCCAATAAGCGTAGCTTGGTTAACAATTGTTGCTGCATGAGGTCTTTATGCTGGCTTACCAGAACACCAGCAGTGCCTGTGGCATGACCATTCAGGTACTTTGTGGTAGAATGCAAAACAAAATCAATTCCGTAAGCGAGAGGTTGCTGTAGTATTGGTGTGGCAAAGGTATTGTCAACTACCGTAAAGCAATCATATGCTTTGGCAAAAGCAGCGAGACGCTCTAAATCTACACAACGTAAAGTAGGATTGGAGGGTGTTTCAGTATAGATCATTTTTATCTGATCATTTTCTTCCAGGATACGTGTCAGCCCTTCTTCATCGCGAAGGTCATGGATAATCATCTTGATGCCTAATGGTTGTAAAACATCACGAAAAAGAGCAACCGTACCGCCGTATAAGTCAGCTTGTGTCAGTACCACATCTCCTGGGTTTAGCAAACCTAGTCCAATAAGTGATATTGCTGCCATTCCTGAGCTGGTCAAAAGTCCGTATGTATCTCCGGGTAACCCACGGCCTTCCAAGCGGGCGATTTTATCTGCTACAGCATCAATTGTTGGATTACCAAAACGGGAATAGATGTTTCCGGGGGTATTTCCTTCAAAAATGGCTATTCCCTGCTCTATACTTTCAAAAGTAAAAGAGGATGCTGCATAAATAGGTAATTGATGAGGAGGATTACCTGCTGTCCACTGTGGATCACGGGCGCTAATGGATGCAGGACCAAGAGGTTGCTTAGACATAGGTTACTTTTCTTGAGATTCAGAATGCAGTAGTAAATGAAAACTGCTGGCGTAGTGCCAAAATTACTACTTTTGCAGTTGTTAAAGAACAGCACAAAAGTAAGTTGAGTCTTCGTTTTTCAAAAAGATGGCTAAGCGGTTCATTTTAAGCGTGGCTGCTATTTGAAAAACCTAAGAGAAGGCTCAACTTATTTTTTGCGCAATACGAATAGCCAATAAGTATGCAGGAGGAAGAGAAAGAGAATGATGACTTGTTTGAAATTTCGGAAATCAAGGTCGATGGAAAGCAATCGCCACTGAGGATCGATAAATTTTTGCAGATCCGTACGCAATTTTCCCGTAATAGAATCCAGGATGCTATTAAGGCTGGAAGTATTACGGTTGACGATAAACAGATTAAAGCAAATCACAAGGTGAAGCCGGGGGAATTAATTAAAATGGTTTTACCTCGTTACTATGGTGCTGAATCCCCCTTGCTCGCGGAAGATATTGCATTGGATATTCGCTTTGAAGACGAAGATTTACTGATCCTGCATAAACCACCAGGCCTGGTCGTTCATCCGGGAGTAGGCAACTGGACAGGAACTTTAGCGAATGCTTTAGCTTTCCATTTTGGGAAAGAGCTGCCGGTACTGGAAGGCAATGGCCATAACCGAATTGGTTTGGTACACCGGATTGATAAAGATACTTCGGGGCTGATGGTCGTGGCGAAAAGTGACTTGGCAATGACCCATTTGGCAAAACAGTTCTTTGATCATACCATTGAGCGAACTTATTATGCCCTGGTATGGGGAGACTTGGAACAGGATAAGGGAACGATCTCAAATTATGTGGGGCGTGATGACCGTAATCCACGTGTTAATCGGGTCTACGAAGAAGGAGAGGATGGCAAGTTGGCCATCACCCACTACGAGGTTATCGAACGGATGTATTATACTACGCTGGTAAAATGTAACCTTGAAACCGGGCGTACGCATCAGATAAGAGTACATATGCAGCATCTGGGGCACCCTTTGTTTAGCGATCGCCACTATGGCGGAGATAAAATCGTAAAAGGGACGGTCTACTCTAAGTATAAGCAGTACGTAGAAAAGATATTTACGGCAATGCCTCGTCAGGCACTACATGCAAAGTCTATAGGATTTGAACACCCACGAACAGGGGAGCGTATGTTGTTTGATTCGGAACTGCCAGAAGATTTTCAAACAGGAATGAACCTTTGGCGAGATTATGTAGCTCAGCGTAAAGCTGGAAAAAAGAACATGCCTTGAGTGAAAATCAGGTTGTACAATCGTGGTTAGTCAAGTTTGTGATTGAGCATAATATATGCCCATTTGCAAAACGTCCATTCACCCAAGATCGAATTCGAATCCGAGTGGTGGAAACCAACGATGAGGAAGTACTGACAAAAGCTTTGCTGGAGGAATTGAGTGATTTGGTTACTGTTGAACGTGCTCGGTTGGAAACTACTTTACTGGTTTTTCCGAATTTGTTTCCTGAATTTGACGATTTTTGGGCGTATTGGGAATGGACCCAAGAGCTCCTAGTTGCGAGTAAAACGGAAGGTTTGATTCAATTGGTAGGGTTTCACCCAGATTTCTATTTTGGAGAGAGTGATCAAGATGATTTGGCAAACTATACCAACCGATCTCCTTACCCGCTCATTCATCTTCTGAGAGAAGAGAGTGTGGAGGATGCCATTTCTCAATTTTCAGAAATAGATCAAATTCCAGAACGCAACGCCACTTATCTGCGGACCTTGAGTAAAAAAGTATTAGAGAATTTACGTATTGGACATCATGACTAAGGAAGAAAGATTTAATGCGCTAGTACGCTTAGGAGAACTATTGCGAGAAGGGAACGACGAGTTTTTACAAGCAAGTATTAAACGTTCGGCTATTCACAATGGTTGGTTTACGGAGGCTAATCAGCAGCAGGCCATAAAGGCTATAGCAACACAGATGCTCGAGCCTAGAGCGTTGACGGAATGGCTAGGGGCTTACGATTTGTCAGAAACTACGGTTGCGAAACAAGTAGGGGTAGTCATGGCTGGTAATTTACCATTGGTAGGTTTTCATGATTTGCTGGCCGTATTTATGAGTGGCCATCAGGCAATCCTGAAGTTGTCTGATAAGGATCCTTACTTAATCCCTGCGATTTTGCGAACCTTAAAACTCATTGACGAGCGTACTGCTAATTATTTCAAAATTGTAACTAAGCTAGCAGGCTTTGAAGCTGTCATCGCCACAGGTAGTAATAACTCTGCGCGGTATTTTAAAGAATATTTTGCGGCATATCCACATATCATTCGTCAAAACCGTAATGCTGTTGCTGTATTGACGGGAGAAGAGTCCAAGGAGGAATTGTTAGCGCTGGGGCATGACATATTTGATTACTTTGGGTTGGGCTGTCGCAATGTGTCGAAATTGTATTTGCCAGAGGGGTATGATTTTAAACCACTTTTAGAGGCGCTTCATGAATACCGCCATCAATTGATCAATCACACGAAGTACAAGAACAACTTTGATTACAACTACGCGCTATACGTTTTGAATAGGGTGCCTTATGAGGCTAACGGATGTGTGTTAATGACAGAGAATACGTCTCTTCAGTCGCCGATAGCAACATTGCATTATGAATACTATTCGAGTGTAGAGGCAGTTACGACAACACTATTGTTGAGGGAAGATGAGATTCAACTGGTAGTGAGTCAATTTCCATTGGCTGGTTTATCTCCATATAAGTTAGGAGATGCCCAGCAGCCAGGGCTAAGTGATTATGCAGATGGTGTGGATACGATGGCATTTTTGCTTGGCTTGCAATAAAAAATAAAAAAATCCAGTGCCCGTGCAGCGGATGTTGCACTTGTCCTATTCTAAGGGTGAGAACGTTGTCAAAACAAAACTTATCACCGCTTTTCGATGCATCATTTGAAAAGCAAAAGAATAGAAAATGAAAAATTGGATTTTCCTTTTACTGGCACTGCCACTAGTTATTTTTAGTTGTCGAAAAGACAATGATATTACTACAACCACAGGTTCGGGTTATGAGGCCCCTACTATAATTGTTACCGCAAACTTGGCAGGACAAGTTGTTGACCTTAATGGTATAGGCATTGAGAATGCGATGGTTCGTTTAGGTAGCGAGGTTGCTGTTACCAATGATGCAGGACTTTATCAGTTTCGTGATATTCAGATGAACGCCAAGGGAACTTATGTTACCGTTACTAAAGAAGGATACTTTTTAGGTTCTGACCGTTTTTATCCAGCGAATGGTTCCCGGAATGTAAATCGTATTCAGTTGTTACCTAAGACCCTGGCAGCAACGATTACCGGAAACCAGGGTGGAACAATTGAAGTGGAAGGCGCTAGTATTGAGCTTCCCGCAAACAGTGTGGTTAATCCACAAGGCCAAGTTGTTACTGGCGATGTGAAGGTATACGCTCAGTGGCTTGATCCAACCGATGATAACCTTGGCGACTTTATGCCAGGTGGATTATTTGGTGTAAACGAAGCTGGCCAGGAAGTAACCATGACTTCAATGGGGATGCTTGCCGTAGAGTTGTACGACCAGTCTGGCAATGAGCTGCAGATGGCTCCTGGACAGGAAGCAATGTTGAGCTACCCCGTGCCCGCAGAACTCCGATCTATTGCACCAGTAGAAATCCCACTCTGGTATTTTGACGAAACCGATGGTGTTTGGATCGAAGATGGCAAAGCCATTATGGAAGGTGATTTCTACTATGGAGAAGTAAGTCACTTTACTTTCTGGAATGTAGATTTCCCTTATGGTACAGAGACTGTTGACATATCAGGCTGTGTGAAATTTGAAGATGGATCAATTGCACCTTTTGAGTCCTTTACGGTAGGTGTAGAAGGTCAAGGAACTATTATTTGGGGAACGACTGATGATGCTGGCCACTATTATGGCCCAGTACCAACAGGAGAAACCTTGAATTTTTACTTCAGTAACCCTTGTGGAGGAAGCCAGGTATTTACTGCTGGGCCATTCTCTGAAGATACAGAAGTGACGGGTTGCTTTATTTTAGAGTCTGCCGATGATGCTACAATCAGTGGCCAAGTTGTTGACTGTAGTGGAGACCCCGTTGATGGCGCTATCGTTATGCTCAATCACAGTATCTGGTGGTACTCGCAGGTTGCTGTAGCTGATGAGAATGGAAACTTCTCCTATACTTATTCTGGTTGTTCTAGCACGGAATTGAATATCGTTGTCTATGATTTTGATAACTTAGAATCATCTGAACCAGCCAGCTATACTTTAACGGAAGACCTAGATCTCGGAACAATTGCGGCTTGTGGTGTAGAACTGGAAAGCTACTTGAGCAGTGATGCGAATGGCACTTTGCTTGATTTTTATGATCTTACCTTAGCCATTGATACGATTGAGCTTTCTCCAGACAGTATTATTTTCGAAACCTATAGTGTTATTAGTGGACGTGGTTTTGATGAGGATAACAATCAGCATACTATTATGCTATACCTTAATGAACTTGGACTTGGGTCGTACACGGGTATAGATGTAGGGTACAACTATAGCATTTATTCTAACAGCCCAAATGGCAACAGCAGTCTGTTGTACTGTTACCCTCCTTGTGGCAGCATTACAGTGAATATTACCAATAATGAAGGTCCTGGAGGGTTTCTAGAGGGCAACTATTCAGGTACTGCCAATGGCTGGTGGGGTAGTCAACAGCAACAAGTTCTTGATGCTCCTGTGAGTGGAACTTTCAGGGTGAGAATTCCGCAGTAATTAGATGAATAACAGTAAGTTGTGAGAAAAAATATTTCTTACTACTTGCCGGATATAAAACGCATCCGATAATTTATGACTGAAAGCGAAATCATTCGCGGTTGTCAACGAGGAAAAGCGAAGTACCAGAAAGCACTGGTACTTCGCTACTCGCCCATGATGATGACAGTAGCCCGGCGCTACTGCAGGGATGATCATGCTGCGAAAGATGTGCTGCAAGAGGCATTTATACGCATCTTCCGAGCGATTGATCGCTATCAGGAAACGGGGTCTTTTGTTGCTTGGTTGCGACGAATTGTGATTAACATCGCTTTGCAATCCAAAGAAAAGGCTTCTTATCAAAGAGAGCAAGCAGGACTGGAAGAGATTACTCATCCTTTGGTGTCACCCAATATTGTTCAGCAATTAGGTGCAGAAGCGTTGATCGCTTTGATACAGAAATTACCCGAGGGTTTTCGGGACGTTTTTAACTTATATGTTGTAGAAGGATACGCTCATGACGAGATCGCAGGAATACTAGGTATTGCTCCCGGTACTTCTCGCTCGCAATTGGTGCGTGCCCGGCAAAAATTACAAGCCATGATTTTACAACAAGAAAAGGAGACTTATGTCAAACGAGTTGGATAAGCATATAGGGGAAACCCTGGGACGGTACGAGTCTAATGTAGATGCAGAGGCGCTTTGGGAAGCTGTTAAGCCACCTAAAAGGCGTATGCCGTGGTTGTGGTTCCTAGCATTGTTTGGAGCGGTAGCTATCGCCGGAGGACTTTGGCTATGGTCTGATGATGGAAGCGAAACAGTAGTTGATTCGCAGCAAGTTGTTAGTAATGCTACAGTTGCAAATGAAGAAGGTAATACAAGTGATGAAACCTATCAAGAAACTGCAAATCAGGCAGCTAGTGGTTTAGAGCCACAAGATGATATGTTGTTAGCGGACAAGGTACCCATGAGCGTACTAGCAACTAAAAACACTACAAGCTCTTTAACATCAGTAGCTAAGAATACAACTGTTGGCGATACCGAAATACAGGTAACAGAAGAAGCTGTTAATACCAACTTGGTAGTGGCAAATGAAAAGCCTGAACAAGATACACGAGTATTAGGAAATATTACCAATGAAGCATCAAGTGGGAATACTATTGATGAAGATAATGCTGAAGATAGAACAGCAGAGGCGGTAACAGAAGACGCTTCAGTTACCGTTAGTAACAACCCCGTATTCACAAAAGCGGTACAAAATATAGGTACACTTGCTTATGAAGTATCCCTTACTGAAGGTGAAGAGGAGTTGCCTATAATCACTTTAGGAGATTTACCAAGCCGGAATAGAAAGGCGAGTCCGTTTTTCGCACAAGTTGATGTAGCCTACCTTGGCGTTCAGCGGCAACTGGAGAACAAAGACTCATTAGGCGTTTCCTGGGTTAGTAAAAGAGTCAATTCAGAAGAAGTGCTTGAAGGCCTAAGTGCAGATGTCAGCTTTGGATACCGTAGCCCAGATGGATGGCAAGTGCGAGGTGGGCTAGGTTATACGCAACTGAATACACTCTTTGAAAGTACGGCAGTCACACAAACCGTTGATACGGTAACTGGAGTGACGATGTTGATTTATGGACCCGGAAATTCTGTCGATTCTGTTTTGGGGCCTGTAGCTTACTATGAAACGCAAACTAGGGAAAGGAAAACCTATAATAGTATTCGTCAATGGGAATTGCCCCTTTTGGGAGGCTACAATTTTGAACTAGGACGCTTGACTTTACTGGCAGAAGCCGGTGTGCGCCTAAGGCTTCAGCGCAGTTGGGAGGGGACTGTCCTTAACCAGAGTCTGGAGAATGAATTCCAGGATTTGTCTACGACTGATTGGTACCGTACAGGCTTGGGCGTAAGTCTGCAAGGAGGGTTACAATTGGCATACCCTATTACCTCGCAGTTAGATATCCTTGCAGGAGGAAGTGTCCGTTATAATTTGCAGGACTTTTCCGCAGAGGAATCTCCTTTTACGGAGCGCTATCAGCTTTTGGGCGGGCAATTGGGTTTACGGTATCGATTTTAGGAGCCAGGGCATGATTTTATATTAAGATTAGCTATTGTTTTATACGCATTGGGCATCTTTTTGAGTAGATCAAGAATGATTGACGGGATCGTATGAGTGTAGCTTAAATTGGTGCGCAGGCCAATAGGCCGGAGCACGGGGCACGGAGTGACCAAGGATAAGGGATAGAAAGGAGCGGTAGCGACTGGAAAGCCCGGTGCCTATCCCGACTGCATCAGTCGGGAGAAGGCATAGCCCCAAAAGAAACTCAGCTCTTATTAGATCGACTACCCTTTCGCCGCTTTACGTTTAGGCCGCTCTACTTTTAGTCGAAGAAGGAGCACCAGGCTAATAAGAAAAAAGACACCCAGCACCAAAACACTGTTACGAATATTACCGGTAATAAGCTCTGCGAGGCCGAAAATAAAAGTGCCAGATACGATAGCTACTTTTTCTAGCACGTCGTAAAAGCTGAAATAGGAGGTGGTATCTTCTGTGCCTTCAGGGAGAAGTTTTGAATAGGTAGACCTGGAAAGCGATTGGATGCCGCCCATGACTAAACCCACCGCACCTGCGATATAGTAAAACTCTGTTTTTCCTTCAACGAAGTAGGCAAAAAGACAAATAAGAATCCAGATGATGAGCATACTTGCCAGGCTGAAAACGTTACCTCTATATTCAGAAATCAGCGCAAAAAGATAAGCCCCACCAATGGCAACAACCTGGAGAATAAGGACTACGTAAATTAATTCTTCTGCCGCGAAGGCAAGCTCTTTCTCTGCAAAAACCGAAGCGAGGTACAAGATGGTCTGAACACCCATGCTATAGCAAAAGAAGCTATAAAGGAAACGTTTGACTTCTTGTTGGCCCTTGAGATCTTTCCATACTTTTTTTATCTCCTGATAGCCTTGCTTGGCCATGGTGCTGATTTTGTCACTGCCACGCCGTTGGTCTTTGGGTAGTCTGCGAAAGGAGATCTGGGAAAACCCGATCCACCATAAACCAACCATTACGAAAGATATTCTTGCAGGAAGCGTGTCT
Source organism: Lewinella cohaerens DSM 23179 (assembly GCF_000379805.1). Lineage (GTDB taxonomy): Bacteria > Bacteroidota > Bacteroidia > Chitinophagales > Saprospiraceae > Lewinella > Lewinella cohaerens. The sequence continues at coordinate 82,248 of NZ_KB903554.1, read as the reverse complement.
TCTGCTGGAAGTCCGAAAACTTCTGGTTTGAGGATCATAACCAGGTTTATGATCAATAATAAAACGCTTCCAACGTAGCCAAAGGCGAAGCCTCGGGCACTTACACGGTCGTACATGTCTTCGGTAGCAATATCAGGAAGGTAGCTATTGTAAAAAACCAAGCCGCCAGCAAAACCGATCATGGCCATAATAAAGCCAACAGTACCCACCCATAAAGTCGACATTCCATTGAACCAAAGTAGTGACAAACAGCCAATAGCTCCGAATGTAGTAAAGAACTTCAGGAACCACATTTTTCTTCCTCCGGCATCTGCAATTCCTGATAGCCATGGGGATACCAGTGCGATTAGGATGTAGGCGGCAGAAATTGCAAATGCAAATAAGCTACTATTGGAAACTTCTAAAGCGCCAATATGGATGATGTCATTGGTGACGCTTAGGAAATAAGGAGGGAAAATAGCGACCGTAATAACAAGGGCGAAAGCAGAGTTGGCCCAGTCGAACATTGCCCATCCATTAAGGGTACGACGATTATTCTTAAGTACAGGTGCGTTCGGCGTATCCAGAATATCCATGGAGATTGGTAGTTTAGAATCGTCAAGATACAAGAATCTTGAGAATTGGTTTGCTTATTAAAAACACTTACCTTTCGTGCCGTTATGAACATCGGAATCCTTTCTCGCAGTACGGAACTTTATTCTACTCGCAGCCTTTATAAAGCTGGTAAGCGAAAAGGGCATACTATGCACGTGATTGACCATACACGGTGCAGTTTGATGATTGATGCTGAAGCGCCTAATATTTTTTATAAATCGAAGCCTCTTGATTTTCTGGATGCAATTATTCCCAGAATTGGGGCCAGTGTTACGGGCTTAGGGGCGGCGGTGATCAGCCAATTCGAATTGATGGGTATTGTTAGTCCAACAAGCCCGGAGGCACTACAGTTAGCTAGGGATAAATTAAGAAGTTTTCAGGCTTTGGTGCAAAACCAGGTGCCTGTTCCTAAGACCATTATGATCAACCCTTATGGAAATCTACACGATGCGGTAGCACAGCTAGGGGGCTTTCCTGTGGTCGTGAAGATGTTGGAAAGTACGCATGGAGAAGGGGTGGAACTTGCACACAACTATTGGGCTTTACAGCGTATTACAGCCAGTTTTTTTCGTGATGAAGACCGGCTTTTGATGCAGGAGTATATCGCAGAAGCAAGAGGTGCTGATACCCGAGTGTTGGTGGTTGACGGGCAAATTATCGCGAGTATGCGCAGGCAGGCGAAGCCGGGAGAATTTCGCTCCAATTTACACAGGGGAGCAAGCTCTTTGGCTATTCAGCTAAAGCCGGAAGAAGAAGCCTTGGTAAAAGAGGTTGTCAAGGTGTTGAACATTGAAGTAGCAGGTGTGGATATTTTACCATCGTCAAAAGGACCTTTGGTGATGGAGGTCAATGCCAGTCCAGGTTTAGAGGGTATTGAAGGCACAACAGGCAAAGATGTAGCAGGTACTATTATTAAGTTGGTGGAAAGGAAAGTTAAAGCGAATAACAGGAAAGATTAAATTTTATGAAAATCCTTGATACGACGGTAGCTCCCGGGAAAAAGCAATTGATCAAAATACCTGTAGGGCAGCTTCCTAGTGGGAATACCATTATTGTTTCGGCGCATGTTTTCAGGTCGAAAAAGCCTGGACCTACAGTGCTTTTTTTGGCGGGCGTTCATGGCGATGAGATCAATGGGATGGAGATTATCAGGCAAGCTATTGAAAGCGGTATGTTCAATAGCCTTAAGGCCGGAAATGTTATAGCTATACCTATCCTTAATACCTACGGGTTTATTAACTTTTCCAGAGAGGTGCCCGATGGGAAAGATGTTAATCGGTCTTTTCCTGGAACAAAAACCGGATCACTGGCCTCTCGCGTAGCTTTTGCTANTCATAAGCATATTTTACCATTGATTGATTTTGGGGTAGACTTTCATACTGGAGGTAGAAGTAATTATAACTATCCTCAAATTCGTTATACAAAAGGCAATGAACAGGCCAGTCAATTGGCGGAAGTCTTTGGGGCACCATTACGAATAGCTTATGGAACACTTCGGAAATCCTTACGGAGGGTCGCATTGGATAAACATCAGGTTCCTATTCTGGTGTTTGAAGGCGGAGAGAATCAACGGTACGATGGTCTGAGTATTCAGCACGGTTTGGCTGGGATACGCCGAATTTTGCAGTACCATAAAATGATAGCTGGCGAATACACGCCAAAAGAAGGGCTGTTCTTTAATAAATCTAGCTGGCTGAGAGCTGGGCGAGGAGGTTTGTTTCAGTGGATGAAATCATCAGGTAGTTGGGTAAAGAAAGGAGAGCCGCTGGGTTTTATTAGTGATCCACAGGCGATTAAGCCTGCGCGGTATATCCACGCGCGCGCTGATGGCTATATTGTTGGGCATAATAATACGCCAGTTGTAAGCCAAGGCGATGCGCTGTTTCATTTAGCTTATCGAGAAGAAGGGCTGAGCTCTTAAAAATGGAGCGGGTGGAATTTGACTTGGCCTAAAGTGTTCCACTCTAACGCCGGGGCTGGAATTTTTATAACATTTAGAATGCTCAAGGCGGACCTCAGAAGTGGACGGTTCGTACGGATTTTTTTCATATCAATATCAAAGGAGAGATAAAGCTGCCGGTAGCGGGGATAATCTGTTTCCGATAAGGAGAAGCTGTTATCGTCCTCGTCTGTCCAGGTGTTGCTAAAGCCACCGTAGAGGTTTTCAGAACCATAACCAACCGCAATGTTGAGCCACTTTGGCCAGCGACTTTGTGGTGCAAAAGCTTTGGGGCTTACGCTGGCCCATATCGTCATGGTGTTATAGTCCTTTAAAAAACGTTCGGGTATAGAGGAGCCATAAAGGTCTATATGCCGCATTCTAAGGCTACTGGTTGCTTCTCCGTTGGTGCTTAGCAGGGGAGTGGCGGAGGGGAGCTTCCTGTTTGTAGAAATTTTCAAAATTATTCGCTGATCATCCCAGATGCTTTCCTGAGCAACAAATAAGCCCATGCCGAGGGTGTTGAAGCCAATGTCTGACCAGGAGAAGCCCCATTCGGCTGAAAAGCCATCCATGACTTCCAGTGTGCCTTGCAAAAACATACTTATTCCACCGGCCAGCCAGAGTGAGCGTCTTTTGTCCAGCCCTGTCCAGCGAGCGCCATCATAGAGCCAGCGAGCTTCCGAGTAGGTGGTTAGAAAGTGCCCTGCTTTATCCATTTGCTGCCATTCCCGGGCATCATCGAAAGTCCTAAATTTGGTCAGCTCATAATCTTTATACCAGGTTTGGTACAAGCCATAGGCTGCGCCAGTATAGATGGCAGCACCTGCACCGACAGTTCCCCAAAAGCGTTGTTTATTGAGTGTGTCGGCAGGCGTCATCCACTGCCAGGCATCTTGAGTATAAGCTGGCGTAATTACGACGCTCCATAGCAATAGTAGGATATATAGCGTTTTTTGCATGTGGTAAAGTTAGTAACAAAGCCACATTCTTCTCGATTAATCCTAATTCAAATACCTAACTTATCGGGATGAATACAATTTGGAAAAAAGATACGGGAATAATTTTGCTTGCGGCGGGGGAAGCGAAGAGAATGGGAATGCCAAAACAATTGCTCGTTCATGAAAAGGAACCGCTCATCAGGCACATAGCTAAGTTACTACTAAGGCTAAAGAGGCCCGTTACGGTAGTTTTAGGTGCGCGTGCTGAAGTTATCAAGGCGGTTATTTCTGATTTGCCACTAAAAATTGTGGTTAACCCGGCTTGGCAAAAGGGGATGGGGACCTCCTTGGTGGCAGGCTTAAACTCCTTCTCTAGTATGGACGGTGTTTTGTTTTGTGTAGTAGATCAACCTTACTTAAGTGAAGCGCTTTTGCACCTCTTTTTAGAAACGTTTGATAAGCTAGAAGTCGATTCTGTAGGAATACTTGCGGCAAGGTATGATAATGGACAGTTAGGAGTACCTGCCTTATTTAGCTGCCAATGGTTTGAAGAATTGAAAAAAGTTGCGCCAGGGGAAGGTGCTCGAAAAATAATCAAGCAGGAAAAGGGCAATTTGGTTGCTATTGATTTTCCGGAAGGCATATTTGACCTTGATCGGCCAGAAGATTGGGAAAGGTTTAGGGAAAAGTAGATGCAATTACAGGCTTGGGGAAACTTTTTTAAGAAAAAACAAGAAATAAAACGGCAAAAAGGAGCGATAAATTAGGTTTATTATTCCATTTTTTTGATGTAAAATGGGTGATTGGTTATTGACAATGAGTTGTTTATAGATTTTTTGGTGTTCTTTAGGAATACAGTAAGAAACTCAAATGTACTTCGTCTAGGCTAATTCTTGCTGCATATTTGTATTGTCAACAGGAGATAAGGTGTTGATGAGGAAGTTAAAAGCTTCTTGAATTCTCGAAGGAGAATTGCCCAAACAAATAATCATGACTACTAAAGGTTGAAAAAGACCTGCTAATAACAATTATAATCCCATGACTTATTTGTCTTTCAAGATCAATTATAATCTCATGAAGTTTTAGGAACATCAATGGATGTTTCATTTTTTGGTATGTAGATAGCCTCTCAAAGCTCTTTTTTAAACCGGTTGGTGATCCCAGCCGGTTTTTTTATGCCCCTGTTCAAGCATAAAATAAGCAGAATTCTTCTTGTGAAAATGATCTGCTCTTAATGGTTAATTCCTTTCTTGCTCTATTCTTTGGTACTTCTGCTGTTGATTTACGGAAACCTAATTGATTAGTTTCGTTTTTACGGGATTAATGAGTGGTTTGTGTCTGTCTTTTTATGATGTATGTGGCTTTTAATGTGATTATATGCTAGTTTAACCACCTTTAAAAGGGTAATAATATAGTTTGGTTTATCCAGATTTGTGTTTTTTTAGTCAGCTTAAATAGCTGTTTGTTATTTAGTTATGTTTTTTGTTTGAATATATTTGTTTACAGTAGGAAACTCAAATGTACTTCGTCTAGGCTAATTCTTGCTGCATATTTGTATTGTCAACAGGAGATAAGGTGTTGATGAGGAAGTTAAAAGCTTCTTGAATTCTCGAAGGAGAATTGCCCAAACAAATAATCATGACTACTAAAGGTTGAAAAAGACCTGCTAATAATAATTATAACCCCATGACTTATTTGTCTTTCAAGATCAATTATAATCTCATGAAGTTTTAGGAACATCAATGGATGTTTCATTTTTTGGTATGTAGATAGCCTCTCAAAGCTCTTTTTT
>NZ_KB903554.1:0-76787 GCF_000379805.1 Lewinella cohaerens DSM 23179 | reverse complement strand
GTCTTTCAAGATCAATTATAATCTCATGAAGTTTTAGGAACATCAATGGATGTTTCATTTTTTGGTATGTAGATAGCCTCTCAAAGCTCTTTTTTCGAACCGGTTGGTACTCCCAACCGGTTTTTTTTGTTTATGTTTCGGCTCAAACCAAAGGTCATAGAATTCTTAATATGAAAAAGCATTTAGTAGCCCCTTCCTTATTAGCCGCCGATTTTCTCCATTTGGGTGCCGCCATTGATATGGTTAACGAGAGTTTAGCCGATTGGTTTCACTTGGATGTGATGGATGGGCAATTCGTTCCCAATATTTCTTACGGGATGCCCATTATTCAGGCGATTAAACGTCAAGCAGACAAGCCTTTAGACGTTCACTTGATGATTGAGCAGCCCGAAAAATATATTTCTACTTTTCGGGAAGTAGGAGCAGATGTGATTACTGTTCACTATGAAACCTGTCCACATTTGCATCGGACGGTACAGCAAATTAAAGAAACAGGTGCCAAAGCCGGAGTTGCACTGAATCCGCATACGCCGGTTTCGTTGCTTAAAGATTTGATTGAAGATATTGACTTGGTACTCATTATGTCTGTTAACCCTGGTTTTGGTGGGCAGAAATTTATCTACCAGAGTATTCCCAAAATTAAAGAACTCAAAGGCTTGATTAGCGAGCGCAATTCAAAAGCCATTATTGAGGTTGACGGCGGTATTGGCTTACAGAATGCGCAGGAAGTACTAGCCGCTGGTGCTGACGTATTGGTTGCTGGTAGTAGTGTTTTCAAGGCAGCAGATCCTAAGAAAGCAATTGAGCAATTGAAAGCTGTTGGGCACGAAGTAGATAAATTTATCTAGTTTTCTTCGGGCAGACATTTTCTCTACGTTAGTCTTTTTACCTTTGAGCTTCTCGCTGGGGAACCCTTGTTCTTTGGCGTGACCATAAAAGTGTCAGAGAATCATTAACCATTACTGTCAAGCGCATGCGATTATTTTTTATTTCCGCTCTCCTCCTTTCATTTAGCATCGGACTTTCTGCACAAACCGAGCGAGCTACGGTTACCGGCGTAGTGTCGGATGCGATATCTGAGCAGGCCATTGACTTGGTGACTGTCTACGTTAAAGGCAGTAATACCGCTGCGGAAACAGCCGCCAATGGCAGATACAGTATAGTGGTGCCTGCAAATGAAAAATTCATTTTGGTGTTTTCTCGTATTGGCTATCAAGAGGGGACTACAGAACTCGGGCCACTGCCTGCTCGTTCAAATCAGCAGGTAGATGTAAACCTGGCGCCTTCCGAGAGTGAAATTGAAGTGATCGTACGAGAGAGTAAGATTGAAGAAGGTGGCATGATCAGGGAGGATGTGGAGCAACTTAAATTATTGCCCACTACTACGGGTAACCTGGAGAGTGTTTTGCCTCATATTGCACTTGGTGTAAGTAGCGGTTCCGGAGGCGAACTCAGCAGCCAATACAATGTGCGCGGAGGTAATTACGACGAAAACCTTGTTTACGTTAATGATTTTGAAATCTACCGCCCTCAGTTAGTTCGGGCAGGACAGCAAGAAGGGCTCACCTTCGCCAATATCGACCTTATTCGAGACCTTTCCTTTTCTTCCGGTGGTTTTGAGGCCCGCTATGGCGATAAATTGTCTAGTGTTTTAGATATTAAGTACAAGCGGCCAGACGAGCTTCGAGGTTCTGTTGGTTTAAGTTTCCTCGGCGGATCTGCTCACCTGGAAGGGAGTGTAGCCCCTAAAAAAGATTCTTATCGCCGGTTGCGGTTTCTGGTAGGAACTCGATATAAAGACACCCGTTATTTGCTGGGCTCATTGGATGTTTCCGGAGAATATACGCCTAGCTTTACGGACGTTCAGGCTTATGTGACCTACGATCTTAGCAGAGATTGGCAGCTGGGCCTGTTGGGAAATTTCAACCAAAGTATTTATCGCTTTCAGCCTACGCAAAGAAGCACAGGTTTTGGTTTAATCAACCTTGCCTTGCAACTCTTTAGCGTTTTTGAAGGGCAGGAAGTGAACGAATTTACCACTCAAATGGGAGGCTTAAGCCTTACCTATTTGCCAGATCGTAGTGTAAATCCTTTTTTCGTTAAGTTCCTGACATCGGCTTTTCGCAGTGATGAAAACGAACGGATTGATGTTATCGGGCGCTACAGTCTTCGCCAAATTGATAGTAATCTGGGGAGTGATAATTTTGGGGAAGTCTTGGCCGAACTTGGTGCAGGAACCCAGCAGCAATATGTACGTAACTTCCTGGATATACAAATATATAACGCTGAAGTGCGGGGAGGACTGGAGCTTCAAAAAGGAAATGAAGAAGTAGATGCTTCCCATTTCTTTCAGTTTAGTCTCAAGGCGCAACACGAGCGGATCGATGATATGATCAATGAGTGGGAGCGCTTGGATTCGGCAGGTTATAGTTTGCCTTACGACACCTCCGCGGTCATGTTGTTTTCGACCTTGAAAACTACAAACCAGTTGCGCTCATTGCGTTTTTCTGGCTTTATTCAAGATACCTATACTTGGCGTAAAGATGACAAAGGAGAGCTTCGCCTTTCTGGAGGTGTCCGTGCTAATTATTGGGATTTGAACCAGGAACTTTTGATCTCTCCACGTGTGCAATTGCTTTACAAGCCATTGGCGGGTAAGCGAGATATTAGTTACCGTCTGGCGACTGGTTTGTACTATCAAGCCCCTTTTTATCGGGAAATGCGTGCCTTCAACGGACAGGTCAATACTGATTTGCTTGCTCAAAAATCCTTCCATGTCGTAGGCGGATTTACACTTGATTTTTACCTTGGTAAACGCAATCCCAAGAAATTCCGCTTTATCACCGAAGCCTATTACAAAGAATTGTGGGACCTGGTGAGCTATGAAATTGAAAATGTGCGTATCCGCTACAGTGGCCTCAATAATGCCAAGGGCTACGCCATGGGAATAGATATGCGACTCAATGGTGAGTTTGTACCTGGTGCTGAAAGCTGGATCAACCTTTCTTTCTTAAGAACGCGTGAGCGGCTGGATGGGGTTACGCATCTCCGGCGAGAGATCAACGTTGATGAAGCCGTAGAGGTCAAGGATGTTCCTCGGCCTACTGATCGCCTGATGCAGATGAGCATGTTTTTTCAGGATTACCTGAAAACCAACGAAAATATCAAAATGCACCTCAACCTCACGGTGGGGAGCGGCCTGCCTTACGGGCTTTTGGGCAACAATCAAGAATTTCGGAACACCTACCGTTTCAATCCTTACCACCGTGTGGATATAGGCTTTAGCTTTCTGTTATTTGATGAAAAGCGCCGTGCTAAACGGCCTAACCACTTCCTTCGCTTTACACAAACAACCTGGTTGAGTTTGGAGGTGTTTAATCTCTTGCAAGTTCAAAACCAAGCAGGTAACACTTGGGTGAAGACCATCTTTAACCAGCAATATGCCATCCCGAATTACCTCACTTCTCGAAGAATCAATCTACGCTTGAAGATGGATTTCTAGCTTTTAAAATTATAAATGATTTTTTAAACCACCGAAGGCACCTAAGGAATTGTTCTTGGGTGCCTTCGGTGGTTCAATATTTGATAAGAAAAGAGAGTAGGGGGGGCTGTTGGCAAAAAAAATGCCAAGCCTGATTTAGTCCTTGTAATGACACTATTTCAGTACATCCACGCCCGTCATCTGCCAGTGTCCTAGCGAGATAGGAATATTTCCAATAGCATTCAATTGGTCAAAGAAATTGGTTAACTGAAACTCCATTCCTTTGGATTCCTGGATACGTGCGTAGTCGGCAAGGGCGTTTTCGACGAGGTATTTGCCCGTGATGTAACTGGTGCCATAGCCGGGTTGGCGTAGGTAAAGGTGTTGCTCAAAAATGAGGAGCTCTTTCTCTGTTTTCATCCAGCCTCTTGGGGTGTATTCCGAGTGAATACCACCAGCTTCTTCCATTGTCATCTCGTTGGCGTGCGCATAGAGGGAACCTAATCCGCGAGCGGCGCGCTGAGCGATCATGATATAGACAATTTCCCGGACACGGGGATTATCATCATAGAGGCCGGCTTGCATAAACATCTCCTCCACGGCAGTAGCCATCCCTTCATTTCTGGAATCAAAAATGTTATAAAGAAGCGGTCCGCGACGAACTACACTAGGATTGGGTTCCTCTTGCATTCGCGCTAGTTCAAACCAATGATAAAAATGAGAGTACAACGGGCGCGGGTCGTAATGAGCAGTAATCCAAAAGAAGTTTCTACGTTCATTGGGGACAAAGCCGCCGAGATGTTCTCTGAGAGCTGGCTCGAAGTAATCTTTGACACTCACGATTTCATCCTCCTCCAAAAATTTCATAAGGCTTTGCGCCGATACTTCTGCTAAAGCAGCATATGCTTCTGGACTGTCGGCGGCAGTGAGCGGCGGCAAATTGCGGTTGCGGTGCTCTTCCAGCTTGAGTGACGACCAGGCCCGCGCCAGTTCTCTTTTCAAAATCATCACCTCGTCTTCCCAAGTTAAGGGTACGAGGTGGACATTTTTGAGGTACCAGGTGTATTGTTCTTTACCTATACCGGAAGGGCCAGTCTTGGTTTCGGCCTCTGCTTCCAGCCAGCTGACTAGTTCATCAGTAGAGGTGATCGCTTGCTGGATGACGTTAACTAAATCGTTGTGACTTTCTACCCCTTCTTGCTTCAATATCCCTTGTAAAACCATGCTTTGTCCGCGGATATCCCGGATACCGGTGACCCATAAGTCACGGGCGTTGCCAGTAAGGTTTTGCTTGGCTTGCTGGTTCAGTGGCGTAATTACCTTGAGGTCGCTAATCAAACGGTCCTTTTCCGCTTCGGTCAATGGAAAGTCGTAGGTCCACAACTCTGTAGTGGCGTGGTGAGTAGGCCCCTCGTGGGCTGGCACATCACTGCGGTAAGTCCAAACGGTCTTGTAAAATGCAGGATCTCGAACCCAGGGTTTCAGGACGCGTCGGTTAAATCTATAGCCATTCATCTCGGCTCGTACAATGCGCCAGTCGACCTGTTTGGTAATGCTCCAACCGCTGGTATCTATTCCCTGAAGCTTTCTTTGCAGTGTTTTGAAATTAGGCCATCTTTTTTCAAAGGTAGCGGCAGTGTAGTCAGGTACACCGTTTAATAGTGGAGGTGTCTCGAAGGCTCGCCATTCCGTGAAAAGCGAGGTCAATTGGTCGTAGTTTGTCGGTTGCTCCTCCTGGCCCTGTGCTAAGAGGGAGCATAGGGAACAACAGGAGATCAATAGCAATCTAATGACGTGAAATTTTGGATGGGCAATCATAGTAAGAGTTAGCTTGGTATGGTGATTGCTAAATTTAATGCTTTTTCGAGAATTAGTAACCAGGGGGTGTTTTTTGAATCGCCAAGGCACCCGAGGTTTTTTTTGAACCATATGAGGGATTATAAGGGCATTTAAGTGGGGAGGTAAAACATGACACGACGTAGATGAAATTTACGCCGAACGGGGGACAGTAAACCAAAAGACTGGTTAACTGGTCTTTTGGTTTTTTTTGGATGAAGGCTACGGAGTGAGTACGCAGTTAAATCAGGTATTCGGACAAGGGGTAGCAGCGGTATGTGCACCGTGGGAATACTTGCTTTGGAAGGAAGCAAAGGTGCGCATAAGAGTGGATGACCCGGTGGCCAGCCCGAATGGTGATGGATTGCCATTAATGATCAAAACAAAGAGGGCTGGGCATGGCCCCAAATAAAGAATAAGGAGTGATTACCCCTTCTTCCAGAATTGCCAACCTTTCTTACCATTGGTAGTGCGATCTTGCCGACGTTGATCACGGGCTTTCTGGCGTTTGCGCTTGCGTTTTGCGCGAGGGGATTCAAAGATGTCGTACCGTTTGAAGGGGATGTAGCGGAGGGTGATAGCTGTTTGACTATACATCCGTTTTTCGCCACCACTGAGATTGATGGCGGGCTTGAAATCGGTACTGATGTTGATGTTTTTGAAGTTGAGTTCAGCGCCACCGATGAAGCTGATGCCGGCAGGAGCTTTGTAATCTTCGAGGCGGTCAGGGTCGTTTTCCAGCCATCCGGCGTGAAAGCCGATGCCCGCATAAAGATTGACACGGCGAGTGATCAGGGGGAAATGTTGTTCTCCGAGTACCGTGAGCATTCCTTCTTCTCGTTCCAGGCTTGTCTGTAGAATGGTCTCTAGCGTGAAGTTTTCATCAATTGGCGGGAGACGCAATTTAGCGCTGATGCCTAAGTCGGTGCCTAGTCGAACCCCAGCAGCGAGGTCATAGGATTGAGCAATAATAATAGTAGAACAGAAAAGGGCCATAATGGCCAGAAAGAACTTCTTCATCGTTGGATAGTTGGCTACGGGGGCTAAACGAGTAGGGTAGGAGGGGTATTGTTTAAGTACTTAAAATATGTAGGGAGGCCTAAAAAAGGTAAAGCGGCACGAGACCCTTTGAAGTTTTGATCCTTCGTTGGGGCTTCGTGCCGCTTTTATTTAATTCGGGAACTTCTTACTCGCGAACGAGCTGGAAGTCTGTCCGGCGATTCTTAGCTTTACCGTCTTGGGTATTGTTGCTGGAAAGGGGCTTGTCAGGGCCGTTGCCTACAATAATCAGGCGGTTAGGAGACATGTTGTGTTCCTTGATTAGGTAATTGGCTACAGACTGTGCACGAAGCTCTGATAGCTTAATATTACTAGTTCGAGAACCCACATTATCGGTATTTCCTTCAATTCTGATGCGGGCATTGGCGAAAGCTTTAGCGATTTCTACAAATTCCAGATCAATGATGTATTTGGCATTTTCGTCCAAAATGTGCTCTCCGGTACGGAAGTTGATACTTACGGGCTTAGAAGCAATAGCTTCAAGCTCTTTAGCTTCGGTTGCTTCCACTTTGGTGAACGTTTTGCTTGCTTCGGCTTCGTTGTCAGGGCCACTAAGCTCTGTCCGTTGTATGAGGGTAGGCATGCTTATCTGACGCCAGTTAGGAACCTTGCCGTCAATGACACCTAATTTTTGGTACTCATTTGTCATCCGTAGATAGAGGCCATTGCCATCAACACCTTGAAAGTCGGTATTTAAACCAAAGAAGTTGCGGTTGTCACCATGTGTTGCTAAGCGAACATTGTCAATGGCAGCAATGGCATCGGCTTCGGGAATGCCAAGTCCTTCGGCAAGAATTTTACCTGCTTTCCCTTTCGCAGAAGCACTGGCATTGATTTCGGCAGCACCGCGCATCCATCCTTCGTAAAGCTTTTGAAGCTTATCACGATTAGCATTGACGTATTCGCGCTTTGCGAAAAAGAAGTCAGCAATAATGTTAGACGCAGAGCGTGTGCTTTCCAGTACTCTAGAACCAGGGACGGCACGGATTGATAGCTCATCATCAGGGCTCCAAACAACAGCCGCATCTACCTGCTGGCTCTTGAAAGCAGCGGCGGCGTCGATAGCTGAAGCTTGCTTGACGATCTCGACATCGTCAATACTCAAACCACCGGCATCAAGTAACCAGATCAGGAAGGAATGAGAAGGTGTCAGTTCTGCAACAGCGATTTTCTTGCCTTTGAGGTCAGCTACTGTACGGATGCCCCTCCGTACGACAATGGCATCACCACCTCTCGACCAGTCGGCCTGAAATAAAGCTACCGGATCGAAAGCTTCTAAGCCAGGAAGTATAGTAGGAAAAGCATCGATGGTATACCAGTGCAAGTCGATCTCTCCAGCTTTCCAAGCATTTAGTGAGGCGTCAAAATCATCGTTAAGGACAAACTCTACGTCAATCCCGTATTCTTTCGAAAACCGGGAAGCGGTATTGGCAGCAAAGCCTTCATTAAAGTATTGGCCACCGGCATAGCCACCCCAGGTAACAACGCCAATTTTGATAACATCATCACTATTGGAGCTGCTACTGCGACTAGGCTCCGAGGAAGAGTTGTTACCTTGATTATTGGTGCCGCTACCTATTAAGCCTGAGTTCGTAGCGTATCGGATACCAAAAAAGGCACCTGCTACAACTAAAAATACGATGAGTAATTTCGAAAACGTGGTTAGTTTAGCCATTAAGTGTGATGGTGTTTATGAACAAATGATCTATAATAAGGAGGTCTGATGAAGATGCTACCTTCAGACCTCCTTTAGGACATTAGGTCACTCAAAAAAATTATCATATTGATTACGGTGACCCGTAGCTCTTACTTTTTCTGTTACAGGAGCATTGAGGTCAAGGACATTACTATCATCTTCTGCTTCAAGCAAAAGCGACGACTTTTCTTCACCTAAAATGAAAGAAGTACTTTCCTTTTCCCATTTTTCCAACATGTTCAAGCCGTCTTCTTCGAAGACTCCTTGCTGGAGGTCGATGGAGTTCATGAAGTTGGCAGATACCTCCATAAAGCGTTCCATTTCACCTACTTTATTCGCGACGTCTTCGGTGACGGCTTCCATTGCCATGTCGAACATAGCACGCTTATCGGGGTCACCAGAGATGATACTCATCGCGGAATTCATAGCAGAGTGGGAGGCGTGTATAGCCTTTCGCTCTTGTTCTTTTACAGCAACCTGATCCTTTATATCCTCTGCCAAAATCTGACTATTTTCATACATTTTGGTGAGCACACGATAGAGCACTTCCATCCTCTTATAGAGGTCTTCTAGTTTGAGGTTAGACTCCTTCAGACGACCTGCTCTGCGAGATTTGAGGATCATGACATTGGTCTTCTGAGTAGCCTTGGCTTTGCTGGCCAATTGCAGGTTACTCTGAATTTCTCGCTGATTGTTGACGATGATCTCTTTCAGCTTATGCATCTGAGCCCGTAGTTGACTGATCTGCTTATTCATCTTACGGAGGTTGCCTTGCAGCTCATCTACATAAGATTTTAGAATGCCAATAGGGTCTACGCGGACAAATATGCCTGTAATCCAGCGCATGATGCTTTTGTATCCAAAGCTAACTAAAGCTCTCATTTTCGGGTCCAATACCATATAAACGATGATACCAAGAATACCTAGCGTACCGGCAAGCGCAAGTGTATTGGCAAAAATTGCAGCCCAGTTGACGGTAGTCAACAAGTAAGCTCCACCCGCAACGAGTGCAGCTAAGAAAATGAGACCAGTGACACCCTCGGGGCGTTTCCAGAATGATTTTGATTTTAACGGTGTCTTATCCATGTAGTACAGTGATGATTTTTCGTGTAGTAGTTAGTATACGGCTCAATTTATTTTGTGCTGTTCCTTATTTTAAATACTCTTGCATTTTGTTGATGTCCCCCTGGATTTGTTTTACCAGGTTTTGGTAGGATGCAAAGAAGTCATTTTTTGTGTTTGCAATAGATGCATCGGCCTGCTTTATCTCGCCGTCCAATTTACCCAATTTTTGTTGATGTTCCTGAATTTCAGCTTGCAACTTTTTGATTTGGGTCTCTTTGTCTTTGATCGTATTGGTCAGTGTTTGTTGTTCCTGACGCTTTGCTCCAATTCTATTTTCTTGCTGGTTACTGAGCGCTTTTTCGAATTTTTGCTCCTCTTGCTTAAGTGCCTTTAAGTAGTGCTGAGCAGTGGCCACCAGATGCTGCGGTGTGGCACCCATTGTTTGCGCCATAGCGAAGGCTGATTGGTAGGCGGTGCGTTCTTCCATGTTCATCTTCTGAAGGGATTTTAGAGATTTTTTGTACTCTAGATAATCAAACCCTTCCAGGTCGGCAGTGTCCATCGCCGAGAGTAGAATGTCTGTGAATTTTTTAGTGATTTTACCATCACGATTACTTACAACAGGAGGGCTGCCCTGTTGTGGAGCTTTTTCTTTAGACGGTGTATTTTTGGTTGGAGAACCAGCCTTACTTTTAGCAGAAGCTTCTTCCTCTACAATGAAAATTGATTTCAGATTTTTTAGCATAATTTCTTACCTCTAATAATAGCTTTAA
The DNA here is from genome assembly GCF_000379805.1 of Lewinella cohaerens DSM 23179. Taxonomy (GTDB): domain Bacteria; phylum Bacteroidota; class Bacteroidia; order Chitinophagales; family Saprospiraceae; genus Lewinella; species Lewinella cohaerens. The sequence continues at coordinate 66,877 of NZ_KB903554.1, read as the reverse complement.
TCAGGATATAGTTACGAATCTTCGATTAAGCTGGTCAGAATTTCTACAAAGTAAAGAAAAGTATCCCATAATATCCTAAACCTGCTCTATCTTCGCGTACAAAGCTAATGTAATGACTTTCGATATTACGATTCCTGTTTTGAATGAAGAGGCTACACTAGAGCATCAAGTGGGTGTTTTGCATACCTTTTTAAAAGATCATTTTACGACCCAGGGGCAATGGAAAATCATTATTGCAGATAACGGGTCAGAAGATAATACCAGAACAATAGCTCAACAGCTTAGCGAGGAATACCCGGCAGTACATTGGGTGAGTGTTCCCCGTCGAGGGGTAGGTTTGGCATTAAAAACCTCATGGGGGCAATCAAAAGCTGACATTGTTGGCTATATGGACCTAGATTTAGCAACGGACCTCCAGCATTTTCCGGAAGCATACGATGCGCTTGCTCAGCAAGGCTGTGATTTGGTTTATGGCTCTCGGTTGCATCCTGATTCAGAGGTGATCAATCGACCATTTAAAAGAGAAGTTGCTTCCAGAGGGTTTAACTTTCTACTGAAAAGCTACTTAGGAGTAGGCTTTTCGGATGGAATGTGTGGCTTTAAATTCCTGCATCGTTCCATTTTGGAAGACCTCATGAATGGTGGTGCACAAAACGATGGGTGGTTTTTTAGTACAGAATTATTAACGGTCGCAGAGTGGCAAGGGAAAAACCTTTGCGAGCTTCCTGTGAAATGGACCGACGATGTGAGTAGTAGTAAAGTGAAAATTATCCCGCTGGCAAAACGCTATATCCAGTCAATGATCGCATTGAAGAAGCTACAAGTGCAGAACTAAGTTCCTTTCTTTAGATATATCCATGTACAACGATCTTCCATGTTTGGGTGTTCCCTTGGGAGTAAGTATGTTTGCAGAAATTAAAACCTAACCAATTTACAAAATATGGCTAACGCATTTTATAAGGTCCCACAACCTGTCAACGAACCTATTCTGAACTACCGCTCCGGTTCTCCGGAACGTAAGGCTTTAAAAGAGGCGCTTGCAGCGTATAAAAAGGAAGCACTCGATTTGCCAATGTATATTAACGGAGAGTGGGTTTCTACTGATAATAAAGTAGCTATCCATCCACCTCATGAGAAAAAGCACGTTTTAGCTCATTTTTCTAAAGGTGGTTCTGATCATGTTAATGCAGCCATTGATGCAGCGTTAGCTGCTCAGCCAGCTTGGGAAAGAATGCCATGGCAAGATCGTGCTGCTGTCTTTCTGAAAGCTGCGGATTTAATCAGTGGACCATACCGTGCTCGGATGAATGCGGCCACGATGCTGGGGCAAAGTAAAAATGTCTATCAAGCAGAGATTGATTGTGTTGCTGAACTTGCTGATTTTCTGCGCTTTAACGTGCAGTATATGACGGAAATCTATCAGCAGCAGCCTAATAGTTCTCCGACGGTTTGGAACAGAATGGAATATCGTCCATTGGAAGGTTTCGTTTTTGCGATTACTCCTTTCAATTTCACGGCGATTGCAGGTAACTTACCTGCTGCTCCGGCAATGATGGGTAATGTAGTGGTATGGAAACCTGCGGAGACGCAGATTTTCGCTGCTAAGTTGGTGATGGAAATTTTCCATGAGGCAGGCTTGCCTGCTGGTGTGATCAATTTGATCTACACGGACGGCCCGATGGCAGGAGATATCGTTTTCTCTCACGCTGATTTTGCGGGCTTGCACTTTACTGGTAGCACCAAAGTATTCCAGGCTTTGTGGAGTATGGTTGGCAAAAATATCAGTAAGTACCGTTCTTATCCTCGGATTGTCGGAGAAACGGGAGGTAAAGATTTTGTGGTAGCTCACCCGTCAGCAGATGCCGTTCAGGTAGCTGTAGGGTTGGCACGCGGTGCTTTTGAATACCAAGGGCAAAAGTGCTCAGCAGCATCTCGGGCTTATTTGCCAGAAAGTTTATGGCCTGCTATTAAAGAAAAGCTGGTAGCAGATTTGGCTACTTTCAAAATGGGGACAGTCGAAGATTTCTCCAACTTCATCAATGCTGTCATTGATGAGCGGTCTTTTGATAAGATAAGTAGCTATCTCGCTCAAGCGAAAAAAGATGACGGCGTAGAAATCGTTGCTGGAGGTAACTGTGATAAGTCGGAAGGCTATTTTGTAGAACCTACAGTATTATTGGTTAAAGATCCTCATTACCGTACCATGGAGGAAGAGATTTTTGGCCCAGTACTGACGATTTACGTTTACCCTGATGCAGAATTTGATACGATGCTGGAGCAGGTAGACAGCACTTCCCCTTATGCACTTACAGGTTCTATTTTCGCCCGCGAACGTTCTGTTATCAATTACGTTACGGACAAGTTGAGTAATGCTGCCGGAAACTTTTATATCAATGACAAACCAACAGGAGCTGTTGTCGGACAACAACCGTTTGGTGGAGCGCGTGGTTCTGGAACCAATGATAAAGCAGGTTCTGTCTTGAACCTTTATCGGTGGATCAGTCCACGAACAATTAAGGAAAACTTCGTAACGCCAAAGGATTATCGTTATCCTTTCCTGGAAGAAGCTTAGTAGGCTAGATAAGGTTGTACAGCTAAAAAGAGAGGGTAGAGGGATTGTTAATCCCTTTACCCTCTTCTCGTTATTAGACTTGTTCTGCTGGGATCATTTCGGGGGCAAATCGCGCCTCATCTTCCCACACTGTGCCTTTTTTAAGTCGCTTAGCTAAGGCTAGGCTCCTCAAAAAAGGCTTCGCGTGGTTGATAATGCATCAATTTTCCCACCAATCTGCCCCAGTAAAACAAGTCTTTGGGCTAAAGCCAAACGCTTAATTTACGGCTTGCTGGGCATCAATGATACCCCAGCCGAAGTTGCCATCACGACTTGGGTAGATGGAAGCAGCATTCTTGAGTCGATTCAAGATCGTACTTCTTGAGGAAGAAGGACTTGTTGCCCAAACCATGGCAGCTACGCCTGCCGTTGTTGCTGTAGCTGCACTTGAGCCTCCTACATAAGAAGGTGTATTACCACTCATGGCTAAGGTTAGCGAGGTACGGCTGTTGTCATTACGGCGCTGCATTGGAACAATAAAGTCTACTTGTGATCCATCATGGCAAGTATTACAGCGTTCAAGCGGATAGCCTTCTTTAACGCCGGTTACAGCTACTGTTTGCGACATGTTTGCTGGGAAGATAACGCCCCACCAATTGGTCCAGCTTAAAGAAGTACCCGCAGCAGCGAAGATGAGCTTTCCGCGATTGTAGGCGTAGAAAATGCCATCAGCCACGGTGCTGCTGTAGAAAACATCACCTATAGACATGCTAATGATTTTTACATCACTGCGATTGCCCGCTGCAACAAGCGCGTCTCTTACGCCTTCTTTCTCGTTAGAGCTGTTTACTACAACGTCTCCGGTACCGCGGTAAGAAATTAGGTTTGCTTTGTAGGCAGCACCTGTTGTTGACCCTCCAGAGGTTCTAGGGCCAGCAATGAGACCTGCCATTTGAGTACCGTGCCCACAATCATCATCTGGCCCGTCAGGAGAAGCCCACCACCACCAGGAACTTACATAAGTACCATAACGGGAAATATAGCGATTAGTCGATTGCCCTGAAGCAAATTGACTGCCAAGTTTAGACTGGTTAGGAGAAGTGCCTGTGTCGATGAGGCATACGCCGATATTGTCTCCCTGGCTGGTGTTCCAGGCAGTAGGAATATTAAGCAGGTGGAAATTCCAGGGGATCTTTGCGGAAGGGGAAGTAGTCGTGTAATCTGCCGAAGGGATGTTATTAGCCGGGCTGACATCACAACCAGAGTCACTGCGATCAGCAACTTCATTGAATGAATAATTCATTGGTTCCACGTAGCGTACGTCTGCTCTTTCGCGCAATGCCGTTACAATCGCAGGGTGCTTGATAAGGATACTGAAATTGGGCAGGACTTCTTCGATGGGTTTCCCCATGAGTAGTTTTTCAGCAGTAATGTTCTCTTCCGGGAAATACCGCTGAGTTTCGCTCAGTACGAGGTCAATGATATCCTGTCGGACGGTTCGCCATTCTCCTTTGGTAATGTCAATTTCATGGATGCGTTCTTCCATGTTGGTGAAACCTGCAGGTTGATAGCCGATTGAAGCAATGTCATTGCCGTGAGACATGGCACTCCAAAGCATTTCATCGTCCATCGTTTCCCACTTGAAAATGTTTTTTTCGTGAAGTTGGGAAAGAACAAAGGCATTGATGTCTTCTTTGCTGGTACGTTCAGAAGCGTTGATTTGGACTTCCTGATCGGAGCCTTGCTCTTTAGCACAGCTGGCCATTACCAGCACGAGCGATAAGCAAACTAGTAGATAGTTACGGATCATAATTCGGTTTTTCTGTAGATAGTTGATAAAAAAAATAAGTAAATAGCGGCATGAATATAATATTATTCTCTTTTCTTGTATGTTAAGTTTTGCAATGATTTTTAAACTAAGTAGAATTATTTATGGCTTTTGATGAGTATTTAGCAGATCGTATTCGTAAGGCCTTTGAGGAGCATAACACTGCGTTTGCTGAGAAAAAAATGATGGGAGGCTTGTGTTTTATGGTAAATGAAAAGATGTGCTGTGGCATCCATTATGATAAAAAGAAAGAAACGGATTTGCTGATGGCCCGAATAGGCTTGGATGCTTCAATAGATGCATTAGAACGCGAGGGCTGTCATCCAATGGATTTTACCGGACGTCCGATGAAAGGCTACGTTTTTGTGACGTCAGATGGTTTTGATACAGAGGAAGACCTAACGCATTGGATAAGGCTGTGCATTGCGTTTAATCCTTTAGCGAAGGCCAGTAAAAAGAAGAAGAAAAAGTTGTAGGAAGGTGTGTAGATTGTTTTTTTTGTGAACTCCCTTATCCTCGATGTCCAAAAATCTTACTTCCGATCCTCACCATCGTGCTACCATGCTCAAGGGCGAGTGGATAATCACCTGACATGCCCATAGATATTTCTTTGAAAGAAGGCTCGTTTTCAAAATAGGTAGCCTTAAGGCGATCAAAGTAGATTTTTAGTTGACTAAATTCCTGATCCACTTGTTCTTTATCCTCTGTAAAGGTTGCCATTCCCATGACGCCTACAATACGCACATGTTGTAACTTTTGCCAAGGTAATTCATCTAGCATAGAGAAAATATCAGCAGCGTCGTATCCGTATTTGGAATCCTCTTCTGCTATTTTAAACTGTAATAAAACATTGATAATGCGATCGTTAGCAGCAGCTCGTTTATCTATTTCCTTCAAGAGTTTAAAGCTGTCAACAGCGTGTATGAGATTAACGAAAGGTGCAATGTATTTGACTTTATTGGTTTGTAGGTGGCCGATGAAATGCCAGACAATATCTTTCGGCAATGCTTCAGCTTTCTCTACGATTTCCTGCACACGATTTTCTCCAAAATCACGCTGGCCACATTCGTAGGCTGCTTGCAGCATCTCTTTGGGGTAGGTTTTAGAAACAGCAACGAGTTTAGCTTGGTAGGGAGCCAACTCTTCTTGGATACTTTGTAGGACAGCAGCGAGCATACTCTAATATGGTTTTATGACATTTTTAACGGATGGATCAAAAATAAGGTTTAATGGAATGCCGTTTGCTATTACGTAAAACAATTGCCAGAGAAGGAAAAATCCAACTATGTCTTATCAAGTAGATCGTATTGAACGCCGCAACCGCCGCAAAGCCATCGTCATTACTACCTTGTTGTATGGCGGTTTATTAACATTTTTTCTAGTGAAAGATGATATTTCGTGGAGCGAATATCTTCCCGAAGTCGTTATGGAAATGATGGGTGAAGATACACCAGATGAAGCGGTAGCTGCTTCAACCGAGATTCGCCCCTGATGAAAATTTTCGGTTTCAGTTGAGTTGAACCGTTAAGCAGCCCAATTGAAAAAGCCACTAAGAGCATAATGTCTTAGTGGCTTTTTTCTGTCAATGAAGTCCCCGAAGGTTACTTAAACATCTCGGTTACAGAGAAGTGGAAAGAAGCTTCAATTTGTGCGTTCTCATCGGAATCAGAACCGTGTACTGCGTTCTCGCCAATGCTGGTAGCATACTTGGCACGGATAGTACCTTCAGCAGCTTCAGCAGGATTTGTTGCACCAATCAGCGTACGGAAGTCCTCAACAGCGTTGTCTTTTTCAAGAACAGCAGCTACGATTGAGCCACTAGACATGAATTCAACAAGTTCGCCATAAAATGGACGTTCTTTGTGAACAGCGTAAAATTCGCCAGCCTTCTCTGCCGATAGTTTGGTGAGTTTCATCGCTACGATACGGAAACCAGCTTCGTTGATCTGTGCAAGGATGCCGCCGATGTGCCCGGCTTTTACAGCATCGGGTTTGATCATCGTAAAAGTGATATTACCAGCCATGTTTTGCTTTGGTTTTGGTCGTTATTTGTAAAAAGCGACGCAAAAGTAAACAAATGCAAGCGAGCGCCAAAGCCCCCTCCAAACATTTTGGCAGAATCAATTATTTTTATCAACTTCGCACCCCCCAGTATATGCACAATTATGGAAAATTTAGAAGAGCTTAAAAAGCTGCTTAATACACCACAAGATGTGGTTATTCTTACTCATCGTAATCCAGACGGCGACGCTGTGGGGTCTTCCCTCGGTCTAAGTCTTTTTTTACAAAAAAATGGGCACAATGTAAAAATTGTTGCACCTTCCGATTATCCCGACTTCTTGTCATGGATGCCGCAAGCTAATGATATCGTCATTTATGACCACGACCCCGAAGAAGTAGAGCACATTGTTAAAAGAGCAACGTTGATATTCTGTTTGGACTTTAATTCTTTAGATAGGATTGACAAAGCCGGAGAGTTGGTAGAAGATGCTCGATGCCCAAAAGTGATGATAGACCATCACCTTTTCCCTGAACCTTTTGCGGACTTTATGTTGAGTGAAACGACGGCTAGTTCTACTTGTGAATTAGTCTATGATTTTATTCATATGTTGGGGCAGGAAGATTATCTGGATCAGATGATAGGAGAGTGCTTGTTTACTGGCATCTTAACAGATACAGGGTCCTTCAAGTACAGTAATTCACCGAAATTATTTCGCACGGTAGCCAATTTGCTAGAAATGGGGGTGGATGATCTTCGTCTTCAGGATTTGATTTTCAATAGTATGAATGAAAAGCAATTGCGCATTTTAGGGCATTGCTTATATAACCGACTTGAAATTCTTCCGGAGTATCAAACAGGTATTATTACGCTTACGAAAGAGGATTATTCCTTTTTTGATATCAATCGTGGTGATACAGAAGGTGTCGTTAATTTCCTTCTCAAATTACGGAATGTGAAACTGGCTGCCTTTATTCACGAGCAGCCTAAGATTGTAAAACTAAGTTTGCGCTCTAAAGGAGATATTGATGTTCAGGAGATGGCCAAGCGCAATTTTCGAGGCGGCGGCCATAAGAATGCAGCCGGTGGAGCCAGCTTTCACAGCCTGGCTGTGACTGTAAGGCGCTTTAAAGAAATCCTAGAAGAGAACAAGGAACAACTCCAGTCTTAAACAACTTCACATAGTGATTCGATTTCTCACCTATTTATGTTTGTCGGTGATTACGCTTTGGGCGCAAAGTTGCCATCAGTACGACGGACAGACGGAGCATGGGTACAATTATTGGGAGCACCTGAAAACAGGAGGCAACAAGCCGTCTTTTGGTGATGAAGTCTTTGTTTTTTTTCAAATCCGCACGCAGGATACGCTAATTTATTCCTCTCCTAATGGAATAAAGGGAATGCGCGCTGTACTTCAAGATCCATCGTTAAATCCAATAAAAAAACCTGACCCCGTAGCGGACATTTTACCTTTGATGAGTGTTGGCGATAGTGTAACCGTCGTTATGAAGGTAACTGATGAAATGAGAGTTGCACCTGGACTAGCATCGGCAGATTTGCTTTATTATGATGTGGTTCTGCGTAGAATTGTTTCAGAAGGAAGTCATGCTGAAGGATCATATGAACTCCAACCAGAAGGTGATGTACCTTTGGTTAAAGTTGATTTGCGGGAGCAATTAGCAGAGACTCCGGAAGCTTCTGTGATTTTGGATGCATTGGAGCGTTATAGAAACGAGTACAAAACGGTTAGTACTTCTACTAAATCCGGTTTATACTATACCATTCTTGCGAAAGGATCAGGTAAGCGAGTCCAGAAGGGAGAAAACGTTTGGGTAAAGTACATAGGTAGCTTGGAAGACGGCACCGTTTTTGGAGAGAACTTCACGCAGGATACCCCTTTTTCTTTTACAGCAGGAAAAGGGAGTGTTATCAAAGCCTGGGAGGAGTGTTTAGACATTATTGGCCCTGGTGGTCAAGTTTTATTAGCTGTACCACCTTCATTGGCGTATGGCAATTTGGGTAAAGCGCCTTTTATTGGGCCAGAGGATACCCTGTTTTATTATTTTGAACTATTGGAGGCTTCAAAGTTTCCTCAATAAATATTATTACTATGACCGCAGAGCAATTGCAAAAGCTGCACAGTCGCCTCGATCAGTTGAGGCACTATCTTTGACGTCGCAGAACGTGAACACAAACTTTCTGAACTAGAGCAACAAATGCTCAATCCCAACTTTTGGGATGACCCCAAACTAGCCGAAGGGGTTATGAAAGACCTTAAGAGCCACAAAAACTGGCTAGGGCAATACAGAAAGGTAGCCTCCGCTATCGAGGATTTGGAAATACTTTTTGAATTCCTCAAAGAAGGAGAAGGAACCGAACAAGAGGTTGATACTCGCTATGAGCAGGTTGTAGAATTGTTGGAAGATGTTGAATTCCATTCTACGCTTAATCGACCGGAGGATGAGCTGAATGCTATTCTTGAGATCAATGCAGGTGCCGGAGGTACAGAAGCTTGTGACTGGGCAGAAATGCTGGGAAGAATGTACCTGATGTGGGCTGAAAAGCAAAACTTCAAAATATCGGAACTAGATCGCCAGGATGGAGATGTTGCGGGTGTAAAGTCTATATCCTTGGAAATCAAAGGTGATTTTGCTTATGGATTACTTAAAGGTGAAAACGGCGTACATCGCTTGGTGAGGATAAGTCCTTTCAATTCACAAGGTAAACGTATGACCTCCTTTGCCTCGGTTTTTGTTCACCCTATGGTCGACGACAGCATCGAAGTAGATGTTAACCCTGCTGATATAGAATGGGACACTTTTCGTGCAAGTGGAGCTGGTGGGCAGCACGTTAATAAAACGGAATCTGCTGTACGTTTAAGGCACCTACCTTCAGGTGTCGTGGTTTCCTGCCAAGAAGAACGTTCTCAGCATATGAACCGGGAAAAAGCCATGCAAATGCTTAAATCCAGGCTCTATGAGTTAGAGCTGGAAAGACAACGCCAAGAGAAGGACGACTTAGAGTCACAGAAAATGAAGAATGAATGGGGCTCCCAAATTCGCTCCTATGTACTTGATGACCGAAGGGTCAAAGATCACCGTACCGGTCATCAGACGCCTCAAACAGAAGCGGTGTTGGATGGGCAAATTGATGGTTTTCTTAAAGCTTGGCTGATGTACGACGGTACAGCTTAGGGGCGCGAAATATTTAGTAATCATTATCAAAGAACTTATCCTTTGGAAGCACTAAAGGTTGAAAAGTATCTATAGCTAGAATAATAGCTAGCTCTTGATAAAAAAAGAAATGCCATTTTCTGAATCAATCAGAAAATGGCATTTCTTTAATACCTGTTGTTAAGCGTGATGCTTACATATGAATCACTTCGCCGTAGGCAGCAGCAGCAGCTTCCATCACCGCTTCGCTCATGGTAGGGTGGGGGTGTACTGATTTGATGATTTCATGACCTGTCGTTTCCAATTTACGGGCAACCACAACCTCTGCGATCATTTCTGTGACGTTTGCTCCAATGAAGTGAGCGCCTAGCCATTCACCGTATTTGGCATCGAAAATAACCTTTACGAAACCTTCGCTGGCACCAGCAGCTTTAGCTTTTCCTGAAGCTGTGAATGGAAATTTACCAACTTTAACTTCATATCCCGCTTCCTTAGCAGCTGCTTCTGTATAACCAACAGATGCTACTTCAGGTGAGCAGTAGGTACAGCCTGGAATATTGTTATAGTCCAATGGCTCAGGAGTGTGTCCTGCTATTTTCTCAACACAGATAATACCTTCTGCACTGGCTACGTGGGCAAGCGCCTGCGTGGCAACTACATCACCAATAGCATAGATACCAGGGACATTGGTTTGGTAGAAAGCATCTACTTCAATCATCCCGCGATCTGTTTTAATCCCTAGCTCTTCCAGACCGATATTTTCGGTATTCGGAGTCACGCCGGCTGCTGAGAGAACAACATCACAAGTGATGGTTTCTTCTTTGTCGGTTTTGCGGTTTTTAACCACCACCTTACAGGATCTTCCTTTGGTATCTACAGATTGAACAGCGCTATTGGCCATTACACTGATACCTTTTTTCTTATAAATCTTAGTCAGTTCCTTAGAGATGTCGGCATCTTCACGAGGAACCAGGCCTTGCTCCATGAATTCTACAATAGTAACCTCTGTACCAATGCTGCTGTAGAAATAGGCAAACTCTACACCGATAGCGCCTGCGCCAACAACTACCATTTTCTTTGGTTGCTTATCAAGCGTCATGGCTTCCCGGTATCCGATAATTTTTTTACCATCGATAGGAATATTAGGCAATTGACGAGCACGTCCACCAGTAGCAACTATAATATGGGCTGCTTCGTAGGTCGTTTTTTTACCGTCCTTATCTGTTACCTCTACTTTTTTGCCACGAACTAGACGGCCTTCGCCTTCAATGGTCGTGATTTTGTTTTTGCGGAAGAGGAAATTGATACCCTTGCTCATACCTTCGGCTACGCTCCGGCTGCGACCGATCATTCCTCCAAAGTCCGCCTTGGCGTCTTTTACGGAAATGCCATAGTCTTCGGCATGCTGGATATATTCAAAAACCTGTGCGCTTTTTAATAGTGCCTTGGTAGGAATACAACCCCAGTTAAGGCATACACCTCCCAGGTTCTCACGTTCTACTACACCTACTTTTAGTCCAAGCTGTGATGCGCGAATTGCTGCAACGTATCCTCCTGGGCCGGAACCAATTACTATCAGATCAAAATTCATAAGGGTATTTGATTTTTTTAGACTGTTCTGTGGCGCAAATATAGTTAACTATTCGCCAAAAAAAGAACCCCATCAGGAACTGACAGGGTTCGAAAAAACTTACTGATACCAAATAATATTTTGCAAAGAGCCGTCGATATTCTTTATCATTAACAGAAAACTATTGATGAACAAAAACGGACGCACCCTTTCTTACGCTTCTGGAAAATCTCTCCGGGATCATTATTCATGTTCGACCGGTAGTGTAGACTCGCTTTACGATGTAAAATTAGGGTTTTTGTCCTCGGCTACCAAATATTATCCAAAAAAACCTTCTTGTAAACCTTGTGTTAAAAAGTATCATTTTTTTGCTTAATCTATTGATAATTAATTTTTTATACATTATTAAATATTCTTGCAAACAAGCTGTTGTACATTGTAAAGCCCTTGAAAAACAAGGCTTAACCCTAAATGGGACACAATGGAAAAAAAAATGCCCAACAAGATGTTGTAAACATTGTAATAACGGTTTTGAAGGGCATTATTTACCGAGATAGCGGTAGGAGGATAAACAAAAGCGGTCAGATGACGTTTCTAATTAGCTTTCAAGATCATAAAATAGATTTTCATTCAAAAAATAAATAAAATGCGCAAGGACGAATTTCCTGCCGTTGATAGTATAAGTAAAAGTGGCCCCACAACTGACAATGAAAAACCCCTAATGACCAACCCCAATGTTATTCCTGATTTGATAGACATTAGTACGCCGATGCGAACTGACGCATTTGTGCGGAGTGACGAAGAGAAAATGGAAATTATTGAAGGCCATTTTCGTGAAATAATGGATACGCTGGGGCTTGATCTCACCGATGATTCCCTACAGGATACGCCACGACGGGTAGCTAAGATGTTTGTAAAAGAAATTTTCGCCGGTCTTAACCCAAAGGCAAAGCCGAATATTTCTCTGTTTGAGAACAAGTATCGTTATAAGCAGATGTTGGTAGAAAAGGATATAAAATTACACTCCTTTTGTGAACATCACTTTTTGCCCATTTACGGCAAGGCGCATATTGCCTACATGGCCAATGGCAATGTTATTGGTTTGTCAAAACTCAATCGTATTGTTGAGTATTATGCTAAACGCCCTCAGGTCCAAGAGCGATTGACGATCCAGATCGCAGAAGAACTGAAAAGTGTTTTAGGCACAGAGGATGTAGCGGTGTATATTGAAGCTTATCATATGTGCGTTCAGTCTCGTGGTGTTCAACATGAAGCTTCAGTAACCTCAACATCTGATTATAGTGGGAAATTTTTGAACGAAAATGTTCGGCAAGAGTTTTTGCAAACCATCTGGAGCAAATAGCGCTGTTTTGATTAATGCCCAGTAATAGAATTAAGTTGGATGTTTATGTCTTCGGCGGTAGCTTGTTCATGACTTTGGATAAGATAATGAACGGCGGCTTTCTCATAAAAGGGGCGGCGTTCTTCCATTTTTTGCTTAATGAATATTTGCAAGTTTTCTATAGTCAGGCCATTCAAAAGCGGCCTTTTGCTACGGCCTTTCCATAGGCGTTGAAAGAGAACTTCCTCCGAGGCATCAAGGAAAATGACAACACCTTGCTTATTCATCCATTCTATATTGTCAAAAAAACAAGGGACACCACCGCCTGTAGCAATTATTCCAGGTGTTTTATGAAGGGTGTCATGTAAAGCTCTGCGTTCTAAAATCCTAAACCAAGCTTCTCCGTGCTGAGAAAAAATCTCGCTGATTGATTTACCAGCTTTCCGTTCTATCATTTGGTCAATATCGTAGAAAGGACAATATAGGTAGTCTGCCAGTTTGATACCAACATGAGACTTGCCAGAGCCCATAAAACCAACCAAAAAAATCGACTTATGCATTAGGTAGTGATTGCAGTGTGGTGCTAAGTTACTGTGAGTTGTGCGGAAATTGAATTTTCGAGGCGAGAAAACCTATGGTTGATGTCAGTAACTCAACAACAGTGGCTGTTCACTCACTGAAGGTGGAGGTTTGTGGTAAATGCCGTATCTTTGCCCGCTATAAAAACAAGAATATTTATGGTTAAGAATATGCTTTTAAGCATGCTGGTGTTGTTGATGGTTTCTTGTAATGAGACCACGGTAGCTAGCGGTTCTGAGAATAAGGAAGAGGCCATTGAAGGTGGTATTTCTGATATTATCAGGAATCCTATAACAGCAGATCAGGAAGAAATTGATACTAATAATATTGCGAAAATTACTTTCTCGGAACTCAGTTATGAGTATGCCAGGGTAGATGAAGGTGCAGTAGTTTCGCATGATTTTTCTTTTGTCAATACAGGAAAAGTACCTCTTATTATCAGTAATGTACGATCCACTTGTGGCTGTACGGTAGCAGATTGGCCCAAGACGGCCATTGCTCCTGGAGAGGGAGGAGTGATCCCTGTACGTTTTGATACGAAGAACAAAAGCGGGAGGCAGAACAAGCCAATTACTATTACCGCAAATACCATTCCTGCTAAAACCACAATTTATCTTAATGGTCAGGTGGATGGAGAGAGTAGTTAGTCGGAATTTCGGCTAAGATGATTACCTTTGGGGTATCAATAAATAAGCTATTTATATGGAGTTTTCCACATTACTATTACAGGCCGCTTCCGGCGGAGGGATGGTGCAACTTGTTTTTTTCGGAGCAATGTTGCTTATCTTTTGGCTCTTTCTAATTCGTCCTCAGGCAAAACGCCAGCGCGAACAGGGAGAGTTTATGAAAAACCTAGCCAAAGGCGATGAAGTTGTTACCGCTAGCGGTATAGTAGGTAAGATCAATAAAATTGAGGAAAAAACAATTGTACTTGAGGCAGGAAAAGTATTCATTCCTATCACCCGAAGTGCTATTTCTAAGGAAATGACAGACGCTTTCTTCAATGAAGCGACTAAAAATTAGAAACCCCCTTGCAGACAAATCGCCGGAGGATCGTACGATTCTGGCGATTTGTCTAGGTTTTGCCTTTATTTTCTGGTTGCTTGTTAAGTTTTCCAAAGAATACACCGTCGTTCGTACGGTCGATCTCCATTATGAGTTGCCTCAGGGCAAAGCCTTTGTTACCCCTCCGCCAGAATCGGTATTAGTCAACCTTACTGCACAGGGCTGGTATTTTTTGGTAGCAGGAATTATGGGTAAGCATTATGATCTGGCTTACGAGGTAAATGATCATACGGTTTTCAATCTTAGCCCTACTCAAATTCGTTCGGATTTAGACGACTTGGTTAATGACAAAGAAGTAGAAATTACGAACTTGGTCTTTGACGGAGTAAGAATACCACTAGAAGGGCAGGAACAAGTGTTGTTGCCTATCAGGCTTTTTCAAGAACTCTCCTTTGCCGATGAGCATCATCTGGCAGATTCTATTGTCCTTTCTCCTGACTCGGTTTGGATTACTGGCCCAATAAGCCAGGTAACACCACTTAGCTATTGGGCAACTGATAGCCTTCTGTTAAATAACTTGAGTAAAGATTACGAAGGCCAGCTAACTTTGAGAGTCCCCGAAGATGGACTGCGTATAGCGCCAGAGGTCGTTCAAGTGAAGGTCCCTGTAGAGCGATATACAGAGAAAAGCATTTTTGTAAATGTGGAAGTTGTAAACCCTCTGGCGGATAGCATTAGATTGTTTCCTGACAAAGCATTGATAAAATGTGTGATTGGCCTTAGTCACTACAATGACCTCTCTCCAGAGAACTTCCGGTTAATTGCGGATTTGAATAAAACGTTTATCCGTGAGGGGAAAAACACCGTTCCTCTTGAACTCGTAGCACAACCTGCTTATTTGCATAACGCCTTGATCACTCCCCGCGCCACGGAGTTTTTTGTCATAAAGCCAAATGAAAACTTACCTACTTCCGAAAGCCAATAGCTGGCCGAGAAAACTGTAAACTGTTCTTGTCCATCTTCAATACTTGTGCATCGGCCAAGGTGATTTCATTGGCCAGGATATCGTCGTTTGCGGCAGCGAGCCTCAGGTCATGTGCCTTGATGACTTCTTCTACGATTTTGCGAACAGTACGTGCATTACCGAAAAACTTGTCGCGCAAATTGTGGACAAAGTTGAGGTACCTTGCTATATGAGTATGGGCTGTCCCATTAAGGTGAAGCCCTTGGTCTTCAAACATTTTCTCTGCTATCTGGACCAATTCTTCCGGGGCATAGTCTTCAAATCGGAGGGTCTTATCAAAGCGAGAGCTAAGGCCAGGGTTGGCTTTTAGGAAGCGTTCCATATTGTCAGGGTATCCGGCGACAAAGACGAAAAACTGTCCACGCTGATCTTCCATTCGTTTGAGAAGCGTTTGAATAGCTTCATCGCCAAAGTCCCCTTGGCTACTAGCAGAACGTTGGGTGAGTGCATAAGCTTCATCAATAAAGAGTACCCCACCTAGTGCTTCATCAATTTTTTCTGTCGTTTTGGTAGCTGTTTGCCCCACATAGCCAGCTACCATGCCCTGGCGGTCGGTTTCTATCATGTGGCCACGCTCAAGTACACCTAATGCTTTGTAAATTTTGGTAAGAATACGAGCAACCGTTGTTTTTCCGGTTCCTGGATTGCCTACAAAAACGGTATGAAGGAAGAACCGGTTGAGAACATCTTTTTTTGACAGTCGGTAGTACCTCACCAATTGGACCATCTCCCTGATTTCTGCCTTGATATTTTTCATACCAATAAGCTGATCCAATTCCAGTAAACTTTCATCAAGCAATGCCTCGTCGACGGGAATATCAGGAAGTTGCTTAATGTTTTTCAGGTCAATCTGGGCAACATCGTTCTCGGTAACCAACTCCAGTTCTTCATTGGATAGTTGGCGGGGATTGGTATGTGCCATTATCCGCAATCCCAGATTGACTTTAGCCTTTTCTACAAGGTCAAATACGAAGCGAGCATTGCCAAAGGAACGATCTCTATTTCTGAAAGCTTCAGTAATAATGATATCAATTCTTTGTGCAGCTTCAGGTGCCAGGCTGACCTCCATGTGCTGCGCAGCAAAACGGGCAATTTCGATAAGTTCTTGAGGAAGGTAGTCTGGAAACTCAAAGCGGTGCTTGAAGCGTGATTTTAAGCCAGGGTTACTATCCAGGAAATATTTCATTTCACGAGGGTACCCTGCAGCAATAACAGCAAGGTCACCAGGGCCGTTACTCATCTCCTTGACGAGAATTTCTATTACTTCGCGGCCAAAATCTTTAGAATCATCTTGGGAACGAGCCAGTGAGTAAGCTTCGTCTACGAAGAGTACACCCCCACGGGCTTTTTCTATAGCTTCTTTGACTTTAGGGGCAGTTTGGCCAATGTATTCTCCTACCAAATCTACTCGGTCTACACTGTGAACATGGCCCTTACTGAGCAAGCCCATCTTGTGATAAAGCTTACCCATCATACTGGCGACGGTGGTTTTACCTGTTCCGGGGTTACCAATGAAAACCGAGTGAACGTTAATTTCGTCTTTTTCAGCAAATCCCTTATCTCGCCTCAGCTGGAGGAATTGAATATACTGAGCGTGTTCCTTGACTTGTTTCTTAATGGTTTTTAACCCAATAAGGTCATCAAGATTTTCAACGACTTCTGAGAAAGTACGGCGATCGCCATCTTCGGGCGCTAAAACTACAGGAGTAATTCCGTTTGGCAGCCATACGGCAGGATCTCCCTCTATGTATTCAACACCTACCTCAAAAGGGGTGCTGGCCAGTAATTCGTCCATAAAGACGAGTTCTACCGTGTAGCGATCCTTGCGCCAGGAACCTTGTACATTAGAACCCCATCCGGCAGTAAGTTGAATGGTGTCTTTGCCTTTTTCTACCTTTTGTAAACGTACGACTTGCCCCTTTAGCTCGCGAGCGTTATTGAAGAATTTGGTAAACAATTCACATTGCCAGTTCTTCTCAGGAAGCAAATTTTTTAGTAGTATTTCAACGTAGATATACCGCGTTTCTTCGCAATTGAAGGCTTTAAAGTATTTACGGTCGTCTTCATTGACATCATCGTAAGGGCCTTCATACAAGCGTACACTCTGTACTTCCAGGTAAGGGTTTTCTTCGGGGTGAGGTTCTTGGTTAGCATCTTCAATGTAAAAATACTTAGAACCAACTTTTTGGCCATCAAGAAAAGCTTCCCAGTAGTAGGTGCCTTTCTTCCAAAAACTGCCTTCTGCCTTATTTCCCCATCCTTCCCGGATATAGGCAATATTATCGTATTTGCTGATTTTTTTGCTAATGCTTAAACGGCAAATTTCGCGTTTGCCTTTTCGGAGTGAGTAGCAGACCATGTCAACAGATACGTCCCAATCTTCTTCGTCAAATAACCGGTTGTAAAAAGAAAGTTCAGCGTAAACAAAGGTTGTTGTATAGCGATCAAAAACCTGGCGGTATTTTTTTCGATTATCCGCTAGCCATTCCGTAGAGGAGTACACCTTAAGTTCTTTGAACTTAAAATTTTCTCTGCGGGGATGTGAGTGCGCTTCGGCCATAAGTGAAGATAAGCAGCTATCGTTTTTAGAGGAGAAAAATTTTATTACTAATGAAGGTCTGATCTTTTCCTCATATATACAAATATAGAACATAAAAAGGCGCATTCACCTAAAAGGGAATGCGCCTCAAAACCACCTATCTAAACTTGAAAAATCCTATTTAATAATGAGCAAAGGCTGCGTAGCTTGTCCCTCAGGAGTTACCAATTGTAGCTGGTATAAGCCAGCAGGTAAATTGCTCAATTCCAATTGTTCGCGGTAGTTGCCTGCTCCCAATTGTCCGTACGACTTATTCAACAATACCTGTCCACCTTGGTTCACGATATTTATAAGAATTTCAGTCGTATTTGTTAAGTTAAACTCAACAGTTGTTAATTCTCGCGCAGGATTAGGGAATACAGTGTAAGCGTCCAGTGTGCTCGGAATTTCGTTAGTACTTACCACCTCAGCTAGTGGGAACGTTGTACCATCAGTCAGTGCTACCCAGGTTTCGAAAGCAGGCTCTTCACCAGCGGTAAGAAAACCAGAAGCAAATACAACAGCTGCCTGGCCAGTAAGGGTAGATACATCAGCGTCGTATTTTTTCACAACGGTGTTGTTATCATCGGCAGGGGTCACGTCTAATACGTAGGCAGCGGGTGCTACACCAAGATAATCGCTGAAGTTACCATATTCGATATTGTCAAATAATACGGGGCCACCCTCTACTACAACATCTACCGCTGGGGCATCTGGTGAACCGTGGAACAAGGTCAAATCTACTTGCGTAGCATCAGCAGCACGATCACGTCCCATGTCATTGATGACAACTGTGAATGGAGTAGTAGGGTCACCTACGACACCACTAGCCATTGCTAGATAAACCTTGCCGTCTTCTAATGTTACGTCTTCTAAAGTTGCTACTGCATCAGCGAGTGCTCCTCCAGCAGGAACCACTGCAATATCAATAGGCGTACGCGTTGGAAGATCAATCATTCCTGTAGCTGTGCGGAAGGCTAAACCAGGTACAGCATTAGCTCCGTTTACATAAATATCCACGGTTGGATCTGGTGAGTTGTGAATGATCTGTAGGCGACTTACGGAACCTAGCTCAGCAACATCTCCGTTGGGTAATGCAGCAAAAAGACCAAAAGCAGGATCATCTCCTAAAAGTCCTGACGCAAAAACAGTAACTGCTGTTCCTCCGATAGCTTCTAATACCGTTGCATCAAAAGTAGCTACTAAATTAGGATCACCAGCGGCTCTTAGTTCCAGGAATTCAACTACGTTAGCTACTTCAAGGTATCCCGTGAAATCACCGTAAGCTAAATCGCTAATTGCTGTAGCGCCATTGCTACGGGTATCAATATCTACATTAGGTGCACCTGGAGAGCCGTGGAAAGCGGTAATTCCTACCAAAGCGTCGTCGCTACTATTGATACGTGCGTCATCATTGATTTCCAAACCAAATGGGAAATCAGCATCACCTGGAATGCCATTCGCAATAGCGGTGTGCAACTTACCATCTTGGAGGGTAAATGGCGGGAGGCTAAATAGAATATCATCGCCATCGGTACTATTAGCAGGTGCAATACCAATTGTCAAAGGAAGTCGAGTAGGGTAGTAAGTTTGCAGACTAGTAGCCGTGCGGAAAGCTAAATCATCTTCGATCAGCGAATAATCTGCTCCTGTAGTTGGATTAACTCCAGCATAAACATCTACTATGCCAGCAGCTGCGGCCGGAGAATTATGGATAATCTGTAGAGGTGCTAGCGGTGTAAGTGCAATTACATTACCGTTTGGTAATACCAAATAAAGGTTGAAAAATGGTGCTTCGTCTAATAAACCACCTGCAAATACTACACCACTAAGGCCACCAGCACCAGTAAGGTTACCAAAGAGAGTACCTACTGTAGTTTCGGTGCCAGTAGGGCGAATTTCAAAGAAACTTGCGCCAGGAGCAATACCTACATATTCATTAGAGAAGTCGCCATAAGAAAGATCTACAAAAGGAGTAACGTCATTGTTGATCTCATAAATATCTACAGCTGGTGCGCCAGGAATACCGTGGAAAGCACGGATGTCTATAACATCAGCACTGGTACCCGTCAATTGAGCACCATCTGCTACGGCAATTCCGAATGGGAAATCAGCATCGCCAACAATACCGTTAGCAATGGCGGTGTAGTTTTCTCCATTTTCTAAAGTGACCGTCGTTGTGAAAATGGCATCATCAGCACTCGTACTGGTTTCAGGAGCTATCGCAATATTCAGTTCTACACCAGCAGGTACTTCGCGGGCTTCCGTGGCTGTCAGGTAAGCAAAATCATCTTGATAGAGTGCACCGTTTACATAAATGTCAACGGTAGGACTCGGAGAGTTATGGATAACCTGTAGTGTTGCCAGAGAAACAGCAGGTAACTCAATAACGGTACCGTCAGCAAGTGCCGCAAAAAGACCGAAGGCAGGGTCACTACCAAGTAAACCAGAGGCAAAGATAGTTGCAGCACCACCGTCAAGAGAAGTAATGTCTGCACCAAAAGAAGCTACAATGTTGTCATCACCTGCAGCTTTGACATCTAATATATAGGCAGCAGGTGGCAATGCCAAATATCCTGCAGTGTAGGTGCCGTAAGCTAAGTCTGTGATAATATCTCCAGCACCACGAGCAGCAATATCTACGTTAGGTGCTCCTGGAGAACCATGGAAAGCAGCTACAGCTACAGTGCCAGGGGCACCAGCTTCAAGAGCTGCTCCGTTGATGGCCAAGCCAAAAGGTGTATCCATGTTTCCGACAATTCCATTAGCAGTAACAACGTAAGTACTACCATTGTCAAGTACGATGTCTTCGAAAGTAACTAGCGCATCATCGACACTTGTTGAAGTACTTAGTGCAACAGCAATATCCAACTCAACACCAGCAGGTACGGTACGGAATTCAGTAGCAGTACGGAACTCAAAGTCATCTTGGTAAAGCGCACCGTTTACATATACGTCTACGGTAGGACTTGGGGAATTGTGAATAAGCTGCAAACGCGCAATAGCAGTTGCTGGAAGTTCAATTACAGTACCATCAGGTAAAGCTGCAAAAAGGCCAAAGGCTGGTGAGCCTCCTAAAAGACCAGAAGCGAAAACATTGGCAGCACCACCGCCAAGACTACTGAGGTCGGCCTCGAAAGTAGCTACGATATTTGGGTCACCGGCTGCACGAACGTCAAGGTAATACAAACCTGCTGGGACTTCTAGATAGCCAGAGTAATTGCCGAAAGCTAGATTAGGAATAAGGTTTCCTACCAAGCGGGCATCTACATCAACCGCAGGTGCATCGGTTGAACCGTGGAAAGCTTGAATAGCTACTTGGCCACCATCGCTTGAAGCGGTTTGTCCGACACCAGCGTATACATTGAATGGTGTATCCATATCACCAACAATTCCGGCAGCAGTGACGGTATAAGCTTCACCGTCAGCTAATTGACCTAAAGGAAATGTTGCGATAATATCTTCAGGGCCAGAACTCGGACTGACAGCAACACCTACTTCAATATCTGCATTAGCAGGAACATCGAGATAAGCGGTAGCTGTTCGATAAGCAACTCCTGTTAATTCAGGTAGCAGTGCACCGTTTACATAAATATCTACTGTTGGTCCACTATTAGTACCGGGGGTAGGGGAGTTGTGAATAACTTGAACAGAAGCCTGACTCCATAGGCTGAGGGAGATTGCCATAAATAGGCACAAAAGCGTAGAAAGCTTTTTCATGTTTCTCAAAGGTTTTTTAGTTTTACTAATGCAGAATTGATATGCAATTCCCTTGTGAAACTTAAAAAGACTCATCTTGTTCTCAGATATAGGAGCTTTGTTAGTTGCCTGACAAAAGACAGGTTTTGAGGATGTTTTTCCTCATATTAAAGAACAATCAATATGTTGACCGAAAAGAACTTCTGAATTATTGCGCTTACATTTGCCTGTAATTTCATTTCAATCGTTATAATTTTTCTTGTAGTAGTATGAATAACCTGGAGGTATTTGGACAGATTCACACCTTTATTTTTGACGTAGATGGCGTACTTACAAACAGCAGTGTTTTAGTGATGCAAGACGGTCAGTTATTGCGACAAATGAGCATCAGAGATGGCTTCGCGCTAAAGCGTGCTGTGGAGGAAGGCTATCGAGTGGTGATCATTAGTGGCGGAAAATCGGAAGGGGTGAGAGTTCGACTACAGAACCTAGGCGTACCCGATGTGTATTTAGGCATTTCCGACAAAATAGAAACTTACGAGGAGGTCGTTGATATGTATGATCTGGACGAAGCTGGGATTCTCTATATGGGAGATGATCTACCGGATTATGAGGTGATGAGAAGGGTAGGGCTACCTGCTTGCCCAGCCAATGCGGCTCACGAAATCAAAGCCATTGCACAATATATTTCCGGTTTCAACGGCGGTGAAGGCTGTGCCCGCGACGTTATTGAAAAAGTGCTGAAACTGAATGGACAGTGGGAGGTTTAGCTCAAAAAATGAATCAATGAAGGCTTCAAGAAAAACTTGGGAAGAACAAAAAGTAGAGTTTGTTCAAGGCCTTTTATTTTGCATTGTTCTTTTTTTACTATCCTTTATAATCCCATCTAAGGTAAGTCCAATGGGTCTTAATAGCTTGAGTGACAAGAAACTGCATTCATTCGAGTATTTAGAAAAAAAAGGAAAAAAAAGGTCGCATCTAATTAGTATTAAGCTTGATGGAGATGACCGAGAATTCGAAATAAGTAGTATTGGTTATCAAGAGTTTAATCATGATCAATTCAAAGAAGAGATTAAGGTTGGAGATGTTGTTGATTTAGAATACTCTAAATCATTTTTAGGATCTTACGAAATCCACGTTCTTAGAAAGAACAACAAAGATTATTGTAATCTAGAAAAAGTAGAGGAGCATAAAAATAAGAATAGGTTATGGCTAAGGTTTTTATCCGCTTATGGTTTCCTTATTTGTTTACTGCCTCTTTCTTTTGAAGAAAAACCAAATATCCCGTTCAAAGGACTTTTGATTGTAGGCTTAATCGTGATTTTTGTGCTTTTGTCAATGTTTGTAGGTACGGAATACATAACATTGAGAAGCTTCAGGTAAAGAACCTTCGCTTTTCTGGAGGCGTTCATGGAGCTGATTTCAATCAAACCTGGCTCGCCCGCTGCCGTAGCAAATGATCCGCTATGACCAAAGCAGCCATTGCTTCTACGATAGGTACTGCGCGTGGTACTACACAGGGGTCATGCCGTCCTTTGCCAGAAACGGTAACAGATTCACCTGCTTCATTGACCGACTCTTGATCAGCAACTATTGTGGCTACAGGTTTGAAGGCTGCCCGGAAATAGATATCCATTCCATTAGAGATGCCTCCTTGAATGCCGCCGCTGTAGTTTGTGCGGGTTTTAACCTCTTCCCCTTCCTGATAGAAGGCATCATTGTGTTCACTGCCGCGCATACTGACGCCCGCAAAGCCAGAGCCGTATTCGAAACCCTTACAAGCATTGATACTCATGATAGCCTTAGCTAAATCAGCGTGTAGCTTATCAAAAACGGGTTCACCTAGCCCAGGAGGACAGCCTTGCACCACTGCACTCACAACACCGCCTACAGTATCACCGTCTTTTCGGACCTCTTTAATATAATCCTCCATCTCTGCAGCCATTGCCGGATCAGGACATCGAACAGGATTGGATTCAATCAACTCCTTACTTATTTCTTGATAGTTTTTACTCATTTGTAATTTCCCTACTTGGGATGTGTAAGCAAAAACATCAACACCATAATGCTTGAGAAAAAGCTTGGCGATGGCACCACCGGCAACACGTGCAGCTGTCTCACGCGCAGAGGAACGGCCTCCTCCACGGTAATCGCGAGAACCGTATTTTGCGTGGAAAGTATAATCTGCGTGACTTGGGCGAAACTTATCTGCGATGTGGCTGTAATCTTTTGAACGAGCATCGGCGTTAAAAATCACCATTGCAATAGGAGTGCCTGTTGAATAACCTTCAAAGACCCCTGAAAGAATTTGTGCCTGATCAGCTTCTTTGCGCTGGGTGACAATTTTGCTTTGCCCTGGCCTTCTGCGGGCCAATTCTGTACTAATATAATCCTCGTCAATAGCTATGCCTGCTGGGCAGCCGTCAACGATTACGCCTAGGGCCTTGCCGTGGGATTCTCCAAATGTACTGATCCGAAATAAGGTGCCAAAATTACTACCTGCCACAATCGCTTTTATTTGATGCGGCGCTAAGGTAGGATTTAGGGTCTACAGTAAAAGTTATAAATTGGTAAAAATTACAATCTCCTAAGCATATTGAAACTTTTTACACCAAGGAGTAGTTAGAAGTACGCAGCTCGAATAGACAAAATCATTTGAAGTCTTATCTTTGCGGGCTGCAAATAAACAGGTAGTAGAAGAAAGTATAAGATGCGACTGGAACCAGGTGATTTATATGAGAAGTTGGAGTTTGATAAAATTCTTTCCTTGTTGGAAGAATCTTGTTTTGGTGAACAAGGCAAAGAACAAATACGGGCAACTCAGCCCATGTCTAATTTGGCTCGTATTGAGCAAGGGTTAGATGAGGTAGACGAATTTCGCCGTAGCTTGGAGAAGCGTGATAATTTTCCCATTGGTGCTTATCAAGAGATCAATGAGGAGTTGCGGATGTTAGAAATAGCAGGCTTCGTTCTCCCCGAAGATGGGTTACAAAAGCTGAATATCTTATTGCTTTTTATTAAAGACATTTACAAGTTTTTCAATAAGGATCGTCAGGAGGCTTATGAAACGCTTTACAATATTATCCGCCCCATTCATTTTAATGAAGACCTATTACATGCCATTGAAGGGGTGATCGATGAAGAGGGAAATATTCGACCGGATGCTTCGGCTGAGTTACAGAAAATTCGCCGGCACATTCAAAGCAAGTACCGGGAAATGGACCGGCAATTCCGACTCATTATTGATACTTATCGTAAGAAAGGCTGGCTTACAGATAACGTAGAAAGTTTTCGTAATGCCCGCCGCGTACTGAGTGTGCCCTCGGAGCACAAAAGGAAAATCAGAGGTATTATCCATGATGAATCCAGCACAGGGCGTACGGCATTCATTGAACCGGAAGGCGTTATTGATATCAATAATGACCTTTTTGACCTTCAGCAAGAAGAAAAAAGAGAGATTTATCGCATCCTTAAAGAACTCAGTGCTACCCTGCGGCCGTATTTACCCTCCTTACATGACTACCAGAATCTGATCATCCGCTTTGATGTCGTGCAGACCAAAGCCCAGTTGGCACTGAAACTCAATGCTGTTCGTCCGCGCACCAAAAAAGAACCGACCCTCGCTATTATTCAAGGAAGGCATCCACTGCTATATTTGAAAAACAAAGGGCTTGGGCGTAAAACCATTCCTTTCGACCTTTCTCTTTTTGGTCAAAACCGTATCCTCGTGCTCAGTGGGCCAAATGCAGGGGGTAAGTCGATTACCATGAAGTCCGTTGGCTTGCTACAGTTAATGTTCCAGTGTGGACTGCTTTTGCCGGTTGATGGTCAAACAGAAATGGCGGTCTTTGAACAGCTATTTGCAGATATTGGTGATCAACAATCGTTAGAAAATGATCTATCGACCTACAGCTCACGGTTAGAAAACGCCAAGGTGTTTTTGGAGCACGCTAATCCGAATACCTTGGTGTTGATTGATGAATTTGGTTCTGGTACTGATCCCAAAATTGGTGGTGCTATTGCAGAATCTGTGCTTTTTGAGCTCAATCGCCGTAAGATCTATGGAGTCATTACCACTCACTATAGTAATCTAAAAGTATTCGCTTTTAAAACCCGAGGATTGGTCAATGGCTCGATGCATTTTGACAAGGATAATCTGTCCCCGAGTTATGAATTGCAAGTAGGCCGACCGGGTAGCTCCTACGCTTTTGAAATCGCAGGAAAGAGTGGTTTGCCGGGGCGTGTCTTGAAATATGCCCGCAAACGAATTGGTAGTAATGAACGAGCAGTTGATGATTTACTGGTTGATTTACAGCGAGAAAAGCAAGAAGTAGAAGAAAGGCTTAATGAACTCACTGACAAGCAAAAGTTGTTAGATCGACTCACAAAGACCTACGATCAACTGCATCGTGATCTGGAATACAAGCGCAAAAAGCATAAGCTTGAACGCAAGGAGCAGGAGTTGCAGCAAAGTGCGCAGGAAAATAAAGAATTGGAGCGCCTGATCCGGGAGTTGAAAGAAGAAAAGAACCTGGATAAAGCAAAGAAGGTATCACTTGAAATCAAGTATCAACGAGAGAACCTATCTGAACAAGTAGGTGGCCTGCGAGAAGAAATCTATCATCCAGACAAAGCCTTATTGGAAGATCGCCCCTTAGCCGTAGGTGATTTTGTTAAACTAAAAACAGGCGGTGCAACCGGAGAAATAGAGAGCATTGATCGAAAGAATGCCATCATGATAATGGGAGGGATGCGAATGACGGTAAAGCTGCGTGATTTACAGTTAGCAAAAACTCCCCTCGACGTAAAGACCACCCAGAGCGTACATTCTGACATCGATTATGCCGCTCGTTTTGATAGCAAAATTGATATTCGCGGTATGCGTTATGTAGAGGCCATGAAGGTGATAGAAGATTTTGTAGATCAAGCACTTTTGGCGGATGTTTCCAATTTAAGAATAGTCCACGGAAAAGGCAATGGTTCCCTCAGAGATGCCGTTAAAAAGAAGCTCCGTGAGTATAATGTCACCATGGAGGTTTACCATCCCGCTGCGGAAGCTGGTGGTGACGGTGTAACATTAGTAGATTTATAATACGAAATAGTACGAAAATACTAAGAGACATGGCCAGAGATAACGAATGGAAAAATTTAGGTGGACTCGTATTTTCCACTAACCCTGATGTCAACCTTAATCAACAGGAAGAGGAAGAAGAAACGCTTGATGCGGCTGATCAAAAACTCCGTATTTGGCTGGATCGCAAAAAGCGGAAAGGAAAGGCGGTAACGCTGATTACGGGTTTCGAAGGCAATGATGACGATCTTAAAAGCTTGGCTAAATCACTCAAAACGTACTGTGGCGTAGGCGGATCGGCCAAAGACGGTGAAATCCTTGTACAAGGTGATCAAAGAGATAAAGTCCTTAAGTTTTTACTAGACAAAGGCTATGGCCAAACCAAGAAAAGTGGGGGTTAGGGAATTCGCAAAAGATAATCTACGCCCTTTGCGTAAATTATTTATTTCCTCATCCCTTAAGCTCATTTTTTTTGGGAGTTTTTACCTTTTGTTACTTGCTTGTAGCACAGAAGGAAGTACGGATGTCGTAGCACATTCAACGCAAGAGAATGTACTATTAGATACCGTTTATACCTTAGACACAATTGGGAATACTATTGAGAAACGTTTTCCTGTTCCTGTAGGGTTCTCACGAGTAGAATACGATGATAATACATTTGCCTATTTTTTGAGGACGCTTCCTCTGAAATCTGCAAATTCTCCCGTTTACCTTTATGATGGTTCACTAAAAAGAAATCAAGCCGCTGTCAGTGCTGTTGTCGATATAGATGTCGGGCGGCGTGATTTACAGCAGTGTGCGGATGCTGTAATCCGCTTGCGGGCGGAATATCTATGGCAGCAAAAAGAATATGATGCGATTCAGTTCCATTTTACGAATGGCTTTCTAGCTAAATACACCAAATGGCGATCTGGTCAACGCATAAGGGTGAATGGAAATGAAGTAAGCTGGACGAGCAGCAGGGGAGAAGATTCGTCCTACAAAGCTTTCC
Organism: Lewinella cohaerens DSM 23179; assembly: GCF_000379805.1. Taxonomy (GTDB): domain Bacteria; phylum Bacteroidota; class Bacteroidia; order Chitinophagales; family Saprospiraceae; genus Lewinella; species Lewinella cohaerens. Next base: position 39,467 of record NZ_KB903554.1, on the reverse strand, counting down.
GCAGTTACCTCAATATGGTCTTTGCTTACGCAGGTACACTCTCTGTAGCCAAAGAACTCAAGGAACAATCGCTATCGCAAATTGAAGCTGGCGATGTATTTATTCAGGGAGGCAGCCCTGGTCATGCGATCATTGTGGTAGATATGGTTGTTCATCCTGAAACTCATCAGAAAAGGATATTATTGGCACAGAGCTATATGCCGGCCCAGGATATCCATGTTTTACAAAATCCCAATGCCGATTCTCCTTGGTATGAAGTTTCCACACTTGAAGGCGTATTTAGAACCCCGGAATGGTCTTTCAAGGGTAGTGATTTGCGGAAATTTTAGCAGTCCGCTTCGATTTTGAAATTGAGTGTTAGGAACACGTACGTTAGTTTTCCTATATTTTATCTCACCTATTGCATCTCATTTAAAATCCCCCTAAGTTGCGGCGTTTTTCGCTAAGGGAGGCGGTTCTTTAACGAAGGATAAAGCCAAAATCACTCCTAAGGAATCTGACAGTTATTAATCCGCCCTCGCTAAAAGTTCCCTATTTTGGGGTAACTAATAAGAAATTCAACTATGAATTTACGGGATCTTACGAATAGCATTGAACTCAAAGTATCGAAAGAAGCAAAGGAGTACAGTGAATTTGTTAAGAACAAAAACAACAGTCTGATAGACCGGCTGGAAGTTTTCGAAGATATTATAAATATCGAAGTAGGGGATACCAGCCTGATGCGGGCCAAATCTCTGGAGCGTGACTATAATCTGCGCCAACTTTACCTTAAAACAGAAGGCGATAACCCAACAGGAACGCAAAAGGACCGTATTGCTTTTGCACAGGTTTACGATGCTTTGCGTCGTGAATACGATACGATCAGCCTTGCTACTTGTGGGAATTATGGATCAGCAGTTGCTTTGGCGGCGCACTTGGCAGGTATCGAGTGCAAAATATTCATTCCTGAATCCTATCATACTGCCAGGATTGAAGAGATGGTTGATTTAGGTAGCGAGATTCTCCGTCTGCGTGGCAGCTATGAAGACAGCGTGACAGAGAGCAGCAAACTAGCACAAGACAACGGTTGGTACGATGCCAATCCCGGTGGTGCGAATACGCCTTTGCAGATTATGGCTTATAGCCAAATTGCTTTCGAGATTTACGATCAGCTGCGCGATGCTCCCCGCATTTGTGCGGTCCCAATTTCTAATGGGACATTGCTGGCAGGAATTTATCGTGGATTTGTTTCTCTTTATAAGCGAGGCAAGACATCCCGCGTGCCGCAGATGCTAGGCGCTTCTTCTGTACGGAAAAACCCTATCGTTTATTCCTTTAATAAAGGATTGGATTATTGCGCCGATTTAAACCCTGATCTCATTAAAGAAACAAAGTTCAACGAACCTTTAATCAACTGGCACAGCTTTGATGGCGAAGAGGCCTTGTATGCCATGAAAGAAAGTAATGGAAGTGCACACAATGTAAGTGACCAGGAGATGAAAAGCATGTCTAAATACCTTCTTAACAAGGAGTCGAAAAGTATACTCCCTGCTTCTACAGCAGGATTGATTGGACTGCTGAAGGAACATGAAAAAAATGAGATAGAGCCGGACCGCTACGTTGCTATCCTAACGGCTAAGAATTCCAAGTAATCTTTTATTTAGCGTTTTTTAAAACTGGGTTGATGTCAATCAAATTGTCAAATTTTATCGTATTTGACTACCTCAAGGTACATGAGATTGTGGTAGAGCCTAAACGAATGAAAGCCACCTATACTTTGGGTAAGAAAGATGGTGAAACCGTGTCGAATACACTCATCTATGCTTATACTGAAAAGGTTTTTGACCCTAAGCGTTGGGAGGATCGGAATCTGGCCTCTACCATGGCCGCACAGGTTGCTTTAAATTATGGCTTGTTCTGTGAGGAGATCATTTTTGAAGGTGCTTTTGATGAAAAAGACCAATCTTTCTTGCGGGCAGTAACGGAGAATACATCGCGCGAGGTATACGTGCATAAGCTGCTGGCAAATAATGAGTTTTTGCGGCCAGCATTCAGCGATTTAGCGCCTGAAAAGAAGAGTAAGTACACGGCTGCTAAGTTGACCTTTCAAGGAGAATCAGCACCCAAGACTGTTCAGGATGAAACAGGTGCTTCCGCTGAATTGGACAATGATGCCTATATCATTCTTAGCAGTGGTGGCAAGGATAGTTTACTGAGTTATGGGATCCTAAATGAGTTACAGACAGCACACCCTATCTATGTAAATGAATCCGGTAGGCACTGGTATACTGCCTATAATGCTTACCACAAGATGCTGGAGATAGCGCCCAACACCAGTCGGGTGTGGTGCAACTGTGACCGTATTTTCAATTGGATGGTTCGTCAGATGCCTTTTATCCGGGAGAATTACCAAAATATTCGCGCCGATATTTATCCCATTCGACTGTGGACGGTTTCTGTTTTCTTGTTTGGTGTACTTCCTTTGGCGCGGAAGCGTAAGGTGAGAAATATCATTATCGGTAACGAGTATGATACCACACTGCAGTTGCAGCAGGATGGAATCACGCATTATGCTGCGCTGTACGATCAGAGCAAATATTTCGACAATGCACTTACACGTTACTACGATAAAAAAGGTTGGGATTTTTTCCAGTTTTCTATTCTAAGGTCGCTTTCCGAACTTTTGATTTTAAAAATCTTGGTAAAACGTTACCCTGATTTGCAAAGTCTTCAAGTTTCTTGCCATGCTGCCCATAAAAAAGGGGAGCGGATGATGCCTTGTGGCAAATGTGAGAAATGCCGCCGTATTGTAGGAATGCTCAAAGCACTAGAAGAAGATCCGGCACGCTGCGGCTACAGCGAAGACCAAATCATCCAATGTCTCAAGGCTTTGGAAGGGAAAAGTGTTAAACAACTGGGCTCTGATGCCCAACAATTATATCATCTTTTATTAGAAAAAGAGTTAATTGAGGATAATCCTCATACCCGTAAGCTGGCTAAAAAGAACCCTGAAATCATGCAACTTCGTTTTGATGAGGAGCGCAGCAATTTGCAGGATATGCCGGAGAATATCCGGGAACAACTTTTATCACTATTTAATGAGTATTCGGAAGGAGTAGTACGCCGTAATCACCACAAATGGGATACAACATCCGTGGTGGACTTATTGGCCGAAAACAAGCCTTACAAATTTACAAGAAGCAATGAACAGAAATAAAAAGGGTTTTCTCTGGGAAGAGATGACCTGGGAGGAAATCAACGAACGCCTGGAAACCGTCGATACGGTTTTGCTGCCCTGTGGTGCTATCGAACAACACGGCCCGCATTTGCCGGTGGATATTGATTATTATGATGCCAAATACTTGGCTCGTAAGGTAGCAGAAATGTGCTCTGATCCAAAGCCACTTGTGCTGCCTGCTATCCCTTACGGTGTTTCTTATCACCATGAGGATTTTGCTGGTACTATCAGTGTTACGAATAACGCTTTGTCTGCTTTTGTGTATGATATTGGTATGAACTTGGCCAAGCAGGGTGTGAAGAAGATTATTATGATCAATGGACATGGCGACAATGCTCCTACGCTGAATTATGCGGCCCAGATGATCAATCGGGACGCTCGCATCTTTGTTTGTGTGGATACTGGCGACACGAGCGATACAGATATCGCGAAATTGGCAAGTACGCCAAATGATATCCACGCCGGTGAGATTGAGACCAGTACAACCCTGGCCTTACGTCCTGAAGCCGTACAGATGGATAAGGCCGTAAATGAAACGCTTGACTTCGGTAGCGACTTTTTGAATTTTGATGATGACCACAGCGTAAGTTGGTATGTTCGTACCAACAAGATTTCCAACTCTGGCGTAATGGGAGATGCCACAATTGCAACCGCAGAAAAGGGGGTGAAAATGTGGGAAATTATGATTCACCAATTGGTGAAATTTGTCGACTTCGTGAAGAAGACGCCACTTGAGAAGCTTTATCAGTCGCGTCATTAAAAACAAAGAATTGGCATAGCAATTGAGCTAGCCTTTCGGTAAAAAGTTGTTAATTAGCAAGAAAAAAAGATGAGACCACTTTTCTTCTTGCTTTTCCTTTTTCTGACAGGCTCTTTCTTACGGGCACAGATTACAGACCCTGTAGCTACCGAAGTTTGGGAGCCAGAGCCCCGCGCAGTTGACCCTGGCCCTGTAAATGGCCCGCCAGCAGATGCATATATCCTTTTTGATGGTACCAATACTGATCAATGGGAACACCTCAACGGCAAAGCCGTTGGCTGGAAACAAGAAGGTAAGCATCTAACTGTTGAGAAGGGGACGGGCGATATTCAAACCAAAAAAGTATTCGGCGACTGCCAACTTCATCTGGAGTGGAGGTCTCCTCTTGTGATTGAAGGCGAGGGACAGGGACGTGGCAATAGTGGCGTCTTCCTCCAGGGAATCTACGAAGTTCAGATCTTAGATAGCTATCAGAACCGAACCTACTCTAATGGCCAGGCTGGCGCTATTTACAAGCAGCATATTCCGTTGGTGAACCCACTTCGGCCTACCGGCGAATGGAATACTTATGATATTATCTTTAAGGCTCCCCAGTTTAATGATGATGGAATGAAGGTGGCCTCTGGCTACATCACGGTCTTGATCAACGGTGTTTTGGTGCAAAACCACGTAGAGATCAAAGGAACAACACCCTACATTGGTTTGCCTCAAAACGAACCACATGGCCCAGGCCCGATTAAACTCCAAGACCATAGCAACCCCGTGAGTTTTCGCAATATCTGGATCAGAGAGCTATAAGTATACCTCTTGCTAGCCTCCGTTTATTAACTTTTTTACCAAGCGGGAACCATTCCGCTCCTAACTGATGTTTAAGTGTCCGTTGCGCAATACCAATAATTTGTAAATTTTATTTGATCGCAATATTAAATATTAGTGGAGGTGGATTTTGACTCCTTTAAGTAGGGTGATAATGACTATCTTCCGGTAATAAAAACATCGGACATGGTAATGAAATGGCGAAGGCTGAACGGTAAATCTATTCAGGATGACCTAAAAGTAGCCGTAGAAAAAGTACTGAAAAAAGAACTGGCAGATGGCCATCGGATGAAGGTCTGTATTGGTTCCGATTCGCAGGTGAAAGGAGGTGTTATTGAATATGCTACGGTCATCGTTTTTCTACGAGAAAAGCGAGGAGGTTTCATGTTTATCAGCAACCACAAGGAGTTCCGGAAAATGTCTATCCGTGAACGGATGATTTCTGAAGTGGCACGTTCCGTTAACGTCGCGTATAACCTGTGTGATTTGCTGGATAAATACGATGTAGAACTGGAAGTTCATGCAGATATCAACACCGATCCGCACTTCGAAAGCAACGTAGCATTAAAAGAAGCCATGGGCTATATCCTGGGAATGGGCTTTGTCTTCAAAGCTAAGCCTGATGCTTTTGCAAGTACCAGCTGTGCCGACAAAATGGTGTAAATGCTGTTTTGAATTGTCATAAAATGATAAAAGAGAGGTCAATCCATTTCGGGTTGACCTTTTTTTATAAATTAAAAACGTAAGTTGCACACTGTCAAAATCATTGAGTAAAGCCTATGCAAATATCAGTCGTTATCCCTTCTTATAATCAACCAGAGACGGTACAAAGATGTATCGGCTCTATCCTGGAGCAGGATTTTGGCGGCACCTATGAAATCATCATTGCAGACAGCTCCGATAAGCGTAAACAGGATGAGTTGGCTGCCTTTTGTGCGACTATTCCTAAGGTTCAACTTATTCCATTGGAAAAGCAAACCTTTCCAGGATCAGCAAGAAATATAGGCATTAAGGCTGCTCAGGGGGAGGTCATTGCGCTGATTGATTCCGATTGTGTTGCCAAGCCGAATTGGCTGGAGAACATTTGGAAAAACATGGAACACAATGTGATTTTAACGGGGGTGATAGAGAATGGTACAGAAGATAGCGTTTACGGAACGTGTTCTTTCCTGGTAGAATTCAACCATTTTTTGGACTTTTCAGGACACAAGGTACCGGCCCACGCGGCGGCTACTTGCAATTTTGCTTGTCGCAAAGAGGTTTTCGATAAAATTGGATACTTCACGGATGACCGTGCTTTTGAGGATATGCTTTTCTGCAAAAAGTTTACGGATCAGGGCGGGCAAATATTTCGTATCAACGGTATTCGCATTGCACATCTCAATAAGACAGATTTGGCTGGTATTCGTCGTAACCAGACTATGCTGGGCAAATTTTCTGCCATCGTACGCCGAGCCCACGGGATGCCACCTCAGCTTGTTTTTAAACTTCCAATATTAGCTTTCGCTTTAGCCAAATTTCGATACCTGAGTATTTTCTCGAGGGTTATCCGCAGTAAATATTGGGCGAAGTTTTTATTGTATACCCCTGTTATCCTGTATTTACTAGTGCACTGGAGCAAGGGTTTTTATACTGGAGCAAAACGGAGTTGATAATACCCTTGATTTAGGTATATTTGCTGACTAACCAAATACCTCCTAAGTCTTGGCCGGAAAAGCAAAAGCAAAAAAGAAATCTACGAAGGTAACTCCTTTGATGAAGCAGTATTTTACCGTAAAAGCCAAACACCCTTCGGCTATCTTGCTTTTTCGAGTAGGTGATTTCTACGAAACGTTTGGAGAAGATGCCGTTGTTGCCGCTCAGGTGTTAGGCATTGTCTTGACAAGCAGAAACAATGGCGGCAGTGATGTCGAGTTGGCTGGTTTTCCCTACCATTCTTTAGATACTTACCTGCCCCGATTGATCAGGGCTGGCCATCGGGTAGCTATTTGCGAGCAGCTGGAGAAACCTTCGAAAGAGAAGAAGATTGTTCGGCGAGGAGTTACCGAGATCGTTACGCCAGGACTGGCCATTGATGATAAGCTGTTGGACCATAAGACCAATAACTTTTTGGCGAGCTTGTATTTTGGCAAGCAGCAGCAGATGGGGCTGGCTTTGCTAGACATATCCACCGGCGAGTTTTTAGTCTGTGAAGGCAACCAGGAATACATTGATAAGCTGTTGCAAAGTTTCCGCCCTTCGGAAGTGATCCTCTCTAAAGACAAGAAGAAAGGTTTTGAAGAACGTTTTGGAGAACGTTTTCATGTCTTCTCGCTCGATGAATGGGTGTATTCATTGGATTATACCAGAGAGAAATTGCTCCACCACTTTGAGATACAATCACTCAAAGGCTTTGGGGTAGAGGAAATGGAGTTGTCGCAAGTAGCGGCAGGTGCTATTTTGCACTACCTGGAAACGACCGAGAATAAAAATATCCAGCACCTTAATACGATTGGCCGCATACAGCCTGATCTTTATGTGTGGCTGGATCGCTTTACGATTCGTAACCTTGAATTGATTTATAGTCCGCATGAAAGTGGTGTGCCGTTGATCAATATCCTGGATCATACCGTTTCTCCGATGGGAGGGAGGTTGCTGAAGAAATGGGTCGTACTACCACTCAAGGATGTTAATGATATTGAGGCTCGCTTGCAGGTGGTTGATCATTTTGTGCAGTCAGCAGAGCAGGTAGAAGAGTTGAGTGGTTATATCCGCCAGATGGGAGATTTGGAGCGCTTGATTGCTAAAGTTCCATTAGGAAAAATCAACCCAAGGGAGATAACATCCCTGAAGAGGTCACTTGAAACAATTCCACTGATAGCGGCTTCCCTTGCAGGAACCAAAGAGGAGATGTTGCAGAAGATAGCCGATGGCCTAGACCCTTGCGAAACCTTGTGCCAGGAGATTGGTAAACAAATCAAAGAAGACCCCCCCCCGGTCAATCTTTCAAAAGGTGGCGTCATCGCTGATGGTTGGTCGGAAGAACTTGATGATCTTCGGGATATCATGAAGAATGGGCGTAATCGCCTTGTGGAAATCAAAAACCGCGAAGTAGAACGTACTGGGATATCAAGCCTTAAAATTGGGTTTAACAATGTCTTCGGTTATTACTTGGAGGTCACGAATAGATTTAAAAATGATGTTCCAGAGGAGTGGACTCGCAAACAAACGCTAACGAATGCAGAGCGATATATCACAGAGGAGCTAAAGGTTCTGGAAGATAAAATACTAGGCGCTGAGGAGAAGGTTTTGGTCTTGGAGGCTTCCCTTTTCGAGCAGCTGGTACTTAGATTGGCAGACTTTATTCCACAAGTGCAACGCAACGCTGCCCTGATTGCCCGCTTGGATTGCTTGCTCTCTTTTAGTAAGGTCGCGGTGAAAAATTATTACGTACGACCGCAGATAGACGATAGCTTCGTGATTGATATTAAGGAAGGGCGCCACCCTGTGATCGAGAAGCACTTGCCGCTAGGCGAAGCGTATGTTCCCAATGATGTTTTTCTGGATCGTGACGAACAACAAATCATGATGATCACAGGCCCTAACATGTCGGGTAAATCAGCCCTCTTGCGGCAGACTGCTCTGATTTGTTTGATGGCCCAAATGGGAAGCTTTGTTCCGGCGAAAGCCGCCCGACTGGGCATAGTGGATAAGGTCTTCACTCGTGTAGGAGCCAGTGACAACATCTCCAGCGGCGAGTCTACCTTCATGGTGGAGATGAACGAGACCGCCAGCATTATGAATAATGTCTCGGATCGTTCGCTCATCCTGTTGGATGAAATTGGGCGAGGTACCAGTACTTATGACGGAATCAGTATTGCTTGGTCGATTGCGGAGTACCTTCACAGCAATGGAAAATCTTATCCCAAGACGCTCTTTGCTACGCATTATCACGAACTGAACGAGCTGGCAACAAAATTTCCCCGAATCAAGAATTTCAATGTTTCGGTGAAAGAATTGGGCAAAAAGGTCATCTTTTTGCGTAAACTTGCTGAAGGAGGTAGCCACCATAGCTTCGGTATTCATGTTGCGAGAATGGCCGGTATGCCTCACTCTATCGTAGATCGGGCTACGCAGATCCTCACCCAATTGGAGCAAAAGCATATTGAGGGAGACGTAGAAACAAAGGGAGAACCTAAAGTTGCACGCCCTGCTACAGAATCGATCAGTACAGAGGCTATGCAGTTGAGCATCTTCGAAACCGTTGACCCGGTAGCTGGGCAATTGAAGGCCACATTGCTGGATTTGCAGATCAATAACATGACCCCCATCGAGTGTATGATGAAGCTCAATGAGCTGAAAAAGTTGTTGGAGGAATAACCATAAATATTGCGTTTTATTTTCGTGCCGTTTCTAAAATAAAGTTGCTATGATGCGTAAAACGATCAGGATATCTTTGCTGTTGGTAGCAATTTTCTTGCTGTATGTGGGCGGTGTTTTGCTACATGGTACCCTCACCGATTGGCAGCCTGATGAAGATTTGCCAGTTGATGTTTATGCGCAAAGCACGAACGATGTTATCGAGGATAGCATCATTTCTCTGGCGATCTGGAATATGGGATACGCTGGATTGGGAGAGGAGTCTAACTTTTTCTTTGACAGTGGTGGCTTCTTCATGTCTAATGGGAAGATGATCCGGCCAAGCGAAGAATTGGTGGAGAAAAACCTCGATGGTGCAGAGTTGTTTGTAAAAAGTACAGAAGCAGATATCTTTCTTATTCAGGAGGTTGACCTGAATTCACGGCGTTCTTATTACACCCAACAACTGGATAGCCTTCGGGCACAACGCCCTGATTATGCCGCTAGCTATGCTGCTAATTATCGCGTAACACGGGTGCCTATCCCGATATTGGAGCCTTGGCGCGCTTACGGAAAAGTAGAAGCAGGTATCGCGTCACTAAGTCGTTGGCAACCCACAGCTGAACGTAGGCTACAACTTCCTGGTAGCTTTGATTGGCCAACCCGAATTTTTCAGCTCGATCGTTGTTTACTCATTAGCCGTTTCCCCACATCTTCCGGCAAGGAACTGGTGGTGATCAATGCCCACCTTTCTGCTTATGATAAAGGTGGGGTGCTCAAAAAGCAGCAGATGGTCTTTCTTCAGCAATTGGTGACGACAGAATACGATAAAGGAAATTACGTCATCGTTGGTGCCGACTGGAACCAATGCCCGCCTTTCTTTCCCTTCGATACCTTTTCGCCAGGAGAAACAGATGGATACACCCAGAGCAATATCGCCGCAGATTTTGTGGGAGAGGATTGGCAATGGCTCTACGATCCCACCGTGCCTAGCAACCGCAAACTTCGGAGCGTTTACGACACCGAAAACACCTTCCGTACCGTTATCGATTTCTTTCTGATTTCTCCGAATATCAAGGCTTTGAAAGTGAAGACATTGGACCAGCAATTCCGGTTTAGTGATCACCAGCCGGTGTGGGTTCAGTTGGAATTACTGTAAGCTTATGTACATTCCTTCTCACTATAATGTAGATGATCAGGAGGAGATTCTATCCTTTCTTCATGCGTATAGTTTTGCAGCTATCGTAAATCAGGAGGGCAAACGTCCGGTGGCTACTCATTTGCCTTTTGTTGTCAGGCAGGTGGATGACAAGCTGTTATTGGAAGCCCATTTTGCCCGCGCTAATCCACAGTGGAAGCTTTTGGAAGATGGGCAAGAGGCTCTTGTTATCTTTGCGGAACCACACGCCTATATTTCGCCCCGTCATTACGATAAGGCCCAAAATGTACCCACTTGGAACTATCAAGCCGTTCATGTATATGGTAAGGCCCGCCTTTTGACAAATGAAGCAGAAGCTTTCGCTCATTTAGAACGTTTGATTGCTACTTTCGAACAAGATTACCAAGCACAATGGGCAGACCTTTCGGATGGGTACAAGCAAGCCATGCTGTCAGGAATTGTAGCCTTTGAATTAGAGGTGGCCGAAGTTCAGGCGAAAGCCAAATTGAGTCAAAATAAAACGACTTCCGAGCAAGAACGCATTGCCGCTGAGTTGAGTCAATCGACAGATAGCGTTATTCGTGATTTGGGAGAGGCGATGGTGAGGAATATTGGGAAGGGGGAGGTGGTGTAATACTGTTTTACTACTCTGTAAGTAGCTTATTCTATGTCTTTTATAGTTGGTTCTCCTCTTTTTGTGTGATAAATTTCAACAACCAGAACCATAAGTTGATCTTCTTCAACTTTATAAATTATCCTATATGACATTGATAATGCTCGCCGATAAGTAATATTTGCTTTGCTGATTATCTCCTTTGCTGGAGCATTTCTAGTAGGCATCTTTGCAAGATCATTAATAACAGCTAAAGCTTCTTTTCAACATGTTCCGCTGTTTCATAAGAGACCTCTTCAATAAGATAATTAATGATCTTTTCCAGGCTGGCTTCGGCACGAGGAGTAACAACTACTTTGTACGTGTCAGCCATTTCTGGGAGCGTTTTGCTAGTTCTTCAACGGTAATGTAATTTCCCTGCTTTGCAGCTTCCACTTCCTGATCGAGTAGTTCACCAAGTTCGCTGCCATAAATAGGACTACCATTCATTTCGTAGCCAATTGGTACTTCCTCGTTTTGGTAAGAACTCATCATAAGAAAGACTGCCTTTAAAAGTCTTTCATCTATTTCATCCACCAGCTGGTGGACTTGTTCGCGCATTTCTACAGCACTCATAAGCATTTGTTTTACAATCCTAAATATAACGTTTTATCAGGTTAAATAATTCATTGCGAAGGGCGATTTTTCTGGTTGTCGCTTTTTTTTAGCACTTGATAATCGGTGGTTTGACAAGCTTTTAAAGCAATAGTGAATTGTTCTATTTTAGTCTGATCTTCTTCAATGTCAATATTTTGAAGTAATTCAGTTACAAATTTTCTCGTAGGAATAATTTCCTGAATCGACATAAATAGTGATTTAATCTGGCTGCTTGTAGAAGGCATTCTTCAGCTGGACTGCGTCAGTGCCCACTGGACGCTATATGTCCATGTTAACGCACAAGTCGCATAGCTAGCTAGTGGGGGGGATTATTTCCTTAAATATCCTGTTCCTAGCCAATTGAACTCTAGATGAGTAGTATCGATTATGGAATTTAGCTCTTCACCAAATTTATACTCGTCTAGGAAGACCCCTGTTATTATAGCTACAGTTTTAGGATTATCCTTATCATAGGCAACTATACACGTACCTCCTGGTTCAGGGGTCTTTATTGATCTATAGAACGGAAGAGTGTAGTTTCTGTATGTTTTATGCCGATACATATACTCTATCTCCAGTTTTGACAAATATTTTCCTTCAGGTTTTTCATTAGATACACCCCTCGCAACTGTGACTACATAATTCTCTTTTAGAGAATTCACAGTTCGCTTTTCTTTTAACAAAGAAAAAGCTAGTACAGAAAAGAATATTACCAGGATAACAACATTGATGTAGGCCGTTTTAGACTTAATTATTTTCATCTGATAAGGTTTCTTTAGCAGTATTAGAGGTAGCTTGCTCTCTGTTCGGCGTTGGTTTTACCTACGCCGAGACCACCCCAAAACTCCAATTCGTAAGCCCCTTCTCCCTACTCCTCCGGCAGCAATACAAACTTAAAATGGGTAGCATTCATCAAATACCGCTTAGTAATAGGACCAAATTTATCGGCGTCGATCGAATCTAGCCGTTGCCTGTAACGATCGGGATAAAGTCGTTCAAGATCGTATTTCATGCGGATGCATTGGGCTATTTGGCCCAGCCAGAATCCATTATTGCGTAAAGCTTCTTCGTAGGATTTCAGTCTACTGGCCTTTATTTTGTCCAAGTCACTTTGGCGGGTATTTCCCGCTGCAAGCGAGGCTATTTCTTCGTAAACCATTGCGATAAGCGTATCTACTTCTTCGGGTGAGGCATTGAAGCGAATCGTCGTGTGGTGTAAAGAATCGGGGATAGACTGCATTCTCATGTTCACTCTCACACCATAGACGCCACCCATTTCTTCGCGTAGCTTTTCCCGTAAACGGAAAGAAAGTATTTCCCGCAAGGCTGAGAAATGCAAACGAGTATCCCGGTTACTGTAAGGGAAATCGCCGTGCCACTCCAAGATGACTTCTGCTTTAGGCGTTTGCCCGGCAATGACGGTGGTATCCAAAGGTGCGTTGCTGAGCCGAAGTCCACGGTCTTTCCACTGCTCGGTAGCTTGATTGGTTAGAGGTAAGTTCCCTAAGTATTGGGCCGCAAGTTGCATTAAGCTGTCGGGAGCGAAGTTTCCCACAAAAACAAAACTAAAATCTGCGGCATTGGCAAAGCGTTCGTAATAAATGGCTGCTGCACGGTCCAAGTTGATCGTCTCAAACTCTTCAATGGAGAAGTTGGGACGCCGGGGATGGTCGCCGTATTTCTTGTCTATGACCATTCGGCCAAAGGCAGTACGCGGATCTTCATCCAATCGGTCGTAGATATCTATTTGTCGCTTCTGATAAGCCGCTAAAGCGAGGCTATCAAACCGAGGGCGGGTAAAATAAAGGTAAATCAGCTGGAACATCGTTTCAATGTCCTCCTGATTGCTACTGCCAGAGATACCCTCTTCGTAAGACCCTAGATATGGATTGACGCTCACATTTTGATCACTTAACAATTGTAACAATTCGCTTTCGCGAAAAGTATCCAAGCCGGATTGATCAAGGATAGACAAGGCGTGGCGGGCACTCGGGTAATCTTCGTCTTCATAAAGACTTATACCACCTGGGCTGAAGCCCCGAAATCTGATTTGATCATTTTTGAAATCCGTAGGCTTAAGTATCACCTTTACGCCATTGGGCAGCTCATAGCTACTTACCTGGAGAACGCTGTCATAACTGGCTAATACAGCCTTTTGAGCAGGCAACTGCTCACTGAGGAGAGGGCCTTGCTGCGAGGGGGCAACAGGAGCCTCCGGCTGAAGCAAAAGCAGTTGATCTAATAATTGATAAAACGCAGTGCTGTCAGGAAGGGTAGGGGCCAGCTCCGAATTGGTGGTGATAATTGCATTACGAACTTCGGAAGTCAGTGCCTTTTGAGCTAAACTTTGCAACTCTGCAGAAGTGATTTCTCCTAAACAATCTGCCGCGAAAGAGGGGAGTGCATTGAAGTCTACCATCTTGGTATCTTCCAGAAAAGCGTTTCTGATACTGCCGGCAATACTACTGCTGGATCTTTTATCTAATTCTTTGACCATCTGTTCATACTGGTCAAGCATAGCCTTTTTTTCAACAGCCAACTCATCGTCACTAAAACCATGTAGAATTACCCGACGAGTTTCATTCATAACGGTATAAAGCGCCTCATTAAGTTGCTCTGCTGGCCCTAAAGCACTCAGCCGATAACTGTGGTAATTCCCTGGCAGAGAAGCAAAACCAGAATAGGCAAAAGTAAAAGGAGGAATGGCTGTTTCCTTGAGTTTAGCCAGCCGTTTGTTTATCAAGCTACCAAATAGGGAGCGTTGCAACTGGTATTTAAGGGTTCCCCGTGTGAGGTCGCTTTTCTGTGGTTCCAGCTGAAATGTTAGCTCCCATCGCGTAAAAGCCGCTTCGTCATCGGTGGCCAGGAGAAATCGTTGAACTTGATTGGTATCTAGTGGGTAGTTTTCCGCAGGCTGAAAGCCGTCGTTGCTCAATCCAGAAAAATAGTCTTCAATCTTGGTTGTTATCCAAGCAGGATCAACATCACCGACTACAATGAGGGCCATGTTTTCTGGCTGATACCATCGTTGGTAAAAGTCAATTAAGCGCTGTGCCGAAACGGTGTCAATCAACTCAGGGCTACCAATAGGTAAGCGTTGTGCATAACGTGATCCCGCCAGCAAAGTTTGGTAAGCCTGCATTTGTAAGCGTTGGTTGGAACTCAAGCGGCTGCGCCACTCGGAAATGATTACCCCGCGCTCTTTGTCTACCTCTTCCGGATCGAAAGTGATTTTACTACTCCATTCTGACAGTACTTGCAGCGCAGTATCGACCAGTGCCAGGCTATCCGTTTGCACTTGTAGCTGGTAGACGGTTTCCGCAAAAGAAGTATAAGCATTAAGGTCTGCACCAAAGCGAGAACCATTTCTTTCGATAAAGTCGATGAGCGTGTTTTGCGCAAATTTCTCCGTACCATTGAAGGCCATGTGCTCTACAAAGTGGGCTACGCCTAGTTGGTCTTCCTCTTCTTGCAGCGAGCCTGCTTTGATGACCAGTCGTAGTTCTGCTCGCTGCTGAGGCTCATTGTTTGGGCGGATAAAATAGCAGAGGCCATTGGCTAAAACACCCTGCTGTATCGCGCTGTCAACAAGGAGCTCTTGTTGCCAATAGCTGGAAGGGTTTTGCCCGTTCAATACAGACAAAACCCCACAGCATACAAGCAGTACAAGACTACTATTGATTCTCCAGTTGTTGGAAGATTTCTTCATCCGTTTTTCCTAATGTTTCTAGTAAAATTTGAGCATCATCGACAAAATCATCGTTGGGGTATTTTGCGATGAAAGCTTCGTAAAGCTCCCTTGCTTTTTCTTCGTCTCCAAGGTCTTCAGCGTAGGTGAACCCTTGCATAAATAAGGCTTTTGGCGCTTTTTCATACTGTGGGAAATACCCTTCGATGGTGGCGTAGATGCCCAAGGCTTGCTGGTAAGCGCCAATAGAGCGAGCTATTTCTCCTGCTTTGTAGAGTTGCTCAGGACTTTCAGGGGCATCGGGTTTCGCTTTAGCGTAAAGCTCTGTTAATGCGATGTATTGCTTGGCAACATTAGGCACCAAACGCTGTGTCGTAGGGTCAGTGATACTATGCAACAGTGTGTCAAGAATATTCTGGGTAGCTTTGGTGGCAATAGGTTGATCCTTGAACTCATTGAGCAAGCGCGCAAAATTAGCTTGTAATCCTTCGTTGGCTCCCATGCGGAAATAAACAGTGGCAGTCTTGCTCAACAGGTTTATTTTCTCTGAGGGTTCTCCTTGCATCGTGTCCAATTTCGTCTCGAAAGCAGCAACGAGCGCCTGGCCTTTTTCTTTGTCAGGTTGCTGATAGAAGCTTTCTTCCATTAGTGTCAGCTCATCCTTGGGCTCCGGAGTGCTACAGGCAAAAAAGGTAAATAGCAAAGCAATTAGTAGAACGTAATTGGTACTCATATCTATAATAGCAAATTGGTGAAGAAATACCTGTCAAAAGTAAAATATTTCTTGAACTAAGCATTAACCTTACTGTTACAAACCCATGAGTAAAGGAATTTCTATTTTTTGGTTTCGCCGTGATTTGCGATTAGAAGATAATGCGGCGCTCTATCAAGCACTAAAGAGTGAATGGCCGGTGCTTCCCCTTTTCATTTTTTGATCGTAACATTTTGGATAAATTGTCTAATCGTGCAGATGCGCGTGTCGAGTTTATTCATAACGCTTTAGCGGAGATAAAGAAGGAGTTGAAAGATCAAAACAGTGATCTTTTGGTAAAATACGGTACACCGGAAGACGTATGGCCGGAGGTTTTAGCGCAATTTGAGGTCAAGGCCGTTTATACCAACCATGATTACGAGCCGTACGCTTGTCAAAGGGATGAAAAGGTATCCGTGCTTTTAGAAAAACAACAGATTCCTCTTCACACCTTCAAGGATCATGTCATTTTTGAAAAAGAAGAGATTACCAAAAAGGCCGGTGGTGTCTATACTGTATTTACGCCTTACAGCAAGACCTGGAAAGCCAAGTTGGATGAAAAAGAAGATACCATTGAGGAGAATGGCCAGCAAGTCAAACTTTCCTATTATCTGAAGCCTTATCCTACCGAAAAGTATTTTCATAATTTTCACCAGACAGACGAAGCATTCTCATTTCCGACACTAGCAGAGATGGATTTTGAAGCCACGGATACGGATATTCCTTCCAAGACAGTTAGCCGTGGCCTCATCAAAAACTATGACGACACCCGGAATTTTCCTGCACTGGCCGGTACTAGCCGCCTGGGGATTCATTTTAGGTTTGGGACCATCTCTATTCGGGAGAAAGCCCGCCGTGCTCGTCAATTGAATGAAACCTTCCTCAATGAGCTGATTTGGCGAGATTTTTACGCACAGATTTTAGCGAATTTCCCACACGTTGCCGAAAATAGTTTCCGCCCGGAATACGATTTTATTGAGTGGCGTAATAATGAAGAAGAATTTGCAGCTTGGTGCAAAGGTGAAACCGGTTACCCCATCGTTGATGCCGGGATGCGCGAGCTAAACGCTACCGGCTTTATGCATAACCGGGTGCGTATGATTACCGCCAGCTTACTGACGAAGCACCTCTTGATCGATTGGCGCTGGGGGGAAGCTTATTTTGCGGAAAAGCTACTGGATTTTGACCTTGCCTCCAACAATGGCGGCTGGCAATGGGCGGCAGGCTGCGGGACGGATGCTGCGCCCTATTTTCGCATCTTCAATCCTACCAGTCAGATGGAAAAGTTTGACAAGCAGAAGGTTTACATCAAACGTTGGGTGCCAGAATATGGCACGGCTGATTACCTTGAGCCTATCGTTGATCACAAGATGGCCCGCGAACGTTGTCTGGCCACCTACAAGGAAGGACTAAATAGGGGCAGGGGCTAGTTTGAACTACGAAGGGGCCACCCGACCGAAGATTTTTGAACCATTTAAGGAATTGTAAGGGCATTTAAAGGGGATGCCTGCTAGGTTAAATTCACGAATTTAACCGATATGGGATTTTTTTTTTGAACCACCAAAGGCACCCTAGGGCAAATTCATGAATTTGCCCTAGGGTTTAATTATTTGATTTGTAGATTGGACGATAAATGCCTATCATGGAAAATGGAAGAACTTCTCCAACCTGATATTCACCTTCTTGGCATTCGTATCCAAGAACCCGTCACTACTGCCACAGATGTACTGGTAGCACTTGCTTGTTTATATGCCTATTGGCGATTACGGAACATAAAAAACGAAGGAAATGCACTCCGTTATTTAAAATTGTATTTCATCGTGCTGGCAATTGCCATGTTGTTTGGCGGACTGGTAGGCCATGGTTTTTTGTATTTGCTATCACCTGAATGGAAAATCCCAGGTTGGTTTATTAGCATGTTCTCGGTGATGCTGATTGAGCGATCCTCGATAGAACATAGTCAAAGTCTTTTACCACCTCGACTAGCTAAATTTTTCCTTGCAGCTAACATTATTGAATTAGGACTACTGATGATAGTAGCTGCCTACACCCTTAATTTCTTGTTTGTTCAAATTCATCTTGCTTATGGGGTATTGGCGGTTATTTTCCCCTTTCATCTGTACACTTATCGTAAAACCAGAAATAAAGGAAGTCTATACATGCTGTACGGCGTAGGTGTTTTGGCCATTGCCGCAGTCATTTTCAACTATCCAATAGTGTTGAGCAAATGGTTTAATCATCATGATTTTGCACATGTCTTGATGATTATTACGACTATCTTTTTTATGCATGGGGGGCTCAATTTTGATTCTAAAAATCAAGATGAAACCAGTTGAAAAGAGAAAAAAGCAGTTGTGTACGCCTAAAAATAAGCCAAGAGTATCCACTAAAATAGGTCTCTTCCGTCTATTGACTTTTTTATTCCTGTCATAGCCTTTAAGAAAAATTGATAAAAGGAGCTAACTTAATGGACTACGTGTATTTGAAAATTATCCATACATCTTGCCCATACTGCTTCACTTAAAACTCACAACAGTGTCACTACTATCAGCCCTTTTTAATATTGCTATTTTTCTGGGAATCTTGTTGGGAGTGATTATTCTGAGGTCACCCATTTTCAAGAGCGCCGCTAATAAATATTTGGCCTACGCCGTAATTGGACTTTCCTTTTCGTTGCTTATCCTAGGTTTAGAGCTCACTGAATCTTACGAACAAAGCTTATCATTGCGTATCATCGACATTTTTAGTTCAGGAGCGCTGTTTCCTGTGCTAATATTGCTGTTCATCGTCAACCAAGTAGATCATCCGTTTCGGAATTCTCCCCAAAGGTGGTGGCTATTTGTTCCACATTTATTATGGATTCTCCATAGCGGGCTGGATGCTGTTATCGATTCTCCGATAATTCAAGTTTTTTTCGACATCACCGGAGGGCTTCTATTTCTGCTAATACTTGTATTCATTCCATCTGTTTTAATATACGCCTACACCTTCATCAAGTACGCCGATGGCCGACGAGAAAAACGATGGCTAACCCAGCTTTGGTTCTGGGTTGCTGTGCTCATGACTTCCTATGTCTCATCCATGGTCTTAGCCATGTTTTCCTTCATCGAATTTGCTTCGGTGCTAAGAACAATTGCGCTAGGTGCTGCCTTTCTGATTCACTGGATAACCTACGTCGGTATTTTTAAGTTCAGGTTATCCAAAGACCAGGAAGAAATCAGGGCTTTGGTCAAGAAGTGGAAGTCAGGTTCGGTTAAGCCAGCCATCCCCTTGCCTCCACAGGATTCGGTAGGTGATGAAAAACGAACAGTATCTTTAACCGCCGAAAATTCATATTTCAAAAAATTAGAAGCGCTTTGTACCAATGAACGGATCTACCTCGACAATACGCTGGATAGAGTGCAAGTAGCTGAAATATTAGGGATAAGTCCAGGTTATGTTTCTCAAATCGTCAACACCATTACGGGGGACAATTTTTCGACCTATATTAATCGCTACCGAGTTGAATCCGTTAAATTAATGATCGCTGACGCTGAGTTTAGCAACTACAGTTTACTGGCAATAGGGCTAGAAGCAGGGTTCTCTTCAAAAACCACTTTTCATACAGCTTTCAAAAAAATAACGGGAATGACTCCAAATGTGTACCGAAAAACACACAAGTAGTTCGGATTTATTGAAATTCAAGGTTTCGGAACTCCTGGCAGTAGCATTTCGCCTACTATTGCCATAGAAACAATCAAATGAAATCATGAATTTAACAAAAAGTCTTTTAAGATTTTTAATCCATTATTCTCTTATTACTATAGAACGAGGGCAGAAAAAACTAAGCGTAAACTATTTACTACGTTTAGCTTTACCTAAAACCTACCTTGCGGTTATCCTACTATTACTTACCGTTAAACTTTCGGCTCAACACGCAACCGAATGTTCCTCTTTCCGAGAAAGAACCGATTTTAAAGTGGGGTACTTTGGCAACATATCCGCCAACCAAGGTATCAACCTCGGTGCGGAATACCTCTGGAAAGAGAATGTCAAGATAAGAGAGAGAAGGGATCAGCAAAAAACGATTAAGCACCAATTGTTGTTGAACGGAAGCCTGGGTTACTCTACTAATTTTGCTACCCAAACTCAGAATGGAATATTCGCCTATTCGGGCTTCACTTTCCGCAGGGTCAACACTAAAAGCAGAGAACTTTCCGTAGAACTAAACCCATTGGGCCTTTACCGTTCAGTACTACCCACAACCTACCACGTAGAAGGTGAAGATGTAACGAAGGTTTCGTTTCCTGGCAGAAGCTACTACGCACCGTCTGTGGCTGTTGGAATAGGGCGATTCCGTAAAGAGACAAAACGATCTGGTTGGTACTTAAACCTCCAGTACACTGTACTGACTAACTACAATGCAGCCACGCTACACATCCGCTCATTGCACTTCGGACGTAGATTTTAATTTTAACAACTAAGAAACCTTATATACAATGAATATTATAAAGCTTAAAACAGTAGTTGTCCTATTTATACTACTAAATATTTTCTCTTGTTCGAAAGACGAGATCAACCTTGACAACCTGAATGAAACCATCTACCTAAGACATCGACAGGCTGATATGCCCGCTCATGTACATGGCAACGCTTCTGATAAAACATTTCTGATTTATCTGCATGGTGGCCCTGGTGGGCTGGGGCTAGAAGCTCGGATAAACACCATGATCACCGAAGTGGAAGAGAATAACGCCGTTGTTTATTTTGATCAGCGAGGATCAGGAAATGCACAAGGAAACTATTCGGAAGAAGACATGAACATCGACGCAATGGCAGAGGATGTTCTGGCACTAGTAAAAGTCTTACGGACCAGGTACGGTAGCGACATCAAATTTTTTCTAATGGGCGCAAGCTGGGGAGGTGCTCTTGGCCCGGCCACCTTGCTGAAAGGGCAGGAAAACTTCCTAGGGTGGATCGACATTGCTGGTGCGCATAGCCCTAAAGATTTGTACTACGAATACCCGATTAGATTAATGGAAAAAGCTAATGAACAAATTGCGTTGGGGAACAGTATCCCTCATTGGGAGGGTGTTCTTGAACTCATTCAAAATGTAAATCCAATTTACAATGAAGAGGATGGTAGCAATATGAATGGCAAAGCACACGAATCGGAAGGGGTACTGGCCGACGACCTAGTGATCAATAAACCTCAGAAGGTTGATGAGAATGGGGAAGAAATAACATTTGTTGCTAGAAATAATGGAGAGGTAGGTCTAATTCTAACTCAAAAAGGCCTTTGGAGAGATCTGTCATTCACCGACGACCTACCCAATATTACCATACCTTCATTGGTTCTTTGGGGTAAGCATGACCTTGTTGTTCCTACTAAGTTTGCTCAAGAAGCTTTTGATCACTTAGGTTCTACTCACAAAGAGCTTTTCATTTTTGAACGTTCTGGGCATAGTCCGCTGGAATCGGAGCCCGATCTTTTTGCCGAAAAGGTCATCGCGTTTATTAATGAATATCGATAAGGTGATTATTTCAGTTTAGAAACTTTGAAGGGGCTGCCAGTGGGCAATGACTATCGACCCAGCTCGTTCCATACGATCAATGGTTATAAGGAACGTAGCTGGCGTCATCTTGATATCATGCAATATGAGTGTTGTTTATCTTTACACGCGACCTCTTTTTTAGGGATACGGTACCGAACGACTTGGTGGTCAAATAACCATAATTATTGACGGGCTTATTACGAGCGAGATCGCTTCAAAGTAGATATACCAAGTCGTGTTGAGCGGTCCTACTTATACTGAGTCCCGTTGAGTCATGCCGCGTATTATAAGTCGTGAGGGCCGAATACTAGAGCACGTAACACGCGAAAAATACCTGTCACGTTAGAAGCTCTTTTGGGGAAATCCTTATAATTGGAATTTCCGCTAACTCCGGCTACTGCGATGTACATGCCCCTCTGCACCGCAGACCGAGCAAGAAAACCGCTGCCTAAGTTCCTTCCCACATATATAACCGAGTGGAATACTACTCCGGGCGGGTATAGTCGCACAAGCAAAGTTCTGCGCTCCCTTATTTATTAATTCTTCATCTCCTTCATCATAACTGCCCATAAGGCTCTTTCTATTTTCCCAGATCAACCAATCTTAGCATTCTTGTATCAGCTTCTGTCTCCGTTCCTTCTTGCCTAGTGGATAACTTCAATTCTTTAACAAGCCTTGCTCGAATATTGGGTTCATTATCAAGTATCATATGCAAATATGCTGTCATTTTTTCTTTTGGCAAGCTTTGCACTAGAGTTTTATAATCTATTCCTAAGTCATTCTTACTGTACGGTAAAAACGCATTAATCCAAGTATCGCTCACACCAAAAAAATCCTTGTAACGCAACACACTCGAAGGTAGAGTTTCTAGGTTTGCTGGAATAAAAGCAACTTCAAAGGAGTAATTTTCATCGAATTCAGCTGTTTCGTACATCTCTTCTATAAATCTTAACCAGATCATAAAGAGCGCTCGATAATCCCCTTCAATTATTTCATTTCTAATGCTTTCAAAGCCATAGCTTTGGTTTTCGTCAATCCACCCTAAGCCTTCTTCTTCGGTGAAGTTTATGTCGATTAATATAAACTTGGAACGCTTCACAACACGAATTTCTTGAGCGTATGAGCTATCAACAGTGATGTTGTATTTCTTTAGTTCTTTGAAGTTACCTATGCTCTCCGGAATCTTTATCAAGATACGCTTGGCTCCCCAGTTCGACATATAAAACATAAAGTCGAAATACTCAAACATAATTTGCTCTTCATTATATCTAAAATCGCTGAAACTATAGGTAAATACTGCCCTAGTCGGTGTTAAATCTACCCTACTAGACATCCCTCTAATCGACTCTTGCTGTTGTGGAGTCAGAGCTTTATCAATTGAATGGAATTCATAGTATTGAAATTCACTCACACTTATTATTATTTGATTCCTTAGAAATTAATCTGTTGCGCAGAACTGCTGGTGGCGGCGCAGTAGCCGTAGCTCAGCGAAGGCTATTGACGCTGCACCAAAGTGTGTGCCTGGAATGCACATCCATCTCTATAAAGATAGCGATAAATCTTGGTGGTGCAAGTCCACCGGCGGCGAGTTGGTGAAGCCGTCAAGTAAGCCACAAGGGCGCGTGAGGTGACTCCGGGTCTGAAGTAAGTGGGACTACGAAAACTGGTACGGACGAACAGGAATTGCATAAGAGGCTATGCGTGGAGGTCGAGGCAGCACTTCATGTCAAAGGCCGTAACCAACAATCCACGTGTAGTAGATGCAGCTGTGATCAGTGGAAGGAGGATGTGCTTACCCAGGGAGGTCTTGAATTAGGTTCGGTATTCCTATAGATCAAGAAGTCAGCCGAGGGCATAGTAGGGAGCCAAACCTGATGTGGGACAGAAAACCGTGTTGTGAGTATTGCCTACACAGAGAGGGTAGCCTGAAGGCCTGAACGTCAGACCGTTTGAAGTATCTGATTCGTGGCGATGGATGATTAGGTGACCGATTCCTGTACGTCCATAATTACGGCTCAGTGAAAAGAACAAGGCCTAGCTGGTGTAAAGAGCGGCTAACGCTGTCTGACGAACCGCTTAGTACGAGGCCCGTACGCTAAGTGGTGTGAGAGGGATAATGAGCAGCAAATCGCTGCTCATTACCCTACTCGATTAGCGGCAGTATACCTCTTCAAATTTAGTAAAATCTTATTTATCAGCGGCAGATCTAGAGCTCCGTATTGATGTATTCCCAAGTGGCTTGATGGTGGTACTGTTCTTTTTCTTGATAAAAAGAACCAAAAATCAAGGCTATGAGCATTTACCTAAAAATAGGCAGTGATTCCCTCACGCTTGCGAAGCCGTTCGCCCAGTTACCCTAAATAGAGGTGGGGGAGCAGTTGCTTTGCTGTTTTTTCAAGCCTTGGGGAATATGCCTGGGGCTCAACTTCCGCGCAAGCTTCGCAATCATTCACCAGCTGCCTATTTTCTTAACGGCAAATACTCAATGCCAGTCCTTAAAGACAGCGGTGGTGAAATTATTAATTGCGTAAAACTTTATTTCAACTCATAATGTTTAAAATATGCTTCAAGCATCTCTCTCACAAGTGCGGTTCGCTCCTCAGCATATTTTAAACTCCCTTATCGTTACAGCGCCCTTATTTTCTTACTTCTTAGTAGNGGAGAGCATCTTATTCTTTACACGCTAACTCTTTTTTAGGGATACGATACCGAACGACTTGGTGGTCAAATAACCATAACTATTGACGGGTTTATTACTGGCAAGATCGCCTCAAAGTAGATATACCAAGTCGTGTTGAGCTGTCCTAATTATACCAAGTCCCGTTAAGTCAGCGTCGCGTGTTATTAAGTCGTGAGGGCCGAATACTAGAGCACGTAACACGCGAAAATACCTATCACGCCAGGAGCTCTTTTGGGGAAATCCTTATAATTGGAATTTCCGCTAACGATCAGTATACCTGCAGGTGGCGCGAATAGCGAAACTTGACAGGTATACTTTGTTGGTGGCTGCCTTATTCCCTTTCTACTGAACCAGAAACGTAGCAACACCTGTTTTTTTGCCGTTCTCCAATTGGAGGGAATAACTGCCTGTCGGCAAAGAAGTAACATCAACCACAAGGGTTTGCTCTCCGGTTCCCACAAATTCTTTTTGCTGAATGATCAGCCGTCCGTTCACATCATACAATCGTATAATGATAGAATTGCTCACCGTCGAATTGAAACGGATATTCAACTTATCTGAGATCGCAGGGTTGGGGAAGAGCGTTAGACGCTGGCTTAAATTGACTAATAAATCATCGGATGAAGAAATCATTCCATCATTGGTGTACAGTTTCGAAATTCGCTCTCCAAAAGTCTTCTGACCCGTAATTAGCAGGTCATTGTCCCCGTCGCCGTCCACGTCCGAAAAGGCGATCGAACTTCCCCTCACGCCGTCGAAGGGTGTACCGATAACTTCGGTAAAGCTGCCCTCATCGTTGGTATATAGTTTCGAAATTCGCTCGTCTGAAGCCTTCCGACCCGTAATCAGCAGATCATTGTCGCCGTCGCCGTCCACGTCCGAAAAGGCGATCGAACTTTCCGCAACACTGTCGAAGGGCGTGCCCGTTACTTCGGTAAAGCTGCCTCCATCGTTGGTATATAGTTTCGAAATTCGCTCGTTTGAAGCTTTCACACCCGTAATCAGCAGATCATTGTCGCCGTCGCCGTCCACGTCTGAAAAGGCGATCGAACTTCCTGCAACACCGTCGAAGGGTGTCCCCATGACTTCGGTAAAGCTGCCCCCATCGTTGGTGTACAGTTTCGAAATTCGCTCTCCTGAANCGTTCTGACCCGTAATGAGGACATCNTCTTGACCGTCGCCGTTGACATCCGAAAAGGCGATCGAACTTCCAGCAACACCGTCGAAGGGCGTGCCCATGACTTCGGTAAAGCTGCCCCCATCGTTGGTGTACAGTTTCGAAATTCGCTCTCCTGAATCGTTCTCACCCGTAATGAGGACATCCTCGTGACCGTCGCCGTTGACATCCGAAAAGGCGATCGAACTAGCATAAACGCCGTCGAAGGGCGTGCCCATGACTTCGGTAAAGCTGCCCCCATCGTTGGTGTACAGTTTCGAAACTCGCTCTACTGAACCGTTCTGACCCGTAATGAGGACATCCTCGTGACCGTCGCCATTGACATCCGAAAAGGCGATCGAACCGTCAGAAACGCCGTCGAAGGGCGTGCCCATCATTTCGGTGAAATTGCCCAGCCCGTCGTTGGTGTACAGTTTCGAAACTCGCTCTACTGAACCGTTCTGACCCGTAATGAGGACATCCTCGTGACCGTCGCCGTTGACATCCGAAAAGGCGATCGAACCGTCAGAAACGCCGTCGAAGGGCGGGTCGACAGGCACTTCTGTAAAAGTTTGAGCAAAAAGTGTCCGGGTTAGGATTAGTAATCCAAAGAGTAAATTTAATTTCATTTTGATTTGTTTTTTTTGTGAATGAATCGTTTTGTTTTTTTTGGTTGCCATCAACGGTTCGGCGACGGCGCAGTAGTCGACGATTTACGCTGCTATTTGGGGCTGTTTGGTAGTAATTCTCTGTGTCTTTATATGCTTCTTCATAATTCTCAATAGCCATATTTATATTGAAAATGATATATTTTATGATGAGAGCAAACTTTACGTTAATCCACTACTATCTTCCGTGGACCCGTAAACAGGTTATAAAACGGCACATCAATCGATAGGAAGAGCATCGGGAAGCGCCAGGAGTTAAGGAAAAGTGGTTCACCATTCGCCGGTTCAAGCTGCCGGAGCTGCGGTCCATACTGCCCGCCTACCCCAACCGAAAACGGCGAGTTCGCAAAGTTATAAACCAGATATGCACCTGGCGAAAAGAGATTCTTCCACTCTAGCTCGGGCAGCGCATTTACATTAGCGGTTGCTCCATTAGGATTTGA
Source organism: Lewinella cohaerens DSM 23179 (assembly GCF_000379805.1). Classification (GTDB taxonomy): domain Bacteria; phylum Bacteroidota; class Bacteroidia; order Chitinophagales; family Saprospiraceae; genus Lewinella; species Lewinella cohaerens. Next base: position 13,008 of record NZ_KB903554.1, on the reverse strand, counting down.
GCGATAAGCAGTAATTGCTCCTAAGTCGAGTAGCGGCACATGAATAGAGAAAGAGCTGTTGTTATTGAGAAAAGAGGGACTGAAACTGTAGGTCATCCCGATGGGAACCGACAAGGCGGCCCCAAAGGCATCTGGGGTAATCCCCGTTGGAGCATCAAGCAATCGGTCACGGCCTACCCCCGCCCCGAGGTAGGAGTTGATCGTAAAGTTGGATACTACTTCTCGTTTGATGCGGGAGCTACCCGGGGGCAGGGTCGTCGATTTCAAGATGGTCTGTACCTGTTCCGAAGACTGTGCGTTGATCATTTCCGCCATGAAGGTACCATACTTGAAGATAGCGGCTACCTGCTGCTGGTTACGCTTGCGGCGCCTGCGCTCCTCCTTAGTCATGGCATCCAACGCTTCCTGAGTGTCTTCCCGGCTGGTAATGATTCGGAGTAAATCCGTTGCATTGAGGATGGCGTTACCGTATTCGCCGACCTCGATATTTTCGTAGAGCGAAAGCGTCTCGTTGGAGATTTGGGTGATCCTTCCGAGTGCCCGGGCACGCTCGCTGACCACCGTGGAATCACCTGTGATCGGAGTAGTGAGTACAATGTTGAGCAGGTCGACGGTGGAGCGAATGAAGGGAAAATACTCCTTGAGGCCAACCTGATCTGGGTTCGTTCCTTTTTTGAAGCGCAACTTATCCTGTGACTCCTGAATTTCATTGGCAACGGTCAGGAATTGGGTAGCCAAGGTGGCGACGGCCCGGGGCGAAAAACTTGGAGAACCCTCAATGGCATTTAGGCGCTGGTACAGCAAGCCGAGAAATATATCCCAGGTTTGTGGATCGCGGCGCAGCTCATCAAATTGCTTGCGGGTGATCCATTTGGCGACGGGTATGGGATCGGTAGTACTGGGAACCGGCGTGCGTACCACCAGGGAGGAGTCCTTTTTAAAGGTATGCACCAGGCCGGTGTTGATGTCGGTGTTTTGGACGGTAATCTCCACGCGCTGGGTATCGAGGTAATACAGGGTGTCATAGATCTGGCGGTAATCGCGGAAGGCGAAAAGAATATGGGCCGAGATCTCAATGGCTTTGGCCAGCTCTTTGGCATTACGGCGAGATTTGACAAGTTTGGNGGCCGCGGCGTTTTCCAAGGAGTCTAGTTGTTCGATTAAAGCCTTACGCCTTTGGCCCAGCGCGATGATCTCTTGCTCGTTGTTATTCAGCAATTCATCAATACGCTCAAATCCTAAGGTCTTCTCCGTTTTCAGGCCATTGATGAACTCCCGGGCCTCCTGGTAATCCGGCATCGCCTGCTTCAAGTGGGGAGCGAGTACTTCCGCTACGGTGAGCCTCGCGGGATTATCGGGACTAAATTTAAAATAGGGTATTGTATCCCTGAGATCTTCGGTATACGGATACGTATGATAATCCGGCACTTCGGGAGCTGAATAAGCCGGATTAAGCTCCACACGACCAACGGCTGACACACGCTTACCGTGAAAGTCAATGGCTGCGTTGATTGTTTGTTCCCATTCCAATTGATAGGTATCCAGTATCCGGTTAGCGCCGTCTACCATACTTGTTTTGGTAACATAATAATGGTAGTCTTCTCCTACGTAGAGTTCATCATCACCCCCTGTACTTTTAGCAACTAATTCTTGACGCAGCAGCTCCAATTCCACTAAATATCGATCGGTATTGGGTTGTTTATCAATTGCCCGCTGTAAAGCTGTTAGCTCGGCCTCCATTTGCCGCAGCAATCCTGCTTGAGCTATTTTCAACGCCCCCTTCACCGACACTTCAAATATCTCGTTAATATCGTCCTCAGCCTTACGCTGTGCCGCTTCGAGTTCCAATTTAGAGCGAACAATTTCCTGGTAGTGGTTGAGCGTTAGTTTATCGAAAGGGATGTCAAGAAAATTTCGCGCTCGCTCCAGTCCCTTGGCTACGTAGCCGTTTGGCTCTTCTAATGGAATATTTTTTAAGCCCATTCTTTGTAGTACAGGATTCTCTTCTAAATAATAACCATAATAATCATGCCCCTCCAAATAAGCCGGAATGACCGCTAAACTGTGATCTACGTATGACCCACCGACATACTCCCCGTGATGAACCACCTCCGTCTTCTGACCTGGATCACCGTGGGCATAAGCTCCATTGTACCCTCCGGCATTCGCTAACTTAAATAACAACTGATTCAGGCGTTCTGCCTCAAAGCGTAATTCTTCATCATCAACGATTTTTTGCATTTCGGCCCGGTCTTCTTCTGATAACCTATAACCGTTTCTGATAGTAGAGAGTAAGTCTTCTACAGTTGTAGCATTATCCTGAAAGATGGAGAATAAGGGATATCCCGTTGGCTCTCGAAAAGCGGCGCAGGTGTTGTTCAGGCTCAGCGAGACCCTGCGTACCTCCTCCAGGTAGGTTTGGATATGCTGCTGAAACGCAAAAGTGAGTACGTCAGGACTACCGGGGGACGTTACTTTGGAGAAAAGAGAATCCGCGATAGCCAGGTTAATACTTTCACTTAGATTAATTTCCCGCTCAACGAGTTCCTGATGGGTAGTTAGAATGATCTCTTCCACCGTTTTTTCTTCGTAGGCCGCGTTGGCGATGTCGTAAATTAGGGCCAGATTGAACACATTGGGGTCGTTCTTGAACTGCTGGTATCGGGGTAGATTCAGGATACCCGAAAGATTAACGCCCAAATTATCCAGATCGGCCTTGAAGCGCTCCTTAGCGTGAGCCAGAAAGACCTTGTAGTTCGAGATTTCAAACTTGTTCAATAAATCACGGGTAGTCGGAAATAAAACGGTGAGTTCCGATTCCTTGGCAAGGTTTTCTTTAAACCGGTTGAAAAATGTCAGGTTGAGTTCTTCCTGAGCACGCTCAGCAATGAAGTCGGAAAGGCCGACCGCTACGGTGTTTGCGTCCAGTAATCCTCCCTTTTTTCGTTGGCGCTCAAAGGCATCATTGGCCTGTTCGAGACGATTTTGGGCGGTAACTATTCTTTGCCGATAGCTGGAAAACTCATCAACGCCAATGGCGAGCGTATTATCCACCAGGGAGGAGTCGCCGTAAAGGACTCTTTGGTAAGGAAAATCCGCGTAAGAAGCACGCCAAACTTGAGGTTCGTACGTCTTGAAAAGTCTTAGCTCCGGAAGTAGTTCCTCAATATTGATAAAAGGATTATCCGCGTAGGCTTGCTTTAGCTCAAACTCATCTAACAAATAGAAAATATTCCCTTCCGTGAGTTTTGCGTGCTGCTCCAGCCTAAGGACAAATTCATCTAACGTAGACTGATCATAACTGGCCACTGAAAAGGAGGGGGCGTTGGATATAACGGCATAGCCGTTCAAATAAAAGCTGACAGTCATGCTGTTGACAATAGTCCCTGACCAACCTTCTTTTTCAACCTCGATGGCATCGGGGTCGAAGTAGAGACTGAATGCCGGCACCTCACTTTCAACAAATTCATCTGGCTCTAAATCCGTTAACACCCTGCGGTAATATTCCTGTGGAGAAAAGGTTTCCTCCCCATGCCCAAAGCGCACCACAATCGAATCGTGAATGCTGAAGTTGCTGAAATACAGACTAAAGGGTTGGCCTTTCGGAAACTCAAAATCGTTCAAATTCGCAGAAATATCGACTGTATCCACAGCGCCACTGCCTTCTTGATAATATAGAGAGAACACCTGTACGTTTGTAGGTACTCCGTCCAGATGCTTAATGGTGACCTTTAATTCGGGAATGACTTCGTTATGAGCAACGTACTCCCTCAATGCCAGTGCATCCTGGTACAAAGACCGCTGGCCCGTGAGCGGAGTGGAACCAAGAGAAATAGCGATGACAGATACAAATAATAAGGGTTTAAGCTGCCGCATAGTGAGTGTTGATTTATGCTAAGGGTAAGTTTACGAGTCCCAAACACGCTCTTACTCTTCTTGTTGCGTTGTATTGATAAAAAGTAGTGCCCTAAAGATGAGCGTTCGCGCTAAAACGGCTTTGTGATTTGGTTGCAAAGATTTGTCATTCCGTTGTGTAGGGGAATCGAAGTGGCTTGGGATTCCCCCAAACCACTTATCAAGCGAAAAGAACCTCTGCGATGAATGGAGTCCCATTATGATCCAAAACAATTACATGCAATTACCATATTCCTTTGCATTGGACTACTGTTGACGGAGGGCCTGAGCACAGCGAGGTCAACGGCACCGCCTAAAAACCTTGAAAGACAGCTCCTCGGAGTGTTGGCCCAATTTGGGTTTGGGCGGTGAAAGAAAAGACAGCTGTACTTGGCGCGGTCACTTGAGGTGAAAATATGCCGACGTTATTCTCTTGACACAGGGTGCAAGAAGAGGTAGTCAAAATCACCTAGAGAGGCTGAGCCAAGTATAAAGTCAGTAAGGTAGATTTATTGTTACCTAGTTCGTAAATATTTATGATTAACGCAAAAAAATATCTATACATGACGCGAAGTGGTTTGGGAAAATCCCAAACCGCTTCGGTCAGTATATAGTGTACTTGAAGAAGGTTTGGCCGCCCAAACCTCTTTGACGTCAGTATATTAATCCTTAAGATCGGTACAGGGTTTAGCCTCAAACAGATATGCCGAAGGAACACCCTCTCCCGCTACTACACACCAGTCAAGTACTATTAGATGCTTGTCCGACACACACTGACCAACGTTCTCTTGGAATCCGTATTGCTCATAACCTGGAACAATCGATTTATCAGAATCTTGGGCAGGCATTGTATAACAATAAGCCTGCATAAACTCCCTCAATCCCTCTGGATCTGGACCAGAAGTATTAAGGTCTAAAAGAAAGTCCGTTGTAAATTGTGTGACCTGTGCATCAAAGTTGATACCATACGTCCAACTTAGCGCGGAGGAAGGGTTTTCCCCTAATTGGATTTCTTGATCCTGAGCAATCATCGTCGTCGCAAAGAAAAATAAGCTAAAAAAACAAACTACTTTAAAAAGTTTGGTTGAATTCATTTCTCAAGAATTTGTACTTGCGTTACAGCAAACAGATTAATAAAAGAAGTTCCGATTTCATACGAGCTTTAGGTGTTTGCTCTTTCAGGAACCTGATGCCACAAAGATGGTCTATCCCCATTCCGAACACCTTGTCAAATGGGTGCAATGCTTTGTCGAATGGTCGCACAGAGTTATAAAAAAATTTGTCAAACGGTTGCATTTGGACGTGTTCCTGATTTGTAGTAAACTCAAAATCAATTATTTGCTGGTTGTGTATCCGACAATTTACTCAAGCTCCGATGAACAGCACGCTTGCCCTATTTTTTTTAAGGATAAAAAGACGAGTGCGAAAACTCTTAACTATCTTTGTTTGTACATACATGATTATTTGAGAACCGGGCATTAGCGTTGTCCGAGAGCTTTAACTATACTATGCAAGACACCACTCGAAAACCCAATACCCTCAAGCTTGTTCCAAAGGGTGCAAAGCAAAAGAAACTGAGTATTATCTTGGCAGGGTGCGCCACTTTGATCGTGGTGGCCTTCTTGTTCAGCAATCAACCAGAAAAGCAGAAAAGCCCCACACCAAACACTGTAGTAACGGACGAAATACGGGAGGCCAGAATTGCCATTTTACCTTTCGAAAACAAAACAGGGGACAGGAACCTGAATGCACTGGGCGATATGGCCGCCGATTGGATTATCCAGGGGCTGATGTTTGTGGACGATATACAACTAGTGAGTTTTGAGACGATCCAGGGCAATATCAAACAGAAGGCGAGGGGGTTCTCCGACAGTTTTACGGCCCGAACCGGGGCCGAGAAAATCGTCAAGGGAAGGTATTACCTGAGCGGCAATGACTTGATTTTCCAAAGCCAGCTGGTGGACACGAACACCGGGCGGGTGGAGCTTAGGTTGCCAACCATACAAGGCCCCCGGCAGGATTATTCCGCTTTGGTGAGCCAACTACAAGAGAAGTACGCCACGGCCTTTTCGGCCAAAGGGCATAGTTACTCTCTCGGCGTGGCTCATAACCCCCCAGTCTACGAAGCCTACCAACTGTACCGGGAAGGAGCTGATATCTACAGCGAGGATTTTGCGAAAAGTATAGCCTTGCAGAACCAGGCCATTGCGGCAGACAGCAGTTTTTTCTGGCCGTATATCTTTGTGGCCGGTGCCTATTTTATGGATGGTGAAAAAAACAATGCTGATTCGGTTTTTGCGCTCATTGCAAAAAGGGTAGATCTGGACAATCTGCCCCGGGTGGAAAAACAGTGGTACCTCCATTGGCAGGCCATCCTGAACAAAGACCTCCGTACCGCTCTGGAAACCATGCTCAAGGTCGTTGAAATGGACCCCAAGCAATTTCTCTCCAACATGGAAGCCGGCATCATGGCCAACGATTTGAACAGGCCCGTGGAAGCAATACGCATCATGAGCAATATAGACCCTCGCCACGTCAAGCCGGAATTTGATTCCCATACTTGGTGGCATCGCCACTATGCCCACAACTTGTACCGGCTTGGCAGGTATGACGAGGCGGTGAACATCCTGAGCTATATCCCGCCAAAACTGCGCCGACATTGGAACTATTTCGACCGAATGGCGGAAATACACGTCGCCCAAAACCAGCCCCATGAACTCCAGCAACTGGTCGAAGAAATGCTCAGTAATGAATGGCCTGCTACCGAAAAGCTCAGCACTTTCCTGTTCATTGCCGAAAGATTTGGCGCAGCCCAAAAAAAAGAACAACAGATAGCATGGGCTGAAAAGGCCATCGCCTGGGCAAACGACCAAGCTGAGCGTTCTTCCATGAATAGCTACGTGTTGGGGGATATTTATTTTTTGGCCGAACAATATAACAAAGCGCTTCCATTGCTGCAAAAAGCCATCACGGAAGCAGGCCCAAGCTGGCTACAGATGACTAAAGAAGGCCCCGGTTGGCTGCAATTGTCCCGGCTGGCCAGTTGCTATTTCCACCTGCAAAAGCCCGCCAAGGCCAAACAATACCTCCAACAGATGGAAGCGTGGTACACCAAGACCCAGGATGGGGGCTACCTCATTGCCCAAGCACATATCTACACCCTGCTCAATGATCGGGAAGCCGCCGTAAGACTCATTAAAGCAGCCTTCGAAAAAGCCCTGCCTTATGATCCAGCCAACTATGCCAACGACATCATGTTTGCTCCACTCCAGGGCTATGAACCTTTTGATGATTTTGTGGCACCGCAGGGATAGTCAAAGGTTGTCTGTATACGTTCCTGGAAAGTAACTCACGTTCTTTCTCCTAACGCTCTTTCGGGAAACCTCCTGGACGGGAGTCCTGGAGTACCTGACTCGGCAGCACCCCAAACACCTCCTGGAAAGATTTTGAAAAATGGGCGGGGTCTTTGTACCCTACCTTCCACGCTACTTCCGATACGTTCATTTCAGTCGTCTCCAGCAGTTTTTTGGCCTCGTTCAGGCGGTGGTTGCGGATAAAACTGGAGGGCGATTCGGCAATCAGGGCCTTCATTTTGCGGAACAGCTGCGAGCGGCTCATGCCGATTTTCTGGCAAAGTTGTGGCAAGGCAAAATTTTCGTCGGCAGAATTTTCAGCTACTACCTCCCGAACTTTTCGAATAAAAGCATCCTCTATTTCAATGGCCTCTTCGATGGCTGGTTCAGGTGGGACGGCTACGTTTCCATCCTTTATTTTTTGAACAAAATAAGCTGCCATCCGGCGTTGCCGCTCCATCAACATTTCCAATCGGATGAGGAGTTCATCCTTGTTGAAGGGTTTAGACAGATAAGCATCCGCCCCCCGGCGCAGGCCCGCTATCCTGGAGGCGGCATCGGCCTTCGCCGTTAGCAGCACAATGGGGATGTGGCTGGTACGGGTATCATTTTTCAGGGTATCACAAACCTGATAGCCGTTTTTCTCGGGCATCATCACGTCGCTAATGATGAGGTCGGGGATGTATTCGAGGGCTTTTTTAATGCCGATTTTTCCGTTGTAGGCCACGTCGATTTGGTACAGTCCTTCGAGGCAGGACTTGAGATATACGACCACATCGGGGTTGTCCTCGATAAGAAGGAGTCTAGGGGCGTTTTGATTGGTGGGCTTGGTACTTGGGATGGTGCCGTTGGAGTACTGAGAGGAAGGGGTAAATAGGCCTGGCAATGGCTCAGGACCCTGTTCGCTCTCCACCCTTGTTGCATTATTGGTGATGGGCAAAACCATGGTGAACGCTGTTCCTTTGCCCGGTTGGCTTTTTACGATGATTTTCCCGCCCATCAGTTTCACCAATTCTTGCGTGTGGGCGAGGCCAATACCCGTACCTTTACCTTCCCGGGTATGCGAGCCATCCACTTGGTAAAAGCGGTCAAAAATATGGGGGAGATCTTTGTCAGGGATGCCGATTCCCGTATCAGTGACGGTGATGACCAACGCGTTCCCGAACGTTCCTTCAGCCTCGTGGAGGTCGCCCGAACGATCACTCGGAAGGACATTGATGCGAACCTCGCCACCCGACGGGGTAAATTTCACCGCATTGGAGAGGAGATTGGTCATCACCTGTTTAATCTGTTCGGGGTCGAAATCCATTTCCAGATTTTCCAAAGTGGTGAAAAAACGCAACGAAAGGTTGTGGCTGTTGATATAGGTCTGAAACGACTCGGTGACGTAGCGCAGGTAAGGGATGATGTCGCCCTGCTGGAGGTGGAGCTGGAAGGACTTGTTCTCCAGTTTCGATAGATCGAGCAGCTGATTGATGAGCCGGAGTAGGTTTTTGCCGTTGGTTTCGATGAGCTGCGAGCCCGCTTCGAGGTACTTTGAGGGGTTATTTTTGATTTGCCCCGTCATGCCGAGGATGACGGTGAGCGGGGTACGGAACTCATGCGTTAGGTTAGTGTAGAGGCGGCTTTTGAAGTGGTCGAGTTCTTTGAGGCGGGTCGCTTCGGCTTGTTTCAGTTTCAGGTCATTTTGCAGTTGCCAGCGTTTTTTCAAAAAATAGGAGATGCCAAAGGCCATGCCTCCGACCAGGAGGGCGTATGCGAGATAGGCCCACCACGTCTGCCACCAAGGGGAGAGTATTCGAATGGTGAGCCCGGCACCAACCTCGTTCCACAGACCATCCTTATTGGCGGCTTTTACGCTGAAAAGATACGTTCCCGGGTCGAGATTGGTGTAAGTGACTTCGTGCTCATTACTTACATAGCGCCAGTCATTGTCGAAACCTTCCAGTTGGTAGGCGTACTGGTTCTGCTGAGGGTTCGCGAAATGAAGCGCAGCGTACTTGATTCTCAGCACCCGCTCCGCGTGTTTTATTTCGATAAACGGTGTACTATCCTTGCCTTTTGGTTTTGGGAAAACCCGTTCCATGGCATTATCCCGCAACACCTTGATGGAAGTGATAGCAACGGGAGGCGCGATAGTGTCCTCTCGAATGCTATCTGGATGGAAGAAATTAAATCCATTGACCCCACCGAAATAAAGGTATCCGGAACCGGGACTTTTGAAACTTGCACCATCAATGAATTCGTTGCCCTGGACCCCATCTTCGGTTGAATAATTATCGAACGTTTCAACATCTGGCCGGAAGCAGGCTAGCCCCGCAGCCGTACTGATCCATAAATTACCATCCGAATCTTCCAGCATACTCCTGACTTCATCAGGGAGCAGCCACTTTTCGAGATGGATGCGCTGCAAGCGAAAAGAAGCTGGATTCTCCGTTTCAACGAAAGAGAAAAATCCTTGATTAGTAAGTATCCAATATTTTCCCTTGGCCCGGGTAAGCACGTATAGATTTGATTGTAAAGAGACCCCCTTTTTGTCTTCTTCCGCAATTTCGATCCGCTGCAAAACCTCCTTGTTCCAGTCATACTTCAACAAATTTCCGTCGTTGGTCTGCGCCCAAAAAGTGGCATTACCGTCAAGGAAGATATTGGATACTTCCTTGAATTCAGCGGGTAAATCAACCGTCAAAAAATCTCGCCGTGAGCTGTCCCAATAAAGCCAAGTATTAAAATCAGGGAAGGCCCTCACGAAAAGATGGCCGTCACTACTCCTGGTCATTTCTATGATGTAATTTTTTTCCAGGACTTTGCCCTTTGGGCCGGGGGAACGCCAATCAGAAAACTGGCCGTTTTGCGGATTAAATTGTTTCAGGCCCTTTTCGGTACCTACCCAGAGCAGATCGGGTGGTAAATTGTCAGCCGCTCTTATTGCGGCCAGCGCATGAATCTCATTGCCTTGCCTGTCTTTGTCGGGATGGGGTATTTTATAGCGCTGGACTTCTTTGGTTTTCGGGTCAAAACGGTTCAGGCCGTCCATCGTGCCTGCCCAAATAGTACCATCGGGCGTTTCAGTAATGACGTTAACCACCGGGTTACTAAGGGTTTTGGGGTTGACCGGTACGGAGCGGACGTGTCCAAATTGGGCCGCTTGGGGGGAGTAACGAAAAATCCCACCAGGCCACGAACTGAGCCAAATTTGCCCCGTATTGTCTTCCAGCACATCGTTAGTAGAATTTACGCTAAATCCATAGGGCTCTTCCCGCTTGAGCGTCAAATTTGTCCGGCCACCAATGATGGGGTCAATGATGACCAGCCCGCCTCCGTTAACGGCTACCCATACAAGGCCACGGGAATCTTCCCGGATGCGGTTGATGCGCCGGATGAGGTTTTCGAAAACCTCCGTCTTGGCGATGAATTGAAAGGGTTTCGTTTCTTTGGTCTTGGGGTTAAAAGCATAGATCTTATCACCACGTCCTCCAGCCCAAATCAAACCACTCTTACCTATCTCAAGCGCATAGAGCCAAGCATCGTCGGCCCTGTCTATCGAATAGCGTTGGATATGGCGTTCCCCCTTTTGTCCGCTGGGAGGCATTAGGCAGAACAAATCACTATCTACTGTCCAGATGTTGCCCTCAGCGTCCTCTTCTATGACATTGACCGTCAGGGGAACTTCCTCGCCTTGGGCTGGTGAAAATTGGGTCAGCTCACCTGTTTCCACATTAAGCTGACACAAGCCGGCTCTCCCTATCCCCATCCAGTATACGCCCCAGCGGTCTTCCAAAAGACAGTGCGCCAAGGGGGAGACTCCATCGTGAGCCCACTTTGGGAGCAGCGGGAGTTCCCTGAAATTGTCAATGGCTTCATCGTAGCGAAACAGCTTCCCGGAGGCGGTAATGGCCCAGAGGTTCCCGCTTCGGTCTTCGGTCAAATAAGAGGGGTAGCTTTCCGTGATACCAAGGGAATCGTTGTCGGTTCTTGGATAGGATTTCAGTTCGACCCCATCGTACCGCTGCAAGGCATTGATACTGCATAACCAAAGGAACCCTTTACGGTCCTGATAAATTCGGGTACTATACTGGCTGCCAAGCCCCTGCTTTTCCCCAATACGGTCTAGTTGGATGAAATGGGCAGGCGGCTGGGCATTAGCGGTGCCTGATAAAAAAAGGAGTGCCAGGGCAAGAAAAAACAGGCATCGAAAAGACGCCCAGTAATACGCCGAAACCAAGCCTTTGTTTCCACAAAACTTACGGGAGGCGCTGCCCGATAAGCTATCCTTTGTGGCATAAAACGCCCAGTTTGCTTTCTGCGCGTTCGCCACAAGGACCAGCATACAACAAAAGGTAATATTGATAACTTTGCGGACGGTCATACAGGTTAAAATAAATCAAATAAAGATTTTGCAGCGGATATATAGTCCGACAAAGTTAGATTTGTGAAAAAACAGAGAGCATTATTTTTGTGGTTCTCACACGACAAAACATATGCCCTCCTTCCGCCTCAGTCAAGCCGACGCCGATAGCGTAAATATCGCAAGAAAAACTCACAAGAGTAGATTAATACGAGACAGAATGTACGTATTACACTTGCTGCCTTTAGGGTATCGTAAAGGTAGGTGCGCACAGATAGTGGGCTGCCACGTAAATAGTGTGACCACTTACTGTAAAGATGTACGATAAAGGAGGATTGGATGCGGTACGCAAAACTAATTACGGTAATTCTCGCCACGAGCTCTCGTCAGTCTATCAGGAAGTGGAGCAGACCATAGAACAATCATCTTGTAACACCCTGGAGGATGTCCGTGATTTATTATGCCGACGTTTCGATTACTAACGCAGTAAAGAAGCAGTGCGCCAACTTCTTGTTCACCTCAGCTTCAAACGCAGAAAGACGGGGACTTTTCCAGGAAAAATCGATAACTTCGATACTTGGCAAGAAAAACAAAGTCAGTGTATCGAAAAACTGGAGGGCTTGATACAGAGAGCTGAAAAAGAGGAGCTTGATCTGGTTTTTGGGGACGCTGCACATTTTGTCTACGGCAAATTTAGCAACTACCGCTGGGCAAAAACACAACGTTATGCTCCCATTGGCCATGGTCGTTACCGAATCAATGTCTACGGTGCGTATGACACCGCCACCAATCAGGTTTATTCGATGTACAACGAAGGCTATATTGATGCTGACTTTATTGTAGAGTACCTCAATTGCAATGGTGCGCCACGGTTTAAGCGGCCTTTCTACCAAAGCTCGTGATCTTTTCCCACAGTGATTTAATTTTTGCTTCTTGTGGGTCGATCCCACAAATCGAAAATATTCTTTTGGCCTGATACGCATTGGTATAGCGGGTTCTGATGTCGGCAATGGAAAAGGCTCCTCGCTGCTCCACGGGCTGATCTAAATGGTGGGCCGCTTTGGCCAGTGACACGGCACTGAGCGCGACGTTGACATGAAAGTAAATTCTTTCCCAGCTGGTAAACGTCCGACCAACTACAGGTCCTTCCCCTGCGATTCCCACACCGCCGACGGTAGTAGCAGCGGTAGTTCCGACATTTTCGTCTCCGCGATGCGGTTCAGCGTATCGGTCAGCCACTCGTAGGGGTTGATGTTTTGTTCCTTGCACGAAGCTACAAAGCTGTATATCATGGCTGCTCGCTGGGCGGCTTGGTGACTGCCGGCGAAAAGGTAATTCTTGCGCCCCAGGGCCAGGGGGCGAATCTTGTTTTCGATATGATTATTGTCGATTAGTAGGCGGCCGTCGGCGAAG
>NZ_KB903553.1 GCF_000379805.1 Lewinella cohaerens DSM 23179 | reverse complement strand
ACAGTAGTATACGTATACGCATTCGACGAAGAAGGCAACTACGATTACTGTGAGACTTANGTATTGGTACAGCAGCACGTTGACTGTGACGGTCCTGATGGNGATGGAACCATTGCTGGTGTAATCATGACNGAGAACAACGAAACGGTAGAAGGTGTAGAGGTGAGCATTAGTGGAGGCATGGCTTCTATGATGGTTACAAATACTGACGGAACTTACAACTTCAGTAATTTGGCACTAGGAGGTGATTACTCTGTAACGCCTTACCTGAATGCNAACCCACTGAATGGTGTATCTACTTTCGACTTAGTGTTGATTAGCAAGCACATCTTAGGAACGCAGCCATTGAACAGTCCTTACAAGCAGATTGCTGCTGACGTTAATCGTTCTTCAAGCATTACTACACTGGATATGATCCAGCTTCGTAAGTTGATTTTGAACATCGATACGGAATTTGCTAACAACACAAGCTGGCGCTTTGTAGATGCAGCTTACAGCTTCCCAGTAGCGACCAACCCTTGGTTCGAAGCATTCCCTGAGTTGATTAACGAGAATAACCTTGCGGGCGACATCCTAGATGCAGACTTCGTAGGCGTTAAGATCGGTGATGTTAACGGATCAGCACAAGCTAATGCATTGGCAGGTGACGATCGCACATTGAATGGTCAGTTTAACCTCGTTGCTGAGAACATCGCAGTGAAAGCGGGCAATACTTACACGGTAGCAATTACCGGTGAGAACATGTCTGTGGTTGAAGGCTTCCAGGGTACATTGAACCTAAACGGCGCAGAATTGGTAGACATCGAGTACGGTGTTGCTGGTGCTGAGAACTTCGGTATGCGTTACGCTGCTGAAGGCATGATCACAATGAGCTGGAACGAAAATGGCGGTACAGACGCGATGCATCGCGTCTCCGCTGAGGATGTACTGTTTAGCTTGGTAATCCGCCCAACGGCAGATGCTGACTTGAGCGATATCATCAATGTATCTAGCCGTTATACAGCAGCTGAAGCATACCCCTCTGTCCTTGCGGACATCTCCCCTGAGAGGGGAGAAGAGGTGCTCGATTTAGGGGTAGTGTTCAGCAACGGTACAGACGCTTTGCAAAGCGTCTTCACGCTATACCAGAATACGCCTAACCCATTTGCTGCAGAGACCATGATTGGTTTCAACTTGCCAACAGATGAGGAAGCAACAGTAACGATCAGCGACGCAAGTGGCCGTGTACTCACAGTAGTACGTGGTGATTACGCAGCTGGTTACAACACCATCAACCTGACCAAGGAGATGATCCAAGGTGCAACAGGCGTATTGACTTACACGGTAACTGCCGGTGAGTTCACTGCTACCAAGCAGATGATTTCCTTTAAATAATGTTTTAAGGATTTAAGGATGATGACTTTATAGGTAGTAGCGGGTAGGTAGTGATACCTGCCCGCTTTACTTTTTAAGATTTTGCGTGAAGAGAAAATTACTACTCAGAGCCAAGTGAAGTAACCCTAATAAACTTGTTTTAGATGGTTAACCCGTGACGAGTGCAGTTGTTTTTTGTGGTTATTCCTTACAATCCAGAGCGCTGAATTCCTGTATCGAGTGATTGATATAACACTGTGTATATTTGTTGGTGATTTCAGAGGATATTCCTAATTCAGTATATTATGAAGGACCAGCTGTCTGATTTTTTTCTTAAGGAATTCCCCTTTCATAAGGAAGGGCTGGATGAGTTTATGGCTAGTTTTAAAGTCAAGTATTACAAAAAGAAGTCGCTATTGTTAAGTGCGGGGCAAAAAGCACAGGAGCTACGCTTCTTAAACGAAGGAGTTGTTCGGGAATATTACCAGAGTGATGGTAAAGAGAGTAATATAAATTTCTATGATGGGCCCCAGTTTGTAACAGATTTCTCGGCCTTTAATAGAGGGGCTACCACACTGAAATATCAGGAATGCCTGACGGAGATAGAAGTACGTGTGATGGCAAAAAGTACCTTTCTTGAGTTGTTAGAAACCTATGAATGTGGAGGAGTAATTGTACAAAGAACCTTTGAGCGGTTATTAGCAGAAAAAGAAAAGTCAATGTACAGCAGATTGATGAAAACACCAGAAGAATTATATCAACAAATAGCAGCAAAAAAGGCCAACTGGTTACAGAAAGTACCTCAATACCATATCGCTTCTTATTTAGGGGTTACCCCCGAAACACTCAGTAGAATAAGAAGTAAAATGAGGTAGTATGGAATGATTTATTTCTTGATTTGAATCAATGAATGTGGGGTAAAGAGCAAGTAGTTTTGCTTTTCTAATGAATTACCTGAGAAAAGAAAAATCACGCTTACAATGAAGATTCATCATTTACGAAACGCAACCCTTATCATCGAATCAGGACCATTGCATATTTTGGTAGACCCGATGCTAGGTAAACGTGGGGCGTTTATGCCGTTTACTCTTTTTAGATTTAAAGCGCGTCGTAATCCGCTTGTGAATTTACCCGATAACAGCGAAGCCTTATTAGCGAAAGTAACGCACTGTCTAATTACGCACCAGCATCCCGATCATATTGATGACGCAGGTGTGGCCTTTTTACGCGATAAGCAAATACCGGTGATATGTAGCCAAAAGGATACCAGGGCACTTGAAAGAAGAGACCTTTCTGTAAGTTTGTCGCTGGAATATGGTGAAATAACATCTGCTTTAGGCGGCTCAGTGACGGGAATACCTGCCCGACATGGTTATGGTTTCATTGCAGGCCCGATGGGGAATGTAATGGGGTTTTATTTGGAATTATCAGAGGCACCTACCCTTTATATCAGTGCAGATACTATTTATACTAAAGCGGTAGATGATGTACTGAGGAATTCTAGACCAGCTATCAGCATTGTCGCAGGCGGTGCTGCACAGTTGGATGTGGGAAGCCCACTGTTGATGACGATAGAAGACATTGTGAAATTTGTACGTAATGCTCCGGGGCAGGTTGTCATTAATCATTTAGAGGCACTGAATCATTGCCCAACGACAAGGCAACAATTAAGAACGCTATTGCAGGAGCAGGAGCTTTTGTACAAAGCTTATCTTCCTGAAGATGGAGAAACTTTGGTGTTTGAATGATCTAGTTCGTTGTTTGAAAAATCCTTACCTTAAGCAAGACAAAATTGAATTATCAAAACAAAACGACATTAACTATGAGTCTTCTGTACTTTATTATCATTGGAGCAGTTGCGGGCTGGTTGGCTGGTCAGATTATGAAAGGTGGTGGTTTTGGGCTGCTTGTGAATATTATCCTCGGTATTATTGGTGGCGCTGTTGGTGGCTGGTTGTTTGGGCAGCTGGGCATCTCTGCCGGTGGCGGACTGTCTGGGTCTCTCATTACAGCTACAGTGGGTGCAGTAGCGGTTCTTTTTGTAGCAGGATTATTCAAAAAGTAGACTGCTTCATTGTTTATTAGAAAATAAACATAAGTCATCCCGAATTTTGGCTAAGGCCAAAATCCAGCCTGACTTTAGCTTAGAAAGAGTCATTAAATAGCCTGAAAAGAGTGATTTATCTGACTATTTGTAGAAAACCCCATGATTTCACTAATAGAAATCATAGGGTTTCTTCTTTAACGATAGGTTTTACAGTTGGTCAGCACGGATTTTGATGACAATCAAAATTCGGGATGACTCCTGTTTTTAGAAGAGATCGTGGCAGCTCATGCTTACATGGAGGGCAATCATGACAAAGGAAAATTGGTGGTGATGGTGTAGCGCTGGTAGCATAAGACCCGAACCGAATCCCGACCTTCCATCGGGAGAGGGCGGGGCCGGAGGCCGCAAGGGCAAAGGATGGGCGCGGTATGCAATGCGCAGCACTGCATAAGAGCAGACAGCCTGGTGCCGAGGCACGAAGGCATGACCCCAAATAACTTTAAGAACCAAAGAATCCCTTCCAATTAACGGTTTTGCCCGTTTGGGCGGAGACTTTAGCAGCCTCTAAAATTTGCATTACGCGGAGGTTGTTGGTCAACGCGGATACGTCCCAAGGATTGACGGTGTAGCCATACTGGATCACTTGAGAAAGGTAAGCGAAGGGATCGTGTAAGCCTGGAGAAAGTGGTTCGGCAAGGTGAGGTTGTGGCCCTTTGGCTTCCTCTTTCATGACGATCATATCGGTGCCATTTTTACAGAAGATGTAGCCGTGGGTACCATAAACCTCCATCTCTTTGCGGTTGTGTGACCAGTTCCAGGACGCCTGAATGACGACCTGAGTTGTTGGGTAGGTAATGATGATGGTGGCCTCGTCTTCTACCTTAGGGTACAGGTCTGGTTTGATTTTTTGGGTGATGCAGGTAACCGTTAGGGGTACCTCTCCCTGTGTGAGCCAGGTGGTAAGATTGGCGCCATAGCAGCCAAAATCGGTGAGGGCACCACCGCCATTGAGAACCGGGTCGATTAGCCATTCTACAAATTCGGGGTTACAACCGATTTCGATGGGGCCAGGGTGGCCGGTATAGAAATTGAGGTGCCGAAGATCGCCGATGGCCTGCTGCTCGTGGTAGAGGTCGTAAGCTTCTTCGTTGCTGCCATACCAGGAGGTTTCGTAGTTAGTGAGCAGGTGGATATTGTGCTTTTGGGCGAGTGCTGCCATCTGCTGAGCGTGCTCCCAACTGACGGCCAGTGGCTTCTCTACCATGACGTGAATACCACGGGGAGCGCAATATTTAACTACAGAAAGGTGATCATAAATGGTATTGAAAGCCGTGACAGCCTGAGGCTTTTGGGCCGCAACCATTTCCTCGATGGTACTGTAAACAAGGTCCATAGAATAGCCGTGTTGTAGGCTGTACTGCTCCGCTAGCTGGCGATTAGGCTCCACAATGCCAACAATTTCGATATCTCCTTGATCTTCACGCCCCAATATCCAGTGGACGTGCGTGTGTACCAAGCCGATCACGCCAACCCTTAAAGGAGGCTCAGAGCGAAGCGGCTCGGACACCGGATTGGTGGTTTGGGCCATGATGCTGAATTGAGTGAGGAGGAAAAAGAGTAATAATCGCATGTCAGCTGTTTTCGTTGCAACGAAGATGCGGATTAACTGCTTTAATGCAAAATCACCATTGTTGGCTGCACAAGAGAGTGTGGATGCAATCGATTAACTAAAAAATTAGTTAATTGCATTGTTCATCAAACCCTTGTAACTATGATAACCCGAACAATAGGCCTGTCCCTTTGCCTGAGTATCGTTTTTTTGACGACTGGCAAAGCTCAGCAAGTACCAGATACGAGCACTTTTTTTGTGATAGACAAAATGACGTATCCAGATAAGGATGGCCCATTGATCTACGTAGATGCTGGTCATAATAATTTTCACACCCTGGCGGGGAGGTACGTTGCCTTCGGGAATGTGTTGGCTGCGGATGGTTATCAACTGGCTGATCAGCCTGACGAAATTACGCCTGCGGTACTAGAAAAATGTGAGGTGTATGTGATTGCCAATCCGTTGCACGAAAGCAATGTAGGCAATTGGGAAAACCCCTGTCTGAGTGCTTTTTCAGAGCAGGAAATAACCGCATTGAAGAACTGGGTAGCCGAAGGCGGCTGTCTTTTCCTGATTGCGGACCACATGCCTTTTGGTGGAGCTGCCAAAGACTTGGGCGCAGCCTTTGGCGTAGAGTGGCTCAATTGTTTTGCGATGGATAACCGTCGCCGCAGCGCAGATCGTTTTAGCCACAAGCGCGGGAATTTGGGGAAGGTAGGCGTGACAGAAAACATTAGTATGGTCGTTACTTTCACAGGTAGTGCTTTTAAAGCACCAGCTACGGCTTCGGTGGTAGTAGGGCTAGATGAGAATTTTACGCTGCTAAGCCCTGCGGTAGCCTGGCAATTTGATGACGATAGCTTGTATGAACCTGGAGCAGGTTGGCAGCAGTTGGCTTACTTTCCTTATGAGAAAGGCAAGGTAGTGGTGAGTGGGGAAGCAGCTATGTTTTCGGCTCAATTATCGGGCCCTCGCGAGCAAAAAGTAGGAATGAATAGTGAATTGGCTAAGGAAAACGTGCAATTGCTGCGGAATTTGGTGAGTTGGCTGGTAGATTAGTTTTTTTTGTTGGTAATTTTTTATTTAAAAACAAAATAGCTATATTTGTAATAAGAACTGGCTTGACTTCCAGGTTCTATAATCGTAGGTCATTACCCTTATTTAGTCGATAAGGCATTCAGAGGAATTTTTTAGCGTATTGTTTGGCTGCTGTTGTTATGACAGCAGATGTAAGCGCACGCCCCTAATGGTCGTGAGGCCAGGGGGTGGATTCGGCGGTCCGGCAGCTGGGTGGGTCCCTCCCACTTGAGGGTCGTATGCCTGGCATTTTTTTTAAGTATCTGGCTTATAGCGTATTGTGTGTTTTGTTGCTCTCCTGTTTTAAATACCTCTGCGAGGCGCCTCCGTTACGCTAGTAATGTTTAAATTGGTATAGTGAGTAAATTACATAGCACTCTTTCTTGTTGAATTTTAGTATTATTGTTGAAATAGATATTCCAGCGAATGAAAAACCTCTGGCAAAAAATCCGTCAAGTCGACACCAATTTTCTCATTGCTATTTCTGCAGTAGTTATCAGTTTGTGCGCCCTGATTGTTTCCTTTCAAGAGGTGCGTATTATGCGTCAGCAGCAGCAAGTGTCCATGTATCCTCACCTTTCGTTAGGCCAAATTTACAGTACAGAAGGTTTTGAGATTAAGTTGCGTAACAGTGGTATTGGCCTGGCAAAAATCAATAGTGTACAGGTTTCTGATGGAGAACGCTACTATAAAAACTGGTTAGAGATTATTGAGGCCGAATTACCTGATAGCTTGCAGTTTGGCTATGAGGCACTTGTCTCAAATACAGTCAACAAAAAAATGATCATCCCCGGCGAAGAGGTTACCTTGTTTTTTGTAAAATGGACCCCTGCAACCCGATTGTTAGAGCAAAGAATGAAAGAGATGACTATGACTATTTGCTATTCCTCGCTGTTGGAGGAATACTGGTCAATAGAAAATGATATACGCCAACAGCTTTCGCGCCCTTGCAAAAGGATAGAAAGCGAACAGTTTTACTAACACGCTACGCCTTAATGAGCGCCTCATTTCGTAATTTTATACCATTCCTATATTAATTCCCTCTTGTGTATGAAATGTTTGAACTATCGTTATTGGTTAGGTCTTGGCGTATTTTTTTTATTAATAGGCTGTTGTTGCGCTACCGGTAGTGAGGAAAATTCTGCGATCCAAGAAGAACAATCGCCTCCCATTTTCCATCCCACGCACGAACCCAGCAAAGTCAATGCTCCCTACAGCGACATCGTTCAGGTGGATAACCTCTACTTTCTGGCAGGCCAAATTGGGAAAGACCACACCAAAGGCACTTTGGTAGAAGGGGGCATTGAGGCCGAAACCCGTCAGTGCCTGGAAAATATCAAAGCCGTCTTGGCACAGCATGATATGACCATGGCCAATGTCGTCAAAGTGCTGGTTATTCTGGATGATATCAACGATTTTGCAGCTTTTAATGAAGTTTATAAAACGTACCTCCCTCAAAAGCCCGCCCGCACCACCTTTGCGGCGGAAGCCCTTGCCGCGGGCGCCAAAATAGAAATAGAAGTGGTGGCTGTCGGGGATTAGGAGAGTGTAAAAGTTGGGTGGGGGGTAAAGGTTGTATGACTTACGCTCTCAGAAAGGCAGCTTTCTACCTTTAAACCCGGCATTCAGACCTAGCGGCACGATGCCGCTACTGGAAGGTCACCAGCAGACCATCTAACCAACCAACGANCAACTATCGAACCCCAAAAAACATGCTCTACAACACCTCCATCGAAACGCTTCCGCTAGCAAAACTTCGCCAGCTGCAAAGCGAGCGCCTATGCGCACTCGTTAACCGCTTGTACGAAAAGGTCCCTTTCTACCGTCAGCAGTTCACGGTAGCAGGCCTAATGCCTGGCGATATCAAAGGCATCGAAGACCTGCGTCGGTTGCCTTTTACGCGGAAAAAGGACCTGCGTGATAATTATCCTTACGGAATGTTTGCGACGCCAATGGAGGAAGTTCGCCGTATCCATGCTTCTAGTGGCACAACAGGAAAACCCACCGTCGTGGGTTATAATCAGCACGATCTGGGGGTGTTCAACGAGGTCGTCGCGCGGTCGCTGGTAGCTGCGGGTGCCCGCCCCGGTATGCGACTTCATAACGCCTACGGCTATGGCTTGTTTACTGGCGGACTAGGTATGCACGGTGGTGCTACACGGTTGGGGATGGCCGTTATCCCGGTGTCTGGTGGTATGACGGATAGGCAATTGACCATCCTTCAGGATTTCGCGCCAGAGGTGATTTGTTGTACGCCTTCTTACGCTCAAACCCTTGCTGCCGAATGCGCCAAGCGCGGTATTGATCCCGCGGCCCTGAATACCCGTTACGCGGTGCTTGGGGCCGAACCTTGGACAGAAGCTATTCGCCAACAAGTAGAAAAAGGCTTGCAGGTCAGTGCCACCAATATTTATGGCCTTAGCGAAATTATGGGGCCAGGTGTTTCCCAGGAAGATGTCGATGAAAAGGGTACAGGAAGTTACATATGGGAAGACCATTTCTTTCCCGAAGTTGTCGATAGAGACACCGGCCAACCATTGCCTTACGGCGAAGAGGGCGTGCTGGTTTTTACCACGCTTACCAAGCAGACATTTCCCCTGCTTCGCTACTGGACCAACGATATTTGCAGCCTACATTACGACCCCAATGGCAAACGTACCCACATCAAGATGGCGGCCATCAAAGGCCGTGCCGATGATATGCTCATTATCCGAGGCGTCAACCTGTTTTATACCCAAGTCGAAGAGGTGATTGAGCAAATGGATTTTTTAGTTCCTAATTATCGACTCATCGTCACGAGAGAAGGCACCATGGATCAGGTGGAAGTAAAAGTAGAAGTGGCTTCTGGCCTGGATGCGGCCAACCCGGATTTGGCGGCAGCGCTTTCGCAAAAGATTAAGAATACCATCGGTCTGTCTATGAAAATAAGCCTGCAAGCTCCAGGTAGTATCCCCGGTAGCGAGGGCGGAAAACTATCTAGGGTAGAGGATCGCCGATAGGCGTGAGGTTTTAGAACCACCAAAGGCACACCAAGGTTTTTTTACCTATTCATGGGTATTAATACTTTCCTGGAATCTACCGCCTCCGTTTCCTTTCTCGGCCTGGATATCAACGCCAGTGATGAATCAGGCCAAACAACTGCCATCCTTTATATGGTATTAGGTGGCGTGAGTTTGATAGCAGGCTATTTGATGTACCGTAAATAGGGAGTTACACAAAAACAACATTATCCCAAAAAAGAAGAGGGGACACTTATCGGTCCCCTCCCAAATAAAATATTATCTCCCCTAAGAAATAATGTCTTTCGTGGCCTTGATAACCTCAATGTGGTTGTCTTGGCCCACGACTCATCCTCAAATTTACGGAGCTCAGTCATCTACAAAGAGTGTATCCGGGTAACAGGGCACTCCCTCCTTGTCGTGTACCGTTTTTTACAGATAATTGGAAAAAAATGAAATAGGCGTAGTGGAGATCATCGACTCCCGCCATCAGTTGGTTGTATAGTTGCTGCTACTGGTAGAAAACATGAAATTAAGCAACAATTTCTGTCAACCTTTGCTGCCTGAATGCTATTAACTGTACATCCTGACTTAATTGATTTAGCTCTACTACTCTTCGGAGTGGTCGATATCAAAGCAATTTAATTGGGATAGTTTTTAACCTCGATCTCCAAAAAAAACGATGAAAACAACCTTAACTCAGCTTAGTCTGCTGCTTTTGGCACTGACTTTAAGCACCCTGTCCTTGCAAGCGCAAGAAAAATTTTCCCTCAGTGGCTATATCAGCGACGGCGAAACCGGCGAGACCCTCATCGGTGCTACCGTCTATGTACCCTCTTTACAGCAGGGCGTTACTTCCAACGAATATGGCTTTTATTCCCTTACACTACCTGCAGCTACTTACGAGGTGGAGTATAGTTACGTCGGTTTCGAAACGATCTTAGAAACTATCGACCTCACCAAAAACACAACGCTCTCGTTGGAACTGGGAGGCTCAGCGCAGCAACTCGAAGAAGTCGTCGTCACCTCAGAGGCCGCCAACCGCAATGTTTCGGATTTGCAAATGAGTACCAATTCCATGAATATGGAGACGCTCAAAAAGCTGCCAGCTCTCTTAGGCGAGGTCGAAGTATTGCGGAGTATTCAGCTCCTGCCCGGCGTCAGTACGGTAGGGGAGGGCGCTACTGGTTTCAATGTCCGTGGTGGTAGTATCGATCAGAATTTGGTACTGCTGGATGAGGCCCCCGTTTATAATTCTGCTCACCTCTTTGGCTTTTTTTCCGTCTTCAACCCCGACGCAGTAAAAGATGTGGAGTTGTTTAAAGGAGGTATTCCTGCCCGCTACGGCGGTCGCCTTTCCTCTATTTTGGATGTTCGAATGAAAGAAGGGAATAGCAAGAAGCTGGCCGTAAATGGTGGTGTCGGCTTCATCTTTAGCCGCTTGGCGGTAGAGGCTCCTATCGTAAAAGATAAGGCTTCCTTCATCGTTGCGGCACGCCGTTCTTATATCGATGTCTTGGCTAAGCCTTTCCTGAATGATGACTTGGGAGAGACCACACTGAATTTCTACGACCTTACGCTCAAAACCAACTACAAACTCAACGAAAATAACCAGTTTTTCCTGTCGGGCTATTTTGGTCGCGACAACTTCGGTTTTGGTGATGCAGCTGGTTTCGATTGGGGTAACCAAACTACCTCACTGCGCTGGAATCACATTTTCAGCAACAAGCTTTTTGCCAATACCACGCTTTATTACAGTAACTACGAATACAGTATTGATTTTGGCGATACCGCCGAAAATGCTTTCGACTGGACGGCGAAAATCGTGAACACGAGTATCAAGCCGCGCTTCACGTATTACATTACACCCAATAATATCCTGCGCTTTGGCGGCCAGGCCATCAACTATCGTTTTGAACCAGCCAATGCTTTCATCTCCAGTGATGGTGAAACCCAGGACATCAGCCTCGACGAGCGCTTTGCACTAGAAGGTGGCTTATACATAGAAAATGAGCAGACCTTGGGCGAACGCTGGCAACTTAATTACGGTGTACGCTGGTCCTACTTTAGCCTCATGGGCAAAGGGAATGCCTACACTTTTGGTGATGCCCTCAACCCCAACGAAGGTCGCCCACTTTTAGGGGTCGAGACTTTTGGGAAAGGAGAACTGATTCAAGACTTCAACAATTTTGAGCCCCGCGCAGCTATCAAATATCAGCTCAGCCCCGACAATTCCATCAAGGCCAGCTACAACCGTACCTCCCAGTACATTCACTTGTTGTCCAACACGGTAGCTTCTACGCCAGTAGATATTTGGTTGCCGAGTACCAACAATGTGCAGCCACAAATGGCCGACCAGTTTGCCATCGGCTACTTCCAAAATTTCAAAGACAATACCTACGAGACGTCCGTCGAGTTTTACTACAAGAATATGGATCACCAAGTCGACTACATCGACGGTGCGGACCTCGTACTCAACGAGTTTGTTGAAGGCCAGATCCTTGAAGGTGACGGTCGCGCCTACGGAATGGAGGTACAGGTGCAAAAAAACAAAGGCAAATTCACCGGATGGGTTAGCTACACGCTGGGCCGCAGTGAACGCCTCGTAGAAGGGATCAACAATGACGAATGGTACCCCAACCGGTTTGACCAAACCCACAACCTCAGCCTAACCACTTTTTACGAACTCAGTAAGCGCCTTTCTGTCAGTGCGGTATTTGTTTACAATACGGGTACGCCTGCTACTTTTCCGACCTCTCGTTATACGGTGGCCGGTTACACCATTCCGCACATCACCGATGGCAGCCGCAACAACGTACGCATTCCTTCTTATCACCGCCTTGATCTTTCTGCAACCCTCGAAGGCAAGCGCAATGAAGAGCGCCGCTGGCAGAGCAGTTGGGTCTTCTCGGTGTATAATGTGTACAATCGCCGCAATCCTTTTTCCATCTATTTTCAGCAGAATTCCGACCGTATCCCCGTAGGGCAGCCCGCCACCACCGAAGCTGTACGTTTTTCTGTGGTCGGCAATTTCATTCCTTCTATCGCTTACAACTTCAAATTCTAAGAACCATGAACAAGCTCCTATATATTCCCGCTTTTTTATTGTTGCTGGCCAGCTTCAGCTGTACGGACGTCGTTGATATCGACGCTAATTTCGAAAAATCAGAACTGGTAGTCGATGCCTGGCTCAACCAGCTGGATACCACGCAGACCGTATACCTTTCGCTTTCGCAGGACTATTTTCAGGCAACTGCACCACCAGCAGTAACCGATGCCACTGTAATTTTGCTCAATGATACCAAAGGCACACAAATCCCCTTTACCCACAAAGGCAATGGGGCTTACGAATGGACGCCCCAGTCCGGTGAAGTGATCGGCGACATAGGCGATGCGTTTACCCTTAGTGTTGGGTATCAAGATTGGAACTATGAGGCAGCATCCTTGCTCAATCCTGCTCCCCCCGTCGATTCTATCGTTTACGAATTCCGTGAGGAGGAACTTGGTTTCCCCGCCGGTATCTATGCCCAGTTTTACGCCCGCGACCTACCTGGTCTAGGCAATACTTATTGGGTCAAGACCTACAAAAATGGTGTGTTTTTAAACAAACCTAGTGAGATGAATGTCTCTGCTGATGGTACTTTTGATCTAGGTTCCGGCACGGATGCTATTGTTTTCATTCCGCCTATTCGCGAGACCATCAATCGTATCCCGGATGAAGATACGGAAGATGATGATTCTGTTCCCCCTTACGCTATCGGCGATGAAATTCGCGTAGAAATTCACGCTATCACCAATTCTGCTTTTCGCTTTTTGGGTATCGCCCGAGAGCAAATGACCAATGGTGAAAATACCATTTTCGCCCTCCCCGTAGCTAATTCGCCCACCAATGTAGTGGGGCTAGAAGCAGATGCGCCGAAGGCCTTGGGCTTCTTTAATATTGCGATGATAACGGCAATGGAGGTGACGGTAGAGTAGGAGGCATTTGTAGTATGAACGCTACCTGCGTTTTGTAACATGAGTCATCCCAAATTTTGATTGTCATCAAAATCCGTGCTGACCAACTGCAAAACCTATAGTTAAAGAAGAAACCCCATGATTTCACTAATAGAAATCGTGGGGTTTTCTACAAAAGTCAGATAAATCAATCTTTTCAGCTATTTAATGACTCTTTCTAAGTTAAAGTCAGGCTGGATTTTGGCTAAGGCCAAAATTCGGGATGACTCATGTTTAGAACTGATTATCAGGTAGTTTACTTTCGGTAATTATTTTTGTAATATTTGCCGGGTTTATCCGACTTTGAACTAAAGAACTTATGAAAAAGTATTTGATTTTCTCCCTAGGGGTGATTTTTAGCGCGTCGCTTTTTGCGCAAAGCGATATCAAAATAATGAGTTACAATTTGTTGATTTATCCAGAAGGAGAGATGGTCAACAGGATTGATACTTTAAGTAAAATACTCGATTTTTACGAGCCTGATTTGTTGCTAGTGCAAGAGCTGAAGAGTGAACAGGGCTTGCAAAGTATTGCGGAAGAACTCAGTGCGCTTTTTGGCGATTATAAAGCAGGAACTTATGTTCCTCAAGTTTCAAATCCAGCAAACAGTTGGCGGCTTCAGCAGAATTTGGTTTTTAATGAAGCCGTTTTCGAATTGGTCAGTGAAGAGGCCATTGAGACGCCTTACCGAGATGTCAACTATTTTCAATTACGGATATTGGAGGAAGATGGAACGCCATCAACAGAGCTGTTGCATACTTATGTCACGCATTTAAAATCATCACAAGGTTCGACCAATGAGCAATTGAGGCTTTCGATGGTCGAAGTGTTGAATAATCATGTTTCGCTTTTGCCGTCAGCAAGTAATATCATTGTTGCTGGAGATTTTAATGTCTACTATGGTGGAGAGCCTGCTTACGAAGCCTTGCTCAGTCCAAATGGAACGAATACATTACATGATCCGATAGATATGCCTGGGTGGGCAGGTACGAATTTTCCCAATCAAGAAATTTTCACCCAATCGACGAGATTGTCGAGCCTGGCAGACGGTTCTGGAGGAGGTGTTGATGACCGATTTGACTTCATTCTGTTGTCAGAGCAGTTGATGAATCCAAATGCCAAGTACGTTTATCAAGCAGACAGTTATAAGGCATTGGGGAACAATGGAACGTGTTATAACCAAGATTTGATTGATTGTAGCACTGTGGATAATGTGCCTTTTGACATGCTAAGAGCGCTTTATTATATGTCAGATCATTTACCGATCGTATTGAATTTGGATATCAATGAGGCTGTTTCAACTGCTGAGTTACCGCTTTCGTCTGAAAGCCAGTTGATTGAAATTGCTCCCAACCCTGCCAATGCCCAGGTTGACTTTGTATGGCATGGAACCGGTCCGGTTGATTTACGTATTTTTAACTTGCATGGAAAGCTGATGCTAGCGCAAAAAGGATTGGAGCAAAGAACTACAATCGACATTGCCCAGTTACCTCAGGGATTGTATATGGTGCAAATGATAGACAAAGATGCTGGCGTACGTGAGGCTGCAAAATTGTTGATTCAACGATAGGGTGTTGTGAGGTTTGGAAGGAGGGGGCTCATCGTTGGCAGTCCTGGCGGAATTAAACCTCATGGTACAGGGTACAAAGTACGATGTACTTGGTATGGGGCTGAATTTTGGGGTTCTCAGACTCCGAGGAGGAACGAAAATTCGGAGGCCAGCAGGGCAGTACTTAAACACCTAACCTTGATAAAAATAACAAATGACGAAGCAACAAAGAACACTAATCATCAGGATAATATTGTTTGCTGGAACCTTCATCTCCATGTTCTTTGTACCATGGATTTTGGTAAAGGCTTGGATATTACCACTACCAGATACAGTTCAAGAGCAAGTCAATGAAGCTATTGGTCATGGGTTTGATGGGATGATTGTTTATGTGGATGAAGCTGGGAAGCCACCAGCATTTTATACAGGCGGTTGGAAAGACCGAAAAAACAAAATACCTGCCGACCCAAAATCCTTATTCAAGATTGCAAGCATCAGCAAGTTGTATACCGCTGTTGCTATTGCAAAATTAGCGAAAGATCAACGCTTGTCTTTAGATGAGACACTCGCTGATTACTATCCGGAACTGGTGGGTAGAATTGAAAACGCAGAAGAAATAACCTTGAGCTTGATGGTGCAACACCGGAGTGGTATTCCCAATTTTACCAATAACCCCGCTTATTGGGAAAACGAACAAGAAAACGGGAAGAAAGCCCTTGAGTTTGCCATCGATTTACCGGCTAGTTTTAAGCCTGATAAGGGGTATGAATATTCAAACACGAATTATTTGTTGCTCCGTGATATTATGGATAAGGTACTAGGTTATAGCCATCATGAATATATCAAGGAAGAAATATTGGTGCCACTCGATCTGAATAACACGTTTTTTTCGCTCAGCGAAGTGAATATGGATGATGTCATGAGTGGCTATTACGTTGGCTTTGAGGAAGACTTTAAAACCAATGAAAACGGCATGTTAGCTACGGCTGAGGATGTGGGCACATTTTTGAGGGCCTTAAACGATGGCACCGTATTTAAGGAAGGTGAAAAGGAAATATACTCCTCCATTTACGTGTACAAGCATGGAGGGTTAGTCGTTGGCTATCAGAGTCTTGCGGAGTATCACGAGGATATAGATGCAGTTGTTGTACAGTTTATAAATACGACTGATTTTGCGGGGTACGACTGGAATTTATCGGAGATTATCTATAGTCGGATTGTGAAAATTCTGAGAAAGGGGAAATGAAACTAAATCGCCAGGTTTTTAAGTACAAAGGCAAAGTATTAATAGAAAAAGCTGTAGTTAAACCTCCTTTCAAACACGAAGGCGTATTTCAAAATGAAGGTTGTTTCCTATACATGAAAGGAGCCGGGGCTAAAGTACTTTCCTCGGAGGACAATCTCCAAATCGCGGATAGAGAAGCCGTACTGCTTAAATGTGATACCTATTTCATTGATTTTATCAAGAGATCAGACAACCAGGAGGTAGAAGTCATCGCGATTCATTTATACCCGGATATTCTCAGGGAGCTTTATATCAATGAGTTGCCCGCTTTGATTGAAAAGCAAGCAAGCTACGCTCCAACCAAGCAGATCGTAGACCAGGAGGTGATCGCCAAGTTTATTGAATCTTTAGCGTTTTATTTCGAGAATCCTTCGTTGGTAAATGACGATTTGTTGGAGTTGAAAATCAAAGAGCTGATATTGCTGTTGGTGCAAACCCGAAATGTAGCGTCTGTTTTAGCACTTATCACCGATTTGTATTCTACCAGAACGACTACGCTCCGAGAGGTCGTCAACTTACATCTGTATTCCAACTTGTCGATGGAAGAACTTGCCAAGTTGAGTCAGATGAGTTTATCATCGTTTAAACGAGCGTTCAAAAAACAGTTTAACGACAGCCCTTCCAATTACATCAATGCTAAAAAGCTAGAGAAGGCCAAAGAGTTATTAACGGTCTCTGATTTATCCATTAGCGATGTAGCCTACAAGGCTGGATTTAATGATCCACTCTACTTTACCCGCTTTTTTAAGAAAAAAGAAGGCATTCCTCCCAGTGTTTTTCGGTCAAAACATGCTACTTGAGCCAAGTGTCCATAAAGCTGGCCTGATAGTCCATTTATACTCCTGATGCTGCCTGTACCTTTGTTTTAGAAGCACAACGTGATGTTTATCATCTTGGGCAAACGTCTTTATACCATAAAAAAGAGGGCATAAAACCATGAGGAAATCAATAAAAATCTTGTCAGGAATCGTTCTGCTTTTTCTAACGGTATTTGTACTAATGAGCATTTTTTGGGTAGCGGATTTGAGAACCGCCGACATTAAAAACAATACTCAAAGTGAGGCACAAATTCAGTTGGCCCACGATTTATTAGCTACAGCTATAAAAAAGCAAGGCTTGGATAGCATCCATCAATTTTCTACCTACAAGTTGGTTGGCACAGACGACTGGAAGGGCACGATGGGGGAGATGGGTAACCCTTGGGGCTGGAACAAGGATAAAGTAGCTTTTCGATTTAGTGTGAATGATTTTGATGGGCAAGTAGAAGTGCTGGAAGGAGTGCAAAAAGGCTTTGTGGCAGGTATCCAATCCTGGGATTATTACGAAAAGAAAGGTGATCGTTATGAATCCAAGGTCGAAGATGATGGTGGGAAAATATTCACCTTAGCTGCTTACCATTATTTTATTGAGTTGGGCAATCGCCTTGCCAAAGCTCCCTTTATCCGATATGCAGGGAAAGGCGAATTGGAAGGAAAGGAGATGGAAAAGGTTTTTGTGAGTTGGAGCAATGATAATACAAAAGATACAGACCATTATTTGTTGTGGATAGGNAAAAAATCGGGGTTAATTGAGGCTACAACATTTACAACAAGAGATAACCCGAAACCTGCTCCGGCTTTTCTATACGGCTCTATGCGTTTTGGTGATTTCAGGAATATTGATGGCGTCTTAATTCCATTTAAGCAAACTGCTCAAGTGATGAGCCCAAAGGATGACATCAATGATTACCTCCACCAGTTGACGATTCATGAATTTGAATGGGATAACTTTGCCGTTTCAGAGATACGCCCGCTTTCAGGAGTTGTGCCTATTGGGGATGATAAGCCAGGGAGTTAAGCCCCAAAACAAAAAAAGCCTCCGAATACCCAAGGGTATCGGAGGCTTTGAATGAGGTGCTAAAATCTGTGAAAGTTTACTATTGTGTTTCAGCACTTTTTGAACGGAACTCGTTTGATAACGAGCCCTGGTTTAGGATAGGCACAAAAGCGTTTTAGCTATTCGTCATTTCAAGACGAATGTTATCTAAATACACCTCTCCATCCTTATCCATGCGGATAAGGAATTGTTTAATATTCTTAATGTTGGCCCCAGCCGGGAATGCAGAAAACGGAATCTGCACTTTTTGCCATTGGTCAGGTGTTAGTGTTCCTCCCTCCAGCATACTTGCATCAAGGCTTAGGAACGATGTTTGACGATCGTAATCTTCAAAACCAAAGCGAACAGCTTGCTTGGTTAGCAAATCCGGGCTTCCTTTGATATCCAAACTAATGGAAAGGTTAGCTTTCTCGCCGCTAAGGTCTACTGGAAACCAATTGGTCCAGCTAACGCCTAGTGTTACATGGTAGCAATCGTCTTTACTGGTGTCCCAAGTGGCATGAATGGCTTTCTGTCCCTCGCTAGGAGCGGTACTGGTCAATTGAATGTTCTGACAATGATCTTCAACCAAGCCCCAGCCGTTATTGTTGATAAATTCATCACCAAAAAGTTGCACAGGATAGCTAATACTCGGTGCAGATGTAGGTGCATTTGGTAGCCAGATTTCCTTAGGTTTGGCTTCGTAATAAACCAGCTGGATGTCATCCAGATAGATACTGCCAGAGGCTTGCAACTCAAACATCAATTGCTTGACATTCGTGATGTCCAGGCCATCTTCGTTCAGGTCAAAGGTATTCAGTGGAATCTCTATTTTTTGCCACTCCTCATCGAGGTAATAGCGTTCAAAGTAGCCGCTGCCGACGTAAGACCAGGCCATGTTACCACTGTAGTCTTCTAAAGTGAGTACGATAGGTAAGCCAAACATCTTGTCTTTCTTGGTACGCGCATACATCTGAATAGCAGCATAATCAAAAACCTCTGAAAGGTCTTTCCCTGCCCAATCATCCCAGCCAATACCAAAGCCTGCCCATTCGCAAATCTTGGGATCACGGTCCCATTCTATAAGCAATGCATTCTTACCAGAATGTTTCACTTTGCTGTTAACACCACCTGTGGTACAGGTAATATCTGTAGGTAGCCAAAAATTGGTGGCATCTTCATTGAAAATGATAGGCTCTACCGCCATCGATATGCTTGCTGGCCGAACGATGGTTTCTTCTGGCTCTACCCCTGTGTAAAGGGCATTTTCCTGAAACTGTATTCCACAAGCAGACATTAACAGGCATAAGGCCAGAATCGTTGTATACCCCCAATGACGAAACGTGGTATAGATGGAGGAGTGCCCGCTTGAATTTTGCTTATCTACATTCATAACTTCTCGTTTTCTGGTTTATAATTCAAGCGGTTGTCCAGCGGTAAAGGTGAGGTAGTCGATCCCGAAATCTACCTGTAAAGGCGGATTCGGTTGACTATTCATATCTGAAATCAACAGTACTCGGATAGCAACGATCTTACTTACCTGCTCTTCCGTCATACCCACGTCGGCCATGGTGTGGCTGAATTGCCGCCAACCGACCCAGTTGAGCGGGAAATCGCCATCCAATTGGAAAGCAGCATCTTGGCCATCTTCAAAAGCACCAGTGTCATTGGAGTCATAGATGAATTGGATCACTGCAATCCCGTGTGGGCCACCGTCTGCATAAAGGAAGGTGTTGAAGTACAGTTCTTCTGGTACGGTGGTAGGAATGGGGGCATACGTATTACCCGTAATTGTAGATTTGATGTCAATCAAACCCGCAAAGAAATTGGGTACAACATTGTCGGTACCTTCAAAAAGGTAATACCAATCTCCTTCTGCAGCCAAACCATCATTTTTACGTCCGGTGTTATTGGTAAGCTCAAACTCGAAGTTTCCAAAAAAGATATTGTCCAGTGGGTCGACTTCAAAATCAGTGAAAAGATTGCCTTCATAGACTTTCGTTCCGACGATTTCTACTGTGCCTGTTTGCATCAATGGGCCAGCTTCAGGGATAATCAATTCAATCTCTACCAACTCTTCCCGAAAGAAAGGCAGCTCAGTTGTTCCTCCTTTCCAAATGGCATTGGTTTCATCCAGTGCGTTGTCAAAGCCAGTAATCAATTTCACAGCACCACTTTCGGTACCCGTGAGCTGAATGGTGAAATTGACGCTCTTGTTGAACCTGGCAGTCATGCGCACATCTTCGCCCGCCGAGAAATCCACGGTAGTACGATTGATCATTAATGGCTCAACTAATTGAAATTCACCAAAGCGATCAACCAGGTTTGGGCCATCAAACTGGTCTGTATCATGGTCACAGGTAGAAAAAACCGTGATCACCAGACTTAGGAATAAAAAAGTTACGATGCTATTTTTCATAATACCTTTAAGCTTTTTTCTAACAATACGATGGGTATTGTGGGTTAAAATTTCATGACATACTGTGCAAATACTTGCTGTAGGTCATAGTCATTGGTTGGGTCTAATGCCCGCTCCAAACTAAACTGCTGGAACTGTATCGTCAGGTATACATCATCCTTGAAGCGGTAGCGTAGGCCTGCTCCGATCATGGTTTCCTGATCATCTGCAACAAAGGCAGCGGGGAAATCTTCGATATTATTGAAAGCATCAATACTTGGAATATAATCCCGTCCTTCCGCAGAAAGCATCTTTGCACCCAGTAGCAGATCGAAACGGTTAAACAGTTCTGCTTCCAAACCAATTTCCAAAAGGGTAGAACTCAGGTCTACTTGCTCTACTTCAACACCATCACGATTGGTTTGTTCCTGCTGTAGGCCCAAAGTGATTTTAGTGGTCTTGTCCCAATCAAGCATCTTGTTTAAGTAAACATTGGCAGCCAAGCGAACCTGGAGGAAATCTTTCAATTCGAAAGTACCTTGTCCACGAATCTCCTTTAGCAATGCTACTCCTAGTTCTGCATCAAAAATGCTGCTGTCGTCACCGTAAACAGCACCGAATTGTAGGCCAGTACGGTTGGCAGTAGCTTTGCCATAAGGCATAACATTAGCATAGCGAGGGTCATAAGTCATCAAGTTTTCCGACAGTTGGAAATTGTACAAGGCCCGATCTCGGCCCAAGTCAAAAAGGGTAGGCATCCGTAGGCCGCGATCATTACCAATACGGTTGTAGAAGGTTTTATTCCTGTTAAAGGCTACTCGCTTGCTTTGTGCAGCAATGCTGAAGAAGTCAGGGCCTACATCCAGGTAAGTCGCAGAAAGGCGCAACTTGCTGGCTTTGAGGTCCACGGCTACTCCTGCTTCCAGGAAGGTGTCATCTTTGGTAAAGGTTACTTTTTGGGAAGGAGTGAAAAGGGGTGGGTCTCCTGGTTGTTCTTCAGACAACTCTATAAGCGACTGACCGACTTCACCCAGCGCTTGGATTTTGATTTGCTTATTCTCGAAAAGGTGAACTGTAAAGTCTAAAGAGATCACCTGGTTGGTAATACCCGAAGTAACAGCACCGGTCTTCAAATCATCCCATACACTGGAAAGATTCAGACCAAAGTCTGCTTGCAAGCCTACAGAGTCACGTAAGCTACGGGTACTGAAGTCCAACGTTCCACCGCCTACAAAACGATTGGGGGTCGTGAAAAAGTCGGTAGGCCGAATCCGTGCCACGAATCCTTCTGCTTTCATCTCTCTGAGGATCATCGGGAAGGCCAAACCAAAGTCCAGCTTGGCACCCTGTAGTCGACGGCTATTGTTATCGGTATAAAACTGTTCGTAATCGATCACGTCTTTCTGTGGGCGGAAGACTTCGGGTTCGTTTACGGTACCTTCCTCGTCGGCCAGGAATAAAGTGTAGGGGGTCATCACGTGATCGAAATCACCCACGCGATAGCGGACGGTATTGGCAATGAGGCCGCGAGCCCAAAGCTCACGAACTTCAACGGTTACGCCAGCACCGAAAAAGCCTCCAAATTCGTTACGAATACGCAGAATACCCTGCACCTCGGTATTGTCATTGGGCTGAGCGTTGATCGCTACATCCAGCAGGAACTCCCCATCGGAGAGGCGGCGGGCTGTAGTGGTATCGGTATCTAACAAAGCGCCATCGATACTGGTATTGTTTAGGATCGTCCGGCCCAAGCCATTGAACTGAACTTTTGCTTTAGCGTCGGCATCTTCTCTGCTGGGCAAGGAAGAACCATCTTGTGTTTGTCCTGTCGTCCAACAGCAAAGTAGAAGCAGGCAAAATATAGGATATAGTAGATTTTTATTCATTACTGGTGGATTAAAAGAAGGTTTTCAATTCAATAGTGATTTCATGGCCTTTGTATTGGTCGAGTTCAAAGTTTTTGTCCTCAAAGTCCATGTGACGATAGCGGAAGTAGAGCCCTGTAGCATCGTTAAGCGTCCAGTCGAATCCTGCACCGATACCTAGACCGGTTTGATCTCGTGGGAGGTCATTTTCTCCCCATTCGGTGAACCGTCCTCCTTGGGTGCGTTCTAGCCCCAGATAGGTAGTCAATACAAATTTCGGGAACAGCTCGTAATAAATATCCAGTTCATGGTATTGAACATAGAGATAACTTTCCGGGCTGAGAGTTGGCCATAAAGTAGCTTTTGATTTGGCCGCCATTAGGTTGCCCAGATAAAAAACGTATAAAGGCTTCTCATTGAGTTGAGTCTTGTACTTTGCCTGTAAGTCTACTGAACTATAGTACTTCTTGGTAAGGGGTGCTGCCGTAGCAGGATCAATGTCGGTAGTTTTAACGACCTCCGCTACTCCTCTGAAAAAGGAAAACTGGCGGTTATAAGGCCCAAAGACGGTCGCCGATGTGGCGTTGGCCGGGAAGGGATTGTAAATCCGTGAAAGTGCCAAGCCATTGATTCGGTGTACAAAAGAAATATCGGAGTTGAGTACTTCCATCTCTCCGGCTAGTCCCCAACCGAAATTGAATTTGAAGTCCTTGTATTTTGCTTCGGTATTTAAGTTAATCCCTCGGCGATTATGTGCCAACTGTCCCACCTGGGTAAGCAAGCCTCCGGTAGAAACTTGCCCCGCAATAACATTGGTCGCAAAATTTCTTTGAATCTCAGGATTAGAGGTCGTATTTATTGCACCATTAAGATTATAAAAATCTTTTCCAATTTGATACACTTGGATGTCCAAAGGAAGTATGGAAACTTCTTTAGGAATGAGGAAGCGCAGCATCAAGGATTCTCCCCATTTGCGTTCTGTAATAGGACTCTCAAAGCTACCGCCTCCTAATTCTCCTTCTACATATACTTTCCCAAATCTCCAGTTGACCGACAGGGTATGTACCTGATAGTTCATGTTGTCGTTGGAAATGCTGTCTAAAGTAGTATGACTATAGATGGTATTAAGAGCGAGCTGGTTCCTCTGCGTTCCGAAAATTTTGGAGATTTTACCACCTGCAATGTAGTTAGGTAGAACTCTTGGAGTACCTGCAAAACCTTGATAGGTAGGTATATTACCCGCTTGTCCTGGGTTTTGGATGGTAAGGTTGGGATCAATTACTGCGTTGGCAAGGCCTCCGTTGGGTTGTGTCTTACCCCAGAATAGATCAAAACCTAAGTCACCGGGAAGGCTCCTGCCGTCGATGATCAGACCTTGAAAGGCTTGGTTGTTCCAACGTAAATCTCCAGGATTGGGCGTGCCAGACCGGAAGTAGTTGTCGTATTTGTCCGTATTATTAACGCCTTCCCAAGGAGTACGATCAAATATAGAGAAACGATCAAGTAACTGGTATACGCCTACGGTAAAAGGACTGAGGTTGTACCAGTGGATACCACCAGCACGGACGCCAAATTTACCAATGTCAGTACGGAAGTTACCATAAAAATTGAGCCCCAAGTTGACAGTAAAAACATTGTCCGTAGCTCGAGTGTTGGTTCCTATATAGGGGGTGAAAAAAAAGAGTTCCGTCCCGAAAGCAGACCGACCATTGGGGCGGGCTAGCAAATTCAAAGACATCATGGGTTCCCGATAGCCATCGCCTACGCCATAAGCACGCTCATAAGGGGCAAGATTGGGATAAGCTTCGGTCATGTTACGACCGTAAAGGAATAAGCGATAATATCCAAAAACAGTCAGTTTTTGTGGCTGTTTTTTTAGTTTATCACCAATGACAGTGCCACCGCGTTGGTCTAACCAAAGCAAGCTTGTTGTATCTGTTTCCAGTGCTGCCTCGGAAGGAGTCGCCCAGCGAGTCATCGTCTGACCAGGTGGTTGATATTGACCGAAAAGGGAGAACCCATAGCAGCAGCCCAGTAGCACAAGAAGTGCCAAGGTGCCACCACGACCAGGAACCTTTCGATGTTGTTCTATACGGTAAATAGATGCCATACACAGGTTGATTGAAATGATAAAAAGGTGCTCTTAACAAATGTAGCTACTCCTTGGGCAGGATTTTAGGAGGAAGCTACATCAAGGCTACATCCAGCCGAAATTGACCTACATCATTAGTACATCAATTCCGTATTTTCTTGGCTTTTAGCCTTGCTTTGCCTAATTTTTGGATAGATTTCTAAAGATTATGAAAATAAACCTTATAGAGGACATGAGGCAGTTTAAATATTTACTACTAGGATTGGTATTCTTTTGGGGAATGAGCATCCAGGCTCAAGAGACCGGGCCTATAAAAGTAGAGCTGGTAGAGCAAGATGGAAAGTGGCAACTGCTACGCGGAGGAGAGCCTTACTATGTGAATGGTGTAGGCGGAAAAGATTACCTGGATCAGGCAGCTGCTTATGGTGCTAACTCTTTGCGTACCTGGAGCCCGGATGGCGCACAGGAAATTCTTGATGAAGCACATAGCAGAGGAATGACGGTTTTAATGGGCCTATGGGTTGGGCAAGAACGACAAGGGTTTGATTACGATGACCCGAAAAGTGTAAAAGCCCAGCTGGAAGGCTTCCGTGAAGTGGTAAAAACCTTTAAAGATCACCCTGCACTGTTGATGTGGGGAATTGGCAATGAAAACGATTTATTCTATTCTAATTTCAAAGTTTGGAATGCGATAGAAGATATTGCCAGTATGATCCACGAAGAAGACCCTAATCACCCGACAATGACGGTCACCGCCGGACTTGATGTGGCAGAGGTGCAACTGATTAAAGAGCGAGCGCCGAGTATTGATATATATGGTATCAATACTTATGCTGGATTGCTAGGGGTTGGCAAAGAACTCCGCCAGTTTGGTTGGGATGGACCGTATATGATTACGGAATGGGGGCCTAATGGCCACTGGGAAGTACCCAAAACAGCCTGGGAAGCTCCGATTGAGCAAACCAGTAGCCAGAAAGCGGCTTCTTACCAAGAGCGTTACAACAAGGGTATTGCAGAAGATACTGATATGTGTATCGGGTCTTACGTATTCCTCTGGGGGCACAAGCAGGAAACGACCGGCACCTGGTATGGTGTATTCTTGGCAGACGGTACCGAAACGGAAGTGATGGACGTGCTAGAGCACTCGTGGACGGGAGAGTGGCCTAAAAACCGCGCGCCTCACATCAATAGCTTTACCATGAACGGGAAGAATGTCACAGAAAGCATTTTCACTCAACAAGGAGACGTTTGTACCATTAATATTGATGCCTACGATCCCGACAATGATAAACTAGATTATCGTTGGGAATTACTACCCGAGAGCACCGACATCCGCTCAGGCGGGGATGCGGAAGCAAAGCCCGAAGCGATGGATTTTAAAATCATCAAAGAAGAGAATGGTACCCTACAGTTTCGAGCACCATTAAAGAAAGGCCCTTATCGCATGTTTCTCGTTATCTATGATGGTAACGGTAATGCAGCCACCGTCAATATTCCTTTTTATGTGAAAGGGGATAGTTGAGGTGGATTTTCGGCTTTGGCCGAAAATCGTAGAGGGATGCGGAGCGATAACATCGCTCCTTGAGGTAAAGGGTATAGGGATTTTGAGAACCCAGGAGGAGTCCATTCTCTCTACTCTATACCTCAGGGACGCATAGCGACCGATTCTCTCTACTGACTTTTGCGGAAGCTCCAACTAAGAATTTAATTTTGAGAAACCCTTACCTAAATTGCTCGGGCGCTCCATCACTACGGGGCGCCCATTTTTGATTAGGTATTGCTATTCCTGATAAATAGAAAACTCATCTATCAATACCTTACCGGTTACCACTTCTGTACCTCCCGCAGAGAAATAGATGACCAGCGATTCATTATCTGCCAAATCAAGGGCAAAACTATGAGAAACAAAGGTCCAATCTTCTTCCGTTAAGGAAACAGTAAGCAGATTTTCTTCATCATCACTACCTGCAAGCCGCTTGTTGATGGCAAAGGTGCCGTCCCAATTGATGGTTTTAAACCAAAAATCTATATGGTAATTGCCACTGCCAGCTAGGAGCGGTACATAAGATGCTTCGCCAACGCTGGGCAGCCATTGCGGCTCAAGGGCCAGGCAGTAGCTGCCTCCGCTAGCCGGGCTGTCTTCAAGCAGGGTGTAAAGTCCTTCCCAGCCTTCTTGTTCCAAGGTCGTTTGTTCTTCAAAGCTAGTGGAATAGACCAGTGTTTCCGGAATTTGATTGATGTCTACTGATTCCTTTTTACAAGAAAAAAACAGGATGACTAATAGCGGGAGTAGGATTATTTTGGTCATGTTACTTGCGTTCGTTTCTGGGTAAGACGGAGAACTGGGGTAGGGGGTTGGGTGTTTTTATAAAGTTTTCTTGAGCAAGGCTGGCAGAACGATTACATCGGCGATCAAGGCCGCTAGAACGGTAAAGGCGCAAAGTAATCCAAAAGTGCTGACAGAGATCACACCGCTCATGCCTACGACCAGGAAGCCACAAACCAACGCAATGGTTGTTGAAAACAACGCTCCGCCGGTATAATGCAATGACTGGTCGAGCGCTGCGGTAACGGTCTGTCCAGCTGCTCGTCGCTCGCGGTATTTGCTCATGAGATGGATAGTGTCGT
This sequence comes from Lewinella cohaerens DSM 23179, assembly GCF_000379805.1. GTDB lineage: Bacteria > Bacteroidota > Bacteroidia > Chitinophagales > Saprospiraceae > Lewinella > Lewinella cohaerens. Next base: position 50,055 of record NZ_KB903553.1, on the reverse strand, counting down.
CCATTGCTACACCCAGCATAATAGGGGCCAGCATGGCATTGGCGGCTTCGAGTGCTACGCCAAAAATAGTCATGACGATAATCGTTAGAAAGAGGGGGAGTAAGTTGGGGATTAAGGCCAGAGCTGCAGTTTTTAGGTCGCCAATAAAGTAGACCAGGATGCCAAAAGCTACTAGGAATGCCAGCCCAAATGACCGGAACTGCGTTTGCAAAATAAATTGATTCAGCTGGCCAAAAAGTGCAAGGAAACCGTGTACCTGTAATTCGTAACCTACTGGATCGAAAGATTGAGCAAAATTACGGTCAATCTCTACCAGAAGCGCTTCTAGTTGTTTTGTTTTGAGTTCTTTGACATTAACGGCTACGCTTACCTCTGAAAAATCGTCAGAGAATAACGAAAAGAAAGGGTTCGCTGTTGCGGATGGTGCCTCTAGTAGACTCGGCAAGTTTACCGGGTTAAAGACTGCCAGTGGCGAACGCCGATTTTCCAAAAAAGTCTTAAAATTAATGATGGAAACAGGCGTCGCCAGCTGTGGATGGTCAGCTATCTTCTGTTGGAAAGTAGCTAGTTTATCCAACTCGTCACTGTTTAGGAACGTGCCGCCGTCGCGTTTGCGAATATTGATCTGAAAACGAGCATTGCCACCTATTTTGGCTTCAATAGCATGCAGATCGGTCTTTGCCTTGCCATCACCCAACAAGTGTAGCGAGTCGGTATTAACCTCCAGTTTAGAGACGGCCGCTATTCCGCCAACAGCTACAATGGCTGCCAATGTGAAAATGAGGGGCGCCCGCTGGCTGGTCCAGAAATTTATGCGGGTTACAATGCGCGGAATATTGATTTTGCGAACGCGTGCTTCTAGCTTCACTTCTTTGAGCCAATAAAAGCCGATGGCCGTCACGATGTACACCAAAACGAAAGCAAGGAGCATACCCACAAAGGTGAAAATCCCCATCACCTTAAAAGCAGGTAACGGCGAAAAATAAAGAGCCAGGTAACCAATAACGGTCGTGAGGGTAGTGAAAAAACAGGGCTTAAGGCTTTTTTGTAAAGCTTCCACAATCTGTTGTTGCCGATTCTGGAATGGGTGGTCTTGCGCGTGCTGATGGAAAATATTGATGACGTGAACAGCATCCCCCACACTGTAGACCATCAAGATGGTAGGGATCAACATGGAAATCAGGTTCAGCGAATACCCTAGACCTGTCATCAGGCCCATCAGCATACTAATGGGCACCGCAATGGCGACCAAGGCAATGGGCACGTAGAGCCAATGAGGTAATAAAAAGAGCAAGAGTAATAAGATGACTACGACAGTAGCAACGGCAAAAAAGTTACTCTCGTTATAGATAGTATCATTGAAAGCCTCGTTGAGAATGGGCTGTCCAGAAATACGAGCATTCGGAGAAATTCCGATAATGAGTTCTTCAATTGCGGTGACAATCTGGTTCCGTTGATCCTCGATTTGGTCGGTAGGATTCAATTGGACATAAAAGAAAATATGCTTGCCTCTGGTGGTCACCAATTGCGTCTTGATGGCCGGCAGCTCCTCCAGTAATTGGTTCATTTGCTCAGCCGTACGCCCCGATTGGTAGATGGGCCGATAATAGATTTTTCGGTTGGAGTATACGGGATAGCGCGCATTGGCCAAGCTAAAGGTAGCCGTGACATCAGGCAAAGAGTCGATTCGCTGGTGCAACTGTTCAAGGAGTTGGATGGCTGAATCTCCCAGGGCTTCCTCTACGGGAAGCATCGCGATGATAATTTCGTCAGAACCTCGTTCTTGTTGAAACGCTAAATAAGCCTGATAATCGGGATTGTCGTCCAAAAACCAGATGGATACCGCATTATTGATACGTAAGTTAACAGCGGTAGAAAGCGCGCCCGCAATGGTTGCGATTAATAAAAAAGCAGCAAAGAGCCACCTAAAGCGGATAACAAAAAGGAGACTGCGCTGGAAGCTGTTCTTAAACATCTAGGATATTATTAGTGTTAGCTCTCACCCTCTGCCAGCACAAAACCTCCGTAACGACCGTGGTGAGCCAATGATAGAGACAACGGACACTTTTTATTTTGGTAATAAACAAAGGGCCTCCCGTGTTCATTTTTTTGAATACTTATGTCTGTTGGCGACCACAGAAAATGCTTGGAAAGGTGTTTCAATAACAAAGACCTGGTAGCTATGGATAAGTCCTGTTGTCCAAGTGGCGCAACTTCCAAGAGGAGGGGTTTTTTACCCTCTGTTAAAGTCCAGCTGTGAATAAGGTCATCTTTTAAGGCGGTGTACACCATATAGTGATGGCCAATGATGCGCACGGAACAAGTGTAATGATGACCTACCTTTTGCTTGCCCATCTCCGTAGTGGTTAAGTCTTGTTCTTGGATTTGATAAAAATCAGTACTCTCCATTTTTTTAGGAAGGAAGCGTCGCTGCTGGGTTTGACTGGCCCACCGTTTGTAGGCCGCTTCTTTGCAGCTCCATAGTAGCCAGACCATGACCTCTGGTGCCTCAGCTTCGGCAATTCGTTGTTGTTCTTCTTGTGTGAAAATTTTCTCCAAATAGCGAGGCCGCTGCCAGTTGCTTTCCTGGCGAGCCTGTTGTAGATCCACTATATCGTTACCGATCACTTTACTTTCTCTTCGATAATCGCAAGGGCAGCGCCTACGGTAAGCATCTTCTCCATGGCTTCGTCTTCGATTTCAATATCAAACTCGTCTTCTACATCGAGGATGATATCTACGAGGTGCGCAGAGTTGATATTTAGGTCTTTGAGAAAATCGGTGTCTTCATTCAGGTTCTCCAAGGCTGCTTTTTCCTGAACATAAGGTTCTACGATTCGCTTAATAGCGGCAATTCTTTCTTGTTTATTCATTCTGGTATTTTTTTAAAAGGACGCAGGCGTTTACATCACCGAATCCAAACCCTGCTTTGGCAATAATGTTTACAGGAATATCTTCTCTTGTCTGGCGGATTATTTTTTCGCTAGAAATTACTTTGAGAATTTCCGGATGGGGATCTTCACAATTAATGGTAGGGAAGACAAAATTGTGATGTAAACCGAGCACGGCAGCCACACTTTCAATGCTTCCAGCGCCACTAATACAGTGTCCAATCATTGCTTTGAGTGAATGAATGTACGGAAAGTCTGCGCCATTTCTCCCCAAGGCAGCGGCCCAGTTTTGTATTTCGTCAGGGTCTTTGGCGGTAGCGGTAAGATGACCATTGATGAGGTCTACTTCGCTGGCTTGCACATCTGCATTGCGCAAGGCATCCTTGATACACCGTTGCACTGCTTCCGAGTTAGGAGCCGTCATGGTGCCTCCCTGTCTTTGGCCGCCAGAATTGACGGCACCACCCAATACTTCAGCGTAGATGGTTGCTCCCCGGTCTTGGGCACTACGTAGTGTTTCGAGTACCAGTGCGCCGGCACCGCTGCCAGGAACAAAACCTGCCGCAGTGGCACTCATGGGGCGAGATGCGGATTCCGGGTTTTCGTTGCTACGAAAATTCATCACTTTCATCGCATCAAAGCCTCCCCAGATGTAGGGCCCACTATCACTGGTGCTACCGGCGAGCATTCGCTTGGCGGAACCATTGGCCACCCGTTCGTAAGCCAACAAAATCGATTCTGTCCCCGTCGTGCAAGCCGATGAATTGGTGGTCACCTGATTGCCCAGCCCCAGTAAGCCTCCGAGGTAGGCACTCACGCCACTGGCCATGATCTGGGGAACGGTGGTACTACCTAGCCGCTTTACTTTGCCACTGTCTAGTCGGTAGGCGGCTTCCCGCATTTTTTCCACGCCAGAGCTGCCAATGCCAAAAATGGTGCCGCTGTCCCAGTCCGGCGCTTCCTCATTACGAGATAGCCCCGCATCGGCCCAGGCGTCCAGTCCAGCCATACAACCGTAAAGGATACCAGAGCTGATGAAATTTCGCAGCATCAAGGGAGGGAAATATTCCAGCTTTAGTGCTTCGCTTACCTCCGGCTTACCGGCGACACAGCACGAGAAATTCAATTCCTGCAGCGCTTCGAAATAGCGAATCCCCGACTGCCCGGCCCGAATAGCCGCAGTAAAGGCTTCTTTACCTACACCATTAGGTGCCGCTACACCCACTCCCGTAATAACTACTCTTTCTTTCATAATTCTTTGCGTCTTGTTCCCAACCACCAACCTCTTCTCAAGATCGGCCTTTTGAAGTATTTGACCCCGCACCTAGCACCCCGCACTCTCGCACCTAGAATCCCGCACCTAGCACTAAATTCGGAAGCTCACCATCAACCAACCCTTACACCCTTACCAACCATCCCCGCCAGCACTCCTTTACAAACCAATTCCCCTTGTGCATTGTACATTTCAACCTGACATTTTAACTTCCCAAACCGGAAATACTGTTTTTTAGCGTGTACTCGTACACGTTCACCGGGGTAAACAGCTTTGTAATAATCGACGGCTTGCGAGGAAAAGGCCATACCGGGTGTTAACCCATTGGCTATTTTATCCCTTAAAAGATAGATCCCCATACAAACCAAACCAATTTGAGCCATCGTCTCCGTGAGGATGACGCCCGGCGTGACGGGGTGGTTTTTAAAATGCCCCTGGTAGAAAAACGCATCCTCGCGGTAGGTGTAGTGCCCCACCACTTCGTCTTCCGTCACCACTTCCAGGGTATCCACAAAGAGGAAGGGTTCTGAGTAGGGCAACAGTGATATAATCTTTTGCTTGTCCATTACCTAATGTGTTCTCCACCATCTACAGGAATGACGGCACCATTGATCCAAGCTGCCGCTGGTTGCACCAATAGGCCTACCACGCGGGCAACATCTTCGGGCTCGGTGAGTCGCCCAAAAGGATTGCGTTGCAAACTGTGTGCTTTGAGCTGTTCACTACCAGGAATCATGCGCAGCGATGGAGTATCTGTGGTGCCGGCCTGGATACAATTGGCCCGAATTCCATAAGGCGCAAACTCCAGGGCAATGTTGCGCGTGATGGCCTCCAGGGCGGCCTTGGCCGCCGACACCGCAGCGTAGTTTTGCCAAGCTTTGCGATTGCCTTCACTGGTGAAACTGATGATGCGGGTATCGTTAGCAAACAATTGTGCTTCAAATAACGCTTGCACCCATTCGTACAGGCTAATCGCCATGGCTTCAATCGTCAGTTGGAAATCATCCTGCTGTAGACGAGGGCCGTTTTCAGCAACCATCGGTTTGAGGTTTCCTTTGGCGATGCTGTGGACCAATACGCCCACCTTTCTCTCGGTACCCAGTAGCGTTACTAATTCGTCAAGAATGGCTTGCCGCTTTTCCGTCCTGAGGGCATCTACATTGAAGGACTGAAAGCCCACGCCCGTCGCAGCGATCTCCGCAAAATGATCTTCCACTTCCCTCATCACCGATTTACGGTCACGATGGACAATGGCAATGTTCCAACCCAAACGGGCCAGTTCTTTGGCTGTCGCCAGCCCTAATCCTGAAGATCCTCCTAGTATAATCGCCCAATTCCTCATTGGTGGATGGTTTAGTTAGCTTGTTTTGGAATAGTGCTTAATGTAAAAACCTGTGTTGATTCGCTTCGCGTCTACTTCGTGGTCTGTCAAATCTGTTTAATCAGCGTTCTATTCTGTTTTGTGAGTTTCTCTTTACGCTTTTATTTCTACCACTCTAGCAAGACCCGCTGCGCCGAAAACCCAGGCCCAAAGCTTAGCATCAGCCCTTGGTCTCCTTCGGGAATTTCACGTTCTAGAAAGCGCTCAAGAACGTACAGTACGGTCGCACTCGACATATTGCCGTAAAGGCGCAACACTTCTTTGGTATCGTTGATGTTTTTTCCCATCGTGCCAAAGAGGTCTTCTACAATTTGTACGATTTTCTTACCGCCAGGATGGAAAACCAAGTGGTCGATTTTCTCAATATTACTCCCTGCTCTTTCGAGGAAGGGGTGGATAATATCCCCAAAATGGGCCTCAATCGTATCGGGTACAGATTGATCGAGGATCATGGCCAAGCCGGAGTTTTTGAGGGCAAAGCCCATCATATGCTGCGCGCCGTAGAAGTGGTACATCTCTTCGTGCAGAATAGCGGGCCCTTCATCATCAGGGTGAGAAGAGAGCAGCACACAAGCAGCACCGTCGCCAAAAATGGCGGCACTGACGACATTGACCATCGAGAAATCATCTTGTTGGAAAGTCGCCATCGGAGACTCTACAGCGATGACGGCCGCGCGTTTTCCGGGGTTGGCCTGAAGAAAATTCTTGGCGTAGATGATACCAGAGACGCCAGCAGCACACCCCATCTCTGTTACGGGCAGGCGCACAATATCCTGCCGCATATCCAACCGGTTAATCAAATGGGCATCCACGGATGGAATCATAAACCCGGTACAACTGACGGTGATAATGTAATCAACATCTTTGGGTACCCAGCCTGCTTTATCAAGCGCCTTGGTGAGGCAAGCTTCACTCAATTCTATGACCCCTTTTATGTAACGGTCGTTGTTTTCCGCAAAGGTGCGAGGCAAAAACATTTCCTCAGGCGGGATGATCGAATAGCGATGATCAACCCCCGCATTGCGGAAAATCTTGACCACCTTCCGCTGAAAGCGTTCCTCTTGCCCGTTTAGCCAATGCTGGATGAAGGGAACGATCTCCGCAGTGCTACGGGAGTAAGGGGGCAATTGTTTGGCAACTGTGGTTATTCTAACCATGAAGTTCAAAGTCTTTTTCGCCGAAGAGGTAGGTAGGCGCCAAGGTTTTATCCAATGCACTTTCCCAGTGTCTTTATAGCGGTTATTATGCTGTCTTTTCTTTAGCTGTACATCACAGTTCTCTCCTTAACAAAGAATTTAGCCACTGTGAAACGGAGTATTCAAAGGGGGGCTTAAAAAAACTCCGTGTCTTTGTGTCTCCGTGGCTTAGATAATTAAGATGAAAATAGCTTATCTGTCCACAATATCCATTGATATCGGAAGGCCCAGCGCCAGCGAAGTCGGCTCCTTCTTTTAGGTAGCTTTTCGGCCAGTGCCAGCAATTCTTGTTGTTTAAACCCACGAAGAATGGAGGTTAAGCCATCTTCTCTTACCATCCTGTTGGGAATAAATAAGGTGATAAGATTAAACAAGAAGTAGGCGATACGGCTACGGTGAAGGTCGTTGATCACGACCCCTACCTTTGCCTGCTTGCTTACTAACATCAACAGGTTTTGCAGGTCTTCCGTTGTAAAATGGTGGAGAAATAAGGTACAGAGTACGACATCGTAATTGCCTTCCGCTAAAAAGGGGGAAGGAATCATTTCCGCCCGATAGCTGATTTCCGGAAAATCGACCGATAGTTTTTGTGCATAGTTAACGGTAAAGGCGTTGCCATCGATACCGATCAATTCCAGTTGACGACCGGTTTTTCTGCCCCATTTAGCCACCACTCGCAAGAGGTCGCCATTGCCACAGCCCAAATCTAGTATTCGCAAAGGTGCCGAAGGCGGCAAGTCTTTTAAAAGTACCTGGAGCCCTACCAAAGTGACACGGTTTCCACCTAACCATTGGTTGATGAAAGCAATTTGATCAAGGGACGAGCGCAGGGTTTCCCCTTCCATCTGGAAATCATCCATGATTTCGGTCGCTTCGCTCCGGTGGCGTGTATTGATAAAGATCATTAAGTAAGAAAGGAAATTTGAGGAGTAATGTTTGGTTATTGGGCTTCTTTATTTCGTAAAGACGCTTTGTCAGAAGTGTAAGGGTTGGAAACGTGGAAGTGTGTAAGGGTTGGATACCCCTCCCTAAATAACGTTGACAGGTTTACATCTTTCCATCACTTCCAACTTCCAAATTGGCGGCAATAACCTTTACACCTTTCCACCTTTGAGAAGGGCGCTCCCACTCCCGGTGGTCGTGGTCGGGTCATTCGCCACTCGCTGCTCGCTCGGCCCTTCCTTTGGTCGGTCTCCCCGCGTTGCGGGGCTGGCTACTACCCCTAGCGCAGGGAGTAGCTTAGGTCTCAACTTTCCCCAAAGAACTACGGCAAAGATCAGAAGAATGTAGCTTTACTATCGTCTTAATGGTTGCTTACTACTAACCCCACTCAAAATGTGTCCCTCGGGAGGGACCGATCCAAAGGATCGAGGGAGGACGACCCTAGCCGCAAGGCCCATTCCGAAGGAGCCCAGGCGTAGTGGTGCTGCGTCTCTACCAACCATCAAACCAATTCCCCATGCGTCTGCCGGATAAAAAACGGCAAAAGGCTCGGCATGACCGTCAAGAAAGAAATAGAAGTGGCGAAGAGTTGGGGCCGATAGAACAACGCATTAAAGGCACGACCAAAGAGGAGGCGCTTACGGAATTGTTGTTTCCATTGAGTGGTGTAGTTCTTTTCAAGCTGTCGGCGATCAGGGTGTTTGCTGGCGAAATATTGGAGGGTTTCTTGAGAGAGTAACTGCGCACTGGTGATGGCCATACCCATGCCGTTGCCGCACAAGGGGTGGATCATTCCTGCTGCGTCGCCACTCATGAGGACGTGCTCGCGGACGTTTTCCTTGCTAGCAAAAGAGATCTGACTGATGGTCAGCGGTCGTTCGAAGAGGGGAGTAACCCGATTGAGGATATCATTGAGTAAAGGGTTTTTACGCACCACTTCCTGTTCGTAGGCAGCTAGGTTTTTGTAGGTTTTAAAGGTGTCATAATTGGCCAGGTAGCAGATGTTGATCCGGCCCTCCTCTACTTTTGAGACACCACAGTAGCCACCCTCAAAGTTATAGAGCGCCACCAAGTCTTCGGGAAAATCGCCTTCATAGTGTGCTTTAACGCCCAAATAGGGCGCATTCTTTTGCATAAAGGGGCGATCCAGTGTCACATCTAATTTAGAGCGTTTGCCAAAAGCTCCGATGACGAGTGGCGCGGTATACGCTTGCCCCGATCGGGTGCTGACCGTAAATTGATCTTTGTTAAATTGGACCTCTTCGACCGTCTCCTGAAGAACTTCCCCGCCTTGCGAAAGCACCAATTTATAGAGTTCTTCATCCATACGATAGCGACTCAGTCCAAAGCCGCCCAGCGGTAAAGGTGCCTCAACGGTTTTCCCTTCCACTGTGCTAAGCAAGCATCGTTCCATGGCCGTCGCCCCCAGCGAGAAAGGATCAAAGCCCAAGCTGTCCAGATAGGGGAGGACCTCATTGGAAATGTACTCCCCACAAACTTTGTGCCGTGGGTATTCCCCCTTTTCCAGCAGCCGTACGTGCAGCCCTGCCTTGGCGAGGTGCAAAGCATTGGTGAGGCCAGCAAGGCCGCCGCCGAGAATGAGGATATCGCTATGGAGAGGGGTTGGCAATTGGGCTTGTTTTTAAGGACAACAAGATACCGTTTGAAAAGTTAGGAGGAACAAAAACAAAAGGCTCCCCCTTGTTACACGAGAAGCCTTTTCTAATCATAGATCAAAGCTATAACATCATCAAGCCACCGCGGGGGTGTCTGTTCTACGAGCATTTTTCCTCCCTCGCAGGAAGAGGTACAAATTGAGGAAGAGCACTACGCCCAGGTAAACAGAGAAAGCACCTACTTTGACGGCCAGGTTTTCTACCAGGTCTTGGGTGTCTGCGATGCCATACATCTTTACCGTGTAGAGCGCGAAACCGATATTGAGGAGGTAGAACCCCATCTCAAACAAGCGATTAGTAGCTAGTGCGATGGTTTCTTCTCCGTGAAAGATCGCTAGCATGAAATGTTTTCCGTTCGCAAAAAGGGTTCTGGAGACGTAAATGGTCAACGCGATGGCCAAGGGCATATAAATTAGATAGCCGATGAGAATCAATTTGTTATCAACCATGATAATTGTTTTTAAGGGTAAATAGATCAATATGGTTCCACTTTGCGTACAGATATAGGCAAAGAATATTATTGTAGTGAAGTACTGCCAACAAGAGGTAGATAATGCCAATGCGCTCTGTCAGGATCAGTAGTAAAGCCGGGAAATTGGCAATGGGCTCCCAATAAGAGATCGTCATAAATAGATAGCCAATATTCACCAGGTAGTAACCAAGTAAGAGCAAGTTGTTGACACTGTTCGCGGTCTCTTCATTGGTGAAAATCTTCCTGATAAAGTGAATGCCGTTACCGTGTAATCGCTTCCCAATAAAGACAATAGTGTAAGTAGAGAGCAGTAAGTAAAGTAGGTATCCAGCAATATTCCAGGTCATAATTGGTAGGATTTAATAGTAAAACGCAATAAACTTATTAAAGTTTCAGAAAATACTGAAAATAAAGAATAATTATACTTTTTTATTCTCCTTTTCACCTGACGCCTTTCTAAATCACTGCTTAACAGGTATATTTACAAAAACAACCCCAACTGTTGATGAAACATACTCCCATTGGCCGTTCCGGCCTGATGACCAGCCCGCTCACTCTGGGTTCCATGCTGTTTGGTGAAAAGAGTGAACGTACCACTCCTGAACCAGAAGCACAACGTATCATGGATCACTATTTGGCTACAGGTGGCAATCACATTGATACAGCTAATGTTTATGCAGAAGGCCGTTCTGAAGAAATCATCGGACGCCACCTTGGTGGCAAGCGCCAGCAGGTGATCCTATCTACGAAGGTGCGTTTCCCAATGGGGGAGGACCCTAACCAGAGCGGCCTATCTCGGCTGCATATTATCGAGAGTGTCCACGACTCACTTCGTCGACTGAACACCGATTATATCGACCTCTTGTACTTGCATTGCTGGGACCCCATCACACCGCTGGCTGAAACGCTACGGGCGCTGGATGATTTGGTGAGCAGTGGTAAGGTTCGTTACCTGGGCATCTCCAACTTTAAGGCTTGGCAACTGATGAAAGCGCAGGGTATGGCCCAGCAATCTGGCTATTCGCCCTTCATTGCGGCCCAGTACCAGTACAGTCTAGTGAAACGCGATTTGGAATACGAGTTTGCCGACCTCTGTGCCACGGAAGGGCTGGGCTTATTGCCGTGGGGCCCGCTGGGTGGCGGATTCCTTTCAGGCAAGTACACGCCTGATCAGCAGCCTACGGAAGGGCGTATTGCCACGACTGCCGACCACACAGAAGAAAGCTGGGAACGCCGGAATCAAGCACAAAACTGGGAGATTCTCGCAGTCGTAGACAAGATTGCCAAAGCACGTAACAGTTCGCACGTAGCAGTAGCTTTAGCGTGGTTGCTACACAAAGAAATTGTACCTTCTGTTATCATTGGCGCACGCACGTTTGTGCAGTTGGAACAAAACCTGGAAGCTGCCACCCTGGAACTCAGTACCGACGAGATGGCTCAATTAGATGAGGTGAGCAAGTTGCCAGAACTTTACCCTTATCGGATGATTGAGGCCTACGGAGGAAGAAATTAAATAAATAGCTAATGCTCACAAGTATCCATCCTAAACTCCCCATGCGCGACAAAGCGGTGACTCGCGACTATTACCTTAATAAACTAGGATTTGAGTTGGCTAGTGATACCGATTATGAAGGCTATCTGATGATAAAGAAGGACCAGGTGGAGCTTCATTTTTTTGAATTTAAAGACCTTGATCCGAAAGAGAATTACGGGCAAGTCTATTTTAAAACAGAGGACATTGAAGCTATTTATCAATCCTTACTGGAAAAGAAAGTCCCCATTCACCCCGCAGGGCCCTTACAAATTAAACCCTGGGGACAGAAAGAATTTGCACTACTCGATCCGGATAATAATTTGTTGACTTTTGGGGAGAGCGTCTAAAGTTGAGGGGCTAGGATGTACTAAACTCAAAGCAATGCGTGAGAAAAAATGTAAGCCTTCTGCCTACCTTGTTTTACTGCTAGTGGTATTGACCGCTTGTGGAGGTGCTGTGCCAGACGAGCAAGAGACCACCACCACCGCTGTTTCGGTACCTGATACTTTTGCTTATCGCCAATATTTACCAGTTGGCATGGATCTACAGCTGACAGAAGGTACAATTGATACACTGACTGGCGACAGTGTTGAGTTTGAAAATGCCAACCTATTTCTAGGTTACCGCAGTGGTATAAAGCATAATACTACCCAAAACCTACTGCTTAATTTTAATGGAGAAGAAAATATCACCTTCGCAGATTTAGCGCGTGTACTTGAAGGGGTAAAAGCAAAAGTACTGGCGAATGAAAGAGGTAGAATTGTTCTCAATCTGTGGGTTGATGCCAGGGTGCCTTATTTTGTTCTTGATTATTTACAGTTACAAATTCGCAGGGAACATTTGTTGTCTATAAGTTATCCATTAGCTGATGGCTTACAATTATGGACTAAGCTGCCGCCTTTTTCAGATAATGAATGCATGAATAGGAGCAAACGCCCTTGTTTACACAAGCCGCTGCTCTCGGCTGACAAGCAAAAAATATTGAATGATAACGGCTTGCAGGCAAACTGGGCACCAACCTATCGTTACGAGGAGTTTGTCCTTAAAGAAGAAAATCTTTTCACCATTTATGTAAATAGCGGGAATCAGCTGGTTAAAGACGAACAGTTGATTGAACAAGATAGCATTACCCCACGGGCACAGCGTTTCCTGGAATCAGCACCGGCCCCTTACAAGATATTTTTTCAAGTAAAAGTGAAAGAACTGGCTACTTCCGCAAGTTTTCTACAAACTTTTGGCAGCCTCAAGCAGATGTATGAGCAGGTGTGGGAGAATGCCAGTCAAGCTACTTATGGCCAGCCGAGAAAGGATTTGATAAGAAAAGATGAAATCAGTTTACGCTCTAAATATCCAATTGTCATTATGGTAGAACAAGTACCATAATTTAACCCTCAAAATTTTACAACTATGCGCTCTTTCAAAACACGTTTACGCAACACAGTTATTGGCTTCGGTCTGCTGTTTGTATTATTATTTATTGCTCGCTTGATCTACGGATATGTCTATTATCCAGAAAATGAAATCATTTATCGTGATAGTTCGAATGGCAGCGTGTCCCAGTCTGTTCGCAGTATGGATAACCTGATGACGAATGTTGCTTCTTCTCGTTATGAATACAAGAAGACGGATGTCTCCCAAGCCCAAGTGACGACTACTGTTCAGGTAGATCAGAAGTACGAGAAAACGGCGAATATGAGCGCCAGCAGTACTGCTTTTGGAGAAGATGAAGCCAGTATAAAAGCAGCTATTGAGGAAGAAAATGGGATCATTCAGTACCAGCAAAAATCTGGCAATGAAGGGAGCCGAAAACTGAGCTTGCAAATTGGTATTCCTCCATTGGCTTTTGATGATTTTGTAGCCCACCTGCAAGCCAACTACAAGATCAACTCCATCAGTATTGTTAAGACGGATAAGACCAACGAATACCGCGAGTTGAACGCCAAACGTGCCACGCTAAATAATACGCGCCAATCCCTGATGGAGTTGAAAGCGAAAGGCGGAAAAATTGAAGAATACATCAGCTTGGAGAACCGTATCCTGGAGATCGATGGACAGCTACAGGCTTTAGGTGTACAGCTCGGTAGCTTCGATTCGGAGAACGAGTTTTGTACCGTCAAGCTAGACCTTACCGAAAGCAGGGTTCGGAAAGTCTCGTTTATAAGTCGTCTGCGTACGGCTTTTTCGTGGGCGATTGAGCAATACTTTATGCTTGTAGGGTTATTGTTACTTACGGCAGCGGCTTCCTTCTTTGTATTGAAGATTGTGGACTGGCTGAAAGAGAAGATGTAAGAGAGTTGATCTCTACTGAGGTCAAAACACATGAATGCGTCTCAACCGTAGATCACACTGGTACGATTGGCGCAAAATTGTGTGCAAGGCGGAGCCTGAAACACGGCGGACGGAGGAGCAGGACAAGCGATAGTAACTGCTATGTAGGGCAGGGTTTCACACCCTGCATGAAGGAGCAGTGGATAGCGCGGTGCCGATCCCGTCCCGACTAGAAAAGTCGGGACGGGAGACGGCATGGCCCCAATTATCATAACAAAACAAAAAGATAGCTCCGAACAATGTCCGGAGCTATTTGGAATAGAACAAGTCTATTCTTTGCTTGTCCTTTAGTATTTATCGAAGTCGGAAGTGGTTACCCAACCCTTACACCTTTACACTCGTCTAACCCTTACACGGTTTGACTTCCTACTTCATCGCTTTCACATAAAACGGAATATTGGCGTGGCCCATGTGATTTTGTCCATCTGCTACGGTCACCAATATGCGGTAGGCACCTTCCACTTCGGGAGCGGTGAAGGTGATAGCGGCTTTCCCATTTTCGGTGATCAATCCTTCCAAGGACTGAGGGACAGATTCATGGTCGCCACCATCGCCGAGGTCGGTACTTTCTGGCTTGATTTCGTAGTGGTAAGTGATTGGATCTCCATCGGGGTCGCTGGCGAAAACCTGGCTGGGGTAGGTCGCTCCTGCGTCCAGATAGATGCTGCTGCTTGCTACTTGCCCGTTGAGTAGGAAGGAGTCCAATTGTGGGCTGCGATTGTCGGGCCAGGTATCATTCCATAGGTAGTGCATCACGTCTACGGAGGCTGTTTCTTCGCCATCGGGCATAAACATACCGTACCAAGTGGGAGTGCGTTCCTGCTTCTGTCCCCAGAGAAAGACGTAAGAACCTACACATTGGTCGAGGTTGGGCAAAATAGCTGTTTGGTAGCGTTCTTGGTAGAAGTTGGCTTTCTGGGTGCTGTTATTTTCCAATGGTGCGTCCCAGGCTGTCGTTGGTACTTCCCAGTGACCGGTAGCTCCCCATTCGGTGACCATGTAAGGGCCTGTCCAGCCCGATTCGGTGACCTTCTGCTTTAGGTTGACAATATCACCATACATCTGGATACTGAGCAGGTCCAAATCGGTAGCTCTTTCCTTGATATGGTCGATCAGCTCTTTGTCAATGCCTGCGAGGGTAGAAGTGGTGAGGTGGTTGGGGTCTACTTCGTGGATATATTCCGAAATCTGGTTGACGGCGTCCCAAACTTTGGGGTTTGTTGAGCGAAGGTTGAGCTCGTTGCCGATAGCCCAGATGATGAGCGCAGGATGATCTTTATACGCCAGAATTTCTGTTTTTATTCTTTCGAATTGCTCCTTGACGGCTGCTTCATCATTGTAGTCGAAGCCATGTCGCTCACGGGCTACCTCGATGCCCATCGTAACATATAGCCCGCTGGCCTGTGCCCGGTCGAGCACTTCTTTGCCGCTAGATTGGCCATTGTCGGTTCGCCAAGTACGAAAGGAGTTGCCACCGTGTTTTGCGAGTGCTTCTATATTACCAAATTCGAGGCCAGCACCTTCGATAAAGAAAGGTTCACCATTTACAAAGAGCTGGTAATTGCCATCCGTTTGGCGAATTTCAGTTGTTGTAATGCCCGATGTTGGATCTTCGGAAGGTTGTGAAGGTGTACATGCCTGCAAAGCAGCAAGGGTAAATAGGAGGAAGCTTAGTCTTATCACAATCGTTAGTTTTTTTCAAAAATACAAATAGGTGGGAATAAAGCCTTGGAACACGTTAGGTCAGGTGCCCCAAGGCTTTTCAAAGAAGGCTTATTTTACAAGTTGTCGCTCGAGTTCTTCCAGCGATTTTCCTTTAGTTTCAGGTACGACCATGAGAATGAAGATAAGGCCTATTAAGCCAAATACGCCATAGATCATAAATGTAGTACCAGTACCGAGGGTAGCAAGCTCCCACGGAAAGACCAGTTGTACCAAGAAGCTGACGGCAGAGTTGATCAGCCCCACAAAGGATATAGCGATGGCCCGTACTTTATTGGGGAACAGTTCGGAAAAGAGCACCCACATCACTGGCCCGATAGAGACGGCAAAGGAGGCTACGAAGCCAAGAATACCCAGCAGTACCAAGGTCGGGTTGATGTTAATAGCTCCTTTCAAAAGGTCGGACTCATAAGTGCCCGCAGCATCACCAATTGCAGCCGATAAGGACGCCTTATAATCCAAGTCATTGTCAAAGGTGGTGCCGATCATGGTAGCCAGTGCATCTTTATTAATTTCAGCTGGTAGGCTGGTGACGGCAGTTTCGGTGAGCGTATAAGTAGCAGAATTGAAACTGTAGGCCAGTAAGAACATACAGATAACAATACCCGCCATACCGCCAACGAGCAAGGGCTTACGACCCAGTTTGTCGATAAGTGCGATAGCGATAAGGGTAAACACCAGATTGATGAGCCCTACGTAAATAGCCTGGGAGAAAGAAGCATCAGTACCAATACCAGACTGCTCGAAGATCATAGGGGCGTAGAAGAAAACAGAATTGATACCTGTGATCTGTTGCAGTACACCAATCACAATGCCGATGGTAAGTACCAGTGTCATGGATTTTTTGAAAAGCTCGCTGAGTGGAGCTGTTTTCTTGCCGGTATCACTGTCAATGGCTTTCTGTATTTCTGACATCTCCTGATTGGCGACTTGTGGGCCAGTGGCTTTGCTCATCACTGCGAGGGCTTCGTCGAACTCTCCTTTCATGACCAACCAACGTGGACTACGAGGAACGAAAAACAAACCAAGAAAATAGAGAATGGCAGGAATAGCTTCGATACCAAGCATCCACCGCCAGTTCCATTCGTTGAAATTGAGCATCTGTGCCCAGTTGGCATCAGAACTACCCAATTGTAGGATCAAATAGTTGGTGAAGAAAGCGACAGAAATACCTAAGACAATATTCAATTGATTGAACGATACCATGCGGCCGCGTATGGCCGCGGGTGAGATTTCGGCAATATACATGGGAGCAATGATAAGAGAGGCTCCTACTCCGAGACCGCCTAGCATCCGGGCTAATACGAGTGCAATAAAAGAAGGTGCAATGGCCGATAAAATTGCCGAAAGGGCGTACAGGATGGCCGCGTATTTGAGCACGTGGCGCCGCCCTAGCTTGTCGCTTAATGGCCCTGCCACGAGCATGGCCAGCGTAGCGGTGAGGGTAAGTGAACTCACCGCCCAGCCTACTTCTAGTTTGGTCAGGCTGAACTCTAGTTCAATGAATTTATTCACTCCTGAAATCACCGAGGCGTCAAAGCCCATGAGGAAGCCCCCAAGCGCAACGATGAGTGCAGTGGAAACGATGTAAGAAATATTCTTATTCATCTTGTAGGTTTTATTTAATTAGGAACATGAAAGAAAAAGACCTGGGTTATTTCTCTGAGAAAACACGTACATAGTCCACTTCCATCGTTTGAGGGAACTGGGTTGCTGGAGTAGGGTTGCCAGGCAGGTTGCCACCTACGGCTACGTTAAGCAAGATGTGGAAGTTTTGATCAAAAGGCCAAGTCGTTGGTAGGGTTGTGCTTCTTGAGTAAGGGCCGGCGAATTTCTCTCCGTCTACCATCATCATAATACAATCTTCGTTCCAGAGCAGGGTGTATACGTGAAAGTCTTCGGTGAAATTTGGACCACTTTCTTTAGTGATACCCTCGGTGGTATAGCGCCAGTAATCATGCCCGTAATGAATGGTACCAAAAATGCGGTCTGGTTCACTGCCTATGTTTTCCATAAGGTCGATTTCACCACTACGCGGCCAGCCACCGTAAGCCTCGTCGGTAGGCAGCATCCAGATGGCAGGCCATAGCCCCTGGCCGATAGGTAAGCGTGCTTTGACATCTACTCGGCCATAGCGAAAATCACCTTTGTTTTTTGTAACCAATCGCGATGAAGTGTATTGGTATTGATTGAGGTAAATCGGTGATTCCTTGCGGGCTTTGATGACCAAATTGCCATTTTCCAGGTAAGCGTTTTCCGGACGATCGGTGTAGTACTCCAATTCGTTGTTGCCCCAGCCGCAAATACCCAGATCACAGCCATCTCCGAGATCATAGGACCATTTGCTGTCGTCAATCTCAGTGCCATCAAATTCATCATTCCAGATGAGTTCGTAGCTGTTTTCTATATCAGTAGGAAATTGGCAACCAGCGATCTCTTCTGGCTTGTCGCAAGCAAATAGTATGCTGGAGAGAAGAAGTGTTGCTAGAAGGTATGTTGGGAAATTACTCATTTTACTGGATTTTAATTTCGTTAAATTTTATGCTTCCAAATTTATGAACTATATGGGTAGTGTGAATACATCACCTATACGTCTATGGTCATGTACCTAACATAATACCTCATCATTACTACATCATTTCAATTAATCAGCTATCTTCGTTTAAACAGGGGTGTATGAACTCAACCCAATAAACAAAGGAAGAAGCTTGCGCAATCGTTGACTGTTAGTGTTTGTCTGCAAGTAGGTTTTACTTTCTCATAATAATATTATGGCTACATCACAAATCAGCCGACTAGGGATATTACTGTTTTTTTTGATCGGATTATCAGCACAATCTATTGCACAATCCACTGCTTTGGGGATTCCGCAGGTTATTTCTTTTTCTAAAGAAGAATACAATGCCGGTACTCAAAATTGGAGCGTTATCCAGGATGATAATGGAATGATGGTTTTTGGTAATAACAAAGGGGTGCTGTTTTTTGATGGTACCCGCTGGGAGGTATTGCCAATGCCTAATCGGACGATTGTTCGTTCAGTAGCCAAAGGATTAGGTGGCCGTATTTTTGTGGGCGGCCAGGATGAGTTTGGTTGGTTAGCTAAAAATAAACAAGCTCAGGTCGAGTACCATACTTTAACGGATCAGTTGGCACCAGAGGATCGTAATTTTGAAGACGTTTGGAAAATATTTCCAACAGAAGAGCGTGTTTTCTTTTGTACACAAAGAGCCTTGTTCGTTTATGAAAATGACACCTTTTTGATAACCAAATCTCCTCAACGATTTCAGAATTTCTTTTTTGTCAACGATCAATTGTATGCGCAGGAACGGGGGAGAGGTTTGGTGCGTTGGGAAGATAGTCGATTTGTATTGTTGCCCGGAGGGGAGCAATTTGATGACTTTCGGATAGCGAGCATTCTCCCCTTGGGTGAAGAACTATTGATTATTTCTGATTTTTCTGGTCTTTATCGCTTTTCCAAGAATAAGATTACACACTGGCAGACAGAGGTTTCATCGTTTTTGCAAAAAAAATCAAGCTTACTGTGCGTTGTTACTGCCCAATAAGGATATTGCCATTGGTACTGCTCAGGACGGCTTGGTAGTCATAGATCAGGAGGGGAAAACGTTGGTTCATCTCAATAAAGATTCTGGATTGCAGAATAATACAGTGCTGGCTATTGCGCTAGACAGGTTGAATAATTATTGGCTGGCTCTGGATAATGGAATTGACTACGTAGAGGTTAGTAAACCTTTTGCCCGGATAGCCGATGAAATAGGACTACAAGGTACCGGTTACGCTGCTGAATTGTATGAAGGGAAATTGTACCTGGGAACCAATCAGGGGCTTTTTAGTATTGACTGGCCTTTGCTCTACAAGAGTAATATTCGCAATCATGTGAGAAAAGTTAATGGGGTAAATGGCCAGATATGGGGATTGAATCGCCTGGGCGAATCGTTCATTATAAATTCTCATGCGGGTACTTTTCAATTAAAAAAGGGGAGCGTATATCCTATTTCTCCACCTCAGGGTGCATGGAAATTAATGCCACTGGCTGAATCTACATCTCTGGCTATAGAAGGAGGTTATACTGGTTTATTTCTTTATGAAAAAACAGGAGAGGATGAGGCCTCTTCGGCCAATTGGCAATACAAGCACCGTATAGAAGGCTTTGACGAGTCGGCCCGGGTAATGGAGCAAGACAAGGACGGTAATATATGGGTGTCGCATGCCTATAAGGGCTTGTTTAAAGTTCAACTCAAAGACGATAACCAGCGGGCAGATGTACGTTTTTTTAGCGAAGAAGATGGCCTANCGGGGAACATCGCTATCAATGTGCTCAAAATTGGTGGAGAGGTTTTATTTACTACGCTCCGTGGGATTTATAGCTATGACTCGGAAAAGGATCATTTTGAGCCCTATGAAGCCTTCAATAAAATCTTGGGTGGCGAACAAGAGATCCAACGCCTGCTACAAGACGAAGAAGAACGATTGTGGTTTTCAATCGATAAAGAATTTGGATATTTTGATATTCAGGAAAAGGGATTCCTTGAGCAGCCCGAAATTGATCAGTTTTTTTTCAACCATTTACAAGAAGGATTGGTGGATGGGTTTGAGGAGGTTTTCGCTGTTGATGAAGAAAATACTATTATCGCAACAGAGAAAGGCTTTGTAATTTATACGCCAGAAAGAGGGAAACAACGAGATTTACAGCTCAATGTACTACTGCGCCAAGTACGGACCATTTCAGGAACGGATTCCTTGCTTTTTGGCGAAGGCCTCTCCTATCCAGAGGTGTCAGTGGATGATGAAAATGAACTTGCCAGTCATCTCAACGCACTACATTTCTCCTATGCGGCGCCTTTTTACGAACAAATTGACCAATTGACTTACCGCTATTGGCTAAAAGGTTACGAAGAAAATTGGTCGGAATGGAGTGCGCGTACGGATAAAGAATATACCAATCTTGAGAGCGGAGATTATGAATTCCAGGTACAAGCTAGAAATACTTACGGCACGATCAGTGATCCTGTTGTGTACCGCTTTACAATACTGCCTCCTTGGTATGCTTCTTCGCTTGCAAAATCCTTCTACTTCTTATTTGCGGTGCTTGCACTGGGAGGCGTTTTCGTTTATTTTTCTAAAAAGATAGAAAAGGAACGCCAGGAATTAGAGGCTAACCAAGCCAAAACACTGGCAAAAAAGGAGGCAGAGTTTCAACAGGAAAAGGAAAAATCTGAAGAAGAGATTGACCGCCTTCGAAGCGAAAACCTACAGTCGGATGTCAAGCATCGAACCTCACAATTGGCTTCGGCAACCATGCACTTGGTTCAAAAAGGAGAGGTGCTGCTCAAGATAAAAAAAGAGCTGGTGAAGGTTCATAAACAAGCAAGTACGGAAGAGAACCGCAAAAAACTGCAAAAAATCATCCACACCATCGACGGCAATATTCGCCTCGATAGCAACTGGGAACAGTTTGAAGCTTACTTTGATCAAGTGCACGAAAATTTCTTACGCAATTTGCGGGAAGCCTACCCGGAATTGACTCCGAAGGACCAAAAGCTTTGCGCCTACCTGCGTATGAACCTTACCACTAAGGAGATCGCTCCTCTAATGAATATTTCGGTGAGAGGAGTAGAGATTAGTCGGTATCGCCTTCGCAAAAAACTTGACTTGGATACCAATACCAATCTCACGGACTTTATCATGCGATTTTGATGTTTTTATAGAAGCATTAGAAAAGCACAACTAATTGGTTTCCAAATAACGATGGATAGCCGCAAAATCAAGTCGACTCATCCCTTGTTTACTGGCCGCAGCAAACAGCTCTTTGGCTAGATTGGCAAGATACAAGGGTTGCTGGTGTTCATAGGCTGTAAGTGCAGCAAGGTGAAGGTCTTTTTGCATCCATTCCAATGGAAATTGTACTTCATAATTATCCTGCCGCACCATTTCAGCCTTGAACTTAGTGAAGGGAGCCGCTACGGCAAGATTGGGCAAGGTATCGAGTAAGAAATCCTTGTCAAGTCCCATCTTTTCACCAAGAATGACTGCTTCTGAGAAAATAATCATTGATTGTGCCAACATGATATTGACCAGCATCTTAAAAGAGGCTCCTTGACCGGTGCTTCCCAATGCAATCGTTTTTGCTCCCATTGTTTCCAAGTAAGGCGCTATAGTTGCTAAAGTAGCTTTGTCTCCTCCCGCGAAGAAAACAAGTTCAGCATTCTGAGCCTGTGGTTTGGTACCAGCTACTGGCGTATCCGCAAAGCGAATGCCATATTGCTGCGCTTCTAGCGCAGCTTCTCTACTAAAAGAAGGGTTAACGGTCGTGCAGTCTGCCCAGATAGCTTCGGGTTGCATGGCTGCTAAAGCCCCCTCTGGTCCAAAGAACAAGTCCTGCACGACTTCTGGGGTAGACAGCATACTAAAAACGATATCGGCATCTTTTACCGCGTCAGTAATGCTGGTTGCCGCAGTAGCACCTTGGGCTACCAATGTCTGCATGGCTTCGCTCGACCGATTGTAAACCGTTAAGTCTGTACCTGTTTTCAGAAGATTCGCTGCCATACGGCTGCCCATAATCCCTAAGCCGATAAATGTGATTTTCATTGTTATAGTATTGATTAATTATTCCACAAACTTCGGAATTGATGATGCGCTAATCTAGCCAAGATCACGCAAAAGTAGTACAGAGGCGTCAGAAGATATTGGGAGGATAAGGATACAAAGACCGCGAGAGATAGGCGATGGATAATGGATTGTTCAATTGTGTACACGCCCGCCAGGGCGGGAACCCACCCATTCTATGGAGTAAGTTCCATCCGGGTCACCACGCACCGCTTACCTCTATGGCAAGGGCACACTTCTATACCTCCACTCCAGAAGGAGTAGAGCCAGCATTGTGTTAAAAAAAAACTCCGATTTCACCTCACAGACCAGTGAGGGGTAGTTCCGCTGATTGGTGAACAACTGGTCGATATTGTTCAGTGGTAAAAGTAAGAAAAAATAAATAAAAACACAAATAATGTGCATTTTTATCATTGAAACACAATTAGTGTTTTAGGTTGTTTCTGTGCAAAGCCAACATGTACTGTTTGGGAGATAAACCAGCTTTGTCTTTGAAGGCCCGAATGAAATAAGAGATGTTTTCGTAGCCTACTTCGTATGCCACTTCTGTCACGCTCATTTCTTGCTTGCCCAGTAATAGTAAGGCTTTGTCAAGCCGTTGCTCTTTGAGCCACTGTTGCGGCGTTGTTTCAAAGTAAGCCTTGAAGTCTCGTCGAAAGGTACTCATACTGCGACCTGTCAGGTATGCGTAATCTTCGACTTTTAGCGGTTTGTCATAGTTCTCCTTCATGAACGATTTGATGTTACGCTTCTTGGGCAAAGTCAATCGGAAAAGAAAGTTAGCGAAAGTTTGATCTCCATTTTGATGATTAAGGAGTAAGAGCAGTTCCAGTATTTTCAATTCCAACACCCCCTTGGTGCGTAGACGATGCTGCTCATAAATTTGCAGTGTCGCTTCAACAAAAGATTTGAGGGGCGCGGTAATTGGAAACTTTAGATATTCCGGTACTTTCTCCCGCGTCACTTCTTTGACGGTGGTATTTGTAAGAAACTCCCTGATCGTATCATCATTAAAATAGAAAAGTACACTCTCAAAATTCCCACCTTTCTCTGGCAATAAGTCCGTCACATAGTAAACGCCTCGGGGGATAAATACCAATTCTCTAGCACGTACTTTGATCACTTTGCCCTCATAAGTGCGTAGCTGTTGTTCGCCCGATAGCACCATCGAAATAGCATGGTTAGAGATATAACCTTCTCGGTTGAGAATGTTTTCTGTCAATGATTTTCGCAGAATGCAAACATTACCATCTCGTAGAATCGTACTTACTTGTGGACTGTCAAAAAGGCGCTGTGGAAGAAGGATCATAGTCGAAAATGTTTAACATCAATATCGTTTTAGCAGTAGAAAAAAATAGTCGCTTTACGGCAAAAACCATGCTGTTACGCAACATTTTGGAAATTATAGCCTGCTAAATCAGCATTCACAGATCCTGCCTTAGAGAACTATACATTGTTAGTAATACCTTATTCTGGCAGCGCAATGTAAGTATCATCACCTGGTACCGCCGGGAATTCTTTGGCCCGCCAGTCGGCCTTTGCCTGTTCAATGCGATCCTTACTTGAGGAGACAAAATTCCAGTACAGAAAACGCTCTTCTTCCAACGGTTGTCCACCAAATAGCAATAAGTGGGTATCGGCGGCCAAGTCCAGGCAACATTCGTCTTCCGTTTTCGCAATCAGCATCTGCCCTTGACCAACCTTTTGCCCATCGCTGATAACCTCCCCTTTTACAACTACAATCGCAATTTCTCCCTTTAACTGACCTTTGATATCCAAATGGTTAGACTTGCCGGTCTTGATATCCAGCATAAATAAAGGAGAGTAGACAGGCAGCGGAGATTTTCGCCCAAAACCTTCTCCGGCAACCAGGGTCAGCTTCATACCCTTATCTTCCCATTGTGGCAAATCAGCCTTGGGGATATGCACAAAACTGGGAGCTATTTCCTCTTTTTCTTTGGGCAGTGCTACCCACACTTGGTAACCATGAATAGGGTAGGAGCCACCATCTCGTTGGTGCGGTGGCGTGCGTTCTGTATGGGCCACGCCATAGCCCGAAGTCATGAAATTCACAGATCCAGGTGTGATCAATTGCTCCGCTCCGGTACTGTCTTTATGTTCCATTTCGCCTTCGAGCAGGTAGGTCAGCGTAGACAATCCTATATGCGGATGTTGGTCTACATCAATGTAGTTTCCTGGCCCAATCACTGAAGGCCCCATGTGGTCAATAAAGGTAAATGGCCCGACTTGGCGCTTGCGCCGAAAAGGAAGCAGCCGGCCCACTAAAAAATTGCCAATATCGCGGCTTCGTTCCTCTACAAGCATTTTGTTGTTCGTCATCTTCTCCTGCCTTGGTTGCTCACAAGATAAGTATAGTCGCCCATACCTCGCACCCAAAAAGGGAAATCGAAAGTGAGAAGTCGGAAATTTCACCGTACCCCGCACCTCGCACTCCGGACACCGCACTCCGCACCACCAATATTACGTCATTATTCCCTCCGCCAGCTCACCCCCAGGCTCCAATCCGTCCGCAAGGCGCTGCGCTTCAATCCATATATTTCTGATTCTCCCAGCGCCTGATAGCTGATTCCAGGCCGGAAATGTAACCGAAATTGCTGGCCTAGCGGATAACTCAAATGCGGCTGTAGGTGATAGGAAAGGTAAACATCGGGGTAGGGAGCACTGGCAGCACTATAGGTGAACACCTCCCCCGAAGCATTAAGTGACCTACCAGCGGTCTCCAATATCAAGTTCAATCCTACTCCGGCATTGATGCCCAGTTGCAGCTTTGGGCCTTGGCTGCTCCATCCTGCCAAGAGGGGAATGGTTAGTGTTTGCATACTGTTATGATGCTTCACTTCCCGAAGTCCTACCGCATTAATCAAATCTGCGCCAGGAATGTTGTTGCGGTATATCATCGTATCCCAGCTCCGGGTATATTCAAAAACAGTCCGGCTATACGTGTAGTGGAAGCCACTAATCAGGTCAATGGATGATGATACCGGCAAACGTATTTCCAGCGCCGTAGTAAGCCCCGCCTCCGACTTGTGTACTTCGTCAAGCTGCTGGGCAAAAGGACTATCATTTCCCGTTGATCGTTCTTCCCAAAAGGAGATACCGGTAAAGAACTCCAGACTTAGTGGCAATGCCTTGGTACTACCAACAACAGGCGCAGGCAAAACAATCGCTGGCAATGCTACTTTTCTAGGTGGCAACGCCAAGCTGTTTATTGAAGTAGCAAGCTTCGCAACAACAGCTAGCGTATTACTTTCTTCAGCACTTATTCCAGAGGTAGTTTTTGCAAGTGTTATGGGCAATGCCTTTTCTTTGTGTTTATTTGCCGGGGCTACGGTATTGGTAATCGTGTTGTTTTCTGTTGGTATAAGCTTGTTCTTATGCGGTACTGTGGTAGGGTTTGAGTTTCCGTTTCGTTTCCCTTTAAGTACTACAATGTCTTCCGTTGTAGGTGGGGGCAATACAAGATCATCTCCCGCTAAAGAAATAATGGTTTCCGCTTTATGGCCAGTAGTATCTAGTGAGGAATTGGTATGCACTTGCTCATCAGCAGTAGAGGCCGCTGTATTTACGGTGTTTGTGTTGCTGATAGCTTCGTCTCGAAGAATAACAGCGACCTCTCTGTTGGTGTTAATGTCTTTTTTATCATTAAAATAGAAATGGTACGCCCCCGTAAGTATTCCGAAGATCAAAAATAACACCAGACTCACCCATAACCATGCCTTCCGTTTGGGCTTTTCTTCTGGCGGCAAAGCACTTTCGATATTGGCCCAAAGCTGGTCAGGGGCTACACCATCAGTAGACTGGCCCTCTTTGAATCGTTTTTGATATTCTTCTTCGAAGTAATGCATAACGGAAGTATTTAAAGCTTGTTGAGGTGTAATTGGGTTTGCAAATGCTCCGGTAGTCTTTGCTTAAGCCAAGCCCTACTCCGGGTCAGCCGTTGCCGCGACAAGGATTCATCAATCTGTAGTAACTCGGCAATCTCCCGGTGCGAAAAGCCATCTACGACATAGAGGTTGAAGACCTGAAAATACGGTTCCGGCATTTTTTTCAACCACCTCAATAAATCACGTTCACTAAGGGTTTTTATGATGGTGGGGTCAACAGGTGTTTCGTGTAGCGGAACAATTAATTCTTGGGTTCCCTTTCTTTGATAAACCGTATTGTTTTTTAGGCAGCAGTTGATCGCAATCTGGGTCGCCCACGTTTTGAAACTAGCTCGCTGGACGTCAAACTGTCGGATGTTTTTGAAAATCAGAATAAAAACCTCTTGTAGCGTATCCTGCAATTCCTCCGTATGATTCAGATATCGTTTACAGATGAGGTTCAAATAGGGCATCAGTATCTCATACAACTGGCGTTGTGCGGCTCGCTCATTAGCTATACACCGTTCTATCAGTTGAATGCCCAACTCCATACACTAAGTCCTTATCGTAAAGGCTGCAACCAGCATAATCCTGGTTGCAGCCACCTGTTATTTTAGTAGGAATAATATTCCCAATATGCGCCAAGCTTATATACAGTCACAAGTTTGGAGCACATATCCTACTGTTCCATCAGCCTTAATGCAATCGTCACCAAAGTTAAGTTGTAAATCAGGACACTGGTACTCACATTCACAATCTGCGGTTACTCTACCGAAGTGGTCATCCAATGGGCAAATGTCTCCAATATTGAGGCCCAGTTCCGGACAGTCTACGGTAGCTACTTCGCATTCGCAATCTGCATTTACGGTGCCTGCTCCCATTATAGGATTTGAACAATCGTCGCCGATGTTCAAGCCCAGCTCCGGACAGTCTACTTCCGGTAGTTCACATTCGCAATCTGCATTTACAGTACCTACATTACCTGATGCAGTCACACATTCATCGCCAATATTAGCATTGATATCCGGACAATCATAGTTGATGACAAAGATACAGTCACAATCCTCATTGATTATTCCAAAAAATCCACCCTGGATAAAACATGCATCGCCAATGTTTCCATTCTGATCCGGGCAATCATAGCTGTTAGGTAGTTCACACTCACAATCTGCATTTACAGTACCTACATCCCCCGCAGCAGTGATACAATCATCACCAATATTGGCATTGATATCGGGGCAGTCATAGCTGGTGGATAGTTCACACTCACAATCTGCATTTATGGTGCCAGTGCCTCCTGCTGGCGTCTCACAGTCATCACCAATATTAGCATTGATATCGGGGCAGTCATAGCCGGTGGATAGTTCACACTCACAATCTGCATTTATAGTACCAGTATCCCCCGCTGGTGTCTCACATTCATCACCAATATTGGCATTGGTGTCGGGGCAGTCATAGCTGGTAGGTAGCTCACATTCGCAATCTGCATTTACAGTACCTACAACTCCCGCAGCAGTCATACAATCATCGCCAATATTCGCATCAATATCGGGACAATCAAAAACCGGTGTGAAGGAAGTATCGTCAATATTTTCAGGGTCACAGGCTACTAGGCTAGTAGTCACCAGTAATAAGGCCAAAAGGCGGGTGAATAGTTGTGTATTAGTCATCGTTTGTTGATATAAGTGGTTAATAATTTTTGCTTGTTTACTCACTTATATCTATGTCAATGGCTTAATGTGACAGTAGATTCCATTTTTATTTTAAAAAACCTTTTGAGTACTTGCCCTTTAGTTGTTTTGGGGCCATGCCGTCTCGCACCGGGCTATTTGCTGCTTCTTCGTGCAGGGTATAAAACTCTGCCCTACGGAGCAGCTTCTATCCCTCGTATACCATTCAACTCTTCAATGTATATGCTCTTTTTAACCACGGAAGACACGGAATACACTGAAATATTCAACTATCTGAGGGGTGTTATTTTATGATTCTCTCTATAGTTGCTTTGGGGTAGTGACCAAAATTCACCAAAAATCCAAGTCGCAAGCCAGTTGCTTTCAAGTAATTGTGCAATTGAGCCCGGTGTTCATCTGCTATTTCCTTTACGGCCTTCAACTCTACTATAATCTTGTCATAACAAATCAAATCCGGCCTATATGTCGTAATCAGCTTTTCCTGCTTGTAAAAAAGATTCAAGGTAGGCTGTGACACAAAGGGGATGTTCTGGTTGTGCAACTCTCTTTCCAGGCATTCCTGATACACCGCCTCCAAAAAACCAGCTCCCATTTCCCGGTAGACCTCATATACAGCACCCCGAATCAAATAACTCTCCTCTTTATACAATAACTCATTTTGCCCATTCATATCCTTAATTTATTCAGTGTATTCCGTGGTCTACCCTATACCTCCTTCCGTATGTTCAGTGTATTCCGTGGTTTATATTATACCTCCTTCCGTGTGTTCCGTGTATTCCGCGGTTTACCCTATACCTCCTTCCGTGTGTTCAGTGTATTCCGTGGTTTACCCTATACCTTCTTCCGTATGTTCAGTGTATTCCGTGGTTTATATTATACCTCCTTCCGTGTGTTCGGTATATTCCGTGGTTTATATTATACCTCCTTCCGTGTGTTCGGTGTATTCCGTGGTTTATATTATACCTCCTTCCAAAGCAATACCATCAGCGCTTCCTCTACCTTGTCAGCAGCCAACAGGGTTTGGGCGTAGCGGTGCAAGGCTTCTTCTAAATCTGTAGGTGAACCGGCCTTTGCTACGAGTAGTTTTTGCATTTCCGGATCAGTATTCACAAAAGCCTTTACTGTAGCATCATCTGGCAGCTGCTCTATATTTCCCAGTCGGCCCAGGTTGTTGCCGGTGAGGATGCTGCTATTGCGGACGCTTTCCGGCAGTTGATCTACGCCAATACCCAGGGTTTGGAGCGGTTTAGGAATCTCAAAAAGGGCATCACCGCTGGCGCGGCAGTACCAGCTTTCGCCCATACGGGCCACCAGGTCTAGCTTGTGGGTGTCTAGCGTTCCTTGCTCATTGAGGTATTCGTTGCGAATGTGCATGGCCACGACTCTGGCGATAACTAAATTGCCAGCACCGCCTTCCTTGCCTGTTTCTATGACCTGCTCTACCACGCACTCCATGGCTACCGGTGCTTCTCCTACACGGGGTGGCCCTACTTTTTCGGAAGCTACTTCGGTCAAGCCGGCCTTCATGAATTCATTGACCCCTTTGTCGTACTCGGTACTACTCAGCGACATCTGCTCAACGATCGGGTAGTTCACAATATTGATCACCACTTCGGCTACTTCCTTAATGTTCTCCAGCGTATGTTTGGTCGTATTGTTCCGCACGCGCCGTGCTGGCGAGAAAATCATAATCGGAGGGTTGGCCCCAAAAACATTGAAAAAACTGAAAGGACTCAAGTTGACGTTCCCTGCTTTATCAATCGTACTGGCAAAAGCAATCGGCCGCGGCGCTACCGACGAGACCAAAAAACCATGTAACCTGCCCGTGGATACTTCACCGGGAATAATCGTAGTGATACCTTTATTCATTACTTATGATTGATTCTCTATGTTTAAAACCGTGTAAATCCGTTTAATCCGCGTTCTATCCTATTTTTGTTGGGCAACCTATTTCGCCGGCAACACCTTGGTCCTTACTTCACCAAATCCTACCCGCATACCATCCTTCTCGGCGTGGCCTTTCATGATCACCGTATCGTTATCTTCAATAAAGGTACGTGTGCTGCCATCAGCCAAAGTGATGGGTTTACTGCCCGACCATGAAATCTCTAACATAGAGCCATAAGCACTGGCATCTTTACCACTAATGGTACCTGAAGCCAGCATATCGCCAATACGCATGTTACAACCATTGACCGTATGGTGGGCCAGTTGCTGAAGCATATTCCAATACATGTATTTGTAGTTCGATTGGCTCACAACATTATCTGTACCATCTTCGGTTTCGATACTTACTGATAGGTGAATGTCGTAATTGTGCAGTCCCTCGTATTCGAGGTAGGGAAGTACTGGTGGATCTTGCGCCGGGCCTTGTACTCGAAATGGAGCAAGTGCCTCCATCGTCACTACCCACGGAGAGGCCGAAGACGCAAAGTTTTTACCTAGGAAAGGCCCTAGTGGCACGTATTCCCATTTTTGGATATCTCTCGCTGACCAATCATTGAAAACCACCATCCCGAAGATATAGTCCTCGGCTTCGGAGGTACTCACTGGTTCTCCCAGTTCATTTTCTTTGCCAATGATGAAGGCCATCTCTAATTCAAAATCAAGGCGACCACTGGCTTTGTAGACAGGTTTGTCGGCGCCTTTAGGCATCAGTTGCCCCTTGGGGCGGTGGATCGGTATTCCCGAAGGAATAATAGAGGAAGCCCGCCCGTGGTAACCTACTGGAATGTGCTTCCAGTTAGGCAGCAGCGCATTTTCCGGGTCACGGAACATCATACCTACATTAGTGGCGTGCTCGATACTCGAATAAAAGTCGGTATAGTCGCCCACGCGCACC
The DNA here is from genome assembly GCF_000379805.1 of Lewinella cohaerens DSM 23179. Classification (GTDB taxonomy): domain Bacteria; phylum Bacteroidota; class Bacteroidia; order Chitinophagales; family Saprospiraceae; genus Lewinella; species Lewinella cohaerens. The sequence goes on along the minus strand of NZ_KB903553.1, from coordinate 19,596 downwards.
GGTAGGTGCATCTGAACATCACTTTGTGCGACCAATCCAGCAGGATGTTTGGCCAGCGGAGAGGCCTCGTCGCAGAGCCATTCCTGTACCCTGATACGTACCTTGTTGGTCGTTTTTTTTCCTAACCCAATGAAGCGATTGAGGGTCTTCTGTTCAAATACCCAACTGTCAAATCCCAGGTCGGCAAAGTAGCCTTGTTGCCCCATTTCGCAGAGGTCAACAATCTGATCCCCAATGGCGATACCCGCCCGAGGGCTGAGTTCTTCGGTGGAGAATATGCCAAAAGGCAGGTTGTAGATGGAGAAGTCGGGGTTGGGGGTGGTATTAAGCCAGGGGGTCATATTATTTGGTTGTAAGTTGATTGTTGTAGGTTGATGGTTAGGTCAATTGTTTCTTAGATACTTGATTAGGCCCCATGTTTGTTTTTGGGTTGTTGTAGCCAAGTCTCTCAAGTGTTGAGTTTCGGTTAACTCTAAATAAGATAAGTCTTCCAAGATAAAGAGCATACTTTGTACTTCATTAGTCGAACTTTGAGCTATTTCTAAATAGCGTATTTTTTCTTTATTTGAGAACCTCCCATAACCTTCGGCTATGTTGTTCATTATGGATATTGAGGCTCTTCGTAGCTGATCTCTTAGACCATAGTCCTTATTTATTTCTCCTTTAAGTTGATAAATAGCGACAGCCAATTTTCGCGCATTCTTCCAGCAGTCCAAATCTTGAAAACTATTAATTTTTGACATAACATCCTGCTTTTTATGATGAGGAAATATCAAAAAATACAAAATAGTTTAAAATTTAATTTTTGAAAATAAAAATTGATTAATTCGATTCAAACCGAAAGTTCTTATTATAAAAACTATCCTCCTGACCTTCCCATCAACCATCAACCATCAACCATCAACCATCAACCATCAATTAATGATCCAACCACGACCGGAAATACTTCCCATCGTCAAGCTTCATTGCTGCCTCGGTGAGTTGTAGTGGTTTGAAGGTATCGATCATGACAGCCAGTTCCTCTGTTTTTGTCTGACCGATACTGCGTTCATAGGCGCCAGGGTGAGGGCCATGAGGAATGCCGCCAGGATGCAAAGTGATAACGCCAGGGCCAATATCATTTCTACTCATGAAATCGCCATCCACGTAGTAGAGCATCTCATCCGAGTCGATATTGGAATGATTGTAAGGTGCAGGAATAGCCTTGGGATGATAGTCGTAGAGCCTTGGGCAGAAGGAGCAAATTACGTAAGCTTTCGACTCAAATGTTTGATGTACGGGTGGTGGCTGGTGTACGCGTCCGGTAATGGGTTCAAAATTGTGAATGGAAAACCCGTAGGGGAAATTGTAACCATCCCATCCGACCACATCAAAGGGGTGGGCCTGATAGACGTAATCCGTTAGGGTCTGCTGCTTCTTTATTTTTACCAAAAACTGCCCCTTTTCTGTATGCGTTTCTAGATCCTGGGGAAGTTTATAATCACGTTCGCAGAAAGGGGAATGTTCCAGCAGTTGACCAAACCAGTTGCGGTAACGCTTGGGCGTATAGATGGGGTCAAACGATTCTGCGTAAAGAATGCGGTTTTCTTCTGTGTCAAACTCGATTTGGTAGATCATGCCCCGTGGGATGATGAGGTAATCACCATATTCAAAACGAATGTTACCTACCAGGGTACGCAACGTGCCAGTGCCTTGATGGATGAACAGCATCTCATCTGCATCAGCATTTTTGTAAAAATACTCGGTCATCGATTTGCGGGGAGCAGCCAGACCAATATGAATATCGCTATTGAGGAGCAATGTGACCCTACTGTCCAGGAAATCATCCTGTGGTGGAACATCAAACCCTATCAGCTTACGCGACTTCATGTTCTTGGCGACCGCTAATTTGGGGCTTACATCTACCGATTCACCTACCGATTCTACCATGGTGGGGCGGTGGTGGTGATAAAGCAACGACGACATTCCGTCGAAACCGATAGTGCCAAACAGCTGCTCGTGGTATATGCTGCCATCTGGCTTCTCGAAAATGGTATGGCGCTTGGGCGGCAACTGACCTAGACGGTGGTAGATGGGCATGAGAATGGTATTTGGTTAGGACTGGCATAAAGATAAAGACAGATAGTTGTCATGGCAAATATTTTGCAGCATATCTTTCTCCTAGTCGTTATGTGTTCTTGGAAATGCAACAAGGACTTTAGTCAAATATCGGCTTTTCATCCAGCTTTGTCGAAAGCAAGTTACAATGCAAACTGATTAGTTGTAGATTGGTGGAGAATTAAAAAAGCCGCCATGAGCAATGCCTATAAAGTTGAGTTTTTATCCAGCATCGAAGATCAAGAGAACCTTAAGTGGTCTTCTACCCCTCGCCGTCCGCTGACGGGAGAAGAAGTTGCCCAGAATCTTCAGCAATTAATTGATGATCATGTCCACCAGGGCTATCGCTTGCAGCAAGTGATGGATGCTCACACACGGACGTCTGACAGGACAACTGATATGAGCCACACGCATCCCAAACCTGATGGTTTATTGGTGATCTTTGTAAAAGCTTCTATGTTTTAGGGCAGCAGTTTGCCATGTAATTAGCCACAAAAACACCAAGGCACTAAAATCCACAAAAAATATTCTGTGTTTTGTGTCTCTGTGGCTGAAAAAAAACGCTGTAGCTCTGCGTCTCCGCGCCTCCGTGGCAAAAAAAACTTTCGTGTAATTCCGTGTTTTAGTGCTTTAGTGGCTATTAAAGTTCTACTCCTTCCGCAACACCACCATGGCCTGCTGTTGTTCGACAACTAGATCAAAGAAGTTCTTGAGAGCGGCGTATTCCTGAGCATAGAAAAAAGGATCATCGAAGGATAGTTTTTCTATGATTTGGAGGTTGCCATTGAGTTCGATAAAACGAAGCGAGTAACGCCCTTTCCCTTCGGGCAGCGCAAATTTGATAGACTCCGGAATTTCCTCTATGACAATGCCTTCCCCCAGGTCCAATTGTAATACGTAGACATACTCCCGAGGAACTTGTAAGTCAACCGGGAAGAGCCTTGTTTCGGTAGTGAGCGGGTTTTCTGGATAATGGGAGGCCATAATGGCATTGACGTAATATAGGTTTTCATTGTTCATCACGGCTGCAGATGCATCCATTTGTGCGGTGACGTTGATATCCTCATAGCTGTTGTCAAACCCGGTGGTTTCTACCGCTGACATGGTTTGCCCTGTCCATTTTTCAAGGTGTTGCTGGATGTTGGTTTCTTGGTTCAGTTCTCTACGATCCTCCAGGCTTGCATATCCGGAGGCTTTATATTTGGCAGTACCATTGAGGGAGCCATCGGGTTGTAATGTAAGCTTCAGTTGTAGGGCTGTTTTGTGTTCGGAAGGAGCTGTCAAGTCTACCCAAGTAGAGGACTCTTCCAGGATAAGACGTCCTCGGTCGTTGAGGTCGTGTAGGGGCAGGAGCGGTAGCGGGACGTCACCTTGGCTGGCATCGAGTAAAAGATAGCCGTTGTCGGGAAGTGTAGCGTGTACGATGACGTGGTTGAATTGCTGAAGCGATGGGCGGGCGAGTGAGAGATAGCCGTTATTACGGGTACTTACCAAAACCGGATTGGCAGTGATGCCAGCGGCCCGCAATGCACTAATAAGGAAGAAGTTGAGGTCGCCGGAAGTACCACTACTCAGTTCCAAAAGTTTAGCTGGGGTAATACCGGCAGCCAGGTCATAGCGGCCATCCCATTCCAGGCGTCTTTTGACTTGCTCGTAAATGACGATTAGTTTTTCCGCGGGGGCGTCAATACCGCTGGTCCAATCGGCGACCATTTCTTCTACCTCTTTTTTGGGATTTAGATAAGCCCGGTTGCCCGAAAATTTACGGTAATAAGTAGCAATATCTTCCCAGCTTTGAGAATAGTTTCGGCCTAGCTGACCAGGAAAATTAACGCTGGCCAATTCAAAATCGACCCGAAAGAAGTAATTGCTGGCTGCTGGTGAGAAGGTTTCTGATTGCAGACCAGGAATTTCTTTTGCCGACCAACGGTAGCTTCTTGTACTAAAGTCAAGCTGTTGATTACCGTTGCGGCCACCGGGAATAATTAAGGATCTGGAGCCTGTTTCAGCTACGGTGTTTTCGAGGAGTCGATCATTGAAAAAGCCTTTCATATCTACCGAGTAGAAAAAATATTCCGGAAAAACAGCTTCGAAATAACTGTAATCGGTAGGTATACTTCTTTGAAAATACCAGGTCGGAATATTTGCTATATAGTCAGATTTGTAAGTGTACTTCAAATCAATAATGGCACCTTCCTTCACTTGCGGAAAGGTAATGGTGAGTTGATCTAACCCATCGCTGATGGATTCGTCAAAGATGCCTTCCTTGGTGAGTTTAACTTCCTCTTCTTCCCCGTTTGCTGTATTAAGGGTGATACCTTTAATATTGATGATTTCTTCTCTGGACGAAGTGGTGGTACTATTGGAAAGCCGAAAGATAAAGGTAGCATGATCCACGCCGGTGGCTTTTAAAATTTTGAGGCGATGATGCCTTTCCATCATGAGTTCAAAACCATCGGTGCTGGGGTCATAGTCCATCCACATTTTGCCTTCGCTAAAAAGGATAACAGCCTCCGCATCGGGGTCAAGGGAGTAGGTTTTTAATTCAATTTCCTCGTCGGAAAATTTACCAAAACGGACTTTGTTTGGGTTGACAATTTGGGCGTGTAGGCCCCAGGCGAGGCCTGCAAGCACTAATAATAGAGTGAAGCGCATAATTCAGAAAGAGGTTGGTTTAAATTACAATGTAGGATTTGTTTTTTGAAAAATAAAATTTTCCAAAAGGGTTAAACTGGACTTTTGGTATTTGGGCTAAACTTGTAAAGGGATGCGTTGACGATGGTATCGCCATTTTGAGTAGAGGGTAGAGGGATTAGCCCGCTCATGTTAGTTTCCGAACTATCCCGACCTCCTTGGTCGGGATTATATCCCGCTGGTCTCCCGACCAGCAGTCAGTATTAGCCCATTTTACGCTGGTCAGGCGACCAGAAAGATAAAGTCCCGACCAAGAAGGTCGGGAAGCCTGTATATTTGAGATGCTGTCCCAACCGTAGATCGCACTGGTACGATTGGCGCAAAAAATAGGCGCGCAGGCCAACAGGCCGGAGCGCGGTGCCAGGATGGCGCAAGGACAAGTGATGGGCAGGAGCGCTAGCGACAGACAGCGCGGTGCCGTAGGGGCGTTTGCAACGCAACGCCCCTACCGGCATGGCCCCTGAATATGATCCAAGGAAAGCTTTTGCTATAATGCGCTTAGAACCCTGGGCGTGCTGGTGTCGGACGTGTGTTGCTACTGCCAGTACCTACTTTTTGCACTCCACCAAAGTAAAACTGTACGCCGATGGAAAGGTCGAACTGGTTGGTACGGGTCGTGGTTTCGGAGATGACGCCGTTAATGTCCGTATCAAAAGAAGAACGGGCAAAGTTGTACTTGAATAATGCTTCAATACCAATGGCTGCGTCGGAGAAGATGGTAAAACCAGGGCCGACACCTAAGGCAAAAATGTTGGAGGTGATCTTTTGGCGCTGACCGGCAATTAGCAAATCATCGGAGGCATTGCCAAAACCGAAGTCGGTCTGAAAAAACAAAGCCGTATCGTCATTTAAGGGAACGTAATAACGCATGAAAGGACCAAAAAGCAGGTTGCTATCTTCGTTACGATCCTGGTTGGGTTCGTCGATACTGCTGAAGGTGTAGTTCATGCCGAGGCCCAAGACAAAATTATCGACGGGAAAATAACCGACGTTAGGTGCCAAGGTAAACTGTGCAGAAGAAGGGCCTTCTCCTTCGTCATCCATATTGGTCGACTGGAATTTGATGCTGGATTGCGCAACAGAAAAACCGACGGTAGAGCCGATCATAAAGTTGCCCTGGTCTAGAACCTGAGCAGATAAGGCAGACCCTGTGAATAAGAGCCCAAGGAGTAGCCCGTACATTGATTGTTTCATAATAAGTTTTAGTTTATTGCCCCTAAAGGTAGGACATTTAGACGTTCGATGAAAGAGAAGTAACAAAGCTCACCAACTGTAAGTAACTTGATGGGCCAGCTTATGGATAAGTAGGAATTTTTTATTCCAAAATATCAATAGGGAGTAGCTTGTTGCTGTTCGATCAAAACCATTTGCGTAACCTTTTGAAAAACATATATGTTGTATGAAAACACCAAAAAATATTTTGCCTACAAGGTTTCGGGCCGCGCTTTTGCTCAATTATGTTTTTCTAGTTGCGTTACTGGTATTGGTGCTGAATGATCATTTTTGGAAAGCTATTTACGCTAATGATCTTACTGGAAAACTATCAGATTTTGCCGGGTTGATTCTGCTCCCACTCTGCCTCGCTTATGTGTTTCCTCGCTTGAAAGAACGGGCTATTTTATGGAGTGCTTTATTTTTTCTTTTTTGGAAAACGCCACTGGCAACACCGTTCATCGAATGGTATAACCTTATCGCGCCTATACCTATCAGTAGGGTAGTGGACTATACGGATTATATTGCGTTGTTGATCTTGCCTTTGCCTTGGTGGATGATCCGGAAGCCTCAGCAGTTCCATGGTTGGGTGCTAAACCTTCAGCCCGCTCGATGGAGTGGGGTGTTTTTATTAGTAACGGCAGGGAGTTTCGTAGCAACATCTCCTCCTTATTGGTATCGCCTTTCGGCGGATGCGCCAGGGAATGTACGGTTTTATGAGTCTCCTTACAAGATCAAAAAATCTCCAGCGGAAATCCTTGATCGGCTCACTGAAGAAGGCATTGTTTTTGAGGAATATGAGCGCCAAGATTCTGTAGGAGCTTATCGCTATTTTGGGGACAGTACTTCACAGGCTCGCCATCAATTTTACGTTATTCCCCAATTGATTGTAGACGATGATACGCTAAACGATATTCATTTTGTCCTCAGCCCAAGTGCTACAGACGAGGCCAGTTTAATCTTGCAGAGCATGAATGTTCCTGACTCCTCGGCTGCTTACATCGTCGGTAAAATGAATAAAATGTACCTCCGTTTGCTGAAGAAGGAACTGGTAAGGAAGGCAAAAAAGTAGAAGGTACTTAGTACTAGGTACAAGGATCAGCGGAGCTAAATCCCAGTACCCAGTACGACGAGGTGAAACCTCGTATTATTTACTCCGCTCAATTTCGAGGGTCTCTTCCTCTAGCAGGCGGTTGAAGAGTTCTTCGAGCTGTTCGGCTCCCAGGCGTTTGGAGATGATTTTTTTGTCTTTGTCGAGGACGTAGATCTGTGGGGTGGTCTTCAAGTCGTAGGTCGTCATAAAGCGAGACCGACCATAGGGGTCTACAACGTGAATCCATTCGCCAATCTCATTTTCGTCGATATAATCCCAGCATTCAGGCACTTCATCACGAAGCTTGGCACAGCCAGCGAAAATTTCTACGCCACGGTCTTTGAATTTTTGATAGAACTCAGCCAGGATGGGCGTTGATTTTTTACAATGGCCACAATCATAACGCCAGAAGTAGAGTACCGTGTAGGGCGAATCTACATCAGACAGGCTGATTTTACTACCATCACGGCGTTCCATGAGCAAATCTGGTGCTGTCTCGCCGATAAGTAAAGGACGAAGGCGGTTGGCATTGTCAACAATCTTATCGAGTTGTTCCTGCTCGGTCCAGGGAGCGAGGCCTACGGCGTAGTATTTGTCTACCAAATGAACATAGACGGCGTCCATACCAACAAATTTAGAGGCAGCATAGAAGTTTAGGAAGTGGATCAGGTAAAATTTGAAGTTGTCTTCTGAAGGGCGCATCTTTTCTAGTACAAAATCGACAGCAATAGCGATACTGTCGGGGTGCTGAACATGCAGCTTTTGTACAAAGTAATCGACCCTTTGGAAAAGGAAAGGTGTACGCAGCATACGCGTGTCACCAAGATTAATATTGTCGAAATAATGCTTTTGCATCCAGCGCCATTTCTTATTGTTGATCTCTTCTTCGGTGCCGGTGAACTCGGGGAAATCAGTAGGCAGGTTGGCCTCGATGATGGCTGCGGGTAGACTGCCAGCGTGGTCTGTGATGAATTTTTGCTGATAAGCCAGTACTTTGTCACTCAGTCCTTCAAGCGCCGTTTTTGCTTGTTCTTTATCCTTTTCAGAAGCGTTTTCTGAGCTCAGGGTCTTTTGGAACTCATCTCCTTCTTTTCTTTGATCAGCGAGATACAGCAGGTAATCGTAAAAGTCTTGATTGTCTGGCGAGTTGGTAAATTGGGTGTTTTCCAGCTGGGTTTCTCCCATTGCTGTCGTAAGGCTGAATCGTTGGTTTTTTTCGTCAACCAAAATCTGGAAAAACTGATTATCAGGTGCCATTACGACCAGGTAAATTCCTCCTTCCAGTGCTTCTTCGCCACTGAAAGTATAGCTACCGTCGTCGGCTCTGGCCACGGTATCTAGTATGTATTGCTTGTCGCCGAGGTAATACGCAAGGTAAAGTTCTTTTTGCTGGTAACCGTCGATGTTTACTTTGATTTCAAAGCCCTCTTGGGCCCAAGCTGTCAAGGAGAAGGCTAAGAATAAAAGCGTAGTTATAATTCGCATAGTTAGAGAAATATCATTTTTGCAAAAATGCAGATTTTTTGGGAGACCAATGTCAATATTGCGCAAAAAACCAATTGCACCTTCTTCTAAGTTTTTCAAATAGTTAACACGCTTGAAATGAACCGCTTAGTCAATTATTTGAAAAACGAATGTTCAATTGGTTTTCGTGCTGTTCTATAACGCCAAATTCATTGACAGGATTTTAACAAAACGTAAGAAGTAAGTCAAAAAAAATACCCGAAGCACGCTTCCGTGCTCCGGGTACATCAATAACTGCATTGATTTTTTGGGATTTTTCGACAGTATTAAAAGAAGGAAGATCGAATTTTTCCTCTTTCACTACTTTGAAACTTTGGGGGATATTTCTAATTACTTCACCACGCTCAAAGAATGGGTGTGTAACAAAGCACCATCTGATAAGCGATTAAATTGAAGGAGGTACAGACCTGCAGGTAATTGTGAGGTAGCCAGGGAAGCGGATTGCCCCGGATTCAGGCGAATATTTAAGTTGCTAAACTGCTGGCCCTGAGCATTGAAGACTTGCACTGATACCGGTTCTTGGTAATCAATGCTGATCTGGCTCTGCTCGGTAGCAGGGTTAGGAAATACCTGCACGCGGCTAGGGTCAATCAAGGAGGTCAGGTTGCTTGGATCAAGAAATATTTCTGCCCCGTTGGTACTCACCGGAGGGGTAGCTGTATGCTGACGTACGCGAATGTTGTCCATTTCAATGATAAAGGTGTTAGAAAAACTACTCACGATAAAATGAAAACCTGGCATATTGATATTATTGACGGTGAAGGTGTCCAGATTTTCATCACCGAGGCCTTCGTTGGCAAAACGAGTGATCACAAACTGATTATCATCGTTGATATGCGGGGTAATGGAAACAGTATTAAACGCGAAACGGTCAAAACGCAAAATCGGGTAAGTGTTTTGCGATGCTGAGCCATTACTAGTGGTGTCCAGCATAACCGCAATTTGATTAAGTGTATCAAATCCAAAACCAGAATCTCGGATAAGGAAGCGACTCAGGTCTTCTTCCGAACTGCTGAACCCAAAACCATCCGCGTTGGTTCGTTCAATAACAAAGTCAAAAATAACTTGCTCTGAGAAGGTAGCTTTGCTGCGGGCGAACTTGAACCGTGGGCCTGGATTCATAGCGGTACTGGCGTACTGAAGGAACCCGTCGTTGACTCCAAAAGTAGCATATTCGCCAACGGCTTCCCATTTGTTTGCATCCACTTCGGCTCCCTCAAAATCATCGAAGAAAAGAAACGTATTGTCACCATCGGCAGCCGACGTAGCATCAGCTTTNCCATAGTAAACTTGTACATCCATACTTGCACCAGCAGCGATACTCGGAATTTTGACCCATACCTGGGTAGCGGTATTGAGCCCAAGGCTATCAGCCCAGAAGGGGAGTAGGGTACAATCGGTGGTGTAAACCCGCAGATCTGCACCATCGGCGCGCATTTTGCCTTGAGCAACCAAGTCTGCAGTGTTGAGTTCGATGGCTACCTGGTAATCGGTAAGGTTACCGCCCAAACTATTGTCGATGCTTACGTTTTGGTAATACGCCCATCCAGCTGCGCAATCTTGGGCGTGAAGGAAATAGCAGGAAAAAGAAAATAGTAATAGGGTAAAATACTTCATAGGGGAATGTTTTTAGGTTTAAACCTCAAAATTAGAGGACTCCTTGCTGTGTCTTACCCCTGAAAACAGGTAGGTTAAAACTCTATGAATTCTGGTAGAGGAATTATGCGGCATCGGCCATTGGTTACCATCAAATTTTAGGCATCCGAAATTGAATGATTAGAGAAGATACAATTGTTAGTATTCCGATGAGATAAATGGCGTATTGAACACCGAAAACATCGGCAGTAACCCCTGAAATGACAGCGCCGAGTGCGTAGCCTAGGTCCCTCCATAGCCGGAACGNTCCAATACTTTCTGCTCGTTGGATCGGGGATGTAGCCTGAGCAATAGTAGACAGGAAGGTAGGGTAAACCAATGCGGTTCCAAGTCCTAAGGTTGCGGAAATAACCGCGAGCATAAAAAAGCTACTGGTTGCCGGAATGAGCATGATGGCAATTCCTTGCAATAACATACCCCAGAATAGCATGGCCTTTTTAGAATAATGGTCCGACATTTTGCCGGTAAACAGTTGTCCGAAACCCCAAACGGTGGGGTAGATAGCTCCGATGATGCCGATGTTTTCATGATTATACTGAAGGGAAAGAAGTACGATAGGGAGCAGCCCCCAGATCATGCCGTCATTGAGGTTGTTGACTAATCCAGCCTGCGTTACAGAACTGAGGGTTTTGTTTTGAAAAGTAGTCTCGATAAAGATGTTTCCTAAGGGCTTGGTATTATCGGCAGCATTTTCTTTTTGCACAAAAATATTGGTGTCTTTGACCCAGAAGTAGGTAAGTAATAGTCCAGCGATTGAGATGAAAATCCCCAGGTAAAACGGATAAGGAGTAACGCCGTATCGGTTGGCGATATAACCAGACAGGAAGGCCACTAGCCCCACCGAAAAGTATCCGGCAAATTCATTAATACCCATGGCGAAGCCTCGTTTTTTTTCTCCGACTAGATCAATTTTCATCACTACAGTGCTACTCCAGGTTAACCCTTGACTAATACCAAGGAGAATATTTGCAAAAATCACCCAAGTCCAACTTTGGGCATAAATTAGGAGAAAGGGAATAGGAATGGCAAGGAGCCAACCAAGCAATAAGAGGTTTCTTCGACCCAGCTGATTGGCTAACCGTCCGGTATAGTAATTGGCGATGGCTTTGGAGATGCCAAATGCAGTGATAAAGGATAAAAGGGCTGTTTTGGAAGCTATACCAAATTCAAGCTCGGCAAACTGAGGGATGATTGTTCTTTCCATACCAACCATTCCCCCTACAAAGGCATTCACGATGACCAGAAGCGTAAACTGTTGCCAGTTCTCTTTCAGCCCTAGCTTTACCTCTTTTTCATTCATTTCGATGCGTTCAATTCCCTGATCTTTTGCCGGATAGTACCCCTCTCTCCCAGCCGGATGATTTTCAAAGCAAAGCTGATAACCCACCCCGGCTGGCTGATGATACTGCCATTTCGTGCTACCCTTTCATCTCGATCATGAATGGTAACTGCCCACTGATCATCAGTAGTATGGGCGATTTTTTTTGCGAAGCGCCAAGCCCCATCGCGAGCCGTTTCCATACTGAAGTCGGTGAGGAATTTATTGATCCGATTAGTTTTACGGAGTATCCAGTGAAGTGTTGGCCAAATGGTGGCCAGTTCTTGCTGTACTTGATTGACAAGCCCCGCCAAAATAGTATTGATACGATTAAAGTCGGTGTGCAGTCCCTGAATATCTTGCCCCTTCATGACCTCGGCCGAAGCAATGCCCAAATCCAAATTGATGTGTGCATTCATGCCGCTGAGCAAGTGCTGGATAACAATAGGCCAGTACCCATCGGCCATCGCGAATGCCGCTTCCCAGGATTGACTGATAGCTTTGCCTTGTTGGTGGGCAAAGTAGGCATCAATGTATCGCTTTGCAAAGGTAACGTCCAGCTGTTCCATCCGGTCATTATCCTGAAAGTCGCCAGCAAGAATGCCTGCCTTGACCTGACGAGTAACCTTTAAGTAAAGGGCTGCAAAATAGCCTTGCGTACTGTTGTTGTCCTCGGATTCCTGGATGATGAATTCCAGCGTAGCAATGACATCGTCAATCGTATTTATGGTCATTATGGATGAAAGGTGGTGTTGGATAAAGGTAGGGTTTTCGTTAGAAATCCTCCCGACGCTGATGTGTTTTTCACCTGAGAGTTTCTTCAACGGGCAAAAGTCTAGTGCATTGAGGTTGGTCAGAGTAGGGGAGGGTGATCGTACCAGTGCGATTACGCAATGGTACGATCACAGGCGCGCGCGGCTTGCTAAAGCACCCGCGGGCCTTAGAAGGGAGAGGGTTTACTTGAGGTGTTAAACCTCCTCTTAAATGCCCTTATAATCCCTAATATGGTTCAAAAACGGTAGTTCGTAATATACGATGGAGCCTCTAATTTATCACTGCCAATTTTTTAACAACCACTGTCTCGTCGGCAAAGATGACTTTGACAAAGTATTGCCCCTCAGGAAGACTACCGGTTTCCAATATTTGGCTAACATCATTGATGTTTTCGACTTTCATTAGTACCTGGCCGCTAGTAGCTATAACCATCATCGTTTTGATATTCTGACCATTGGTCGCAATACTTACTTTGTTGTTTGTAGGGTTAGGAAATAGCGATACGCTTGCTGATGAATTGATCAAAAGATCTTCAAGCGCCGTAACTTCTTCTGCTTCAAATTGAGCGAGGTAGCTATCGGGTTGGTTGCCATTAGGGCTGGCGTGCATCGGCTGAAAGGCTCCTGCTGTAATTGGAAAGTCCTCTGAAGCAGTTTGTCCAGATAGGGTAACCGTACCGTCGTCACTAAGCCCAAAAGCACGAACAGATTCGTCATCACTTCCGCCGTAGTAGCTGCAAAAGAGAGCCTCTGAAAAATCAAGATTCAATTTTACAACAAAGCCATCGTTCCCGCCCGCTAGCTGCGCCTGAGGAGCATCAGCCGTGACTGGCAAATCTATGGAGCTACTACCTCCTCCAACATAAAGGTGTCCATCCATATCTACCCTTAATCCTTCGGGGCTATCTACGTTGAGGCCACCAAAGTAAGTGCATGCCAGTAGTTGGGAGCCATCAGCAGAGAGTTTGAAAAATAAAGCATCCACATCATTGATGTCCGTTTTTGTGGGTTTGATAGCACCTAAGGTGGTGGGTATATCGGTAGATAGAGTTCCACAGGCAACGTAGGCTTGGTTGAGGTGATCAACGTGTAAGCTGTGGGTTTCAGAAAACTCATCACTATTCCCGCCGAAGTAAGTAGAGTAAATCAAATCGGTTCCATCTGGTGCAATTCTGGTCACGAAAAAATCACTGGATCCATTGCGCTGTGTTTGTACAGCACTGGCAGTGGTAGGGAAATTGTTCGACTTTGTTGACCCACCTATAAATACACTTTTGTCCGTTCCCACCCGTACGGCAGGGCCACCGCGGTCTTCTCCCGAGCCACCAAGAAATGTCGCCCATTCAACAGCACTTACGTCCTGATTGAATTTTACGGCAACCATATCGTAGCTCCCATTATGGCTGGTGTCAAAAGCATCGATGGATATTCCTGGAGGTTCGAGGCGAACGGCATTTAAGATACCGTATACGTAACCATCCTCATCAACGTCGATATCTCGAAAAAAACCAAAACTATCCCCTCCGTAGTAGGTTGCCCACACGAGGTCTGCGCCGTCGGGTGAGAGTTTGGCAATAAATCCGTTTTGGTGACCATACAGGTTATTGATGCTTGACCCTTGTACAAATTCCTCCTGGAATGCCCCCGTAGTGGTTGGGAAATCGTCGCCTGCTCGGCCACCCACGTATACGTATCCATCGTCGTCTACTTCTATAGCGTAGGCCCGGTCGTAGTTGGGGCCTCCCAATAGCGTCGACCACAAAAGTGTTCCTTCTGGCGAAAATTTAGACACAAAAACCATCATTGGCCCCCATCCGCCTACAGTTGCGCTGCCAGCATTGTTATAAGTTGTATTGTAAGCTCCTGGAGTAGTAGGAAAGTCATCAGAAGAAGTGCCACCGGTAATGTAAATGTTGCCTTCGGCGTCAATTGCCAAATCGCGGGCTTGCTCAAAGTGGCTTCCTCCCATGAAAGTGGAGAAGTCAAGACTGTACTCCACCGTGTTTTGCGCATAATTGCTGCCAAACAGAAGGATGCATAAAATAAATAATGTTGATTGTTTCATCTCGTAAGTAGGATTAGTAATAAAAAGTAACCTCTTGAGCCTGCTGGTTGTCAGCGACTAGAAGTAGTAATTATTCCTTACGTAGATGTTTGTTGTTGATTGACGGAGATTGCTAATTCGCGCAAAACGTCATATCATAAAGATGAGAAAAATTTATTGATGCAACGGCCAGAACGAGAGCTGGAAATAGCTGTTTTGGCTTCTTTATCCGAAGTGTAAATGGTGCAATCCTGGTACTAAGTAGTGATTAGCAGGGGTTTAGGTTTTCTAAACCCCTGCTTGTTATCTCTAAAAATCATCCAAATCATCACAGTGAGCAATCACCGAACCGTAGCGATGGTACTCCGTACTGCCGCCGATCAGTGCATTAACACCATCTTGGAAGAGGACGATAATATCGGAACCACCAAAAAGGAAGTACCCAAACTCATCTCCTTTGAGCATCTCCGCACCCGGCGTAGCCGTCATGTGTACCGAAGAGACCTGGGTCATCCCGATGGGGATCACAGCCACAATACCCACATTGCCATAGGGCGAATCCGTAGTGTCAATGGTGATAATGCCGCGTGCCTGATAAAATTCGTACCCTCCCTCCGAGTTATCTGGCGCGTCAAATTGATTGTCGGTAATATTTACATCCAGAAAAACCTTGCCCATCACTGGATAGCACTCCTTTACCACGCCCGATACTGGCAGGTGAAAGCGGTGGTAGGAGTATGGCCCCAAGAAGTAATGCGTAAAATGCCCATTCGCAAAGGCATCTTCGTAATCACTGCCCTTGAGGAGTTGCTTGATGCTGGCGTATTTATGTGTTTTCTTGACGGTGATTTGATCAATTGTCGAGTCTGGCCCAATGCGGTATTGTGCCCGGTAGGTACAGTCGGCTGGGCTCACCACCACAGAATTATCAAAAGGATCTGCAATCGGGCGAAGCCCTGGGTTCAGCTCACGGGCAAAAAACTGATTAAACGTCAACCACCCGCTCGGATTATTGGGTTTGCCGTTGACCATCGAGTTTTCTACCTCATATTTTGGCGAGTCTTTAATAAAAGAATTCAGGATATCATCATTGAAGGAATCGGTAGAATCCAGGAAGCTCCCCCAATCGTTGGCGTAATCCACCAACCACTTCGAAAACCAAGGCAAATTCTGCACAATCACCGAATTTTTTGGCCCCACGGGCTGGTCAATCAGGTAATAAAAATGACACAAACGGTCGTATACCTCTTGCTGCTCATCGGTGCCGGGGGCCGTCCAGGCGGGATCACTACTCTGTTGGGGGATCCAACGCGCAAACTCCTCCAGGTACTTTTGGTAAGTCGCCAGTTTTACGGGCCAGTCTAATGCTTTATACAGTAGATCATCCAGGTTTTTCTTGGCCGTTTTACGAGCCTTTTCAAGGGAGTCGAGAAGCAATTTTGTTAGCTTTTTATCCTTGGCCAACTTTTTCATCAACTTGTCAATGACGGGGTCATTAGAAGACAGTACGGTGTTTTTCATAATGGTATTATTTATTGAATATGGTTGTATAATATTATGTTTATTAGGGGCCATGCCGTCGTTCCTCGGCACCAGGCTGTCTGGTCGCTGTCGCTTCCGGCCATCCCTTGTCCTTGGTCGTTCCTCGCCCCGCGCTCCGGCCTCACGGCCTGCGCGCCTAATTTTTTCGCCAACCGTACCAGTGCGATCATACGGTTGGCACACCTCCAGGGGCTGCTATGCTAAAACCTGACCCATATTTTTCCGATAATCCAATATTCACAAAAAGAAAGGACGCATACAAGGGTATTTCTACCTGAGTTTGGCTTGGTAGCCCTGTAGCGACGGTTTCACCACATAGCTTGCCTTTTCGGGGTTAAGATTGTTTTGAAAAATCTATGTGATAAAAAAGCTCCTACCTCTTTTCCTACATCTCCCAACCCTCTCGATACTGTCGTCCTACAAATTGATTAGCTTCCTCCATGTTGGTGATCCGCATATTTTCGCCGTCCCAGAGGAGTTTTTTGCGGGCATAGAAGTCCATGCCGCCTTCTGCGTTTTCGCGACGTAGGAGGTAGCTGCGGATAGCGAGATTACCCATCAAGACGGTTTCGGTCATGGGGCCAGCATAGTCGAAGGAGGAGGTGAGGCCCTGGTGTTCTTTACTGCCAAAGCCAGCCTTACAGGCGTCTACCCACAGGCGTTGGTGGCCATATTCGGGTTCCATGTCCTCTTCCGTTTGTGGCCCAATTTCTACAGTGCCGTCGTTGAGGTAAAGCTTGGGCATCAGCGGTGAGCTGTCGTTGACGTTGGTGGCAATGAGGCCTTTTTCGCCAATGATGAGCACACCGTTGGCACTCCCTGGGCCGCCCATGTCATCGTCGGCAGGAATGATGTCGGGGTGAGCGGGGCGAATACCACCGTCGCTCCAGGTCATTTCGATGGGAGATTGGCTCTTGCTCGTTGCGCCAAATTTGAGGGTCACGAAAGAAGAAGCCGGGCAGCCTTCCGGATAATAGTCGGCGTTCCACATCCGGGAATAGATGGCCCCGATGCTACATTCTGCCGAAGTAGGGTATTTCAGCCCCAGCGTTCGGAAAGGAATATCGATCAGGTGGCAACCCATGTCACCCAGTGCGCCGGTGCCGTAGTCCCACCAGCCGCGCCAGTTGAAGGGGTGCAGGTTAGGCGTGTATGGGCGTTCGGGCACTGGCCCCAGCCACAAATCCCAGTTCAGATCAGCGGGTTTTTGGCTGGTATCGGGTGCCGCCATCGCAACGCCTTGTGGCCAAACCGGGCGGTTGGTCCATACTTGTACTTTACTGATCTTGCCTATTTGGCCGCTATCCACCCATTGCTGTACCAACTGCAAAAGCGGGTTTGATGCTCCTTGGTTACCCATCTGAGTGACTACCTGTTGCTGGCGGGCCATTTCCGTGAGCAAGCGTGCTTCGCGAATATTGTGTGTAAGGGGCTTTTGTACGTAAACGTGTTTGCCTCTCGCCATCGCGAAAGCCGCTGCCGGGCCGTGAACATGATCGGGGGTAGAAATCGTTACGGCATCAATATCTTTTTCCTGCTCCAACATCACCCGGAAATCTGCGTACAATTTCGCATCAGGAAACTGTTCTACGGAAGCCGCTGCTGAGCCCGAAAAGTCGACATCACAAAGTGCTGCCACTCGTTCTCGGCCATTGACGGAGGCGCGCAAAATATCAGACCGCCCTTTTCCTCCAGCACCAATAGCCGCCAGCACCAGCTGATCACTGGGAGCCGTGTAACCCACACCTCCCAATACGTGTCGGGGAACAATAAAAAAAGAGGAGGCAATCACCCCGTTTCTGATGAATTCCCGACGGGAGGTGTTCTTCTTCGCTTTCATAAGGAGGTATGTGGTTTTGTTTCCCTAAGATAAGCTAAGTTTACACGGTTTGAAAATCTGTAAAAACGCTGAGGTGCTTGCAACAACTCTGAGGAACGAAGTGACGATCACCGAAGATCATCCCGTTTTTAGTGAACTGCTCTCTTATTTGGTGCATTTGCCTTGATAGGTAATTTGACGTTCCGCTGTAATTATCTACCGTCTATTTTTTCTTGCAATTCAGAGATTCTGTCTTTGTGATAAGGATCTCCACTTATTTCAAAGGCTTTGGTTACTTGTAGGAGCGCATTGGTGTAGTCTTTTTGCGATTCATAGAAGTCGGCCAATGCGTCATAGACATTAGCGCTTTCAGGGTAGTATTCGATGTTGAATTGGAAAAACATACGTGATTTTTGGGGCTGACCCATATCTAAATACATATAGCCTAGAATGTTGAGGAGGTCTTCTTCGTAGGGCGGTACAAAGTAACCGAAGTGTGTTTTTAGTTTAGCTTCCCGATACCGGATGACGGTTGTCAAATCTTCAATTGGGGCGTCGGGATTATTGAATTTGTCGGTGTTTTCCATCTGGAACCAGTCAAAAAGCGCTATCAGCCCATCGAGGATCGAAGGTAGGGGAACGGTGCCGTGGAGGTCGTTGGGGTAGAACTTCCATTTTAGATCAAGGGCGCTTGCACCGTGGTCTTTACCCAGTTGGGAAAACTCGATATTGGAACGGGGAAAGAGGGTGAATTCCGAACTGTCTTGCATCACATTATCAATGGTGATGGAATAATCTCGGGGGTGTAGTTGGCCACTGAGGGTAAGGAAGAGGGCTTTTTCGGCAAAGCGATCAGGGCGGGTACTGGCCTTAGCTTCTTTTAATAGCTTTTGATCATCCCAGTCGAGGCTGGGGTCGATGGCGAGGTAGTTGTCGAACAGCTCCGTATGATGTACAAGGGTATTGATGGCAAACAAGCCACCGTAGGAATGACCTATCAGCGTGCGGTTATCTGTTACGGGGTATTTGCTTTTGACGTAGGGTAGCAATTCCTGCGCAATGAATTGGGTGAAGTTTTCTGCTTCGCCGTGCGCTTCTGTAAAGGGGGCATTATGCCTTGTTTCAATATTGGAAGTCGTTAAATCTCGCGTACGATTTTCGCTGTTATCGATACCAATCAAGATCATTTCTGGCAGAAATCCGCCGTAGTAATAGTTGTAAACGGTAGTGACCGCATCCATCAGTACCTCCCCGTCTAAGACAAAAACAACGGGGTACTTTTGGTCGGAATCGGGATTATAACTCGCGGGGAGTTGCACATAGATTTTCCGTGATTCGTGGAGAATGTTGGAATAAAGGCTGTCGACTGCTCCGATGTTAAAAAGATGCGTTGGCTGGGCACTTCCTTGTTGAAGGATAAAACAAAGAAGAAGGACGCTAAATGTTTTTTGAATAGACACGGCAGTAGATATTTAGGTTAAGTGTTAAAGATGCGCTATCGCTTGAGGATGGTGTAAGAGATACCTTTCCCCTATTGCAAGCAAATAGAAGTCGTACTATACCCGTCACTAAGTGTTTTGGGATAAATTCGTATTTTTTGGCGTGAAAATCAAGCTAAGTCAATCCGAGTACGATCAATTACGACAAATTCAGAAGCATCCGAATTTGCCACCTCGCCAATTCCGTAAGGTTACGGTCTTGATTATGTTGCATCAGGGACATAAGATTAAGGTCATTGAGGCTGCACTGGGGTTAGATGATAATACCATCAGGCGTTACGCGAAAGCCTTTTATGAAAAAGGTTTTACGGCTTACCTATTGGAT
>NZ_KB903552.1 GCF_000379805.1 Lewinella cohaerens DSM 23179 | reverse complement strand
AGTTTCAATCCTTATTCTAATGGATACCGATCTGGAAGCCGCCTTTCTGCTTAATCTACTGAAAATCAACATAAAAGCACGAATTTACTTTTAGCATTATGCTCATTTTTCCCCTCAATGTCAAAGAACTTTGGTTCATTTCTGTGATAATTTCGGAAGGTTAAGTTGTTCGTAATGAGTTGCTTATGCTTGCTTTGGAGTGGATGTAAAATAAATTGCTCCCCGGAAGCCTTTCCTTATTGTGTACACACATTGCGATAGGTACAATTTACGCATCTTTTGCGGTATTTGGTAGCTTTGGGATAATGATTTTGGGTAATGACATGGCTAATAGCGTTGGCCGCCTGCTGCACTTCTTCGATGTGCTCAGGGCGTACAGGTATCTCTACCAACTTGTTTTGGCTACGGGTGTACACCAGAAAGGCCCGCTTTACAGATTGTCCGTAATTCTGTTCAATGAGCCACGCATAACAATAAAGCTGGGTACGGTAGGTCTCAAAAACTTTGTCTTTGTAGACCGCAAATTTGTAATCAAGTGGTGCCATCGTACCGTCCTCCAACCATAATACTTCGTCGACTTCGCCACGCAAGCTTTCATTGCTGAGGTATTGGTTGAGCTGCTTGTCAACTACGCCAATACGGCGGCGTAGGTAATCCGCATTTTCCCGGGCACGTTTCAGGTGTACCTCTCGTCCCTTTATGACCTTGTAATATTTCTCTTCGTACTGGGGTATATCCAGAACATATTCGAAGTAAGTGTAACGAGGGCAATAAAGATATTCGATAATCTGGGAGGGGGTGATGCTTAGGGTGTTCAAAAGAAAAGTGCTTTGACTTGATCTGTAACTAATTTTTTATCCAGTGCCTGCCCCAGGCATACGGTTTGACGCATGGCGGAAGGGCCCATCGGGAAGATGTAGACCTTGTCGGTTTCTTCATCAATTTCCTGAGTTATTTGCAACTCAAGTACGTCTTTTTCCTCGGTAGAGATTGTACCCAGAAATACGGAATATTGTACCCGGTACAGGCCAGCCTGTTTGCAATACTTGGCAATCCGAGTCCGGGCGCGGTCATTGACGATGTCGTACATGATCCAGGTGTGCATTATTGGTCGGGGTTGATCAGCTCATTAGCGAACTGGTGGGCTACAAATTGGATGATGTTGCTGCGGGTTTGGTTGCGGCCACGGTAACGGATGCGCTCTTCTTCAAAATGTTTATTGAAGCGTTCAATCAGTAATATTTTTCCTTCTTTATTCAAGCTTACGCCATTGGCCAATTGGTCTACGTGATCCTGGCGAACTTTCTTGCCGGAAAATAGCCGAAAGACGGGTTCTTCGCCAAAAATCCGGAAGGGTTCAATAAAATCGTACACCAGGCTCTTGTAGTTGTAACCATCACGGTGCAGAAAACCAAGGTGAGGGTCGAGCCCCGCGAGAATCAACGCTTTTTCTACCCGACTGTAAAGAATGCCGTAGGCATAGTTAAGAAAAGCATTGAATGGATCAACTGCTGGCCTCGAGCTGCGCCCGGCAAATTGATAATGCTTAGGCAAAACAGCACTGAGTACTTCAAAATAAAGCCGCCCTGCGTTTCCTTCCAGTCCGCGAATGGTATCAGCTACCTCACTGATATGATCACTACTCAGGCCAGTGAGCTTTTCCCGGAACACGATGATCCGCGCCAGGCGTTCCTGAAGATAGTCATCTTGCTGGGGGCGGTGGCTGGCGAGGCGTTTTATAAAACCGATTTGATTTTCCAGTTTACTCCCTAACCATTGCTGGGTATAGTGCAGTGCTTCTGTACCCAAACTGGCGCGTAGTTGTTCTTTACGGATCAGCGTGGTACTCCCCAACTTACTGTGCCAGACCCTGCTGTAGGGGTGTCCGCTGCCGTCGAGGAAAACAATGTCAACATTGTGTTGCATCGCCAGTTGGATAGCGTCAGCAGAAAGCGCAACACCTTTGTTGACCCAAAAGCTTTTCACCTTTTGCGCCGCAAATTGGTTTTTAAGAACCTGGCCTTCTTCTTTACGTCTGACTTCAAAGAGCTGGTCTTTGACGTGCAGGTAGGTGCCGTAGGTGTCAAGATGGATCTGCATGATCTGGGCTTTAAAGATGAGTGCGTTCAATGGTACCATAACCCCGGGCAACGGATTGGCCTAAACCCACGTGATCAGGGAGTACTGCATTGGTCGTAAAATTTCCGAGAAACATCAACATTGTTCTATTTTTAAACTTGGCTTTAACCTTTCGGCAATCGTTGAGTTGTGCATTAATTTCCCCTTCTACCCAGTGCCCGATACCTTTAAAAAAGGACAGCATATTGTTTCGTAAAACCCGCTCCAGAAACACCTCTTGTTCATCATCAGGCAAGGCATTGTAACGGGAGAAGTTTTTTTGGCTAAGGGCAAACCAAGGCGTCAGCAGTCGGTAGTGGTGAAGGCTGGCAGATAAGCCGGGTTCGTACTTACGACTATTGATCTGCTTATTGTGAATGGGCAACACCCAATCGTCGACCTGTAGGTTTTCCAAGTCAAAAAAGTGTTGCATCAGCATACTCGCGCCCTCCCCCAAACCCACGAGCATAGGCGTCTGCCGCAAAACCTTGTACTGAATAAGCGGATAGCGGTATATAGTGCTACCGTCCGGCCGATGATTATGCCACAAGTCCGAATCCGCGCCAAACTGCCGACTAAAGTAGCCGCGCAGCTTGTGACCATCGCGCTGGCTGAGGCGGAGGTCGGGGAAGGTGATGGTAGTTTGGTGCATGGGGGTGGGGGGTTAGATTAGCAATGGACTATCGTCGAGGGTTGTTCATAAACCAGCCCCACTTCTGAATCGTATTTACAACATAAATAGATATAAGGGTCTTGGTTATCCGGATTTTTTAAGGTTTGAAAACCTTTATGTTCCAGGCTGAATATTTTTTTCCGGCGGATAGAGAGTTCGTGCTGGGCTTTTTCCATAGGGTTGGCGTTAATTAATTCTTCGTAATAACAAGCGGGAATAATACTCACCGTATCCAGTCCTTCCCTGGTGTAGATACCGTCCTGAGACATTACGTCTTTGATAAAATGATTATGTCGCTGAACTTTCGCGTAAGCACTTCTACCCTCCAAGAAACCCTGGTGTTGTTGTACCTCAAAATGTTGGTATACGACATCCACTAGCCCAAGTAATTGTTCTTCGGATAGCTTTTCGCCGTTGAGGGCCTTTAATTCGTTGAAAGTGTTGTCTAAAACGCCATCTACCTCGGTATAAATAACTTCTCTGGTAACCTGCTGTTCCCGACACACGATGACCTTGGTATCCTTTTTCTGACGTTTCCTGTTCACCCTTCCTGCCCGTTGGATGATCGCATCTATCGGCGCATTTTCCGTAAAAAGTATATCAAAATCAATATCTAAAGACACCTCCACGACCTGGGTCGCTACCAATAGCAGTGACTGTGCTTCTTTTTCCTTCTGTAAGATGAGTTGCTCTTTCTCTAAACGGTGCTTCTGAATAAAACGCGAATGGTAGCAGATGGTATCGGCAGCAATGCCCTTGTAGGCTTGGTACAGCCTGATGGCTTCATCTACTGTATTGACTACAATGAGCACTTTTTTTCCCGCTTTAAGGGCTACAATAATCTCAGTTTCAAGACCATCTATCAAGCAATCTCTCACCTGAAATTCATTGCGTTTTTTCTTGAGTAATTCCACATCACGAACGATTTGGGTTTCCCCTATTTCCAGTGTTTGCTGTAAAAGCATTCTTAGCTTAGTTGGCATGGTAGCAGTCATGATAAAAAAACGAGCATGGAATGCCGACTTCAGGTATTCAATGGTAGAAATGATTAGCCCTAGCGTATACGGTGCGTACAGGTGGATTTCGTCGATAATTATCCAGCTTTTCCAGGTATGGAATGTTTTTAACTCCCAGTAACCAAGGTTAAACCCCTGAGTCAATACCTGGTCGATGGTGCAAACATTGACGTTTCTAAAGAACGTCTTGTCCATTAGATAATCACCTTTGTGGTAGCGATCTTCCTCATCAAGCTCTTTGCGGTAAAAGAAAGCAGAAGAATGAATGACTGCTGTTTCTTCCTTACCAAAGTATTGTTGCAAACGGTTATATATGGCATTAGAGGTGACACGCGTAGGGAGTAGATAAATAATCTTTTCGCGTTCCTTTTTTTGCGCAGCCCACAACAGTGCCGCCTCCGTTTTTCCGCTTCCCGTAGGAGCAATGGCTAAGACATGGCCTACCTGCTGCTTACTGGCCAGTTGAAATTTCCGCCAGTGGAATTTCGCTGCAATCTCCGGCTTGTTTTCGGCAATAAGCTTTTGGATGATTTTTCCCCTCAATTCATTTTCAGAAGTTGACAATTCCCCCCCCAACAAACCGTGATTAGATCCACTCCAATCTGCGGTATTGAGCAATGCTTTATAGAAGATGTATGTTCTGCGGTCTTCCTGCTTTAAGTCTACAGATTGATTATAAACACTCTTGAAACTCTTATAGAGTTGCTTGGTAGTTGTAATTCTTGCCAGTCCTTTGGCCAAGTTTGGAAATATCAGAAAGTCTACCTTTTGTTGCTCAATTCTGTAGGCTAGCTCCTCCAATAGTTCAGTAAGTTCTATTTCGTTTAACTGCAAAGCTTTTTCCAGCCCATTGTTCTTTTTAAACAATTCATCGGTGAGTGGCTTATGATGACTGAATACGGCCATCAATGGCAAAATATCTTTGGCAAATACATCTCTGTTTGCGGCCCAGAGTAATACTCCGGAAAAGAATTCGTGCCGAATATGATTGTCCCAGTGTTTTACCCGTTTGGTGATACGCTCCTGAAAATTACCCGTTATTTTACCACTATCGTGGAAGAGGGCAGCAAGGAACGATAACTTCCAAAAGTCATCTCTTACGGGCAGTTCATCAACGTATGATTTGTGAAGCTCACGCCAGTATTCAACAACCGTATCCGTATGCTCCAGGAGGGCTTCTCCAGGGCCATAATCAGAAGCCGACTTGGCAATGATGTGATCAAGCATACTAGTTACTGTTGTAGTCAAAGAGTGGGATAAATTTATCCTGGTACTGTATTCCCTCTTTCTTTACGTTCAACTCCATCTCACGACCGACAAAGGAGAGCAGCTGGCGTTGGCTTACAGAGCGAGCACCGTAGTCACTTTCATATTGAAAATGAGTAGGCACATCCAGTGCGATGGGGTCAGTAGTAGCGTAGATCGAAAACTCCGGTTGCGCCGAAGCATTTTGCATGACTTCTTTGATAATATCGCCCGCTAGTAAGCAATAGGCTACTGTTGTACTTTTTACAAGAGGTACTTCATCCACTTCGCAATGAATAACTTTAGCTAAACTATCACTGCTTCCCATCGTAAGGGCATACACCGGTGCTGCAAAACCTGAAGCCAGCAGTTCTATCTTTTCTTCCTCTTCACTACCGTAAACCAAGACGAAATGATTGCCAATGAGCATCTCTCTAAGAACTATGCTCCGATTTTTAAAGGCATCATATTTCCATAAATCAGTGGTCTTGCCTTGATGCTGGCCGTATATCCCCATTTGAAAAGGGGAAGAGGAAAAGAAAGCTTGCGCCGCATTAGGACTAAGCCCCATTGCAGCCCCCGCCAGTCCTACCAGGGTGGTTGGCGGAGGTAGCGCAAAGGTCTTATGGTAATTTTGAAACTCAGGATTCCTAAACGTTGCCGTTTGAGAATACAGCTCCACAATACAGTATTTCATATTGGGGCTATTTGTAGTATTCTTTAATCCAGGCTTCTACTTTTTCGAAGCCCACTTTCAACGATTCCACCGTATCATTGGTGCTCAGAGTAGCTTGTTGGCTGGCAAAAACATGGTCCACCATAAATTTATCGTAATCAGCCGCCACCGTCTGAAGGCCTTTTACATCCACTGCCCCTTGAGAGTCTAGATTCACCGCTTCCAGAAACACCGGATTTTTCACGGTCATACCAGCAGCTGCAATAAACTTGGGCGAGATATCTGCCAGGAAACGACTTTGCCGACCTGAACTCCACAAAGAGCGAAAAGCATCAAGAAAAGCTAAGACCCGCTCTTTTTTCTCTTTATTTTCAATGTAATCACTTTCGTCATAACCAGCCTTGGTAGTTAATCCTTTGCCTACCCGATCCAGTTCGATGAGAATCGTCCCCCGGTACAAGCCCGAGTGTACTTCGGTTTCGTAAATATTCGGTTCGCCACCTTTGTTTGTTCCCATAAAGTTGGTGGCGTAATCCAAATCGCCTTTGTATACAGAAGTAGGCAACGCAAGGAGTGATTCTACCCGCACCGGCGAGGTCCGTTGGCTACGGGCACCAGCATTCATGTACCCAAAAAGATCATCATCGTAATACTTGGCGGGGTCTCCTTCAGTAGCAGGCGGGTTCTTGCCTTCGCCAGGAGTAACATTTGAAATAGGCTTGCCCATTTCTTCTAGTCGGTCACGTAATGCACGGCGTAATGCTTGTGAAGAAACATAGGGTAGTTCCTGCCCATTATCGAGTGTGATTTTCTTGATGGGGTTGATATTATCCACGTCTTTGTCTGCGCCATTTAGGCTAGCGAAAGAAACCTTGGATAAATAAGTAATGGTAATGCTATTCATTGTTATTGTTTTTGAAGGGCTTGAGAACGATGTTGAGTTGATTAAGTGCTGCGATCAGTGCAAACTGTTTGACCAGGTTGAAATTTTCTTCATTGATCTCTGCTTTAAACAAGTCCGCACTGACAACCAGGGCATACTTGTTTTGCATGCGTACAATGGCGTCATTGAACTGTTGTAGTGTGCGCGATTTTTGCAGATCAATAATGTATTTCCTCCCCGTTTTGGCATTCGATTTCTGTGACTGGGGGTCATTTGCATTGTCATAGGTAATGATGGCCCGCCCAATGGAGGTACCCAGCTTAAAAGCTTTTTCCTGAATTTCTTTGTTCATATTTGAAGGAATTAGAGGTTCATATAGCTCGACCAACCGTTTGAGTTGGTTGAAATTTTTGTAGCCGATATTTTCATTACCGATGAGGTAGGTATAGCACTGGTAAAACAGTTGGCAAATTGTCGGCAGGATACTTTTTGCCTGCATCAGTTTACCGAGAACCTTGTTGCGAATACTTCGCTCCATCAGGTAGCTGTTATTCGCATTGCGTTCTGAGGTTTTCATAAACTTCAGGCTTGGCATGAGCTGGTCAAACTGTAAGCCATTAGCTTCCAGGTAGGCGATGGTTCGGACCACAAACTTGAAATTATTGAAGTATTCAAAACTACTGGGGCGCATTGTGCCCGCAAATTTGTCTGCCTTGAAACTGGCCAGCGTAATCACCTGCCGATCAAATTCGATGCCTAAAAAATCATCCCAACCACTTACTGATTCTAACTCCTGATCCAATAAAATCTGCTGATAAATCGAGTAGATAAGCATAAACTGTATCTCCTGCTGGCGGACATAGTCTTTCGGTAACTCCAATGGTTGCTGTTCTGCCCCCTTTTTTGCCTGAAAAAAACTCCAGACTTTGAAGTTTTGCAGATAACTGCGATGAATCAGCGCTTCCTGATCTAGATAAAAACTATGGTGTTGGCGGTAGAGTTGGTATTGGTTTTTAAGTGTATCTGAGTCCAGCAAAAAACCTACGATGCTATCCAAGCCGCTGACGTAGTTATAGAAAGCAAACTTGGGCGCAAAGCGGCTGAGGTACATGGCTTTCCAGCTCATTTTCTGAGTGGTGGGCGAGAGTTGGGAGTCAAAATTACTGAGTCCCTTCAGAAAGGGAGAAGTATTTTGGTTACTCACCAATTTCTGATACGCCTCTCCCGTCAGGTAACACTTTTCTTTCCCAGGAAGGAAATAAGCTGACACAATCGGGTCAAGTCGGGTAATCTTTATGTAAGGCTCATTGAGGAAAATTTTTGCATCTCCTTTTTCTCCCTTCTGAAAAGTGAAACCATCCTCGCCTAGTTCATAATCCTTGATTTTGAATCCTTTTTCCGCATAAAACTTAGCAATAGCCGTAGCAAAATCACTGTCCTCCTCTACCAGGTTAGCGAATTTGACTGCATTTTCTTTGTACTTGGGAGATGGTTGAGGGTCATTGGTTACCAGTGCAGCAAGCCCGTAAGATTTCATCTTGAAAAACGGCGTCGCAGAAAAAGGATCTTTGGTAAAGTAGTACTTGTCTGCCTTCTCCCGGGCGTTTTTACCGCTGGTGTCATACAGTTCCTGCCCCATGAAATAATACAACTGCTCCAGCAAATCGAAAAGCTGCTCTGATTTCAACCAGAGACTATTGCCATCTTCGCTCCAACCGAAAGTGTAGGACGGGAAATCTTCCCGATCCTGGCACACCGTCAGGTACTCGTACACACCCGCAATGCCGCTGTTTAAGAAAACATTTCCCGTGCGTTGAAAAGCGATTTCGGTGATCTTTGCCTGTTTGGCCATGTTGTTGTCTATTTATATTCACAAAACTAACCCCCGCCCCTCCCATATAGTGGGAATTGACAAATTATTACTATTTTCATGCTCGCCTAAAGAGCAATACAAATGCTAAAACAAACATAACTGAAAGACAGAAGTAGATAAAATTCGACATAACGATTACTACAGGTTTACTAAGAGTATATTAATAAAAGTATACTGCAAAGATATGAACACTTTTGACTTGTGTCAAGGGTAAAGTTGTTTTTTGTTTTAAATAACATTATAATTGCACCTTACAGTGCTGATTTTCAATAAAATAAGAATTGAAACTTAATTTACTCTAAGTATACAGCAAAGCTGTTTTCCATTATAATAAGGATTGAATCAGCTTAATACACTTGATCATTTGGCACCTTTTCCCCCTCTCCGCTCCCGCAGATACACCTGTAACGCCTCCGGGTGTAGCACCTCAATTTCCCCCGGCAGGCCCAGGATAAAGCGGCCAATCCCTTTCCAATTGCGGACTTGCCCCTCGAAGAAGGTACCATTATAACGGCGGTGGATGAAGGTGCGCGAAAGCGGAAATTCTTCCAGCA
Source organism: Lewinella cohaerens DSM 23179 (assembly GCF_000379805.1). Lineage (GTDB taxonomy): Bacteria > Bacteroidota > Bacteroidia > Chitinophagales > Saprospiraceae > Lewinella > Lewinella cohaerens. The sequence continues at coordinate 77,426 of NZ_KB903552.1, read as the reverse complement.
GCAAGTGGTAAGCAGTATTGCTCAGTTTTAGTTTTACGTCCAGCCATTCGTAGCCCGTGAGGCCGAAGATGTCCATGGGGCTGGCCATTCGACCGGGTGTGACGCGCTGTTCCAGGTATTCTACATCCTGAATACGGCTGAGTTTGTACTGGCCCTGGCGGTCTTTATCCATGTCCCAACCGATGAGGTAGCGGTAGTCCTGCGTGATCTCCAGCACTTCCACCCGGCGGTCTTCTACCTTTTCACTCGACAGCGAATGGTAGCCGATGATCTGGACACAAGATTTGTTTTCGAGGGCTACTCGTAAAAGTTGTAGAATACGATTAGCGTGCAACTGCGGCAGGGCGTCCGCCAAAGGGATCATGCTTAGGTTGAGATCAAATTTGTGGAGAATGGCCTGCGCCAGCGGGGAGGTACCCGCCGTTTGTTGGAGGTGGTCTTGCAGGAAGAAAAGCTCATCGGGCTCCAAAACAGATTGCCGCCCTCTTTCTAGTTGTAGCTGCAAAAAGAAGCAGTCGTTTTGGTCTTTGTCGTAATGGTAGCCTAAGTTTTCAATCAGTTGCAGGTCACGATAGAAGGTGCTTTCCGATTGCCCCAGAATATTTCTTAATTGCTTGGCACTTCGGCGCGGTGTCGAGTTGAGCAGACGAATTAATTTAAAAATACGGAGTACGCCTTGTTCGGTTTTACCACTCATAATGGGGTAGATGTTTATTCAGAGATTTCACAGCAATAGAAATGAATACTACTGTATAATTTAAATCTACAAAATTAAATCTACTCAGCAAAGTCCCCTACATCTTCTCCAACACCAGCCATTGATAGGGGCCCAATATCAATGGATTACAAGCAACTGGTGGCCCTAAAAAATGCTGCCAATAACCTCCCTCTGGTGGAGAAAGGTGGATTTCCGTACTGACAGGGCTGTAATTAATTCTGATTTGAATTTGCTGTTCGGCAGTATTCCATTGCCAGGTCAAAAGATGATCGCTTGAATTCAGTAGTTCCCAACGCCCCTTTCGGAGGGCAGGCTGTTGCAACAATTGCAAGAGGTAATCATAAAACGCCACTTGCTGAGGATCAACGGGTACAAGGCCAGGGAGCTGGGACAACATCAAGCCAGCGGTAGAAATTCCGTAAGCAGCCGGATCAAACTCTTCCGGTTGCCGCCCCAACTGTACTGGTAGCCGTTTGCGGCGACCTTCCCATTGCCCTTCGTAGAAAAAGCTTAACCCAGGAAGGGTGTAAGTAGCCAATGCTGCTGCATTAGCTTTAGCTGGTGCCATTTCCGAAAGGATACGATCTTCGTCGTGATTCTCCAGAAAACGCGCAGATTTCGCCTGGAAATCGGTAGCAGCATAAAGGTGCGACCGTACACTACCAAGGTCGCCTTCCAGTAGACGATCACGTAAACGTTTGTCATAAGTAAAATCGAAGCCTTGCTGCTGGAGCGTCCACTCTCGGTCCCAGTAGACTTCCGCGAGAAAGCAGCATTCCGGAAATTTTTCTTTTACACTATAAATCGCTGAGGGCCAGAAATCATGAAGTGTTTCCACTTGATCATGCAGGACGTGCCCCCAGGTTTGGCGAAAGACATCCTCCAGCATGAGCATCGCCATATCGCAGCGGACAGCATCACAGACTTCAGCAACCTCAAGGAGCTGCTCTTGCATAAACGCGTGAGCCGCTGGCGCTGCATAATTGACTTGCACGGTATCTTGCCAAGCGGCGAAATAGGGGTCTTTACCGTGGGCAAAAATTTTCCCTTCGGTGGATGGTGGGCGATAATAAGTCACTTGGTCATGCACCAATTGATCTTCTCCTACTTCCAGAAATACTTCAGGATGTTGTGCTATCCAGTTGCTTTCGGCATGAAAATGATTGGGAACAAAATCCAACATCAGTTTCAAACCATAGCCATTCAGCTTGGTTTTTAGTTTCTTGAGGTCGCCCGGCTGCCCTAGTGAAGGGTGCAAAACATAACGATCTATAGCATAAGGTGAGCCAATAATGTCTTCGTTCGTCCAGTCTGGCAATGCTCGGCTATAAGCCTGTTGCAGGCCGTCTTCCAGTGCATAATCCAGTACATTGGGCCCCGTTTGCCACACGCCCATCAACCACACATAATCGACTCCCAATGCGCCGAGTTGCTGCCAATAAGCATCAGGAATCTCCAACAACGTGGTCGCTGGTCCAAAGCGTTTCCGCCAAACACGGGTATTGATCTCGTAAAGAATTGGATGCATAGGTCTGTTATTGCGCAGAAAATAAATTGAGTCTTCGTTTATTTTTGTGCTGTCTCTCTTATAAATCGTCTAGTTCCTCAATGTTTTTCTTGGTGTGCGAAGGAGGCTGAACGTCCTCCTGCACAAACTGGCACCATTCGCAGTCTTCTTTACCACAACCGGTATAAAAGTCCTGGCGCATGATTTTGTCATAAGTCGTTCTGAGCAAGGCTCTTACTTCTTTCATCTCTGCCGAACTGAAAGCAACCGTCTCAATGGTCAGATCGCCTTCTTTATTGATATCAAGATAAGAAATGGCAGCTGTTTTTACCTTCCGGTTTTCTCCGGTTCTGCTTTCCCAAAGTAATTTGTAAAAGGCCAACTGGCGCCAGTAATTACCGCCTTCCGGTTTGGTGGCCGTAGGCGCTCTCAACTTATTGCGATTATGGCTACCTGTTTTGTAATCGACGATTTGTACCTGACGATCATCCAGCAAATCTATCCGATCAATAACGCCTTTAATGGGTACACCATCCAACTCTACCTGCTGGATTTTCAGTTCTGTCCGGCACTGGGTCGTCCAGGAATCTTTGAATTGCAGGTGATAACGTTGCAAATTCCGCTGCCCCTTGTCAAGTCGCTGAATATATTCTTCCGGGCTAAAATAAGAGCGAACCTTTTCCATTTCTTCCTGAAAAAGTTCTTTTAATACTTTAACAGCAGGAAACGTCCGTTTTTCTTGTGCCAGCATCAGGTTGAAGTAGCGTTGCAGCGCGTTATGCATGGCATGACCATAAGAGGCCGCTGGTCGCTGAATTTGCGGGGCCTGTAAAACCACTTCGTAAAAGAATCTCAGCGGGCAATCCAACATCCGTAGCCAAGTTGAAGGGCTCAATTCAAATCCTTCCAAAAGCTTGGCTACTGCTGAACGCTCCAAGGCTGGTAACATCGGGGTATCAACTTGCTGTAGCAGCTTGAATTCGTAGGCCAAAAGGTCCGTTGTATCCAACGAAACTTCTCTTTCTTCAATACCTGTGGCATCTACAATTTCGTCTACAAAACGGCACGCTTGCTGGGCTTTGTCTTTCGCGTTTTTCTGAGCGTAGGAGATATAAAGGTGCTCCTTGGCCCGCGTGATCGCCACGTAGAACAACCGCCGCCGAGTTTCATCAGCAAAGGTTTCTCCCGAAAGGGTGAGCGTATCCGGCAGGGGAAAACGATTCCCTCTGCGGCGGCCTTCTTCCCATGAACCTTTCGTCGCATCAAGCACAAAGACGGTATTGAACTCCAGTCCTTTTGAGCTATGCGCCGTCACCAAATGAACACCATCTTCCAGCTCGATATCCTTCCGCATCGATAAAGAGAGTCGATTACCATCCATCTGGTCCAGCATCGTCAATAACTCGCTCAATTCGAGGCGGGGGCGTCTCGCGATTTCTTCGCGCAGAAAATCGAGAAAAGTTTTTACGACCTGCACCTGCCAGAGGCGGTCGGGAGCCTGCAAAGCTGCGGCCAATAATCCGCTACCATTGAGTAAATGCTCGACCAACTGTGGCAAGCCAGTATCCGCAACAATAGCGTGGGTAGCCTCCCACCATTCGCCGAGTTTTTTCAGGCGGTCGTGGCTGGCCAGGCCCGTGGGCCATTGATCACTTTGTTGCAGCCACTCGCGCCAGCTGGGGCGTTCTTTGTAGGAGATATTTGCCAGCGCGGCGGCCATCTTGGCTAGATCCAGCGGCAGTATCTCAAAACAGCGATAATGCAACAACTTAAACAAGCGATAATCACCGCTAAAGCTAGCACGTTGCTCGTCGTGCAAATAAGCCAACATTTCCCGAAGCTGCCGGATCATCCTACTGTCCAGAATATTGGTTTTACGGCGGGTCTGGTAAGGAATACCTTCCTTGTCCAGCATCTCTTGCAGTTGTTGTACCTGTTGATGGCGAGCGTAAATGATGGCCATCTCGCTCCAGGGAGTGCCTGCTTGTTGCTGCGCACGCATTTGTCGCATAATGGCTACCGCTTCCTGAAAACTATTGGGATAAACCAACACTTCAGGAACAACTATCGACGCTTGCCGCTGTGGCAAAGCTGCCTTTAAGTTTTTCTCTATCCCCAAGTCGGCCAAGTGGCGGGTGATTCGCTGTTCGTTGTGGGTAATCAGGCCGCCCGCAGCATCGAGCACCGCCTGGGTAGAACGGTAATTTTGTTGCAACAAAACCACCTTGATCTGCTCCTGGTATTGCTCGTAATAATCGACCAGATTCTTAAGGCGCGCCCCCTGAAACTCAAAGATAGACTGGTCATCATCTCCGACGATAAACAGATTGGGCTTGTCCCAAAAAGCAGCCAAAAGATGCAGCAATTCATTCTGGGCACCATTGGTATCCTGGTATTCATCCACTAAAAAGTAGAGGTACTGCTCTTGGTAGCTGCGCAAAAGCAGTTCATTTTCTTTAAAAGCCGCCAGTACCCAGAGAATCATATCAGCATAATCGTAGCGCTTCAGGCGGGCCAGCCCCTGCTCATAAGCCGGATACAGCGCTACTGCAGCCCGCAGTACTTCCATTCTCAACTCCTCAGTTTTGACCTTGTTCTCTTTCAGGTCTCCCGCTTGGTATTGCCCGTATTTGCGTTGGTAACGAAACTCCGGGCGATTGGGTAAATCAGAAAGATAGGCATCAATGGCTTTCTCCAGATAGGCTGGTGTCCAGCCTTCTGTTTTCATCAACTGGACGAGGTCGCGGAGGTGTTTTTCGTAAAAATGGGTGTGGATTTTCCCTCGCCGCAGCGGGTTTTCCATATCCAGGTTATGAAGCAATTCGCGGGTCAGTTCTATTTGTTCTAATTCTGTAATGGGCTCCAGGCCCTGCCGCCCAAAATAAGCGAGGTTTTCCTGAATGACGGTATTACAAAAAGAGTGGAAAGTAAAAATATGCACCCGGTGCGCTTCGGGGCCAATGAGCTCTAGCAAGCGTTCGCGCATGGCACGTACGCCGGCATCTGTGAAAGTCAGACAGAGGATACTTTGCGCCGAGGTATCGGTAGAAAGCAGGATTTGTCCGATGCGAGCCGCAAGAATATGCGTCTTTCCCGTTCCTGGTCCGGCAACGACCAGCACAGGTCCTTCGATCTGTTCCACCGCTGCCCGTTGATCAGGGTTTAGGCGGGCCAGTTCTTTGGTAAATTCCGCATGGTAAAGCGCCGCATTCTTATCCATAAATATTGAGCCTGCTGTAAAAAGCCTCTTGAGGGGCTAAGATAAGGAAGCAAACCGTTTGGGGTCAAATAAGCAGCGAAAAAAGGAGGAGTGGGCGACTGCTTGCATATAACTGGACTCAATGAAGGCATGTTTTGGGGCCATACTATCGTCCCTCGGCTCCAGGCTACACCTTGCGTAACACACGCCGTACGGAGGCAGAACTGACGCCGAATAGCGGATCACGAGTGACAGTTTTTTTTGTTTTTTTGTTTTTTTTGTTTTAAATTTAGAGCTTGCACGTTTCAATTTTGCAAAATGCGCGTACTCTCTACCATCCTTATAGTTGCATACTTCTCTGTGCAACTTAATGCCCAAGTCATTTATGCTTTATCGAGTATGGATGAGATTTTCCGTATGGATGTGGGTACCTGTTCAGCCGAGCTGATTACTCCTCTTCCTCCACTTGGATTAACCGATATTTCCTTTCACCCTAATGGTAATATGTACGGTATTTCCTTCGACGGAGGCTTGTTTCAAATCGATACGTTAACTGGAAATGTAACGTTTCTGCACAGCCTTCCGATAGAAGATCCTGAACTGGCCATTTTTAATGCCCTAACCATTCGGTTTGATGGAACATTTTATGCTTCTGGAACGCATGGAGATTTATATACTTACAATTTAGAAACGGACACCAATGAATTCCTTGGCAATTTTGGCGTCAACATTGCTGGCGATCTTACTTTTTACGAAGGAGAATTATACGTAGCCACGATATCTCGCCAAATCCTCCTAGTAAATACAGAAAATCCCGCCAATAGCAGTGTCGTCATTAACAATGCCCCTGCTGGAGAGAACTATTTATACGGTCTTTCTTCGGTCAACGAAGATTGTAACAACGGCGTTACTTACGCGCTATCAAACGAAAATTCTCGGCTTTACCGAGTAGATTGGGATTTAAATCTTTTATCTCCTCTGTGTTTTTTCAGTATGGAATTCTTCGGTAGCGCAAGTACTTCTGAGTTTCTTCAGTCATTAGAACCCTTGCAATTCGCATCCACGGATATCACGCAACCAAGTTGCGGCCTTGACAATGGAGCCATTTCAGTAACAGCTAGTGGAGGTACAGGAGATTTAACTTACGCGATGAATGGTGAAATTTTTCAAAATGAGATTCTTGCGGAAGACCTTCCGCCAGGGAATTACGCCATCACCGTCACCGATGAAAACAGCTGCACCATCCAGCAAGAGATTCAACTAAATAATTCCTTCTTCCTGGAAATTATCGACCTTTCCGTAGAAAACACCTCTTGTGGAGAAAACAATGGGGGCATCACCGTCGTCACCTCGGGTGGCACAGGGAGTGTTTCTTTTTCGGTTGATGGAAGTAACTTTCAAACAGGTAGTACCTTTGAAAATCTGGTGCCCGACGAGTATACTGTTTATGCAATAGATGAAAGTAATTGTATTGTAACCAGCGATGTCAGCATCTTAAGTTCAACTGGACTCACCATCGTTGATGCTAGTACCATTGACAGTGATTGTGGAGAAAACAATGGGGCGATCATCCTGAATTTACAAACCGATTCTTCCCTCGACCAAATCTTGGTTAACGACCAAAGTTACCCCTCTTTAGAGACTATCAACAACTTGTCTTGTGGAGAATACCTCGTTACAATCACTGATGTAAACAATTGTTCGGCGGAGGAACAGGTAACAATCATCCAATCAGAATGCCCGATCTATATCCCTAACGTGTTTTCACCAAATAACGATGGGGTCAATGACACGTTCCGCATTTATCCACATCCCATGTTTAAAGGCACCTTGTCGAGCTTGAAAATCTTCAACCGCTGGGGTGGATTAATCCATGAATCTCAGATTTCGAGTACTGGACACTTAGAATGGGACGGAAATTTCAAAGGACAGTTGCTGGGAAGTGGTGTTTTTGTTTATGCGCTCGAATTTACCACTGAAAACGGCGATGCAAACCTTATTGCTGGGGACGTTACCCTCATAAGGTAATGTGAGGTTGGTGTACAAAGCGCTTGTAAGTAGAGAAATCTCGTCACCAAACCTCACATTAAGGTAGATAAGCCCAGCCAAAACCTAGCCCTCCCTACCTCCACCCGAGCGGAGGACATGGGCGGGCCGTGGCCCGTACGGCAAGTATCATTTTAGTGCGGAAGGCGGAGCCTGAAGCTCGGCGGACGGAGGAGCAGGGCAAGGGATAGAAAGGAGTGGCCGCGACTGAATAGCCCGGTGCCGTAGTGGCGTTTGCAAAGCAACGCCACTACCGGCATGACCCCAGGCTATAGTCCGGCCAAAATTATGCTTGCTCTACCTCTGCGATGTAATGGAAGAGACGATCAGACCAGCCATTGATCTCCGCGGTCCAGTGGCCCGTTTTGATACCATGGGTATGGGTAGAAATATCGATGATGTAGGAGGTTTTGTAGGGAGAAGTATCCGCTAAAACCTTCTTGCCAGAAGACGCATCAATATCCTGGCTGTCGGAAATAACGACTAAGCGATCCGCTTGATCGGCCAGGCCTTCTTCTTTCAGCCACTCACACAACTGGTGGGTAAAAATACCGCCACCACCCACTTTGGCGTTGATGGCACGCTGGTCGTTGAAGATGCCAAAACCTTTGCTGTTGCTCCACAGCACGTGAGCACCTTCGCGGCGGTAGTCGCTACCTGCAGTGAAAACCAGCATTAAATCCTCGAACATGTAGCCAGCCAATGCCGCAAGGGCAAAAGCAAGGTCCATGCGAGAGAATTTGCTCCCCCCGCTCGTCAAGGAGCCCATGCTACCGGATACATCTACCGCGAGGATAGTGGTACCTGCAATCTTACGGGTCGCGAAGCTACGGGCCATCATGTCTTCGAGCTGTGCCGAAAACTGTGGCGCATAACGCTGTGCTGCCAAGAAGTTTAAGGGCGTCAACCATTTGGAGTTGGCCTTTGTCAACGCGCGCGTTATGACCTGGCGGCTAACACCCGCCTCCGTCATACCTCGCAGGTTACGTAGCAATGCCAATGCTCCCAGTTTACCTTCCTCCAAGAGGCGGGTAAAGGTCACTGCCTTATCTTCACCGGCAGAGAGATTGCTCTCCCATGTATCGGCTGCTGTCAGTTGGTTTTTGACCAAATCCTGCAAAGCAGTGGCGTTGGTCTGTGTAGGTATCGGATGTACAAGGTTGACCACATCTACCAAGCTAAGATCGTGCTTGGCACGCTTGTACTTGGCAATCTGGTAAGCATCATACTGATCGAAAGCCTGCGCCAGCCCTTTTTTGATGCACTTGGGGATGGGCTTCAAAGATTTGCGGCCCAATACCCGTGGCAACATCGCCAGGGTATCCATCGTCATATCTGGGCGCGTACAGATTTTGGCCAATACATCGGCAACACCTGCACTACCGTGGTGCTTAAACAGTTGCAACGCCAGATAAAGCGGCGTATGCCGTAGGCGTTGCTCGAAGCGCGTTTCTAACGCGAGTTGAGCAATCACCTCTGGTTTAACTTGAGGAATAAGCTCCTCGATACGCGTCATGATAGTATCGGCAGACTGGTAGTAGGTGCTTTCCCATAGCAAGTTAGCCATGGTCACCCGACGCAGGGCTTGTTCGGGCGTATATCGCCCAGCGGCAGCCGTTGTTTTGCCAGCTATAATACCTGTAGAAAAAGGAGAGCGCGTTTTACGTTTATTAAATTTCATGTCACTTCATTGGTGAGCACTCCAGGTGCTCTAATGAGAAAATTATAGGTGTTGAAAGGGGCCTGATTAATATTCCTTGCAGGAATTAATTCAACCCTTTTGCAAAAAGTACTGAGGAGAAAAATGGAAGCGGTTTTTTCATTCTGGTGTTTTACTGCTAAACTACGGGGCCAACAGAATGATTCTCTTGAATGCATCCTGGCGGCCCCGGTGGGACTCGATACCCACCACCCCAGATTAACTCGAAGTATCCGCAGACCTCACTGCCTCAGTTGTTTTTATTAATCCGGGAGAAAAGTTGCAGCCGTGTGTTTTGATTTGGATTCGAAGTAACGGTTTTGCATCACTGCCCGGATACATACCCGTTACCAAGTGATTTGGGACATTTTCACTTGTCCTTTTGTGTTATGACTGCGTTGAAAAGCCTCGCCGAAGCTTAGGCTTCAACTACGTTTTTCGCCTTGTCAAAACACAAAATGACGTTGCGCTAATATTCCCAAACCACTTAGTGCCGGATATATCGTATGTCAATTGTAGTTGTTTGTTCCTTTGAACACTACAAAGAAGCACATACAACTGCGTAACCTTTTTGCGCAGTAAAATAAACCACAGATTAAAAAGTCGCCACAAATGACCGTAACAACCTGAAAAACAGTTTATTAAAATTATTTTTTATTTATTTTAAAATAAATAAGCGCAACCTGTAGAGGAAATAAAACCAGCTATCCCGATCTTTTTGGTCGGGATAGTCTGGGGGCTACGATGAGCCTACATAGTTTAGATGTGTCCCAACCATAGTGTTTTTGTTTCGTTTTTGGGCAATGCCAAAATGAAAAGTCTAACCGGGTTAATTCTAAATGCGCTCACCTCCAAACAATTAACTCCCCTCTGAAATACGACTCCTCTCAAAACCAAATCCCTGTCCTCCACCGGGGGAGGTGTCCGAAGGACGGAGGGGGGCGGCCCTATCCGCAAGGGCTACCCTCCCTTGATCCTGCGGATCGGTCCCTCCCAAGGGACACATTTTGGTGGTGCTAGTAGGAACATTACCACAGTTACTAAGGGGAAGTCATATTGATTTGGCATTAGGAATGCAATTTCTTGAGGAATTATAGAACCAATACAACGCTGCCTTGTGATAGAGGGCCAATCACCAGAGGTAACCTCTTGGCTATTTCCCAAGAATGGTGACGTCAGAAGCCCAGAAGGGATCGCTACGCGGCACACCTACACCAAATCCATCACAATTCGTAAAATTCCCTACAAGCGCTTACTTTTACGAAAACAGCCAGTGAACGCCAAGGTATGCCAGTGAACAAAAATGCACTCATCCGTTATCAAACGATCGACCGTTGCTTGAGCAACCGGCAGCGACGTTGGACCTTAGTGGACCTCATTGCCGCTTGCGTAGCCACCTTGAGTGAATATGAAGGCAAGACGGAGCTGAGTCGTAGAACTTTGCAGCTGGACATTCAGGCAATGCGAAGTGGAAAACTGGGCTACAAGGCGCCGATTGTAGTGGTAGAGAAGCGTTATTACGAATATGCAGATCCGGCATTTAGCATCAATAAGTCGCCGGTAGACGCTCGTGATCTTCAGCAATTGTGGGAGGCTATTAAGCTGCTGCGGCAGTTTCCTGATTTTCCTCATTTGCAACAGTTAGAGGGCATGGCCGCTCGACTGGAAGATAGCATTCAAATTGGCCCAAGAGACGATAGGGCCGTCGTTGACTTGGAGCAAAATCCTGATCTGGAAGGCTTGCAGTGGTTGCCGCCTTTGCACCAATACATCCTAAATCAAGAGGTGCTCAAGGTCAGCTACCAGCGTTTTGGGCGAAAGCCTATGTCTCACGAAGTTCATCCTTACCTGCTCAAGGAGTACCGCAATCGTTGGTACTTGATCGCTTATCATCAATACCGTCGCGAAATCACGACACTTGCGCTTGATCGTATCCGCCAGCTTACCCCTGCCCGAGGTGCTTTATTTATTCCCAATACTTTTTTCAAGCCAGAAGAATATTATCGAGATACGATTGGTGTGACGGTTTTTCCGGCAGCCAAACCCTGTACGATTACCATTTATGCAAGCGCTCACCAAACCCCTTACTTGCAAACCAAGCCCTTACACCACAGCCAGGTCTTGGTACGAGAATTGCCGGACGGTGGGAGTATTTTCCAGTTGTACTTGCGTTTGAACTACGAACTCTATCGCAGCCTCCTTGCCCTCGGCCCCGAGTTAATGGTTGTAAGCCCTAAAGGCCTACGTCTAAAGATGGAGAAACTGTTTCAGGAAAGTTTAGAACAATACCAAGATCATCGTTTCCGTGCCCAACTTTGGCAGCAATTAAACAAGGAAGAAGAGGAGTGACAGCATCTAAAATTTATAGCACTCCACATTTTTGCCGCTACCACGGCGACCACTACGTTTTTTATTTTTCTTACTCCCATTCCGATTGAGCCCCAGCGGGAAGAACTTGACGCCGACGTAAAAGTCGCCTCCACTAAGCTGTTTGGAATTGGTGAATGCCCCCAGTTGGTCTGTTCCGATAAACAGCGGCCCCAAACGAGCAGCAAGGCCAACACGTAAATCATTCATCGCGTAGAGCGAAACCGGCATACCGATGCTCCACCAGTGCCGGTCAATACGAGGCGTGAGTGCCAAGGTCGTATTGCGGGTGAGGCTTGCACCGCCAGGGGCGATGCCCGCCAGTATATTGGCTTCTATTTTGGCCCATTCGGTAAAAGCATAAGTAGCTTGTAAACTGAGGGTGGTAGGTAGGCGCAAATTAAATTCATCACTTACTCGGGAGATGCTGTTATCACCAAAAACATCTTCACTGAGTTGAGTGGCAGCTTGTGAAAGACCTTGCTCTGTATCGAGGTTATTGTAGCTATCGGTCAAGGTGGTGGCCAGTTGGTCGCTATTAAAACGGTGAAGTTCACTTTCTTTAAAAAGCAAGCTACCGATGTCTAAAACAGCAGCACCGAATTCCCAGCGATAGAAGTCATCGCCCAGGTCTATACGATAGATTAGACCTATATCAGCCGCCCAGCCTCGTCCGGGGCTATCGTCAAAATCGTCGTTACCGGCGTTGCTGGTGAAGCCAGCCTCCAGGCTAAAATCAGTGCCTTCCAGGCCGATGGTATTGGGCAGCTTACTCAGGCTAAAATCTTCTTCACTGATCAAGTACCCGGCGCGTTGCCCCCATAGGCGGCGGGCAGAAAGTCCTAGTATTAATTCGCCATTGTTGGTGAAAATGCTTTGGCTAATATTGAGTCCTACCTCTGCCCAGGAAGCCGCAGCACCTCTGAATTTATCCAAGGTAAAAACTTGCTGGCTGGGGATCGCATCCCATTGATAAAAGCCCAAATCTTCATCTAGGCCTTTGCCACTAAAGAGCGTTTGCCAACGGGTAAATACCCCAATCCTGGTTTGTGGCGCGACCCTCACAGAGAAGCTTGGGCCGAGAATGCTGTTGAGTTGCTGGCCATAATAGCTGTTGTTTTCAAAATAATCGTACACCAAGACCTCATCACTTGAATTAAGGTCGGAGGGCAAATCTCGGGCAAAAAACACGTCTAGGTCTTTATCTCGATTGCGTAACAATTGCGTGATACTTGTTTCACGCAGATAGCCGTAATTATTCGCTAAAAAGGTGCTCACTTCTCCCAGGTTGAGGTCCCAACTGTAGGGCGTTCGGCCGGGAGCAGCAGGATTGACGAGGGCGCTATTGATACCCGCGTAGGTATCTGTTCGCCAGCCAAGCTGAAACTGAGCATTTAGTAATAAAGGAAATAGTAGAAACCCTGCGATAAGTAAACGCATGTTGATTTGGTTGTATACCTACCTCAAAGCAGATGGTACATCATCTTACTTTGCGACAGGTGTAGTTGCTAATCTAGACTTTCGTCATTTTGCCGAAAGCCGTAAAAGGACTCGTGGACGATGGCATCGCCACTTTGAGTAGAGCGTAAAGGGACTTTAATAGCGCTAGTGGAAACAGCTTGTAAATTTTCCAACATCAGGTTTTTTAACTGAAGTTGGGAATTGATTCCTAATCGTTCACTATCCCTCTACCCTTTACTAGGTGCCTCGTACCCTGAGGCTTGCCTGGTCTTTTTTGCCTTTTAGGGGAATACAAAAAGGCAAGACTCACGTTAAATAGGGCCAAAAAACGATGATTCCCATCACTACTGCGCCGATGGCACAAAGGAGTACAGCTGCTGCTGCGGTATCTTTGGCTTTGCCGGCCAAGGGGTGATACTCGGGTGAAACCAAGTCTGTCAGGAATTCAATTGCTGTATTCAACGCTTCGGCTGCGATAACTAGTGTAATACAGGCTGTTAAAATGGCCCATTCCCACCTTTCGATGCCAAAATAGAATCCTGCAATGACAACCAATAGTGCTGCCAACAAGTGTAGCCATGCATGTGCCTGGGTACGAAAAAGAGTGGCAATACCTTTGAAGGCATAACCAAAACTGAGCCACCGTTGCTGTAAATAGGTCCACATATTATCGAATCTGGGCTTTCGGCATTCCGCATAGCGCCCCCTTCGGGGTTGCCGAAAGCTGTAAAGAGATTTGTAGCGATGACATCGCCACCTTTAGTAGAAGGTAGAGGGACTTTACCTGCTGTGATCACCTGCTGTGATCACCTACGGTGATCGTCACTGCGTTCCTCAGAGTTGAGAACGCTAGTAGAAACGGCTCATAAATTCCTCCCATCATTTTTCAATCAACGTTGGGAATGAATGCCTTATGGCCTACGATCCCTCTACTTTCTACGGACTTTTGCCTAAAGTCTAGCTAAAATGAGGAAGAAGTGATTAATTTTAGCCCACAAGATCAACAAAATATGGAAATAATTACCGGAGCCGGTATTGCTATCGGTGGAATTCTTCTGGTGGTTTTGCTGCGTTCTCTAACGACATTGTTTCACGAGATGGGCCATGCTCTGCCCGCCTTACTCTTCACTAAAGAAAAAGTAGACGTCTTTGTTGGCTCTTACGGCGACTTGAGCAACTCGCTGCAATTGAACCTGGGAAGATTGAAGCTTTACCTAAAATGGAATCCTTTTGATTGGAAGCTGGGTATGTGTCGTCATTCCGGCGAAATGGCGATTTGGCAACATTTGATCACTATTTTAGGAGGGCCTTTGGCGAGTACGCTTATTGCTACTGTTGCTATATTCTTGCTCACCCAAGAGGGCGTAAATAACGTTTGGCTAGGCCTGGCTGCTATTTTTGCAGGAGCAGCATTGATTGATTTGTTTGTCAACCTGGCCGTCAGCGATGATGGGATACAGATGTACGATGGTGCGACCACCTATTCTGACGGAGGCCAATTGAGGCGACTATTTCGGACAATAAACCTTCCTGAAATTTACTTTGATGCTCAAAATGATTTTTACCAAGAAAAATACCAGCAAGCGCTGGACAAGTGCCAGCAATTACGTGAGGAAGGCAAACACCAGCCCCCCGTTTATGAGCTCTCCTGGAAAGCCTTAGAAAAGCTAGAAGACTACGAAGCTATCATCGCCTTGTACCATGAATTTAAAGCACATCATCGCCTAAAATTTCAGGACTACCTTAGATTAGCCAAAGCTTTCCAACAACTGGGGCAGATAGAACAAGCGCATAAATACTACGACCATTGTAGCTATCTGGACTATACCAATGCAACCCCTCGCTACGAAAAAGGGCGAATATTAATAGAACAGGGCTACTATGGCCCGGCATTGGAGGAATTGCAGTTGAGCAACAATCTGCAAACCGATCATCAGGATACGCTTGCGCTGATGGCTGCTTGTTATTTACACTTTAACAATTTGCAGGCCTGCGAGCAAGCACTAACAGGTGCCCGAGCACTAGACCTTGCCAATAAAAATGCTGCTGTAAACTACTACTGGGGGCTTTTTCAGGAAAAGAAAGGGAATGACAAGGAAGCCCTCATGGCTTTACAACGCGCCAATGAATTAGGATTTAAACACCATGGTTTGGCTATGAAAATTGATGATCTAGAGCGGGCAATACAAGGTCAGCCTTAGTACCTTAAACTTGGTTCGCCTTCGCTAGTCAAAGCACCGGAACTGTAAA
Source organism: Lewinella cohaerens DSM 23179 (assembly GCF_000379805.1). Taxonomy (GTDB): domain Bacteria; phylum Bacteroidota; class Bacteroidia; order Chitinophagales; family Saprospiraceae; genus Lewinella; species Lewinella cohaerens. The sequence goes on along the minus strand of NZ_KB903552.1, from coordinate 62,179 downwards.
AACTCACTTTACCATGCGCTATTTATACCTTCTATCTTTTTTTCTACTCGCTAATTTGCTTACCGCTCAAGACCTATATTTCCCACCCGCTTTCGGCAACTGGGAAACCCAAGACCCTGCGGAATTAAATTGGTGTGAAGCAGAACTGGAAGACCTTCACAACTTTCTGGACGAGCGAGACAGCAAAGCCTTTATTGTCCTTAAAGATGGCCGAATGGTTATCGAATGGTACTATGACACCTTCACCAAAGATAGTATTTGGTATTGGGCTTCCGCCGGAAAAAGCCTGACCTCTACCTTGGTTGGTATCGCTCAAGAAGAAGGTTTAATAAATATCGAAAACCCAACCAGTGACTACCTTGGCACTGGTTGGAGCAGTTTGTCACCTGAACAGGAGGCAGAAATAACCGTGCGCCATCAACTGACGATGACGACCGGCCTCAGTGACCAAACCGGAGATGTAGATTGTACCGATCCGGAGTGTTTGGTTTATCTGACGGAGCCGGGCAACCGCTGGGCCTATCACAATGCCCCTTACACGCTACTGGAATCTGTGATCAGCAATGCATCTGGGCAAAGTATCAATCAGTTTTTTGCTTCTCGGATCGGCAATACGATTGGCGCGGTTTCGGCCTATTTACCGCTTGGATATAATCGCGTCGTATTCAGTCGCCCCCGGGATATGGCCCGCTTCGGCTTGTTGATTTCGGCTGATGGGCAGTGGAATGGGACAACGGTTTTTGGTGACCAGGCCTACATCGAGGCCATGCGTACCCCTTCACAGGATTTGAACCCGTCCTACGGTTATTTGTGGTGGCTCAATGGGCAGGAAAGCTATCTGTACCCGACCTTACAACTCTCTTTCCCTGGGCCGCTTATTCCTACTGCTCCGGCGGATACTTACGCGGCTTTGGGGAAAAATGATCAAAAAATTTATGTCGTCCCTTCTCAGGGGCTGGTCGTTATTCGGATGGGAAATGATGCTAGTGATGGCCCACTTGCAATCTCTGACTTCGATGTGTCCCTTTGGGAAAAAATCAGCAATTTGAGTTGTACCACAAATACAGAAGATATTGCAGACCATACCCGTTTGGAAATAACGCCAAACCCAGCAACCGATTACTTACGGTTGGAGACACAAGCTAAAATTACGGGGCTTCAAATTTCCAATTTACAAGGGCAGTCCTGGATTTTACCTGTAACTTCCACGCTTGACGTGGGGAACTTCCCTTCTGGCATCTATTTTTTGAGTGTGAATTTCGAAAATGGAGAACGTTTGATTAAAAAGCTCATTATAAATTGAACACTACTTATCAAGGGGTCATTCTCTTCTATTTGGCCGACAAAGGCTACGGTTATTTGCGGGTCCCGGACACTCGCGAGGAGTTTCATTTCCGTAAGGAAAACCTGTTACAACCCGTTCAGGCGGGTGACATGGTGCGTTTTCAATTAAAACAACAACGCCACGGCTATTTTGCAGACCAGATTAAGTTGCTGAACTTGGTTTGAATGCTACGTTTACGCTACTTTTGTCTTTCAAGTTTCCCTACGATGAAAAAATATATTTACCTACTATTCCTCGGAGTAGTCCTCTCTAGCTGTGTAAGCAAAAAGAAATTCCAGGCCAGCGAGCAGCATTATCAACAAACGGCTGATTCCCTACAAAGGGTAAACAGCACCAAAATTGCGCAGTTAAAAGATAGCCTCTCTTTTGAGCGCGGCGCTAATTACGCTTTGAGTGTTACACAGGACAAATTGCAGGATCGCCTGGACATCCTGCAATTAGAAATTGACAACTTAGGCAGCAATGCCTCTTCTACGCAACAAGACCTCAATAATCGTTTGCGCCAAAAGGATGAACTGATTGCCGAACGTCAGGCAAAAATTGATGCAGTCAACCGTATTCTTCGCACTCGGCAGGAGCGACTTATTGCCTTGAGTGAGGCCATTCCTGGTGTCTTTTCAGCGCAAGAGATCACCGAAGGCTGGGAAATCCGCCCTCGTAATGGGCAATTGGTGTTGGTAATTAATGAAGATAACCTCTTCCGCAAGGGTAGTACGAGCTCCCTTACTTCTACTGGCGAGGAAACTCTTAATCGGATTGCAGCGATCGTTGTTAAATATCCAGAAATGCTAATTCAGGTCGTCGGGCATACGGATANCATACCGGTTCCCCGCGAGAGCCTCGACAATTGGCAATACAGCGCCCTCCGGGCAGTGAGTGTATTGAAAGGCCTGACCGCTAGTGGCAACATTGGCCCCAACCGGATAATCGCAGCCAGCAAAAGTGAATACGAACCCCTGGGAAGCAACGAAACCACAGAGGGTCGGCAGCGCAATCGCCGTGTCGAACTCATTATCTCCCCCAGGGAATCTGATTTAGAGCGGGAAGTACGTAGGATAGTGGAATAGCTTTTATTAATTTTGGCGTTTCTATAACGGCAACAATTTTCACATTGGACATAAACAGCCTGTTTATAAAAGGTTTCGCGGCCACCATAACCGACTAAAGCCCGTGAAACCTACTAAAATGAAATCGCTGTTGCAACGGACAAATAATAATACTCAAGCCATGCGGCAATTGTGTTTTTGGACAATAGCGCTTTTACTATTCTCTCAATCAGCGACTGATTCTCTCCCAAATTTTACAGCGCCGGTGCAGGGGACCATACAGCTTACCGGTACTTTCGGTGAGTTGCGGGGCAATCATTTTCATGCAGGGCTAGATATTCGAGGAGCCGTAGGCCGCCCGGTTTACGCCATTGCTGATGGCTACATCTCCCGAATACGCGTGACCGTCAGCGGTTATGGGCAGGCGCTCTACGTGCAACACCCCAACAGTGGGCACACCGCCGTATATGGGCACCTGGATCGTTTCCGTGATGATTTGATGGCCTTTACTCGAAGGGAACAGTACAAGCAAGAAAGCTTTTTGCTCGACGAAGAATTGCCTCAAGATAGTTTTCCTGTTCGGCAAGGCGAGTTGATTGGATACATTGGCCAGCGGGGCTACGTTTCCGGGCCGCATCTTCATTTTGAAATTCGAGATACGGAGACCGAGCGATCCCTCAACCCAATGAATTTTGGGATTACTGTACCTGATAGTCGGCAACCGCAAATTCGTGGCCTTCGGTTCTATCAGTTGAGTGAACGGGGCAACGTCCTGTCAGGAAAAGACTACTCCGTTCAGGGCCGCGGCACGGGTAAATACGTACTGGCAGTGGATACACTTTACACCGATCAGCCAATTATTGCCTTCGGCATCAAAGCTTACGACCAACAAAATGGCCGCCCGAATCTGAATGGCATCTACAGCTTAGAAATGTACCAGGATAGTCAGCTTAATTTTGCTTACCGGATGGATCATTTTTTGGGTGAGCAGACCCGCTACCTTAATGCTCATCTCGATTATGAACAGCAGCGGAAGAACAACAGCTGGTTTCAACGTGCTTTTGTATTGCCGGGCAACCAACTGGACTTTTATGAAACAAGTGAACGCCAGGGGCGCATTAAACTGGAGCCTAGACAGGTTAGTAGAATTCAGTTTCGCATCAGCGACCATCGAAATAATACTTCGACTTTGGAATTGGTGGTCAAAAGGCGAGAAAATGCTGTTCCTCTGCAAAATCCCGTCTATACCTATTACCTGCCTCACGACGAAGAAAACCTGATCGACGACGGCCGCCTACGGGCTCATTTCCCGGAAGGAATTTTTTATGAAGATGTATTTCTGGATTACGACCTGGTGGAAGAAACCTCTAGTGGGCTCTACGCTCCAACGCACCGTATACACTCGTCTTTAACACCGCTGCACCGGTATTTCGACTTGCACATTCGCCCAGTGGGCTTACCCGAAGCCCTAAAAGCCAAGGCTATCATTACGCAATGTGATGATGGTCGGGAGCCTGTTAGTTATGGTGGCGAATGGACCTCTGAAGGTCGCCTGCGTGCGCCCGTACGCGCTTTCGGCAACTTTACGATTATGGCCGACACCAGCCCCCCGGAGGTTCTTGCTGAACGTTTTTCTCAAAACATGAAGGGTTGGCCAAGGTTTAGTTTCAAAATTTCCGACAACTTTCCCACAGCAGGAAAAGCCCGCGACCTCCGGTTTAGAGCGGAGGTCGACGGGCAATGGATTTTAATGGAGTATGATGGTCGAAAAGATCGTCTTTACCACGATTTTGATGGGCGTATTCCCAGTGGTGATCACCAATTGGTGCTACGTGTCGTCGATGATCGCGGAAACGAAACGGTGGTAGAGCGAAGTTTTAAGAATTAAACCAAATTCTGCCTTACCATTTGAATGGCAATAGCGATAAGAAGGATACCGAACACTTTACGCAAAGTCGCTGTAACCTGATCAGAGATACGGTTTGCCAGCCAATCTGAGCTACGCAAAATCACGAATACAATCAACAAGTTGATGACAATACCCGCCAAAATGGCTGTACTGTCAAACTCTGCTTTAAGTGACAAGATGGTGGTAAGGGTGCCCGCACCTGCAACCAATGGGAAGGCTATCGGCACAACGCTGCCAGACCCTCCATCCTCATGATGGTCACGAAAAAAACGGATTCCCAGCACCATTTCCAGACCGATGAAAAAGATGATGAGTGCACCCGCCAAGGCAAAAGAAGCAACCTCCAGACCAAACAAGCCCAGTATAGCGCTTCCAAAAAATAAAAAGCTCAACATGATAATACCTGCTGTAGACGTAGCTACAGAAGCATTGATTTTAACGCCTTCGCGTTTCATGTTCATGATAATAGGTAAAGAACCGATGATGTCAATGACCGAGAAAAGGATCAGACTCACAGACAATACAGCTGCCATTGTTTTTAAATTAAAGGATTATCAATGTTATTACTGACACAAATAACGCCTAGAAAGGAAAAATAACTTCCTAGAATGTCATTTTTGGTCACTTTAACTCTAAATTTCTTATTTTTGTGTCAAAACGAACAACAGTACAATTATAGACCTATGCTGGATAATCAACTTGACCCCATCGACCGTAGGATACTGCATGAATTGACACAGGATGCTCGAATTCCTTACGTGCAACTAGCCAAAAAGCTGCACGTATCTAATACACTTGTGCATCAACGCGTAAAAAAACTGCGTGATAGCGGGGTATTAAAACAAGCCGTTTACCGACTGGATGCCTGGGGCTTGGGCTACCAAACGTCTGCTTATACCCAGATTATGCTGGAAGAAGCTAAGTTGCACCGTGCGGTGGAAGACGAGCTGGCCAAAATTCCGGAAATTGTCGAGTGTGTAAACATTGCTGGCCGGTATGCGCTGATGGTCAAGATATACGCCACTGACAATCGTCACTTACGCGATATCATTTACGAACAAATCCTTACCATTTCCGGGGTCGAAGGAACCAATACGACCATTGCTTTTGAGACGGCGTTTAACCGTACGGTCCCGATTTAAGGAAAACAAGCTACCAATGGTATGAACAAGCAAACGACTGATTTACAGCTGCGTTTCCAAAAAGACATACGCCCCTATGGTGTTTCTTCCGAGCTAGAAGCCCTATGGTGGAACGAGATCGTTCAACACTACGGCAACCCCAAACGCGCATATCACAATTTGGATCACCTAAGGGCATTGTTCCGCTGGGCGGATAGGTATAAAACACTGCTGGCCGATCCTGAAATTGTCTATTGGGCTATCTGGTACCATGATGTCATCTACCAAGCTCGTCGCCGGGACAATGAAGAACAAAGTGCTCTCCTAGCCGAAAATCGCCTTAATGAGATAGGACTAACAGCTGCGAAAACGATCGAAGTGGCCGCCTATATTCGTGCTACTTCACAACACTTAAATGTAGAAGCGACTGGAGATTTGGCTTTTTTTCTGGATTTCGACTTGGCGATCTTAGGAGCTCCAGCCCAGGAATACAAACAATACGCGGAAGCCGTACGACAGGAGTACCAGCACGTGCCGGGCTTTTTGTATCGCCGTGGCCGGAAAAAGGTTTTGCGCTACTTTTTGGATGCTCCCCGACTTTATCGGACGAAGGTGATGTATGAGTTATTGGAGGAAAAGGCCAAAGAAAATCTACGCCAAGAATTAGGACTTTAGAGAGTTCCTAATAAATAAAGCAACCCTTCTCCGTCGGCCAGAAAAAGGGTTGCATGGAAATCAATTTACACAAAACGTATTTTAGTAGTAGCCAGACAGGCCACTTTTAAGCAGGCATTGGCATTTTGTAGAAAAATTGCTCTTGGGTGATTTTTCCCTCAGTGACTTCATAAACGATGATTTCCGAGATCGTTGCCCGAGGTCTTCCTTTCATAGTAGCGTCAAGCGTCATCACAACAGAGAAGTGATCGCCGGCTACAATGGGGTCAGAAACCTCCAGGCTGTGGAATTCTTCGGTCATCTCCTGAAATTGTTGAGACTTTATCAACAGGTTATTCAGGCCCTTTACTTCTGCATTAGGAAAGCCCGCTGGCTCCAAACCTACGGCATCGTCGGCAAACAACTCTTTGTACGCTTGGTCACTTTGCCCTTGACGACATAATGTAACAAGCCGTTGAGCGATTTCTTGAGTGGTCATAAAACATGGTTTTAGTTTACAAATCAGGTGATCATTAAGTCGGTGAGCAAATATACTTTAATTGTTTTTATTTTTTATTAAAAAAAATTATTTGTTTAAAAAAAGACACCTGATTACGCTACGTTTCCAAAAAGATTCTCAGATCACCGATTTCGACCACTTGGTGGTTAAATAAAATTCCCTTAATCCCTGTATCTTTAGGGCAAAAGAAAGTAACCCCATGCGGCAGAAGCTGGAAACCGAACAGAAAGCCTTAGAAATTAACCTTGACGACTCCGTTTACGGCACTTTTGCCGAAATTGGCGCCGGCCAGGAGGTTGCCCGCTACTTTTTTCAGGTGGGAGCCGCCGCTGGCACGATTGCCAAAACGATGTCGGCATACGATAAGATTTACTCCGACCATATATATGGTACCGAACCTACGGGGCGGTATGTTTGCCAATCGAGACTTTACAAGATGCTCGATCATGAGTATGACTTGATTAGCACTCGCTTGACACACGAACGACCAGGTACTAATTTTTTCGTTTTCGCGGATACCGTGGCAGCGATCAACTACTCTCGTACCATCAAAGGCGATGGCTGGTTAGGCTTGCGTTTTCAATTGAAACCAGACCAAGAGCCTAACGAACTGATTTTGCACGTGCGAATGCTCGATAATGACAATCAGTTGCAGCAGCAAGCCATTGGTGTTTTGGGAGTCAATTTGATTTATGCTTGTTTCAATTATTACGAGCAGCCCAAGGAGATGCTTCAATCACTGCTAGATGGTTTGGAGGGGCGGGTAAAAATTGATATGGTTCGCCTAACCGGTCCGGAATTTGATCATATCGACAATCGTCTTATCTGCCTATGGTTGGTGAGGTATGGCCTGACAGAGGTGGCTATTTTCAACCCTGACGGACAGAGTATCCATGCCTCAGAGTTTTTGTATAAAAAAGATGTGTTGGTCGTTAGAGGAAGTTACAGACCACCTACTTTGGTCAACCTCGACATGATTAAAACCTCTAACCAGCAGTTTCGAAACCACCCCAAAGTAGAGGCTAGCCGGACCTTCCTAATGACGGAGATCACCCTTGACAACCTCCGGTCAGAAGATGGTGAGTTGGACGAAAAAGACTTCCTGGACCGGGCAGAGTTACTATGTGCATTGGGGCAAACCGTTATTATATCTGACTGTGAAGAACACCAGAGGCTGGTCAGCTATCTTGCCGATTACAAAGTAAAACAGCTGGGGCTGGTGCTCGGAGTTAGGCCTTTGCTGGATATGCTCAACAACCAGTATTACCAAAATATGGAAACGCGCCTATTGGCTGCTTTTGGTGAATTGTTTGCACGCAATGTCCGTATCTATGTTTACCCGTATATGCAGGAAGGCAATGCCGAGCTGATGACCGCAGAGACGCTCCCGGTTCCCGAAGGTCTTAAGTTTTTGTACCGCCATTTACTCGACAATCAGCAAATTGTAGATGTTAAAGGCTTCCATGCTGAACATCTCCACATCTTTTCGAAAGATATTCTCAAAAAAATCAGAGAAGGTGCTTCTGGTTGGGAAAACATGGTACCACCAAAGGTAGCGGCGCTCATCAAAGAAAAATGTCTATTCGGCTACCCTACGGAGACTTTGGAGTTTGAGTATTAAGCCTGCATTGGGATACACAGGTAGCTTTGCGCCTTTTGACTAGCCTCTAAGGACTAAAAAATGCCTATCGCAAGGGTACGATTGGCACCTACCTACATTTCAATTTCATACCAAATGTAGTTTCTCCCAACAAGCCTTACTTTTGTAAGATGAAGCGCAAACAACTTTTTCCTTCAGAAAAGTTATTGATTTTACTAATTCTGGTATTGCTTGCTGGTTGTGGAAGCAAATCAGGGGAGAAACTGCACATTGCCACCGCTGCAAATATGCAGTTTGCAATGGAAGCCCTAACCCAAGCATTTACAGCAACAACAGGCATTGCTTGCGAAACTATTATCAGTTCTTCCGGGAAACTAACCGCTCAAATAACGGAAGGAGCACCTTTTGATGTATTTGTGTCTGCTGATTTAAAGTACCCACAAGCCTTGGTTGATGTACAATTAACGGATGGCCCGGTACGCGTTTATGCTTATGGGCAACTGGTGCTTTGGACCAAAAAAACAACGCTAGATATTTCTATTGCGGCGCTTACCAAAGAGGAAGTTCGCCATATTGCCATGGCCAACCCCAAAACAGCACCCTATGGAGTGGCGGCAGCACAAGTGCTTTCTTATTATCAACTCACAGACACCGTACAACCAAAGTTGGTATTTGGAGAAAGTATCGCTCAGACGAATCAGTTTATCATATCACAAGCTGCTGAAATTGGGTTCACCGCACGATCCGTCGTTGAAGCGCCTATATTGACGAACAAAGGTCGATGGATGGCATTACCTAATGAGAGTTACGAACCTATAGCACAGGGCGTAGTTGTACTAAAAGGGAACGAAGAAAAAGTAAAGCAAGCACAGCAATTTGCTGATTTTCTGCTTACCGCAGAAGCAAAGAATATTATGATAGCGCATGGTTATTTGGTACCCGATAGTACGCAGCTGCAATGATTGACTGGACACCATTATTACTTACATTCAGGTTAGCATTGATTACCACTTTGCTGCTTTTGGTGGCATCTATCCCATTGGCCTATTGGCTTGCTTATTCTAGAAATCGTATCAAGCCCATCATAGAAGCATTGGTAAGCATGCCATTGGTATTGCCGCCAACGGTACTTGGTTTTTATTTATTGATAGCCTTTAGTCCTGCTAATAGTTTTGGTGGCTGGATAGATGAACACTTGGGCTTACGATTGGTATTTTCCTTCGAAGGATTAGTGCTGGCGTCGATGTTATACAGTTTACCTTTTATGGTACACCCTATCCAATCTGGGCTCAGTAATTTATCTCCCTCCTTAAAAGAGGCAGCTTATGTATTGGGGAAATCACGATGGACAACCCTTTGGCAGGTGTTATTACCCAATATAAAACCATCATTGCTTACTGGTATCGTACTGGCTTTTGCCCATACTATCGGGGAATTTGGTGTAGTATTGATGATTGGCGGTAACATTCCCGGAGAAACAAAAGTAGCCGCCATTGCTGTATACGACGAGGTAGAATCCATGAACTATGCAGCAGCCAACAGCTATTCTATCGTACTTTTTATTACCACTTTTATCATTCTTTTACTGGTATACCTCTTCAATGGTGGTCACTTTAAACGCTCCTGGTTATGACCCAAATACAGGTAAAGAAAACCCTCAATGCCGCCGAAGGGGAAATGCTGCTAAACGTAGATCTTCAGTTACCGCCTCGTCAACTTATTGGTCTATATGGCAAATCTGGCGCTGGTAAAACATCACTTTTAAGAATCCTGGCCGGATTATTTTCTCCCGACGAAGCACAGATTATCGTTAATAACAAAACCTGGATAGATACTCGAAAAGGCATTTTATTATCCCCTCAAAAACGAAAAGTTGGGCTTGTCTTTCAAGATTATGCGCTTTTCCCCAATATGACGGTGCGAAAAAACTTGCTCTTTGCGCTAAGCAAAGGACAATCGCCTGAGATGGTAGAAGAGCTTATCGAACTCAGTGAGCTGGGCGATCTACAACACCAACTGCCACCAAAATTATCCGGAGGTCAACAACAACGGGTAGCTTTGGCACGCGCACTCGTACAACGCCCGGAATTACTACTACTGGATGAGCCTTTATCTGCCTTGGATCAGGAAATGCGCGAAAAACTGCAGCAATATTTACTCCGCGTACACCAAGCCTATGGCCTGACGACGATACTGATCAGCCATAACCAAGAGGAGATAGAAAAAATGGCAGATTGGGTTGTGGTGTTGGATGCAGGAAAAGTAGTGAAACAAGGGAAGGTGGAAGATGTTTTTGACAATGTCGCTCCAGAACAGTTGATCACCTTAAAAGGTACTTTAATAAAAACCGAACATTCTGCTGGTGGCACTTTGCTAACGATTGAAAATGGGGATAATGTTTGGAGGGTATTGGACGACGAGGTCCGTGAATATCAAATTGGGGAAGACGTGCGAGTGGAACTAGAAGCTAAGGAGGTGAAAATTGCAAAAAAATAAATAACGAGAAAAAAGTAGGGAAACGAAGCTTAGTGGCACAGCACCCTCAAGTGGGAGGGACCCAACCCAGCAGCCCGGAAACCGGAGCGCCCCCTGTCTAAAACCAGACTAAAGGGCGTGCGAAACACCTGCTCTGAATGCTCAGAACAGCCTAACAACACGCAAAAAACACCTCTGAATCCTTCTTGACAAGCGAAGGGTTATTGACCTCTGATAGCTAAATGAGTTGTCAATTCATCTAGGAAGTTCCAATATATTTAAAAGTTTTTAAATAAAAAAATAAAAACTTTTAGTTTTACGGATTCAATCAAAACTATTCCTGTCGTAAGATCTGTTGAAAAGCATTAATTTAGTGCCGCTTTAAGAACCAAAAAATCCCAAAATTAACTAACATGAAAACGTATCTCTTCTCTCTTTTACTTCTTGCTTTTTGCTATGCCTGTGGAAGCTCTTCCACAGATATTCAGCAGGATACCACCAAGGAAGAACCTGCTCCTGAAGCCGTCGCCGTCGCTAAAAAAACGATGACGGCACCTATCGATTCTTCCCTGAATATTGATTATCTCCGAGGCAGATTCAACCCGGCCACCCATCCTGATTTTACCAAGGTTAGCCCTGGACTTACGGATGGCGACGGCACCTACTATTTGCGCAAAGATGCTTACGCTGCATTCCAGGAGATGCACGCGGCCGCAGCCAAGGAAGGCGTAAAGCTGGAAATCGTATCTGCCACCCGCAATTTTGATCGCCAGAAGAGTATATGGGAAGCCAAATGGAACGGCAACCGCCTTTTGGAAGGGCGCGAAAAAGCCCCCGAGGTGTATCCAGTCCCCAAAGATCGCGCCCTGGCAATTCTGCGCTGGAGTTCTATGCCGGGTACCAGCCGTCACCATTGGGGGACAGACATGGACATCAATAAGCTTACCAATAGCTATTTTGAAAAAGGGGAAGGCCTGAAAGTATATGAGTGGCTGACTGCTCATGCTCATGAGTTTGGTTTTTGCCAGCCCTATTCCCCAAAAGGGACTGAGCGACCAAATGGCTATAACGAGGAAAAATGGCACTGGAGCTATGAACCCATTGCTCGGCAGTTAACTGATTTAGCGAGTACTGAGCTACGTGATGAGCAGATTGATGGCTTTGAAGGCGCAGCTACCGCCGTAGAAATTGGCGTCGTAGAAAAATACGTTTTAGGCGTCAGCCAACAGTGTAAAGAATAGACTTAAGTTGATAGCTACGGTACAAGAATTATCCAGATTTTTGTCAAATTTGTCCAGATTTTACTCGGAAGATGTCCTCACCTTTATAGTGTGGACATCTTCCTTAGTTTAATGGGGTACAAATACTGGTATAACACTAAGTTTTACCCCCTCTGAAATGCACAAAAAAAGGTGCTTTACCACTTATCCGAGCAAAAGTACTTCCTGCCACTTGTAAGATTCCACTTACCCTGATAGGCTTGAAAAAGCCTGGTTACTCCCCTTAAATTGCTGGTATTCCGGTTGAGATACCGGGGCAAACATCCAGCGTAAAACAGCTATTAAGTTACTCCTTGTTAAGCGTACCTGCTTAGCACTAGTTGCTGTTTGCCAAAATGAGCATTGATCCAATTTACTGACAAACCCGTATTGCCATGCAATTTGAGAAAGCTTCCCTTAACAGTTATTCCCTACAATTATTTTTCCACGGCCAGAAAAATATCATTACCGATATCCCGGAAATTTAGAGACGCTGCGTTAGTATCTCTTAAGCATCTAAAACCCAACTATATCAAAAGATGGAGCAACCAGGCCTTATTGTACAGGGCATTGCGTTGCTCCATTTCTTTCCGCAATTCGGCTTTAAGTTGAGGAAACGTAGGTTCAAGACGTAGCTTGGATATCTTTTTGATATAAAATGCAAAATTCAGCAATGCTTCTTTCTGCCCCTTCGCTACTTTGTCATTCCTGCGCAAGTAACGTTCAAAAGCATCGGCCTGTGCCAAGATAAGTTCGGTATGATCTTCGCCTTGAAGACCTGCTTCTACAAAGATCTTAATCAACAATACCCTCGCTTGAATTTGGTAGTAGATATTCAAAAAGCTTACTTCTTGTAAAAGCTTGGTCGCCATTTCAGGTTGCCGGTTAGCATAATGCCAAAGTGCAGTAGCAAGCGCCTTGGCATCCTTTCTGTTGTGAACAGGAAGATAAGGTGCATAATCTTCAATGAATTTTTGACACCAGGCGATCTCTTTGGCACGTAGTGCAACATTAACGATGCTGATATAAGTCATATCGTTCAGTCGTTGATGCTCCAAAAGAAGTGCATGCCTAAGGCCTAGCTGATAGAGTTGCAAATTTTCAAAAACAAAACCGCCGTCACCACTATTTCCTTGCTTGATCGTATAATTAATCAAACTCTGTAATAAGTATTGCTGCTGCTGACGGTGAAAAGACGAAAGGTTATTTTCGAAGAGTTCTTTTAGTTGGTAATAAGCGGCCGCATTGCCAGACTCCAGCAAATCGAGCATCGCTAAATAGGCACCAGTCATCGGGTTATCTACCGGATAATCGGCAATGCCTGCCCGAATTTCTGGCAACAGCCAAATATTATATTGCTCATCTAGTGGTTTTTCCCGTGCTTTAACCTCACAACTAAACGAGAGCTTATCCAACATAAAACTGCGATCCAGTTGCCGCATCGCTTCTTCGTATTCTACTTTACTGAGGTTGAATTGATCGGTTTCAGGGTGGTTGAAATAAAGACGATTAAGTTGAAACTTTTGGTAGTAAAAATCCGCATTCCGATAAGGAAGTCCTTCGAGCGTTTGGTGAGCATTTGCTGTTTCTTTTGTAAAAACAGGGTAAGCTGAAGGGCGTTCAGCCAGCGCTCGTAGCAATAATTGATCCTGTGTATGTTCCTCTTTTTCCAACTGTAAAACTTGTAAGTATTGCCGAAGTAAAGCCGTAAAAGCAGACATCAGATTCAATAACTTTTGGTGATCATAAGAGCGATCAGGAAAAAGCTGCTGGAAGACTTTTTCTTTCTGCAATTTGGCATGCCGGTAATCGGGATACCACTTGCGTACCAACAAATAAAAATTCACTATCCGAGGATTGGCATTATATATCGGCGATTTTAAAAACTGTAGTAAACGCTTAAGTTCTGCCTGATTCAGGAGTCGTAAGTGTTGAACAAGCTTGCTTTTGTACATTTTTCACCCGAAAGGGAAACTGGTTTCATTGGTAAATTTAATTTTTTATCCTTATTTATTTTAAAACAATCCACTCTTTACCAAAACATTGCACTAAAAAACAATACTTTAAAGTATTATTACTAAATAAAAATGTCTTTCTCTTTTCTTCTTTAGAATTCCTACTTTTATTTGTCTCGTTTACCTAAAGCCCAGCAAGCCAGGTAAACCACCCCGTATTCAAACCCTTTACAATTACTTATGGCGACAATTGATACTCCTCGTATTTTTGCTCTATTGGTCGGAATCAATGATTATCCTGCACCGATTCCTCGTCTAAATGGTTGCTTAAATGATATTCGCAACGTAGAGCAATATCTTCGAGAACATATTGCTATCGACGAAAATCAGGCAGCAAAAAACNCCAGCCATACCCCTTCCAATTTATCCATCACGCAAGAGGGGCCTTTACACCTTTGTGTGCTCGAAAACGAAGAAGCAACCTATACCAACATCATCAACGCTTTTCGGGAACATCTGCATAACGCTGGCCCCGACGATGTCGTTTGGTTCCACTTTAGTGGCCACGGAACAGAGGGCTATACCGCCAAGGAATTCAGAGAAACACTGGAACCCAATGGTAAAGACCAAAACCTGGTGTGTTATGCCAAAAATCCAGAGCAAGAACATTTTTTACTCGCGGATAAAGAATTGGCCGTCTTATTGCACGAGGTTGCCAACCATGACACCAAGGCCAGTCCGCCGCACATCGTCGTTTCGTTGGATTGCTGCCATTCTGGATCAGGCACCAGAGATTCGGAGTGGGAACTTACTGAAATCACAGAAAGAACCGTTAGCCTTCAACAATTTGACACCTGGGAAGAAGCCGAGGCTACCGGTGCCTTGCGGGAATTGAGCAGTTACCTGGATGGTCATTTCGAGAAAAACCCGATGGCCCTTCCGTTATCAGAGCACATTCTTTTCTCCGCTTGCACAAGTATCCAAACGGCAGGTGACACTCCCACCGGAGGCATTTTCACCCGAAGCCTGATAGAAACCCTAGCCACCGCCAACGGACCATTAAACTACGCCGATCTTTTTATGCGCACGCGTGCTACCGTCAAACAGGCTCGCAAAGAACAGCTGCCCCAGTTTGAGACGATCGGCGGGTTTGATCCTTACCGTCAGTTTTTAAATGGAAAACCACACGGCACCCCTGACCTTTTCGAACTCGTCAAAGAAGGAAACCATTGGATGATCAAGTGTGGTGCAATTCACGGCATTCCCGTGCGCCCCACCACCCCCATCACGGTAGAAATAAGAGCCTTTGGCCCAAGCGGAGAAACACTGGGCACCGGCCACCTCACATCCGTAGGTGCTCACAAAAGCAAAGTAACCCTGGCGGACGCTCTTGCTCTTGACGCAAAAGCACTTTACCAAGCTAAAATCACCTACCTTCCTCTGCCCGCTTTGCACGTCGGCCTAACGGGAGAAGAACAGGCGGTAAAAGAAATTATTGAGCAATGGCAAGACTCCCTGGGTATTAAATGGGTAACGGAAACAAGTGCAGTAAAGGAAGCCGAATTACTGGTAGAGGTCGCTGCCGAACACTACCACATTACCGACCAGCGCACTCAAAAGCAGGTATATTCTTTGGAGCGAGCAGTAGATAACGCTCCAAAATTGATCGTAAGTAGCCTGGGTAAAATAGTCCGGTGGGAACGAACACTCGCTTTAGCAAACGAAAAGTCGAGAATTCGCTCCCGGGTGGCCTTGGAAATGGAAGTGCTGCTAAATCAAAACAAAAAACAAAAAATCACTGGAGAGACCATCGTATTCGACACAGCCAGCACTGATTTCATTAAACACCAAAATGCATTCCTTGCCGGTTTTTTACCACAGCTAGTGATCAAAAACACCAAGCAGCAATTGTATTGCTACCTTTTTCACTTACGCAGTGATTACAGCATTTCGGCGTACGAAGGAGGGGCCGTTTTTCGGCCAGACGAACATCCAGGCTTGCAAGAAGTAATACTCCCTCTTTTGAAAGAACATAAAGGCTGGGGCTTAGGCGCTGATGATAAATCCGCCGATTCTTATTTCAAACTCTTTGTCACCACCGAAGAATTGGATTACCAACAACTGCTCCAAAGCGGGCTTGGAGGAGATCGCGCCGCCAACTGGAACTGGAAACCCATTGGCGTAAGTGACGAGTGGTGTACGCTCACCATGAGGGTACAACTCACCTCAGGCATTTAAGTAACCCGCATTAACTTTAAAAGGATTCAACATGTCAGCCAATACCCATATCCAACTTCCTTTCACTACCAGCCACGCTTTTATCGTGGGCATCAACGACTATCAGCACCTCACACCACTCAGCACGGCAGTGAACGATGCGCAGGTAATTGCAGAGCGACTAGCAGAGCAACATGGCTTCAAGGTACACGCCCCCTTACTCAATGCTACCCACGAATCATTGCACAAGCTCCTTACGGAAGACATCCCTAGGTTGGTTGATAAAGACGACCGCGTGCTTTTCTACTTCGCGGGCCACGGCGTAGCACTCGACGGAGAAGAAGGCCCCAACGGCTACCTCGTTGCTGCCGACACCCGCCCAGGGCAGGAAGAGACACTTATACCGATGGCAACCCTACACGACGCGCTCACAACCTTACCTTGTCGGCACGGGCTACTCATCCTGGATTGCTGTTTCTCTGGTGCCTTCAAGTGGTCGTCTGGCTTTAGGGACGTGATCTTTGACTTACCCAAAGTCATCTATGAAGAACGATTCTGGCGTTACTGCAAAGACCCGGCTTGGCAGGTGATCACTTCCTCTGCACATGATCAGAAGGCGGTGGATATTATCACAAATCAAAGCCTGGGTTTGCGCGAAGAAGGCGGTGGCCATCACTCCCCCTTTGCGGCCTCCTTGTTAGAAGCACTAGGTGGCGCTGGCGACGTCATCCCCGCTGGTAAAGGCGATGGAGTAATGACCGCTACCGAAATATATTCTTACTTGCGTGACTCCGTAGAAACACAGACAACAGAGAATGCCAAGCGGCAAAGTCCTTCTATTTTCAACCTCAAACGGCATGATAAAGGAGAGTTTATTTTCCTCAATCCTAACCATCGTTTTAATCTGCCGCCTACGCCTGACCACAACCCCTTCATGGGCCTTTCTTCCTATAGTGAAGATGACGCCAACCTCTTTTTTGGCCGCAACCGTGTCGTTGAAGTACTCCTTGAAAAGGTGAACGCAAATTCCTTGACCGTGGTCAGTGGTGCTTCCGGCACAGGCAAAAGCTCAGTCATCAAAGCTGGTGTATTACCTCAGTTGCGTAAAGCAGGGCGTACGATTCTACCAATTATCCGCCCCGGCAAAGAACCCATGCAGACCATTGCCACCGAGCTACCGGGTATTGAAAAGCAGCTCAAAGATGGCTCTCCCGTTCTGGTTATCGACCAATATGAAGAACTGATCACACAATGCCTGAACCCGGAGGAGCGACTGGCCTTTGAACAACAAATAGCACAGTGGCTACAGCAATATCCTGAGTTGGACATCATCCTAAGTATCCGCGCAGATTTCGAACCACAATTCGAGAGCGAAGCATTGGCTCCATGGTGGGCCAAAGGGCGTTATGTGGTGCCTTCCTTCAGCTTGGATGAAGTACGGGAAGTGATTACCAGACCTGCCGCCCAGGCCGTGCTTTTTTACGAACCAGAAGACCTGGTTGAACAAATCAGCGAAGAAGTAAGCCAAGCACCCGGTGCTTTGCCCTTACTTTCTTTCACCTTGAGTGAATTATACCACGCTTACCTCAAAAGTGGTCGGGAAGATCGCGCCCTGGCGCAAGAAGATTATGTAAAACTGGGTGGCGTGATCGGCGCATTACGTACCCGTGCAGATGCCGAGTATGAGTCCCTGAACCCGGCAGAGCAAACCAGTATGCGCAAGCTTATGCTACGGATGGTTTCTGCGGAAGGTGGCGAACTGGCAGGCAAACGCATTTTTGTGGACGAGCTTCAATTTAGCAACACTGCCGAAACGACTCGCCTTCGTATCATTGCCGACCAATTGGTCAATGCACGCCTCCTCCTAAAAGGTACGGATCGCCAAGGGCGCACCTTCATAGAACCTGCTCACGATGCGCTGGTACGCGCCTGGGCTCGACTATGGGAATGGATCAAAACCGTAGGAGAAAGCAAAATCACCCTGCACTACAAGCTGGGGCAAGCGACCAATGAATACCACGGATTACTAGCCACAGCACCCAAAAAAGCCCGCAATCTCTTGTGGAACAACAACCCCAGCCTGGATTTACTCAAGGTAGAATTATTGGACAAGGACCATGCTTTTAACAAGCAGGAAGAAACCTTCGTGCGCAACAGTTTGAAACGGCGGTCCGCAAGAAAACGTACGACATGGGGAATCACTATTGGCGTGATCGCGGGGCTCTCTATTTTGTCGCTTTTTGCTTATAACAATAGTGTAAAGGCAGAATCAAGCGCACAGCTTGCCCAAGAAAATGAGCAGCGTGCTAATGAGCAGCGCGACATAGCAGAACAAGAAACACTCAATGCGAACCTACGAAGTCTACTGGCCGAAGCTCGCTCCAAAGAAGATTCGGAGCCGCTACGAGCACTTCGGCTGGCAGAGCAAGGCTACCAGGTAGCCAACGAAAATGGCCTCGAAACACAAGAGTTTACCAAAGAACTCATAAAACTGGTCTACAGCCCCCGGCGCTTTGAGCTAGATCCGGCCAGTCGCTTTTCGCCCATAAAAATCAACCCATCGGATCGAGTAAAGAATCACACCTTACGCATTAACGGTCAGGTTGTCGAGGAATATGGGCCAAACCAGGCATTGGTAAATCGCTATACCAATCCTGGTATGTTTACAGGAATAGTAAAAGCCGAATTTGATCCTGGCGGAAACTTTGTAATCGTTGAGTACGGCCCTGAAGGAGGGGAAGTATCAGGTAATTGTTTTGCGCTTTTCCAACATGGCGGTGCTGAAATCGAAGATATCTATGCGCGGTTATATATTGACTACTACAAGAAGAATCCATTTTTTGCTAACCAAAACGGAGATAAAATTGCCATTTTTGATGATGACCATGCGGTTCAACTGCTTGGTGTTTATCGCCGCGATGCAGCACCCCAAAAGCTTGAGCGTATCAGTGTTTACGGAGCCGAAACTGCTGGTATTTCTTTGAGTCCATCGGGAGATTTCCTGGCGGCAGCATCCACCGATGGAAACGTCAAGGTTTTCAATTTAACGGGCCGTAGAGAAGAGGTTGTGGTGCCAATTTGGGAGTTTACTGCTCATCAAAACAAGCCTATTCCTACTTTAGAATTTTACAATGATGAAAAAGTACTAAAAACCACTACAGAAGACGGGGCAAGTAAGTATTGGTCATTAGAAAAAACCTTCCCCTACCCTTGTGGAGAAGGACACAAATTTGGCGTTCACGAAAGCTGCCTGGATGTTTTTACCGGAGCAAGTATCCGTTTTAAAGCAGTCAGTGATATCTACAATGTCAAAATCGAAAATGAGCAGTATACCTTAAACAACAAAGCATTCTATTCCAAGAATGGGGAAACGTTGATCCTCCTAAACCTACCCCATCACGACAATGATCCTTTTTTTGGAGCTTTCTCAGAGGACAACCGCTATATTCAAATCAAACATGATGTTTACACTCTTGATCCCGTGTTAATTCTCAGCTACATCAATAACTACAACGCACTAGGCCCGTTGGCAAAAATTGACCTGGAGAATAGTACCCCGGCCACTGCTCCAGCGCTAAATCATCGCAACAACGCAGCAGCCAATAACGAGTCACAGCAAAATGTAACACCACCACCTACACCTGCATCTTCCGGCCCTACTTACGGCGTACTCACTGGCGACAACGTACGGGTTCGTGAAGCCCCTGTAAGTGGTACACCCATCTTTAAATTGAGCATAGGTGATCGGGTCACCATTTTCGAAGAAAAAACTCCAGCAGGAGAAAAACACGCCTGGTACCTTATTCAAAATCAAAAAGGAAGGGGTTGGATCAGAAGTGATTTTATAAAAAAAGAGCAGTAGGACCATGTCAACTGAGAACAACAACATCCAACTCCCCTTTACCACCAGTCATGCATTCATCATTGGCATCAATGACTACGAGCATCTCACACCACTGAGTACGGCGGTAAACGATGCACAAGTTCTGGCGGAGCGATTGGCAGAAGACCACGGCTACCAAGTGCATCCGCCATTACTGAATGCCAACCGGGCGGCGATCATGCAACTACTGGAAGTGGATTTGCCCCGCTTGGTGAGCGAGGATGATCGCATTCTCTTCTATTTCGCCGGCCATGGAATTGCACTCGACAGCGATGACGCCCCCAAAGGGTATTTGGTTCCCGCAGATGCTAAACCAGGTGACCCAGAAACCCTGCTCGCAATGGATACCTTCCACGATGCGGTTACCAAGCTGCCCTGTAAGCACGGATTGTTGGTTCTGGATTGCTGCTTTGCGGGTGCTTTTAAGTGGTCGACGGGGTTCCGAGATGTGATGTTTGACCTGCCAGGCATCATATACCAGGAACGTTTTCATCAATATACCCAAGACCCTGCGTGGCAGGTGATCACTTCTTCGGCTTCTGACCAAAAGGCCGTAGATATACTTTCCGACCGCACCCTTGGTATGCGTAGTGCTGCCGATGCCAAACACTCGCCTTTTGCGACCGCCTTGCTGGCGGGCTTGGCCGGAGAGGCAGATACTGTTCCCAAAGAAAAAGGAGATGGCGTAATTACCGCTACCGAACTCTACACCTACCTGCGCGACCGGGTAGAAGACGAAACAACGGAAGAGGGTAAGCGGCAAAGCCCCGCTATGTTTTCGCTACAGCGCCATGATAAAGGGCAGTACATCTTTTTGCATCCCCGCCACGTACTCAACCTGCCGCCCATTCCGGATCGCAATCCCTTTATGGGGCTCAAATCGTATAACGAAACCGACAGCAACCTCTTCTATGGCCGTGATCGCGTAATCGTAGCTTTGGCTGATTTAGCGGCAGAACAATCTCTCATCGTTGTAAGTGGTGCCTCTGGAACAGGCAAGTCTTCGGTGATCAAAGCTGGCCTTTTGCCTTCCTTACGGAAAAACGATTGGCACATCTTGCCCGTCATCCGCCCCGGAAAAAGCCCGCTGGAAAGCTTGCAATCGGGTTTACCCGACCTGGACGCTGCGCTCAAAAAAGAAGGAAAAAGCGTATTGATCATTGATCAATACGAAGAACTCATCACCCAGTGCCTTGATCCCCAAGAACGATTGGATTTTGAGGCACAACTAGCTGATTGGCTGAAAGCCTACCCCCAACTGCGCATTGTGCTCAGTATTCGTTCCGATTTTGAACCGCAGTTTGAAGAAGGAGCACTCGCCAACTGGTGGCAAAAAGGCCGCTACGTTGTACCCGTCTTCAGTCAAGACGAACTGCGGGAAGTCATTATCAAACCGACCGTACAAGAGGTCTTGTTTTTTGAATCCGACATCTTGGTCGACAAGCTACTGGAGGCCGTCAATCAAGCGCCCGGTGCACTGCCCTTGTTGTCCTTCACCCTCAGCGAACTGTACCATGCTTACCTCAAAAGTGGCCGTACCAATCGCGCTTTCGCTTTAGAAGATTACGAAAAACTAGGCGGCGTGATTGGTGCCTTACGCACCCGTGCCAATGCCATCTACGATGACCTCGACCAAGCCCACCAGGACAGTATGCGCAAACTGATGCTGCGGATGGTATCCTTGGAAGGCGGCGAGCTTGCCAGTCGAAGAGTAGCCAGCAGCGACCTCGTTTTTAGCGACCCTGCCGAAAGCGAACGCCTCCAAAACGTAGCCCAGCAGCTCGTAACTGCCCGCCTGATTTCTACCGGGGTTGACACCCAAGGACAAACGTTTTTTGAACCAGCCCACGACGCACTCGTACGCGCCTGGGCCCGCCTTTGGGAATGGATCAAAGCCCAGGGCGAAGGTCGCTTGGGATTAATGTACAAGCTGAGTTTGGCCGTCACTGATTATGAAATCAACCAAAAGAACGAATACCTCTGGAACGATGATCCGCGACTAGATTTGCTTCTTGCCGATTTGCAAATCAAAGGGCACGTATTCAATGCCAAAGAAGAAACTTTTTTGCAGAAAAGCAATGCCTTACGGCAAAAAAACAAACGCCGTCGTGCAGGAGTCATTGCAGCCGTGATGATTGGCCTTTTAGGCTTAGCGGCTTTCGCATTTTATGAGCAAGGAATAGCAAAAGATGCCCAACTGCAAGCAAGTCAAGAAGCTAAAAATGCCTTGCTGGCTCAAAAAAATGCAGAAAGGTCAGATAGTATTGCGCAACAGGAAGCAAAAGCAGCAAAAGAAGCTTTGCTTAAAGCAGAAGTCTCTGATAGCCTCGCTCGCCGAAGTGCTGTTATAGCAGGCCAGGAAAGAGACAATGCGCTTTGGCAAACGAAATTAGCAAGACAGGCGCAAAGCCGAGCGGAGCAAAGTACTATTGAGGCGAAGAGTGCAACAGCAGCAGCAAAGGCTCAAAAAGAAATGTCTGAAGATCCTACCTTGGCACTTAACCTGGCCCTGGCAGCACACAAATTATTTCCTTCCGAAGAAACGAGTAGCGCACTCCGTGATATTCACAGGAGAAGAAGAGGACAATATTATCGACACAAGTTTAGCGCCCATCAAAATATTGTCAACGGTATCACTTACTCTCCTGATGGCACAAAAATACTTACAGCTGGCAAGGACAGTGTCGCAAGATTGTGGAAACTGAACGGCCAGCTTATCCGGGAGTTTCCTCGTCAGAATAGTGAAATAACCCGGGCGCTATTCTCGCCCAGTGGAGACACCATTCTTACCGGAATGTATGATGGCCATATTGCACTTTGGCATCTCAATGGAGAGCAAATATTAAGATTTCGCGCTCATCCGGCAGCCTTATCGGAAGTAGCGTACTCGCCCGATGGGTCAAAGATAGTAACCAACAGCTATCAAGAACAGGCCAAATTATGGAGCTTAGAAGGCCAAAATATACGTGATTTTGGCGGAGGCCGTGGACCAGTAACTTTTTCCCCTGACGGAAAAAATGTCTTAACGACGGGCGATGGATGGCAGCGAGATCACCTTTTGCTGTGGGATATAGCAAGTGGAGCATCCACCGATGTTCCCACCGCAGGGCAAACCATCTACACTTTCGGCTTCTCGCCAGACGGAGCGTATGTCGTCGCCGGAGGGGAAGACAAAACCATCTCCATTACCAACCTGGCAACTGGCCAAGTATATGATCATCAGAGTGATACCGACAAGATGAGAAGTCTGACCTTTTCTCCTGATGGGAAAAAGATCATCACCCGTAGCGATACCGATGGAAATTCAAAAGTATGGCAACTTCCCGATAGAGAAGTGTGGATGAACAATGATACAGCTCCCTGGACTACTTTGTGGCAAACAAATGTGGACTCTAACAGTGTCATGGCCGTATGCTTCTCACCGGACAGCAAACAATTTCTGACCGGAGAAGAAGACGGTACTGTCCATATATGGGATATTGAAGAAAGTCTTCCCTCATTTGAACACAACGCTGCTATCACAGGGGCGCTGTTTTTCCCTAATGGAGATAAAATCATTACAGCGGAGGGCAATCCCTATGCCAGTGAAAGAGGAAAACCTTCACTTATTAGTGGGATTTTTCCCTTCCAAAATGTACGACAATCAATGGGACAAGGATTCACAGGAACACCAACAGAAAACGTAGCAAAAATATGGGATAGCTCAGGCCGATACTTATTAAATTTCCAGGGCCACCAAAGTTGGATCAATAGCACTTCCATCTCCCTTGACGGGGAAACACTCTTAACCGGAAGCAACGACGGAACAGCTAAAGCCTGGGATTCTTCCGGGAGTGTTTTACAAACATTTACGGCCCATGGTGATGTTCTCGGAGTTGACATTTCTCCTGACGGAAAATTGGTGTTGACTAGCGGTGCTGATAGTACTGCTAAGCTCTGGCGTATCTCAGGGGAAGAACTTAAAACATTTACTGAACATACTGCTCTGGTATCATGTGTAGATTTCGCACCGGACGGTCGTATTTTTGTAACCGGAAGCCACGACAATACTGCAAAAATCTGGCGTCAAACTGGCGAAAAAATCACCGACTTACGGGGCCATAGAGGAAAAATTGCCGATGTCTGTTTTTCTCCTAATGGTAAACTAGTCCTAACCGCCAGCTATGATGGCACTGCCAAGTTATGGAATACAAGTGGCGAGCACCTAATGACGTTTCCAGAAAATGAAAGAAAGGAAATGCTCAGTGTTGCCTTTTCACCTGATGGCAAGACGCTGTTGACCGGAAGTCAGGAATTTGTCCGATTATGGGACTTATCAGGAAGATTACTACGCTTATATAGAAACTTAGGAGGGCAGAGTGTCGATTTTTCACCAAATGGGCAAATCATCCTTATAAGTAAAGAGAACAAAGCAACACTGGTGCGGAACATATTTGGCCAGTACACTGCTGGCACCCTCTGGAATGACGTCTACAAACTAACTCCAGCGGAACAAGCCGAATATGGAATAGACTGGGAATACTAAAACTATGCAAAACACCGGCAACACCATACAACTCCCCTTCACCACTAGTCATGCTTTTATCATTGGTATTAATGACTACGAGCACCTCACGCCGCTCAACACGGCAGTGAACGATGCGAAGGTGCTGGCGGAGCGGTTGGAGAAAGAGCATGGTTATCAGGTACACCCTCCCTTACTGAATGCCAATAAAGAAAACTTACTCACCTTTTTAAAAGAAACAATCCCTCAGAAAGTAGGCGAGAAAGATAGGGTGTTATTCTATTTTGCCGGTCACGGAATCGCTTTAGACAGTGACCTCAACCCCAAGGGATACCTGGTACCCGCAGATGCTAAGCCACAGGAAATAGACTCATTGGTAGCCATGGATGTGCTCTACCAAATGATTGTTGACTTGCCCTGCAAGCACGGGTTGATCATTATGGATTGTTGTTTTTCTGGTGCTTTTAAATGGTCAACCGGTTATCGGGATGTCCTCTTTGATTTACCCTCCATTCTCTACGAAGAACGCTATTCTCAGTATGTTAAGCACCCTGCCTGGCAGGTCATCACCTCTTCGGCCTCTGATGAAAAAGCATTGGATGTGCTCGTGGAAAACAGTTTAGGTTTACGCAGCAAAGAAGGTAGCGAACACTCTCCTTTTGCTTTGGCCTTACTGGAAGGGCTCGACGGAAGCGCCGACCGAATCCCCAGTGGCGGTGGAGATGGAGTCATCACCGCTACCGAATTATTTGCCTTTCTCCGCGATCGGGTTGAAGAGCAGACCAATCAGGATGGCAAGAACCAAAGTCCTTCTTTTTTCTCTTTGGACAAGCACGAAAAAGGAGAATATATCTTCTTCCACCCTCGGCATCGCTTAAACCTACCTCCTATTCCTCGACGCAATCCATTTATGGGGCTAAAGTCCTATAAAGAAGCAGATGCCAGCCTGTTTTTTGGCCGAGAGAAGGCTATAAAAGCACTGGAAGCCTACTGTAAACCTTCGGCCTTTTTAGTGATTAGCGGGGAATCAGGAAGTGGCAAATCATCTCTCGTAAGAGCAGGGTTATTCCCCGTATTACGGGAACAAGAGTGGCAAATCTTACCCGTTATTCAACCTGGCGAAACACCTCTCGCTACCCTTAAGGCAAGTAGTAAAAAATTCAAAGAACGTCTGGCCAACAACACCCCCACGGTATTGTACATTGACCAGTACGAGGAACTGATTACCAAATGTAAAATACCGGAGGAACGCCTGGGTTTCGAGAAAAAGCTTAAACGCCTGCTCCTCAAGTTCAAGCATTTAATGGTGATTGTCAGTGTTCGCAAAGACCTTGAACCAGCTCTCGCGGAAGGTCCCTTAAAAAACCGATGGCAACAGTGTCGCTACGAGACCCCCGCTCTTACAACAGAAGAGGTTCGTGAAATCATTGTCAAACCCGCACGGGAAGAAGTACTCTTTTTTGAGCCCAAAGGCTTGATCGACTCCTTGGTAACAGAGGTAGATAAAACTAGTGGCGCCCTGCCTTTACTCTCCTTTACCCTGAGTGAATTATATGAAGCTTATATCCAATCCGGGCGAACTGACAGGTCACTGACCGAGGAAGACTATCAGAAAAAAGGGGGCTTATTTAGTGGATTAAGAACCTGGGGCAACGACCTCTATGACAATTTGGATGAGACTCACCAAAAAAGTATGCGCAAGCTTCTACTACGAATGATTGTAGTGGAAAAAGGAGTCTTTTCTTGCAGAAGAATATATACAGATGAACTCATTTACGCAGACCCTCAGGAGAGCGAGCGAACCCTTGATATAGCGCAACGACTGGTTACCGCTCATTTGCTTGCTACCGGAATCACGGAGCAAGGCCAGCGCTTTTTCGAACCCGCTTATGGTCATCTCCTCCATATCTGGGGGCGTCTGCGAGAGTGGATAACCATAAAAGGCGAAGAAAAAATCATCCAGCGCTACAAACTCAGGCACGCCGTTGAAAACTATAATAAACAGCAAACTACAGCCCCTCAAAAAGCACGTGGCCTTCTTTGGGACAACAACCCTCAACTTGAGGTGCTCAAGATAGAATGCCAGGCAGGCAACCATGGCTTTAACAAGCAGGAAGAAGCATTTATTCAAACAAGCCTTAAACGGAAAAGCATTCGGCGAGCGAGTACATGGGGGGCTTTGATCATTGTACCGCTAATAGCCATAGGGGCTTGGTATTATTTGTTGGGACGAGAACAATTATTCAAGGCAGTAGACGCCACGCAAAAACAGAGAATAGATAATTTAAATCACGAAAAACAGGAATTAACAGCGCAAATAGACAGCATTGAAGGTCTTAGAAAAAAGGCGCTCAATTTGGTCATCGCTCGTGAATTAACCACCCGATCTGCGTTAGCCAGACGCGCCCGCCCCATCGTCGCTTTCCGTTTAGCAGAGCATTCTCTGAAGATGGATTCAAATAGTATGCTGGCCAAAATAGCCCTCTTAAAGGCCTTCTATGCCAACATAGAGAACGCTTCAAGGCCAGCAGTGGCATTCGATCAAGACAATAGTCAGCAGCATTCTACTTTATTCTTAAACAAGCTACATTCTGGTCGATACACACCCGAACAATTTAATGTAGAAGAGGAAATAAAGAACCGATTATTCACGCTAATTTCAGGAAAACACACATCGATCGATAGTCTTTTTTATTCTGAGAGCAGCAAAACGCTGGCATTAAAATACCGCGACAATGATTCCTTCTCTGTATGGGAATTCGACAACACCTGGAACCTACGAGGCATTTTTCCGTGCTCCATCGTAATAAGGTCACAGGACAACCTGGTTATCAAGCAAGAGAAAGGCACTCAAATAACATTAAACACCTGTACTCCCTTCTCTGGAGAACAGCTATTCTCAGGGAATAACAAAACGTACCAATCCTTTGATCCTGTAAACTTTGAAATAGAAGTATTATCTGAAAATCGCTTAAAAAATGGGATTAAAATAACAAACAGGAGTAGCTTCGAGTCCGTCGAACTCATAGGGCATCAGCACCCTATATTATCTATTGCCATTTCCCCTGACGGACAATCGATACTCACTTGTTCCAAACAAGAACTCAAACTATGGGACTGGAAGGGGTATAATTATTTATCCTTTCCCAAGGGAGGAAAAGCTGATTTTTCACCTGATGGAGACTTTATTTTACGGTTTCCTTCTCTGCCTAAAATAGAACCACCTGAAAAGCACAATACTCCTGTTGATTTAGAAATCTACCCATTCAGCGCCAAGACACTCTGTAATTGGGCCAACGCCAACGGGGTCCCTAAGTTAAGTGAAGCCGATCAGGCAAAGTTTAGGGCAAGTGAATTAAAGTAAATTAAGTCATTATCAAGCCAGGTAAAGAACCCATGCAAATTTTAGCCAACGAACTCCCTGATCCAGCTACTAAATGGCCCTACTGTTTTGGTCAGCGATCAAATTCATCTCCAGGTGTTCTATTCTCAGCATCGGCAGACTCGTATTGTCATCTGAATCCAGCTTGGAGAACAAGCTAATACTGAAAATCAGTGAAGCATCATCAGAGGAAGGTTTGTTATTGCTCCACCAGGTATCAATTTCTATTGCCAATTCTTCAGGGTAAGTACCAAAGGAGGAACGATTAGCCGAACTTAACCTCAAGCCCAGGAGCACGGGTAAAGTGGGCTTGAGATCATCATTCAATCCGAGGCCATTAGCCAGTGCAAAGGCATAGCGACAACTGAGTTGGACCTCATAATTTTTTTGCCCTTCTGCATCGGGGAATAGAATGTTGAACATTTCTGTCAAACGTTGCTTCAGGGACGATTTGATGGATTTATCACCATTGGTCGTAACAATGTCAACATTGCCGAGGTTCCAGGGCTCATCATTGATAATGACTGGTGTGACCATGTTATTAAAGCGCACGGCTGGCGTTTGGAATACGAATTTTGGATTGGTTGGGATATCCGTATTGTCCGCGTTTTTCAAAAGGCCTTTGTTACGGCTTAGCCAAATGGAGGCCCAAGCATTTTGGTGCGGGATCACATCCAGGTTTTCAATCATAAATTTGCGGTCAGGAATCGAAGAATCGCCGAAGAACGTCTGGTCTTCGGGGTCTTCCTCATACGTAAAGGTTTTGATCTTGGTGGCCTCTTCGTAAGACGTTGGAACAAACTCTTTAAAGCCAGGTAATTCCAGGATAGGGTCTGGTGCGGCCTCTCCATTGAAACCATCAATCGTTTTCACACCTCTAACAAAACCTTGCCGCAAATCGCCCAAGGGTTCTTCGCTAATTTCATAGTGCAAATCTCCTTCTACCGACTCGTAAGTTGAGGTAAATGCAGGAATAGTATAATCCTCCCAATGGCTCGCAACTTCCTTCACCAGGTTCTTGAATACTGCCAATGCCGCAAGAGCATCCGTACTATCGCTAAGAACGGCTTGGTTTCGGAACAAACTCAGGTCTTTAGCAAGTTCAGGATAAATTTGTGAGAAGTTCACGAGCGATTCAAAGAGCGTGTCGCGCTCTGGGGTCGTCCCTGCAGAAACACTTCCGTCAGTAGTGCTAGCCGCAGTCAGTTCCTGGTTAAGCCTGGTGAGGCAGTCTACCTTATCCTGGGCCACATCCAGGTGTTCAAACATAATGGTATACTTCCATTGTCTTACATCCGCCAGTATTTCGCGGCTACTGGGGTCTGGCTCCGCTCGCTGAAAGATCAACGAAGGAGGCATAGGGAAATCTCGCAGGGGTATCGGGATCGCCGATTGCCCCATTGATTGTTTGAGATTGTCAGGCCTGATAAGCGTTAGCCAGTTGGAGGCCTGGTATTCAACAGCTCCGGAAACCGTTTCAATTGCGTATTCAATACCCACGGAATGGAACTCTAATTCCAGGTATAGGTTGGCGTATTTTTCCGGTGTTTTAGTATCAAACAGATAAGTGAAAGAGGAGGGGGCATCTTCGGAATTGGTCAAGGAAATCTTGCCTAAAGACAGAGAAAAATCGAACTCTCTGGGATTTACTTCCACCAGGTTGCGGGGGTCTTCTCCCTGCAATATCCTTACGACTTTTGCCTTGCCAACAACCTTGGGCTTTTGCTCCTTGGTAAGCTCGGAGGCATTGGCCAAGTGATCGCCGACGGTGATCGCTACCTCAAACTGGACGATGGTTTCCACATCGTAGCCTTCTACTAAATTGACCAGCATTTGTTGCTGGATGGCTGTTTGGGCTTCCTGTGTTTTGGACGTATTCGGCATGCTGTCTTGGAGGACGGGCTCAATCAGATCACTAATGGCCTTTGCCAGCGTTGATTTTTCAGCGATAACAGCTTCGGTATCACTTTGGGCTAATTGGTGGGCATTAAGGAGACTATCGGGTTCGAGGAAGTCTTCGACAGCCACCAAGAAATCACGGGCTAAGCCGTTGATGTCAATGGCATCAAATTGCTTTTCATCACCTACTACGCTACCGTAAGAATCGATGAGTACTTTACCCGAAAGCAAAGTATTGGCCATGGGTGGAATAGCATAGAAAGTGGGCAGTTGCTCTTGGATATCATAACTAACCCCCTGTGCGCCAATTTGCACCACGTATAGAGGTCTGGTCTCATCAGGTGCCTGATTTTTCTTATCCCGGTCTTCACTCACAGCCAGGCATAAACCTGGTAGTGCTGTTTCAAAGTCTTTTGCGAACTGATGTAACGGAGATGGTTTTGGTAATTTCCACTCAACATCAGCCGTCAGGATATCTGTTGTATTTGACAACACCGCTGCTAAGTCTTCAATGGTGAATATGATCGGATTTTGCAATTTCCTCAATGCTGCCACTTGTTGCCTGCGTGCATCCTGCAAATCCAGGTTTTGCTGTTTTAGCAGTGGGTTCAACAATGGCCTATACTTTTCTTCAATACTTTGTCGCTCGCTGTCATTTTCATCTGACACTCCATCCAACTCCGCCTGTTTATCCGCTAGCAGTTGATTGATCGATTCGTTATGGTTCTCTAGGTTATCCAATGCTTCAGAAAAGCTCGCCTGGAGCTTATCAATTTCCGACTCCCGCAGGTCATTCAGGGCGATTTCGAAACGACCTCTCAGTTGTTCAAAAGAGCTTCCTTCTCCTGTTGAAACAGTAGCTGCTGGCGTAATTTCTAGCAGTGCTTCCCAATCTTCCTTACGTAGTTTCATCGCTCCAAAATCGGGTGCCAGATCTGCCGGACTCAGTAAAACATCATCTATCAAGAGGCCCGTGACCTGAAGGTTGGTCCGTAGTAAATCGGCAGCCGTACTGGCTAGTCCATTGCTGGCAACTACCAACTGCTGAAGCATTTGGTTAGCGGTGGTGGTAAGAGAAGTAGCTGAGCCCAGGTCAGTTTGTTTAGGCGAAAGATAGTCTATACTTTTAGTCACATTTTCGTAAGCAGGGTTGATACTACCAGACAACAACAAGGAACTGTGAACCAAAGATTCACTTCTGGTGATCTCTACAAAAACAGTGAGGTCATAGATGAATTCCTTTTGAAATTTGAGCAGATTAGCTTCCTTAAATGTCAAGTCAACACTGGCACTGAAAGGTGCAACACTGGTCGATGGGGCATCATTAGAACCTGCTTTTATCAAGTCTTGTGCTTCTTTCAGAAACTTATATATAGTCTCTACAAAAGTTAGTATTTGGGTTTTGTCCAAAACATGCCCGGCCGTTGGATTCACCTCAAACAAGGTCGTCTTTAGCGTCAGTGCTACATCTGCGGCTTTTAGCTGAAAATAAACCTGCTCGTACTTGGCCAGGGCCGCGTTTACGGCTTTTTCTCGCGTAGTTAAAGTCGTGTCTTTATCTGCGAGGTAGCCAGAATGATTGAAAGAGAAATCAAGACTGAGGGTAGCTACGGAATCTGATTTTTTGGTAACCCGGTAACTTTCCAAAACGGAAGGCCACTGGTTCAAACCAATAATGGGATCGGTATAGCCCAAGGTGAAGCTTTTTGCACCAGCCTTACTGTCTAAACTCAGCTTGTTTCCGTATAAATCTTGCCACCAGGTATCTACCTTGATGGCCACTTGGTCGCTTATCCCCAGGTAAGGGTTGCGGTTGGGAGCGGGTAGTCCATGCTCATCGGCGGCTTGCCCGTCGAAGGTTGGAATGATGCGTTCAAACAATTCTTGTTCACCTGCATCGGTAGGGCCGATGGGCAGCCCTTCCACATCATTTTTCTCGGCGAGTGGGTGGTTACTAATTTTGTAACCTAATAATTGGTAAATATTATCCAATTCATTTCTCTTCAGCGTAGCAGGCACCGTTACGACCTCACTGTCAATTTTCACCCAACCATACACCAGCCGATCAGGGCCGGAGGCAATACAGACGTAGCCATTGTTGGTATTGATCGCGGCTACCGTTCCTGCAGCTACTTTGGGGAGATCAGCGGCGGCGTCATCAGGTGCAGCTTTAGGGGTCACTTCTTTTTTGAGCGTGACTTCAGTGTAATGATCCTCTTCCTGGATTTCGTCACGGCGATGTTCAAAGCCCAGATGGCCAGCCGGAATTCGCAGAACGGGTACCTGCTCTTCACTTTGAGCCAACAATAATTCTTCTTCGAGATCAATGACCTCGCCAAGTATTGCGGCAGTGTGAAAATCAGCGGGCACAAAACTCGTGGTGTCCACCTTAAAGTCTACCGGAAATTCTACGAGTAAGGAAATTTGTCCCACCGATTCTTTGCGGAACAACTCCTCATCAATATTTGCATTATCATGTGGAATCTTTAGGTAATAGCCGCCTGTGCTCGCGGTGCTTCCTTCCCAGACCAATCGGAGGAATTGCTCGGCATTATCCATCGTTCCACTGAACTGAGTCGTAGCGAGCTTATTGCCTGTCGATAAATTCGCTTTTACAATCACAACGGCAGCAGCAGCTACGCCAAAATCATTGATCACCGCACCAGCATTGCTGCTACTATTGGTGTAAACCAGCGACAATGTTTCGACGGTAGCAATATTTTCTAAAATAGCTTCTAATAAATCTTTCTCCCCTTCGCTAGTTCCCAATAAGAGATAAGTGTTGGGCAAGAACTCCGTGCCCTCCGCGTTGAGGATACGCTTAATATTAATGTCGATGCGGGTAGCGAGCTTGAAGTTGGTGACAGGAGTGCGGTCTTCGATTTCTGGCTGATCGTCAGAAAGAGGAACCTGGCTAAAATCAAAGGAAGGGTTATTCACCTTACGTTGCAAATAGGCCGTCAGACTTTTCGGGAAATCAATCAACATCTTGTCTGTTCCCCAAGCCATGCCTTTGCGCAAGGCAAAATTGATTTGATTGTCTTCGTCGCCATAGAAATCAATGAGGCTTGGTTCAGCCTTGGAAATAGGAACATCGCTTCCACTTAAGGTATCCAAAATATGCACGGTATTCGCTAATGCGAACCTGACTTTGCTGGCGTCTACATCGAATTCATCCAATTGGTAGGCAAAACTCCGATTATCGCCTGCCCCAAATTTAAAGGCCGCTTGGTTGTCTTCATCCTGTAAGGTGACCGTGTATTTTTTTCCAACTTTAGCATCCGCAAAGTCGAATTGCTGCCCAGTAGCTTGGTACAGCGGTTGCTTCTCCCGCTTTTCATGGTTACCATCCTGTGGGATAGTGGGCAGGCAAAGACCGTGCATCAGGAAGCGAGAGGCCATATTGGCAATTGGCTCGAAATCAATCGCAGGTAAAATATCTGTAGCAATCGAATAAGGTTCTTCCCGTTGCTCATCCACAAATTCTTCCAGCGTCTGTGCTGGGGTGATCCCATTTTTCTGGTCTTCTTTATCCTGTGCTATTTTTCTGGTCTTAGCAGCCAGGAGTTCTTTCTCTAACTCATCTTTTGCGGCTTGTAGGGCTGCACGAATAATGATCTTGAAATAATCGCTAAAAATGAAAGAAGTAATCGGAGTACTGTCCGTACCAATAGCCGCCTGCTCGGGTGATGCCAACTTAGCGTCGGACGTAAACTGCACTTTAAGCTTAGCAAAATAGGCTTTCATCTCCTCCAGTTGCTTGGCGGAAAGCTGGTAGTCTATTTCATCAAATTTAATGGTGGTAATACTGCCATCTTCCGCAGCTTCTCCCAGCGTGAGGCTCAGTTGGGGGAACATGGGAAAAATCGTTCCGTCCATCACGCCGTCTTGCGCCTGGATGCGGAAATCGAAATGCGTAAACAGGAATGTGGATAGTTGCTCGAAAGAGAAGAGGCTATCGGCTTGCGCCACAAACTCATCATACAAGTTACTGACC
Organism: Lewinella cohaerens DSM 23179; assembly: GCF_000379805.1. Taxonomy (GTDB): domain Bacteria; phylum Bacteroidota; class Bacteroidia; order Chitinophagales; family Saprospiraceae; genus Lewinella; species Lewinella cohaerens. The sequence continues at coordinate 28,413 of NZ_KB903552.1, read as the reverse complement.
TCATTTAAGCTTAATTCGCCGTCACTAATTCCTCCAGCTTGGCAGGTCCACTGGAAAAGTGCGTTCCCTAGCGTAGCAAAATCTTCCCGATCTTCCCCTGTAGCGTTTTCGATAAAGAGCAAGGCTTCTCCCTTCACCTTTCCGGAGTTGGAGCTTGCACTGTCGTTGACCCAAGTATAAGCAGGCTGAAAGAAGATATCCAGCTTGGGGGTCGTATCTGATTTTACCCAAAGGGCTTGATTTTCCCAATTCCAGGCAAAAAGAGAACGCGACTGCATGGCCATTGCCCGTATCGAGCGGCTTGCAGTGCTTATTTGCCACGGTGGGGTAATCCCGTGTTGTGGACCATTAATCGTGAAGCTTTGCTCCACTTTCATGCTGAACTTGAACTTGACGGTCACGAAGAGCACTTTTGCCTTTGCTTTCACGGACACCTCCGCCGAGAGTTTGACCAGAATATCCTTGTAGGATTCCACCATAAATTGTACGGTGGCTTTGGCGATCACCTCCACGCTGACGGAAACAACCACAAAGTCGACTTCTCCGTAGAGTCTTCCGACAATCGCAACACCACCACGGATGGCGTAATACAATTCTTTATCACCACCACTTCTGGGGTTGTACCATGAGATGACTCCCTCGATCATACCCTGTACCGTAATGCTGATTTCTGCTTTCAGCGGACCGGAATTGAAGGTCTTGCCCAAGCCAATTTTCAAGCCCAAGCCGAATTCGTATACAGGGGTAAAAACGCCTACGGGTTCGCCATCCGTACCATTCACTACAGCGGGTGTGCTAGTGGCTGTAGCCGCAGATAATTTGTTAAAATAAAAACCACCGGCTCCGGTAAAGGGGAAGACCTCAATGGCAAAGGATCGTGAGAAATTGAAATTCCAGGGGAAGCCAAAATCGAGTTTGAAATCACCGTTTGTAAAAATATCAATCACGATGAGCGGGAGGGTCACCGAAACGGCTCCTACCGTGAAGTGCCGAACAAAATCAGGTAAGGTCAGATCAATATGGTACTTACCAACATCGTCTGTGACCTTTTGGTAGAGGATTTCAAATTTAAGGCCAGCAAAGTTCTTGGCCATTTCGCCATCTAACTCAATGCGCAATCCATAAATGACGGGGTCATTAAAGATCACGGTGAGTTTCAGAACCTTCAAAAGCGATACGTCCAGACCAATGAGCCACTCGCTTTCCGGGCTAAATGAAATGGGGCTATTATCACCAAACATGGCCAGCGGGTTCTGCTGACTCAGTGAGCGATCAGCAATCAATTTGGCTTGGCCTTCGTCGATGACACCGCGCAACAGTTCCATGACCTCACCAATGGAGGCCACATTACTGGCTTGCGTAATAGCGACGCGCTGCCCCAAGCCGAGGTAGCGCAAATCGAACATGGAAATACCTTGCCCCGGCACTTCGGGAGCTTTATCATTAAGGGGGTCCCATTCGAGGGTTTTGTTGGGTTCGCCCAGGAAGGTGCCTAGAATTTTGACCTTAACTTGTTTCGTGCTTTTCTTCTTGCCGCCGCTGGTAGTGGCGGGTTGTGCCTGATAATTGATGCCCAGTTCAGTGATGGAGATAAAGGGTTTCAGGGCAGAGGGCAGCAGGTCGTTTAGGTTGGTAAGCGTAACACCAAAGCTGGTCACACTCCGCTTGGTAACCGGATCTTTGGTGATGATCAGGTTCAGTTTAATGCTATTGATGAAAGAAGCTAGATTGATGCTTGCCAAAGCATCCCAGGGCGGATCAAACTCGTATTCAATCACCGAAGGATCAACTAGGGAGATGAAGAACGAGGCTACTTCCCCCAAGGTCAGCGAATCACCAATATTGATTCCGAACTTTAGATCGATATCCCCATCCGTATTCACATAAACGGCCTCAAATCCTACTCGGCCAACTTGCAACTGCAAAAGCAGCTCTTTTTTGACTTCGGTAGGGGTAAGAAGTGAAATGTTATAACAAGCCTGTAGTGACAGAAATTCCAAACCGTCAATGGGTGAATCGATCCTGCCGCAGATGGTTCCCAGTACGTGTTTATCCGTACCTTTTTCCTTGGTTAAATCTACAGTAGCACGCACCTTGAAAGCTTCATTCGGGTCACTACTTAGGCCTAGCTTGGGCTCCCAGGCAAAATCGCCTTTGATGCCATAACGGGTTAAGGCGGCGGTCGTATCCTTGAAATAACTGAATTCTAGCAGGTAAAGCTTCAGCGTCAGTAGGTTGAGACCATCATCTGGTAGGTCAAGGGCGGTGCCGTCAGAAACCAGCTCTACGACATCGCGTACCAGGTTGATTTCTTCTCCTTCCTCGTTTTTGAAAGCGGCGATCAGGCTGCTGGTCGTCGTGGTTTTGTCGAAGACGACCGACAGTTCACGCGCCCCCAGTGTGAATACGCCAGAGAAGGTTTTGCGCAGCTCACCAGTGGTGTTGATGATATCAATATTGAGGAGCAGGTGCGCAGTCTTTCCGTCAAGCGGAAATTCGATTTCACAGAGGAAATGGAAGTCTTTGGTTTGGGTGTTGATGGCCACCTGAAGGTTGGTGACGATCAGGCTATCTTCTAATACTGATGGCCGGCCTGGCATCCCATCAAAAGAGGAAGCCAAATCTGTGATCAGTTTTCCAAAGTTTAGTTCACTTCCATCGCTCAGGCCGCCAGTAAATATCCACCCTGGCTCACCAGGAAAGGAAGAAGCGGAAAGATCGAAAGCAGTATCGCCGAAACTTATCTTGCCGAACATCTCTGCTCCAATTTCACGTTCAGGGCCGGTAATGAGCGTGAAATGCCCTCTCAACTCATCAATCGACAAGGTAGTTACTAACAGGTCGAGTTCAATCTTTGTTTCGAAACCTACAAACAGCTCAAAAGTCGAGGATGCAGGATCGCCCACTACTTCGAGTTCATCACAAACAACTTCGGGCATGGGCAATTCTTCCACGCCCATCATCGCTAATAGTTCCTTGAGCTGAATGGTCTCGTCTGGGCCTAGCATACACTGAAAAACCATAGACGGCAAATCAACGGCAGCGATAATCTCCTTATCTGCAATCAGGGCGGTAGCCTGGATGTGTATACTGGCAGTAGCCCCACCCAGGGGATTCATCAAGAGAAACGCAGCTCGTAGTTCCTTAAACTCAATCAAATCGCCAAAAGGTGCCCAGTTGGTGTTTTTGTTATTGAGGGCCACCTCTGCCGTCAAAAAAGTAAGGGTCACGGGTTCAATACGTGCTCCTATCCCGAAGGATTCAAAGATTAGGTTTTGAGTAAAAGAAGGGAAGCCCTCCGTGGGGAATTGAGAAACGATCTCTGCTCCTTGCACGTACTCGGATAGCTCACTTAAACCAAGTGCTTTGTTTGGGCTGATATTGAGAGTAACACTTAGGGTTCCGCTCTCTAGTTCAATCGTCTTGACCGGGAAAGCCAATTTCTTGGCAATGTCAATATTAAGAGCCTCATCAATGCTCGATAAATCGCTGCCTTCGGTCAAAGCCTCTACCAAAGACCAGTCGTCATCAAAAGTCAGTACGATGCTCACATCGGGAATTTCTGTCGACAGGGAAAACGCTCCCGAAAAAGTGATCGCCTTACCTGCTAAAACGGGCAGCCCAAGAAAGCCACTTTGCAGTATTCCCGTTAGTTTAACTATTTCTTCCTCTTCATTCGACGTTTGTGCTGCGCCAGACAAGGCTACCTCGCCACCGACGAAATAGACCTCTAGCAGGCGTGCTACGCCCACATCTTCCGGGAAATCGCTACCTGAAAGGGTACAATTTCCACTGGCGTCCGGTGCTGTTTGGGTTTGTAACTCTAGAAAGGTCATAAAATGAGGCTTAGGTAGATCAATGTGTCAAATAGTCAAATCGGAAACTAATCAGGAATAATGCCCTTAACATAGCCGGGCTTATAGGCTTTCCATTTTTCCTTTACCCCTGGGTTGATGTGGTGCAATAACTTAAGACCTGCGTCCCATATTTTTTTCTCTGGTGACACATCCCAGTCGTCTCTTTTTGGGGATCCTAGCTTAGGAACCAATTCGAAATACTCTTGAATGGCCATGAGAATGAAACGATGAACCTTTTCGTTGAGCAGGGGAGTCACCGCTGGTTTTGTTTTTTTGGACTTCGTCTGCTTGAGTGCTACTTCTCCACCCAAATAAAAAAAGCCACCCAGAACGCCCATCAGATTAGCACTTTTAGGCATATCTGGGATTTTATCGATAGCATCTTGCTTGCTCTGATTGTATTTTCTCTGCAATGCGTTGAACTTGATCCCTTCATCTGGCTGACTGTAATAGCAACTCATGTGGCTGCCTCCAGTCGCGATGATTCCGGCGCACATATGACAAGGCTCTAAGGTGGAGTATACGATCGGCTTGTCCTTGTCGGCAAGGTTTGCCCCGATCTCTGCTCCGTCGATAGAATGTTTGCGATAATTAAGCATCAAATTAACTTCTCCGTGTAGGGTGGAGTTTCTCGATCCTGATCCTGTATTGATACCCCAAGCCAGAATTTCGTCCTTAGGGCCTCGGAGTACGGAGCCTATGTTGTGGCCTTTAGGGTACTTTTTATTCTCTCCGCGTTGGGTGGCGGCTTCTCCAACAATGGCCCAAGCTAGTTTATTGAAAATTTCGTGCCTTAATGGGGTGTCTTCCCTCGCCCCGGGAGAAGGTAAATTAGCAGGTAAAGTAAGATCTGGAAATGCGGTATAATGACTTAGCCGTGTACTTTTGTTAAACTGATCATACATTCGGAATGCTCTAGAGCCAATCGTTGAGCTATCCTTTTCTGCTACAGGAGGACGGGTGGTGATTTCTTGCAGCCAATCCGAAGGTGATTTAGTGCCAAGTTCGGGTAAGCCGACTTCTTTTTCTCCAGATACTTTTGTGTATGCTGTCCCATCCCAGGGTGGATTTTGGTCGGTTATGTTCTCCAGTTTTTGTATGGTCTTATTTCCGGTATTGAAGAAATAAACCGCTTTTACCCTTTGCATGATACACATGCCGAGGCTTTTTTCATCCGTATCTGCGGGGTAAGAAGTAGCGATAAAATTGCCGTATTTGGCATTTTGTAAAACATTGATAATCGCAGAGCGCGCATCATTGGGAGACCGTTCATCCCCCACCCCAATAGCTGTAATCTTTCCATTCTCTTCGAACCTGATGGCAACCTCTTTACCGGCCTGCCTTGCGCTCTCCGCCAGGGCAAAATATACAGCAGCTTCTTTTACGGAAATAGGCATGATGATCGAATGAATTTTATGGTGTTAAATAGTTTTCTTGCTTTTCAGGTAATCCAGCTTACTTCGTATAAGCCGCATACCAGCCCACCAGTTTATCCTCTCGCTCCACCTCTTCCCGAGGGTCACCAAAGAGGATAATTTCGGTTTTACCCACCGGTGGGAAAGACACGACGAAGAATTTGATTACGATGTTCTTCAGTTTAAGCAGGTAGCCTACTTGCTGCCGTTCTTCCGGCGTCATATCCTCCACCTCTTTGGCAACAATAGGGTAGCTTACAAACTGAATATGCTTGAAGGCGATCTTTAATACGCCCTGAATACTGATTTCTTTCTTGCCCCCCGAAGACCCGGGGAGTTTCAGGCCGATATACAGCCCTTCTTTTCCTGGCTTCCAGGCGGCCATCACGCCCACATTTAGGCCTGCGCCCCCGGCTAGGGAACCGATGCTGCCCATGTTCAGGTCGAAGACCAGGCCGTACCAGTTGCTGCCTATATCGTCTTTGGTGAGCGTAGACTGCAAACCTGAACGCACCGGCATAAAGCCGCTATTGGCCAGTGCATTGGCGTCGTTCTTGACGTAGCGGAGGGTTTTGAACTTGAGTGGAAATTTCTCGTACAAGCTGTGCTTGCGCCAACCACTGCGCTTGAGGTCATAGGCTACCTGGTTGGGGTTGAAGGAGAATGTCTTGTTGCTTACGTCTCCTGTCACTTCGTGCAAATCGAAAGCCATTACTACCTGGAGGTTACTCATATTGAGGTAGTCTGGCTCGCCCGCTTGATCCGTTGGTTGCGGTGCTCCTGCTATTTCCTGCTGCGGGTAAGCCCCAAAGGAGAGAATATCCAAGCCTTCCAGGTAAGCAAACCGCATCCGCCCCCAAAGCGAGAAGCGGCCTTTGATGGCCAGCTTGTTGTTTACCGCAGCCCCAATCGGATCGGTAGCAAATTGGGCTTTCACAATTTCTACCTCCTGGATCACCTTACCCGACAACTGGAAGCGGTTGGCACCACTGAAACCGAAAGAGTAGGTGGTTTTACCGTTGTGTTCTTCCGCCACCCCTTTTAACCTAAGAATATTTCGGCCATTGGTGCTGTTGAGTAGCTGGGTTGGCTCATCAAAGAGCTTGTCGAGAATCAAGAGTACTTCAGCAGCAAAATCCACAATCTGGGAATTCTGGAAGATTACCGTCAAGAAACGAACGTGGAAATTGTAGCCACTTTCGTCGGCCAGCGGGATGTTATTGTTGTTGTAATCAATCAGTCCAAATAGAGAGGACTGTTGCGGCACCAGCGCCGTTCCTGTAGAATGTATCTGCGTCACCTCAATGCCCACGTACTGAGAGAAAAATTTGTCTTTATCGATTCCGGCAGCCAAGGCTTTAAGGCTGTCGGGTAAATTGCCCAGCGGTATATCCACGTTGAAAGCAAGGATGCCCGACCAGCCTGCATAGGTAGCGGCTCGGGCCAGTACCTCGTACTTACGCCGCTCTTTGGGGTCGGCACTTTTCCCCGACTCGATAGCTTCTGTAAGCAAGCGCTTCAAGGTTCTGCTCGTCTTGGCTTGATTCTCGTTAAACTCACCAGCAAAGGACCACATGCTGGGATCATCTACCAGCTCGATGAGGGGCTTGTCGTGAAATTTGAAGATCACAATGGTGCCGTTTTTGTCCCAGTGCTTGATGGCTTCGCCACTCGTCTCCTCTTCTTGACCATAGGGGCCCAGCTCAAAAATCCACTCCCCAATGGTCAACCTGTTGGTTGCCTTTACTGTTTTTCCCTGCGCTGTAGCAGCTTGAATATAGAGATCCAGTTCTGCGGTAGAAAAATAGTCTTTGAGCGAATCCGGATCAGAAGCAACCATAAATAGCTGGTTCGATTGCAAACTGGCCTTAAGTGCTGACCCATGCTCAATATTCACCAGCTTAACCTCCTCGTTTTCGGTGTCTTTGGCGATCATCAATTCCTGAATCTGCATGAAATTCTTCGGGTAGCTCGCCAGTAAACCTTGAGGGGTTGCTCCCTGATAGATTATTTCTTCTTCACTCGACTCTGTACCTACAGGTACTAAAGGGGTAATGTTGTTTGAAACAGCGGAAATACTTTGAATTCGATCCCTTCGAAAGTTACTGATCAACTGGATTTCCAGCTGCCTCAAGTCTGTAAGTTTTTGCGAATCTACAAAGCCATAGGGCAACATCGGAAACGCTAAAGCATTGGTGTTGCTTTTTTGTAAAAGATCAGCCTCCTGGCTAGTCGTAAGGCTGGCCGGCAAGCCCACGGAAGGCACTTCCATAAAATCAAGAAACTGGGTGCTCGATTTTTCTGCTTTGTACAAAATAGCCTGATCTGGCTGGGCATAGTATACTGCGCCTTCAGGATCAGTTACATAAATCCAGGCCGTAGTGGCTGCTGTAGTTAGTATATTGCCGTCGGCACCATCCGCTAGGGTAGCCGCTTGAAGCGTTGTTCTCAGCCATTCTATCAACTCTTCGACAATCTCCAGATTCATGTACTCAGCGATGGCTTTTTCTGTGAATTGGTAGCCGGGAGGGAAATAATCCAACCGGATGATGTTCAGGATTTCCTCGCGTTCATCATCCGTGATGCCCATTGCTTCATTGGCTTCTCCTTCTTGCTTGTCTTCAATGAGCATGTCAAGGTCGGTGGTATTTGCAGGAAGCGTCCTGGAGGAATAGGACTCGAGAATTGTTCCCAGATCACGCATCAATGCCTCCACCGAAACATAGTTAGGCAAGTAGGCCGGTTGATCGGCAATACAATGCAATACCGAGCCCGTATCACCGGATATTTTGATGTACTCTACCCCTGAAATTCCACAAATTAAACTATCCTCATGGTTAACATCTACCGATAGGTCTGTGTGGTAGCGAGGTACTCTCAGGTTAAAAGCACCACTCGGCGTGAGATAAAAAGCTGCTGCCTGGTCTTCGGACAGTAATTTATTCGGGCGGGTAGCAAAGACAAATTTACTGGTAGCGGTGGGTATGATGTGTGCGGTGTAGCCCAGGTTGGTACGAAACCCCGTAGGGTACCCCAAGTCCCTAAAAGTGTCCACCGTTGGATCGTCGTCAACAATGATCTGTAAGCCGAAAAAGCTGCGATCTGGATGTTGCGGATAAAGGAAATCCAGGCTTACCTGAAAATCAATACTATCGCGGTAGTAAGACTCGCCGAGAGCATAATCGCTTTGTTCTGTAAAAAACGGATAGCGATGCGAACTTACGTAGAAGTTGTCTCCACTTTCCGGAAAATCCGGGTCGCGCATAAATAAACGTATACTCAGATCAAGTTTTGCTAAAGCTGGATAACCATAGGTACCTAAATGATCATCGACTTCTTTTTTCACCTTCAAGTTGAATTCAATACATCCTGCTTGTGCCCCCTGCATGGGTAGGTTCACTACATCGGGAATATCGTACAATCGATAATGGCCAAAATTAGTTGCCAATTCAAAAGCCTGTGGATTTTGTCCTGAGCGGTGAAACTCCAACTTGGCACTATTAAAAGCAACCGTGGTCCGAGCAGCTATGGAAAAGGAATAATTGCGGATATCTAAATAAGCAAGCTGGCTTACTTCTACCCTGTTTCCATTCGCAAGCGTGGAAATACTATTCGTCTGCCAATCTGCGAGAGATGCCAGTGGGTTTTCCAGCCACAATAAACTGATATTTCCGCGAAGGGGAGCGTTAAGATAATTCGCCAGTTTTCCCTTAAAAACATCATTATCAATAGTGCTATAAGCTGCTTTTATAAACAGGAAGGCTCCAGTTTGGCTGGCCCAGCGGCTAGCCAAATCGGCAGTGGTTCCCGTCCCATACCAAGCAAGCGTATAGGCTTGATCCCCATCAAAACCGGGTACTTCTTCTACCTTCGACAATACCGCCGCGCTGAATTTCCAATTATTTGCCATGACTTGAATTATTAGAAATAAAAGCGATCACCCTTGACCAGTGGGAGGTCCAATGCATCCATTTGATTGACAGCTTGGGCGTTTTGTATATTGACAAAACGGTAGGCTGGCGTGCTGTTTACTCCCTCGTGAACCAAGCGCAGCGGTTTGCCAATTTTTAGGAAATTTGACAAATCCTGGGTCCCAATTCCTGCCTGGGGAATGTCGTCGAAGCGTTGAATCAATTGCCGAACGGTCGTACCTACAGGTACCCGGATGGCTTGGTCACGAACAAAGACCTGTATCTCCGGGGTTATCACTGCCTTGCCCCGGAAGAAGAAGCTGGCCCCTGTGTCGGGCAGAATATTGGCGTCGGCATCGAATTTATCCGTGACCTGGATCATGTCTGCTATGCTATCCGTTCCGATAATAGTCGCGACACGTTCGGAGCCCAGGCCCGTAGATGGGTTTAGGGGTAAAAACAAGCGATAAATCGCTTTCCTGTTTTCCGTCTTCAATAGATCAAAAATACCACCAGCTCCTCTGCTGGCAATATCAACCGACCCTTCTGTTTCTAATTGAGACAGGAACGGATCAAAACCCAGACATTGCTCGTAGCTGCCATCGTTCAGCTTTCGGGTATAAGTCCCCAGCTCTACAAAGGTGCTGCCGCTGCCCGTAAAACCGCGCTCTGCCGATTGGTCAGATGCTTGAACAAACTGGTAATTTTGGAAATCAATACGCAGGCGCATACCCGAGTGAAGATCGATGTACCCTTTGGCTTTATTCCAGCCGTAATAATAGGCCAGAAGTCGATCATAGGATAGTGGCAGGCGTTCGGCAATTCGGCGTTGGACAAGCTGAATACCAGCCACACTGACGTCTTCCTGATTCGCTAAGTCGTTGATAAAAGCAAGATAAGCTTCATCAATTTCAAGCGCGGATTTGTTTTTAATATTGATGATCAACTTACATTCATCAGCGGTTTGATTGAGCCAGAATATGCTACTGGCACCACCAATATCAGCAGCAACGGGGAGAATCATAGGAGTGATGGTCTCCATGGTTTCTGGTTCACTATCCTTACTGTTTAGGTAAATCCTGGGTTGATCTGTACCTATTGCCAGATAGTATTCTGCGGCTTGTTTACCCGTTTCGCTGAACAGCTCGTGGATGCTCGACTGAATGTTGTTATTTATGTACCCCAGGATCGAATTCTTGTTCGGAGGAGGGGTGAAGAGGGTGAATTCTGGAATCTCCGTTTGTTGTTGTACTGCTTCTTGGTCAATCCAGCTGAAGTTGCTGTTTACTTTGGTCATTAAACCATTTTGACTCACCTCCAGGCCCAAATCAACGTTTAATAATTGCTGGTTTAGTTGGGCGCCATCATTAAGCACCTCACCTGTTTGCGGATCAAGGATTGTGGGGATGACCAGATCGAAAATCATCGGAAACGATATTTCTGCCAGCATGCGGAAGTCACCAGTCGTTCGGGAAGCATGCAGCGCGGTTGTTTCCTCCAACCATTTTCCGGATAAAACCAAATGCGCTGTTGTAAGACTCAATTGAGGCGTTTCCACCAGCATATCGGCGAACAAATCAAAAGCACGGAAGCGAATGGCAGGTAAGATGACAAATTCTTGGTCGCCGGTAGATCGCAACTCCCATTTTGATTCACTCCTTCGTGAAACCTTTAAGGTAATCTGGGTAAACTCAACGGCCCCAAGTTTGTCCAATTGTATCTCTACAGGACTTTCCTTTTGGATTAATTCCAGGCGGGGATCGTTACTTACTGTGGCAAACTTAGTGGTACTTCCACGGCCCTGGCCAACCAACATTGGCACCTTGCTTTCCCAAAACGATGCTACAGCCTCCCCGGCTAGTTGCCATTGATTATTACCGAATCCTCGCCATTGCAGATGTATGTTTCCTATTTTTAATTCGGGGCGAATCGCAAATTCCCGATCATCAATATCTATTGAGATACGCGGTTGAGGCTGGAGGAGTTCCAGCTTGGCAGGAAGCATTATATCCAGGGGTTCCGGAGCGTTGGCAATGCTAAACATTCCTTCAATTTCAACGCTTGGCTGATCAATGCTGGCTATTTCTTCTTCGGTCATCGCCCGAGTGTGGATAGCCAAACCGTGGTACTCTCCCAACCAGGCGTTGTCCTCCTTGGTAGCGTTGCCAAGCGTCAGCAGCAGCCCTTCTTCTCCGGGCTGCACCTCACCATTCACTGATCTGGCAGCGAGCAAGCTACCGTTAACATATAATTTCTCTGCGCCACTTTCATCATGTGTGAATACCAAATGACAAAGGTTTCCCGTCAAAATCGAAGGGCCCTCAAAAGCACCAATAGTGGTGGTGTAAGTACCGTTAACCAGTATATTTCCCGCACCATTCTGAGAAATATCTAAATAGTTTTCGCTGGACCTTCCTTTTGGATTGCCCATCGACAGGATTGTTCCTGATTTATTTCTACCTGAGGCGGTAGGGGTAATCCATAATTCGAAGGTGAAAGCCTTGCTTTCGTGCATCTCTCCAGGTATCCGCTGAAAGAAGGGTACGGAGACGGCTTTACTTTTCTTAATCAACTTAATACCACCTCCGGCTATTCTAGAAACATTGGCGACATTCAGGTGCAAGCGTGGAGCAGCCGTAGCATTGTCGAATACAATATCTTTCAGTGACTCCGAAAAGTTATATAACAAAATCAGTTTTTCCCAACGCTGTACATTCGTATTTACATCAACCTTCGATAAGGTAGCCGTACCTATCGGGGGCAGTTCAAGCGTCTGTGGTTTTTGTACTAACTGAAAGTGAAATCCTTTGCGATCGAGCTTGCCCTCTAATCGGAGCGTTGACTCCATCAGCGTCATATTAAGATTTGCTTCCGATACTTTTAATGGCCCATCAGCATCTTGTTCGAAAACTACTTTCAAGTCGGAAAAGTGTGCATTTGAAAACTCACCGATGGTTCCCGTATGCTCTACGGTGAGCGTAAGGCCCTGCTGATTCAAAGCAAAGTTAGCTGAACACGAAGCAGAGCTTGGAGATACCAAAAGGTTGGCAAAAATCACATGTCCGCTTCCTTTTAGCTGATTCGATTGACGGCTATTTCGGGCAAAGAAATCTTTAGGGCCCAAATTCATTTTCGCTATCTTGAAGCCATCCGTATCTATAAAGAAAGGAGTAGGTACAGTGGCATTGGAAAGGTAAACAACTCCCGTTGCGATAAGGTGTGGGTTTGCCATAATGGGTTTACATTTAAGTGCTCCTTGGATATTTGAATTTGCATCAAACGCCAGAAAAAAGTCCTCTAATACTCAAAATATGGTTCCTTCTGAAAATGCAGAAGCTTAGAAACGCTGTGTTGAAGGGAGATCGTAAAACGAGTAGACAACTTTGAAATACGCGCTACCGAACAAGGCCCGCTGTTACCTACTTTTTTACTTGAAGCTTTTTGTACAGGCATCTGCACAAAAAGAAAATTGGATCAGTTTTTATGTAAAAACTACTCAATAATAGGAATAAAATTCAACATATCTTTCATTTCACAGTCACAAATTTCACCCAGCAAGAAGAACAATCAATTATTCCATCAAGAGAGGGCGGCTTTGGTTATTCCTGAATTGGCAAGGTTTTTATTCGGGTTAGGCAAAACGGACGAGCGCTTAAAGCAGGATTATACTATCTTAGGCTTCCTGTAACTTTAGACCTAATTATTGAAGTGAGCGAGCATTATCTACCGCTTGCTTCTAAACCAAAGGCGGTATGCTGAACACCCTTTTCTCATCAAAACCCTTACCAGGGGTACTATTGCTGCTACTGCTCTACAGCTGTGGGCAATACCAGGGTAGTGATTTTGAGCCTCAGTTGTTGCGCCAGCTAACAGCGGAAGGGTTAGTCACCTACGCTGATACCAGCAGCGTACTGACCAGGGTAAGGGCCATGGAAAACCCCAGTCAGCAAGTGGATAGCCTTCTCCATTTTGCCGAATGGGTAAAAAACTACGATGAGGATGCTACTTTGCGCTACGCCCAGTTGGCCTATTATATTTCTACCGAAAACAATTGGAATATTCCACGTGGCATCAGTGCCAACAGGCTGGCTTGGAGTAAAGGAAAACGCGCTAAGTACGGTGAAGATGTGGAGGATGCCTTAGTCGATGCTCAAATCAGCAAACGCCTCCTGACCAAGCATAAATATCCTTACTGGGAAGTGGATGTGAGCAACCTGCTGGGGTACCTGTACAATCGTCAAGGAGAGCAGGATTCAGCCCGCTTCTATTTTACCAGAGCCTTGGAACTGACCCCTCAATTATCGCTTGAGCAGGAAGTCGCCCAAAAAAACAAGGCCATGATTTTGCACAACCTCGCCACCACCTATTCCAGCACCGACTCCATAGCAGAGCAGGCCTATTACGAGGAAAGCGACCGCATCTTTCAAGACCTGGACAACTGGGAAAACCGTACCCGACTGTGGCTGGACTGGGCAACTTTTTACATGGACACCAAGAAACAATTCCAGCAGGCAGATTCCCTGCTTAATTTTTGCCTCACTTACGGGCAAGCTAACAAGGACCAAGACCTCCTGGTGCGCGCCTACCAGCGGCGAGGGTATCTCTATCGGCTCAAGTTCAACCAATCCGGTCATCTTACCGATTTTGCTATTGCCGTCGAACAATTGAAAAAAAGCCTGACTTTGCCGAGCGATAACGCCTATCGCACCTATCAGTTACTGGGTAACGTTTTTCAGGATAGTTGGGCCATTGACATTGACGAAAGCCACGCCGATTCTGCCATTTTTTACTACAAAAAAGCCATGCTCGGCGCTAAAGAAGAAGGCGGCATCAGGGTAATGGAAAGTATCAGTGAAGAGCTGGCCTATCTGTACAGCTACAGTGATGGACTGCATCAAGATGCTTTAGGCGAAGCCATTGGGCCTTTCCTCAATGAAAATTACACTGGTGTCGTTTATACCATCACGAATTACGCGAAAACGGCCTACCAGCGTATCAACCAGGTCGAACAACGCGACCTCCGAGTCAGCGCAGCGAACAAGCGACAGCGTCAGTTGATGATTGGGCTGACAGCATTGCTGACCGTGGGTGTGCTATTCGTAATTTTTCTGCAACGCCTCCAGAACCACCGACTGAAAGCAGAGATGGCAGCCCTGCGCGCCCAGATCAACCCCCACTTTATTTCCAATAGCCTTAATGCCATTGAGCATCTGGTGAACAAAGGAGAAGCCAGAAAAGCCTCTAAATACCTGGTGCATTTTTCTCGCTTGACTCGCCAAATCCTCAACGGATCAGCCAACAACATCATTAGCCTGGCCCAGGAATTAAAAACATTGAAGCATTTTTTAGCACTTGAGCAACTTCGTTTCAGCGATAAGCTGACCTTTAATATTGAGTACGACCCCAATATCCCCACCGAGGACATTGCGACGCCAGCATTGATCCTACAACCCTACCTTGAAAATGCTATCCTCCATGGCATCAAACCTAAACCGGAAGGAGGACACATCAACTTGTGGGTGAGGCAGGAAGAGAAGGTCCTCAAATTTGTCATCGAAGACAATGGCATTGGTCGCGAGGCTGCACGCAAGCAAAAAGAAGCGTCGGTCTTGCAGCAACAAAAATCAATGGGTATGGATATTACCCAACAGCGTTTAAAATCACTGGGACGAGTAAAAGGCCCTGCTTTACAAATAGAAGATTTGTACCATGACAATGGTGTTGCTGCCGGCACGCGGGTCACCCTCCGGCTGCCTTTAAAGTTGCTGAAAAACAATTACTCCACCCTTAAACAAAACCCATAATGGCTGAAGAAAAAAAGAAATCATCGACGGAGGTACCAGAAGAAAAGGACGGCAACCCCAGACCATTTCCGACCACCCTGCGTGATAAAAACGGCGTACAACCGCGTATTTTTGCCCTTCTGGTAGGCATCAATGACTACCAGGGTACCGTCACCAAATTGGGAGGCTGTATCAATGATGTTAACCTTACGGCTAATTATCTGCGCGAAAAATTTGGCAAACAGAAAGATGCGAAACTGATCGAAGCCAAGGAATCTGTAGATTTCACCGAACAACACGGCCGCCTACACCTTCGCATTCTGACCAACGCCAAGGCCACCTATGTGAATATCATCAGTGCCTTTGAAAACCACCTCGTCAACGGCGGTGGTACGGCGGATGATACTTTCTGGTTCCATTTTAGTGGCCACGGCACCGAGCAGTTTACCGCTGCCGAGTTTGCCAAACCGGTAGACGCCAACGGCAACGCCTTGCCTTCCCTGGAACCTAATGGCAAAGACCAAAGCTTGGTATGCTACAACCCCGAAGGTATCCAAAGCGACATCTTTCTGGCCGATAAAGAACTGGCAGCCATGATTGATACGCTCTACCATAGCGTACCCACCAAAGAGGGTGCTATTCCTCATATCGTTGTCTCGTTGGATTGTTGTCATTCCGGGTCAGGCACGCGCGATTTTCAGGAACCCGCCGGGTTTAAATCTCGTCATTTTGATTTCCTGCGGGGTGATGGTGTCACTAGCCAGAGCGTCCGCCCGCTGGACAGTTATTACAATAATTACTATAGCGACCAAATTGCCAACGGTGGACTATTGCGTATTCCCCAATCACGGCACGTACTCCTCTCGGCTTGCTCCAATGTGGAGAAAGCAGGCGACCTACCTGCTGGGGGCATCTTTAGCAGCAGCTTGATCAGTGTACTCACAACGGCAGCTACGGCAGCTGAAGTAGGGACGCTAAACTATGCCGACTTATTCAAACAGACCCGTTCTCAGGCGCGCTCCAAGCGCAATGCACAGAGTCCGCAGTTTGAGCCCATTGCTGGCTTCAATCCGCACACCGCCTTTCTGGAAGGCTGGACGCTGGGGAATGCTCAGGAATACGAAGTCGTACCCAACAATGATAAATGGTTTATTCGTTGTGGTGCCATTCACGGCCTCCCGACGAAGGTTGATCTCTCAGCACTGCCAGCAGGGGCTCCCCAGGAGATCATCATAAAAGTGTACAAGAAGGAGGGACGAGAATTTCTTGGTTTTGCCCTCGTCAAAAAGGTTGGGGTACAGGAAAGTGAGCTCGAACTATTGGAAGACCTTACTGGCAAGTTGGAGGCCATCAAACCAGATTCCGCTAAGCAAGACGACCTCGCCAAGGAGCCTTACATTGCGGAAATATTCCAGCTGCCGGGAGACCCCTTCTACGTTCATTTAGAAGGCTCTACCAATGCCACCGCCATGTTGCGGGAACAGTGGTCGGAAATCATGCACGAACAAGACCAGGATTTGTCAAAAAACAATATTCTCATCGCCGGAAACGCAGCAGAAAAACAGCAGGCCAGTGCACGCATCATTATTAATACCAAAGGTTACCAAATTTGGGACCTGACCCAAGATCGCCCCTGGACCTCCAACCCCATCGCAATAACCACGGAGGTAACAGAGAAAACCATTGTGGAAATGACAAAAGGGCACCTCCGAAAAATTGCCCGCTGGACCAGGCTACTGGCCCTCAAAAATGAAGCCTCAAAAATAAAGGATGATTTTAAGGTGGAGTTATTTGTCATGGACTATGCCCAATGGAGCGCGACGGGGAAGGTGAATATTTTTGAAGGAGATGGTTTAAATATGGCCGAAATTTATAAAAATTCGAAAAAATTCGATCAATTCCCGGTAGAGCTGCAACTACCTACCGAAAGCTTTATCACGCCAGACAAGGCAGAAGAAATGGGTTTGGAGTTAGAAGACGACACTATTCTTTTTGGCTTACGGTTGTACAGTAACAAAGAAAACCGTTTTTATTATCTCTACGATTTTAAAAGCAATGCCGCTATTGACTTCGTACTCGACAAAGAGCTGAACAAAAAAACGGACCAAGCGGGCACTGATCTTCTCGACTTGACGCCCTTCTCCATGGCGAGATCCGAAGCAAAAGGTGTTTTGCAATTGAAACTTCTGGTAACCCAAAAACAACTCTTGGACAAGGAACTGCTGGTACAATCCGGTCTGGATGCTGACAAAAGTATGGGCCGTCTAAAACGCGCTGGATCTACCGATGGTTGGGATGCACGAACACTCAAGCTGACGATTGTTCGGCAGTAAGCTGTACTTTCGGCGTTTTGCCGAAAGCCCTGAGGGGGTAAAAATATTTCTCTATAAGCATCTATCTTTGTACCATGAAATTTTCCGACTACCCCCTTTCTCCCGAGATAAAACAGAATATCGAAGCGCTGGAATACCGACGCCCAACGGATATCCAGTATAAGGCTATCCCACTCATTCTAAAAGGAGCAGATATATTGGCTGTTGCCCAAACAGGCACAGGAAAGACCGCGGCTTTTGCGATACCCGTTTTGCAAAAACTACAAAGTTTCAAGGAACGCCAACGTAGGAAAGATGGTATCAAATGCCTGGTCATGGTCCCTACTCGGGAGTTGGCGCTACAGATTACCAAAGTGTTTCAGGAATTAGGAAAAAATACCGGCGTTAAGATTTATGGATTGTTAGGCGGCGTAGAACAAGATCCGCAGATTGCCACGCTCACCAAAGGTGTAGATGTATTGATCACTACTCCAGGGCGGATGTTTGACCTCAGTCATCAGGGCGTATTACGCCTGGAACGAGTAGAAATGCTCATTGTTGATGAAGCCGACCAAATGCTGGGCTTGGGCTTTCTGAAGGATGTGCAAGATGTGCTCAGGCTGCTGCCTAAACGCAGGCAAACCCTCTTCTTCTCGGCTACTATCGACGATGAAATCAAATCCTTGGCCCATTCGTTGACCCAGCAGGCCATTCGTATCCAAATTTCGCCCAAAGATCCCGTTTCAAAAAATGTAGATCACTCCGTGCTCTTCGTAGAAATGGATGATAAACGCTTTTTCCTAGAGCGCGTCCTCAAAGAGCAACCGGAAGGCAAAATGCTCGTTTTTGTTCGTACCAAAGTACGTGCAGAGCGGGTACAAAAAGCCATGGAGCGAGTAGGTATTTCCAGCTTAATCTTGCATGGCGATGTAGAACAATCAGAACGAATTACTACCCTCGCTGCCTTTAAAGCAGGCAAAGAACGCTTACTCATTGCAACCGATGTGAGCGCACGTGGTATCGATATTTCCAATATCACCCACGTTATCAATTACGATTTACCCACCGAAGCAGATCAGTATGTGCATCGTATTGGCCGTACCGGACGGGCCAAACAAAGGGGGATAGCCTACTCCTTTTGCGCGCCTGGGGAGAAAGCATTGCTGCACGCTATTCATTCCTACACCGGCTACGAAATCAAGATTCTCGACCTCGATCGGGCCGATTATCGCGAAACGCTAAAGATGGCCGAAGAAGACCAGTTTGGTATAAAAGAACTCATGAAAGCGACGGAGGAAGCACTCGCGCTAAACAAGAAAGGTAAATCAAAGCGCCGGAAAGGGAAGAAGCATTAGTGCCTTTTGGCCCTAAAACTGGTAGTAAACCGTAGCTTGGGCTTCAGCCCGAGCGTTGTCATTACACTCGGGCTGAAGCCCAAGTTACACTAGCCTATACTGAAGGTGCGCACCGAATGCACTGATTTCTACCATTAACAGAACCCCTAATTCACCACCATGCCTACTCAAAAAATAACCCGCACCAAACTTCCCGGCGCCCTCAAGGCACACGCAATTCTAATTGCCATCAACCGCTATGAAAATATCGGTGCCCACCTGCTGACACCACAAGCCGATGCCAACGCGCTCAAAGAAGCGCTAGTCAACTACCAGGGCTTTGACGAAGAAAATGTACACACCTGCTACGACCCGACGCGAGTAGAAATTGAAAAGTTTCTTGCCGAGCTAAAACAAGCAGGTACCATCAAATCCAAAGACGGTCTCTTGTTTTATTACGCTGGCCACGGTCTTGCAGGCGATATTGATGGCGCAGGCGCTGCTGGCTATCTGATGCCCAGTGACGTCAGCTTCTCCATCGCAGAACTCTCCAAAAATGAGACACTAATCAAGATGGAGTGGCTTTTTGAACAGCTGGAAGCCTTCGATTGTCACCATACCTTGGCCATCATGGATTGCTGTTTTGCAGGTGCTTTCCGGCGTATCAGCCGCACTCGAGCAAGTATGGGAGTCGGCTTGCGGCCCATGAGTAAAAAGCGATTCAATCGCTATCAGGAGAAACGCGCTTGGCAGGTATTAGCCAGTGCTGGCCCCGCCGAAAAAGCCGCCGATTTGATCAGCGAACGAGGAGAAGCCGCAGCTACCAATTCTCCTTTTGCCGAGGCACTGGTCGCCGCCCTCAGTGGCAAGGCCCGACCCGATTTCAAACCTGCGGGTAAAAATCTCGGCGATGGTATCCTGACCACTCATGAGTTATTCATTTACCTCCACGATGAAGTAGAACGGCGCACCCGCAAAGCAACAGCCTTCAAGCCTCAAAACCCCGACCTTTTCCCAATGGGTAAACACGATGGCGGCCAATTTATCTTCTGCGACCCTCGCCATCCAGAGAACGACCCCAAGTGGGACGAGCGCAAGCGTAAAAACCCCTACAAAGGGCTAGAACAATACGACCTCGAAGATGCAGACTACTACTTTGGCCGCACCAGCGATGTAGAGAACTTGCGGGCTATCATGGGGCTTTCTGCCCAAACAGAAGAAGAGGAGTCGCCAAAAAGCCCCACCCTATTAGTCCTTTCAGGGCCATCAGGTAGCGGTAAATCTTCTTTGATCAAAGCAGGGTTACTACCGACTTACCAGCAGGAAGGCTACGAAATTTTTCAATTCCGACCTGGTGATCGCCCCTGGTCAATGAAGCGGTACCAAGACCAGAAATGGGTAGAAGTAATGAGCGACGAGACCAAGCCTTTCCGGTTTGCACCGCCGAAATCAATGGACCAGATGCCGTCGTCGTCCTTCTTTGGTGAACGCCTTTTTTATCTAAACACAGGCAAAAAACAAGTCCTTTATCTCGATCAGTTTGAAGAACTGTTCACGACCTGCACCACTGAAGAGCAAGCCATCATCAACACTTACCTCAAAGAACTGTTTGAAGCGGCCGTTGCGGGCAATCTGCAAATAATCATCTCCATGCGTTCTGATTTTGAATGGCAGTTGGAGGTTTCTGAATTTGGAGCGCAATTTTGGGGTAAGCAGCAATCTTACTATGATTATTTCAAGCTGTATCGCCTCTCTACGCTGGGGCTTGATGATCTAAGATCGGCATTGGTGAATCCCGCGACTTTGTTTGCTTACGAATTCCAACAAGATGAAGCTGGCGACTTGGCAGATGCTATTCTGGAAGACCTCAACTACCTACCTAGTGCCCTACCATTGCTGTCTTACACCATGCAAGAGATGGTAACCCATACGGCTTCTAGCGAGCGCCTTTTCAAACGCACCGCCTACCGTGATAAGCTGGGCGGCGTGAGCGGTGCCCTCAGCAGGCGGATGCAACTCATTTATGATGGTTTTGGCGCTAAGCCAGCAGAAGAAAATCAAGACGCTGATCAAGCCCCTAACCCTAAGCAAGAACTCCTACGCCATGTTTTCCTGCGGATGGTAAGCCTTAGCGATGGCGAATACACCCGCCGTAGGGTATACCGTGACCAGCAGTTCGATGAATTACGCTTTGCGGATGACAACCAAGCCGTCAAGGAAATACTGGATGCGCTACGCGCGGCCAATCTCATCTCTACCGGCGGCGAAGCAGGTATCCGCTACGAAGAACTCATCCATGACTCCTTGATCAACACCTGGACGATGGGTAAAAAATGGATCAACAATTTTGGAAAAGAAAACCTGAGCTTACAGCGAGAGCTATGGAAAGCCGTAACAGATAATGCCAGGGCGGCGGCACCAAGCCCAAGGGGCTACGAAAAAGAACAGAACGAACAAGAACGTTCTTTGGTAGACCTAAATACC
Source organism: Lewinella cohaerens DSM 23179 (assembly GCF_000379805.1). GTDB lineage: Bacteria > Bacteroidota > Bacteroidia > Chitinophagales > Saprospiraceae > Lewinella > Lewinella cohaerens. The sequence continues at coordinate 7,317 of NZ_KB903552.1, read as the reverse complement.
ACCTTTAGCCGCCTCTGGGACAGTAATCCCAAATTACTCCAACTTATCAAGCAAGTCGCTGATGCTTCTCTTTTCCTACTGGAAGACAAGGACAACGTTTTTGTCAACGAGATGCTGGCAGAAACACCAGAGGAAGACAAAGCAGCCTTTCTTGAGTTTTGGCACGAATGCCATAGCCAACAAACCTTCCCCGACCTCAACTCTCTTATCCTTTCGGGGAATTCAGATAAAGTACTAACCGTTTTACTGGAACAGGGCAAGCATGGCCTCAACCAGGCGGAGGCGTCTTTTATCCAACAAAGTTGGCAAAAACGAATCGCGAGTATCATTGAGCTCAAGCGGCAAAAAGAACAAGTTATCCATGAAATGATGGGTGCTACCTGGCGAGCCACTTCTTTTCTGGATGACAAAGATTTTGGAAATCTCAAAGGGGTAAGAGATATCTATAACAATATTAAAGTCTTGATGGATCTGGATAAAATTCGGTCCATTTCACCTGTACCTGTCTTTTCAAGTGGGCCACATCTAGCGGGTTTTGAAAATAGTATTGCTGATTTTGGCCATTACAATCCGGCCTTTCTGGATTGGTTGACAAAATACGCTATTCCTGCACACCAGGACTCCTTTCTCCGTCGATTGACCATGCCGTTTTACACGAAATTCTTACAAGTGCAGATTCGGAATTTTTACAACATTTATAAGTACCACGCAAAAAACGATTACATCCTTCCTGCTATGGCAGAAGCTTATCTGGCTCAATCAGGGGATATTAGTGACGAAGACAAGAGTACTTTTTGGTTTTATTATAACTTTGTAGTGTCTGCTTCAACACCTCCTGAAATGCCTGAGGAGCGAGGCTTTGATAAAAACGAGACGGTTGCGTGGGTCGCTTGTGCGTTTTGGCTACGGCGAACCTTGGATGGCACGATGGAATACTTTCGGGCCATCTTGGAAAAAATGTTGCAGGCTTATGATCCGGAATGGTTGGCAGCGACAGATAAAATATGGGACTCCCCGGAAGACTATCGAAAAGAAGTAGCGACTAATAAGGAGGCAATAGCTAAAGAGGTCGTCGATATTTTGGAAAAAGCGGATAAATACGACATTGAGCACCTTGGTCAACCTATTTATTTCACCACTGCGCTATATCATACTTTCAAGCCGCTGCTGAGCTTGAAAAAACTCCAATCTTTAGCGCCGGCAGCCATTTTTATTAGCGGTCCGCATGGTGAGGAATTCAATCTCGATTCATCGGATGAATTTGGCAAATACAATCCGGAATTTATTGATTGGCTTCACCAAACGGCTATTTCTTTTAAGCAAAATAAGTTGTTGAAAAAGCTAGCGCAGGCCTTCTACAACCACAAGCTAAAAGACCTGGCCAGGGTATATTATTGGGCTTCCCAGTACTGGGAGGAACACCCAAGCGAAAAAGAACGTACCATCACAAAATACCGCTTGATTATTATCGACTATAACGCTAGTGGCTTTGATGTTAATCGGTGGCAAGAAGTGCGTTACCGGCTTTGGCAAGAAGATTCAACCTCAGAAGGCCCTTACAGTTTCTTTGCGGAGCGCAACAATTCATTTCAAAGTACCAGCCCACATATTATCAGTCAATATATTGCCCTGGGCTTCTGGATAAGGCGACATATGGATGGAACGGCAGAGAAATTCCAAGAATTGTTAGTTGAAATACTCCAAACTTATGATGCCCAATGGTTGTCAGAACAAGTCTAATGGCTTTAGTATAGCGTAGCTTGGGCTTCAGCAGGGTACAGTCCAAGCCATATTTTCAGCACAAACATTTAGTATTGCACACACAAAACAAATGAGCCCCTATCTGGCAGGCCAAGTAGAGGCTCATTTGTTTTTGTAAGAGGCTCCTCTGGGATTTTATCCCCGCAGCACCTTAAACTCCCGGAACCATCTTGCCAAACTCTCATCGTAATGATGAGCCGCATAGCCAGAACCGTTATAGTATCGCGCTACCGCTTTGAAGTCATCTGCGCTTGGGTCTAACTTTTGCACCGCCGGGCGTACGCGTGAGCTCAAAGTCAGAAAGCGGGCAATCGACGTAATCTGCTTGTCTAACGGCAACGTATACAACTCCTTGGCCGAAGAGGCCCCTACCCGATTGTAATTGAAGCCCATCACCTGGCCCAGGCCAAAACTCATGGATTGATAGCGTAGTTCAACAAGGTCTGTATTAGGGTGTTTTTTTGCCAATTTTGACAACCAATGCTGTTCAAATCTTGGGCGAACTACACCGGCCGTTTCTTGGCGGATAATTGCTAATATCCATTCAGGAAGGATGATGCGCCCGTTGGCGGCTTTTAGTTCCTTTGCCGCCTTTTCAGCAGCAGCGCCGTAGCGTTTATTAATTTCCCGGCAAGTGAGTCCTTTCTTATCGTGGAGGGCGTTAAGCTGGAAGATGGCTTCATCAAAATCGCCACAATTGACAGTGTTGGTATCGATGGCCTCTTTGGCCAACTCCAGCATTTTTTCAAGGGTCTTGATGTTTAATTTCACATCAGGAATACTCTTGATAAGCTTGCGGGCGGTCTGCCAGGAGCAATCATAAGTAAGTGTTTTCCGTGAAATTATGGATGACTCCAACTTGTTGTCAAACTCAAACTGGGCCAAGGCCCGGTTGGTGCCGCGACCAAAATCCCCATCAATCGAAAAGGAGCCTGAAGAAGAGGTGGAATATCCAAGAAAGATCAGTAATCGCTGAAAAGCACGGATAGAATCTTCTCCCGCCGACCGGCGATTAAGCGTCACATCGCCTTTTACCAAACGGTCCAGGTCTTTTTCCCAGTGTGGTGTAGCATTGGGTGGACTCAGTACTTGCTGAATTTTGGGGTCTTTAACTAGGTTTAACATGGTTATGGTATTTTAGATGCTTTAATAGCGAGGTAAAAAGATAGTGTTTTTTCGGTAAAAAAACGCCTAAGGGTATTGATTACAAATTACACCTTGTTGCCGCAGGATAAAAGAACCTCATGCCTGCCAGCTATAATGACAAGGTAACAGACAATAAATCAAGGATAAGTGGCAAAGCGTAGTCATGGACGCAAATTCAAAAATCTATATATTGTATCAGCATTTATTCTTGACCCTTATTTTGATGAACACTATGCACTATAAATATTTACTACTACTTGCCCTTTTTACTGAATATGTGAGTGCTCAGGAATACAACAGACCAACCCCACCAGATTTCCCAAGTTATCAGTTCGAATTGAATGAGCTTTCATTCCGGGGGCATTATTGCGCCAATTCGTATCAACTCAATGCCGCAACCAAAACGAACATGTTTATTCTTGATTCGCTAGGCTATATCGCCTGGTACAGAAAAGACCAACAAGAAACATCCTTCGACTATAAATACCATGAAGGAATAAACAACTTTAGCTCAATAACCTATAAGCCCGAAGTAGCAGCTGTGTTTTTAACCTATGATAGTGATCTTCAATTACTCGACACTTTGACAACCGCAATTAGTGATGAACGTGGTGACACCCATGATTTTTTGTTATTAGAAAACGGAAACAAGATCATCGGCACCTTGTACGACACCATCATGAATCTTAGCCAATACACATTTAATGGCATTACCGGATCGGTAAATACATCAGTACGAGGTTATGGCATCCAGGAATTTGATGAAGAACACCATCTAATCTGGCAATGGCACAGCACTGATTTTGTGCACCCCGAGGAATTCTCCGAAGGTTTGAGTTACTATTCAAGTGATTTTGATTATGCACATGGCAATTCATTTTCCCTCGATGATGATGGTGACTTATTGGTCTCTCTTCGTAATACATCTACTGTGTACAAAGTAGATAGACTTAATAGAACAGGCGAGATATTATGGAGATTAGGAGGAGAACGGAGTACCTTTAACATCCTCAATCCAGGCGATACTTTTAGTGCACAACATTCTGCAAATCGCTTATCCAACGGAAATATTGGTATTTATGACAATGGCAATTTAAGAGTACCAACACAGTACTCCAGGGCCGCCGCTTATGCACTCGATTTTTCAGATTCTACCGCTACCCTTGAATGGTCTTACGATGCAAATCAGAGTATTTACGCTTCTGCAATGGGAAACGCACAATGGCTAGGTGATAGCCTAGTCTTAATAAACTGGGGCTATGTTTTTCGCCCTAGTCCTACCTTTAGTCTTGTTAATCAAGCTGGAGATTTGCTCACTAGTCTTTACTTTGAAGACTCCTATATGAGCTATAGAATACAGGCCACCACATTGGGATTTGATCTTCCTCGGCCATTGCTAACCTATGATATTTCTGGTGATTCTATCGTTATTAGCGCTCCGGCAGGATACGCCGAGTATATTTGGTCTACCGGAGAAACTACGCCATCAATTACTGCCACTACAGATAGTGTTTATCAAGTTTGGGTGCCCCATGGCATAGGCATGGTGGGAAGTCACCCTTTAAAAACCAGTACCATCGTAGAAAACTCAGAGGCTCAAATAGCATCTTTCAAGGTATTCCCCAATCCAGCAACCAACCACTTAAACATTGCCATTGATTTTAATGACAATCATGTTTTCAGTGTAGAGTTATACAACTCATCTGGCCAGATGATTAAAGGGTTCAAGAAGCAAAATGATCATTTTAATACGGTTATAAAAACCGTTGATTATCCTCGCGGAATTTACTACTTGAAGGTAATAACAGCAAGCGGAGCGCTAACCGAAAAGATCATATTGCTTTAATTCCACCGCCCCCTCAAGCCCGTTTCCCAACCTTCTGCCCTTCAGGGCGAAACATCAGAAAAAGACCTACCAGCACAAAAGGAATACTCAACAATTGGCCGGTACTAAGCGCATTGCCAAAAACGGTTTCAAAACCTCCTTGGCTGGCTTTGAAATTCTCGATATAAAAGCGGCTGCCAAATACCAACACGAAAAACAAGCCTAGAATATAGCCTGGCTTTTTCCGCTTATCGGTATTCCAATACACGTAATAAAGAATCACAAAAGCGATAAGGTAAGTAATAGATTCGTACAACTGCGCTGGGTGCCTGGGCACATCATCTACGCGCGTAAAAACAAAGGCCAGGTCGCCATCAGAAGGCTTGCCCAGTATCTCAGAATTCATCAGGTTCCCTAAACGGATAAAGCAACCGGCCAGTGCTGTAGGCACTGCAACTTTATCCAAAATCCACAGCAAAGGTTTCTTGCTGATCCGGCGAGAGAAAATCCAAAGGGCAATCACAATACCCATCGCACCTCCATGACTGGCAAGGCCACCTTTCCATATCTGGTGAATTTCGCCAAGGTGCTGGCTGTAATAGTCCCAATCATAGAAAAAGACGTGCCCCAAGCGTGCCCCAATCACAGTACCGATCACCATGTACATGAAACACTTATCCAACCATTCCTCTGGTGCCTTCTCCGCAAGGAACATCCGGCGGACAATAAACAGCCCCAAAAGGAAGCCCAGTGCAAATAACAAACCATACCAGCGTAGGCTCAATGGGCCCAACTCGGCAATCTCTGGCGAAATACTCCATTCAATAGCAAGAAGAAAAAACTGCATAACACACCTGGGTTGATTGGACCATAAAGGTCGCAAAATATTCTAGCTTTCCTTATCTTTAAAGAATGATAAACCGCCGACAATTACTCCGCCGCAGCCTCCTAAGCGCAGGGGCGCTAAGTTTGGGCAATGCCATCCAAGCTACAAATAGCAGTATTCCATCCACCTCAAAACAGCTTTTTCAGCATTCTGCCTGCCGCTGGTGCTACCAGGACATCCCTCTTGAAGAGTTGGCTGAACGAGGCGTAGACATAGGTTTAAAAAGTATAGAATTATTGCGCCCGGAAGAATGGGCCATTGTACAAGCCAAGGGCTTAAATTGTGCCGTGGCTACCGATAGCTTCGCCAGCATCCCCAATGGTTTTAATAATCGCAAGAATCACGCCTCCCTTCAAGCAGCTTATCCGGCCTTGATTCGCAAAGCTGCCGATGCTGGCATCCCCAACGTCATCTGTTTCAGCGGCAACCGCAACGGCATGAAAGACGCTAAAGGCCTGGAAAACTGCGCCCGGGGCCTGGAGCCACTAGTTCGCGAAGCCGAACGCGCTGGCGTAACCCTCATCATGGAACTCCTCAACAGTAAAGTCGACCACAAAGACTACATGGCCGACCACACCGAATGGGGTGTTGCCCTCGTCAATAAGATTGGCTCTCCCAATTTCAGGCTGCTCTACGACATCTACCACATGCAAATCATGGAGGGCAACCTCATAGCTAATATTCAGGAACATAACGCGGCCATTGCGCACTACCACACCGGTGGCGTGCCCGGCCGTAGAGAGATCAATTCCAGCCAGGAAATCAACTACCCTGCCGTTATCCAAGCCATCAACAACACTGGCTATACTGGCTTCATTGGGCAAGAGTTTATTCCTTCTTATGATAGTAAGATTGAAGCATTGAGAGAGGGGCTGGGGATTTGTAGTTTGGGGTAGAAGGAGTTGGTGGAAAAGGAGAAGAAGAGCGAAAAATTCCAACTTCTTGACAAGAAGCTGCTAATTCTTGTTTATAAATATAACTAGTCTCGTTTTTTGCATCTCAAATAGGAAAAGTTAATAATTACGTTGTCTAATTATTTTTTTTCATATTGATTGAGGTAATAAAAATTTATTGACGATGACCAAGATTGAAATCGATAAAAACAATTTAGTTAATAAATTGATAGTAACTATTTGTGTAGGTGTGATAGGTTTTATTGGAGTTAATTATTTAAAGCCAATCTTTACGCAGGACGAGCCAATGACGAGTAGTGCCAATGAAATCATGTACCCTCTTAATCCCGTTATTAGTAAGAGGTCGACCGTTATATTCAGTCCAAGAGTTGATATTGGGACATATTCCAGTGATCTTGATGTAGAGGTAAATGGTATATTCTTCAAAGGTGTAGGTGAGTATTTCCCCAACTCTTTCCCGGCCCTTTGGAGTATAAATTTAGATCAGAGAAAAGATATTCAAAGTCAGTAGTGTCCGGTTAAAAAACAAGGAACCTTCATAAGGTTTCTGTTTATCAATAAGTTACAACGGTTTTCTTCGGAAACGATTTGAATCGCCTGCGAAGAAGGCCAAATTAGCGCCCAAAAGAGGGTAGCTAATGAATCGAGGTAAATATGTCTTTGCGCAGTTGATGAGTTTGATCAATCACAAAGAGTTTACCAAGTATGTTGACAAGTACGGCGGTAATTATCGAGTTCGCAATTTCACCTGCTGGCATCAGTTTTTGTGTATGAGCTTTGGCCAG
>NZ_KB903551.1 GCF_000379805.1 Lewinella cohaerens DSM 23179 | reverse complement strand
GGCGTGCCATCGTTATCAGCGTCCGCTAGGTCGTCAAAACCAGGACAGATATCGGCTGTATCACATACACCATCATTATCTTCATCAGGAAAACCCGTAGAAGTGGCCGTGAAGTTACCACTCTCTACGTGGTCAAAATCTCCACCTTCGAGAATTACGTCTCCATTATCTGCTTGTATCAGTTGGTAACCTCCTACTCCAAAGCCACAACACATACCGTCTCCATAAGTATCGTAGACGGTAAGGGTATATGTTCCTGTTACCAGGCAAAAGGTTTCGTTGATGACCGTATTTCCATTACTAGCAGGGTAGAATCCATGCATCTCTACTATCTGGTTGTTGCCGTCTCGGATTTCCCAACGTGTTTCTTGTGAAAAATTATCGAAACTCAAACGAAGCCTAAAGGATTGGCAAAACGAATCATCGTCTAGGCCAATACACAAATCTAGATCATCACAAATACCATCATTATCGCTATCATTTGTTGCCGAATAGGGGCAGGAGTCACAAAAATCTGGCATCCCATCTTGATCACTATCAATAGTATCATCACCTCCGGGACAGATGTCGACATCATCACAAACGCCGTCGTTATCACTGTCTTCGGGTTCCGCTTCAGAACACGGGAGCAGATCACTTAAGCAATTGAGGGTACTGATACTTGATCCTATTCGTTCCAAAGATTTGTTCACCAACGTATAAATATTGCCTATGCAAACATTTTCGCCCGTGATCTCTGAATAATATACCCGGATAAAAGGCTGAATATTTTGGTTCCTTGGCATGGCGCTGAAGTTGTACGAGAAAGTCATGACTTGCCCATCAGGCCGATGATAGGTGTAGGCGTCATAATTAGTTGCTAATACTTCGACATTTGTAACGACCAAGCCCTCCATTTGCAAATGGGCAGCAACGATCTCGGCAGATGGATTCCGTATTCCAATCAAAAAGTACTGACTTGCTTCATTGTGAGACAAGAGCGAAAATTCCGCCGATTGATTGGGATTAGTAATACCGATAGTGGGTAACTGACAGGAATGAGCGTGGCTTTGATGGCCATCGTCTTGGTTTTCTACCAAAATACAGTCCATCAGCCAAACAGCATCTTCAACATCCACCTGATCATTGCTGGTGAGGTCTGTACAATTGTAAACAGGCAAGTTATTATCAAGAATGCCATTAAGATATAAGAGTACGTCTCCTACCTCATAGATACTGTTTACATTAAGATCACCGTACCTAGCATCGCCATCACAATTGCCGAAGCAATCAGGCTGTGCATCACCGTGTACTACGCCAGTACAATCTTCGTAAGGTTCGCAATCAGGGATAATATTGATGGAATGAGCCCCCGCTAAATTTCTGGTAAGTTCAAAACAAACCTGGTCCCAGTTATTCTCATAACTTACCTCTTCGCGACCAAACAGATCGGGGTCACGGTCCCAGTTTACTACAATGACCAAGGTATAAATCCCGTCGGGGAGATCGGTGACATCAATCCACTGGCAAGCGAGCCCCGAGCTGTAAATATCTCCACATCCCGCTGAAATCCCCATATAGCTGCAACCGTAAGTAGCTGTGCCGCCTCCATTACATTCCAAATCCAGTACACAAAAACCGTTTTTAAAACCCACAGGTAGTGCTACACCGTTTTCATCATACATCCGGTACTCTGCGTATCCTTCTTGGTGCCAGTGGCCGTGGCAATCATCAAATTCAAACTGCCCGCTATTAGGGTCTGGTGCACCGATGACGTAATCTTCCGTGCCTACATTCTGAATGTGAGTCGTAAACCTGACCACCTCCCGGAGGCCGTAGCCCTGAAGACAGCCTTCACTAATGTAGCACCCATCTGAACCTTGCACCAAGGTAGAATAAATGGTATTCGCCAAGACCCCTGGTTTTACGATCAAATCCGGCCCTGATGGGCAATTGGGATTAGGGCCATACAAGCAGCTACCATCGTCTATTGTTGCTAAGGGGTCATAATTACAAGAGAGTGGGTCTGTACAACCTGAGACCTCGCCATTGGAGACAATTGTCCAATCGAAAGACCTTGCTGTACACGCATCTCCCTGATCTCCAAGCCTCAGGTAATACGTTTGACCAGCATGAAAAACAGCAGTAATTTCGGCTTGGTTCTCATCACAAGCATCGTCATTGAACAGGATGGCTTCTTCTTGACTATCCGTACCACTCAAACCTAGGCAACGGTCATAGACCCAAATGCTGGTATTGCAATCATTGTCAAAACCACAGGTACTGATGGTGTAACTTGCCTGAATGTCTGGTATAAAACGATACCAATGCTCTCCGTCCCCAACGGTGTAGACCGTCTCTAACAAGGCATCTTCAGGAAAAAAACAACTGCTTCCTACTTCGCACCCTTCGCCAAAGTAAGCCGTTTGACTAAAGCCAAAATTTACGCCAGAAGCAACTTGCTGCCCAGCAAACGCAAGCCCATAGTATCCTGTTTGGCCTCCAGCCATCCCATCACCAAAGTCGTCGTAAATCGTGAAAGTATAGCAACCTGTCGAAGCCAGGCAAAAGGAAGTATCCACATTAGTTGAAACCAAAAGAATACCATTCTCGTCATAGATTTCCCAATGTGTATCGTCCAGAAGGTAGTTTTCATCAGGCTCAAAATTGATGATCACTTCACTCAATCCTGATGAACACTGGGCATTTACGATGGTTGTACAACAACAAATAGAAAGAAAAAGAGCGGTTTGTAGAAAGCTTTTCATGTTAATGGGGTTTTGCTTTGCTAAAAAAACGAAAATCCCTGCATTTTCCCAAGTGATTGTCTCATTGCTGAAAGATATACTCAAAAAACAGGAGTCACCACGGTTTTTGGCTTAGATCAAATTCAGGCGATTCCTGCCTTTTGGGGTCGGCAAAAGTCCGTAGAAAGATGCAGAATGCTAAAAGTACCGTCTAGGGCTTATGGAATTACCTCACAAAAGCACACACCAAAATATTTTTACGATGCATCTTTAAATTGTACTTAAGAATCCCCTGCAGGAGTAACTATCGTACATCTCTGTTCATTTCTAACTTATTAATCATTTATCATGCTGAACTTTAATTTCAGTGGTACCGAGGTACTGCTTGGAACGGGTATGATCCTACTCCTGCTATTAAGCTTAGGTTTTCTTGGGCGGTACCTTTTTCGCCATCGCAAGCAGGAGAATCGCCAAGGTTCCCGAACAAAATATTCCTCTGTGGATGTCTTCCGTTATCAACCTGTATTTTTACGTCTGGGATTGGTTTGCTCACTGGCCTTCACTTTTCTGGCCTTCAACTGGACACAGTTTACAGCGCCCGACGCCACCATCACTGGTGCCATTGAAATGTGGGACGATGAAATAGACAATGCCCCTCCTATCACTACGCATCCTCCTCCCCCACCGCCACCTCCGCCGCCACCAAAATTCGAGGCCGTTATTAACCCTGTGGTCGACACCGTTACTTTTCGTAGTGGAGATGTTCGTGGCAATACCCCTGTGGCACCTAACACCATTTCTCGGCCTGAGCCTCCCAAGTACATCCCACCTCCACCGCCGATTAAAGACGAAGGACCAGACATAGTCATCATTGCTGAAAAAATGCCTGTATTTGGGGATTGTGGTGCCTTAGAAGACGAAGCCAGTAGGCGGCAATGCTCAGACCGGGCCCTTATTCAATTCATTGGCCAGCACGTCCGATACCCGGCTATTGCCAAGGAAAATGGTGTGAGTGGTACCGCAGTCATCCGGTTTGTTGTCGAAAAAGATGGATCGCTGAGTCAAATTGAAATGGTACGTGATCCCGGAGCTACCTTAGGCGCAGAAGCCCAAAGAGTCGTACAATTGATGGCAGACAGTGCGCCTAAGTGGTCACCTGGAAAGCAGCGAGGCCGTCCTGTTCGCGTACAGTTCAATTTGCCAGTGAGGTTTAAGCTGGAGTGATTTTTTGGTTGATGGTTGATGGTTAGTTGGAATGGTGTAAGGGTGTAGGAGAAACCAAATACTTCCGGCTCCTGGTGCGAAAAAGTTGTTTTTTTGGGGGAGCCCCACCTTTACTCCTTACACTTTTCCAACCTTTAATTCCGTCTTCACCACTACATCACTGTGAAGGGTTCGATGGACGGGGCATTTGTCAGCAATTTCCATAAGCTTTGCTTTTTGGGTATCATCGAGGCTGCCTTCCATTTCAATTAAGCGGTCAAAATGGTCGATTTTACTTTGGCCTTGCTCCGGGTTGTTCATGTCTTCGGTATAGTCTTTGCGATGACTGAGGTGTACTTTTACTTCCTGAAGATCCCACTTTTTACGGCGAGCATACATCTGCATCGTCATCGCTGTGCAGGCACCAAGACTGGCCGAGAGTAATTCATAAGGGGTTGGGCCAAAGTCATTCCCTCCAACTTCTATCGGTTCATCAGCGGTAAGGCTATGGTGGCGCACCATTACTTCAGAGGTAAATCCATCCTGCCCTAAACGCACCACTACATCGCGGTCGCTGGCCAATTTTTCTTTTTCCGGAGTTTCGAGATAGCGTTGTACCCAGGTCGCAATTATTTGCCCAGCATAGTGTGAATCTTCCTTGCGACTCATCAAATGGTCGGCACCATCGAGGGTAACGAAACTTTTGGGATGCCGAGCCTCCAGATATATTTTAGCGGCATTTTCGATAGGAACAGTCATATCCTGGGGCGAGTGTAAAATCAATAGCGCACGATTGAGCTGCTTAATTTTCTCTTCCTGGCTCTGCGCTTTGATGTCTTCCAGGAATTGCTGCTTCACCTTGAAAGAGCGTCCACCTATATTGACTTCTGCTGCTCCTTCTTTCACAATTTGCTCGGCTTCTTCATCAAAAAGATGATTAACGTGAGCGGGGTCATGCGGAGCACCAATCGTGACAATGGCTTTCACGGAAGGTAACCGATCAGCCACATGAATAACCGCGGCTCCACCCAAGGAATGACCAATAAGCAAGGACGGTGCCTGATAATGTGCCTCCAGAAAAGCGGCCGCCGCCTCTAGATCAGCAACATTGGACGTAAAATTGGTATCCGCAAACTCTCCTTCACTGTCTCCTAATCCGGTGAAATCAAAGCGTAACACGGCTATTCCCCCTTGGTGGAGTGCCCGACTTATATTGCGTACTGCTGTAAGATTTTTATTACACGTAAAGCAGTGCGCAAAAATCGCAAAAGCCACCGGGTGCTGGTTCACGGGAAGTTCCAAACGAGCAGCTAAGGTGTACCCTGTATTATTGGTAAAGGAGACTTTGGTACTGGCCATAATGAGAAGATATTCTATTAAATTTACTGCCAAATTTACCTATCTCTGGTTAGGTAAGTTGTCGAATGGCGGATAATTGGGCTTTTTTGAAGTGTAAGGGTTAATCAGGTTGGATTGCTGGATGCAAATAAACCTTTACACGCTTACACCCTAGAGTGTCCAATCTGGTGCTTTTCTGATGCGACGGATTTTAGCGCTTTCTTGACAGGCTAAATTGCCAGGTAGAGTTGCCCTCAGCCAGGTTGCGCGGGCTTCAGCCCGCACCCCTAGAACGGAGAGAACTCCTTGCGGGCTAAAGCCACGCGTAACCTGAATTACCAGCCAGATTGGACAGCCTACGCTTACACCTTTAAAACCCTTCCGCCCCGTTCCTCAAAGCCCACCGAAAGAAATCGGGCATGGCTACGGCCCAGGTAGCAGGTTCGTGCCTACCGTCGGGGATCTCCAGGTAATGGAGGTCGCTTTCGGGTTGGCCTTGCTGCCGGAGGAGGTCCATCAATTGCAGGGTATCATCAATAGCGTCGATGATTCCGTTTTGGTTGCGGTCACCGTCTTCGTCTTTGGTGCCGGCCTGGAACCAGTAGCGTACTGGTGGCAGGCTGCTAGCCTCGGCGACCTGGTTGTGCAAAATACGATTAGCATCGGGTAGCTTTTTATTGAAAGGGCGGCTGCGCCACCAGAGTGCGCCGGAAAAAATCCCTGCTGTGCCAAATTGCTGGGGATAATGCCAGGCCATGTCGAAGGCAACCAAGGCTCCTAGGGAGAACCCACCAACATGGTTTTGGCTGGGAGCTTGGCTCACGAAGTATCGCTTTTGCAAAAAAGGAATCAACTCCTCTAGGATGAAATGTGCCGTTTCGGGTGCTCGATTCCCGCGATCACCATAATCTGCACGGCTGATTGTGCCGTATTCCCACATACGGGCTTCGTTGGCATGAATGCCTACTACTGTAAAAGAGGAATAACCTTCATCCGAGAGTTGCTGCTGCATTGCTCTAATCGGCATGGTACGTAAATCTTGCCCATCAAGAAAAAAGAAGATCGGTTGATTTTTTGACTTATTGGTATGATACACATCAACAATGACCTTTCTGTCCAGGAATTCACTAGCCAAATGATGGGCAATAAAAGGTTTGCGGGAAACCGGAATTTGCCGTAACCATTGCATAAAATCATCTAGAAATCCACGTAAACCGCTGACAGGCATAAGAACAAGGGAATTATTGAAAAAAAATGCAAATACTAAACTATCTTTTTTGAGAAGAATAAGTGGTGCTATTCTGGCAATTAAGAATAAATGTATATTAGTCGTAAAATTGCTTGTTTTTTATTTGGTTTATGCTTTTTTAAACAACTGTAAACCAAATAAATAGCTTGTAACCTAAGCTAAAAGGCAGTAATTTTGCTAAAATTTCAGAGAACTTCCTAAAATACTTCTACGGTGCAGGAAAAACTAATTCAATTTTACTCTCATCATCTCGGCCGTGATATCGACATGCTGGTATTCGGAGACCGGGGTTACCCTGTAGTTTTGTTTCCTACTACAATGGGGCGCTACTACGAAAATAAAGACTTCAAACTGGTAGAATCTGCTCGCTGGTTTGTAGAACAGGGCTTGGTACAAATCTACTGTCCTGACAGTATCAACTCCGACAGTTGGTATAACCGAAATATTCATCCTGCGCACAAGGTTAAAAACCACATCCAGTACGATCGCTTCCTGAGCGAAGAATTGGTGCCGCAGCTTCAGATGAAAACGAGGACACATAAAGTAGCGGTAGCAGGACCAAGCTTTGGCGGTTATCATGCTGCTAACTTCGCTTTTCGCCATCCCGATCAGGTAAGCCACATGTTCAGCATGAGTGGTGCGTTTGACATCAAGACCTTTATGGATGGTTATTACGACCAGGATACCTATTTCAATAACCCTATCGACTTTATGCAAAATGCCAATGATCCGGCATTATGGGGTATGAAGATCGTCTTGGGTACTTCGGACTGGGATATTTGCCTGGACGCCAACCGCAAGATGTCGGAAATATTGAAATCTAAAGGGATTGACCACTGGCTGGATGTCCGTGGTTGGCAGAAACACGACTGGCCCTTATGGCGGGAAATGTTCCCTCACTATCTCAGCTTGTTGTAGTTTACAGATTGGAGATCAAGGCAAGAACTGATTTCCAGTTAGGCAACTAATCATTACTTTAGTCTTAGTTTTAAGAGCTTGAACACAATTCGAAATCAACTTTTCAATATGAAAAAGATCGGTATTTTATTTGGTAAAGAACGTTCCTTCCCTGAAGCTTTCATTGAGCGTATCAACAGCAAAGGAGAAAAAGGGATCGTCGCGGAAGCAGTAAAAATTGACAAGGTAGTACAAGGTGAACCTTCAGGTTACGCTGTGATTATTGACCGTATTTCACAAGATGTACCTTTTTACCGTGCCTTTCTTAAGAATGCAGCTGCTACCGGAACTGCGGTAATCAACAACCCTTTCTGGTGGAGTGCTGACGAAAAGTTTTTCAATAACGTTCTTTCTGTTACAGAAATGGACGTGCCTGTGCCAAAGACGGTTTTGCTACCTTCTCACCAGCACCCTGATGATACATCGGGCGAGTCGTTCTCTAACCTGGCTTACCCTATGGACTGGGAAGGCATCTTCGAATACATTGGCTTCCCAGCTTACATGAAACCTCACGCGGGTGGTGGCTGGAAGAGTGTGTATCGCTTGGAAAATGCCCAAGAGTTTTTTGAGAAGCACGGAGAAACCGAGCAATTGGTGATGATGCTCCAGGAAGAAATCAAGTTTGATGCTTACTTCCGTTGTTACTGTATTGGTGGAGAACACGTTCGGATTATGGATTACGAACCACGCAACCCTCACCACCTGCGCTATGCGGCCAAGCACGAAGTAAGTGACGAGCTACGCCAGCAAATGCATGAGCTAGTGCTGACGATTTGCCGAGGCCTCGGTTATGATTTCAACACCGTAGAATTTGCTATTCGTGACGGTATTCCTATCGCTATCGACTTCTGTAATCCAGCACCGGATGCAGAAGTTAGCTCTGTAGGCGCCGAAAACTTCGAATGGGTAGTAGAAACTGCTGCTACTTACGCTATCGAAAAAGCAAAAGCGCACAAAGACGGAAAAAGCAACCTCACTTGGGGCAACTTTATCCGTAACAATGTAGCAGCTACCGCAACGAAGAAGCCCGCAGCTAAACGTGCCGCAAAGCCAGCAGCTAAGCGCACTCCTGCGAAGAAGAAGTAACTAAAAGCCACTTACGATAGAGGAAGCGACAGCTCACAAAGAGCCGTTGTTTCCTCTATTCTCTTTATATACCCGTTACTAAGTGCCGGGTATACAAATCGTTAATTGTCGGATAGACTAACTAAGATTTTCAAATTAATACCTGCTTTTTCCTGACCTTTGCTTGAACAACCTTTTACCCTTAATCACTGTTTTTAATTTACCTTGCCTTAACCTCCCTAAAGCCATCTTTAAGAAACGGGTTTTACCAAATCGGTAGAAGCCACTATTTTCGCTAGAAAGTGAAGATAATGGCAACCATGAACTACACGCACTGAAATTGTTGAATTATGAGTGTTGCTCGATTAGCTATTCTGGATATGTATGACGGTGCTCCCAATCAGGGGATGCGCTGTATCAAAGATATTGTCTTGCAGTTTGCTGGTAAAGTGGATTATGAAGTTTTCGATGTACGCGGCAAAGCCGAAGTACCCGATTTGAGCTTCGATTTTTACCTTTCTACCGGTGGCCCTGGAAACCCATTGGAAGGCGACGGCGATTGGGATGCCAAATACTACGCTTGGCTACAGGCCGTATGGACTTGGAATCAGCACCAGACAGAAAAAAAGCCCGTCTTTTTCATCTGCCACTCCTATCAAATGGCGGTTAACTTTTTCAACTTAGCAGAAGTTACCGACCGGCGCACCATGTCTTTTGGTACCTTCCCGGTACACCTGACAGATGCCGGAGCAGAAGAGCATATTTTTGATGGTTTAAACAATCCCTTCTGGGCGGCAGATTTCCGCTTTTACCAAGTCACCCAACCCAATGAAGATCGTTTTGAGGAGCTTGGCGCAAGCATTCTCGCGCTGGAAAAAATTCGCCCTCACGTACCGCTCGAAAGAGCGATCATGGCCATCCGGTTTTCGCCGGAAATGATCGGTGTACAGTTTCATCCTGAGGCCGACCCTGAGGGTATGATTGCTCACTTCATCGAGCCCGAACGCCGTGAGGCCGTCATCACCGAGCACGGTGCTGAAAAATACCACCGTATGCTGGCCGATATGCGCCACCCGCGCCGGATTATGCATACCTATAACCGCATCTTGCCACAGTTTATTGAGCAGGCGATTGCGGCTGGGGAGATGGTGTTGGTGTAGATTTCTAATCCATAAATTTGTACTTTAGCCACAAAGTATAAATTTATGTTCCCTACTCGTCTTCTTACCCTCTTATTGTGCCTCGCTAGTATTAACCTGCTAGCGCAGCGTACCCCCATTGATTCTTCCCTGATGCTGAATTGGGAAGAATATGATCCGCCCTCTACTTTGGTGGTGCCGGAAACGGAAGTGACGCACGCCAAGTTTCCTTTTATCGACGTGCATAGCCACCACTGGCGGATGGCTACCCAGGATTTGGATTTACTAATACGGCAGATGGATACCATGAACATGGGAATCGTCGTCAACCTGAGTGGTCGTGGTGGGCAGGCGCTGAAGGACATTATGGATCATGTCAATGCATCGGAGCATAAGAATAGAATCGTTTGTTTTACCAATATTGAGCTTAGATCGATTGATGAAGAAGATTGGTTGGAAAACACCCTCAAGCAACTGGAATTTGATGTGAGCATCGGTGCTCGTGGTCTGAAGATCTACAAGAGCCAGGGCATGACCAATACCGATAAGGATGGTAACCGCATCAGGATCAATGATCCTCGTATCGCGCCGGTCTGGGCCAAATGTGGCGAACTAGGGATTCCTGTCATCATCCACTCTGCCGACCCTCCTTCTTTTTGGGAGCCACATGACGAAAACAACGAGCGCTGGCTCGAATTAAAGTTGCGCCCCAACCGCAAGCGTGACGCTGATAATCCTGCTCCTTTTGAGACTATCCTCGGCGAAGCGCACGATATTTTTCGCCAGCACCGTGGCACTACCTTTATCAGTGCCCATATGAGCTGGTATGCTAATGACCTGGAACGCCTGGGGCAATTCCTTGATGACAACCCCAATGTGGTGGTAGAAATTGGTGCCGTTATCGCTGAATTAGGTCGCCAACCACGCATGGCCAACCGCTTCTTTGAGCAGTACCAGGATCGTGTACTGTTTGGTAAAGATTCCTATAAACCCAATGAATACCCTACTTATTTCCGGGTACTCGAATCCGATGATGAATACTTCCCCTACTACAAGCGCTACCATGCTTTCTGGCGTATGTATGGCCTGAATCTATCGGATGAGGTACTGAAAAAGCTCTACTACAAAAATGCGCTGCGGGTGATTCCCGGGCTGGATGCGAGCTTATTTGAGGAGTAAGATAGGGCAGGATTTTGAACCACCAAAGGGCACCCAAGGGAGGTTTTCTTTGAACCATATAAGAATTATAAGAACCTATAAGTACCTTTTTTATAACCCCTTATATTTCTTACATGGTTCAATTAAATCTATGAGAAAGGTGGCCTATCTTCCTAAAAGTCAACGGTTTTTCGTAATTTAGTAGCGATTATGATGCCAGCGAAGTATATTTTGCTGTGTATTGTTTTAGTTATTAGAATTCTACTCGATTGTTGAACCCCTCTGCTTATGGACGCTTTCTATCAGCTCCGCTACGTAATGTTACTGTTCTGTCTGCTTACACTAAGCGGGCTTCGGGCACAAATTGATTATCAAGAAACACCTGAAGACGATATTCTTCAGCAGTTTATTCAGCCCAATCTACCACCACAGAATGTGCGGACCATGGGCGAATGGGAAGAAGTAGAAGGCCTGGTGATCGCTTGGGATGATGACTATACAGGCATCCTTACTCAGATTGTTCGCTATGCCGTAGAGGAATGCCTGGTGTATATTATCGCTCCGGATTTCAGCACCCTTAGTATTCATCTTGCTGTAGCCCAAATTCCAACGGGCAATCTCCGTTTTGTCCCCTCGGGTTTCAACAGTGTCTGGATACGCGACTATGGCCCTTGGACCGTTTACCTGGACAAAGTCAACCAGCGGGGGATTTCTGATTACGTGTACAATCGACCTAATCGCCCCCTTGACGATCAAATCCCTTACGAAGTAGCCGACTATATCGGGTCGCCGATCTATAATGCCGATGAAACCCCCTATCACTGGACACATTCCGGCGGTAATTTCCTCCGAGATGGCGTGAATACCGCTTATTCCAGTGACTTGGTTTTGCGAGAAAATTCCGGCAAAACCGGCATAGAGATCGCCGAGTATGCCCATCTTTTTTTCGGCATCGAAGATTACCGCATTCTCTCCCGTTTAAATTTTGATACGATCCATCATCTGGACATGCACATGCGTACCCTGGATGAAGAGACCATTGCCATCGGTGAATACCCACCAGGAGTGGCAGACGGGCCGGTTATAGAAGCAAACCTGTCGCACCTACGAAATCATTACCGCACGCCTTATGGCAAGCCCTACCGTATTTTGCGTTTGCCTATGCCGCCGCAAGGCGGGCTATTCCCTCCGTTTGCGGATTACCGTACTTATACCAACAGTGTATTTATCAATAAAACCATACTGGTGCCCATTTATGATGCGCCTTCGGATGAAGTAGCCCTTCAGCTGTACCGTGATTATTTTCCCGGCTACCGCGTGGAAGGTATCAACTGCAATGAGATTATTGATGAATTGGGAGCGCTGCATTGTATCACTAAACTAATCGGGGTGAAGCGCCCGCTATGGATTGCTCATCCTCGCCTACGGGATGTTTATGGTGTACAGAACTCCTATCCCGTTGATGCCTGGATTTACCATGAAACGGGTATTACCACTGCCACCCTTTATTATAGAACCTCGCCTGAAGCCACTTTCCTGCCCGTACCGATGATCAGAAACCTCGATGATCCCGCTCTTTGGCAGGCAGCAATCCCTGGAACACTTCCCGGCAGCGAGGTACAATACTACATTGAAGCGTTTGCTAACAATGGAAAAAGACAAGTGCGCCCATTGCCTGCCCCAATAGGATATTACCATTTCCAAGTAAAAGATTGGACAAGTGCACCAGTGGCCAAGTGGGTACAAACGGAGCGAGAAGTGGCACCAGGGACCCGTATCTTGTTTAGCAATGACTGCGAAGAAGGCCCCGTTTCCTGGGACTGGACATTTCCCGGCGGAAACCCCGTATTGTCGAACGACGAGGAAGTGACGGTTACGTACAATACCCCTGGTGATTATTTGGTTCGCCTGGTAGCGGCTAATCCGCTGGGAGCCGACACGCTCTTACGCACTAACAATGTCAGAGTGAGAGAAGCTTTCCTCCCCTTTTTTGAGGGTTTCACAGAAGGTGACCTCACTGCTTGGGAAATCATCAACCCCGATAATGCTCCCGTACAATGGCGCTGGCGAGCCGACGGCGGATGTAATGGCCCATGCCTAGAAGTACCCCACCGGGAAGCTCCACGAAAACTAAACCGCGAATACCTGCGCACCGCCATCGACCTGCGAGAATATACTCAGACAAGCCTTCAGTTTGGAGTAGCTTACGCCCAGCGGCACCCTCATCATTTTGATGAATTAAGGGTCAACCTGATAGATCAGCAAGGACAGCACCATAATATTTATAACAAAGGTGGGGATGTATTGTCAACTGTAGCCGAATACATACCAGGATTCCTACCGTCAAATTGTAATGATTGGCGTACCGAATCCGTTGATTTATCCCCTTGGGAGGGGCAGCAGTTTATCCTGGAAATCGAAAGTATCGGTGATAAGGGCAACAGCATCTTCCTGGATGAGATCACACTAGTGGCTAATGCGCTACCACAAGCAAATGTTGCCTTTCCGGCCAACAACACGCTCTACATTGGTGTAGGNCCCCTACAACAAGTCATGCGCGTAGAAGCAGATGACAGCGACGGAGAAATCGTACAGGTCGACTTTTTTCTGGGAAGTGATTTTTTAGGCAGTGATCTAACGGCCCCTTATGAAATGCCTTACCTGATGCCCAACTGGGGCAACTATGACCTACAGGCTCGTGTGACCGACAATGAAGGCGCACAAATTTGGACCGAAATCATCACTGTTCGTTACGATTATGAAAACAGTACTTCCTTCTTGGGTAACCTCCCCGTAAGTATAAACTTGGTTCCCAACCCCGTAAATACCAGAGCGGCACTCATCATTGAAAGTGAAGCGTCCTACCGAGGTCTCGAACTGACCATCAGTAACCCTACCGGGCAAATTATCAGCCAGTGGAATGGTGATATTCGTACAGGTATTTCTCGTTTGGATTTACCGGTGGAATACCTCTCTGCAGGGGCTTACTGGCTACAGGTGAGGTATGAGGATCAACAGCTGGTTTTGCCGTTGGTGAAGCAGTAGATTTTCGCTGGTCGGGGGACCAGCAGGATATATCCTTGTAGTCTGGGGACTACAAGGAGCGTTAGGGTTTAGGGTTGAAAAAATATACTTTAAGCATTAAAATTTGTCCCTAAATAAAATTACCCGCTCCTGTTAGTTTCCTAACTAACAGGTAATATTCTGCTGGTCTCCCGACCAGCTTTCATCCTATCCTACATTTTTTTCAAGCAAAAAAACAAAAGTCCCAGATTTTGGGACTTTAAAGTAGCACATTGCAGATGTCTATTTTATCATTCAATAATAATTTAAACCGATAAAGATGTCTCCTTACAAAATCCATGATCAACACAAACCTCATTTCCTAACACTTACCACTGTCGGCTGGGTTGATGTCTTTTCCAGGGCTATCTATCGGGATATAATTTTAGAAAGTTTGTGCTTTTACCAAATCCAGCGAAAAATGACGATCAATGCGTGGGTTATCATGAGCAATCACTTGCATTTAGTTGCACGAACAGCCCCACCCTACTTACTCTCAGATGTACTAAGAGATTTTAAAAAATTCACAGCAAACCAAATCATCAAAAGCATAAAGCAACTACCCGAAAGTCGGAAAGATTGGTTACTACAAGTGATGAGCTATCACGCTAAGTTTAATGATAGAAATCGTATCCATCAATTTTGGCAACAGGACAATTGCCCTAAGGAAATCAATAACTTAAGCTATTGTCTACAAAAGATAAATTATATTCATGAAAACCCCGTTAGAGCCGGGTTAGTAACTGAAAGGCATCATTACTACCCAAGTAGCGCGATTGATTACGCAGGAGGTAAAGGCTTATTGCCGGTAGAAATTATTTCGGCTTCTATGGTTTAGCTTTGGGGTAGTTCGCTGGCCTCCTGGCCAGCTTCTTGCTTGATACTTTTCGCTGGTCGGGGGACCAGCAGGATATATCCTTGTAGTCTGGGGACTACAAGGAGCGTTAGGGTTTATGAAAACATCTAAACAAAATCGCTCATGTTAGTTTCCTAACTAACATGCAGTATTCTGCTGGTCTCTCGACCAGCTAACAACATTTCACAGCAAAGTCCAGGGAGTTCATTGCGTGAGCTTGGTGACGAGTGAACGATTTTGCTCCTTCAGAGTTGTTCAGGTGTAAATCGTTCAACCAAAGTAATCAAATCGCTAAGTATGAAAAACAGCTTAATACTCCTATTCTTGGGAATCTTCGTCATGGGAACCCATTTGTCGGCCCAGGAAGAAGGAGCCGCTAAAAGCAAGAAAAAAAGCCCTAAAGCCTACGACGAAGTCATCACTGCTGATGCCCAGACCGACGAAGGCCTCTTCACCGTACACAAGGTGGATAGCAAGTATTATTTTGAGATTCCTTTCACGATGTTGGAGGAGGAAATCCTAGTGGTAAGCCGAATTTCCGGCCACGTCAAAGGGCTCAATTTTGGCGGTGCAGGTATGAAATCACGCCCCCAACAAGTGATCCGTTGGCAACGAAAGGACGACCAGATGGTACTGCGTTCTGTTAGCTACAACGATGTAGCCAATTTCGAAGATCCGGTCTACCGTTCAGTCAAAAACAACAACTTTGAGCCTATCGTAGAAGTATTTCCTATTGCAACTTACAACCCTGACAGCACCGCGGTGGTATTTGAAGTCAATAGCCTCTTTACCACTGACATCCCCATGATTGGTGCCCTACGAGCCAATGAGCGCGAACGTTTCAAGGTAAAAGCTTTGGACAAAGGCCGCAGTATGATCTCCTGGATGAAAAGCTTCCCGGAGAATACCGAAGTGCGTCATATCCTCACCTATAACGGCGGCAAAGACCTTCCCGATAATCAACTGACGGAAACCCTATCCATTGAGATGAATCAATCTTTTATTCGTCTGCCAGAAAAGCCTATGCAACCAAGGCTCTATGATGAACGCGTAGGGTACTTTTCGCTGGAGCAAACCAACTATAGCCTTGATGCACAGCGTGCCGAGAGCCGCCGCTACATTACCCGTTGGCGGCTAGAGCCTAAAGATCCTGCAGCATGGGCACGCGGAGAGTTGGTAGAGCCTGTCAAGCAGATTGTTTACTACATCGACCCTGCAACGCCAGAGGAATGGGCCCCCTATATTATTCAAGGGGTCAATGATTGGCAAAAAACATTTGAGGCGGCTGGTTTTAAAAATGCTATTGTAGGCAAGCGAGCCCCCGCGCCGGAAGAAGACCCCGAATGGCACCCTGAAGATGTTCGTTACAGCGTCATCCGTTACATTACCACTGAAATACAAAACGCACAAGGACCACACGTACACGATCCTCGCACTGGTGAAATTTTGGAAAGTGACATACTTTGGTACCACAACGTAATGAACCTCCTGCGCAACTGGTACATGATGCAAACGGCAGCCGTCAATCCCGATGCTCGTGGTGTAAAGTTCGCGCCTGAGGTTATGGGAGAATTGATTCGCTTTGTGGCTGCCCACGAGGTAGGCCACACCCTGGGTTTGCCGCACAATATGGGCTCCAGTGTAGCTTATCCGGTAGACAGTCTTCGTGCGCCCGGTTTCGTCCAGCGCATGGGCACTGCTCCTTCTATCATGGACTATGCGCGCTTTAATTATGTGGCCCAACCTCAGGATGAAGGTGCTGGTTTGCATCCACGTATCGGCCCTTACGACGAGTGGTCAATCATCTACGGATACCGCCCGATTCCCGAAGCAGCTGATGCAGAGGCAGAGCGTCCTATCCTCAACAGTTGGGTAAAAGAAAGAGCGGGCAATCCTCTTTTCCGTTACGGTTCCCAAAAGCGCAATACCTACGACCCTTCCGCTCAAACGGAAGACCTGAGCGATGACCCTATCCAAGCCAGTACCCTTGGCTTGGCCAACCTCAAGCGCATCGTCCCGGAATTACGGGAATGGTCTTACATCGAAGGTATGCCCTTTAAAGACTTGGAAGAGTTATATGGTAATATCTATTCACAGCTAGGCCGTTATACGCGCCACGTAGCTACGAATGTAGGCGGTGTATATGACTACCGCAAGACTGCCGATCAGGAAGGTGAGGTCTATACTGTTGTACCTGCTAAACGCCAAGCTTCAGCCGTAGCTTGGTTAAACCAGAATATATTCAACACCCCGGAATGGTTGCTTGACGAAGCGATTCTTCGTCGTATCTCTCCTAATAGTGCCCTCGAAAGAGTACAGCGCCTGCAAGCCAGTGCATTGAATATGCTGATGGATGTTGATCGCCTGCACCGAGTCATAGAGAATGAGGCCAGAACGAGTGATCCTTATGCACTTGGCCAACTATTTGAAGACCTTACGGTAAGGATCATGTCAGAGTTAAGAACCAATGACATCCCGGATGCCTATCGTCGTAATCTCCAGCGTACCTACCTGGTACAACTTATTGAATTTACAGAAAGTGAAGACAAGGAGGTGAAGCAATCGGATATCTCGGCTTACGCACGGGCAGAGCTGCGAAAGCTCCAGCGGACGATGACACAGAAGCTAACAGCAGGTAGCCATCCTCATTGGCTTGATTTGCAAGCGAGTATTGAAGAAGCTTTGGAGATAGATTAATCTACAAAAAGACGAAGTGCTTACTGGTACCAGGTAGAGGTTAGCCCTTTGGTATAGTGAGCCATGCCTTCATTCTTCGGCACCGGGCTGGTTGCTGCTTTGTAAAGCAGGGTTAGAAACTCTAGGTTACAAAGCAGCAACCATCATTTACCTTCCCACACGATATTCTACCACTGGCCGAATACGGGTGCCTTCCAATGCACGGAGGGTGACAGTGCGCCCCCGTATCTCATCACGCTCTAAACGGTAGTAGTAATACCCTTCTTTATCCAGGTCCATCTCATAGCGGCGGCTGCCCATGGTGAGGAACATTTTGTCGGGCCCAGTGAGGCGAATCCGAAACACTAAAGCCGTTTCTCCGGTGGGGAGGATACCTTCTATTNGTGAAAAGTCTGAAAGCTCCCACGTTTGCGGGATACGGAAAATATTGGGTTGGTTGACAAACTCTTCGGCCGTGCGTGTTTCCGGCAGCAACTGCCAGCGCTCATCGGCAGGAAAATGCCGCAGAAAGAAATCCTCAGGCGCTTGCATAAAGAGGTTATCATCAAAAGAACTCGTAAACTTACTCGCCTCTGGGTCAGTATACCCCGATGCCCAGGTAGCATCCAACAGGTGCCATTTGCCATCAATCTCTACAGCGTTCCAGGCATGGTTTTCGGGCAACCGCGCTGGGTTGTAGCGGCGTGTACCAGATCGGGAGGTTCCGCCTACGACTTCGGCATTGAGGCCCGCGGCCTCACACATCTCATCAAACAGGATGGCATAGCCTGCACAAACGCCAAGGTTTTTCTCAAAAGCACGTTCTAAGATTTCGGAGCGGGTACGTGCTTTTCTGTCTTCTGGTTTTCGGTGAAACTCTCTGCAATCGTAGCTCATTGAAGTGGCTACATAAGTAAAAATGGCTCTGGCTTTTTCCAGTTCTGTGGTATAGGGAGCTACCAGTTGTTGGGTCGTTGCAGACAGGTCACCACTGGCTTTGAAGTTCATCGCGTGTTGGTCGATAGCCGCAAAATCTTGGGCTTCCAAGAGCGATAGACTACCGAAAAAGAGTAATAATGAAAGGAGTAAAGATGCGCGTAACATATTTGATTGTTGTTTTTAGAGAGAACGTAGACCGCCAAACCTTGTGCCCAATGACAGCAGGTTTGCGTTGCTAATTTAGAGAAAAAAAGGTTATTTTAGCAGCATCTCTCTCTCAAAAACGCGCTGCTATGACCCCAAAAATCACGCTACTCTTTATCCTCCTCCCTGTTTTGGGGATCGCTCAATCCAATGTACAGTTGTTTGGGGAACCTGAACAACATGATTACTTCACGCACTTGCTACCAGACGCTGAAGGCAATTTTTATGCCTTGGGTTCCTTTGATGGCCACATCAGCCTACACTATTTCAATGAGCAAATGGAACAACTGTGGGTACAAACTTACCCGCAAACTAATGAGGGCTACCTAGAATCTGGCAACCGATTACTCCTTCATGATGGCTCCCTGTTTATTGTTGGCGAAGCCATCACCGATGAGTTTTTTGATGATGACTTTGGGCTCCTTATAAAGACAAACCTGGACGGCACCCTGCTGTGGCGACGCGACTACGACAACACAAGTGGTATTTTTGACATTATTCCTTTTCTGGATGGCATGCTGCTGAGCAGTTATTACGAGCCTTCTTCCCTTGGCCGCATTACTTATATCAATAACAATGGTGAGGTACAGTGGTCGCGGTTGATTGACATTCGGGTCTATGACTACCCACAGCGTATTTTCCCTGTGGGCAATGATCGCGCGCTGATAGTAGGACGAACAGGCATGAATGGTGCCTTTTCCAGAAGAATTTTCATCCGTTTAGTCAATGAAGCTGGTACTACTATTTGGCAGCAAATATTACCTTCAGAGTTTGAAAATGCTTACAGTAGTAGTTTAAACGTAGAGGCTTTTCGCCCAAACCCAATGGCTGCTATCATGGATGAAGAAGGAAACCTTTGGGTCGCCCACACCAATAAAGTATTTATCCAGCAGTACAAAGACCTGCAAATATTGAAATTCGCGCCTGCGAATGGAGAAATCCTAGAAAACTATAATTACCCAATCACTGCATTAGACGAAGCTCCTCATGATCTCTACCTTACTGAAAATGGGGATCTGATTGTGAGCGGAAATCAAACAGTGAGCGTAAGCGATACCGTGATTACCCAACACGGACTTTTGGCACGCTACACCCCTGGAGGTCTCATGAAGTGGAAACAAACCTACCGCTTCAATTCCAATGATGAACGACTACTCAGCGTAGTAGAAAAAGCGGATGGAGGGTTGCTCGCTGCCGGAATGGGGCAAAACGAGGGTGCAGAAGACGGCCTTTTGCGTAGTGTCCCCGCTGACGGGAATATTCTCCCAACAAAAATAACTGGTAGTGTTTTTATAGATATTGACGGTGACTGTACTCTGAGTACTGCTGACTTACCCGCCCCCAACTGGATGATTTCGGCCGACCAAGGCCAAGCAGTCCAAATAATTAACAGCGATCAAGCAGGGCTATTTTCGCTTTACGCGGAATACGGAACAACAAGCCTCCAGCTTCACCAGCCTCCGGCATTGGCAAACTGGTCCATCTGCAACAGTAATATCAATGCAACCACCAGCCTACAAAACCCCGAAGCCACAGTTACCTTTCTTGTTCAGCCCGAAGAGGCTCCCTGCGAGCCTTTAAGCGTTTACATCAGTCAGCCGGATGTGGTACGATGCCAGACCAGTCGGTTTTGGCTAACAGTCACCAACCAAAGCCCAACGGCCAGTCTGCCACAACAACTGAGGGTACACATTGATGATGATTATGAACTGGAAATTGCATCGGCTCCGGTCTCCGAAAACGGACCTTGGATAACCTTTGACCTTGCCCCCATTCCACCTTTTCAAAGCACCCGCCATTATGTTGATTTAAGCTTAAGCTGTGACCCTGCCATAGGAGCCACGCACCCGGTAACTGCTCAACTGATCGACAGCTCTTGTACAGCAGATTGGTCAGGGCCCATCTTTTCCATTACCAAAAATTGTAATGAGCAAAGCATTGATTTTATCATCAAGAACGAAGGAACAACCAGTGCAGAAACTATTATTACGACCTACGACATTCTTGCAGATGACCTCCTTATTGCCAGTGATCAGGAAGCGATTTTCAGTAATGGTGCGGATACCTACCCCATCACCCTTCCTGCTGATGGCAGAACCTGGCGGCTACAAGTACGGCAAGCGGAGGGCTACCCATTCGAGCAAATCATCAGTGAGGCGGTGGAAGGTTGTGGCAAAAAGCGCAATGGCCTTTACAGCATTCACCAATACAATGCTCATCATTTGGAGGACCGTGGTGCTGCTCATGATGAAGTAAACCCATCGAGCACAACAGCAGAAATCAATAAAATTGAGATCGAACACGAGGGGATTGGCTTCTACAATATTACGACCAGCTTAGCCCCAATCGTGTTTACCGTTCGCGCAACCAACCCTTCGGAAGTCACTATACAAGATATCCTCCTCAATTTGGAATTCGAACCGACCCTTGACCTGTCTACACTGGAAATACTAGGAGGCAATGCGCCTGTTCAGCTCACGGCTACCCCTCTGGGAATGCGATTTTTGATGCAAAATGCGAATATCCCACCTGGAGGGGTAGCCTTAATTAAAGGCAGGATACAGCCTTATAGCAACACTCCCCCTGATGCCGGGCAGGAAAGTATTTTATATATAACAGGTGAAGTCTTTTTTGATGGCAAATATAAGACGCCATTAAAACGAGATTTTAATAATTATTCTATCCTTTACCCTGCGATCATTGATACGTTTTACGAGTACCAGCAAGGTATACTCAAGTATGGGAGTCCTAAGAATTGGGACTTTGCGAATATTATTGATGTAGCCGACGACGGCTATTTATTTATGGGGGCTGTCACCCTCAGTTTTGGCGATCGATCTGCATATAAAGGTTTGATTGTAAAAACACGCCCAGGTGGTGAAGCCGTTTGGCAAGAGGCTATCGTGCCAGAGGTAGACGGGCAGCTAAATCTTGCGGGTATCGCCGCACTATCAGATGGGGGCTGCCTGATAGCGGGCAATAGTCGATTGCCTGGCGTACCGCTCTATTACTTAAGTGATAACTATGCTTTTTATGGCCGGATGAACGCCTACGGGGAACTCGTGAGTTACAACCAGTTTCGCCCACAAGGAGAAGAAAATGAAGTTAGTATTGCAGGCTTGTTAGGCACGCCCGATGGTGGAGGCATCGTGTTTGGCTATTCCAGGAATAGCAACAATATGGGCACCGACCCCATTTATATCAAGTTGAATAATCAGGGGGTGGAAGAGTGGCGCAATACCGATATTGTTGTAGGATCGGCCTTTATTCCAGTGGCGGGTACCATTTTACCAGATGGAAGTGCCGTATTTACCGGTACCAATGAAAGCACCGAGATCAATGTAGACACTTATATCCAACAAGTAAAACCCGACGGCAACATCGGGTTCACGGGGGCTTATCAGAGTGAAAATGGCATCCACGTCGAAGACATTGCTTTATCCTCTGACAACAGCGGCGTAGTGGTAGTCGGTTATTCGCAGTGGGGAGAAACGGTAGAAGATTATGTGACCACTCCTACCTTGATCAAATTCTCGCTTACGGGTGATTTCCTATGGGAAAACAATCCTATTATTGACATTGCGGAGCCTGTAGCTTATGCCTATAGTATTATTCCTGACTCCGACAATGGCTTCTTAATTGGCGGTGAAGTTTATGCAGGCACTCAGTTTTATTTTGATATGATGCTCACTAAAGTTAATGAAAGCGGAGATCTAATATGGGTCAATAACTACGGCAATAGCAATTCAGAAAAAATCGAAGACCTTGCGTGGCAGCAGGATGGCACTATTGCTGCCTGGGGATATAACCAACCTCGCTTCCAATCTTATGACCTACAGTCCCTTTACCTCAATATTGATCCAGAAGGAGAAGTTCTTGTAAATACTAAAAAGGCACAACCTCTCCTTTCGGCAGAAGTATTACTGTTCCCTAACCCCGCACATACANGTGTTCAATTGGCCTTATCTCCTATACCGCAACGGCCCATCTCTTACCAATTATTTGATATCAATGGGCGGCAAAAAGCACAGGGCACTACGTCGCCAGAGGGCCTCACGGCCATTGCTGTTGATCAATTTCCTGCGGGTATTTACTTCCTTATTTTTGATCATCCCGATTATCCGACAAAACGGTTAATGGTAGTTCGGTGATTAAGGATGATTGGGCGTGCCCACTTCGTGGTCGCTACGTTTCAGGGCTCGCTGCTCGCTCGGCTAGCTCTCCGATTAAATCGGATCGCTATCTGGCCTCCTGCTCGTCGGCCACCCTTACACATCGCTCACGCATTTTTGAACCCACATGGCAAGTTAATACCTTAATCTTTTCAAAAGAGGTATGTATATTTAGTATAACACAAAAACAACCGCAGCAATGGAAAACCCCAAAGAAGACGACCACATAAAAGATGCAATGGCAACCCACAATCATGCAGAAGCAGAATATGGGCTTAGTGCCTGGTTCGGAGCCATATTTTACTTTCTTATCAACTTCGGAAAAATACCTTTCAAAACACTCAGCGACAAGAAATACCAAACCAGAAATGTATGGACAGGCTGGCTTTTCAGAATGATTTTGATTTTTGCCACCCTTGGGCTTGCAATATTTTTACTTTCCTGAATTTCGAGCTAACGCAGCAATAAAACATCTCCACTCACCACTTCCGGCAGAGCGGAGGTAGATTCGGTAGCAGGCAAAAGTGTGTATTCTATTTGATAGAGATAAACATTCTGCTCTGCAGGATCACCGTTTTGGCGTTTGCCGTTCCAGCCCTGATCGGGATTATTGGATTGAAAAACCAAGCCACCCCAACGGTCAAAGATTTGCATTTGATAGTCACTTAAACTGCCCGCAAAACCGATATTGAAAACATCATTGCTGCCATCCAAATTCGGAGAGAAAACGTTGGGGACAAATATGCGCACTGCATTTTCTACTAAAACCAACTGGCTAGTACTGTCTACACAATTTCCAGGACCTTCCACTAGCAAATTTACCAGGTAAGCGCCGGCGTCTGTAAATGTATGCAGTGGACTAAAGAGCATACTGCTGGTGTTATCCCCAAATGTCCATGCCGTTTCGTAAATGGGGCCTGTACTCGTATTTTCGAAGGTAACATCGTTATTCAGCGTATTCACGCCTCTGGGGTCGTAGGTAAAACTGGCCTCAGGCTGTTCGAAAATTTGAATGGGGGTGCTGATATCAACTGTCGTCTGGCAGTTTGCTGCGTAAATGATCGTCACGCCAGAGAGATAATCACCTTCGGTTTGATAGGTGTGATCAATCGTTGGGCTTGCTGTCGACGTTACCGTTCCATCTCCAAAAGTCCACTCGTACTCGGCAGAGGCGGGCGCCGCGAGGTCTGTAAAAGTGATGGTGTGAGGCGCACAGCCCGCGGGCTCGTCCAGTACCAACTCACTGGCAGGCAATTCCGCTACCTCTACCAAGACAGCATAATCATTTGTGCAGTCACCCGCATCAGAAAAATTCAATTCAAAAGTTCCTGCACCGCTAAGACTAGGATCGAATAGCCCCGTTGTATTATTGGTAATCCCGGCCCCAGACCAAGTGCCGTTTTCGGTATTGGGCCCCACGGTTATCGGTGTACTGGCGGTACACAAAACGTCGGGATGATCCAGTAAAGGGGGCTCCAGTACGGTAATTTGTACAGCGTCCAACTTGGTACACCCCTGATTACCGATTGCTTCTACGTAATAGGTAACGCTCTCGGTAGGGCTGACCGTGACGGAACGAGTGGTATCAGAAGTTGTTCCATCTGTCCAGCTGAGCGAATAATTAGAAACAAAATCCAGGGTGATACTTTCTCCCGGACAAATGGTCATATCCTCCGGCACTTCTACATTTACGCGCTCAACCACCACCTGGTCGATCCACACATAAAAGCCCAACATGAAATTGTCATTGGCTACCGTAAAGGTCGAGTTAGAGACATTACCCATGTAGCCAATGTAAAGGTATTCGTAGGCCTCGGGTGCGGTGTAAGTGAATTGCACCTGGTGCCAGATGGTGTCACCAATGACCATTTCTGTTGCTACCCACTGGTCGGCCATTAGCGAATAGTCTGCAAGGTTAGCATTGAAAAATGGCGTTGGTGTATCCGAAAAAAAGACGCCCCATTGGTTGGTTTCGAACAGGTTATCAGGGTTATCTTTCTTATTATTAATCCAGAAAGAGATTTCATAACAATCTCCGGGTACCAGCGGCTCCAACAATTGGGTGCCTGCCCATTCTCTTGTACCGTCGGCACCGTTGCCTTTATAGGCTCCAAGCACACCGCCGCCTTCATAAGGCATACCGCAAGTACTGTCTCCTTCCCCTTGGGGGCAAGGGTTGAGCAAGGTCAGGTTACTACCAAACTCAATGTCTACATGGTGATGATCTGGTGTGCCATTGGCTTCGTACCAGTGGGTGAGGCCACTCAGTGTTCCCGGAGGCGAATTATTACTGCTTGGATCCCAAATTTCAAACCCCGGATCAGCAATCAAGTTCTGCGCAGAGAGGGCATTGGAACCTCCTACAAGCAAGAGTAACAAAAAGCAGGAAACAGTAATTCGCATCTTATTCGTTTTTATAAAAAGACCTCTGCCAGGTACGTATTTGTTACGATCACCCGGAAATAGACTTACTCACCTTCTTTCGGGGGGAAGTTATTGCTTAACAATCCGCTTGATAGCCGTGCCGGCTTCCGTTTGGATGGTTAAGATCAAAATGCCTTGCGGTAAATTTGCAAGGTCCAGGCGAGTAATATGGTTGTTGAATTCCAGATTTATTACTTGTAGTACCTGTCCTGTCACGTTAGTCAACACAGCCTGTTGTGGCTGCTGACCTTCTGCTTCGTACTTTAGGTAAACGAATTCACCGGCAGGGTTAGGGTACACCAAAAACTGGCTGGAAATTTCCGTTTCCTGTACACCTACCAAGATGATATCATCACAATTTTCGTCAACATCGTTATTAGGAATTTCTTCCGCATCAGGGTTGATAAGAGGGTCGGTATCGTCACAATCTTCGTCAGAGTTGAAACCATCCATATCAGCGTCGATGATCAAGATTTCGTCATCACAATTTTCGTCAACGTCATTGTTTGGAATCTCTTCCGCATCAGGGTTGATAAGAGGATCGGTATCGTCACAATCTTCATCAGAGTTGAAACCATCCATATCGGCGTCGATGATCAAGATGATATCATCACAGTTTTCGTCAACGTCATTGTTTGGAATCTCTTCCGCATCAGGGTTGATGGCCGAGTTGTTATCATCACAATCATCAGCAATGCTGAAGCCATCCATATCAGCATCAATAAAGTTATTGTAGCGAACAACTGTCAAGTCATTCTGAGTTGTTGGGGTCGCCGAAGCTCCAACTAAAACCAACTTGCCATCCGGCTGTAAAACACTACCATTGGAAAAGGCAAACAAGGTAGAGGTTAAGGTTCTCACGACACCATTCTCTCCCCAGGTAGAATCAGGTACTCCCATTGCATCAAAACGAGCCGCCATAAACTGGCGCGGTCCACCCTGAAAGAAGGTACCACCGCTTTCACCGCTGGCGATGATTTTACCGTCAGGCTGCACCAAAATTGAAAACCCTCTATCGTTAATATCAGCATCTACAAAAGAAACACCATTGGTACCAAAATCAGCCACTGGTGCGCCATTTTGGTCATAAGCAGCGAGCACGAGATTGTCACCCATGTTGGTACGGTTTTGTCCCGTAATCAAGATATTTCCATTAGGATGGATGGCCAAATCAAAGCCAGTACCCTCGTAAGGTGCCAGCACTGCACCATCGGTACCGAAGCTTGTATCTAAGCCGCTACCATCACTGAGTACTTTGTAAAGAGAAATACGATCTGTTCCGGCAGGCTTAGCGCGACCAGAAACGAGTAGATGCCCGTCGGGTAAAATCTCCATGCTACGAATATCCGTAGTGATTGAATCCGTATTCCATACGAAAGCACCATTGATACCAAAAGTGCTGTCCACTACGCCAGTAGCCGTAAATTTTCCAACAACCGAACGATAGAAAGAGGCGAATCCAGGGATCTGGCTCACACCTCCTATGAAAATCGAACCATCAGCAGCGACCTCCAATGTACGGGCATAATCCTGCATGGTATCAATAGGAAGCGTGGCAATACCATTTGTACCAAACATAGAATCCAGTACACCTTCGGCAGTTACTTTATACACCGCCATGCTTAGATCGTTGATGGTATTGGCATAATCACCAGCAATCAAAAAGCTGCCATCGTTCTGAATATCCAAGTCGTAAGGGATATCAGATCCAGCAGGGTTATCAACGAAGAAGTAGCCGTTGTTGGCAAAAGTAGAATCAATAGTGCCGTCTTCTAACAGGCGTACCATCTCTACATTGAGGTTATTTGAGCCATAAGACCCCGAGGCAAGGACTACAATTTTGCCATCTTCCTGAATTTCCACATCGTTTGCTGTTTCATTAGCTTCGATAAAATCCAGTAGTAGCACACCCGTTTGGGCAAAAGTAGAGTCAAGTCCGCCGTCTTGGGCATTCGCACTAAAGACCAGGCACCCGAGTAGAAAAGTTAGCGTAAAAATCTTATTCATAACAATAGCTTCAATTGTGAACATTTTCAAGACGATAGGTTTATTACCTAATCGCCTTGGCAAAGATCACGGTACTGAAGCCGGCAAAAAAATACAAAATTATAAATTTTATTTCCTCAGAAAATATTTACAAATATGTAAAAAGCTGTATTATAGCTTCTAATAAAAAAAATCAAGTGTAAAAATATTTTGAAAACACTTCAAAAAAGCAAACTTGCTCGCCAACTTAGTCGCCTAAACACGAAGAATCAGCAGCAATTTCTGCTATTTGTAAGCTCTCCGTACTTTAATACACACCAGCTTACGGCAGACTTAGCCACCTACCTACTTGGCCCTCCGTGCTGTAATTGGGGCACAACAACCAAGCAAGATATTAGTCGGGCATTATTCCGTGATAAAGTCTACAATGAAAGCAAGATAAATGCTTTGATGACCAAGCTTATGGCATTATTGCGGCGTTTTGTCCTGCACCACCAGCTGGAGGAATCACCTCTTGCTAAAGAGTTGACCTTGAAGAACATGCTAGGCTATAGCATGCACGACTGGTTTGCTCAGGAGTATCAAAAGATATCCGAGACACAGGCAGAACGGCAGCAAAAAATAAACGAGCAACAAATACATTGGCTGGATGATTTAGAAAGAGAAATCCCCAGTGAATTACTTTTGGAAAACATTCAACTAACAACACAAACGTATTTCAAAAACAGCCTGGAGTATGCTTGTACGCTCGTTCAAATAGCGCAAACTACTCAAACAACCATCGACACTAAAGTGGTCATTAGAATACACGACCAGCTGACTAACCAGTGGCCCGAATTATTGAAAATCCCCGTCATTAAACTCTACTATTATAACCTAAAGGTAATTTGGGGACAGGAAAGAGAAGCTGCCTATCAGCAGTTAAAACAGGTCTTCTATGACCATACAGACCAATGGGAAGAGAGAGACTTGTTCAACGCTTACCGAAGTATCATAAATTTTTGCGTCCGCAAAACGAATACTGGTGACAAGTACTTTCAACGTGAAACTTTACGCATTTATCAATTCATTATCCAGAAAAAGCACATCCTCAAAAATGGCCAAATCAAGCAGGTCACTTACAACAATGTTATCTCTCTTGCTTGTCTGGAAAAGGAA
The DNA here is from genome assembly GCF_000379805.1 of Lewinella cohaerens DSM 23179. Classification (GTDB taxonomy): domain Bacteria; phylum Bacteroidota; class Bacteroidia; order Chitinophagales; family Saprospiraceae; genus Lewinella; species Lewinella cohaerens. The sequence continues at coordinate 68,510 of NZ_KB903551.1, read as the reverse complement.
TTCGCCTGGGCTAAAGAATTTGCCGAAGATTTCAAAAGATTTCTTGCTCCTGAGGTACAAAAAAATGCCTACTTCTTCAATTCCATGAATATCCTCTACCATGAGAAGGACTATTCTTCCTCGCTGGGAATTATGCAGAAGGTCAATTTCACCAGCGTACAATACCAGGCAAAGACTAAAATCATTCAACTCAAAATTTATTACGAACTAGCAGAATGGATGCTACTGGATGCCGCGCTCAATAGTTTTCGTTTATTTCTTTTGCGAACCAAAAAATCGGGCTTACACTCCGATCAGTTGCTGGTTTTCATTCGCTTTCTGCGCCAGCTGGCTAAAATTCGGGAGAGAAAAGCTATCGTCTCTGATACGAAATACCTCCGATTACTGGTAGCATTGAAAGACAAAATAACGGCTTCCTCTAAAACCACTTTTGACCAGCGTTGGCTGATGCTAAAAATAAACGAGCAAGGGGCATTTCTTGGAACCATATAAGAGCATAGAAGTATTTTTTCTTCGTTATTGGGGGCGTGGGGTTCCGTAGCGCGGGATTTATCCCGCGGCGGGTAGTGCCTCTAATGGACAGCGGGATCAATCCCGCTTTACTTTATGCGTTGATACATTTGTATTTTGTCCATGTAGCCGTTTTCTTCTTTGAAAAAGCCCTTAATTATTCCGCTCACTTCAAAACCTGTGTTTTTGTAGAGGTGGTAGCCTAATTCATTGGAAGCGTATACATCAAGCCAAAGAATTTCAAGTTCTGTGTTGTTTTTTGCCCATTCAATAGCAGATTCCATTAACGCTTTGCCGAGGCCCTGGTTCCGCCAATTTTCTTTTATCCCCATACCTACCATTCCTGTATGAGCCATTTTTAATCGCTTGTTTCCTGTTATATCTAAATTACCAATAAGTTCTCCATCGTATTCGGCAACAAGTAAAATGCCGTTTGGGCTTTCTCTGTACTCTTCAATTATATCTAATTCATGTCTTATATCCTTGGGATACTCTTCCAACGTCCAAGGCAATGTAGACGTATTTTCAATGTAGCCTCTTTTTAGATCCATCAAACCTTCGGCTTCTTTGTCTTCAGGAACTCTGACGGTAATTTGTTTGCCAGATTTTAACGTACACACTTTGCTTTGGAATTTCATTTGACTTTTTATTGATAGACTTGTTTCATTTCTAATAAACGCAATCTGCTAACAGTGCCAAGAACAGAGAAACTCACGCTCTTTGATTTACCAAGATACGACGCCTGAAACCACCCGTGTGAGGCTGTCTACGTGGGTATAAGCATAGTAGACTTTATCATCTTGCATGGTGATCACCGGGAAACCACTCTGCCGGGATGCTTCCACCTCGGCTAGTACCAATTCTTCTTGCTTTTCGCCATTGAGGTTTACACGCGCCAGGCGGATTTCGGCCGCCTCTTCGACCTGTTCAAGCCAGGTGATGATCAGCTCATCTTCTTCCGTAAAAACTAAGCCTACTCGCCCGATTGGTAATCCATCATCCATTCGAACAGGCGCACCAAAGCTGGCTCCCTGATCGGTAGAGAAAGCCATTCTTACCTCTCCTTTCCCTTCGGGTGCAGTAAACCAAGCTACGGCTACGTTTTCGCCTTGGGCTTTGATGACCGGGCCGTTGACCGGGCAACCCGCAATCTCCCAATTATCATCATGGACAGCAGCGGGCGATTGCCACTTCCCTCCTACTTGCCTGACAACATAAATATCCCGTATTTCCTCTTCTGAACGATCTCGGTAAGCAACGATGGGGCCGTTGGGAGTGAGTGCCGCACTGGTCTGGCAACAGTCACAAACACGGGCGTCTAATTCCGCCTCCTGGCTTAGTGTTCCCGTTGGGTCAACGACTGCCGCACGAAGCGTCATCGCACCACCGTGGCCATGGCCGTGATCATCCGCAGGGGCAGCGTGTTCCTCGCCTTTGGTATTGCGGCCATCCAGCCAAGTCACGAATACTTGCTGTTTAGCAATTGGCAGCATACTCACAAAACCGTGTTCGGCAGCAATGCTATCGCGGTGCGGAATTAAGGAAGGCGACCAGGTCTGTCCGCCATCTTGTGACTGTGACAGCCGAACATCATAATCGTAGGTCCCTTCGGCACGTTTTTGCAGCCAGTGGGCGACCATTTTTTGGTCATCGCCAGCATACGTCACCAATGAAGGGAAGTCAGCCCAATTGACGAACCAGTCGGAACCCTGTGCTATTGTTTGAGGTTCAGTCCATTGTCCATTTTCTAGGCGCGCGAAGCGCAGGGCGTCGGTGCTGTCATTGAGGAATTCTACCCAAGAGAGATATACTTCGCCGCTTGTAGAGGTAAACAGACGGCCTTCGCCTCCTTCCTTGCAAGGGGTAGCGATGTCTTGAATGACAGGGGTAGCTTTTTCGTGCCCCCTTGGTTCAGCCCCACAGCCCCAAAGCAATAGACTGAAACAAGTATAAATAATGGTTCTTAGCATGATTCGTAGTATTTCGCTTAAAGTAGGAACGATATGGAATCGTTTCATCGAATGTATAAAGGTATTCAGTCCGGCAAAAATCGCAAGCACTAACGCTCGAACTAAAGTCCTACGGTTGGGACACATCCATGCGTTCCGCCTTGACCTGGGAGAGGTCATAGATTGGTAGAACAATGTTTATAGGGATTGGAACGACCTCGGATGAGGTCGAACATCAATACCTATTGGTATCACCGAAAAATAAGAGCGTGTCAGGAAATTTCATAAAAGAAAAACCCGGCACGCTCTTTTCTTATCCAAGGCCTTTTTACTTGACCTGAACTTTGGATTACCGCTGGAGAATAACCTTCTCGTGCATTTGGTAACCACTTCCACTAATCCGGACAAGGTAGATACCATCTGGCAAAGTCGCCAAATCAAGGGTCTGAGTACTTTGCAAAGATGCTGCGGGGATCAATACTTTTCCGGTCACGCTGATCACAGAAATCATTGCTTCCTGGTAATCGTCTCGTGTAGGAACAGTAACCGTTATTACGTCAGCTGTAGGATTAGGGCTGATATTGACATCAAAGTCAAATCCGGCTTCGTTGGTACTGGAGATGTCACCAGGCATAGCAATTTTGAGGGTATTTTGCGTTCTGTTGACGAACCATAAATTGCCATCAGGGCCTATCTTGATACCCGTCATGCCTATCTCCCCCGTAACGATACGCGTAATTTCCGCAAAATCATTTGCCATGTCATAGGCAACAATATCGCCCGTACCGTAATCACCAACGTAAAGCACGCCTTCGTAAATTTCAATTCCACAAGGAGCTTCCAGTCCACTGTCAATGATTGTTTCTACGGTAAAACCTGTAATACTCAGGTGTTCCGTCAGTGGCTCATTGATTTCGGCAAGATTAATCGAGCCTGTTCCTGAATTGATATCCAGGCGCATCACGCGATCATTACCATTGTCTACAAAATACAGCCAGCCCGTAGCTTTATCCAATACCAAATGGTTGGGAATATCGCTATCTGCTGTAATGCCAATTCCCTTGTAGCGATACACCAATCCATCAGAATGGTCATCGTTGCCAGGGCCATGATCATCAACAAAATCGTAACGAACAATATCTTTGTTCCAATTATCATACACCCAGAATACGTTATTTACCTCGTGAGCAATTCCCATAGAGAAAGGGCTACTGTGTAGCATATCCAAGTGGCTACCATTTCCGCCGGAAGGCTGGGCATAGATTTCAGGGTCACTCGACCAAAGTGTTGGTCCTGTAAAGGTCCCACCACCGTGATTGGCATCCTGTACACCTGCGGAGCTAGCGAAATTGAAGTTATCATCACTAAAAGCAATACCCGTAGGCAAGGACATAAAGTGCCAGGCGTTGCCATCTACTTTCTCTTCAAAAGTAGGGGTCTCAGAGGTACTTCCTGTCATCGTCATGGTGCTTCCACCGCTATTTTCTACGCGTTGGTTAATCACCCATAGCTCATCCTTTCCCAGAATAGGAAAGAAGTCCAAATCCGTAGGCTTGTCAAGGGAGCTTGCTGCACCTTCTACCTCTGAAATAACAGCAGGAGCTGCCGCAAATTCGTCGATTTTATTAGGAGGAACTACCAAGTCAAATATTTCTGAATCAAAAGACAAAGCATTGTTCGTCTGGTCCCCGTCGTTGGTCATATTGACTGAAACAATGGATACTGCCACTTCAAAAACACCAGGGTTAGCAGGTATCCAGGGAGTACCCAGCGTAAAATAGTAGTAACTGAACGCAGCGATATCCAAGTCTTCCAATACTTCGACAATCGGAGTACCTCCATCAATGGTGTAACTAACCTCTAGCGTGGTGATTGGATTCGCACCAATATTGTAAAGGGTTCCACCAATAGCAATCGCCCTATCTACTTCGCCAAACAATCTACTGTCTAATTCGACTAGCGAAACCTCCAAAGCGNGAGGTACCTCTATCTTAACATTATCGATAGCAAAACCGTAAAGCCAGCCACCATTATCATCATAACGAAAGCCAACGAGCACATTTTCTTCTCCAGCATAAGCACTTAGGTCAACGCTGTGACGATCCCAGCTACCATGGCCATGCAGGTCTTCCAGCACTGTCCAGTTGGCACCGCCATCTAAGGACACTTCAATCGTAGCATCCTCCTGGTCTCCCTGGTAGGCCTGGTCAGTATAAAAAGCATCAAAGCTGACGATCACGCTACTCAAACCACTAAGGTCTTGTGGTGGCATAATCAGGTATTCATCGCTTTTGTCACAATTGCATCCATCATCATTGGTCGCAATAATTCGACTTGAACCATTGCTTTCGATAGGGAACGTTTGACTCGATAATGCAGCAGCAGTTCCCACTAGCCAACCTCCGTCGTTAGCGCTTGTTGTAATAGTCCAACCGTCGGGAAAAGCCCCTCCTTCAAAGTCTTCCTCAAAAATGACCTGAGCAGAAATACCACCCAACATCATCAGGGATAATAGAAGTGTAAAAATTAATTTATTCATTTTACTGATTTAAGAGCATAGCTGGGACTTGTTCCTACGGTGAAACAGTCCCAAGCAAGCTCTAAGGATTAAGAAAAAGCCAAAAGCAGACGTGCTTCTGGTCTAATAAATATTAATGGTTGTGCCCATCGTGATCACTGTGATCATGACCGTCGTGGTCGTGCCCTTCATGATCATCGTGAGAATGCCCTTCTTCCTTGGCATTCTCGTTCTTGACGTAATCCATTTTACACACGGGGCACGTTCCTGGCTCTTCACTGCCGGAACCACTACAATTCATGGGACAGATGTAGGCTGAGGTATACTCTTTTCCTTGCTGCTCTGTATCATCGCCGTGATCGTGACTATGGCTTCCACAGGCTGTAAACAAGGCACTTGAGCCAATAAAGGCTACTAAAAACATTAGCAATTGTACATTTTTCATTTCTTCGAATTTATAAAAAGTTAATAATACTGGTTATTTGATTTTGCATAAGGGAGTATGGCCGTTTAATTCGTCTCACTACTTACAATTGTTTCTTCAATAATGCCACAACGTAGCATGGCCTCGCCAAAATAAGGGTTCAGCACTTTATTCTCTGCACTTAGCCAATCGGCACCATTGTCATCGAAGGCCATAGGGCAGTGTTGGACATACAGGGTATCCATATACGTTCCAAAAACCTTGACTGCCTGAATAAGCGATTGCGAAAGAAAATCAAATTGCTGCCGTTGAACTTCGAGGTCCGTACTCGTCGTTATTTTTTCACTGTGCGCTTGCAGGGCTTTTAATTGTTCCATCCAATACAGGTGTGCATCCCCTTTCAACAAGGCCATATCGACCTTATTCAGTGCCAGGCGCATCTCTTGTGCAGCAGTTTCAGCTGACGTCACATCCGAGGCTACCAGTGCATCTTTTAAAAGTAGATAAGCACTTACCACATCCGCCAGTTGCTGCTTGAAAGCTGCCGGAGAAAGTGTTGCATAATCTGGCAATACTGTTACTACAGAAGCGTCCTTTTTGAGTGTCACCTCTTGGTTCATCATACTCGCCTGGTTATTCAACTGCGCTGCAGCATCAATCGCAAAACCACCATAAGTGACCACCTCTTCGCCGCTGGCCAAGCCACTTATGACCGGATAAAAACCACCTGCTGCCTCGCCAATTTCTACTTCCCGATACTGGAAGGAAGGCACCTCAGCATCCTGCATTTTGACGTACACCACCGAGCGTGGGCCCGTCCAGAGTACAGCCGACTTGGGGATCATTAAAGCGGTGCTGGCACTAACCGTCTGCAGCAAGTTTCCGTACACCAGCATCTCTGGCTTGAGCAGCCGTTGTTGATTGTCTACTTCCGTTCGTAAAGATGCCGTACGCCTGCGAGGATTGATGACAGGGTCGATAAAAGTGATCCGAGCGTTGAAGGTGCGGTTGGGAATCGCTGGGGTAGTGAATTCAATGCGATCTCCTAATTTGAGATGCGCCAGGTCGTCCTCGTAAGCCTCAAAGAGTACCCATACTTTGCTGAGATTGACCAACGCAAAAAGAGGTTCTCCTTGGCGGACGTAATCCCCTACAGCTACCATCTTATTGGTCACAATACCGCTTTCGTCCGCTAGTACGGTAAACGTTTCCTGGATTGTTCCTTCCTCTTCAATGCGCGTAATCGTCGCTTCTGGTACTTTCCAGTAACGGAGTTTATTACGCGCAGCGGTAAGTAACCCCGGACTAACATCGACCATCTTGCGGGCTTCGAGCAGCTCTCGTTGGGCGGTAATCAATTCGGGCACATAAAGGTCTGCCAGTTTTTGTCCTTTGGTCACTTGTTCTCCGGTAAAAGTGACGTACAGTTTCTCGATACGCCCCGGCACATGAGCGACCTGAGAAGAGGCCAAGCGTTCGTCGACCTGCACCGTCCCCGACAGGCGCAACGTTTTGCTGTCGACACTACCGGAAACCCCAACCACGGTCGTCTGGATATCCATCAAGCGGATCGCCTCCTCCGTCATCTGCAACACCAGCGGATCGTTGGAGGTATTTTCCTCCAATTGGATGAGGTCCATGCCACAGATCGCACAGTCGCCGGGTTCACTTTGTCGAATTTGAGGGTGCATGGAACAGGTCCAGATAGCATCACTACTACTGCTGGCGGTGCTGGCGCCGTGATCATGAGCAGCCACTGGAGCTGTTGTCCAAAAACTCATAATCGCTACGCTCAGCAAAGCTCCCAAGAGGATGCCTGCGAAGCCAAATAGCCATTTTTTATTGCTTTGTTGATTCATGGTTATTAGTATTGCGCAGCAACGAATTGCTCAATTTTACTTTTTGCCAAGTGCGTCTGCACACTGGCTTTTAATAATTGCAAGCGATAGCGGATAAGGTCCTGCTCCAGCCGCAACAGCTCCGAAAAACCGCCGCCCTGGGCACTGTATTGGTCTTCGAGAATCTGCAAGGTGGTTTCGGTCAGGCTAATCTGTTGTTCCAGAAAAGCCTTTTGTAACATTGCAGAACGGTGGGTACTGTAGGCCTGTTCCACCATGGCCAGCATCCGGCTAAGGGTATTTTCTTCTTGTTGAGCAAATCCCTGGATGCGGAACTGCTCTTCGCGTTCACGGGCGCGGTACTGCTCCCTAAAAAGCGGCACCTTGACGGTCGCGCGCAGCTGTATAATATCGCGACCATTGTTCGTAATAACCGCATTGTCTCGCTCGTTGACCATAATGTAATCAACACCGATACCGAAAGAAGGCTTGGTATTCAGGTCGTTGAGCGCAATCATTTGCCGGGCAACCTCTTGCTGCTGCTGCAACATTCGCAACTGGGGATGGTACTGGCGGAGGTAGGCTTCGATGGAGTCTTGCCGGAAAGGTAGTTCTGTAAATGTCAGATTATCAGCCAGTAGCAATGACTCCCGCAAACCCCGCTGGCGCAATTGGTTGATAGTGACCGTAGGGCTCACCTCTGCTTCGGCCAGCAAGGCCAGTTGTTGTTGCAGTTCTTCCTTTTTCAATTGTACACGTAGCACATCAGCCAGCGTCGCGCGGCCACTTTCTACTTTCGCCAAGGCCAGTTGTTCCAAGGCATCAAGAAGCTTTAGATTTTCCTGAATGATGGTTTGGCTGTGCTGTATTTCATAAAGTTGGAGATAAGCTTGCCGCAATTCGAAAAGCAGGTTGAGCGCTTCTGCGTCGATACGTTCGTAAGCAGCTTTAGCCTTGGCTATTTCTACCTTTTCCTTTTGGGCCAATGTACCGAACCAGGGAAACATCTGGGTAGCACTCACTCGTAGGGCTTGTGGCCCTAAACGGGTTTCTACCGGCAGCGGAAAACCTCCCAAACCTAGCTCCGTATCAGGAAGTGAACTGACTTGGGGTGCGCGCTCAAGGGCTGCAAAATACTCACTCTCCAGCGCTTTCAAGGCGGGGTTGTTAGCCAACACCTCTTCCACCAAAGCTTCCAGCGACTGCGCATGCAGGCTGGTGGTTAGAAAAAGAAGGATGAAAAACATTTTATTCATGATTGTTTTTTTTTGTGGGATAGAACGCGGGTTTAACGGATTTAACAGGATTACCTTCGGTGATCGTCACTCCGCTCCTCTGAGTTTACACGGTTTTTCTTTTTTTAAAAACCTGCGTCAATCCGTCTGATCCGTTTGATCTGTGTTCCATCCTTTTTTCCTCACCCGCCACTCCTCGCGTAGTGCGAAGAGGACGGGTACTGTAAACATCGTTATCATTTGCAAGCTCATCCCTCCGAAGGAAGGAATAGCCATTGGTAGCATAATATCCGATCCACGGCCGGTGGAGGTCAGGATCGGGAGTAGGGCCAAGATGGTGGTCGCAGTTGTCATCATAGCGGGGCGTACCCGGCGTAGGCCGCCCTCTACTACTGCATCTCTGACTTCTTCTATCGTAGTAGGTTCATTCTTTTTGAAGCTGTCTTGCAAAAAGGTTGCGACCAGTACCCCATCGTCGGTAGCGATACCGAAGAGGGCCAGGAAGCCCACCCAAACGGCTACGCTCAAGTTGATGGTTTGCACCTGAAAGAGATCACGAAAATTGGTACCAAACAGCTCGAAATTCAAGAACCAGCTGGTATCGTACAAACCTATCATCAGAAAACCGCCCGCAAAAGCAATAAACACCCCACTGAAGACCATCAGCGAAACACTCGCCGAGCTGAACTGAAAATAAAGAATCAGGAAAATGATCGCCAGCGCAATGGGCACTACCAGGCTCAGGCGCTTACTGGCACGAACCTGCTGCTCGTAATTGCCTGCAAAACGGTAGCTGACCCCAGCAGGAACCACCAGTTCTCCACCCTCAATGAGCTGTTGCAAATACTGTTGCGCATTATCCACAACCTCCACTTCCGAGTAATCGCCTTCGCGATCAAAAAGAACGTAGCCGAGGAGGAAACCGTCTTCGCTTTTGATTGATTGAGCACCAGCCTCATACCTCACTTCCACCAAATCCCCAAGCGGGATCTGCTGGCCCTGAGGCGTAGGGATATAAATCCGCTTGAGCGCTTCCGGGTCGTTTCTAAACTCGCGGGGGTAACGAATACGAATGGCGTAGCGTTCGCGCCCTTCCACCGTGGAGGTCATCTTCATACCTCCCACCGCTGCCTGAATGTGCTGCTGAACCTTGTCGATAGTGAGCCCATAACGGCTGATCGTTTCGCGGTCGATATCCAGCAAGAGGTAAGGTTTGCCTACGATACGATCTGCAAAAACCGCCGCATCCTTGACACCGTCAACGTCTTTGAGGTATTTTTCCAATTCCAAACCAAAGGCCTCAATGGTAGCTAAATCTGGCCCTTGCACCTTGATGCCCATTGGCGCGCGCATACCTGTTTGCAGCATGATTAGCCGCGTTTCAATCGGCTGGAGTTTAGGGGCAGAAGTAACGCCCGGCAACCGGGTCGACTTGACAATCTCCTCCCAAATATCATCTGGACTTTTGATATGATCGCGCCACTGGCGGAAGTATTGGCCTTTTTCATCAGGAATCAATTCTCCTTGATCATCGCGAACGTACTCCCCTTTTTTTACGCGAAAGCGTAGTCGGTGACCCGCTTCGTCTGTTTTGTATTCAGATTTGTACAAAATTATATTCTCATACATCGACATCGGTGCAGGGTCAAGTGGACTGTTGACACGGCCCGCTTTCCCAACTACGGAATACACCTCAGGAATAGCGGTCACGCTCATGTCCAGCAAGCGGAGGTTTTTGATATTCTCCTGCATCCCGGCATGTGGCATGGCTGTGGGCATCAGGAGGAAAGAACCTTCGTTGAGCGCCGGCATAAACTCTTCCCCAGTCGTTTGAAAAACCCGGAATCCCTGCCAAACAATCAGCCCCACAATTAGCAAAAAAAGCACTTTGAACCGGAGTAAAAAGCGGAGTATACTTTCGTAAAAATAGATGACAACGTAAAAGACACCAATCAGGCCACCCGCCATCGACACCACGAAGAGGAAATTGGTCAGGTTGCTTTTCGTAACGCCCAGCGGCATCCATACCGTGGTTAGTAGCCAGGTGACCAAAAGGGCATAGGTGATATTGGTGGCCCAAGATAATAGCGTCTCTTGGCGGCTACTCCCCCACTCGCGTACCCAAAGCGACCCTAAACCGGCCAACCCAACGAGCGCCAACACCGTACCGGGAAAAGCACCATAAACAAACGCAACCACCAAGCCGCTCACAACAGCCAGTGCATTGCCCACCAGCGTAATACTCCGGCGGCGTAACTTGATCGAAAAAACACTGTGGGCCAAAGCCGGAATGATGGTAATGGCCACAATTATCGACGCTACCAGCGCAAACGTCTTGGTAAAAGCCAGCGGTCGAAAGAGCTTTCCCTCAGCAGCTTCCATTGTGAAAACAGGGAGAAAACTGATAACCGTAGTAGCTACCGCAGTAATAACCGCTGACGCTACCTCTACCGTAGCTTCGTAAATACTGGTGAGCAGGCTCTCGTCAGGAGGGGCTTCTTCTACGCGTTTGACCATACTTTCTGTCAGCACAATGCCCATATCTACCATGGTACCAATGGCGATCGCAATTCCCGAAAGGGCCACAATATTAGCATCTACCCCAAAGTAACGCATCGCAATAAAGCACATCAGTACCGCTACTGGCAAAGTTCCGGAAATCAGCAGCGACGACTTCAGGTTGAGCAACATCAATATGACCACCATGATGGTAATTAATATCTCCAGCGAGAGGGCTTCCTCCAGCGTACCGATGGTCTCGTTGATGAGTTGGGTACGGTCGTAAAAAGGGACTAGCTTCACCTGCGAGAAGGTCCCATCGGCGAGGGTTTTGGAGGGCAGGCCCGGCTCTAGTTCGGCAATTTTAGCTTTTACATTCTGAATAACTTCTAGCGGGTTGGCACCGTAGCGGGCGACCACTACCCCACCCACGGCATCGGCACCCGATTTGTCGAGTACGCCACGGCGGGTAGCTGGCCCCAGACTTACATGGGCCACATCGCCTACCCGCAGCGGAATATTATCGTTCACGACCACCACGGCCTGCTCAATGTCTTCAATACTCTTGACGTACCCCAGGCCACGGACAAAATACTCCGCCAGGTTGATCTCAATGGTTTGGGCACCAATATCAATATTGCTGCCCTTGACGGCCAGCATCACCTGATCGAGGGTGACGCCGTAGACCTTCATCGCCTCGGGGTCTACATCAATTTGGTACTCTTTGACGAACCCACCGATGGAAGCTACCTCTGCTACTCCCTCTGAGGCCGACAAGCCGTAGCGTACATAGAAATCCTGGATGGTCCGCAACTCCTGCGGGTCCCAGCCGCCGGTGGGTTTTCCGTCTTTATCACGGCCTTCGAGCGTATACCAATAGATTTGGCCAAGGGCCGTAGCGTCGGGGCCAAGCGCGGGTTGCACTCCATCCGGCAAGGTATTGGCTGGCAGGGAGTTCAGTTTCTCCAAAATGCGGCTACGGCTCCAGTAAAACTCAATGTCTTCTTCAAAAATGAGATAGATGCTAGAGAAGCCAAACATGGAATTACTACGTACACTCTTCACGCCAGGCACGCCCAAGAGCGCAGTGGTCAAAGGGTAAGAAATCTGGTCTTCCACATCCTGTGGCGAACGCCCCGGCCACTGGGTAAAGACAATTTGCTGGTTTTCGCCAATGTCCGGAATAGCATCTACCGCTACCGGATCGCGGGGAAGAAAATCAAACCCAAAATCGAAAGGTGCAGTCACCAACCCCCAACCTACAAATAGCAGGAGCAGGAGGTAGGCCACTAGTTTATTCTCTAGAAAAAAACGAATATAGCTCGCTAACATAGTTTCTCTTTTGTATAGCCGCGGAGACGCGGAGACACGGAGATTGAATAGAAAGGCAAATGCCTTTGAATTCAAAAAAGACACCTACTACAGCATCCATTGATACCAGTAGTAGTCATAAAACGAAAGAGAAATCTAACAAAGGAAAGTTTGCAAACTCACAGAGAGGTCGCAAACGAGCAGCGGGGGTTTGTAGTGAAGATCGTGGCGGGTTTTAGTATCCGCAGCAATGACCTCAAAAGGAAGGAAGAAGAATAAAACGGCAAGAAATGCCGGTGTATCAACAATCAAAAGATCAGCAAGGGTAGATAACTGAGCGTCCTCTACCTTCAAAAAATCCGTTTGCGTATCGCAGCAATCTTTTTTATCCAGCCCATCCTCCTGAGCAGGAGCATGACGGGGGCATTTTGCCGCTTTGCTGACACCATGGCAAGGAGCAGCTTCCGCAAAAAGCGAGGTATTCTTCAATACTCCCTGGCAATAATGCTTACTGAACACCAGCCCGGAAGAGCTGACGAACACCAAAACGGCCAAGAGGATATGGAATACTTTACGAAGCAAAATGGCTATTGATTTAGGAAAACTTTATTCCTCCTAAGTTGAGAAAATAATTGACGGCAAAGGTAAGTCCTTTTTGAGCAAACTTACAAGTGTCTAACATTTAAACATTTGCAGCTTCTTGATAGTTTGGTAGGCAACTTACATAAATACAGGAACCCAACTAGCCTGCTCTACAATAAATTACCTAAATTTGTTAATATTTAATCTAAAGAATAAAAGTAACTTTCATGAAGACACATCTACTTTTCGTTTTCCTACTAGCCAGTCTGATGACACAGGCACAGATCAACGTAACCCTCAACATTCACCACAAACTTGGTGATGAGGCGTTTGCCATGGAAACCAGCGCTACTAATAACATTGGCAGTACCTTTTATTACTCACGTCTGGATTACTACATTGCGGAAATCTCGTTGATCCATGATGATGGTCAGGAAACTATGATCGAAGATCTATACATGCTGGTAGATGCTACCGAAGAGACCTCTGAATTCCTGGGCAATTTGGACATCACTAACATCGAAGCTATTCGTTTCCATATTGGAGTAGACGAAGCTAAAAATCATTTAGACCCTACCATTTACCACAGTTCTCACCCACTCGCTCCCCAGAACCCATCTATGCACTGGGGCTGGGTATCGGGCTATCGTTTTGGAGCTTTTGAGGGCCGTAGCGGTAGTGCACTTAACCAGACTTGGGAATTGCACCCACTGGATGATGACAACTACTTCCAAACAGAAGTACCCCTGGACTTGGCCATTACAGGCGATGAGCTTACCATTGATTTGGATGCAAATTACGTTCGTGCGGTGGAAGATATCGACCTCGACAGTGGCCCCCTTATCCACGGTGGTTACGGGTTAGCTGTTGTATCTTTACACAATTTCCGAGACTATGTATTCACTCCCTCTGCATTAATAAATAGCAACGAAGAAGCCTTAGCCATCAATGCATTCAAGGTGTACCCTAACCCTGGTACGACCAAGGCTGCCAATATCTTTATCGCTACTGATACCGACGAGGTTTACCAGCTTCAAGTTACCAATGCTCAAGGCCAGCTTGTTCGTCAAATGGCACAAGTACACAGCAACAATGAAATTGATCTCGGATTGAAAACAGCCGGGCTTTACTTCCTCAGCTTGCAGCAAAACGGCAAGGTGGTGATGACGGAAAGGTTGGTGATTCAATAATACCGACCAGATTTTTTTCGAACCATATAAGGAAATATTAGAAATTATAAGTACTCCTTTTAAAGGCACTTGAATGACCTTATATTCCTTATATGGTTCAATATTTTGGACATTAGTATTTCGATGTGAATATCAGTTTAACAAGAACATTCTCTACCTCCCTATTAGGCTTGTTAGCCGTTTGCCTTTTGGTTGCTTGCCAGCCGGAGGAGGCTGCTCCGTTGATGCCTTTTCCGCTATTGATGGAAGTGCCGGAAGGTTTTCCCGACATCCCTTATCCGGAAGACAACGCTTTTACGGAAGCGCGCTGGCAATTGGGAAAGCAGCTTTTTTTCGATCCCATCATGTCGGTTGATGCTTCGATAAGTTGTGCCTCTTGCCATAAGCCTGAATTGGCTTTCAGTGATGATAAAGCCTTCAGTCCGGGGGTAGCCCAGCGGCCGGGCACGCGTAATTCACCCAGTTTAGCCAATGTTGCTTACCACCCTTACTATACCAGAGAAGGAGGAGTGCCGACCTTGGAAATGCAGGTGCTGGTTCCCATTCAGGAGCACAATGAATTCGACTTTAATATTCTCTTGATTGCCGAACGGCTACGCGCCGACAGCACCTATTACCAAATGGCGCTCGATGCCTACGAGCGCGAGCCCGACCCTTATGTAATCACTCGCGCACTGGCTTGTTTCGAACGGAGTTTGATCAGTGGAAATAGCGCCTACGACCAATATGAACGAGGCGAAAAGAACCTTTCTCCCAGCGTACTGCGCGGCAAGGAGTTGTTCTTTAGCGACCGCACACAGTGCAGCAGTTGCCACGCTGGCTTTAATTTTACCAACTACGCCTTTGCCAACAATGGTTTGTACACCAACTATGAAGACCTCGGCCGTTTCCGGCTAACGGGAGAAGAACAAGATCGCGCCACTTACAAAGTGCCTAGCCTCCGAAACATAGATTTAACAGCACCCTATATGCACGATGGTTCACTAGCGACCCTGGAAGCCGTCATTGATCATTATAATTCCGGAGGAAAGGATCATCCCAATAAAAGTCCACTTGTACAGCCACTTTTGCTCAATGAACAGGAAAAAGAAGATTTGGTGGCCTTTTTGCAAAGCCTGAGCGACTCGTTTTTTACCGAAAACCCAATTTTTAAAAATAATTAAACAAAGCCTCATGTCTCTTAGATACTTACTTCTCTTCAGTCTTTTTGCCACCTTGATGCTCCTTGCTTGTGATGATGATGACGCCCCGGTAGAAGTACCTCCTGTCTATGATGACACTCCTTATGTGCTCACCTATGGTAGCCTGCCCGTGCCTCGACTTCCGGAAGACAATCAACTGACGGAACAGAAAGTACTACTTGGACGTATGCTCTTTCACGAAACCATGCTCAGTAAAGATGGTAGTCAGGCTTGTGCCTCCTGCCACTTACAGACCGACGGCTTTTCGGACCCCAATCGCTTTTCGATTGGGGTAGAAGGCTTACCTGGAAATCGGCAAGCCATGCCCGTATTCAACATGGCCTGGCATACCAATGAATTTTTCTGGGATGGCCGCGCGAACCTCCTCCGGGACCAAGCCTTAATGCCTATCCAGGACCCACTCGAAATGAATGAAACGCTGGAAAATGTCATCACCAAATTGAGCGACAGCAANATGTACCGCGACCAGTTTGTTCGTGCCTATGACAGCGAAGAGATTACAGAAGAAAAACTGGCCCTTGCACTAGAGCAATTCATGCTCAGTATTGTTTCCAATCAATCTAAATATGACCGCTACCTAGCCGGAGAAGTAGAACTCAGCGAAAGTGAAGAACGAGGCCGAATACTCTTTGAAACCGAGTATAATCCTTTCTTCCCTGATTTTTCAGGGGCAGATTGTACCCACTGTCACAGTGGAAAGAATTTCGAAAACGACCAGTACATGAACAATGGCTTAGATTCGGATGCCGACTTCACAGACCTTGGCCGAGAAAATGTCACCCAGAATCCTGCGGACCGGGCCAAATTTAAAGTCCCCAGCCTGCGCAACGTAGCTATCACTGCGCCTTACATGCACGATGGCCGTTTTCAAACGCTGGAAGAGGTGATCGATCATTACAATGCGGGCATCAAATACTCTTCTACTGTCGATCCTACGGTGGAAAATACCAGAGAATCGGGGCTTTTTCTTACTCCCCAAGACAAGATGGACCTCATCAACTTCCTCCATACCCTCACCGATGAAGTCATGATGAGTGAGCCAGCGTATCAGTCGCCGTTTTGATTTTTTTGGGGTGCGGGGTGCGAGGTGCGAGGTGCGAAAAATACTTCCCACTTCCGACTTTTGGTACTGGGTCTTTACTTCTTGGGGCCGTAGCAGCGCTGCGCTGGCTACCGGTTGCTCCGTTCCTAGTGCTTGCTTCGCGACGCACTACCTCTACGCCACCTCGTCCTTAGTCCCTACCGGGCCTCGGGCTCCAGGCGCTGCCTTTCGCACTGTTTTTTTTTGGGATCGAGTAGGTGCGGGGCAACACGGATGTTGGTGGGGAGACGTTGCAGTGCAACGTCTCTACAAGGTGATAATGAACCGCGTCCAGCCATCTTCGTCGGTAGCCAACGAAAATTGATAATCGTGATTGGTCAAAATTTCGCGTACCAGGGTCAACCCAATACCTTGCCCGTTGGGTTTGGAGGTAAAAAATGGGGTAAAGATGCCAGCGGCGGCTTCTTCACTTAACCCTGGCCCATTGTCGGCGATAATGATTTGGCGGGGCCGTTCGGTCAAGATCAGTTGAACCTCTCCATCTAGGCCCACGCTTTCAAGGGCATTCTTTACCACATTCACCAAAACTTGTTCCAACTGATTGGAATCAGCAGAGATAAACTGTGAGACAGGAATTACTTCCGATTCCCCACTTCCCTTTTCCGGCTTCAACAAAGGCAACTCCAGCGCCCTGCCAGCAAGGTAGCCCAGTCGGAAACTGGTATTTTGCTGCTGGGCCTGAGCCTGAAAGAGCGTCGCAATTTGAGGCAACATCTTACTGAGGTCGACGCGCTCTCGCTGAGGATCTGGCAGGCGGACGACATCGGCGAAGTTGCGCATAAAAACATTCAACTGGTGATTCCGCTTGCTAGCAATGGGCAAGCTTTCGCGAACATCTTCCACCCACTGTTCGTCAATCTCCTCTTCCGAAACAGTAAGGGTATCTAGCAGGGCATTGATAGCACCGATGCTGTTATTCACCTCATGGGCCATCATCCGTATGACTTTGCCATAAGCTCGCTTTTCTGCTGCCAGTATTTCCCCGGTAAGGGTCTGAATCTGCACAAATTTCCGTTGAAAACCTCGATCAATAAAAGCACTCGCTTCCAGACGGTAATGACTGGTACCGTCGATGATAATGGGTAAAGAGTCGCCCATAGTTAAATTGAAAGCAGCACTCAACAAGGGGTGTTTCTCGTCGCTACTACTTGGATCAAAACCAATGATTTGGCGAGCAGCCGGATTGCTTTCCGTGATATTCCCATCGTGATCCATGATCAGAATGCCACTTGGGGAGGCCTCGATAAGCTTGCGCAAAAAATAGTGCTGCTCCTGTAGCAAGGTTCGTTCCTCCCGCAGGGTATCAATCATATTGTTGTAGGTTGCTACCAGCGCGTCTACTTCGCGAGCGCCGGTGAGCCGGTATTTGACACTAAAATCACGATCTTGTAAAGCACTTTTCCCTCCGTTGATCAAATCCAGAGGTCGGCGAAAATGCCGATACACTCGATAAGCAAATACGAGGGATAAAAGCACCCCCAACTGCGCTAGCATAAACCAATAATAGGTTTCGTGCAATAGAAAATAGGCCGCTACCAATAATAGTGAATGCCAAACGATGACCAGCCCCCAATAATAGAACCTAAGACGCATGATCGATGCCGAATTTTTGCAACCGTCGGTAAAGGGCCGAGCGTGTAATACCTAATGATTTGGCCGCAGCCGTAATATTATTTTCATGAATAGACAAAGCTCTCTTTATAGCCGTCAATTCCATTTCCTCCAAGGAAATATCGCCACTCAAAAAGGAAATCTCTCCGGAAGTTTCACTGTTAGAGGAGAGGTGCCTCGCAAAATTTTCTGCGGTAAGGAGGTTCGTTTTGGCAAGCAAAACCGTACGCTCCACTACGTTTTTCAACTGCCTAATATTTCCAGGAAAAGCCTGTCGTTTCAGCCACTCCCTAGCGCTCGCAGCCAATTCTAGGCCACTGCGTTCATAGGTTTGCTCCAGCCGTTGGAGAAAATGTTCAACGAGTAAAGGGATATCTCCAGGGCGTTGCCGTAGCGGTGGCAAATGCAATGTAATCAGATTGATTCGATAGAGAAGATCTTCGCGAAAACTACCTTGCCGCACCAAGTTATCCAACTGCTTGTTGGTAGCAGAGATCACCCGTACATCTACCCGCTGCTGCTGGTTACTCCCCAGTACTTCAAACGTCTGTTCCTGGAGTACGCGCAGCAATTTCACCTGATTAGCCGCTGGTAAATCTCCTATTTCATCAAGAAAAATAGTTCCTCCGTTGGCAAACGCAAATCGGCCTTGTCGGTCTGTTCGGGCATCCGTAAAAGCCCCTTTGACGTGGCCAAACATTTCGCTTTCAAAAAGAGAAACAGGGATGCCGCCCAAATTTACTTTAACAAAAGCCTCGTCAGCACGCTTGCTACCAGCGTGAATGGCCTCAGCAATCAGTTCTTTGCCTGTTCCACTTTCTCCGGTGATGAGTACACTGGCATTGGTGGGTGCTATTTGGCGAGCCGTATCCAAGACCTCCAACAATGCGGGGTCTCTACCGATGATATGATCAAAATCCAGCAATTTGTCCGATCCAGTTCGGGAACCTGCTTGCGCCAAAATTCCTCGGATGGAACGAATCAAATCCTTGTTGTCCCAGGGCTTGGCCATAAAATCGCGCGCGCCCAGCTTCATCCCTTCTACCGCCAACTGCACCGTTGCCCACCCCGTGAGCAAAATGACAGGCAAGCGAGGATGTGCAGCCAACAACTCCTTGAGCAGCGACAAGCCCTGACGACCAGAGGTATCCACCGTAAAGTTCATATCCAATAGTACCACATCCGGTTGCAGCTCGTTTACCCGCTGGGGAGCCGTGCGAAACAGTTGCACACTTTCCGCACGAAAGCCAGCACGCCGCATGACCACCCGCAAAGCGGCGCATACTGCATCATCATCATCTATTATCAGGATCAGTGGTTCCATGGAGTGAAGGTAAGGTTTTCATGGTGTAAAAGTGTAAGGGTATAAAGGTGTAAGAGTTTGTTTGTTTGTTGATTGTCGTTAGTTGAAGGTTGTTGGTGAAAATCTTTACACCTACCCGACTTTTACACCCTTACACCCTGCTACTATTCCTCATGCAGTGCTTGTGCCGGATGGATGCCTGCAGCCTGCCGGCTGGGCGTAACGGCGCATCCCAATACGACCAAGCTGATTAGTAACATGGTAGCCAAAATCGACCAGTAGAAATTATTTGCCGGTATTTCGACGATATTCAATAATGGGAACTGAACAGCCAAAACCGCAGCCAAGAGCATTCCCGCAAAAGCGACCAGGAATACTTCTAGTGTAAATTGGCTGGTAATTTCTCCTTTAGTTGCTCCCAGCGCACGGCGCAAACCTATCTCTGCCCGACGTTTATTGATGCTATAATAAAGTACCCCAAAGAGGCCAAGGGCAATGTTTAAAATCAAAAATCCACAGATGGACAGGCCCGCAATGAGGGGTATCCACGTCAGGCGACTGGTACGCTCGCGACGAGCATCCAGCGAAAGAATGACAAAATCACGACGCTTGGTAATACGCGCCAGGCCTTCATTCAGTTTCGCTTCAAACTCAGCAGGAGTGTTGGGTAAAAGCCTTATTTGGATACTATTCAAATCATTGTGATGAAGAGGCCGAAGTAGAAAAGTTAAAGGGATTTCTTCGGAAAACTCGTCTTGGTACTTAAAATGCTTCGCGACACCTACAATCTTATTTTCGCCATCAAGCGTAAACAGAGAATCCAAAACAGGTTTGTCCGGGTAGTAAGTATCCTTCAACTTTTGATTGATAATGACTGGAGGGTAAGTTCCTGTATAGTCTTCTTCCTCAAACCATCGCCCCTCTGCCAGTTCAATATCAGCGGTTTTCTGGTAGTATTCATCGGTAGGAAAGATGGCTGTTTGCATGTAAAAGCCATTATCATCATTTCCCCACGACCACATCGAACCAGAAAAAGGCGTGATTCCAGAGAGAAATGACATTGCTTCCACTTCCGGGTAGCTTTCAATTTCTCGACGCAATTGCTGCCGCATTTCCAACAAGGCTAGGGAGTCCATTTCTTGGTCCATCGCTAAATTGACCAACAGGGTATCTTCGGTTTCAAAACCAAGTGGAGATTGATAAATACGGAGGTAATATATCGTAAACGTAAAAACTGCAAAGAGAATCAAAAACGCTACGAATATCTCCAAGAGCATCAGCACATTATTGCGCTTTTTATTCCAAACCAGGGTAAGAATATGCTTGATCATAATTGGTTACTTTTTAAAACGTCCGCAATTTGTAAACGCGATACCTTCCAAGCAGGTAGCAGGCCCGAAACAATCCCAAAACAAAGACAGATAAGGATGCTGTAAGCAAATACCCTCAGGTTAAAACCTAAGGTAAGTTCGGGGAGTACCTGACTGTCGTTGATCAGATACAAGACCACTACGGCCAGTATCATTCCGATAATTCCACCGATAAACGTGATGATAATATTTTCGAAAACGAACTGGTAAAGAATCGTCCCGGAATACGCACCAAAAGCTTTCCGCACCCCTATCTCGGCCTCACGTTCCATGATCCTGCTCAGATTCATATTGATCAAATTAAGGGTAGGCAATAGCACGAAAAACAACAGTAACAAACCGAAAACCAGGCGAATCTGCTGTAACCCTTTTGCTGGATCATCCTGATCGATGAGTTCACTGGCATACCACTCCCCAAAATTGACAGGAATGATTTCCATGCGATTATATTCCTCTGGATTAGGCATCGCTACTGCGGCAACTCTACTGGAGAGCTCCGATTTAATTAGCGGCATTTGTCGGGCGTTTTCGGCTAAATAAACAGCATTGCAGTTCCCTAGAAAACCCCGGCCCTCAAGATCTTGATCCTCCATGGTAGATACAGGAAGAAAGATATCAGCGGCCACCATTGGGCTCGTGGTAGATGCTTTCTCGACCAAGCCAATAACGCGATAACTGCGATTTCCAATTTCGATTTCTTGGTTGATCGCTTTTTCTTCATCGCCAAAATATTCTCGGGCTAATTTTCTGGTCATCACCGCTACCTGACTAGCATCACGTAGATGAGTTGCCCCAAAAGGTGCACCAGTTATAAAGTTAAAGTCGAAGATTTCCCAGTAAGGAGCATCGGTATAAATAGCAGCCACCGATAGTTTTCGGTTTTCTAAAAAGACATTAAAATCGTGCCCCGGACTAAAGAACGTATATTTACGAACGCCATCCAGACCGCGAAGATGGTCATCCAGAAATTTAAAACTAGGGTTGGAAACAGAGGTACTGTTCACTGCTTCTCCAATCTCGTAAGTCGAGTCATAAGCCATCAAGCCATCCATTAGTGTAGAGTCTATCGTCCAAGTAGTATCGGGACGAACCAACTCCTTCTGTAGCCGATTGACGATCACCATTTCTCCTTTTTCCGACAAGGGTGGATTTTTACCAAATTCTGCATCGTAAAAAGCCGTAATCACCATAAGAATCAACAGCGTAAAGCTGATGCCAAACAGGCTGATGCCCGTGAAAAATTTATTGCGCCCCAATACTTTGAGCGCCAATTTGAAGTAATTTCTAAGCATTTTATTTAAGGTACTGGGTACAGAGTACTTGGTACTTGGTACAGTTTTATAAAATAGCAAACATCCGACTTTACGTCATCAAATACCTAGTACTAAGTACCTGGTACGATGTACGTGAGGCTTTGCCTCATTGCACCTGGCTGCCATCAAAAAGGCGCACCAACCGGTGTGTGCGTTGAGCCATGCGTTCATCATGGGTGACCATTACAATAGTGGTTCCCTCCTGTTCATTGAGCCGGAGGAGAATATCCATAATTTCATTACCCATCACACTATCCAAGTTACCGGTAGGCTCATCGGCGAGAATGATCTCTGGTCGGCCAACGATGGCACGCGCAATCGCTACTCGCTGCTTCTGCCCTCCCGAAAGCTGGCTCGGGAAGTGGCGCATTCTATTGTGAAGACCTACTTGTTCCAGTGCTTCCTCAGCCAAGCGGCGGCGTTCTTTGCTGCTCACCTTACGGTAAAGAAGAGGCAACTCTACATTGTCTAAAACAGAGAGGTCATTTATCAGGTGGAAACTTTGAAAGATAAAGCCCAGATGCTCGTTACGGAAACGTGCCGTCGCTTTACTGTTGTAATCGGCGACAGTCTGGTTTGCAACAACAACTCTGCCTTCACTAGGCTCGTCGATGAGACCCATGATATTGAGCAGGGTGCTTTTACCACAACCAGAAGGGCCCATGATAGAAAGAAATTCTCCTTTTTCGATCTTCATGTTGATGGTATTCAACGCCAGCGTTTCGATCGTATCAGTACGGTAGACTTTACTGATGTTTTCCAAATTCAGCATATTAGGAAGGTTTTTTTTAGACTTGTTATGCTGGGATCATATCGAGGTTAAATCGCGCCTTATCTTCCCACACTGTGCCTTTTTTGAGTCGCTTAGCTAAGGCTAAGCTCCTCAAAAAAGACTTCGCGTGGTCGATAATGCATCGATTTCCCCACCGACCTGACCCAGCATAACAAGTCTATTTTTGAAGGAACAGTTGGTTTATCGTGATTCTTTAGGTAAACAGTACTTGGTATATTCTTGAATCTAGGGTTATCAAAAACCTCTATACCCTATACAAAGTACCTAGTACCTCTTATATATTTTCCAATGTCAACTGCCGCAGACTGGCATAAGCCAACCAGTAGGCGCGTTGGGTATCGGAGTAAGTACGGGCAGCCTGGTCTTTCTCGCGTTGGGCAAGGGTCAGGTCCGAGAGTGGAATTGCTCCCAGAATGTAACTTTCGGTCGTAATCCGGAAGCGTTCGGCAGCTAATTCGCGCAAGCGAGTAGCCAGTTCCAGTTCTTCTTGTAAACTTAGAAATTGCTGGACGCTCGTACGAACGTCGTTCTCTAGTGTCAGTTGCTCGCGTTCAATGGATACTTCCGCAAAAGATTGTAGCACTTCGGCACGCTCCCGCTGATGCCGGCGGCGGCCACCATCCAGGATAGGAACGCTGATTTGCAACTCCAGGAAAGCTTCCGGTAAAGCATCCTGATAAATAGTCGATAGCTCTGTACCACTTCTTACTCGGCCTATGGCACCTACCAATGATAACTCAGGGCCACCCTCGCGGCGTGCTTGGTCGCTGGCCTGCCGAGCTTCCAGCAAACGGCGTTGGAAAGCCAACCACTCGGGGCGTTTGGCACGAGCCCATGCCAGTGCTTGTTCATCGGTAATTTCCAGGGCAGCTTCCGCTTCGGGGTTGCTGGCACGGTAATGATGCTCGTCGGGCAGTTGGCCCAAATAAATAGCAACAGCCGCAGACGTTTGGCGTACCGCTTGGCCTGCATTGATTTGGGCACGCTGGGCTGATACTTTCTCCAGTTCAAGTTGCAGGAGGTCGCGGCGGCTAATTTTACCTAATTCGTAACGTTCTTCCGCGATAGCGTAAAGCCGTTCGTTGGCTACAAAGTTGGTATCCGCAATGCGACTCTCCTGCCCTGCCATTAGCAAATCAAAAAACAGTTGGGTGACTTCTTCGCGAATGATCTCCAAGTCGAGCTGGTAATTGGCTTCCGCTTCAGCGACACGCAACGGTGCTAGCTGCCGTTCCCACTTGAACGGATTGTAAGCAAATACGGGTTGAATAATACCCACTCGAAAAGGGAGGCCATTGTAAATACTGAAGTCAGATTCAAAATCGTCAAATCTTTGGAGGTTGGTTTGCAAAAACAGCTGTCCCCCCGTAGCGGCTATCCGCTGGCGTAGGTCCAGCCCTAATGCAGAGTTATTGTTTTGGACTTCTTCAAAGCGGATCGTACCATCAGGCTGGGTGATCTCGCTGAAGGTTTTCAGGTAGTTCGGTATGTTGGCGTTGAGGGTAAGCTGAGGCTTGAGGTCGGCCCTGAAAATTTGGTAATCCAGCTTGGCCAATTGCTGATCACGTTCGGCGGCCTGTTTCCGCAACGACTGGCTTTGGGCAAGGCTCAGAAATTCATCCAGCGATAGAGAATCTACGGCCTGTGCATAGGCAGAAGTCGTAAGAAGCAAAAAAGCAACCGATATTATTGGTGACAAAAATTTCATCGTTGATTTCTTTTGAGAACAATTATTAGGTTTCGCGTGCTTTAGCGCGCTCTTGCGCGAACCCTACTTTATTCCAACTTCATACTATTCAGGTGTTCAAAATCATGGGTGTCACTGATAATGACTCGATCACCGACTTTAAGCTCGTCGGTCAGTAATTCGATGTAATCACCACTACTGATACCGGTACGAACCTCTACTTTTACGGCTTCCTCTCCCCGCATCACAAAAATGGGCTGGCGGAGTCCACCTTTAAATACGGGACCTTGGCGAACCTTCAGCACATCGGCTTTACCGTCGGTGACGATGTAGATTTCGAGCCGCATATTCGGCCGCAATTGAGGGTGATCGGGAACCTCAAGGCTGACAACAAACTCTACCGTATTGTTGGCAACAGCGGGAAGGATATTAATGATCTGGCCGTTGACCTGCTCCCCGCTGAGACGTACCCTCACCGGCTGGCCAACCGCAATACGATCTGCATAACGATCGGAGCAACTGCCCTCGATCTGAAAGCTGCGCAAGTCGGCAACACGTACCAGCGGATTTCCTTCAGGCACCTGTTCTCCAATGTTTTCATTGACCCAGGTAATGACGCCAGGGCCAGGGGCACGAACTTCGGTGAGGGCCATTTTATTGACCATCTCTTGCAATTCCTGTTCTTCAATATTGGCTTCAAGAACTACCTCGCGACGGCGACCTGCCAGGCTTTTCCTGCGGAAATTAAGCTCATTTTCGAGCTTTGCTTTTTCCAGTTGCAAAATCTCTAATTGGGTGACAGCAGCCTCTGCTTCTTCGGCAGTAGCACCACCAATTTTTTCCAAGCGGCGGGCATCAGCGAGTTGGGATTTAGCAGCAGCTACTTCCAAACCTTTGATTTGGTCATTGTATTCCAATTCCTGCAAATCACGATCCAGCTCTAGTTGTAATAAATCGATGGAGTTGCGGCGCAAATCCAAGCGACTTCGGCGAGCAGCTACATCAAGTTCAATAAAAGAGCGGTTGAGTTCAAGAATAAGGTCGCCAGGCTTGACCTCGGTACCGGTGCGGAGGTGAATTTTGGTGATATCCGTAGCTATCGGGGCGTTGATCTGCTGCTCAAAGGAGGGAATTACCCGCCCCGAAGCAGTAATGGTGCTCTCCAAAGCGCCACGTTCGATATTCGCCAAACGAAAATCGGAAGCTTTGGCGCTGGGCTTTAACAAGGCTCGAAAACCCCACAACCCGGCCAAGAGCACCAGTATTACCAAAGCAATACGCCCCCAGCCTTTACGGCGATTTTTTTGAATGCTCTTTTCGTCGATATCTCTATCCATGGTAATGGCTACTGTTTGACCATCATAGTGCCAAGGACATGCCAAAAAACTAAAACAATGAAAATCAAATGCTTATAAATAAACAAATCCACTACCTGTTTGATATCGGACGGTAGGAGTGCGCGATTTTAGGCCATCAAAGAGGGGGGAGGTACACGACGTAGATACAATCTACGCCGAACGGGGTGGGCGATTTTAGATTGGTTAATAGTTGTTGGTTAGATTATTTTGCGGGCGTGGAAGTATAGCCCTCCGCTTTGATTCATTCGGACTCTCATCTAATAGGAATTAATATTCGGCGTGTAGGCGTAAAGCGTAGCTTGGAGCCCGGCGCAGGAACGAGCACAGGCAGGGATAGAAGCGGTATGCCATGCGCAGCAGGCATGAGAGCGGATAGCCCGGCCGGCCCCGGAACGAGTGGCGGGCCTGCCCCAAAAAGAATGATAAAAGAGCAAACCCCCAAGAAAGGTAATCTCTCTAGGGGGCTTGCTTGAAGTAAAATAAGGTCTTGTACTAAAAGCCCATATTCAGAATCTCTATACCGCTGGTGTCAAAAACATCCATGTTTACATCATCGCCAAATTTCAGGTTGTAGTACGTCATTTTGACGGTTTCTTTCCCGTTTTCTGAAACAGTGTTACTCTCGATAGGGAAGCCTTCGACAGCGAATACACTTGTAGAAAAATTACTGTTCCTTTTCTGGCGCATCTGCGCAGACATTGCACGCATGATAGCATCACGATCAACTTCCAGATCGGTGGTTAGCCAGGCATTAGTGGTACCTTCTTCGTGCTCGATGAGATACTCTTTGCAATTGTAGCCATTAATGACCTTGGTATTGCCGAGGTCGGTGATGGTAAATTCACTTTCATCAGGCACAAAATCACTGTAGTCTACCCTAGGTTGACGCATGAGGATGCCCTGGGTTTTGCCATCGTCTTCGGTAATCATGGTCATTTTACCCTCCTTGTTATCCATCAAAATACGGGTGGTGCCATCTTCGGAGATCATTTCCATACCGGTAGCCCATGTATCGAATGTATAGTGCATGGTAAGGTTTTGCACTTTGCCTCGCTTGTTAGTACTGACCATATCCATCGACATATTCATTTTTATAGGATTCTGGTAGGACTCGAATTCGCCACCAAAACTGATACCAGAAAAGCCCCCTTCACTGGCATTAGCATCGGGCGTACTGTCCTCCAGTACTTCGCCCTCTTCCGTTGGTGTTTCGGTTTCTGGTTCATCCTTCTTTTTACGACGAAACAGACCTTCAATCGCATCAGCGGCCTTATCTACTGCCTGGTCTACTTTCTGATCTACGCGCTGGTTAGCTTTGTCTTCTGCACGATTTTTTACCCGCTCCTGGGCATTGCCAGCCACACTCAGTAGAAGGCAAATAAAACTCATAAATAAAACTTTACTCAATTGCATCTAAATTCATTTTTAACAACCACCAACTGATGGTCATTGGGTGTTTTGGAATTCTCTTTCTCTGTTCCTGACATTAATGGAACGACGGCAATAATCGTTACATTTTTTCAAAAAAAAACACTATTCGGGAATTTTAACAGTCATAATCTTGTATCTCTACCCGAACCTTATTAACTGATTTTCTTTGAGTTAGCACTCAAAGAAAACGGTAGTCTAATACCCCCACACCTATGAAAACGCGTAAACTCTCTCGCGGCATGGTGGAGGCTTATAACGAAAGACTCCGCATCCGTTTACAACCCTCTTCTGACCCAACGATGGCCTTGGTCACCATTTTCGAATTGAAGCCCAATGGCTATACCAAAGCTCGCCGTGTTCTCCATGTCAGTCAGCCAATAACCATTGAGCAGCTCATTGCCGTTTATGGTGCTTTTGCGGAAGCTGCCTAGCTAGAGAAGGGCATGTAGCACACTCTATTGATTTATGTTGGAAAACGATGAGTAATCTGGGCTTTCGGTATCCTGCCGAAAGCCCAACCTTTATTAGCGTGTTTCGTTTTGAAAAAAACAAGATCCGAGTAGGGGGAAAGCATTGTTTCTCACATCTTTCCAAGGAAAGCAACATTTACTTCGGGAATACCCCGGAGATCACCGACAACAAAACAGCAATGCGAAAAATTTTACCACTTGTATTTGGCCTGCTCCTCATTGGTCAGCTAGGCGCACAGGAAACCCTTTTCAACAACCTGGATGTAACGGGTGCCTTTGGAGCGGTTATCATCGAAACAGGTTCCATTAATGGCGAAGTTGGTGCCGATGTAGGCGGCGGCGGTGCCCTGATTATGTCGCCCGTTTTTATTGGTGGCTACGGCATGGGCACCAGCTACCCGGTGCATACGATTACCCAAGGTGACGACGCTGGCGAATACGACCTCAAGTTTGGTCATGGCGGCCTGTGGATGGGGATTGTACCAAAATCCGACAAGCTTATCCACTTCTACGGGAGTGCTAAGATAGGCTGGGGTAAAGCCCGACTGCGGCAAGACAAAGACAATATTTTCACCGACCGCGTTTTCGTTCTTACCCCCGAATTAGGCTTTGAAGTTAACCTTACGGAATGGCTAAAAATGACCTTCACAGGAGGATACCGCTGGGTTAATGGTGCTACTCGCCTACAAGAGTTAGACAACGATGACTTTAGCAGTCCGCTAGGAACCATCACCTTCCGGATGGGAGGGTTTTCTGACGATTTTTAAGACTTATCCACTGTTGTATTTCCAAAACACTACTTCCTCAAAAAGAGGATAATTTATACTAGTAAGCCATCAAAGTCCAAGTACTTTGATGGCTTTTTTAGATCGTACAAAAGGGGGGTATCTGTCTAATAAATGACCTAATCATCCACTAAAGGTGTTATATTGACAGCACATTCTGATACAATGAAAAAAACGATAAAAAAATACCAGCGCTATTTCTCTGACGAGCGCTTTTGGGCTAAACTAAAAAGCCAAGCCCGAAATGCGGGAGTAAAGATTGTTTATTCGGCGCTTCTCCTTTTTTATGCCTATCGCCGAAAGGAAACCCCGTTCTATGCGCGAAGTATCATACTTGGGGTGCTCGGCTATTTTTTAGCACCGATTGACCTT
This sequence comes from Lewinella cohaerens DSM 23179, assembly GCF_000379805.1. GTDB lineage: Bacteria > Bacteroidota > Bacteroidia > Chitinophagales > Saprospiraceae > Lewinella > Lewinella cohaerens. Next base: position 39,657 of record NZ_KB903551.1, on the reverse strand, counting down.
ATTCCTGACCTTACGCCGATCCTTGGCTATACCGATGACTTGGGCGTTTTGGCGTTCGGTCTGGTGACGATTGCTGCTTACATCAACCAAGATGTACGACAAAAGGCCCGAGGCCGCCTTCATCAATGGTTTGGAGACTACAATGAGGCAGAGCTTAAAGAAGTAGACGATCAGTTATAAAATTGGCACAGCACCTTGGAGGATGCTGTGCCATTGATAATTAGTTTGATTTTTTATTAGCGGATAATTATACGCTGCGATCTAGTATCCTTTTGCGTCATCATTCGTAAAAAATAGACACCTCCTGGAACTTCATTAGCTAAATTCAAGTTAGCCTTTATCTCGTTATTACTAACCTCAACCTGCTTTTCAAATAGCAATCGACCATCAAGTGAAAATAAAGTCAATAAAGCAGTGCCTTCGCCCATTGCTAAATGGCTTGCATTGATATTTATTTGCATTCCATCGTTAGGGTTTGGGTAAACCTCTAGACCTGCAAGCGCCACAGGAAGAGCAACTTCACTTCTGCTATTTTTCATTTCTGCTTCCAAACTAGGTAATTGTACCTCTTCTACAATCACTGCTCGTTGGCCATTTCCTGCTCTAGTACCACTCGTGTAGAAAATTTTACTTTGTTGCCGCCACCGACAATTGTCTGACCATGTACCTCGCGTGATTCTATAGTAAGTGTCATATTGGAATTTACCCGGTTGGTTAAAGTTACAATCTATGGAACAGTCAATTCCATTAAAACTTCTAAAATTGGTAGGTGCGGGATGAGTCCACCAGCAAGAAGCATTGTATTGTTGGCATACTGGATCCTGATTTTGGTCTAGCTTTTCTATTTTCCAAGCATATCCAAATCCAGGTATACCACTGGTATTCAAGTTGTTTGCAACAGCAGTAATCGTGTAGTAATTGTTATTGGAGGTGTTCTCACTGTGGCTCCAGTCTGGCCCCACGTACTCAAGTCCAATTTGAAAATTAGCAACTGATGAACAGCCAGTAGTCTGGTCTACCACGATCAAGGTATAGACCGTAGGTTCATCTGGACAAACCGTTAGGGGTAATTGATTCCCATTGTTGATTTCTTGATGGTTGGAGTACCAATGGTATTCGTAGTTAGGAAGCGACAACACTCCATCAGCAAGCGTAATACAGTCCCCTTCACAAATTCTGTAGTTGGCAGATTTCGGCACTTTGGGATTACAATTGATCCTAATGACCTTGGTTGTCCCGATCCAATCGTAACAATCATTAACCAAGACCATAGCTACACGGTAGTACCTATTGCAAACAAGGTTTAAATTTGAAGGAAAAGTATAAGTCCCGGGAGCACCGGTAATCCATGTGTTCCAAGTAAAGCCCCCTGCGATTAAATTGCCAAACTCATCCGACTCTGCAATTTCCCACATGTGTACATTTGGGGTACCTGGGCCCTCATCACCGATAAAGGTCAGTGGATCACCACTACAAAAATTATCATCACCACTGATTGAGGGTATCAAATCCAGCGCATCAGGATCAACATATAAACTAAAGGCATCAAAGGCAATCCTTAGGTCATTTGAGGTAAAGGCCCTTCTTACTTCGAAACGATTATACCCTTCGGCAGCATCTTGTTGGTTTAAGCTAAAAGAACCTTCGTAGGCAGACCATGACTGACTATCATTAAGATTGAAAGTTAGGACCACTTTCTCCAGGTCACAATCGTCGTCTTTACGTAATACAACTTCTACAATTTTTCCGGGATCTACAATGTAGGGGGTAGAAGTTTCATCACAGTTCCCAGTACCTAGTCCATTTCCAGGATTATAAATTCTCCTTTCGGCATTAGCGATATGCATTTTGAAATTGTAAGTACACGAGGCAGCTAGTGCTTGTGAAAATGTTCCACGTATTGCTTCGCCATAATCATTCAAGGGTTCTCCAGGAGTATTAGGGCCTCCAGAAATAAACCCGGCATAACGATTCCCTATTTTACCGGGCAAATTCGTGTGGTGCCTATTTACGGGTACATCAAAACGGCACATTGGACCACCATTTTCTATTGCCGCATCATACAAATCAGAGGTAATGACCGGAAGACCATTAAAGCTCTGTACACCACACCCATCACTCCAATAAGTCGCATAATCAATCTGTCCAGCAGCATTTGGTACACTCCCTTGTTCAAAATTTGGATTCAGTATCAGGTTTACTTGGGCATTTAACTGTGAGCAAGAAAGTAATATAAGGTACCATAAAATGTTTTTCATAATTTATTCTTTTGGTTTTAAAACAACTAAAATCAGGTTAGGAATTGATACTCCTCGAGTAATATCTCTTCACTAACAACAGCCTAAATTTAGCAGCACAACCAACAGAATTAGTATTACATTTCTTCGCCTAAATTCTTATAGCTTGATGGAAAATTTCATTTTCGAAATACAAATACCCGAATAAAAGAAAGTAAATGATTACCCCCTACCCAATAACCTAAAACGAAAAAAGCACAGCACCAATAAGATGCTGTGCCTGCGTGTTAGCCAATTAATTGGCGAAACTATAATGAACAAATTTTTATTTTCCTTGCTAATAACATGCCATTACAGTCTCNCCATATAGCCACGAGTTGTTTATGTTTTTATTAATTTATAGACTTTCCTACCGGCTTGGCTACTTACGCTTAGAAAGTACATCCCAGCAGGGTACGATTGTAAGTTCACTTCCTGTTCCAATGGAAAATCCCCTACCGTTGCTGTCCATCGTTGTAGCACTTGACCAGCCTGGTTTATGACCTCAAAAGTTTCGGCTAAGTTCCCCTTTAACACTTGACTTTTCACTTGATAGCGCCCAGAGCTGATTGGAATAATTTGCAGTTCAGAAGGAGAAATAGTGTACCGTAATTTTTTCTTCCCACAAACCCCTAAATTAGCGAAATACCCACTGGCTATATCAACTACAAGCCCATTCCCATTCCCTACAAAGTTGATGACTACAGTTGCAATTTCATCACCAACATAGCTTATGTTCTGGCCAACAACCCCACCATTACCTAGGCAGTTTGGATTAATATAGAACACGTTACAGCTAGAGCAGGACTTTTTATAATGTAGTTTATGGTAAACACCTTCTATGTTTTCCTCCATAATAAAAACACTAAATTCCTCTACCTCACTTAAATCATATGCATTGATTTCATTATTCTGTACGTATTCCGCATAATCACAATTACAATCCATATCCTCATTAACTTTAGCTATCACCTTATCATAGATAATAATATTTGCTTTACTGTAAATTCCTTGACCACAAGCACGCTGAAAAACAAAAGCATAGAGTCCATTAGGCACATTGAATGTGTAATCATTTGGGTTTACAGCAGCTGTTCCATTCTCTCCTGTCATAAGGTTTAAATACCCGACTCTATAAACATTAGTACTTCCTCCTGGCCAGGAAAAACTGATCTGCAGATCATCTTGACTGGTTACTTCTACAGCTGGGGGAGTGCAGCTTATAGTTGTAGTGAGGTTAATAAAAGGATCCAAAAACTGCTCTATATCAGCTTCACTGACCTCCATAATATCACCAAAATAGATGTCCATATCCTCAAGAAAATCATCAATATTATTGCTATCCACTAGAGAAATCGGTTGTGCTGACAGTAGGATAGAAAATATTAGCAAACAGCCCAGTAGGCTCCCGCGCAGAAGGTTTAACTTGTTGTTCATTATAGTAAATTTGTATGTTGTAATCGTTAAAGATGAGAAAGATGACTTCCTTATCCTATTACATTTTTCGCACTTTTTTCCAAAGAGCAAAATGCAAGACAGCAAATTAATTCAAATATTAAAGACTTTTTCCGACGATGATTGGGCTGCCATTCGGCTGATGGCCTCCTCTCCTTACTATATTTCTGGACGGGAGGCCGAAAAAGTACAACGCCTCATCGAATTGCTTCACCTCGCACAGCCTGATTTCAATGCTCAATACCTAGACAAGGCTTTAATTGCAAAAAAAATCTATCCAGAAACAAGAGAGAACAACGTAAAGCAACTACCAAAGTTGATGAGTAGGCTGATGCGACTAATAGAAGCCTTTTTTATCCATCAGCAACAAATACCTCCCAATAAAGCTACTCAACAGCGGTTATTGGCAGCAGCATTCGAAGCGAGAGGGCTTAAAGTGCTAGCAGCTCAGAAGCTAAACACTGCAGGAAAACAGCTCAGTAAAGAAAGTAGCAAAGGCAAGGCTTTTTACTGGGAACATCTACAGCTTGCAGAAGCTTGGTTCACCCATTTTAGCTCTACCTCACTAAAAAAATCAACTTGGTACCTCCACGAGACAGAGCAAAAACTGGATGAGTGGTATCTTTTATCTAAACTTGAACAAGTTGTTTGGCAGAAAGCCCAAAGCATCCATACAAACGCTGAAACAACAGAAATACTCCTGCCGATAGAAGGCTTATTAAATGATATTGCAACGCTTGATTTTGGCAAGTATCCTGTTCACGGTGTTTACTACCATGCTCTACTTTTCTTACTCAACTATCATGAAGCCAAGCTAGAACTCTTTCAAGAAGTAGCGCACCAATTGCAGCTTCATAGTCACCTGATGGAAGAGAAAAAAGTAAAGGCCTTACAGACACTGCTTCGCATCTTTGCTACAGGACGTTACAATCATGGTGAGCAGGCCTATCTTAGTATTTCTTTTCATCTCTATCAAGCACATCTCGCAGCAGGATACCTCCATTTTGATGGAAAAATACATTCGCAAACACTCCTTAACATGGTGACGATTGGCTTGAGAATGAAAGCCTTTGAGTGGGTCACTCAATTGCTAAAAGCCAATAAAAGTCGAATTTTAGACCTAGCTTCAGCGCCAAATGCCTATAGATTCAACCAAGCCTTACTCTCCTTTTACCAGGGTAACCTAGAAGAAGCCCTTTCTTTTTTAGATGACACCTACCATAACATTTATTATAAACTCGCCGCCCGACGTCTGGAGATCATGATTTATTATGAACAACAATCCGTTTTACTTGATGCCAAAATGGAAGCGTTTAAGGTGTACATCTTCCGCTTATCTCAAAATCAACTCCCCATTAAGCCCAAAACACTTAACAACAGTTTTATTGATATTTTACGACAAATTGCTCATCCCAAAACACTTGGAAATGATGATAGAATTACCAAAATTAGAAACCGAATAAAGACAACTGCCCATATAGCAGAACGGGAATGGTTACTCGACAAGCTCGCCTAGGTCTCATTTATTTTTTTGCTGCTCCAGCAAAAAAGCATAGCGTAAAAAGACCCCCCAAGCCATAATTGCGCTCACCATCAGGCCGACTTTACCATCCCGGAAGCCCTGCTGAAGGACGAAATGTTTAAAAAATCGAAAAAATGGCTTCCCCAAAAGATGGAAATACCCAACCCGGGCAGTTCTTTTAGAGTGGTCCTGCGCCGACCAATGAGCATAACGGCGCGTTTTATCTAAATAGTGATCCAGGCTACGGAAAGTATAATGATCTAGTCGCTCATTTAAACTACCGACCGTAATTCCATCTGTAGCGATCTCTTCGTGTACCTGTAATTCATTGTAGCGTGCCCGGTCGCGGTGAAAAAACCGAATAACCCGATCACCTTGCCAGCCACTAAATCGTATTTGCTGATTCAGGAAATAATTATCCCTACCAATCCAATAGGCATCAGCAGCAGGTGCTTGGTCAGCGACTAGCAGTCTTTTTATTTCCGCACAAAGCGCGGGAGTAGCCATCTCGTCGGCATCAAGTAGCAATACCCACTGATGTTTGGCCTGGGGGATCGCCCAATTTTTTTGATTTGCGGGCCCTAGGTATTTGCGCTCCAAAACACGCACTGGATAACGACGTGCTATTTCCACAGTCTTGTCGGTGCTAAAGCTATCCACAACCAATATATCATTGGCAAGTTCAAGGATACTCTCCAGGCAACGAGCAATATTATCTGCTTCGTTGTAAGTTGTAATAATAACCGATAACGAACGGGCCACAGCTTCTGTTTTTTTAGATTTCCTTTTTACGGTATTGGCTAATCCCTCACTTGTCCATAAACAATAAAATGAGGGTTGAGTAAATTCTCTTTATTATAAACGACAGGCTCGCCTGTTTCTGCTTGTACAACCTTACCGCCAGCTTCTTCTGCAATAATCTGTGCTGCGGCAGTGTCCCATTCCATTGTTGGTGCTAAACGTGGATAAAGGTGAGCTGCTCCTGAAGCAACCAGCAACAACTTGAGGGAGGAACCTTTACTTACCAATTCTGGCACCTCTAAAGCATCCACAAAAGCTTGGGTCCCCTCGTTTAAGTGGCTTCGGCTAGCCACTACTTTGAGCCCCGTATCGGCCATTGTAAATGAGGCAGCAGTGATTCGCGCTTCGTTGGCACCAGCTACAGCAAATGCACCATACCCTTTAGCCGCCCAATACAACTCGGCAGTAACCGGTACGTAGACAACGCCAAAAACAACCCGTCCAGCCTGTACCAATGCAATGTTAACGGTAAACTCGCCATTACGCTTAATAAACTCTTTAGTCCCATCCAGCGGATCAACCAGCCAAAAGTAATCAAAGTCTTTACGCACGCTGTAAGGCACTTCCTTGTTCTCTTCAGAAACAATAGGGGCCTGAAAATCGAGCTGCTCTAGCCCGGCCATAATAACGGCGTTTGCCGCTTGATCGGCACGTGTAAGCGGACTATTATCCGCTTTGTGCTCAATACCAAAATTATCGTTATCAGCATATACTTCCAGAATAGCAGCACCAGCTGCACGGGCAATTGTACCAACTTCATCAGCCAGCTTCGAGAAATCAATCGTCATTATTCAAAAGGATATTAGTCAGCGCACCAAGATAGGGCTTTTATGGAGGGGCAAGGGCTAATATTCGGATAAAAAGGAAATAGGACGAGCAGGAGAGAATGGGGCATAACACCCTCAAGTGGGAGGGCCCTCCCAGCTGCCGGACCGCCAAGTCCACCCTTGGCCAATCGGCCATCCAGGGCGTGCGACATCATCTGCTACCATCGTAGGTAACAGCCAAGCAATACGCAAAAAAGACCTCTGAATTTCCCTGTTGACCGCAGGGGGTAATAACCGCTGATTGTTTGAGTAATTGTCAATATACTCAAGAAGAACAAATATACTAAAAGTTTTTAAAATAAAAAAAACAAACAAGCGTCAAAAAACACCTTCCTTCCAATTTCCCGCGCTCAGCGGAAGCGTCCTGTTCTTTTCTAGCCGTTCCAGAAATTCGCTTCTCTTCATTCTTTGCGCTCCCATACTCGCAAGATGCCTTGTTTCTTGCTGACAATCAACAAGTTGATATCCTTTCCCCTTCAGGTCTCGAACCAAAGTGATAAAGCCAAACTTGGAAGCATTGGTCGCTTTAGCAAACATCGACTCTCCAAAGAACACTTTTCCCATCGCAATTCCATACAAACCACCAACCAACATATCATCTTGCCATACCTCTACAGAATGGGCGTACCCCAGCTTATGTAGTAGCTCATAAGCCTGGATCATTTCCGGAGTGATCCACGTACTCACCTGCCCATCACGGGGGATAGCACTACAGGCCTTGATCACTTCTGAAAAAGAGGTATCGTAAGTAACTCGATATTTTTGTTGATTAAAGTAAGGGCGCATACTCTTACTCACCTTCAGGTCATTTGGAAAAAGTACGAAACGAGGGTCTGGGCTCCACCACAGAATAGGATCGTCCGCAGAATACCAGGGAAAGATGCCCCAACTATACGCCAATAGTAGGCGCTCTGGACTTAAATCTCCCCCCACCGCTAATAGCCCATCCGGACTAGATTCGTTAGGGTGAGGAAATCTAAGTTCATCTTCTGGCAACCAATATACAGGCATCTCGCTTTACTTAGCTTCCTCGATCACCGCTGAAAGCCCACGTTCGGTGAGCGCATCTTTCTGTGGCTTCAATACTCGCTTTGGACCATTCTTGACATTGGCCTTACCCTTGGTATGGATAATGAGCGCCAACTGCTCAGCTTGGGAGGAAGCATGACCTAGTACATCGACAAAACACTTGATAACCCAATCAAACGAATTGTGGTCATCATTATAGACGATCAGTTGAGCCGGCTCTCCGGTTCCCGTATCCTCTACTTCATCTTCTACCAAGACTTCTTCCAGCTCTTCTACTTCATTCGAGAACAACATAGCAAATACATTATTTAATTTTTCTGCACAACAAGTAGATCAACCTACAAATTGATTAACTACGCCAATGCTTTGCGAATCGCCGCAAAATCAGGCACCTCACCGGCATTCTCCAACACCTCGGCATAGCTAACAGTTCCTTCTTTATCTATTACAAAAGCCGACCGCTTGGATACACCTCTCAGCCCCAACACAAATTCCTCATAAAGCGCGCCGTAATTACGAGACACCTCTTTATTAAAATCCGATAAGAGTGGGAAGTTTAGCGACTGATCCGCCTTAAAGCGGCCCAGTGTAAACGGAGAATCTACCGATACCGCCAGAATATCCGCATCCAGGTTATTGTACGTGGCTATATCATCACGCATCATACACAACTCTTCCGTGCAAACGCTGGTAAAAGCCATCGGAAAGAATAACAACACAACGTTCTTGCCTGCGTAATCGCTAAGAGAAACTTCTTTCAACGTGTCTGAAACAAGAGTAAATGTGGGCGCTTTGTCACCTGCTTTTACAGCCATGATTATATTATTTTTTATGATTTTCCAAAAGCATCTTGCTTTAAGTCTGTTAAAACAAAAAACTTCCCAGAAAGATTTTTATTAGCTAGAAATAATAAGTTCGCTAAAATTCCACCAGAATGTGCACTTTTGCAGATTACAAAGATAAGGCTTTCCGCTATGCTTACAGAAGAACGGCGTGCTTATTTAGAATTACACCTTGCTGTTTTGCTGTTTGGCCTAACGGCCATTCTCGGTGATCTTATTCAACTCACAGCATTGGTGCTTGTTTGGTGGCGCGTACTGCTCACTAGCGGCAGCTTATTACCCTTTGTTAAGCCTCAGCATCTGCTCCGTGATTTGGGGCAGCCCCTGCTTTTGCGTTTTATGGGTATCGGTGTTTTAGTAGCTTTACATTGGCTCACTTTTTACGGTGCCATCAAGCTTTCCAACGCTTCGATCTGCCTCATCTGCATGGCCACTACCTCTTTTTTTACGGCTTTCCTGGAACCACTCATCGTCAAACGGCCTTTCCGCTGGTACGAGATGGCCCTCGGCTTGCTTATCATCCCAGGCATGATTCTTGTCGTCAACAACATCGAGCCAGGCATGATATGGGGTGTTATTGCCGGACTAACTTCCGCTTTCCTCGCCGCCACTTTCGCTACCTTCAACAAAAAATACCTCGCCGATGTCCACCCCAGCCGGGTTACCTTCGTAGAACTGGGCAGCGCATGGCTATTCCTTAGCGCAGTCCTTGGTGTTTTTCTCATTACCGGACGCGACATAGGCACTTGGTGGCCCGCTACGAGCAGCGACTGGTTTTACATCCTCATTCTGGCCTTCCTTTGCACCAACCTCGCCTACACCCTTAGCTTACGTGCCCTACGCCACCTTTCGGCCTTTGCAGCCAACCTCACCGTCAACCTCGAGCCCGTCTACGGCATCATTCTCGCTTGGCTTCTCCTCAATGAGCAAGAAGACCTCGAGCCTGGCTTTTACTGGGGCGTAGTCATCATCCTACTTGCGGTATTCAGCTACCCTGTTATTCGTCGCCGGATGAAGCGGTATGAGAGTTAGTCAGGTTGTTGGTTGATGGTTTTCAACTCAACACTTCCGACCTACAGCTTCTTTATGGGCCATAGCGGCGCTGCGCGCGCTACCGCTTGCTCCGTTCTTAGTGCTTTGCTGCGCTACGCACTACCTCTACGCCAGCTTGTCCTTGGTCGCTCCGCGCCCCGCGCTCCGGCCTACTGGCCTGCGCACTAGTAAGCTCCATCGACATCGAGTAACATAACGTTGAGCAAATACACTGCTTCCGCACTTCTCGGGCCACGGCCCGCTATGTGTCCCGCTGGCGGGACCGATGCGCAGCGTCGAGGGTGGTTGGAGGTGGCTTCTCACTAGTGGGATCAATCACCGCATCGACGACGAATACTACTCAGGAGAAGTCGCCCGATACGCTCCTTCAAACACTATCAAAAAAAATCCTCCCGAACTTTACACGATGGTAAAGTTCGGGAGGATAGCTAAGAAAGGTTCTCCTTCCTTAAAAAAGCTACTAAGAGAGTAACTTAGTTACATTCGTAAGTAGCACGATTATCTTCTACGTCTGCGCTTTCGCGGAACAAAGAAATAAAGGAACTAGCGACAGTACCTTGAGCAGTGCGGCTCATTTGCTGACGAATCTGAGGCAGATTAGTCGCCTGACCAACAGCTGGCTTATTGGTTACTTGTAGTACAAACACCCCTCCTGCACCCTGAATAGGAGCCGAAGTTTGTCCTTGTCCCAAACCAACAGCAGTAGCAACTACTTTAGGCTCAGATCCCAAACCAGGCATAGAAGGCCGGCTAAAGGCAGCACGCTGAATAGTATCTACTTTTGTACCATACTTACCTGCTATTGCACGTAGGTCCATTCCCTGAGTTTGGCTAGCAACCATTTCGGTCTTCTTAGCAGCCAATACTTCAGCTTCTAGTTCTGTACGAATTTCGTCAACACTTGGTGTACCTGGCTCCATGATGTCCTGCAAACCAACTACAACATACTTGTTGTCATAGTAACGAACTTGGTCAGTAAAGCTGTAAACACTAGGGGAAACATCGCCAGGATCAGCTGAAAATGCCCAACAAATAGCATCCTTGGTATCATTACTAAACCCTAGATCACCCAAGGTAAAAGCATTCTTATTGAAAGTAGGCGTAGATACAACACGTAGGTTACCTGCTTCTTGTGCAGCAGCCTTCATATCATCCAATGAACGATTGTTGGCAATAAACTGAGAAGCATCCTGAAACACATTGTCTTGCGTTTCTTTGCTAGGTACGATGGCTTCACGGATGAAGGCAACATTCGCACGCTCAGTGGTCGCAGCAGTACGGCTTAGTACTTCTACGATATGGATACCATAAGCAGTTCGTACTTTATAAAGCTGTCCAGGCACACCAGTGATAAAGAGTACCCGATTAAATTCAGGTACAAACTGGTTAGGCGTTACGCCTTCGTATTTACCACCATTGCTTACACTACCTGGATCTTCGCTAAATGCCACTACCAGTGAATCAAACGCAGTAGTTCCGGCATTCAATACATTGATAATACTATCAGCACGAGCTCCAGCAGTAGCAAACTGGTCAGGAGTAGTAGCACTCAATAAAATGTGACGGGTATCAGCAGAATCCGCCATTACAACCCGGTCAATTACTTTTAGTAAACGGAATTCACCGCTTTCTACGTAAGGTCCGTAAACACTACCAACTGGCAAGTTCATTACCGTGTCAGCAATATCTGTGCTCAGATCATCTTTAGAAGCATAAGCTGGTGTAATAACACCTTCGTACCGCAGTACAAAAGTAGAATCACCGTCTGTAGCGTTTCTGAACTCAGGAATCAATTCTGCCATCTTGGTACGAATAGCCGCAGAGTCAGCAGCGGTAGGCAGCACGTCGAAAACAACGTAATCGAGCACTCGCTCTTCCTGCTTACGCTCATAACGAGCGGCATTGGCATTGAGGTAGCTGCTCAGATCACTGTCAGAAATAGCTACATCGCTATTAGGAATCTGATCATAAGGAACTTTCACGTAGACAAAATCTACATTCTGGTTCTGCTCATTATAACCCATTTCAGCCATCCAGTTAGGCGTATACATGCCCTTCTGAACCAATGCTTGCAATTTGGTTTGCAAGCGATCTTTTTTGATCATGTCCCGCTGCATACGCCAGAACTCTGGGAATTGCGGACTCATACGCCCTTGCTCGATTTCGTCACGAAGTGTACCGCCATCAATCAAGCCTTTGAAATAATCCAGTTGCTGGCGGTTGATCGCGCCGGGCTGCTGAGGATTAGGGAAGTTACGACGAATGATTGGGCTAGGATTAGCACCAAATTCAAGTTCAGCAACTTCAGCTTCACTAATGCCCAAGCCAATTGCTTCTGCTTCGTCTCTGAGAAGCTGATCTTCTACAAACCAGTCCCATAATGTATTTCTATTCTGGTAGCTAGGAAGTGTAGAACCATTGAAACGCAAACTATTGATGCGTTCAAATTCCGTCCGGCGAATCTTTTCACCATTCACTTTACCCACTACGAGTTGAGATAATCCCCCTCCAGGACCTTGTCCTGCGCTTACCATATCCATGACCAGGAAGCCGCCCAAACCGAGGCCAACCGCTACGATCAGTATCCAGGAATTATTTCTGATTTTACCAATCAGTGCCATCTATCGTCAATTTTGCAGCATTTTGAGCCTGTACCCAATAAAACGGGCACAAAGATAAAAGCCTAGTAATCAGTTATTTAAACACCCTGCTTTAAAAGCAGGAGGGCAAAGATACGACCTCGCCCTGAAAAATCCATGCAAAGAAAAGGCTTTGACTGTTAATAACAAAATATTTAGGCGTTTAGGATACAAGTGTTTAACACTTAAATCTGCCTCTTTTTATAAATCAACTCCTAAAACCTCCAATATCTATGGTTTTACACCCACTAAATTAAGCAGCAACTGATTGTCAGGGTATTCTTACTTAGACAATACCTTATTATATTACAGCCCTAATTTAGTTTGATTATCTATACCACCTAATAGAAGTGCATCTATGACAGTATCGCTTCACACCTGGTACAGTCAAAAGCTATTCCTCCTCATGAGCTTACCCATTTTCACCAAAACTACAATCTCAGCACACCTGAGCATTTGCCTCTTACTCGTTTCTACTTCCCCTCTTCTGGGGCAAGATGATTACTTCCAACAAGAAGTAAATTTTTCGATCCAGGTGCAGCTAGATGATCAACTTCACCAACTCAAAGGGCAATGGGCGATGGACTATCACAACAACTCTCCCGACACACTTACTTTTATTTATCTGCACCTTTGGCCCAATGCCTACCAAAACCGAAGCACGGCTTTTGCCCAACAAGAATTGGCCAGTGGCTCCGTCGATTTTTATTTCGCACCAGAAGAAGACTTGGGCTTTATTGACAGCTTGGAATTCACTAACCACAGTATACCACTGGCTGTACTCCCTACCGAACTTGGCCCCGATGTGGTTAAAGTAGTACTTAACGAACCGCTTCCGCCCAAAGGTCATATTCGCATCCAATCACCGTTTAGGCTCCAATTTCCCGCTTCGTTTTCCCGGCTTGGGCATGTAGGGCAGTCTTACCAAGTCACACAATGGTACCCCAAACCCGCCGTCTACGACCGTGATGGCTGGCATCCTATGGCCTACCTCGACTACGGTGAATATTACAGTGAGTTTGGCTCCTATGATGTTTCCCTCACCCTTCCGGCTAACTACCTCGTGGGAGCTACGGGAGAACTCCAAACCAAGGAAGAACAAGCTTGGTTACTCGACAGAGCGCGGGCAACTGCCCAGAAAAGCTGGTCCGACAATGACCCTGCAGTTTATACTTCGCCAGCTTTCCCTGCAAGTGTACCCGAACAAAAAACGCTCCATTATGAAGCCGATTGGGTCCACGATTTTGCCTGGTTTGCAGACAAGCGCTTCCATGTTTTACACGACAGTGTTACCGTCATCGGCAAGACACAGCCCATAAAAGTCTGGTCTTTTTTCACTGACGAACAGGCCCATCTATGGCAAAACTCCCTTGAGTATCTCAAACGCTCAACGGCTTTTTATAGTCAACATATTGGCTCCTACCTTTATCCACAAGTCACCGCTGTACAAAGTGCGCTAAGTGCCGGTGGCGGGATGGAATACCCAATGATTACCGTGATCGGACTTGCCGCCGACGGCAGGGCACTTGACAATGTCATCACTCATGAGGTAGGCCACAACTGGTTTTACGGCATCTTGGCCAGTAACGAACGTACCCACTCCTGGATGGACGAAGGTTTCAACTCTTATTACGACCATCGTTATGACCATCAATATTACGGGCCTGATACGCTCCTCCCTAAAGCAATGAGCGACAACATACCCACTGATCTCGACGAAATCGGCTACCGCTATTATGCCTGCCAACGGCTTACCCAAGCTCCTGACACGCCCTCCGAGCAACTGGAATTCTACAACTATTGGGTAGGTTCTTACGGCACCCCAGCCAAAGCTTTGCGCCAACTCGAAGGTTACTGGGGAAAATATCGGTTTGATCAAGCTATGCAAGCTTACTTCCGTGAATGGCAGTTCAAGCACCCTGGTCCGCAGGATGTGCAAGCGACACTTGAAAAAGAAGGCGACGATGATCTTAGCTGGTTATTCCAAGGCTTTATGCAGTCTGTAGAACAACAAGATTACGAGCTCAAAAAGTTAGACCAAGGGGAGCAACCACAATTAAACCTAACCAACAAGGGCAATATCGCCGGCCCTTTCGCCTTGCAAACCATTGATAGCAATGGTGATACTACCTTAAACTGGCATCCTGGATTTATCGGCAATAAGCAAATAGGCTTAGCCAACAAGAAATACACCCAGCTACTCATTGACCCAGCACACCACAGCCTCGAATCCTATCGCCAAAACAATGACTGGCAGAAAGGTTGGGGAAAGCTGGCACCGCCTCAGCTCCGCTTGCTCACCGGTATCAAGAACGACACCAAGTCTACACTTTTTGCTTTCCCATTACTTGGTTACAACGAGGACGATGGGTTATTGCCAGGAGTCGTTTTACATAATAGGGGCATCATTCCTCAAACGATTGAATGGGTAGCTGCCCCTTTCTATGGTTTTGAAAGCAAAACCCTCAACGGTATGCTGGGCCTACAAGTAAGGATCAAACAAGCTGCAAATAGCACCTTCAGGGAAATAAAGCTTTTTGGCAATCTCCGTAGTTTTCATTTCGCGACCTATGAGCCGGAGGAATTACCCCTTTCCTTTCAGCGCGGAACTGCTGGATTTTCATTGACCTTTCATGAATTGCCCAACAGCAAGTGGGTGCCTAGCCTCACCACCAGAGGCTTATATATCAACACCGAAGAACTAAATTTCAGTATTGAAGGAGACTTTCTAGGCACCAAAGATCAACTTCAGGACATTTATCAGGTTAGTTTCGAAATGGACCGCGACTGGGTACTGAGCCCGGCCCATCTTCGCCTGACCTACGAACACGCCAACTACACCGATGATTTCAGTCGGAACCAGATGCACAACAAGCTTCTCTTCGAGGGAAAGGGAAAGTTTCTATACCAGGCTCAAAAAGCATTCCACTGGCGCTTGTTCGCCGGTTTCTTCTTGAGCAATTCCTTGCAAACAACGACCTACACGCCTGCACAGGCTTTCAGTCTTTTTGATCGCGGTACCGATGATTACCGATTTGACAATGCTTACCTGGGGCGTACTACTACCGATGGGTTGACCTCTCAGCAACTTGGCTTGCGAGCAGGTGGGTTTCGCGCACCCGTCCCCACTGCTTTCCAGGTAGGACGTAGCAACAAAAGAATGATCAGCGTAAATACTTCGATAGATCTCCCCTTTACGCCGAGCTGGTTACCACTGCGCCCTTATCTGGATGCTGGCAGCTACGTAGCCCCCACCTTCAATGGTGATGAAAACAAATTTCTCTGGACAGGCGGGCTGGCCCTCGAATGGTTGGATGGCAAAGTTGGCATCTATGCTCCTCTTTTCGGTTCCCCGGAAATCATCAATCCCCTCAAAGAACAAGGAGGCTTGGGGGAACGACTCGCTTTCCGGCTGTTGATCACAGATTTGATGCCGTGGAAATGGATGGATGGGTTGAGGGGGTGGTAACGGGCACCGTGTTGTTTTCTTGCGTAATAGTTCTCCAAGGCAGGATTTGTGATTTTTGACCTGCTCTTTTCCCCCTTCGCTGCGTTGAAAAGCCTCGCCAACACGCTACATTGCCTGCGTTTCGCTTCGCGGCTTCTTCGAGGTTTCGCCTTGCGAATGGAAAAAATAGCGTCTTTAAATTCTCACAAATCCTACCTTGACGAACTATAATTTAAAATATCACCAATTTCCTAACGACCACTTTATCCCGTACGGTCAAGTACAAAAAGTAGACTCCCGGGGTGTCCAGCCTAAGTTGATTATCCCGCAGCATGCCATCTTGCCTGAGCCTACCTTGCAAATCATACACTACGTAGGGGACCGGTCTGTCGGGTAAGCCACGTAAGTGAATCTCTCCCCGACTAGGATTGGGAAACACCTCTACCGGCGTATCAAAAGTCAAATCCTCGGTACTGGAAACCAGCCAGGTAGAATCACAGGAATAGTCCACGAAGTTGTGCGTCAGACCGTTGGCTTCGAAGCATCGTAGTTTGGTAGTGTACCAGGGGAAGTCGCACAGACCGTAACCTAGTCCCAAACGAAAACTCTTGTCGTTGCCGATGCCGGTGTACACCCTGCCAGTCAGATCGTGTACGAACGAACCGTTGTTGGCCACGCGCAGGTTTTGGATCGGAAAAGCATAGCCGTCGATGTTGCGTAGCGTCAGGGAGTCGACGTAGACCTGGGCAAGGTCCGGGCCCGGAGCGCACGGGCCGTGCCAAGGGGCTTCGTAGTTGACGGTAAAGTCGAGCAAATCCGACTCGGTGGTAGGCGACTCGTAGACAAAGCGCAACTCGAAACGGTCCTCTATTGCGTTATAGTGGTAAACACTGTCCGCTCGTACGTGTACGTAGGTGAGTTGCCCTATTTCAGCGCCCCCCTCAACTTTTTCGACCACGAAAGCGGTAGTGTCGTTGAGGACCGTAGTGTCCACGATTTCGTACACGGCGGGCACCACGCGGTAGCCGTCGTCGACCTCCTCGTACGTCCAGCGGGCACCGATGTGCAGGCTCAGGTCGGGCGGACCGATGCTGTCCAGCAGGACGCGCTCCTTGCATTCCTCGCCGGCTACGCAGCCGTCCGCGTCCACCGACAGCAGCCACAGATGACTGGCCGCCGCCGCTTCGGGGATGGCCTGGACCTGCCGATCGTCGTACCATACGTGGCCCGCCGCGACGATCTCACCAGTGGCGGTCTCGGCTACTTTGTTCAGAAACGAAGGCCGGTAGCGCCCCAGCGAATCGGTGGGTTCGGCGTAGCTGGGGTGCTGGTACACCCGCACCCAGCGCTTTTCGCCCTGCGGACTGATGCGCGCGATGTAGCCGTGATAGGTTTGATGATTACTTTGATAATTACCGCCACTGAACTCCCAAGTCGTACCGCAGACCAGCAAATCACCGTTAGCGGCCTGTTGGATGTCGCGAACCTGATACTGACGCCCCAGAGCAAATCGATTGACGGGCAGCCGATAACTCCAAAGTATACTGTCCAGCGTAGGGTTGAGCTGGTTGACCACGCCCATTGATTCGAGTATTTCCTCGTCGGGTAGGAGTAGGGAACCATAATAGAAATTGCCCTGCTCATCTACGTGAAGACTTTGGAATCGACTTATATTATCATCTCCTAAAAAGCGATTTTGTAAAATATTCCCGGCGGTATCCAGCAAGAGGAGGTCCAGGCCGAGGTCGCCCCCGTCGCCGGGGCCGTTCGAGCGTTCACGTAGGACTGCGAGATCGCCTTCGGGGGTGAATTGGAGATCGTAGAGGTAATTTCGATTGTGTTCGTGCGGTAATAGGCGTTCCCAAATTATTCCTAGTGTGTTCCGATTTAGCTTGATTATTTGAGCACGACTTTGGGTAATATCTGGTAAACGTATATTACCGTACAGGTAAAGAAATTCTTCTCCCGCGATAATTCCTTCGCTATTTGGATCACCAAGATTAAAACTGGGCACGTCCAAGCCATTGAGAAGATTAAAATCTTCGTCAAACACATATAGTAAAGTAGGTCTATTAGTTTCATCTCCATGGCGATGGCCTGTGAGATAATACTTATCATCGTAGAAGACCAGTCGATTGGCTCCTTCCGGAAAAAGGGTATCAAGTGTCACGGTCCGTACTAATTCTCCTTCATAAGTAAACTGATTAATAATTGTACACGAAGGAAAAACGTTATCAGTTTCCCAACAACTTTGTTTAGCGTTAACTATGATACTATTACTAGTTACTACCATTCCTTGGGAATGATCTCTTAACGCTTCGGTAGTCGAATACAGCTTACTGAAAGTCGTTTGAGCAAATAAGGTAAAAGTATCCCCTACTATAATTAGTAAGACGCAAAGTAAGGCATTTTGTAATTTCATAACTTGAAGTTGAGAAACCGCGCTAGCTACCATTCGTAGGATAGCTAGCGCGGCCGAGCGAGGGAAAATTATTAAAGTTAAGTTCTTTTTCCGGTAAGATGCAAGCCAATCTTTATTCACGAGAGTGCTCATTCCGATTTACCGGAATCACACCTCTCCCCATCCGAAACACCTGATCGATCTGCGCTACTGCCTTAATATCTTCCAACGGATTTTCCCGAAGCAGCAATAAATCCGCATACTTTCCAACGGCTACGGTACCAGACATATCCTGGGTCCCCATAAAAAGAGCCGGATTAATAGTCGCGGTGGCCAATACTTCGGCATTACTGAGGCCTGCATCGTGGAGGAGCTGCAACTCTTGCTGAAGCCCAACACCAGGATACACGTAGGGCATCCCCGCAAAATCAGTCCCTGCCAATATGCTAACACCTTGCTGGTGCAGGAAACCAACCAGTGCTTTTTGTTGCTCGAAAAGGCGCTCCTGTACCTCCCAATCGGCCTGGGTATTCTTGCCTAATCGACGGGCTCGGCTGCTTTGCCATTCTTGCTGCAAAAAAGGATGGATAAATGGCTCGTAAGCTGGCTGAACCAGCGCACTGTCTCGCATCTCGGCTTTCAACGCATAAATCAAAAGGGTTGGACATAGCCAAGAGCCCTCTCCTTTCATAAGCTCAGCAATACGGATAATACGAGCAGTATCAGCTTGCCAAATCTCGTCCAAGCGGTTAAGGTGCTCAATACTTTTTTGGCCTAACTGAATAGACCTTTCAGGTGCTATATATTCAGATAAGTGCCCGGCAAAAGATAGTTGGTGTTCATCTGCGTAAGCGGCAATGGCCTCTACTACAGGCTCCTGTATCAGGGAATAAGTCTTAAAAAAATCGGAGCCCGCCGCTACCAAGCTATCCAATAAAAATTCAATGGGCGTAGAGGTCCCATCTATCGGGATTGTAAAATCGTACATCACCGGCGGATTACCATCCAGTATAGGACCAGCACCAAATATCGCTGGCCCTCGCGTTGGGTCTATTGCAACCTTTTGCTTCATTCCTTGCTGAATAGCTAATTCTCCCCCCATATCGCGCACCCCTGTAATTCCATGTGCTAATAAAACATCGAATAAAAGGGAATCATTGCCTGCATCCCAGGCAAGGTGAAAGTGCATATCCCACATTCCGGGCATCAGGTATTTACCGCTACCATCAACAGTAGCAATCTGGGCATTGGAGGGTGCTAACCATTCGTTTCCTATAAAATGGATGAGTGAATCTTTGAGAACAACCGTTTGAGACTTCAGCAATTCGCCATTGACAACATCAACAACATGGACATCTTCAATCACTTTATAAGCTGGACCAGTAGCTGTTTTCAGAAAAGAACAGCTGTATATCAGCGCCAGACTTAATAATAGTACTTTACCCATAGCTAGATATCATTCTCAATTAATAACCTTAATTACTTAAAAGCCCGCATCGTAATAGATATTCTTTTCCCATTGTATTTCTTAAAAGCCGGAACCTCGTGCGTCCAGCTAAGATTTGTCTCCCAGGGAATAACAATTACTTCTCCATTTCTAACCGTAAAATCCTTAAACCCTTTTCTGCCGTGTGGGCGTAGCCTAAAAACACGTTCTTGCCCTAGCGAAATCGTGACAATGGGGCTACCGGTCATCAAGTCACGAGTGTCGTCGCGGTGTGCTCCAATATAATGGTTTTGTTGACCATCGTACCAGTTTAGTAATAAACCATTTAGTCGCGGATCAATATGCTCACAAGCCCAATCAAGGTATCCCTTCAAATCCTGACCAATTGCAAGCGCGTTATTTTTAGATCCCGTATACCGGTAATTTTTGCCATAAGCCTGTTGCCAACGTGGCGTAAGCACCTCTTTACCATGCATCATCAACCGATGGTAGGATGGCGGATGCCTTTCCCAAAGTTGCAAAAAGGCTTCATACGGTAAATTGAATTGAGGAACGGTGTTGGAAACATAGACTTTGGCCTTTTCGTCTAAAGGAATCGGCTCAAACAATTCATGGTTCATAAGTCGGCAAAACTTTTAGCTTGGCTTTAGCCAAACTTATTAAAAAAAGAAGCCCGAAAATGCTCCCTCTTTAGTAATGAGGTGAGCATTTTCGGACCTTTTCAGCGTAATACCAAAACTGTTCTATTTGTCCAACATATACAAGACTTGCGTCATCCATTTATTGGGGTCTGTTTCCGTATCAGGGCCAGGATCACCCATGTATCTTTCAATTGCTGGCTCTTTACCAATTAAGCCATTTGCTTCTATGTAAGCTGCAATTGCCTCATGCGCAGCACCCGTTCCTTCATAAGGGCCGACATAATTAATTTGAAGGGCACGACCGGCGGGAATCTCTATTGAAGTAAGGCCTTCTATCGTTGCACCGCTAGCGGCAGGAATACCTATAGCTACATCTGATGTTTGTGTTTCTTCATCCCAGGTATAGAACAAACCAGTAGGTGTACCTGCCATCGCTACTCCACTCTCGCCAAAAGCCATCCCTACTGCAGGCATTACTTCCTGAAAATGCGCTCCCATATCTTTCATCGCAACGGTAGCTCGTTTAACGAGATAATGCGTAGCTGGGAAATCAACTTCCTGGATAGTAAGATCTGGTCCGGCGGGTAAAATGCTTTCTACTTCTTCTTTCAGAAAAGCCAAGCCTTCCTCATAGTCCTTGCTAATCATCCCTTCAAAATCCTGAAAAAGGAGCATAGCATTGAATGGGAAAGGGAATTTGGAATCAAAAGTCCAAGTGACTTCTGTGCCTTTATCCGCTGGTTTAAAATACCAGTTGGAATTGGTATTCCCTTGTCCATCAAATTCTATTAAAGTGTGTAAGCTATCAGGGCCCCAGGCATCGGTAATCGTTAATTGTCCGGCACCACTATCTTCACTCGTCCAGGTGTAATAGGCACCGGCACCAGCTTTGGTTTCGCTATATTCATTTTTGATGGTCGCATCACGCCGCTGCCAGGGCGACCAACGTTCCCAGCTAGGCAATTCACTGACAACTTGATAAACTGTCGCAGGGTCTGCATTAATCGTCGTGGAACGGCTGATAACAACCTGATTGGGCGCAATCAGTCCCAACAAGGCGACAATAGCCAACAAGCCTAGAACTACAAGGCCTAAGGTTTTTAAAACTTTCATAAACAAGTGGTTTTGATAAAAGAATATTAGTGTTTATCAGGTACCAATACTAGTTAGTTACCCATAACTAGTAGCAAGTTACGGAATTAAAACAACATTTGTTTGTTAATTTTATTTTTAGAACAAAACCTATCTCGTGTACTCTTCTACTAAAAACATTTTCAGTTCAGTCGTATTTTCAGAATACTGGCCATACGGCTTACAGCGAAAATCCTCTTTTACCAGCTTATAAGTTGCTTCAGAAAGATTCACCTCCCCTACCAGGCCATTGGTTTCCATACGAGAAGCAATATTGACGGTATCTCCCCAAATGTCGTAGGCAAATTTTTTGATGCCCACGATACCTGCTACCAATGGGCCAGTGTGTATACCAATTCGGGCCTCAAAAAAATGGCGGTTGTGCAACCTTCGCTCTACTGCGATAGCTTTCATAAATTCCTGTATCTCCAGCGCAGCCATGACGACCCGTCGAGCCTGATCTTCGGCTTTCTGGCTAATACCGCCCACCATTAAATAAGCATCACCAATCGTTTTGATCTTTTCTAATCCATGTCGCTCCGTTATTTCATCGAAAGCCCTAAAACAAAGATCAATCTCTGCGACTAGCTCTTCAGGTTCCAATTGTTCAGATATAGCTGTAAAACCCTTAAAATCGCTAAACATAACAGTCACTCGCTCATGTCGCTTGGCCTTGGCAAAGCCATTTTCTTTCAGTTCTTGAGCCAATTCTGCGGGTAGAATATTTAGTAAAAGTTCTTCACTTTTCTCTTTTTCGGCTTCTAGTTCCTGGGTACGATTAGCAACCTCCGCCTCCAACTCTTCTCGTCTTTTTTGCAAGGCATAGACCCGGTATTGCATCAAACCTCCCGCAAGAACGATACCCAATAAAATCAACAAGGGCCAAAACCATAACCGCTGATAAAGTGCAGGCTGAATAAGTATTGGAACCATAATCTCCTGTGTCCCCCAAGCCTCCCGCCCACTGCGAGCACGAACGTGCAAGGTATAGTTGCCCGGTTTAAGATCAGAAAAACGTACCATTGGGAGATTGCTGGGGCTAGACCACTCCTCGTCGTAACCCTCCAGGTAATACTGAAAAGTATTCTCGGCAGGGTTGCGATAATCCATCAGCGCAAACTCTGCGGTAAACATTCGGTCACGATGCGTAAGGGTAAAAGGTGCTATACCGTTTTGTTGTTGCCGGATAAACGTACGTAGACTGTCTCCCTGCCCATCCAAATAACTAAAACTGGTGAGCACGAGTGCCAGCGAGCGGCGAGCATCTTTTTGTGCCCGGTAGCGTTCATCTGGCAAAAAAGTATTGACACCATTAAGTCCTCCAAAATAAAACCGCCCATTTTTTGCCTTGAAAAACGAGGCTCGGTTAAACTCATTTGCAGAAAGGCCATCCGCAACAGAAAAATTAAAAATTCGGCCGTTTCTTACGTTGATCCTACTCAAGCCATTATCTGTACTCACCCACAAACAACTATCTCCTTCCGACAAAACACCATTGATAAAATCATTAGGTAAGCCTTCCTGTTGGGTAAACGTTTGTAACTTATTGGTATTAACATTCAACTTCGCCAGCCCTCGAGCAGTACCCAGCCACAACTCTCCTTCTTTTAGGGAAAGTACTGCGTTGATTTGCTGATGTGGCAAAATCACAGGGCTATTTTGTGCTGTAGAATAATGAACATTGGGAGCATCATCTCCCGGATCCCAGCTGTAAAGTCCATTATCCAGCGTAGCAATCCAAATACGGTCCTTTTCAGGTGACTGATACAAATGGGAAATCGTTCCACTGATGGGCAAACTATCATTGATAAAAACCGCCTCCGCCTTTTGCGTCACCTCGTTGTAGCGATAAAGTTGCTGATCATAACCTATCCAAACATCTCCCTGTGGATCAACCAAAACAGCCCCCCGGTCTTCGCGGCTACCAGCAAAAAGGGTGTCTGTTTCCAAATTATCAAGATCAATGCGAATACCATTGCCGGTAAAAAGTGCCCCCTTTGCGTAGGCGATCCCAAAAGGATAATTAAAATAATCCTGCCTAGGGAAAAGTGGTCGCAATACCTGGGCCTCCGGATCTAGTACGTGCAGCGAGTTATAGTAAGAGATATAAATATTCCCGGCTTCATCTTCGGTCATCCCACGAATACTGCAATAAACATTGCTACAATATTCACTTCCTCCACTGAGATAATGATCGAATAAGCGATCCGATTGCGTAATCTTCAGCGCACCAAAGTCGGTAGCCAACCAAATTGCACCAGAGTAATCCTGGTAAACTTGACGATAAGTACAAGTATTCTTTAATTCCTGTCGAATAGCCTGATCGTAATCGACCCAACTCTTTTTCCAATGATCATAGTACCAAAGCGTACCAAAGCCTCCTACCCATACATCCTGATCCTCTTCTACAAGCAGTGCTCCTAGTTGCGCTTCACTATGTGTAAAGGGCAATGTACCCCAGCGCACCGCAGCATCTTCCCCACTGGCTTGGATATAAATCCGACCATCTTCTAATAAAACCCATAGTTTTTCGCCATGCACATACAGCGCCGCAATCTGGCTAGTGCCTCCACCTATCTCCAGGGTACGTAGCAGGGTGCCATCACTGGCCAAAACATCCAGTTTATTGTCGCTATTGGCCATTACGAGCTGGCCTTGCCACGAAGCCATCGCTCTTTGGGTTCCTGACCCTGGCAACCTACGGAGCAGCTCTAAACCATTCGGCTGCTGCCGTGCTAACCAGTTTTGCCCATTTTTTTCGTCATAAACGGTACACCAAAGTTGATCCTCAACAAAACACAGGTTATGAGGAGCTAGCGATTCTCTACGAACCAGCTCCCCCGGCTTGATCTGTTGGGCAAGTGCTTTACGTTCTTCTGGCACAAAGGAGGTAAGAAAATCCGGACTGGCAAGGATAAAATTTTGATCTGGCCCCAACACCATATCCGCCACCATTTCAACAGGCAACTTTCCTTGTACAGAACCAGGGTTGTAGGTACGAAAGGCATAACCATCAAAACTATTGAGGCCATTGATCGTCGCCAGCCAGATCATGCCAGTAGTATCCTGAAGAATCTTAAAAACATTACGATGACTGAGCCCATCAGAAAACTCATAGACCTCAAGGTCCGTATCCAGACCTTGCCCCGTTAGTGTTGCCGTATTGGAGATACTGCCCAATAGTAGCCCTAAAATGAATGCATACCTTCTCATTAGCACCAAGGTAAGTCTTTTGACAATCATCTCGGATACTTGCTAATTAACGGATTAGGATTAATTTTGCGGAAAATGATCTTTATTATGAATTCTATATACCGTTTTTCCCTGCTCGCGCTCTTAGCGCTGAGCCTCCTTACTATCACAACAGCCTGTAAAAACGATGGCAGTTCTGCCACGGGAGCAAGTACTGTTGACCATTCTGAAAAGCCTTTGGGGCACCTGCTGGAACGCTACCTCAAGGCTTATCCTGATGAATTGACAGCAATTTCTCAAAACGAAAAGGATTCGGCTATTTTAGTTGCAATGGAAGCTTATAATGCCGGCCGCTACGAGGAGGCTATTGACCTTTTCCCCAACAATGCACGATCGCTAGAGCAAGCCGGTTATATCCAACTGTACCACGGTATCTCGCAATTGATGGCCAATAAAAATTTCGACGCTTTCAACACCTTCCAGCGCATTCAGTCTTCTATGGGCAAAGCCTTTGAGATCAGCAACTGGTACCTGGTGATGAATTACGTAGAATTTAATAACGTTTATGAAGCTCGCCAGAAGCTAGAGAAAATCGTTGCCGATGGTGCCTATCCAACTGAGGAAGCAAAGGCCCTACTAAAGGACTTACCTAAAAAAGAGTAGCTTGATTAATGTTGCTAATTGCAGTACATTTACAACAATTAGTNCCTAATCATGGCTAAAAAAATTAACGAGTATACTATCCAGGAATATCTTGAGATAGAGGAGAATGCTCTGGAAAAGAGTGAATTCTTTAATGGGCGGATCGTAGGCATGAGTAGTGGCACTATTGATCATGGAATTATTGGTTCGAATGCTAATATTGCCTTGGGTAATGCTATTGATAAGAAAAAGCTTGCTTGCATCCCGATTAACAGTGAAGTTCGTGTTTATGTCGATGCTTCCAATTCTTTTGTTTACCCAGACGGAATGATCGTTTGCGGAGAAGTCGAGATTTCGGAAGTGGACCCTCATGCGGTCACCAACCCCATTTTGATCGTCGAGGTGCTTTCAAAATCTACGGAACGCTATGACCGTGGGGACAAGTTTCACAAATATTGCTCTTTGCCTTCCTTTCAGGAATACGTCCTTATAGATTCTAAAAAGCCGGTTGTAGATATTCTGTACAGAGAAGATCAATCTTCCTGGAAGATGGTAACGACCATTGGGCTGGATAAGGAAATCTATATCCACACCCTTGATACCCATATCTCTATGGAGACTATTTACCGAAACACCCTGCAGTTAGGGCCCGCAGAGTTTGGGCGGGATTAATCCTCGTCATTTACTGTTTTAAAGGTGCGTAGCGAATAGCGAAGCACGGCGCATCCCGATTGAAAATCGAGAGCAGCAGCAGTGATAGGAACGGTTCCGCATTCCCCGCCCAAGCGGGGTGTGGAAAGAGTGGATAGCGCGGTGGCGAGCCTACGAGCGATGCCAGCTGCCCAAAGGACAAGCATCAATCACAAAAAGTTAGTGCTCCTGACGAATCCTTAAAAGATGGACCATACAATTTTCCATATTCCCGACCGTAAAAGCAAATTCTTGTTTCACCTTGGTGCCATCCGCGTAAACAGCAGGCTCCCAACAAGGCATACGGTTGATTGCAGTTAATAACAATGCATCAATTTCATCATCCTTCGCGCTCTCGAAGATATGCGCATTGGTAATTTCACCTTCTTCTGTAATGGTAAATTTGATGGCTGCTAAATCGTAACCTTTGAAGCTCCCCACCGGAATATTATCAATGACATTTTCTTTTAAGTACAGCATCAATTGCTCCTGCCCGCTAGCATAGTGTGCTTCGGTATCAGGATCTACCGTAAACACAATCTCCATTTCTTTTTCTTCATTATAAGCTAATGAATTTTGAGGGAGATAAATCACCTTCACGAAAATGTCCGTACCGGCATCGGCCGTATTCAAGATGTTTTTTTGTGCTGGTGTAAGCTGATCATTTTTGCCTACCACTTTACGCAACTGCCCTTGGCAAGTAGCGGATACCTCGACAGAGATATATTCTTTTACCCACGATGGTTTGTAACGGTGATCAAGGTCTACAATAGTAGTAGCCTCTTTGAGTTCTTCACTGGTCACAGAAAGATAGGGGTATACCCTATTAACCTCGTAGCTAAAGGTACTACTGCGCTCCTCTTGAGAAAAACCAAGGGTGGAAAAAACCAAAACCACAAAAACGAGTGTTATCCATTTACTTTTCATGATACTAAAGTAAAATGAACTGCTGAAATGCTATTGATTTCTGCGCTCATTTAACACCTATATAACAAGTATATGGCTATTAAATAAGCGTTCCCGTCGTTTGGAAATGGCATGAAATATTCTCATTTATGATTAACGGGCTTAAGGGATTAAACAATAAACAAACCTTACTCCGGTTCAAAGCCCAGAATCAAGTTAAAAGTCCCATACTGCTGCCATTCTTTCAACTGGAACCCCGGCTGATCGAAACCTAGCCCATAATCAAAACCAATGGTGCCAAACATAGGGAGCTGAAAACGTACCCCTAGCCCCGCAGAACGATAAAGATCAAAAGGATTAAAATCCTGAACAGATTTCCAACTGTTGCCAGCTTCTGCGAACCCAAGTACATATCCTCGCGCCGCGCCACTATTAAACAGCGGATAGCGAACCTCAGCCGTAAATTTGCTAAAGGCCGCGCCTCCCCCACCAACACTACCGGGAATATCATTGAGGTCATAACCGCGCAATGACAATAGATCGTTCCCGACAAAAGCGGCCTGTTGACTACCCGTCATACCATTTCCTCCAAGTTCAAAGCGCTCAAAAGGAGAAGTAGATTGGTTGGCACGGTAATTCATCAGCCACCCCATTTTGGCACTTGTCTTTAGTACGGCTTTGCGCCCTAAAGGAAAATACTTCTCGCCTTGGATCCGGTATTTATGGTAAGCCAAACGGCTAAACTGTTCATTGCCTTCTCTATCGAATGTTCGTTGCCACGGTGGCGTCCATTGGCCAGAGGCCTCGAAACTTCCACCTTGGCGTGGAAAGAAAGGATCATTGATGTTGCGGTAAGCCAATTTTAGCTGGGTATAAATATTTTGAAACTTCCCCGAACTCAATGCAGTACCGTCGTCCAAATCAATACTTAGCAAATTATCTAGGCGGATGTATTGGTAGCCTAATTCACTATTGAGTGTCCAGCCGCCATTCCCCCACGGGAGTCGTTGTCCCAAACGCAAATTGGCGCCCGTCACCGACAAGGTTTCCCAATTCTCCAGGCTATCCTGTTCGGCAAAACGCTGATGAAACACACTGAAACCCAAGGACTGAGGCTTGCCCTTGAACCACGGCTCTAAAAAGCTGAGGTTGTAAGATTGAAAACCCAAACCACTGGATTGTGCCCGAATGCTAAGTTGTTGCCCATCACCATGAGCCGAGCGCCAGTCACCAGCTAACAATTGCCGAAGTGAAAAATTATTGAAGGTAAACCCTAAGGTTCCCACCATACCTACACCATTGTCACTGCCAGGATTGAGGCTTGCAGCCAACTCGAACTTGTCATTGCGATCTTCCTCTACATCGTAAGTAATTGCAACCATACCAGATTCCGGATCCACATCCGTACGAATCCCCATGGTTTCTAGCTTAAAGTAGCCCAGGTTGATGAGCGCTCGTTGGGAGCGCAAAACCTCCTCACGACTAAAAGGCTCACCAGGCTGGGTACGCAGCTCTCGGCGAATCACATGCTCATTGGTACGCTCGTTGCCAGTTATGTTAACTTCACTGATAATAGCAACAGGCCCCTCCTGGAGTTGAATTTCAATATCCACGGTGTGGTCCCGTAGGCTGGTGACAATGGCTTCTGCTTTAAAAAACAAGTGGCCATTATCCATATACAAGCCACTGAGATCACCATTTTCCGGATCAAAATGTAGTTTTTTATCCAAAAAAGAAGGGCTGTATGGGTCGCCCGCTTCGATTTCCAATACCTGTGCCAACAAAGAAGTATCGTAACGATGAGCACCTTTCCAGCCAATTGTTCCTATATAATAAGGTACACCTTCTTCAATTTTCAGCTGCCAATGCCACTGCTGACGCTCATTTTGCCAGCTACTGTCTTGTGTGATTGCGGCATCCACATAACCTTGATCACGGTAATAATGCAGTACTGCAGACCGGATGCGAGCTTGCTCTACAGAAGAGAAAACCGTTTTCCGCCACCGGCTTACCCCAATGGCTTTATTCAAACCTTTGATTTGCTGCTGGCTCACACCATCCCAGTGAATATCTACGAGCTTTTGCTTTTGGGGTTTATCAAACTGTACGACCAACGCTATACCACCTGCTGTTATACCGCTCGTCAGCACATAGCCTTCGGGAGCATAGCCCTCCTCTTCTAAACGTTGGCAAATAGCACTTTTAAGCTGTGCTTCTCCAGCGGGCAACCAAGACGTCTTAAGCGGGTGCTGCAGCTTCAGCCATTCCACCCATTCCTCGTTTTCCCGGCGAGAAAGCCCACTTACGGTAACGGCTTCCAGCAGTGGAGCCTCTTCCACCGTAATAGAAAGCCAAACCAAATCCATCTCTGTTTTTTCTTGAACTATTTGGACATCACTAAAGAGCTGTTGCTGTAATAATCTGCGTACAGCCTGAGGTATTGTACTTCCAGGAAGTTGAATTTTATCCCCCGCCCTCAAACCGCTCATTTGGCGAACGATTGCTGGCGCGGTTCTTTCACAGCCATACACCTGAATATCAGCCAATTCATAGACCAAGACATCTTGTGCACTCAAAGCAATAGGCAGCCCCAGTAGTGCTATGAGCACTAACTTCCCGAAGTAGTTCATATTAGAAATCTTTGCCTTAAAGAGTTCTGATTAGCCTATAGCGTTGTATCTCAAACAAATCGAATTTGAGAGGTAGCCTATCTATAGTAAGAATTTCCTACTTTTGCTTTGCAGGTTCGGCATCCTCTTAAGTATATGCTAACCAGCACATAGGAATACAAGGGCAGGTAATCCTGTCTCTTTTTGCACGAAATCACTGTCATTAACACCAGTGAACAAGCACGTAAGTAATGAGAAATAAGATTGTACTTTGGGGAACGGATGCTGCCGATGAACGCATTCTCGTAGCCCTCGAATTGAAGATTGATGAAAACAAGGTGATCATTTACACCTTTCCCGAAGCCCTGGCTACGGATGACTTCTACCAGCAAATGATGGATAACTGGCGCAATGACAAGGAAGAACCTGTCATTTTCCCGGAAGGTCACCAGACCTTTTCTCGCGAGTTATCTATTACGGAAAGTATTCTCCCCGAAGAGATTAAAGTAGAAAGGACCGACCTTATTCAACGAGCGCAAACGGAATGGCATTTCGTTGTACTTTCCTCTAAGCTAAGTGACGCATACCGTAATGAGCTTAAAGAACTTGAGGAAAAGCTAGCGAGCCTTAAGGATTACGATAAAGAACTATGGGGCAATTTGAAAAACTTCTGGGGTAAAGTCCAGCAGCAAATGCGCGATCGGACTTTACTCAGAGAGCACGCTGATGAAATCAAGGCGCGCACCAACAAGGCATTCGATACCTTGAAGGCCCTACGTAGTAAGATGGATGATCAGTTTCGCGAAAGCTCTAAGGAAAACATGCAGCGCTTTAGCGAAACAATTGAAGATGTAGAGAAGCGCATTAAAGAAAATACACACCTCAATAAAATCTTTGACGAGCTTAAGCGCTTACAAAAAGACCTACGCGGCACCACTTTTACCAAAGAACATCGTAATAAGTTGTGGCAGCGTATTGATAATGCATTTAAAGACGTAAAAGAAAAACGTTTTGGTGACCGTGGCGATGGAGGCTCAGGTGGTGGAAACTCACCGCTTAATCGAATCACCAGCCGCTACAATGGCCTACTCAATGCTATTGAAAAGATGGAAAGGTCTATCAAGCGAGATGAAGACGATCTTGCTTTCCAGGCCCGTAAAATTGATCGCACAGATGGCCAACTAGAAGCCCAGATTCGGCAGGCAAAAATTCAAATGATCGAACAGCGTGTCAACTCCAAAAAGGAGAAGTACGAAGACATGATGAAGACCAAGGTCCAGCTGGAAGATAAAATAGAAAAGGAAAAATCTCGCGAAGCACAACGCCAGGCAAAACGCCAGGAAGAAGCTGCACGCCGGGAGGCAGAAGCCAAGGCCAAGGAAAAGATTGCCGAAGACATTCGTCAGCAACAAGAAAAACTCGAACAGGAAAGCGGCGATCAATTGGCAAACGCTGCTCAAGCCATCAATGAGCAAAAAGGAGGTAAGAAAAAGGTTGCCGAACCTTCGCCTGAAAAAGATAGCCTTGAAGCAGAAACACCTCCTAAAGTGGAGACACCTCCTGCTCCTGAGGAGTCATTGCTTGATGCTATTGGCACAACCATTGGGGAATCTCTCGAAGATGTTGTTGATACGGTTAAAGCCGTAGCAGAAGTCGTTTCGGCTAAAATTGACGAGAAGGTTGATGACCTGAAAGAAGACTTTAATGATTTAATGAAAGAAGAAGAGTAAAACACTTCTTGAGCATACTGATAAAAAGCCCTGCTGAAAACATTTTCAGCAGGGCTTTTTCTTTTTTTTGTAGTACTCAGAAAAAAAATACGCGAAAAATCATCTTTTTTTTGGCCTTATCAGCAGTGTACAAAAAAAATAAAATTCACTTTAAACACACACAATCCACTAACAACAAACACTTTACATTTAATTATTCCTGAAAAAAAATTCACAAATTACCTTTTTTGTCTTTGTTCCCCCTCCATCTTTACCCCATATTTGTAATGTGATCGGGAGGAAAGGCCCACACAAACAAAGCAAAGAGATTGAAAGCAACCTTTGCGATTTCAAATTTGACATGTTCATGGGATTATAATTTGTTGGTGGTGGGACGTCCTGGCAACAACTTTTGTCAGGACGGACTACAGCTACTCAGATTAAATCCTTTAACTATAGAATAAAAAAAGGTGAGGAATTGCTCTCCTCACCTTCGAAAGGTCGTTATTCATGGGATTATACTCAGTCAGTCGTGAGATTACAATTTGTTAAGGTTATGTACGTGTTTTTCGACTGATTATGAGGACGAAGATAGTCCGCTGATATCGTTCAGCAAAATTTCTGACCTCTTTTTTTCAAAAGAGCTACTTATTTTGGATATGTTCATGGGATTATAAGTAAAAAGTCATCCGTACTGCGGATGACTTTTTTTGTTTTAAGCAAATGCGCTCTTGCTATTATTAAGATTGATATTCTTCTATCTACTTTTATATTCTTCTTTTTTCAAGTGCGATCTGGATGAACGTCCGTGATTCGACAATCAACTAGTCATCCATCCACATTACATGTTGTTAGTATTTCATCGTCAATAACGAGAATGCCTACCAATGTAGATGAGCAAGTCTCCTGTTGAAATAAAGCCTAAAAATACTTCTGATATGAGACTTCTCAATAATTTTCACATTCTACTCTTTTTAGGTAGCAGCTTTGTTGTTCAAGCTCAAGTAAGTTCCTTTTTCACTGATGCTGATGTATTTTTTCAGGCGAATGTCATTAATGGTCTTGTTGACTATCAAAATATTCACCAAAACCCTATCGCACTAAATAACCTTCGCCAGAAAATAGCTAATACTAACCTAAGCAATGCCGACGATAGTACCCTGAAGGCCTTTTACATCAATACCTATAACATTCTTGTAATTGGGCAAGTCATAGATAACTACCCTATTTCTTCTCCATTAAAAGTAAGCGGTTTCTTTGAGCGTCAGAAGTACACCATCGCGGGTGAACAGATTACACTCAATGAACTGGAAAAAGATAAACTGCTAGGTACTTACCAAGACTCACGCTTTCACTTTGTGCTTGTTTGTGGTGCTTTAGATTGCCCACCTATTATCAATCGTGCCTACCTCCCCAATACCTTGGAGAACCAACTCGAACAGCAGACACGTTTAGCACTCAACGATGAAGAATTTATCAAAGTTGACGGAGAAGAAGTCGCTTTATCTCAAATATTCGAATGGTATGCTAAAGATTTTGGTGGTAATAAAAACAGTGCAGTAGATTTCATCAATCGTTACCGCAGCAGCCCCTTGTCCAAATCTACTGTCCGTTTTTACAATTATGACTGGACTTTAAATCAAACGCCAAGTCCCCAAGACTCCGGAGAAGCTCCTACCACGCTATCTCCCGGAGGTAATAATGCAGCTCGCTATGTTGTCAGTGCATCTATTCCAAAGGGGAGTTTTGAAATAAAAGGTTTTACCAATCTCTACAACCAAATCACAGGGAATGGCGACGGCCCACCTACTGACCAAGCTACCTTTTTCACCCAAAACTTGAGCGTGCTCTATGGTCTCAATAATCGATTTAATGCTGGTTTCGATCTTCGTTATCGGCAAGTAAGCTTTGGCCCAAAAAGTATTTCTCGCTTTGACGTCTTCAACCTGGAACAAACTTCAAGTACAAGACAAGGACTTACTGGTGTTGGCCCTAAAATTAGATATGCTCCATTTGTAGCACTTCCTAATTTATCTATTCAATCTACCTACTGGTTTGCAGTTGGAGAGGATTTGGCAGGCAATGCTGAACGGCCGTTCATCGACTTTAATGGTGATACTTGGTTTACCCAAATTTTCAACGACTTTTCATTAGGCGATAATTTTTCTTTTTTCACAGAATTGGATATTCTCCTTGAAGATATTGGCAAAAAGGAAGACGGGCNTATTAATCGATTTTCTACTCCTGTTCAACTAATTTTCAGTTACTTTCCAAATAGCAAAACGACCATTTACTCGCTAGGATCTTTCTCACCTTATTGGCAAGATGAGTTTGACTATTTCTATCAAGCAGGAGTTGGTGCAAAATATCAAATCACCCCTAAACTAGAAGTAGAGCTCCTGTATACCCAATTTCGCAATCAATTTATCCTTGATACCAATGGATCAGCTTCTACCATGAACTTTGGGCTTAGGGTTTCTGTCTTTTAATAGAGAAATAGATTCTTTGGCCTAGCGTTTCTTAAGGAACTCCATCAAAACCTTTCATGCGCCTATTACTATTAGTTTTTTTATCAATAAGTAATTTTGTTTTCTCTCAAGAAGTTGCCTCTATAACTTATACTGGATTAAAGCGGAGTAAAATAGAGGCTTTACAGCGGCTCACCTTACTACAACCAGGTGAGCCCTTACAACTAGAGGTACTTTCTGCCGATTTGCGAAGATTATCTAATTCTGCGGGTATTTTTCATGCGAGTTATTCATTAGATACCCTTCCGAATGGTATTCACATTGTGATTGAACTCCGCGAGGGGATTACCCGATACCCAATCGCTTTACTTGGAGGGCTTGAAGACAATTTCTGGTGGGAACTTGGTTACGAAGATCAAAATTGGCGTGGAAAAGGCAATACAGTTACCCTTCTGACTCGACAAGTTGATGGCCGCCTTGGTGGTAAAATAGCCTATAGGCAAAACTATTTCCGTCATCACAACTGGGGTTTTGGCCTCCAATTGGAACGATATGCTAGCCAAGAACCTCTCTATTTTGGCGACGAACAGATTGATTACCTTTATGACAACCACAATTTGGGTGCAAACTGGAGGTACTTCTTCAACCCGGAAGAAGATATTCAATTCGGGTATACTTATTTCCAGGAAGATTATGCCAAGGTGAATACAGAGCAGACTCCTGGGCCTGAAGCACGTACCGAGCAAAAACAATTAATCCGTTTAGGATACCATTTACGAAAATTACACTACGACCTTTACCAGACCTCCGGTTTCGACCTCACTTTATCCAGTGAAATTGTTTTACAACCAGAAGAGTCCCTCCCTTTTTATTTACTAAGAGTAATTTGGAGAAGATATCATCCAGTAGCCGAAAAAGGGCTGTTTGCAACCCGTATTTCGTTAGGATATTCAACCAATAAAAACACTCCCTTTGCTCCATTTGTAGTTGACAGTCGAGTAAATATCCGTGGATCAGGTAACCGTGTTGACAGGGGTACCGCTGCAGTGGTTTTTAATTTAGAATACCGGTACTTATTATTCAAAAAGCCTTGGCTTAGCCTACAGGCCGTAGCATTTATGGATATTGGGAGTTGGAGAAACCCAGGGGGAGGGATCAACGATATCTTGGAACAAGAAAACCTGAAGTATTTCATGGGTGGAGGGCTGCGTATTATTTCTCCTAAGTCGCAACAGGCTGTGCTAAGGGTTGATTATGGTTATGGTCTTCACCCTATTGGCACCAACGGAATTGTAGTAGGCCTTGGACAATATTTCTAACCAAACACATCACTTGCCGCCCTATAGGTATTTGCATGAGCTTCAATGATCTGAGCTATCCGCTGAGAATAACCACCTCCCATACTGACCGCAACTGGTAGTCGAGCCGCATAACAAGTTTCAAAAACATATTGATCTCTTTGTTTACAAGCTTGTAAGCTCAGGCTCAAACGCCCCAAACGATCCGTAGCCAAAACATCTACCCCCGCAAGGTAAAAGACCATATCTGGCTGATGATCCTTCAATAAATCAGGCAACGTCGCTTCCAATCTTTGTAAATACACATCTCCTTCTGTTTTATCAGGAAGGCCTATATCTAAATCGGAATGTTCTTTCCTCAGTGGATAGTTTCGTTCTCCGTGCATGCTAAAGGTAAAAACACGGGGATCATCTTTAAATATCCGGGCAGTGCCATTCCCCTGATGGACATCAAGATCGACAATTAAGATGCGTTCCGACTCTTTGTTTCTTAACAAATAATTGGCAGCAATAGCAAAATCATTAAAAACACAAAAGCCTTCTCCCCTATCAGCAAAAGCATGGTGTGTACCTCCTGCTATATTTAGTGCAACGCCATTTCTACGAGCATACTGCGCACACTGAATCGTTCCCTGCGAGATATGCCGACCTCGTTCAATCAAATCTAGCCTCATTGGAAAACCAATAGCCCGCTCCTCCTTTCTATTTAGCTTTTGTTCCCGAAGTTTTTGCCAATACGCTTTGGTATGCGTCCAAAGCAATACTTCCTCAGATAACCGCTCAGGTGAAAAGAACTGTTCTTCCGTTACCGTCCCTTCATACAACAACTGCTCTGGTAACAACTCATATTTGGCCATCGGAAATCGGTGCCCTTCGGGCAACTGGTACTTATAGATCGGGGAATACGCAATTTTGATCATCAGCTCTTCAAAAAATATTTAATCCTCTTCCGTTTATAAAGAATTATAAAACACCTCAAAATTAAATTAAAGATAACCGTTTCTTCATGTCTACTTCACACCATCTGAGGAAATTGCAGCATCAAAACAAAGCCCACCCCGCCATGAAGCGCGAGCCAGATATTGTTGTTATTTCTGACGTCCACTTGGGCACTTATGGCTGCCACGCCAAGGAATTACTTACCTACCTAAAAAGTATTCGCCCGAAAACCCTTGTCATCAATGGAGATTTCATTGATATCTGGCAATTCAGGAAACGTTATTTTCCAAAGGAACACATGCAAGTTATTCAGCGTATATTAAAAATGGCAGCCAAAGGCACAAAAGTCTATTACATTACAGGCAACCATGATGATATACTGCGCCGTTACTCAGATTTCTCTACTGGTAACATTCATTTACGCGATAAGTTGGTTCTCCAATTAAAAGACAAACGTGCCTGGATCTTTCATGGTGACATCTTTGATCTATCCGTCCGTTATTCCCCTTTTATTGCAAAGCTAGGCGGAAAAAGCTACGATTACCTTATTGTCTTTAATCGTTTTGTCAACAAAATCCGTAAAGTCTTTGGTCTTCAGCCAATGTCTTTAGCCAAAGAGGCTAAACAACGCGTAAAAAAGGCCGTCAGTTTTATCAGTGACTTTGAGGAAACAGCTATTGATCTAGCTGGCCAGCAAAAATACGACTACGTTATCTGTGGACACATACACCTACCCCAAATGAGAACCACCAACGCTCATGGCCATCCAATTACCTACCTCAATTCAGGTGACTGGGTTGAAAACCTCACCGCACTTGAGTACCAATGGGGACAATGGAGTATCTATCAATACGATCCTGCTGATTATCAAATCGTCAGTAACCGCTTGATTGTAAAAGAATCTGGAATTCCTTCAACCGATGAGGAAGATCTGGAATTTGAAAAAAACAGCTCGCCCGAAGCATTGCTACAAAATATCATGGGGCTAGTCTCTTAACAACTCTTATTTCCTCAAAGAAGTAGATAGCTGGTTAATTTATCGCTCAATACTCTCTGTAGCTCTATCTTGTGCGTTACTTATGTACATTTAAAATTATTGAGCTATGCCTAAGCTCCTAATTACTGGTGCTGGCGGTCAACTCGGAAAAGAGTTTGCTTCTTTAGCTGCTATTTTCCCGCAGTGGGACTTCCTATTGCCTACCCGGCAAGAACTAGATATTACTAACACAGAACAAGTGGAGGCTTTTTTTACTGTTCACCATCCACAATATTGTTTGAATACTGCTGCATACACTGCTGTAGACCTTGCTGAGCAAGAGCAAGAGAATGCCTTTGCTATCAATGCCGTCGCTGCGGAGGAACTAGCGGTTATTTGCAAGATTTATAATACCCACTTAGTTCACTATAGTACAGATTATGTCTACCAATCTGGAATTGATCGCCCACTCAAAGAGAATGATCCCACTCACCCCAGAGGTGTTTACGCAGCCTCGAAGTTAGCCGGTGATCAAAAAATAAGTAAAATCCTTCCTGTAGCTACCATTATTCGGACCTCATGGGTCTATAGTAGCTATGGGCATAATTTTGTTAAAACAATGCTCCGACTGGGTCAGGAACGTCCCGAATTACGGGTTGTATTCGACCAAGTTGGAACGCCTACCTACGCTTATGACTTAGCGTTATTTACCTTACAGTTGATTGAAAAGGTTGAAAGTGGCTTATTAGAACTTCATCAACTGGCTGGCATTTTTCATTATAGCAACGAGGGTGTTTGTAGCTGGTATGATTTTGCACTTGCCATTTTTGAACTTGCAGGAATATCATGCGACGTCGATCCTATTGAAAGCCGGGAGTATCCAACCCCTGCTCAACGTCCACATTATAGTGTGCTTAACAAAGCGAAAATCAAACAAGTCAGTGGGCTTAAAATCCCACACTGGCGGAATGCTCTTCAGCGTTGTTTACTGAAAATCACTCTCTAATCTGGCCATCTCCTTTTACAATCCATTTGTAAGAAGTCAATTCTCTTAAGGCCATTGGACCTCTTGCATGTAATTTTTGGGTACTAATGCCTATTTCTGCTCCCATTCCAAACTGTGCTCCATCAGTGAAAGCGGTAGTTGTATTTGCATATACCACTGCGGCATCTACCTGTTTGAGGAAATAATCGCAGGTAGCGTTGTCTTCTCCAACAATTGCTTCACTATGTTTGGAACTGTATTTTGCAATATGGTCAAGTGCTTCCTCTATATCTGTAACTACTTTGATTGCAAGTTGCATGCTTAAAAATTCCGTTCCAAAACTATCCGCATTAGCTGCAAATAACAACTCTTTTGGATAAGCGCCCATCAATAGCGTATAAGCCTGTTCATCCGCTAAAATCTTGCACTCATACAAGCTGCCAAGATCAGATACGATAAATGGTAATTGCTCCGCAACCTCTTCATGAATCAATAAACAATCAAGTGCATTACAAACAGACACTCTACGTGCCTTTGCATTTGTAACAATGCCTTTTGCCTTGGTAATATCCGCTGTTTTATCCAGATATGTATGAACTATTCCAGCTCCTGTTTCGATCACAGGAACCCTGGCGTTTTCTCTAACGAACTTAATTAAGCCCTGACTTCCACGAGGAATGACCACATCAATATATTTATCAGCCTGCAAAATCGAGGGTAATGCTTCCCGTTCACTTGGAGCAAGATAGCAACAATCCTCTATCCCGTAAGGTGCTAAAACCGTTTTGATGAGTTGTAAAATTGCCAAGTTCGAGCTATGGGCATCTCGACTGCCTTTTAAGACGACTCCGTTTCCTGATTTCAAACACAAGGAAAAGACATCAAAAGTTACATTTGGGCGAGATTCAAAAATAATCCCCACAACGCCCAAGGGTACACTAATTCTCTTCAAGGCCAATCCCGATTCCACTATACGTTCCTCCAGAAGGTTGCCTAAAGGAGATGGTAAACTGGCTACTTTACGTAAATCAGTGGCAATAGCTGCTACCCTTGACGCTGTCAATAATAACCTATCATACTTAGGATCCTCTTTTGACATCCGATCCAAATCCTCTTGATTGGCCTTGAGTAAAAAGGGGGTCTCTTCCTCTGACAAATCAGCTAGCGCATTTAATATATCTGTAATTTCCTTCTCTCCAAGGTTCATTAATCGCCTAACAGCCTGTCTTACCTTATCAAGTTCGGGATAAATTAAAGTTTCGTAGGTTGCCTTCATGGTTTTTAATGATTTTATCGAAAACACATCGACCTTCTCCAAGAATATAGTGGTAAAGGTATTCCATCTTAAATAAATACTTCTAGTATCTATAACACAGAGAGGGCCCCGGAAATTCCGGAGCCCTCTCGTTATTTATGTTGTTGTAACAACGTTTGCGGAGACGTAAGAATACGCCTTATCCACAATCATTATTTTACAGCAATCATCTTCTTGGTAGCAGTGAACTCACCGGCAGTTACCGTGTAAGTCAACACACCTGTTGCACCTTGGATCATCTCCTTGGTCAGGTTGATNGTGTTGTAACCAGCTGCGTAATCACCACGTACTACTGTGAGTACACGGCCACTTGCGTCGCTGATCGTTACTGTTGCTTCCTCATCTGTTGGCAAGTTGAAACCAATCATGGTCTCTGCAGCAAATGGGTTAGGCGTATTCTGGTATACTTCGAATCC
>NZ_KB903550.1 GCF_000379805.1 Lewinella cohaerens DSM 23179 | reverse complement strand
ATCTGCGTTACAACCACGGCATCAATAACATTCTTGACGATGATGCCAATAATAACAATGACAATGGGTTCAAGAAATTGCAGCACCGCGGTCTCGCACTTACTGCTGGTATCATTTTTTAAGTTTCTCTAATTATGAGTCATCCCGAATTTTGATTGTCATCAAAATCCGTGCTGACCAACTGCAAAACCTATCGTTAAAGACGAAACCCCATGATTTCTACTAGTGAAATCATGGGGTTTCGTACAAATAGTCAGATAAATCACTCTTTTCAGATGCCTAATGACTAATTCTTAGTTGTAGTCAGCTTGGGTTTTGGCCTAAGCCAAAATTCGGGATGACTCATGTTTTGTACCTCAATTGAAGCACTCCACTTTAAACAAATGGTCCTTCGTTAAAAATGATCTCTCCCAATCTGTAAGAAATTCGTTTTCTTGTATACTTATTCAACAAGCCAGCAGACGATACCAAATTGAAAAAGGAGTTTCAACATATTATTGACCAGCATTATGGTATTCTGTATAAGATTGGGCGGGCTTACACCCAGGACCAAGCTGACTTCGATGACCTGTATCAGGAAATGCTGATTCAGCTATGGCAATCATACGCTCGTTTTAAGGGGAACTCAAAACTATCGACCTTTATCTATAGAGTGGCCTTGAACACTGCCCTTACTCACCAACGGAAAGCCAAAAGAAGGGTAGACCGGCCAGGGATAGACGAACACTTCTATCATTTGCCCGACAACTCGGGAGGCGAAACAGAAACAAATAGGCAGCGAGAAGAACGCATCAATCTTTTATATCAATGTATTAACGAATTAAAGAAGGAAGATCGAGCGGTAATCCTGTTGCACCTAGAGGGAAACTCTTATGAAGAAATGGCAGATATTCTTGGAATAACAGTCAATAATATAGGTGTACGATTACTACGAGTAAAAAAACGATTACAAAAAAGTTTAATAGCAAAGGGGTATGCAAGAGTTTGATCTACAGGAACTTTGGGGTCAGGCGAATGACCGGGCTGAAGCTTGGTATGATCGCCTTCGCCCAGATTTGGTGGCAACGGCCCGCCAAAAGAACGACAGTGTACTACAGCGTATCCGCCGCTTAGTACAGGGAGAGTTGTTGTTTAGTACAGCAGCCTTCGTAGGTTTACTTTTCTACTGGCAGGATTTTCATCCACTTTTTCTGATATTAATGGAAAGCACCATCCTCTTGGTAATGATTATCGCTTACCGTTACTATCGGCGCTTTACCAGCGACATTGAGGCGGTACCTGCCATGAATATTGTAGCTTCTACGGAAGCTTACCTGAATATTCTCAACACCTATAAAACAAGATTGGTACGACTTTC
Organism: Lewinella cohaerens DSM 23179; assembly: GCF_000379805.1. Taxonomy (GTDB): domain Bacteria; phylum Bacteroidota; class Bacteroidia; order Chitinophagales; family Saprospiraceae; genus Lewinella; species Lewinella cohaerens. The sequence continues at coordinate 98,177 of NZ_KB903550.1, read as the reverse complement.
TATATTCTTGATGCCTGTGGGGCTAATTATCGGCTTCATGGCCGGATTTGGATTAGGCAATAAAAATGATTTCTCCGCTTTTTCAAGCTCTAAATTTTGGCTAACGACCATTCCCGCGCTAATAGCAATAGCCATCCCTACCTACTACTTCACCCTATGGTATTACCGCTTTTTTATTGGTTCTAAAGAAAAAGAACTAGCAGCTGTACTGGAAAGATTACGGCAAGAGGAGTGAAAAAAATCATTGTAGCATAGCCAAAAATGACCACTTTATTCATACCGTAACGACTCAATAGGGTCTAATGCAGCAGCCCGTAATGCGGGATAGAGCCCCGATAGTAAACCTACTGCCGTACAGGTAATCAGCGCAACCGTAATCCAGAGCCATGGAAAAAGGAAAGCACTCCCGAAGAGGAAGCTGACAATGTTGCCAATCATTACGCCAAGGATAATACCCAGGATTCCTCCAATCTGACAGATAACCACTGCTTCTGTTAAAAACTGGATAAGAATATTTTTACTGGTTGCTCCCAGTGCTTTACGAATACCAATTTCGCGAGTTCGCTCCGTCACAGATACGAGCATGATGTTCATCAGGCCAATAGCAGCCCCCAGGAGGGTAATAAAACCAATACTAATAGCCGCCAATCGTAGATAAACGGTATTCTCTTTGATAATATCCAACAAGCCATCACTTTTCGAGATATCAAAATCGTTTTCGTCGCCGGCAGAGAGGCCCCTTACATTGCGTAAAGTTGTTGTGGCTTCGCCGATGGCTGCATCAATCCGGCTGGCGTCTGCTACAGACACCATTATACTGTAGTTTGTACGTTCTGCCCCATAATAACGCTTTGCTGTTTGAAGCGGGATGAGAATACGCCGATCTTCACTCTGGTTCATCGACGATCCTTTCTCTTCCAATACGCCAATAACAAGGTACTTGCCATTGGGCGTCGTAACATATTTCCCCATCGCCCGCTCACTGTTACCCGCAAAAAGCATATCAATCATTTCAGAACCAATAATGGTAACCATCCCCCCATTACGAGCTTCCCTATTGGTAAAATTCCGGCCATGTTTTAGGTTAAAAGCACGTGCTTCAAGGTAGTTTTCATCAATTCCAAAAACGGTTACATTGGGGTTGCTCTCTTCGTTGTCATATTTGATCGTCGCCAAGCCTGTGCAGTACAAGGAAAGAGACACATCGGAAGGAAAATCATAACGTTCTTTAAATTCGGTCGCTTGGTGGTAACTAAATGGATCTCCTTGTTTTTGCTGGCGACCACCACGGCGGCCACTCACTCCTCGCCCTGCGGGGTCTATATCAAAGGTATTCGCACCCAAGTAAGACAGGTTATCATTAAGGGAAAAGATAGCAGTATCAATAGCGGTCAGAATACCTACCAACGCCATTATCCCAAAAGCTATGATGACTAATGTAAGAATGGCGCGAAGCCAATTATCACGCACTGAACCAAATGCAATGCTTATGTTTTCTAAGGTATTCATGACACAGTGGGCTTTCGAGGTACCGACCCGGCACTTCCAATTCACATACCTCGCACTAAATGGATAGGGTGTCCCCCTTTTGCTTTTAGCCCATTTAATGCCAGGTACAGCTATACGAACTAATCAAAGTTAGCAAACCTGCGCAAAATGCACGCAATAGTTCGATCAACGGTACTTGTCTTTAGATGAATATCCTTCTTCCTGCTAAGGGCGGAAATCCCGGCGTAGCAAACGCAACGTACGGACGACTTTACCATTTCTATCCACTAGATGAAGCAAATAGACCCCCTGAGGAAGGTCACCCGCTAAAAAACTATCCCCAGGTTGGGGATTGTCGAAAGAACGCACCTTGCGCCCCAAGGTGTTGTAAATATCAATTCGCCCGAGCTCGGGAGTATTGGTTAGAAAAAAGCGATCGTGTACTGGATTAGGGTATACCTTAATCCGGCCACCCAACTCTGCCAATTTTGCTGTGTCTTCAGCGTCGGTAAGGCTTACTTGAAAAGAAGCTGTGCCCAAGATATTGTCAGGTCGGTCAATGTCTCTGAATACAATTTCCACTTTACTTTGGCCAGTGGTATTGTAGGGTGAGATGGTGAAAAACAGATCAAAGGACTCCCCAGCTTCTAAGACTACAGGTGCCAAGACACCTTGGAATGGATCATAGTTACTTGTAACAGAGGGGGGGGTAGCTGGCTTCTTTATCACAAATCTGACTCTCCCAGGCATAAGGTTGGTAGGCGACTATTTTATCCCACCGCAGCCGCAAACGGCGACTAGAAAGGTTCTTGATCTCCACTTTAAATACCTCTTCATGGTTGACATCATTAGCGGTGATACTGATCTGTTTACGGATATTAGCGGGTTCAATGCTCAAGGCTTGTTGCCCAGTCAAAGAAAAACCCAAACCCAGCACCAAAATAAAAAGTAAGCTTGCCTTCATAATGACTTAATACAGCGTGAAGTATTGAAGTTATACCCGGTACTAAGTGGTTTGGGCATATTCAACAAAGTTAGTACAAAAAAGCAAAGGCAAAAGGAATTATTGAGACTAAGGTTGCACAATAAAGGGTAGGGTGTGTAATTGTTCGTCGTAACGGATTTGTAACAAATAATAACCTGCCGGTTGTTGGTTATTCTGTGGCAACTGAGATTGATCCCCTTGTAACAATACAGTTCCATTGGCAGAAAAAAGCTGCCATTCAAAGCGAGCAGGTGGTATTTCCGGCCATAGGAGCTGTACTGCCTGCCCTTGTTGTAATGGGTTGGGAAATAAGGCAGGGCCTGTTTCTTTCTCCTTCAATACTGAGCTAGTGCTTGTAATTGCCCCTACGGTAAAATGCTTTTCTTCAAAGGAGCCGAACTCACCTCCTTGCAGGAGTATGCTGCCATCGGGCTGGCGCAGCCTATAAAAGCCATTGCCATAGAAACAACAAAGGCCATCGCCGTAGTCATCTAGTAGTCGCAACTCGTAGCAACCGGAGGAGGGAAGGTAAAATTCTTCAATAATAAAAGCATTGCTATTGTAAGCTCCGGGGTCAGACGGCGTTGCAATTTGAGACCCGCCATTGGTTTCACCAACGACCTGATTCCCTCCGTTCACTAATATCTCCCCAAATTCATTTATCACCTCCCAGTACAATTCGTATCCAAACTCATCGGTACGTATTGCCAGTTCGAAAAATGGGTCTTCTGCTTGTGGTGCTAGTGAAAAGTAATGCTCACGCGTATTATTAAAGCTGGTAGGGTCAACACTGTCATTAGGGTTTTCCAAGATTACATAAAAGGTATTATTGGGCAAACCTGACAATGTTTCAATGGGGGGCAACTCCAATGTAAGCTCTTCCAAGGGAGCTACCTCTCCTGTCCACTCAACCGTATTAGATACGCCATCCGTAATGCCGTAATGAATAGTACACGCCGTCAGCATATCTTGCCCGTCGTTTCGGAAAATAATTTCTGCTGGAAGAAATGGATCGCAGGTATCATCTGTAGCAATAATTGCAATCAAATTAGCGTCTGTAGCATAATCTGAGACCAAAACCGGAGCGACTTCTATGGCGTTAAGCACTTCTTGTTCGTCCTCGCTGATAAAGACTGCCAATTCAATATTTACAGGGTCCATCCAAACATCTCGATAATAAATAGGAAGATCAAGATTATAAGTTAGGCTACCGAATGTACCTTCCGAAGTAGTTGTAATAATATGGCCTTCTTGCCCTGTCAAAAACTCTCGAAAAAGGTGCTGATGTGTGTAAAAATCTCCCGCATTTCCTCCATGCTGCGGAGCTAGAACATTGTTTTGTAAAATCGCTACATGTAAACGATTCGTATTAAGTGGAACATTGGCCGTATAGTAATACTCTATGTAAAGTTCAAGTTGCCGGGTAGAGATATTCAAGGTTGCAGTGGCTGCAATATTCACGGGTGCAGTTTGAGCAAGAATTTCACCTATAGCTTCCGGCCATTCTCCTCGTCCAAGTGCAGTAGCACCAGGTACACTTTGCTCTAATCCTGGAAAAACGTGGCGATTAACCGTTGCAGCAGGGTAACCACTGAGCTGGGATTGTTCTTCTAACAAGAAACTGTAGTCATTCCCTAAATCGAGGTCATCGCCAATGGGGATAGCATAAGGACCGGTTTGATAATTGACAAGCACCAGATTATCTCCTAAGTCTTCATCAAGGTTTTGTAAAACCTGGTGACCATGAGGGCAATAAACACAGTAAATACCCCCAAATTCTTCGACAATAGCACGTTTATTCTGTGGACTAGTACTAACAATGGTTTGGGCACTAATTCCTGAAGACAAGAATAGGCCAGCTATGAAAACCACCAATGCGCGTTCGATCCAACTAAACATAGGCCAAAGCTAATTCATTCTGAAGCAAGGGTATGACACCTTTCCGACAAAGTTTGTAAAGATTAAGGGAAAAACGAAATAATAAAGGGCGGCAAGAACATAATTGATGTACTAATAACGAAAATAAGAAAGATTGTCCACAACCGGACCCTTCCGCTTGATTATCATCGATATCACAATACAGTTTTTAATGGAAAACATTACCTTGTCAGAACTACAAAACCACCTTTCATGCATATTGCGATTATCGGAAATGGAATTAGCGGGGTTACTGCTGCTCGTTTTTTGCGAAAGCAAAGTGATCACGAAATTACCTTGATTTCCGGAGAAACTGACTATTTTTTCTCTCGTACGGCACTCATGTATATCTACATGGGACATATGCGGTTTTCTGACACCCAACCCTATGAGCCTCATTTTTGGAAAAAAAATAATATAGACCTCAAGAAAGGCTACGTTGAAAATATTGATTTCACCAATCAGTTGCTACATTTTAAAAGTGGCGAAAACATGCCTTACGACAAATTAGTCCTCGCACTGGGTAGCAAGCCCAACAAATTTGGTTGGCCGGGTCAGGACCTCGAAGGCGTGGGCGGGCTATATAGCTATCAAGACCTCGAAAACATGGAAGCGCATAGCGAGGGACTAAAGCAAGCCGTGATTGTTGGTGGAGGCTTGATTGGAATTGAGATGGCTGAAATGTTTCACTCTCGCCATATTCCTGTCACTTTTTTGGTTCGGGAAAAAAGCTACTGGAGCAACGTCCTCCCACCGGAAGAATCAGACATGATCAATCGCCACATCAAAAAAAGCGGCATTGACCTGCGCCTGGAAACAGAATTAAAAGAAATCATTGATGACGGGCAGGGCAGGGCCACTGCGGTCATCACCAATACTGGAGAACGGATTGATTGCGGCTACGTAGGCCTTACAGCTGGGGTCAGCCCCAACGTAGCCTTCCTAAAAGACACCGACCTGGAAATAGGCCGAGGAATTTTAATCAATGAAAATCTGGAAACGAACCTCCCGAATGTATATGCTATCGGTGACTGTGCCCAACTCAGGGAAGCTCGACCAGGTCGGCGCCCCATCGAAGCAATATGGTACACTGGCCGGATGATGGGAGAAGTTGCTGCCTATAACATCTGCGGGCAACCAACTGCTTATGATCCTGGCATCTGGTTTAACTCTGCTAAATTCGTAGACATTGAATACCAGGTCTACGGTGACGTTCCCGCCAAGATGCCCGACGATATGGACACCCTTTACTGGGAACACGAAGACGGCGAAAAAGCAGTGCGTATCAATTACGACGCCAACGATGGCCATATTCGCGGCTTCAACCTCATGGGCGTTCGCTACCGCCATGAAGTCTGCGAAAAGTGGCTGGCACAAAAAACGGACATCGAAGAAGTTCTGCAAAACCTAGGCCTCGCCAATTTCGATCCAGAATTCTATGACCAGTACGAAACAGAACTGGTGAAGATTTACAATCAGAAAAGTGGCAAACAGCTTACGCTAAAAAAGCGCCGGGGGTTAGCCCGGGCACTTGCTTTCTTAAAATCATAGGACAGGCTAGTTTTTTCATTGCTTCTCTAACAAATAAGCAATGGCTGCTGCCAACACCGTGTCCTTCCCACTCAGGTAATCCTCTGCCGTAGATGCCACCGCGATATCTGGCTTAACGCCTATCCCTACAAACTCAGTACCGTCGTAAAACACATCTCGTTTTGTACAAACCTGCGCCCACACATCCTTTACCAGGTTAATCCCCGTTGGGTTCCCCGTACTTCCGGCAGTTAACGAGCCAATCATTGGTCCAATGTCCGCTTGTTGATAATAAGAACAAAAATCCTCACCAGCCGAATAAGTCCGCGCGCCTATCAACATCGCAATCGGCTGCTGATAAGGCGTAATGCTACCATCAGGTTCTACCAATTCCCCCGGCTCACCGTACCATTCCTGGTCACGCCCCCACGAATCATAAGCCGCATTATACACAGGCGTAGACCAATTGGAGGTATAGAACGACTTTGAAGACAAATGGCTCATAACGTAAACCGCATTATCAGAGTTACCGCCATCGTTTTTTCTCACATCCACAATCAGTCCTTTGGTATCTTTCAACAATGGGAAAATACTATCAAAGACCGTTTGAAAATCATCTCCCCAAAAACGACGGATCGTAAGCACTCCCATACCATTGTCCAGTCGTTCAAAAGACATGATCCCACTTTGAGGGTGGTTGCGCTGTAGGTTGCGCGGCAAATCGCGCTCAATGATTGTCCCGACGGGTGTTTTGAGCGTCAATGTAGCAGGATCATCACTCCACCCTTCCAACAATTGGTAAGCATACAAGCGAACGTCCATATCCTGCGCAGTCGAGGAGAAGGCGTACGGCTTTACATTTGCTTCCGCATATTCCTTTACCGGCACGCCATCAATTTTAAGTATCTCCATTTTAGGGGCTACTCCCAAAGCCGCAATGGTGTCATTGATGACATCCGTTACAAATACGCGCCCCTCGATTATATCTGTATAAATCGCTGGCCGATTACGCTTCTGATTTAGGTATTGTGGAAGATAAACCCTGGTGTGCCCATCTTGCAACTCGTGGCATATCCGCTGCAATAAGCGCACATATTCATAATCATTACCTGTGGCTTGTACCAGTGGAATGTTCGCGTAATACATACTATCCCAATCCAGCTCTGGCACCTGATCAAAGAATGCAAAATTTTTATCCACGCCTTTCCATAGCTGGGCAAGGCCGTAAAGCTTATCCTGCTCCGTCAGTCGCGCCTCTTCTTGTGCGGATAGCAGGTGAATCAAGAACATACAAAGTAAAGTGAAATAAGTGTTTTTCATTGTTCATCTGGTTTTAAGACCTCCAACACGAGGCTTGTATAAAATACCATGACAATGATAATGACAAAACCATTTTGATAACAAGTAAAAAACCGACATCAGCTGTTAATTCACTCCAGACAAACCGTCACAGTTGCATCTATTTTCCTACTATCCTTTGAAAACATTACCGGCGACCTCCCCGTAAGCTGCTGGAAGTCTCTATGCAAATGACTATAGTCAAAATACCCATTATCATAGGCAAGCACCTCCCAATTAATGTTTCCTCCCACACTGTTACCCAACACGTCCAACAAATTCCTGAATCGTAATATTCGCAGCAATTGCTTAGGAGACACCGCCAGTTCTTTAGCACATAGTCGTTGCAGTTTTCTTTCCGAATATTGCAGTTTCCCTGCTAATGACGACACCGTACTCAAGGGCGCACAACTAGTAAAAACATGCAAATAAGCTGGTACTTCCCTCACATTAGCCCGCATCCTAAACAACAGAAATTGCTCAATACCCAGACCTCTCACATAGTGATCTTCAATACCGAAAAGGTGATCAAAAAAAGCCTCCGCCTGAGGCCCGAAATTAGGTGACAACAAATCTTCCGAAAAAAGATAAATCGCGGGGGGCGTAGCAAAAAACCGATGATATCCTGCTAAGGTAAAATCAATACAAATTTCATCTAATTCCTCGGTACAGCAAAAAACATGAGGCTCTGTATACAAGCCAGAGAGATAAGTGCCTAAGCCCTGTTTCGGGCGAAAAGCCAATCCTTCCTCCGTCTTGAAGAGCTCCTTGCCCTTGGTAATTCCCAAACAAAAATTGCTATTAGGCAACGAGGTTACGCGCTGTTTTGACGTACTTTTTTTCGCGTAATTAAACAATACATACTGCACAAAAGGCCGCAGCGCCAGAGATTGAATATGATAAACAGAACTTTCCAAAATGATAGCGTTTTTCCCACCATTAAGGTCTATTTCATTTTACAAATAGTTGCTTTCTTGGGGCCGTGCCATCGTTCCTCGGCACCAGGCTGTTCGCTATCACCTGCGGTATCTAGACACCAATCAATGAGGGATTTTAATTCCCGTATCAGAGAGCGCACTACCTATTCGATAAAGAGCGACCATTACCTTTGTCTATTCATCGGCGCTATTGGCTATTCATCGATTAGAGAATAGAGATACAAGAAAAAAACCGGAGCTTAGCGTATGCAAAAGAGTTTTCGCCATATCATCTGGTCTCGAGAAATGTTATTGGTAGCAGGATTTTATGCTGCCTTTGCCGTTTTTTATTTCCTGGCGATCAATTGGTCGAGTGGAATAACCTCGGGAAACGGTTACTATCAATATCAGGTCTTTATGGATTACCCACTCAAAGGCTTGCTTACCCTTCCTATTTGGTGGTTAATGTTTCGACGCTTAGTTAATTGGCAGTTAAGTTCAAAAATACTGTTGCATTTGCTGCTGCTACCCATTTTTGTAAAAGGGTGGCAGCAACTTTATTATGCATTGTGCACCGCACTCGGACTCGGTTATCTGAGAGGGCCAGGCGAATGGTGGGATATCTATATCCCCGCACTGTTCTATGTTTTACAATTCGGTATTTTCCACACCTATGATTATTATCAAAAAGTACAGGAAAGTCAACAGCGGGAAGCGATGCTCAAACAAACGGCCTTACAAAGTGAGTTGACAGCCCTAAAAGCTCAACTTAATCCTCATTTTTTGTATAACACCTTTAATACTATTAGTGCTTCGGTCCCCCCGGAACAGGAGTACACCCGCGAATTGATCGCCGACCTGGCCGATTTATTTCGATACCAGCTCTGGGCCAGCAACCAAGAAGTTGTTCCATTGAAAGTGGAAGTTGATTTTGTTAAAAAATACCTTCAACTAGAGCAGGCCCGCTTCGGAGATCGCCTACAGATCAAAATTCAACTTGATCCGCGTGCCGAGGATGCCCCAGTGATACCTATGCTCCTCCAACCCTTAGTGGAGAATGCTATTCGTCATGGAATCAGTCCGTTGGTGGACGGTGGCTCTATTGCGATAATTATTGAAGAAATAGGAGGGCAAATCCATATCAATATTAGCGATACCGGTGTCGGATTTACCGCTAATGCTAAAACGAGTGGACAAGGTATTGGCTTAAGTAATACCCGTAGGAGGCTCCAACTGAGATACGGTAGTGAACTTGTTGTTAGTCCTATCCATCCCCAAGGCTCCTCCATAAACATTATCATCCCCAGAGAAATTTACCATGCAGAAAGTAATCCTCATTGACGACGAAGCCCCAGCCCGGCAATTATTACGAGAATACCTTACCCGTCACCCTGAGTTAGTTGTCGTAGGGGAGGCCAATAATGGGGTAGATGCTGTGCGCCTGATCAAAGAACTGCGGCCCGAATTGATTTTCTTAGACGTACAGATGCCTGGCCTGACGGGACTGGAAGTCCTTACCCATCTGGATGAACTACCACTTATCATCTTCGCTACAGCCTTCGATCAGTATGCACTCAAAGCTTTTGAATTGCACGCTGTAGACTACCTCCTGAAGCCTTACACCCGCGAGCGTTTTGATGCGGCGATATCTCATCTGAACAAACGACTTCACCAACCACAAGAGGCCGTTTTGCAGCTCACTCAGGCGATGATGGATGAAAAAGAGAAGAATGCATATCCAGGTAAGATTCTGGTTGCAAAAGGCAACAAACTCGTAGCCGTAAATGTGGCAGACATTCAATATATAAGCGCGGAAGGAGATTATAGTAGCTTAATCACCTCCGGGCAACGCCTCCTTAGTCAACACGGTATTGGGCAAATTGAAACGAAGCTGGACCCTCAATTTTTCTTACGCATCCATCGCTCTACCATCATCAACATAAATTATGTAAAAGAAGTCTTTCGCGAGGGGCATATCTACGACGTACGTATGCAAAATGGTAATACCGTAAGGGTGAGTCGTAGCTATGCGCAGAAGGTGAAAGAGATTATTTTTTAAAATCAAAAATATCGCTTCAGGAAAAATAATGAGCTGGCATTTGTCCAAGTATCGTAATTTGTAAAATGCGAACTATTGGCGCTCAAAACAATTCCTTATGAAGCCTATCCTACTAGCCTTTTGCTGCCTTCTTCTTACGATAACTGCTTTCGCACAAACCTTTCCCGTACAAGGCAAAATTGTAGATGCTACAAATGGAGGGGTTCTCCCCGGCGCTCATGTGGTACTTGCCAATAAAATAGACAACACAACCATTGCCACTATAAGCGATGACAAAGGTGTTTTTCGTTTTGATGCGGTGCAAAATGGTGCCTACCAGTTGTCAGTTTCCTTTATAGGTTTTCAAGAAACCCGTAGAGAAGTTATCGTAAATGGCCAAGCGTTTGACTTGGGGGCGTTACAACTTAGCGAAGGAGTGGAACTCGAAGAGGTGCAAGTAACAGAAAAGGTTCTCCCCGTATTACAAATGGGAGACACCACCCAATTTAATGCCGATGCATATAAAACACTCTCCGATGCGAGCGCTGAAGACTTGGTCGAAAAAATGCCCACCGTCAACCTTGAAGATGGTAAAATACAGGCACAGGGAGAAGATGTAAAACAAGTGTTGGTAGACGGGAAGCCCTTCTTTGGAAGTGATCCAACAGCAGCACTCCGTAATCTTCCGGCTGAGGTGATTGATAAGATCCAAATCTTTGACCAGCAAAGTGAGCAAGCTCAGTTTACCGGTTTTGATGACGGAGAAGCCTCCAAAACCATCAATATCATTACCAAGCAGACTATGCGTAATGGCACTTTCGGGAAAATTTATGCTGGCTACGGCTACGAAGACAAGTATCAAGCCGGAGGGAATATCAACTTTTTTAGTGGTGACCAGCGTATCTCCATTCTTGGTTTGTCAAATAACATCAATCAGCAAAATTTCTCTTCGGAAGATCTACTTGGCGTCGTTAGTTCTTCTGGCGGTGGGCGTCGAGGAGGAAGAGGCGGCGGCGGAAGAGGTGGCCGGGGTAGCAATAATGGCGGCAATGCCAATGACTTTCTCGTTTCTCAACAGGGAGGAATCACCAACTCTAATGCCTTTGGCCTAAATTTTTCGGATAAATGGGGAGAAAAAATCGAACTCTCCGCAAGCTACTTTTTCAATACTGCTGATAACACCACAGAGCAATTGGTCCGGCAGCAGTTTTTTGACACCGAAGGAATAGATGAGTTTTATACCGAAGAAAGCTATACCAACAGCATCAACACCAATCATCGCTTTTCGGGTCGCCTGAATTACGAAATCAATCCTAACAACTCACTGACCTGGCAACCAACATTGAGTTGGCAAGGCAACGAAGGAGCTGAAGACTTGTTAGGACAAACGCTGCTAAATGACAATCTACTCAGCCAAACCGATCTTGGTTTCAACGCCGACCTAGCCGCTTTAAACCTAAGCAACAAGCTTTTATGGAGACACAAATTTGAAAAGAGACGCCGCACATTTTCTGTAAACCTCAATTCGGGTTATGCACCTAAAGAAGGAGAAAATTTTCTCTTCTCCGAAAGTGTTTTCTCTTCGCTTTCTACGGATTCCACCTTCTTACAGCAAAAGTCTACACTAGATTTAAACAGTTGGAATATCGCCGCTAACGTCCAGTACACTGAACCCATCGGACAAAACAGTATGCTCACATTCAACTACGGAGCGAGCTATCAACAAGAAGAAAGCGACAAAGAAACCCTCGATTTTGACGAAGGATCACAAGATTACGATGTATTCAATTCGAGCCTAAGTAACTTGTTTTCCAATGACTACTATACCCAGCAATTGGGTACAGGTTACAATTATCGCAAAAGAGACTTATCTATAACGACCAGAGCAAGCGTCCAACAGGCTAATTTGATAGGGGAACAAACCTTCCCTTTTGACAATACCAGTAAGCATACGTTTACAAACATACTGCCTTTGCTTAGGCTTCGTTATAAAATTTCTCAATCAGAAAGCTTCAATTTATCTTATCGTGCAAATACTCAACTTCCCTCCACTGAACAGTTGCAAGAGGTACTCAACAACAATAACCCGCTGCAATTAACCATTGGAAACGCCGACCTGGTACAGGCTTTTCAGCATAGTATCAATGCTCGGTACTCTAAAACAAATACGGAAAAATCATCTGTCTTTTTCGTCTTACTTAGAGGTAACTACACGAACAACTACTTGGGGCAAAGCACCTACTTGGGTGCTGGCGGCGGTAATTTCCCTATTCTTGATGAAAACAATGTGGCCGCAGGAGCACAGCTCACCCAAACGGTAAACATAGATGGATACTGGAATTTACGCTCCTTGATCACCTATGGCTTTCCGCTAACTTTCCTAAAGTCGAATCTTAATCTTGATTTCTCAGCGGACTACCTGAAGACGCCGGGGCTGGTCAACGAAGCATTAAACTACTCGAACAATACCGGTTATGGTATAGGCATTACCCTTAGCAGCAACATTAGCGAACACGTAGATTTTACCATCTCATCGCGCAGCAAATACAGTACGGTCACCAATTCCTTACAGACGCAGAGTAATACGAATTACCTCAACCAAAATACTCGCATTAAACTCGGTTGGGTATCAGGGAGTGGTCTAGTCTTCAGAACAGACCTCAACCACCAATTCTATCGAGGCCTCTCAGATGATTTTGACCAAAATTACCTCCTTTGGAATATGAGTGTGGGAAAGAAATTTTTTGAAAGTCAACGAGGAGAGATTGCGCTTTCCGTTTTTGATCTGCTAAAGCAAAACAACAGTTTGTCGAGGAATATAACGGAGACCTATACTGAAGATCAGCAAACCAATACTTTACAGCAGTATTTTATGCTGAGCTTTAAGTATGATTTGAGGAAGTTTAAAACGAGTTAGGAAACTCGGTTACCGATAAAGTCCACTCCCCTCCAAGTATTCATAAACAGCATCAGGCACTAGGTACTGTACCGACAATCCCTCGCGCAAACAACGGCGGATGTAAGATGCCGAAATCTGCATCAATGGAGCTTCCCATATTTTAATACTGGGATGATCGGCCAGCTCGCCCAGGTCATACTGGGGGCGTTGGTAAACGTAAATTTGGTAGTCGCGCAGCAGAATTTCATAGTTTTTCCACTTGTGCAAAGTCCCCAGGTTGTCGCCGCCCATGATGAGGGCAAACTCGCGGTCAGGGTATTTCTCTCGAAGATAAACGAGGGTGTCAACGGTATAAGACGGTTGTGGCAGGGAGAACTCCACATCGGAAGCTCGGAGGTTGGTGTTTTCGCCGATGGCTAGTCGCACAAGGTGTAGTCTGTCGTGATCCCGTGCCAGGCTTTTTTTATTTTTCAGGGGATTTTGCGGGCTGACAATCATCCAAACCTCATCGAGATCAGTTTGGGTCGCCATAAAGTTGGCAATCACCATGTGCCCGGTGTGTACCGGGTTGAAAGAACCAAAGAAGAGACCAGTTTTGCGCATAAGATCAGTTTTCAACAGCGGGCTTTTCTTCCGTAGAAATGACTTCCTCTGAGGTGCTTGTTTCTCCGTCTTGTGGTTGATGATCTATTAGCCAGCCTTTATCACTTTGGCGAAGTAAATATTGCTCTGGATAAACTTCAAAGCCATCGTCAATCATGACTTCGCAACGTATTATTGAATCGCCACTTAGCGGCTGGCAAAGAATTTGGTTAATCACCACGGACGAGGTGTCCGGCAATGCTTCCGGGTCGGTCATAATGGCTCTCAGTGCCTCTACATAAGCTACGCCGGCAGGGGTGCAAAATGCTGCAGCACCATCAAAATCACTTTGATGCAACTTATTAATGTATGCTGTAACGACCTCTTCCGGCTTCGGAGAAGCATTATTCGCGCAAGCACCCGCTAATAGAAGCAGGGAACTACCATAAATAAATAAACGGAGCATTAGCATTAGTTACTCAGCATCACAGGCATGACGAGCATCAGAATTTCTTCTCCTTCTGTTTCCTCTGTTGGTAGCAGAATTCCGGCGCGTGTCGCCGAGCTCATTTCAATTTTAACCTCATCAGACTCAAGGATTCCCAACATTTCTACCAGAAAGCGAGCATTGAACCCTATTGTCATCGGATCGCCGTCGTAGGTACAAGTGAGCTGTTCTGTCGCTTCGTTAGAGAAATCAAGGTCTTGAGCAGAAACCGTCAGGCTACCGTCGCTGATACTGAGGATCACCTGATTGGTGGTCTTGTTAGCGTAAATTGCAATCCGTTTCAGGGAGTTTTGAAAATCCGTTCGCGACACACTCAACACATTTGGATTGTCCACCGGAATAACAGCGTTGTAATCGGGGTATCGTGCATCAATCAAGCGGCACACCATGCTGGTGTTTGCGAAGCTAAAGAACGCATTGGCTTTATTGAAAGATAAAGTCACCTCTTCTCCGTCAGGGAGGGCTCCTTTGAGCAAGTTGAGGGCTTTTTTAGGTACAATAAAGGTGGTAGATACTTCGCTAACAACATCGCTGAAAGCATATTTCACTAATTTGTGAGCATCTGTGGCTACCAAAATTACTTTATTAAAATCTACCTGGAAATACACTCCTGTCATCGCAGGGCGCAATTCATCTGAACTGGTGGCAAAAAGGGTGTTATTGATCCCTTGTAATAAAGAACGAGAAGGTACAGTTACCGTGTCTACAGTATCGGCTTCCGGAATATTAGGAAAATCCTCGCCATTCTCACCAGCTAGCTTGTACTTACCATAAGCCGAGGTGATTTCAATACCAAAATTATCGTCATTTACCGTAAAGGTAATTGGCTGTTGAGGCAGTGCTTTGAGGGTTTCCAACAAGATTTTTGCAGGAACAGCTACCATACCATCTTTATCGGCCATTACTTCAATTGAGGTAATGATGGAAGTCTCCAAATCCGTCGCGGTGATCGACAATTGGTTGTTCTCTATCCGGAAGAGAAAATCTTCGAGAATAGGGAGTACCGGATTGGAACTGATAGCTCCACCTGCTACTTGCAGGCGCTTGAGTAAATCGTTAGAGGATACACTAAACTTCATAGATAAATGTAATGGTGAGTCGAATAGCAAAAATACAATTAAATGAGCGATAAAGCAGACTAAGATGTTAACAATATGTGGATAAGTATGTTTTTATAGCTTTGCATTTTACTACAGGGCAGTTTTTGCTCTAAATTCATCAGTGAAATTTTATGCCAGCACCCCCGCCGATCTTTCCGGTCTCCCATATTGAGTTGCCCGATTTTGAGCAGCACTTACTAGCCAATGGCTTGCCGTGCTATCATATCAATCGGGGCACTCAGGATTTGGTCCGCATTGAATTCATCTGTTGGGGTGGCCGCCCCTACGAGAAGCACCCTTTGGTGGCCCGTACGACTGCCGCGTTGCTCAAGGAAGGTACCCGTAGGCATACAGGTAGTGCTATTGCAGAGCAGTTCGACTATTATGGTGCTCACCTGAGTGTTCCCTTTCAAATGGACACCGGCAATTTGGCCATGCACTGCCTGAACAAGCAGCTACCGGAGATATTGCCATTTTTTATTGAAATACTGTGTGAACCTGCTTTGCGGCAGACAGATTTGCAAGCTTACCTCAAGCGCAAGCAGCAGAGCCTTAAAGAAGATTTGAGTAAAGCAGAGGTTGTTGCTTATCGCAATATTACCGAGCACTTTTTCGGAGCAGATCACCCTTACGGGTATAACTCTTCTCCAGAGGCTTACGCTGACCTACAACAGGAGTGGCTGGTTGAGCACCACTATCGATGCTTTCATGCCGGAAATGGCTTTGCGATTGTCAGCGGTCGGTTTGACGAGGCTACTAGCAGCTACATTCACGGTGAGCTGGCGCGTATCCCTAATCGCGCAGCTGTTCCCATTAATACATTGACCATTGCCGAGCAAACACCGGGCAAAATAGTCATCCCGCATGTACAGGGAGGGCAAGCAGCTATTCGTATTGGTCGACGCCTTTTCTCTCGTACTCATCCCGATGCTAATGGTTGCTATGTTTTGGCTAATCTTTTGGGTGGCTATTTTGGTAGCCGCTTGATGGAAAACATTCGGGAAGATAAAGGTTATACTTATAATATTTCCGCTGGTTATGACAGTTTTCGCTGGGGCGGAACTTTCCAGATTGATACCGAGGTAAGCCCTGAATACGTACAAGAAACCCTTCAGGAAATTCGGCACGAAATAGCTCGTCTACGAGACGAATTGATCGAAGAAGAGGAGCTTCAAATGCTGCGAAATTACCTTATGGGTTCTTTCCTCACTATGGTCGATGGGCCTTTCAATTGGGCAGAAACCGTACGTACGCTGCTCACCGAGCAACTCGGAAAAACGGACCTTGCAGCTCTGATAAGAACGGTACAGGATATTAGCCCTGAAGAAATTCAGCGCCTAGCTCAACGCTATCTTCAAGATGAAGACCTATGGACCGTTGTTGTTGGGCCTTAGTTTGCTAATAAAACGGCTACTTTAGGTGAAAAAACACCTATTTTTTGCTTTGCTTTGCAGAAAGTGTAAATTAAGCGTAGAAAATAGCCGAGGCTATACACTATTTTATGTAATTTCAACTTTTTAAAGCGGTGAAGTACATCATTCATCCCTCTTATTGAAACTAAGGAGAATAAACAATTAATGAAGCTATTTAGCTTATTCAAGCAAGAACTGGCCATTGACTTGGGAACGGCCAATACATTAATCATCCAAGACGGAGAAGTTGTTGTCGACGAACCATCTATCGTTGCTTACAACCGACGCTCAGAAGAGACTATCGCTGTTGGCCGTAAGGCTATGCAGATGCACGAGAAAACACACGAAGAAATAAGAACTATTCGCCCTTTGAAAGATGGTGTTATTGCCGATTTTAAAGCTGCGGAAAATATGATCGAAGGGATGATACGGATGATCGGCCGTAAACGCCGGTTTTTTACGCATCTCAAAATGGTTATCTGTATTCCTTCAGGGATTACCGAAGTGGAAAAACGTGCCGTATTCGATTCTGCCGACCACGTCGACTCTAAAGAGACTTACCTCATTTACGAACCAATGGCTGCTGCCCTTGGTATCGGGCTCGATGTAGAAGAGCCTATTGGAAATATGATCATCGATATAGGTGGAGGTACAACTGAGATTGCAGTTATCGCACTCTCGGGTATTGTTACCGACCAATCTATCCGCACTGCGGGGGATGAGCTTACGACCGACATCATGAATTACATGAAGCGGCAGCACAACATTCTGATTGGAGAACGTACGGCTGAGCAAATTAAAATCCACGTAGGTTCCGCATTACCTGTTTTGGAGACACCACCGGACGATTTTGCTGTAAACGGACGAGATTTGATGACTGGTATTCCCAAGCAAATCCTCGTTACCTATCAGGAGATTGCCCACGCAATTGACGAATCAATCACAGCGATTGAAGAAGCCGTATTGCGGGCACTGGAGGCGACACCACCGGAATTGGCAAGTGACATTTACCGTACTGGCCTTTACCTTACGGGTGGTGGTGCTTTGCTCAGAGGGCTTGACAAAAGAATTAGTTCTAAAACCAAGCTCCCGGTACACGTTGCCGAAGACCCACTAAGAGCCGTTGTTCGTGGCACCAGTGCGGCATTGGCAGACACGGATCGCTATCGGCCGATCTTGATTCCTCGGGGTAGCGTTTAAGAAACAGCACAATACTAAATACCATTAGCAGGGTCTGAAATTAATCAGGTATGAGTAGTTTACTCCAACTCTTTACGCGTCAAGGAGCATTCTTTCTGTTTGCTGCGCTGGAAGTGGTATGCCTCTACCTTATTATTACCTACAATACTCCGCAGCAGGAAGTTGCCGCTTCTACCTGGAAGATGTATTCTGGTGAATTTATGAACCGGGCGAGCAAAGCCCAGGATTATTTCCACCTTCAACAGCTCAATGATCAATTGCGGGAAGAGAATGCCAACCTCTTATCCAAGCTACCCAATGCCTTTTATATAGAAGCATTAAGCAATGATACCATTCAGGATGATTCCCTCCGGCAGCGGTACAATTATATCGCTGGTGAGATCATCAATAAATCTGCGCCTAGTGCTAATATCACTTATGTCGTAAACAGAGGCCATATCCATGGTGTCGAACCTCACCTGGGGGTTATCAATGGAGAGGGAGTGGTTGGTATTGTTACCCAGGTTGCTCAACGACATTGCCGGGTAATGAGTATTACACACCATAGTGTACGTATCAGTGCAGGACTTCGCAACAAAGACTTTTTTGGAACCTTGCGTTGGAACGGCGGAGATACCCGAAAAGCAAAGCTCTACGCTATCCCGGAATATGCTGATGTCATCATTGGGGACACAATTGAAACAACTGGTTATTCCAATATTTTTCCTACAGGTGTTCCTATCGGCAGTGTACTAAGCAAAGAAATTAATGAGGGGGACAATACGCTAGAGCTGGAGGTTGAACTATTCAACAACCTTTATGGCGTGAAGGATGCTTATATCGTCCGTGACTTGATGAAAGACGATTTGAATCAACTCGACAACCAGGAATAAATGAATAAAGCAATCACCAATAGCATCATTCGTTTTTTTCTCCTATGGGTCGTCCAGGTCTTTGTTTTAAGGCAGGTCATTTGGGGCTGGGACGGTATTGTCTACTTACAGGTCTTCTTGTACCCTCTCTTTATCCTGTTACTTCCTTTGAATACCCCTCGTAGCCTTACTGTTTTCCTTGGATTTGTTTTGGGTTTGGCCATCGACTGGCTTTACGAAAGCCCCGGCTTGCATGCTGGCGCTTTGGTTTTCACCGCTTATATGCGAGCTGTTGTTCTGGGTATTCTTACCCCTAGAGAAGGGTACAGCATCAAGGATTCCCCTACTAAGAAGTCTCTTGGGCAAACTTGGTTTTTTCAATATGCTGCTACGCTTATTCTAATTCATTTATTTGTCTACTTTTCCTTAGAAGCATTTACTTTTGTATATTTCAAATCTATCCTACTGAAGGTATTGTTTAGTTGGTTAGCCTCTATGTTTTTCTTACTGGCAAGCATCTACGCTATCAATCCTGAAGCATAATTTTATAAACCTGGTACTGTGGCCGTTGATCATCACAAAAACCGTGGAAGCATAATACAGGTTTTCTTTATCATCATCATACTGGTGATAATCGGGCAATTGCTCAATTTACAAGTGCTCAATAAGAATTTCCGTAACCGGGCAGAGGCCGCGGGCTCAAGCAAGCAACTGGAATATCCCTCCAGAGGCTTAATTTTCGACCGCAACGGACAACTATTGGTCGTTAATAAACCTATTTACGACCTGATGTTTATCTACAATCAGTTCGAAGATTACAAAACGACCTTTGACACCACCAAGCTTTGCCAATTATTGGGGGTCACCAAAGATTATTTTATAGCAGCTTTGGATAAAAACTGGCGTGACCCTCGCTACTCCAAAGCTAAAATGGAGCCCTTTCTTACTCGTATTTCACAGGAACAATACGCTACCTTACAAGAAAGCCTGTATCAATTTCCCGGCTTTTTTATCCAGGAACGCAATGCTAGGGCATACCCTCACCATAGTAGTGCCCACCTTCTGGGATACATCGGAGAAGTTAGTCCCAGTGTACTGGAAGACTCTACCGACATCTACAATAGGGGTGACTATATGGGGATTACCGGGTTGGAAAAGGAATATGAATATTACCTGCGTGGTACCAAGGGGATTCGCAGGGTAGAAAAAGACATCTACGGCCGGATCATCGGCAGCGTGAAAGATGGTGAGCTTGATGTTAGCCCCCAGGCCGGCGATGATTTGTTTTCCACGATTGACCTCAATCTTCAGACTTATGGAGAAGAGTTGATGAAAAACAAAATCGGTAGTATTGTGGCCATTGAACCTGCTACCGGAGAAATTCTCGCCATGATCAGCACGCCTACTTATGACCCTACACTGTTGGCAATTGGAACTGGGCGTGGCAAGCATTATGCGGAATTACTAAACGATTCTTTACAGCCTTTTTTCAACCGTAGCATCCAGGCACAGTATCCTCCGGGTTCCTTGTTTAAACCTATTGTTGCCTTGATTGCTATGCAGAATGGTACCCTTGTGCCAGATCGCGGAATCGGTTGCCAAGGTGCCTACTACCTCAATGGGATGCGCCTGACGGGGTGCCATAACCACCCTTACTGCAAAGATGTTGCAACCGCTATTCAGCATTCCTGCAACGCCTACTTTGTGACGGCCTTTCGAGAAGTTATCGACCGATTCCCTAAAGAAAATACGCCACGCGAAGGATTGACCGATTTCAATAATTATTTGGAAAACTTTGGCATGGGGCAACAACTGGGGCTAGACTTCCCCGGTGAGCAAGGCGGCAATGTGCCTTCCTCTGCCTTCTTTGACAAGGTATACGCCAATGAAACAGGGTGGAAGTCTATCTGGCTTCGGTCACTGGGTATTGGTCAAGGTGAATTACTAACAACCAACCTACAACTGGCTAACCTTGCGGCAGCTATCGCCAATCATGGTCACTTCATTACCCCCCACCTTACTCGGGCGCTAAGAGATTCAGAAGGCAACCCAATCACCTCTCCTTTGAGTTTACAAAGGCGGGAAACGGGTATTGATGCCAAGCATTTCCCTCCGGTGATTGATGGTATGGAAATGGTAGTACAAGCAGGTACTGCTCGCATTGCCTACATTCCAGACATTCCTATTTGCGGAAAAACAGGTACTGCAGAAAATTCGCAGCGGGGTGGTAAAGACCATTCCATCTTTTTTGCTTTTGCACCAAAAGAAAACCCCAAAATTGCCATCGCTGTTTACATTGAAAACGGTGGATGGGGCGGAAGCTACGCAGCACCGATTGTAAGCCTGATGATTGAAAAATACCTACGTGGTGAAATTACGCCCAACCGGCAGTGGCTGGAAGATCGTATGAAGACTGCTGACCTCATTGGTCGCCAACCATAAATTTATTTCTATGATTGTATCAGCTATTGTAGCAGCTGCACAGAATAACGTAATTGGTGATGGAAATGATATTCCCTGGCGGATATCTTCCGACCTCAAGTATTTTAAACGGACGACCCTCGACCATCATGTCATTATGGGCAGAAAAACCTTTGCTAGCATGGGGCGCCCATTACCAAAGCGCACCAATGTTGTCCTCACTCGTGACCTCATGTTTACGGCTACGGGTATTCTGGTGGCACATTCTATAGAAGAAGCACTTACCATTGCTTACGATAATGATGAAACAGAAGTTTTCATCATCGGCGGTGGCGAAATTTACAAGCAAAGTATGCACTATGTCGACAAAGTGTATCTGACCCGCGTATCCGCTGCCCCCGAAGGAGAAGTCGTTTTCCCTGATTTGCCCGAAGCGGAATGGGAACTGATCAGCAGTGAACCCCACCAGGCTGGTGAGCGTGATGAACATGATTTCGTCTTTGAAGTTTATACCAGAAGAAAAAACTAGGTTTATGAAAAAATCATTCCTTCCTTTATTTATCCTTGGCTTAGTCGTATTAACGCTTGCCTGCGAGTCAACTCCGGCAAACACAGAAACTACCGAAGCCCCCTCTACAACTTCTTTGACAGCATACTTTGACAATAGCGGGCGCGACGACGTCATTAGTGGTGGCATTAAACTGATTCCGATCACTACGGCCAGCGGGACCTTTAATGTCTGGACCAAGCGTACAGGCAACAACCCGACTATTAAAGTACTCCTCCTTCACGGTGGACCTGGCGGCACTCACGAAGAGTGGCTAGCTTGTGATAGCTATTTCCCTGGCGAAGCCATTGAGTATTATTATTACGACCAACTAGGCTCCTACTACAGCGACCAACCCGAAGACAGCACGCTCTGGCGTACGGAACGCTTCGTAGAGGAAGTAGAACAAGTACGAAAAGCCCTAGGCTTAGGCCCCGACAATTTTTACCTTATGGGACAATCCTGGGGAGGTATCCTTGGGATGGAATACGCGCTGAAGTACCAGCAAAATATGAAAGGGCTCATTATCTCCAATATGATGGCCAGCTGTCCGGAATATGGTGCCTACGCCATGGAAGTGCTAGGGCCAGCAATGGACCCTGCGCTATTTGAAGAAATAAAAGCCTTTGAAAATGCCGAGGACTTTGGTAACCCTCGCTATATGGACATCCTGATTAATCACCATTACACAGAGCACGTCATCCGCTTTCCTGTGGCAGAATGGCCAGACCCTGTCAATCGTCTTTTTGCCCATATCAACCCCGCTGTATATGTACCGATGCAAGGGCCTAGCGAGTTTGGTATCCGAGGTTTACTCGCTGATTGGGACGTAAAGGATCGACTCAAAGAAATCACTATTCCTACCTTGGTTATCGGAGCCGCCCATGACACGATGGACCCTAAGCACATGGAATGGATGGCTGGAGAAGTGAAAAACGGCCGCTACCTGCACTGCCCCAACGGTAGTCATCTCGCGCAATACGATGATCCAGAGCACTACTTTCCCGGTGTAATCCAGTTTTTAAAAGATGTAGATAACGAAACATTCTAAGCCAGGTATTAGACAACTTCCATTGCTTCCCCTGGCTATTCCCCTTACCTTGCGGGCGATATTAACAATCTTTAGTTACTGAATTATCATGGATCAACATTTCTGGGAAGGCGTTTATACTGCTATTGTTACTCCTTTTGACAAAGACGAAGAGGTCGATTACGAAGGGTTTCGGAAATTGATCCGAGAACAGATCGCTGCGGGGGTAAAGGGAATTGTCGTTGTGGGTACAACCGGAGAATCGCCTACCCTCAATATTCATGAGCACCTCAAAGTAGTAGAGGTCGCTGTTGATGAAGTTGCAGGACGCGTTCAAATAATTGCAGGTACGGGCTCCAATGATACCCGATCAGCACTCAATACGACAGCAAGCGCCCACAAACTGGGTGTTGATGGTTTTCTGCAAGTGGGGCCTTACTACAACAAACCCAGCCAAGAAGGCCTTTTTCAACACTTTTCGCGGATTGCCGATAGCACAGACAAGCCGATTATGCTGTATTCCATTCCAGGCCGGAGTGGGATTGCTATTGACACCCCTACCGTAGCCCGCTTAAGAGCTCGCTTTGACCATGTCAACTGTATTAAAGAAGCTGGTGGTTCATGTGACAAAGTATCGGAATTGGTTCAGGAACTGGGAGATAGCGTTACCGTTCTTTCCGGTGATGATGCCCTCACGTTGCCTTTTATGTCCGTTGGTGCTAAAGGAGTTGTTAGCGTCACCTCTAACCTCATGCCTGTTGGTATGGTAAAGATGGTAGAGGCGGCTTTGGCTAATGATTTTGCGACAGCACAAACCTACCACAAAAGGTTTTTCCCATTGTTTGCCCAAATGCTTTCGCTAGAGCCCAACCCTGTTTGTATCAAATACGCGTTGCAAAAAGCAGGTAAGATTGAAACCGCACAGGTTCGATTGCCATTGACCTATCCTACTTTAGAGAATCAGGGTAAACTGGATTTACTTCTGCAAGATTTTTGATCATGAAAGTATTTTTAAACGGAGCACAGGGTCGTATGGGAAAAGCGATCTCAGCCATTGCGCCCAACGAAAAAGCAGTTATCCAAATAGCTGCTACCCGTGAACAGCCACAGTTGGAAACCATCGACACTTGTGACGTCGTCCTTGACTTTAGCACCCATGAAGCTACTTTAGCGATTGTCGCAGCTGCAGCCAAAGCAGGAAAACCAATCATTATCGGTACTACCGGGCACACCGAAGAAGAAAAAGCTGCCATTTTAGAATACCAAACCCAGATTCCTATAGTTTGGGCGGGGAACTACGCTGTGGGCGTGAATTTGCTGTTTTACCTTACGGAAAAAGTAGCCGCCACCCTCACCAATGATTTCCATCCAGAAGTGGTGGAGATGCACCATTGCATGAAAAAAGATGCGCCTAGTGGCACCGCAGAGAACCTCGTGGAAGCCATCCTCCGCGGCCGAGAATGGTCGGCAGATAAAGTAAGAAATGGCCGCTCCGGCATCACTGGCGAACGGCCCGACGAAGAAATCGGCGTCCATTCCCTACGCGGCGGAGAAGTCGTTGGAGAACATGCCGTTATTTTTGCGGGCCCTGGCGAACGCCTGGAGTTAAAGCACCAAGCCAGTGACCGACGGATATTTGCCCAAGGTGCAATCGTAGCTGCTCGCTGGGCATTGAAGCAAGCTGCTGGACTTTACAATATGCAAGATGTATTGGGGCTGAAATAGTAAGAGCAATCAAATTTATGAACCCTACCCAGCGCCAACGCGGTAAACACCCCAATGATGACAAGCTCTTTGGTGCAAAATGGCCACCAATTTTCAAAGAAGCTCTTGATGATCATTCCTTTTTATTGGAGCGTGGTTACGGCACAACCTCCAGCCTTGAGATTGTGGGTAATCGCTACCGCTTAAATAAACGGCAGCGGCAAGCCTTACGGAGAATGAGTGTAGCCCCCTCGGATGTAGAACAGCGGCAAGCCAAAGCTTGCAGCCTGCCAGCCATGAAAGGAGAAACCGTTGCTGTTGATGGTTTTAACTTGCTTATTCTACTAGAGAATGTCTTTTCCGGCGCCTACATTTTTTATTCTCTTGACGGCTGCTTTCGTGATATTTCAAGTGTACACGGTAGTTATAAACACATCAAACAAACGGGAGAAGCAATAAAACTGATTGGGGACGTTTTCCAAACATTGGAGGTTGCTCACGTAAAATGGTTTTTAGATCAGCCCATTTCAAACAGCGGCCGCTTGCGCGCTTTTCTTGAAGAAATAAGTACTCAAAATAATTTTCCTTGGGAAGTAGAACTCTGTTTTGATCCAGATAAAGTACTCGCAGTAAGCCCACACATCGTTGTAAGTGCCGATGGTTGGGTCATCGACCAAGCCGAGCGCTGGTTTAATATGGGTGCTTATCTTGTGGAGCATTATTTACCGGATGCAAATAT
Source organism: Lewinella cohaerens DSM 23179 (assembly GCF_000379805.1). Taxonomy (GTDB): domain Bacteria; phylum Bacteroidota; class Bacteroidia; order Chitinophagales; family Saprospiraceae; genus Lewinella; species Lewinella cohaerens. The sequence goes on along the minus strand of NZ_KB903550.1, from coordinate 72,971 downwards.
TTTTCGGGTTTAAAAAAATCAACTATGTCTTTAGTCGTAACTGAAATCCGCGGCCACTTGCTGCTCATCAAACTCAATCGTCCCGAGAAGATGAATGCCTTCAACCGGCAGATGCTCCGAGAGTTAGCCGAAGCTTATACCCAAATGGAAGATGATCCTGAAATTTGGTGCGGGCTTGTTTACGCCGAAGGTGAGCACTTTACCTCTGGCCTTGATTTGGGAGATGTAGGCCCTGCCGTTATGAAAGGAGGCGATTTATTTGGTGAGCACCTTGTCGATCCTGCTCAAACAGGAGGGCGCTTGCGCACAAAACCACTGGTGTTTGCTGTCAAAGGCTACTGCCTCACGATTGGTATCGAAACTTTGCTTGCCGCAGATATTGCTGTTGCCGCTGAGAATACCCGTTTTGGCCAAATAGAAATCAAACGCGGCTTTATTCCTTTTGGCGGGGCTACAGTACGGATGGTACAACGCTGTGGTTATGGTAATGCCATGCGTTACCTCCTCACCGGTGATTTATTTTCGGCCAGGGAAGCCCTGCGAATTGGTATGATTCAGGAAATGACAACAGAAGATCCTTTTGATCGGGCGCTCTCCATTGCGGAAACGATCGCCAGCCAAGCACCACTAGCGGTACAGGCTACTATTGCGAGCGTACGTGAATCCATTGTCGATGGAGAGAAAAAAGCTATGGCAAACCTGCTCCCTGTAGCCCGTAAACTCATGCAAACAGAAGATGCAGCGGAGGGATTGAACTCTTTCTTAGAACGGCGGGAAGCGCAGTTTAAAGGAAAGTAACTTAAACAGCCGCAGCCACCAATTCACGTTCTACGTAGTACATATCCAGCAAGCCTTTATTTTTGGCTTGCACCTTACCTCTGTGGGTACACTCAAAATTGTATTTGATTAGACCATAGGTGGTTTCTGAAATATTTACTTTCCCGGCTTCGCTGTTGGCTTCTACTCGGGCGGCAGTGTTTACAGTATCGCCCCAAATATCGTAGGCGAATTTTTTCACACCAACAACTCCAGCAACTACAGGGCCGGTATGAATGCCGATCCGCGCTTCGAAATAGGGCTTGCCCATACGGATACGTTCCTGTTTCTGTTCATCGAGAAACTCTTGCATCTCCAGTGCGGCTTTCACCATACTGTTGGGCATCGCTTTACGGTCATTCAAGCCACTAGCGCACATGTACGCATCACCGATGGTCTTGATTTTCTCAATATCGTCGTACTGGCCAATAATGAAGTCAAAACCTTTGAAGCACTTATCTAATTCTTGTACAAGCTCTTCCGGAGTAAGCTTTTCGGCGATACCGGTAAAGTTGATAAAATCAGAAAAGAAGACCGTTGCTTCTTTGTATTGCCGTGCCTGGGCTTTGCCCTTGGTTTTTAATTCCTCTGCAATCGGTGCTGGAAGAATATTGAGCAGAAGCTCATCCGAACGCTCGCGTTCTTCCTCGATCTGCTGATTTTTTTCTTCTAATGATTTTGCGGTACGCTTTTTTGCGGCAAATCGGCTGTAAAGTAAAAGCGCCAAGAGTAAGAGAATACCCGCAATACCTGCAGCAGCAAAGAGATAAATCTCTTGGGTTTTAGCTTTGAGTTCTGCACCAATTTTAGCGTTTTCTGCTTTTTCAGCGATCAATTGTTCCTTTGCAACTTCTTCACTCAGTGCATTTACCTCTCGGGTTCGCTGCTTCGCTTCTCTTTCTGCCCTTTCTTTCTGCTCGGAAACACTCGCTAACTCCTCTTCTTTACTCTGAATCTCTTCTGTCTTCGCTTTATTAGCTTCACTAAGCTGGCTGGTACGCTGTTCTAACACCGTTTTATCCGTACTCAGCTGATCGGTTTCCATGCGTAGGTTACGCACCTGGAACTCCAACTGGTCTTTCTCTTGGGCAAGGTTTTTTTTGTCTCTATCGATTTGGCGTCGGAGGGTTTCAAACTTGGCTTCGAGATCACTAATGCTATTACCATTTTGACTAAAATAAGTAAACGCTTCTTGATTGATTTCGTAGGCCCGGCGGTAATTACGGTCTTTCACTGCAAGACTAGACCGCTTTTCTACCGAGCTCATAATCAAGTCCGAATCGCCTGCACGCTTAGCGTGGTTAAGGGTGGTACGTAGCCATACTTCGGTATTGCGATCATCACGCTGACGCTCAAAAGCTTTGGCTACCAGGAACGCTGCCCGTGCTGCCATACCATTGTTGTTTTGATCATTGGCCGCGTTGTAGGCTTGCTTGCCGATATCTTCGGCCTCTTCCGCATCGACGCGCAAGTAAGCCTCTGCCAATTCGTAGCGCAGGATCATCCGTTCGTGGGCATTTTCTGCTTCCCCGAGCGCTTCTTTTATTTCATCAATTTCATTGTTCTGACTCCAGGCGAGCGTACTCATGCTGAGGGTCAAAACCAGTAACAAAAAATATTTCATTATCCGCTTCAGAAGTTGTTAGGGGGCACATTACAGCCCAAATACTTAGTCTTAAACCGGTATTACACCGAATTCAAAGATAAGCGTAAAATTCGATAGCACAGCAGGATCAACCCGTTCATTACTGAAGATGGGCATGATCTCTTACTGTACTTCTTGTGGATAGGGATGACTTTGTACTAATAACGGGCGAATTGCAAAAAAGATACAGCAACCATTTTCTTTTATGCTTGTTGAGGCTTTTGAATCATTTATCTGGCCGCTTATGTCTGTCTCTTCCGAAGTTGTAACAATGAGTTTGCTGCGTTATGAAAGTTTAGCCTCGCGCTGGTGGGCTTTTTCGCAGATGGGTATTGGAGGCTGGTACCTGAAAGATATTCCGGGTCTGAAGCTGCTCAAGCTTCTAGGCAGTGGTGCTGGCAATGGTTTCAGTATTCGCCCCAACTTTGGTGTTTACGGGGTACTTGCCATTTGGGAAGACGAAAAGGCCGCACAAACTTTCTTTACCCAACACCCCTGGTGGCTGCGTGCCTTGAAAAAATCTACAGAGCGCTGTACGTTTTATCTAAAACCCGCCGTAGTGCATGGCGAATGGGGTGGGCAGCAGCCTTTTACCATCACTACCGACTATGATATCAAAGCGCCAGTGGCCGTCATCACCAGAGCGACGATCAAAACACGGCACTTGATCGGTTTTTGGCGCTATGTGCCGAGTGTGAGTGCCCACGTCAAGGGGCGTCCCGGTCAGCAATTAAGTATCGGCGTGGGCGAGTGGCCGCTGTTTATGCAGGCAACGTTCAGCATTTGGGAAAGCTCGCAGGCGATGATGGACTATGCCTACCAAAACCCCTTCCATAAAGAAGTGATCCAGAAAACCCGCGAATTAGGTTGGTATAAAGAGGAGTTGTTTGCTCGTTTTTTGCCGTATAAGATGGAGGGGGCTTGGGGGAAATTTGGACCACTAAAGGCACCAAGGGGGTTTTGAACTATAAGGGGGATTGTACTTTTCATCTAGCTCCACATGATAATATGTCTATGAAAAAATTGGAGAAAATACTCCCTTGATTTTCTTTACTTAGGGATCGGCGAATACTAGTGTTTCAGTGCCCATTAGGCCTAGCGATGTGCAGTAGCTGCCCCCGCAGGGGCAGGCCCGTGAGGGCTGAACGAATAGTGAACTACGTAACGTAGCGCCCGAAGGGAGGCTCCGAAAAATTTTCCTAAAATAAGAAATTTGCTTTTTAAGAAAAGTTCTTCTTTTGCCTTTGCAGGAACAAATCCTGGTTTATCAGTAAAGCCAGGTTGATAAAGAAGAAAGAGCCTACTTTGTCGGTTTCTATCAAATCATTGATCAAGAGGAAGGCTGTGATGACGGTCATCGACAATAAAGCCGTCAGGGCGATACTTTGCCGTTCGGGATATGCGGCTAATGCGTGGTAGAGCTTTTCGGCACGAAGAAAGAAGGCCACCAATAATGCGAGAAAGATCAGTAGGCCGGGCAAGCCCTGCTCTACCAGGGTCATAAAAAAGTAGCTATGGATACCTGATTGCTCGGGGTTGTCGCTGACGTAGGTCTGGAAACTGGTGACTGCGAAGGGTTTGTAGAAATTGATAAAATTACCAGGCCCCCAGCCCAAAAGGGGCCGTTCTGGTGCCATGTGGCCAGCTGCTACCCAACGATAGACCCGCTCCATGGTTGAAATGTCTTCCATCTTATAGGTGGCCTCAATCAGGTTGTCAAAGCGCTCGTGGGAAATGGTACGGTCGTAATTGGGGGCGAAATCGAGGTAGGTGTTGTCTTGAACGATATACACGACACCAACCAAGGCGGCGATACCTGCGCCAATGAGTGCATACTTCATCAGGCGCCAGCGGACGATAAAGTAGGTGCCTCCGGCAATGACCAGTGCAACGTAAGCAGCGCGCGTAAACGAAAGATAAATAGCCGCCAATACCAGCAAGCTTGACCCTGCAAGCACAACCCACTGCCAGCTCCATTGGCGATAGCGCATTAGCATCAAGACCATAAAGGGAAAGAAAAGGGTAAGCGCCGCAGCGTAGTTGACATGATTGCGCTGAAAAGGGTGCATGATACTGTGGATGCCCTGAAAAGAGAAGCCTAAGAGCGCGTGACGAACAACAATGATGGAAACCATCATGATGAATGGCCAGAAGAAAATCCAGAAGAATTTTCGGAAATCTGCATCATTTCTGAGCAAATAGGCACTGAGTAAGAAAAAGGTGACTACGTACCATAGCTTGGCCAATAGGAACTTGAGCGACACGATAAACAAGTCGGAAGTTATTGTAGTCGTAGCTAGCCAAGCCAAGTGCAACAGCAACAATAAGGTAAGCGGATGCCTGAGCAAATCGGTAGAGAGCTGCTTGAGGTTGCGGAGCATAAATAGGCCAAAGAGCAGCATGAGGCCTACAATCAGTGGTTCTGTTGGCAGGTCGGTGCCCAAGCCATTGGGGAGCTGAATTTCGGTAGAGATGGGAATGCAAGCAATGAGCAGCCAATAAAGTGGCTTGAAGTCGACAATGGCCAGATAGATCACCAACAATACTGCGGGAATGCCCGCCAGCACGTAATAACCACTAGCCGCAGCTACAAATACAGATAACAGCACCAATACCACAAAGCCCAGCACTATGCTATGGCCGGTGGGTAAATTGGCAATCTGTTGTCTGAATTTGGTATACATTACTTTTTATTGCGCAGAAAATAAAACACGATTTTCTTTAAGTTTTCCAAATAGTTAAAACTCTTGAAATGAAACGTTTATTCAACTATTGTGAAAAACAAAATCGGTTTTCATTTTCGTGCTGTTCTTGTATTGCGCAGAAAATAAAACACGATTTTCTTTAAGTTTTCCAAATAGTTGAAACACTTAAAATGAAGCGTTTATTCAACTATTATGAAAAACAACCACGTAGTAGACGCGGAGCGAAATCGGTTTCTATTTTCGTGCTGTTCCTTTTATTGCGCAGAAAATAAAACACGATTTTCTTGTGCTGCCTCTTACTCTCCTTGGTAAACTGCTTTCCAATCGACATCGCTGTATGCTTCGAAAAGGAGGATACCGATCAGGGTGAAAAGGAAGGTAACAAACACCGCTCCAAGGACGATCAGCGTACGGAAAGGCCGAGACTTGACCTGTGGCCGCGCAGCATCTTCTACTACGATCATGGCGGGAATATCGGAGCTATAGGTCGCTTGGTACTGCTTCAGCTTTTCTTTGTCTTCACTGAGGCTGGTATTTGCCTCCTGGTATTGGCGGGTATACAGTAATACTTGTGCCAAACCGTCATTGAACTGGTCGAGTTTGAGGTTTAACTTAGAAAATTCCTCTTCTAAACCTGCTGCTTTTATTTCGTAAACACTGATAGAATCACGGTATCGGCCGCCACGTTCCTGAAACGCCACTAATTTGGCGCGGGTACTATTGAGTTTATTTTCCGTTGTTGATGCTAATGCGGTAAGGCTTTCTGACTGCGCCTCTGTATTGTAAATACCGTAACGTTTGCGAAGTGATTGCAATGTATCACTGAGCACGCCTAGCTGTTCTTCTTTGCGCGTAACATTATTCAAAAACGTAGTAATCGCACGTTGCTGGGTCGACTTAATGAGCGATTGCCCCAGCTGATTGATCTTATCGCGAGCTGTCCGAGCTATTGTAGCGGCCAGTTCAGGGTCCTGATCCTCTATACTCAGTTGAATCGCGTCGCGCTTGGTTTTTGTGATATCATAAAGCCCCAGAAAATGGCGCCTTACGTAGAACTGCCCTTTGGGGCTATCCTCGTCGATATCGTAATGCTCATACAAGCGAAACGTATCCACCAAGTAGTCGATCAGTTCGTTCGACTCACTGATGGTCAGCATACGGTCGATATCGCTTTCATTGCCATATAGTTCTGGAGCGACCGCTCCCTCACCGAACAACAACTCTGGCGTAGCTTGGTCTGGGCTAGTGGCAAAGAAAACCGTATTTGCCTGGTAATAGACCGGCAGTAGCAATACGATAACAGCACTACCAATACCAGCAAGCAGGCAAGCAGTTACAATCACTTTTTTCCAACGAAAAAGCGTCCGGATAACGTCCACCAAATCGGTTTTCGGCGTTACCGGCAGGTTATTAGGAACCTTGTCTTTTTGAGCAGTCATAGGCAAAGACTTGCGATTTTTTTGCAAAAGTAGAAAAAGCCTTGGGCTTTGGTGCATGGAAGCTCATCTTTCAAGCTTTGCGACGTACGCTTAGCGCTTACTGAGGCCGCAACCACGACCACCAACTTTTTAAATCAAGAAGCTTTAAGGCGAACGCTCCTAGTATACCTGCACATATACAGGCACTGAATTTAACGAACAAAGGTACTGATAGCAAGTGAGTGTTTAGGTAATAACCCAGCGCTACCAGCAAACCAGACAGCAGCATCAACCTCAGTAATAAGGCAGGAGCGAAGGGTAACTGCAAAAGATGTTTGGCCAAAGCCAATTGGGCCAAAAAGGTCAGCGACTGGGTAATAAAGGTAGCTTGCGCAGCGCCCAGCGCCCCATAACGGGGAATGAGCAACAGGTTGAGTATGACGTTTATGAATATCCCAGCGACAAACACCCAATTCATAGGGCGCAAACTGGCATTGGCTGTCAGTAAGGTGCCATAAACGTAGCCACCACTCATGGGGATAAACGTAAGCATGAGCCATTGTAAAATGGCTCCTGAATAACTATCACCATTGGTATACAGGCTCGTCATAATCGGAACGGCAAACCAAATAACACTAATGGACAAACTGATCGCGCCCGTCCACATGGTACTGATGGCCAAGCGCGTAAGCGGTACAATACTGGTTGTGGTCTTTAACTGACGGGCAAACATGGGCAAGAGTAAGCCTGCCAAAAGATAACCTGCAATATTACTCGCGTCTAAAAGCCGGAATGCTGATGCATAACGATCTGCCTCAACAGCGCCATTGGGTAACAGTTTCTCGATCATAACTGCATCTAATCGGGTATAAGCAGTCATCAAAAACACCACCAGGGCATACGGGGCACTCTGCCGCAGCAGGCTTTGCACCTGTGCCCCACGCCAACGGAGTCGCAACTGCCCCAACCGAGGACGCAAATACCACAGCAATAGAAAGATTGTGATTACGTAAGCCCCTGTTTGCGCCAGCACAAACCAAATGATCGTAAAATGAGTGCGCAAGCCAGGGCCCCAAAGCAATACCCCGGCAATGATGACTAACAGACTTTTGTCTAACACAGAGGCCCAGCTATCTAAACGGTAAAGCCCCAAACCTGCCAGGTTTGAACGCAGAAAAAGGACCAGCGTTTGTAAAAACTGATTGACACAGATGATGAGCAATAAAACCCATACGCCTGTTGATCGAAAACCCCACCAGTAGCCCAGAAGAACGGTAACAACAGTAAAAGCGGCACCTAGCAACAGTTTGATCGTTAAAAGGTGTGGAAAATATTTTTGCAGTAAATGTCGTGATTGTGAGAGGTTGCGGGCATTAAAGTTTTGAAGCCCAAAATCAGAGATAATCTGAAAGATAAACGCGAAGTTGAACAAGGTAAAGTACAAGCCGTATTCCCCTTCCGGCAGAAGATTCTGTACCGTACGGTCGATGCCAAAAAGGTAGAAAGATTTTACTACCAAGTTCAGCACAACAATCAATACGGCATTACCGGCAAATTCTCGATTCATAATGACATTAAAAGAGGCTTCCTTGGCGAGCAAAGCTAAGGGGATTTTCTAATTCCAAAAGTCTCCGCTTGAAGTCGAGGCCATAAAAATAGCCCTGTAATTGTCCGTTTTTGGCAATTACCCGATGGCAAGGCACGATGATGGCGATGGGGTTGTTGCGGTTGGCTTGGCCTACGGCCCGAATGGCTTTGGGGTCGCCCATTCGTTCGGCTATCGACAAATAAGAGGTGGTACGCCCGTAGGGAATTTTCACCAATTGCTGCCAAACGGCTTGATGAAAGTCCGTATGTCCGGAAAAATCAAGGGGCAAATCAAACACCTCTCGCTGCTGCTTGAAATATTGATCCAGTTGCTTTACTGCTTCTTTCAATTCACGGGGAATTGGTCCGGCAGGGCAAGGCTTGGTGCTCACCAAACTCACAGACCGCAGCCCTTTAGGGCTTCCGACCAAGCGAAAACAGCCAAAGGGCGAGAGATAGTGCGCCTCTACCTGCCCTGGCACTGCTATTTCTTTCTTTTCCTTACCCATTAACTACATTTTGTATCTCGCTAATTTAGAGCTTATTGGGGGATTATCAAATAGGACACACGCTCCTCTACTTATGCCGCTCTCGCAAAATGGCCATTACCTCCTCCCATGTGTAGCCTTTTGCTGCCAATAGTACCAGATAGTGGTACATCAGGTCTGCTGCTTCGTTGAGGAAAAGGTTCTTGTCGTCGTCTTTGGCTTCGATGACCAACTCTACCGCTTCTTCCCCTACCTTTTGGGCAACCTTATTGATTCCTTTTTTAAAAAGAGAACTGGTATAGGATTCGTCATTGGGGTTATCCCGACGATTTTGAATCACTTTTTCCAGGTAAGGAATAAATGAGCCCTTGTTTTCTGTGCCAAAGCAGGTATCGGTTCCTTTATGGCAAGTAGGCCCTTTGGGTACAACGAGTGCCAACAGCGTATCTTGATCGCAGTCGAGCTGTAGATCAACCAATTCAAGGAAGTTGCCGGAGCTTTCGCCCTTTGTCCATAAGCGATTTTTGCTGCGGCTAAAAAAGGTCACTCGTTTTTCAATAAGTGTTTTATCAACAGCGGCCTCGTCCATATAACCTAACATCAACACAACCTGGGTATTAGCATCCTGTACAATAACAGGCACTAAACCCTCTCCTTTCTGGAAATCTATGTCTGAACTCGAAAATTCACGCATTACTTGTTACCTTTAAAAGTATTAAACAATAGAAGAGTGTCAATAACGATTGCGCAAAAAACAAATTAAGCCTTCTTTTAGGTTTTTAAATTTATTTTTTGTGCTGTCTCTGACACAAACGAAAAACCACTTTTTCACCTAAACTTTAACAATGGATATTGACAACATTCTTGACGACACCGGCAACCCGGGGTCAGAATTAATTATTACAGACGCTATTCGCGGTTTCCTTGCAGAATCTGCCCGTTGGGGTAAATTTATTGCCATTATTGGCTTTGTTTTTATTGGCTTGGGCGTTCTCATGATGCTCTTTGGCGGTGGTGCAATGATTGCCGGCGGCATGGCTGGCATGGGAGGAATTATGATTTTGGTATACGTTATTGCACTTGGTATTAGCCTTGTTCCGATTTACTACTTGTACAATTTCGCTACGAAAATGCAAGTTGCACTTCGCGACGACAACCAAGTATTTCTCCGTGATGCTTTTGAGAACCACAAATCAATGTTCAAATTCTACGGCATCCTCATGGCAATTATGTTAGGAATTTATGCCTTGATGTTCCTCATCGGTATCATTGGCGGACTTGCGTCTTTCTAGACCCTTACCGGAATACGTTTTCCTTGCAGGTAACTTTTTAGCTGCGGAATAGGTATTTCCCCAAAGTGAAAAATACTGGCGGCTAGCCCGGCATCGGCCTGGCCGCTAGTAAACACTTCTGCAAAGTGCTCCATGCTTCCTGCTCCTCCCGAAGCAATTACGGGAATTTGTACCAGTTCAGCAATCTTTGCTGTAGCTTCATTGGCAAACCCCGCCTTGGTGCCGTCATGGTCCATACTGGTAAACATAATTTCTCCAGCGCCACGATTCTCCGCTTCTTTTACCCAATCAAAGAGTTTCATCTCCGTTGCAATCCGGCCACCATTGAGGTGTACATACCATTCGTCGCCTACTAGCTTTGCATCTACGGCTAGTACGACAAATTGGCTACCAAAGTCCCTCGCCAGTTCGCTGATGAGTTCCGGCCGGCGCACGGCTGCTGAGTTAATAGAGACTTTATCAGCGCCGGCATCCAGTAGCATTCCTACATCATCAACCGACCGAATACCTCCACCAACCGTAAAAGGTATCTTGAGGTGCCGGGCAATTTTTCGCGCCAGTGCGGCCAGTGTTTTACGCTTTTCATGGGTAGCCGTGATGTCCAGAAACACCAATTCATCGGCTCCTTCTTCGCTGTAGCGGGCGCCCAGCTCTACCGGGTCACCAGCATCGCGTAATTGGACAAAGTTGACCCCTTTCACGGTACGCCCATCTTTAATATCTAGGCAGGGTATGATTCGTTTTGCTAACATTGGTCTCTCATTAAATCTTTCAAAGAAATCTTCCCCTCGTAAATCGCTTTCCCGATAATGGCCCCAAAGCATCCCATTTCTCGCAATTCCTCTACTTCGTCTGTAGCCGTCACACCGCCGCTGGCGATTAGTTGCAAATCTGGAAATTCTGTCCTGATTTGTGCGTAAAGTTCCTTGGCGGAACCGGCCAAAAGGCCATCTTTGGAGACATCGGTACAAACAGCATAGCGCACCCCTGCCGCCAGGTAACGCTCAAGAAAAGGAAGTAACTCTTCCTGGCTTTCTTCTTGCCAACCGCTAACGGCTATTTTTCCGTTCTTAACATCAGCTCCCAAGATGATACGTTCAGGCCCAAAGCGTTCCAGCCACGATAGAAACAGATCAGGGGCTTTTACCGCTACAGTTCCTCCTGTAATCTGCTGAGCACCACATTCAAAAGCAATCCACAGGTCATCATCTTTCTTGAGGCCACCACCAAAATCGATGTGCAGATTGGTTTTGGTAGCGATGCGTTCCAATACCTTATAGTTAACGATATGCTTGGCTCGGGCACCATCTAGGTCTACCAAATGAAGGCGAGTCACCCCGGCGTCAGCAAAGGCTTTTGCGACCTCCAATGGGTCTTCGTTATAGACTTTTTTCTGGTTATAGTCGCCCTGGGTGAGGCGAACACATTTGCCATCAATAATGTCGATTGCAGGAATAATATACATATCTTATCTGTCTAAAAAATCAAGTAAAATCCGTTCGCCCACGCTTCCCGATTTCTCTGGGTGAAACTGGGTGGCATAAAAATTATCCTTTTGCAACACTGCACTGAAAGGATGAACATGGTCGGTTTCGGCTACCGTGTAAGGGCCCAGTTCTACATAATAACTATGTACGAAATAAGCATGCTGGCCTTCCAGTTCGGCGTTCAACCAGCTATTTTCGTGCAAACGTAATGTATTCCACCCCATATGAGGTACTTTCTCTCCCTGCTGTGGCAGGAAACGCTTCACCGCCTGAGGTATGATTCCTAAACAAGGGGTATGACCGTCTTCTTCCGAATAATCGCAAAGCAACTGCATCCCCAAACATACGCCCAATACAGGTTGTGTTAAGCTGGGTATCAGTTTGTCTAGGCCTTTTTCCCGAAGAAAGGCCATCGTTGTTCCTGCTGCGCCAACCCCTGGAAAGATCACCTTATCGGCAGCACGGATTACTTCATGGTCGGAGGTCAACTGTGCCTCATGGCCAATGCGCTCCATGGCATAAAGTACCGAGCGTACATTTCCGGCGTTGTAGTCAATGATTGCAATTTTCATCTTACAGTATTCCTTTGGTGCTTGGCAATTGGGCATCACGCGCATCGCGACGTTTGGCCATTTTTATGGCTTTCGCCAAAGCTTTAAATGTCGCTTCGATTTTGTGGTGCTCGTTGTCTCCTTCTACCTTAATGTTCAAATTACAACGGGCAGCATCCGAGAAGGATTTAAAAAAGTGGAAAAACATTTCCGTTGGCATGTCGCCAATCTTCTCACGCTTGTATTCTGCATCCCAAACGATCCAGGGCCGGCCACCAAAATCTATGGCAACCTGAGCCAACACATCATCCATGGGGAGGTAAAAACCGTAACGTTCTATGCCTATCTTGTTACCTAATGCTTGTGCGAAAGCTTCCCCAAGTGCGAGGGCGGTATCTTCGATGGTGTGGTGCTCATCGATGTGCAGGTCTCCCTTTACTGTCACATTAAGATCGCAACCAGAATGACGGGACAGTTGATCCAGCATGTGATCGAAAAACCCGAGGCCTGTATCCATTTTTCCCTGGCCGGTACCATCCAAACGGAGTTCTATCAAAATATCCGTCTCCTTGGTTTGGCGGTGTACCCGGGCTTCACGGCCACCAAGTTTCAGCAAGGCGTAGATGTCGGCCCAGCTGGTGGAGGTGAGTGCAATGGTGCTTTCCAATTCCTGTAGTTGCTCGCTCTGTAATTCATCGGCTCCTAAGGCTGGCGCATTGTTCATCCAAATGCCTTTAGCACCCAGGTTTTTCGCTAGCTGCATATCGGTCAGGCGATCTCCTACAACATAGCTATTCGCCAAATCATAATCGCCTTCCAGATACTTTGTAAGGAGTGCGGTACCAGGTTTACGGGTAGGTTGGTTGTCTTTCGCAAAGGTGCGGTCAATAATGATCTCGGAGAAGGTAATGCCCTCTCCTGCCAGCGTATCAACAATCATATTCTGAGCAGGCCAAAAGGTGTCTTCCGGAAAGCTGTCCGTACCCAAACCATCCTGGTTGGTAACCATTACGAGTTCGTAATCCAGCTCCCGAGCGATGCGCCCCAGGTATTGAAATATCTCTGGATAAAAGACAACTTTTGACAAGGCGTCTACCTGGTAATCTTCTGGTTCCAAATTGAGGGTGCCGTCGCGATCAAGAAAGAGTATTTTTTGCATGGTTACGTTGTTTTCGGATATGCCAATAAGGCCCGGAATAATTTTTCATTTTCTTCTGGTGTACCTACCGTAAAACGCAAGCATCCTTCGCAGAGGTACTGCCGTGAACGATCGCGAACGATAATGCCTTTGTTCATCAGGTAATTGTAGATCCCTTGTGGATCGGTCACTTTGGCCAGGATAAAGTTGGCGCTGGAAGGGTAGATACGTTCGACAAATTCCAAGCCGCTGAGGTATTGTTGCAACAAGGTACGCTGGCCTAGTAAAACGATAACCTGTTGTGCCTGTTCCTCCTGCTTTTCCAAGGCGGCGAGGGCAGCTTGTTGCGTAAGTCGATTCACATTATAGGGCGGCTTCACGGCATTGAGTAAGGCTATAATTTCCGGCGAGGCAAAGGCCATTCCGAGGCGAATGCCTGCTAACCCCCAGGCTTTAGAGAAGGTCTGCATGACAACCAGGTTAGGGTAGCGTTCCAACCAACTGATGTAAGCATCTCGCCCGGCAAAATCGACGTAGGCTTCATCAATGACCACGATGCCGGGAAACTCCTTTAACAATAGTTCGATATCGCTGGCGGGGAAGTCGTTGCCGCTGGGGTTGTTCGGAGTACAGAGCCAAAGCATCTTTGTTTTTTCGTTGGCTGCTGCCAAAATAGCGGGTACATCTGGCACAAAACGCTTCTTCAGGGGTACCGTTACCACACCTACGTTATTAATGTCTGCGCTCACTTGGTACATGCCGTAAGTCGGTGGCAGGATGATGACTTCATCTTGCCCAGGTTCACAAAAAATGCGAAATAAAAGATCAATGACTTCGTCGCTGCCATTGCCCAGCATAATTTGGTTGGTTGGTATACCCTTTAGTTTTTCCAGCTTTGCCTTTACTGCTGCTGCACCTGGATCAGGGTAGCGATTGAGGCCTGTTTCGTAGGGGTTCTCATTGGCATCCAGGTAAACATCGGCAGTGCCTTTAAACTCGTCACGCGCCGAAGAGTAGGGTTTTAGCGCCGCGATATTAGGACGCACCCATTGTTTAAGATCAAAAATCTGAGGCATGGGGTCAAGAATTTAACTTTGCTAAACGAATACTCACTGCGCGTTGGTGGGCTACTAAGGATTCTGCCGTTGCCATCGTTTCTACGGTAGGGCCAATATTTTGTAAACCCTCTTTGGTCAATTGCTGGTAAGTAATTTTCCTTACAAAAGCATCCAAGGATACTCCGCTGTATGCCCGCGCAAAGCCATTGGTGGGTAAAGTGTGATTTGTACCACTGGCGTAATCGCCAACCGACTCCGGTGTGTAGTGCCCCATAAATACAGAGCCAGCGTTGATAACGCCCGCAGCCAATTCCTCTGGGTTATCTACCGATAAGATCAAGTGTTCCGGGGCATAAGCGTTGATCAACTTTATAGCTTCCGCTGGTGTAGAGACCACCAGTACCGAACTGTTTGCCAAACTGGCTGTAGCAAATTCACGCCGAGGTAAGCTCGCGAGTTGTTCCTCCGTCGCCTTTATCACACGTTTAGCCATCTGCTCTGAATAAGTGGCCAATACGACTTGACTATCGGCACCGTGTTCGGCCTGACTCAAGAGGTCTGCCGCCACGAAATCGGGATCTGCTGTTTCATCGGCGACAACCATCACTTCGGAGGGGCCGGCTGGCATATCGATGGCTACTCCCAACCTGCTTACCAATTGCTTGGCAACAGTCACGTAGGCATTTCCAGGGCCGAATATCTTGTAAGTCGCCGGAATACTTTCCGTGCCATAAGCCATCGCTGCAATGGCTTGGGCGCCGCCTACCCGAAAGATACGTTCCACACCCGCTAATTGGGCAGCGTAAAGAATGGCGGGATGTACCGTACCATCCTTTTGCGGCGGCGTACACAAAACAATTTCTTTGCACCCTGCCAACTGAGCGGGTACCGCAAGCATAAGAACCGTTGAAAACAAAGGCGCCGTACCGCCAGGAATGTACAAGCCCACCCGTTCAATACCTACACTCTTGCGCCAGCAGCGAACGCCCGGCATGGTTTCTATCACCAGAGGCGTTTCCTGCTGGGCCGCATGAAATTGTGAAATATTGCTTTTTGCCGTTTGGATCGCAGTCCGTAACGCTTCCGGTAATTGTTCTGCGGCCAGTGCTATTTCCTCTTTGCTTACCGCCAACTCTGCGAGGCGAACGCCATCAAACTTGGCCGTAAAATCCAGCAAGGCATCATCACCCCGTGTAGCTACTTCCTGAAGGATCGCATTGACTGGCGCTTCGAGCTGGGCCAAATCCAGGGCTGGGCGCGCCAGAATTTCTGGCCACTTTTCAGGATCAGCATTGAGATAGAGTTGCATAAGTAACGTGAGATTTGATTATAAAAATGTATCGTCAGTGAGCTGAATTATATAAAATCACTGTACTGGGTACAAGGTAAAAGGTACTTGGCAGGTTCAACCATAGGGTTTGCTAAACTCTGAGGAGGAACGACAACTCTGAGGAGCCTGCGACGATCACCGCAGGTAATCCCAGTACCCCGTACTAAATACCTAATACGATGAGGCTTGCCTGTTAAAACGTTACACTAGGGCATACTTCAAAGCAAGCCTCATCATCAAAGAATCATCTTCTGAATCGGAACAATCAAAATACCCTCCGCACCCTTGTCTTTGAGGGAATCAATAATATCCCAAAAGCGGTCTTCTGAAATAACGGTATGGATGGAGCTCCAACCACTTTGTGCGAGTGGCATAACGGTAGGACTCTTCATGCCGGGCAGTACATTGATGATGTCTTGCACGGCTTCGTCGCGGGCATTCATCAGAAGGTATTTGTTTTTGCGGGCTGTCAGGACGGACTGAATGCGGAAGACCAGCTTGTCCAAAATCTGCTGTAGTTCGGGATCTAAAGCTTCGTTTTGTACGATACAAGCCTGCGACTTGAACATCACCTCTTGTTCCACTAGGTTGTTCTTAAAAAGTGTGCTGCCGGTGCTTACCAAATCACAGATGGCATCAGCTAAGCCAATGTTGGGAGCAATTTCTACCGAGCCAGATATTTCGTGGATTTCGGCAGTAACATTATTGCTTTTGAGATACTGGCGGAGCGAATTGGGGTAGGAGGTAGCGATACGCTTGCCTGCCAGCCACTGAGGTCCGGAGTAATCGGTTTGTCGAGGAGTGGCAATAGACAGGCGGCATTTAGAGAACCCCAATTGTAGCGCCTCTTTAATGTTTTTCTCTTTTTCGAGCACCGTGTTTTGCCCAATGATCCCGATATCCGCTACGCCATCTTGCACATACTGAGGAATATCTCCGTTGCGGAGATACAACACATCGATTGGAAAGTTACGCGCTGAAGCTTTTAGCTGGTTGCGCCCGTTATCAATACTGATGCCACATTCTTTGAGTAATTTGAGTGAATCATCGAGTAAGCGCCCGGATTTTTGAACAGCTACTTTGAGTCGTTTGGCCATTTTTGGGTATTTTATGGTTTGGAACAGTATTCCCCCGTTTGTGTTGGAGGCCAAGTGACTTATTTCCGTCAAAACCTTGACTTAGGGAAATAAAAAAAGGCCTCCCGCGACTAACGGAAGACCTTTTTATTGTGTGTTAATTCAGTAATTATGCACCCACCAGATCACCATTCGCCGCAAAAGCAAAGCCTGAATGATGATGATGTACAAAAGTTACGTTCATAATTGCTGAAAGAAGTGGTGTGGGGCGGAATCGAACCGCCGACACATGGATTTTCAGTCCATTGCTCTACCAACTGAGCTACCGCACCAACCTATTAAGAGTACCTTTCTTTAAAAGGCGAGGCAAATCTAGGACATATTTTATTAGGAGGCAAGTTGTACAGTACTTTTTTACAAATTTTCTTTTCAAAGGCCGTGATCCTGTAATAGTTTATCCTCGCAATCAAAGCTTTAGGTAACCGAAGCTGTGAAAAGAAATAATACATTCATCGCTTTAGCATAAGACAAATGCCTTTCCAGCGGCTCAAAATGGGTTAGAAGCTGATTTATTTTAGTCACATGCTATTTCAACTCCGTTTTTATCCCAACATTGGTAATGTTCGGTCGTTTCATTTTACTTCGATTGGATCTATTTTATACCCCAACTCGCTTAATTTGCTTATCAAGCCACACTCAA
This sequence comes from Lewinella cohaerens DSM 23179, assembly GCF_000379805.1. Classification (GTDB taxonomy): domain Bacteria; phylum Bacteroidota; class Bacteroidia; order Chitinophagales; family Saprospiraceae; genus Lewinella; species Lewinella cohaerens. The sequence continues at coordinate 55,680 of NZ_KB903550.1, read as the reverse complement.
ACATTAAGTGACTTAACCCGACGGCTACAAAGCAGCTTTTTGAAGTAAAATGATCTTGTATTTGAATCATCCACTTCTCATTTCGATCTGACAACACCAAAGTATTTTGGCAAGATTCATTCAGCCGAAAATCAAAGTCCATTTCTCGGTACCATTCAGTTTCAGCACAATGGTCATCAGACTCCGATTGGATTCTGTTTATCATACTTTCAAGCCTCCTTTTATGGACTTTCCGAGGCATTCCTTTCAAGTCGTTGTTGATTAATGAGATCTGATCCTCCGTCGTCTCAAGCCCAATTACCTCTATTTGATTTTGCTCAGCTATCATTCCGATATAGTCATCAAGAGAAAAATAATTAGCCTTTGGGTCTTTGCCGATGCAAACCTTTTCTTTGTAGTGCCGACTTAAAAAAGCATACAATTCAGCCGGAGTCATTTTATCGAATTCCAAATTGCTTGGTGAAAAAAGAGCTTGGATATAGGAATAATTTTCTTTGTCTAAATACTTGTTCCATTTTGTAGTAGATGTTCTTTTATTAATGATGTCTTCTGCTAGATGTCCCGGAATATTAAGGTTCTCCTTAATTAGAATTTTGCATGACAAAAGAGCATCTTTTGCAAACTGCAACGAATCAAAAAAGGGTTTCCCGAAAGCGTGGTGAGTGCCAAACAGATAAGATTCATATTGAATATCAGGGTGTGTGACTTTATACAAAACAGTCGTTGTCTCCAGTGTATCTCTAACACTCCCTACCTTGGAAAATCCAAGGTTTCCAAAGAAAATTAAGGCTAAAAAAGTAATTACGATTTCTTTCATTTCTCTTTTATCAGTTGCAAGACAAATTCCATTTGCGTGTCTTTGTTGGCTAAAAAATCTTCAAAAGATTGTAAAACCTCATAGTCAGGGATAACTCCCCTGTTGTAAAATTGGTTTGGCTTTTCAGGCACATCCTGGGTTATGTTATCAATGGAAAACTCGGTAACAATTTTTGACCTTGGTAAAACGTAACCAAAAGGAGTATGTCCATTATGACCATAATATCCGCCCATTGTTTCTTCACCAATTGAAGTGGTATTATCATTTCCTGCTACCAACGCAGCAAAAAGGCTCCCTGCCGAGGCAACTCTTGGGCTTATCAAAAGATAAATGTTCCCTTTAAAAGCATTGTCGTCGGGTTGTCGGATTTTCATTTCATTAGACGCTTTGCTTATATAGAACCTCCCATCCTCTTCTCTTGGAAACCTTTTTTGAAAATCACGATTGAATTTGCCAACACCGAGCGGGCGGAGTATTCTGGGAAATGGGGAATCATAATACTTGAGCAATGGAACCTTGTCAAAGCTAATCCAGGCCTCCTTGCTTTCTTGAAACGTTCTATTGGTTAGGTACGAATACGTTACAACATCATTTGGGTCGTCGCCACCGCCGTTGTTCCTCACATCTACAATTAAATTTTCCAATTCATGGTCTTTCATAGCTATAAAAACACTGTCCAACCATTCTTTGTACGCCAAGTGTTCTTCTGATTCTTCATTGCCCATACCAAATGTATTGAGGGTAAGAAGTCCTGTATGCTCATCTATTTGTTTATAGGCATATCGTTCATTTTTCTGTATCCTTTTGAATTGAAGTTTGTCAAACGGATGAGAGTGTCTTTTTCTGAAGTTAACACGATAGTCTGCATACCTGACACTCGCCGTTTTTAATGTTTCTTCGATATTCGAGTTTGGAGCTATGAACGAAATTTCGAAAGTATCTTTTAAGCCATAGTGATACCTGTAGTACCTGCTAAAAGCACTACTTACCCCAATTCTTTTTCCTGTTGTATTTATGCCGTCGGTAGTATAGTATTTATGCAGGTGTACTATCACCTCCGAGATTGGCACATCATTTATTACTGTAATTTCTGCCCCCAAAGGAAGGTCGCCATTTTCGTAATTAAGAAGCCATTTGCCTTCTATCCACTTTAGGGGGTAGGGGAAGTAGCCATTCTCTTCGGCCAATATACTTTCCAGGTACTTTTGGGGTAAAGAAGTATTGTTATGCAGGCTTCCTTCAAAATCAGTAAGGGTAGAGATTAAGTTGTAAAAACCTATATAAGTGGAAATATTTTGAATTTCATCGCCAGCCCATTCATATAAGCTATCAATTTGTTGTTTTGTACGGTATTTGTAGAGACCTGAATTAGCCGTTTGCCTTATTTCTTTAAATATCTCTAAGTCTTTTTCCATCTTTTCTATCGAAAAAGGCTCATCAATAGATTGACCAAAGACAGCAAATGATGAGGCTAAAAAAAAGAAAACAATTGTAATTTTTGTCATTTTGGAGTCTTGTCTTAATGGTTGCCACCACTGTTTTTCGGCATATACGAAGTTCGGAAATACTTCTCTAAATGTTCGTGCATATTGATGATCCTCTTCAAGGAATCCAACAAGTTGGTAATTACTCAATTCCGTAACTCCCTTTGGAGTAGGAGTATCCAGTATGCTGTCATCTTTAAAGCTAAGCATTTAAGTTGTTTTCTTGGATAATAAAGCTAGAGAGCTGTCTTCATTTAGCACATCCAGAATTTTTGCTTATCGAAGTCAATTATTGAAGGCCCTCCTGTACAGCCGCCTATTTCTTCTGTATTAATCTCACCTTGGGATCGGACAATGATCCATTCTCCTGTTTTATGACGGACAAGTATGCCGGTCTCTAGCAAATCACCTTTTTCTGCTAGCGGCAACTGCCCTCCGCCATCATATCGAACTTCAACACTCCTGTTCTTTATCGTAATTTCCACTTTATCCCCCATTGATTTTCCTCCCCATTCAGCGAAAGCAATATCATAGGTGTACACGCCATCTGGCGGCAAAGTATTACTAATCTCATCAACTTCATCTATCGTAACTACTCCAATATACGAACCCATTCTTGCTGACGAAATACTCACTTTGTCATTATCTCCCTCATTGATTTTCATTGGTTTTTGAATCTGAGCAATATCAATTACATCTACATAACTTCTATGATTTGATCCATAGCCAATAAACGCGTAGGTGTTTGGCTCCAAAGTAAAAATAACAGAGCACGATAGCGTATCAAATACATATGAATGATCTAGCATTTCATCAAAATCATCATACTCAAGTGCCTCGCCTTCATACATGGTAGATTTGATTTCTAAATTTTCAAAAGAATACTCATAACCTAGTCTAACATTAAGGCTAGCATCAGTTAAGTTCACCAAATAGTAAGCCCCTGGAATTGAACACGCGTGAAACAATTGGCTTATTAAGATTAGGATTAACAGTTGTTTTCTCATATTAAAACATTGCTTTTATACTTACGTAAAAACAGGCTGCCAAGGTGAGTATGCCTACAAACCAATAATTTCTCTTTGGTAATGCCTTATCAAAAGCATCCAATACATCATCACGGAAAACCACATTAGAGTGATCATCATTCGTCATTTTCTTGACAATAACAACTGTAGCAATAAGAGACACAATGATGCTGATCATTAAATCCAGCATCGAAGGCATATAGATTATCAACCTTGATGTATTCTTCACGAAATAGCCCCAACGTATCTTTTCTACGATGTTAATACCATTAATGATAAGTAATACATAGCTCCACTTTCTCATCTCCTTTGATTGCTCATTACACTTTGGGCAAAGCATCACTGCAACAGTAGCAAATCAATTTATCTTCTTTTTCCATTCTTGATCATCATAAATTTCAGTCAGCTCTAATATTATCGATTCTCCAATACTGGGTGCTTGTTGGATCTGCTTTACAAGAATACTCATAAGTGCGCGGATGGTCAGAATTGAAACTCGAATAATAGTACCCTTTATACGTCTGGCAACCTGTGCCCATTGTAATGATCAAAAACAGCAAATAGGTACTGAATCTATTAATGCTTACTCCTTGCATTCCCATATTTTTTTATGCTTTAGCGCTTGTTAGTGCTTCTCAACTCTTTCAAATTCAGCTCGATTCTCTTCCATTTGCTGAATATGTCTTTCCGCATGTTTACTCAAAAAGTAAACATATTCATAAACATTTATTTTCCCTAATTCATTTACCGTCATCGTTGTTTTGTGCAAAAGGCCCTCTCCGTTTTCAAGCTTCCCTGTCAATTATTTGCTCTCCTTAACCGATTTTGCATCGAATTAATTCCGACTTGCTTGCTTTATTTATGATACTATTGAACTTCTTCATCACTTAAGCTTGTTTGGAAATTTCATCTTATAAGTTAATCTTTTTTCACCGTATTCCCTGGCTGCTGTGGCCAACAGTTGAAACAAACAAAACCTTTTCTCCTCCGCGAACCGAATAGGTGAGCGCGACAAGCGGAGCGCGTAGGGCCTAAGGATGGTAGGACTGCAAGGACGGACAGCCTGACGCCACCGTAGGTAGGCGGAGGCCCATAATGGTTGGAAGGGTTGATTTTAATCGTTTGTTGGTTAATGGTGCTCTTGTATGCTGAATTCAACAATAAACACCAGCCAACAAACAAACCAGCCAACAAACTCTTAGTGACGGAAAAACTTATTACCGTCAAAATCTTGCCGTACATTGAGATAAAAATAAACAACATGCCCGCTTTTAGATTGGCCATACCTTTTATTTTGCTGCTCGGCCTCGGCGTTTATCTCACCATAGAGGTAGACACCAGCTGGTCTTTGCTCATGATCGCCATGGTGGTGATACTGGTCTCGTTCTATGTGCTCGCGCCCCAGATCAACTGGTGGTGGTGGCAGCGTAGCCCCCCTGATCTGCCTACGGAGATGGCGCAGTTTTTGGCGGAGAAATCACCGTTTTATCAGCAACTATCAGAACCAGAGCAAAGAGAATTCCGACGGCGGGTGTTTCTCTTCAACGAGGGTTCTGACTATAAGCCGCAGGTACTGGAGTCTATTCCCTTGGATGTAAAAGTGATCATTGCGAGCGTGCCGGTGACGATGACCTTTGGGCAAGAGGAATTTTTGTTTACGAATTATGAGAACATCATCATTTACCCTCATCCGTTTCCTTCGCCTCAGTACCAAGAGCATTTCCACATTTCGGAAATCTATGAACCGGATGGCGTGGTTATGTTTTGTCTGGAGCACGTGCTGCGTGGTTTTGTAGATGCCAAGCAGTACCTCAATCCCGCCTGGTACGAATACGCTCGCATCTTCCAAAATACTTACCCTGCTTATGACTATGGCGATTGGTCATCGGTGAGCTGGGAAGATTTGCAAGGCGTCAGTGGTTTTTCGCAAGAAGCGCTAGAACGTTGGATTGGCCTTCCCGAGCTGGACCTGACGGCCATGGGCATTGCCTTCTACTTCATCTACCCTCAGCAGTTTAAGCGGGTTTTGCCGGAGCTTGATCGAGCTCTTGGCTTGGTATTTAAACCCTCAGTAGTCTAAATGTGCCTCTAAAAAATAAGTAATCCTTCCCCTATTTTTAATAAAAAATTCTCTTATCCATGATACACCACAACTTATCTTACCGCAGCCTTTTGCTCACCGTTTTCGTGCTGATGTTCTCCTTCTCCTGGGACAGTTGCTCGCGCAACCCTGTTACCGGCAAGAAACAACTCATGCTGATGTCTGCCGGACAAGAGCAGGCCATGGGTGACCAAAACGACCCGGCTATTGTGGCGCAATTTGGTTTGTATCAAGACGATGAAATGCAGCAATTCCTCAATGCCAAAGGGCAGGAGATGGCAGCAGTTTCTCACCGATCTGACCTAAAATTTGAATTTAAGTTACTGGATTCTCCTGTCGTCAATGCCTTTGCTTTGCCGGGGGGATATGTTTACTTCACCCGCGGCATCATGGCGCACTTCAACAACGAAGCACAATTTGCCGGGGTGCTAGGGCACGAGATCGGCCACGTTACAGCACGGCACTCCGCCCGCCAGTACAGCCGTAGTATTTTGGCGCAAGTAGGCTTGATTGCCGGGATGATTCTATCTCCGGAGTTTGCCCAGTTTGGTAATGAAGCTAGCCAGGCCATGCAGCTCATGCTACTCAAATATGGTCGTGATGCCGAAAGCGAATCCGACAAACTAGGCGTAGAATACTCTTCTGAAATTGGCTACGATGCTCACCAGATGGCTGGCTTCTTTGCTACCCTCGATCGCCTGAGCGGTGGCCCAGAAGGACGCCTGCCTACCTTTATGTCTACCCACCCCGACCCAGCTGACCGCAACGTAAAAGTGGGGCAGCTTGCCGACCAGTGGCAGCGACGCAATAGAGGTAGCGGCCCTTACGAAGTAGGCCGCGATTCCTACCTGCGTATGATCGACGGACTGATGTACGGCGAAGATCCTCGTCAGGGTTTTGTGGAGAATAGCAACTTCTATCATCCTGAATTAAAATTCCAGTATGCGATCCCCAGCGGCTGGCAGACAGCCAACACCCCCCAGCAGGTGCAAATGGCACCCGAAGACGGTAAAGCGGTAATGATGCTACAACTGGGGCAAGGGGCTTCGCTAGAAGCTGCGGCGCAGGCTACTGCCGAAAAATACCAACTGCAAACAACGGGCAGCCAACGCCGCACCGTCAACGGTCTTTCCGCGCTAGAGGTATACGCAGACCTGGTGCAGGAGGGCCAAGATGCCAACGGGCAGCCTGCTCAGCAGGTTTTGAAAACCGTCTCTTACTACATTCAGTACGGTGAATACATTTACCATTTCCTCGGCCTGTCTACCGAACAGGATTTTTCTTCTTATCGTGGCCGTATGCTAGCGACTATGACGAGCTTTGGTAGCCTTAGCGACCCCGACAAACTGAACCGCCAGGCGGAACGCATCAAGATTGAAACCCTCAGTCGTGACATGACACTGCGCGAGGCTTTTTCTGCTTACCGCCAACCCAGCGACCGCTTAGATGAATTGGCTATCCTCAACGGTATGGAACTTACGATTCGCCTGAAGAAAGGAACGCTCATCAAGACAGTAGCCACGCCTGACGGGCAGGGGCAACGGTAGATTTAGAGGTGGTGGATAAAAACCGGCTCTAATACCTCACCGCAATCTCATCAATAGCCGCCGCTAGTTTGCGGTCTTTTTCGGTAACGGTATTGCCCGCATCGTGTGTATTCAAACGAAAGCTAACCGTATTGTAAACGTTTGACCAATTGGGGTGATGCTGTTGTGCCTCTGCTACAAAAGCCACTTCGGTCATAAAAGCGAAGGCTTGGGTGAAATTTTTGAATTCAAATGCTGCCCGCAGCTCATTGTCCTGTTCTGTCCACATAACTTGTTCTATTTATTCTCTCAACACTTAAGCCCGGAAAGATGTTGAATAACTTTACTTTTGCAAAAAAGAATAACAGCTCATGGCCTTAAAGGAATCCAACATGCTCCCGCTCGGGACAAAAGCTCCTGAATTCAACCTGCCCGATACCGTAAGTGGAAAAAATCTCAGCCTACAAGACATCGCAACCGACAAAGGAACCGTTGTCATGTTTTTGTGCAACCACTGCCCTTACGTAATTCACGTCAACGAAGAAATTGTCCGTATCGCTAAGGATTACAAAGCCCAAGGCATTGGCTTTGTAGGCATCAGTTCCAATGATGTGAACAACTATCCTATGGATGGACCTGAACTTATGACAGAACACGCTAAGGCGGTAGGTTACAATTTTCCTTACCTCTATGACGAAAGCCAGGACGTAGCCAAAGCTTACGACGCGGCTTGCACCCCTGATTTTTACATCTTTGACGGAGCACAGAAACTCTATTACCGAGGCCGTATTGATAGCTCTCGCCCCGGCAATGACTCTCCTCTTGATGGCAAAGATCTACGCCAAGCACTAGACGAGATGCTCGCCGCGAAGCCTGCCCCTGAAAAGCAATACCCGAGCGCGGGTTGTGGTATCAAATGGAAATAAATGCTATACAGCTGTAGAGGGATGATCGACTGATGTCGATCAGGGTAGATCGTAGAGGAAGATGTTGCCGTTTTTACATCCTTATACCCTCTACTTTAAGTCCTGTGAAGGACGATCCTTCTACTAAGTTGTTCTACAACGTTCAAATCACTATTTTTGCCCCCTGTGGAAACAAAAGACTTAAAAACCGAAGAATGGGAGATGAATTTCGAGTGGTTACGCATTCGTCATTTCCTCAAAGATCGCTTCCAAAGAGAGGTACTGCCTGATCTTAATGGTATCCTTTTTTTGATTGGCATCCAGGAACTGGGGCGCTGGCAAGAAAAGTTTAGCAAAGAGGAAAAGCAGGATCTGATGCACATTGCCACTTGTCGCTTGTTGGGCTATTATGGCTACTACGAGTTTGCAGGGCGTGATGCTGATGGTTGGCCCCACTGGGAGCTGGTCCGTAAAATTCCACCCAACAATCTTAAAGAACAAGAAATCCTTTTCAAGCAAGGAATTATCCGCTATTTCAAAGAATGGGAAGCGGAAACGGCTTCGCTTAAAGAGGACAGTAGTAAATAAGCTTTAAATCCGAATACTGATGATAACAAGACTTTTCTTCGCCCTGTTGATATTGGCTACCCTAAGTGGCTGTAACAATGATGGAAATACCTACGCCCTTATCTCTACCGATATGGGGGATATGAAGGTGAAACTCTATAACAGTACGCCTCAACATCGCGATAATTTCATCAAGCTGGCCGAAGAAGGCTTTTATGATGGTACCTTGTTTCACCGCATTATTGCCGGGTTTATGATCCAGGGTGGTGACCCTGACAGCAAGGACGCGCCCGCTGGTCAATCTTTAGGAATGGGTGGCCCTGGTTATACCATTCCTGCGGAGATTGGAGCTTTGCACCTGACAGGAGCATTGGCCGCTGCCCGGACTTCTAACCCTGCAAAAGCCAGCTCTGGTTCTCAGTTTTATATCGTACACGGCAAGCCCGTAACTGATATGGAATTGGATCAAATTGGCCAACGTACTGGTCGCCCTTATTCTGATGTACAACGCGAGCTTTATAAAGAGTTGGGCGGTACGCCACAGCTTGATTTTGAATACACCGTCTTTGGGGAAGTTGTCGAAGGCTTCGAAGTAATTGACGCTATTGCTAAGGTAAGCACCAACCCATCGGCAGGAAATCGCCCTCTTGAAGACGTCAAAATGACGATAAAAATCCTGAACTAATGCATAAAGTTATTCTCTATTTGGCTGCCCTGTTATTGGTTGGTAGCTGTGCCCGTCCTATTGCTAATTTTTCAGTGCCAACGGAAGATATTGCCGCGGCAAAAACATTGACCTTCAACAACGAAACGGAGAAAGCCCAAACCTATTTCTGGGACTTTGGAGATGGCCAAACATCTACAGAAATTTCACCTGAACATCGTTTTCTTGGTTCTGGAACCTATACCGTAAAACTTACGGCCACCGACGAGAAAGGAAAAACGGGTACGAAAGAAAAGAAAGTAACAGTGCTGGCACCAGAGCGTTGCCTCGTACTTATCCAGACCCCAATGGGGGATATGTTGGCAGAAATCTATGACCGAACGCCGCTGCATCAAGACAATTTTGTCAAGATGATAGAGCAAGGGTATTACGATAGCCTACTTTTTCATCGCGTCATCCAGGGCTTTATGATCCAGGGTGGTGACCCTGATAGTAAGAATGCTCCTCCTGGGAAGATGTTGGGATCTGGTGGCCCTGGTTATACCATAAAAGCAGAGTTTGTTGACTCCTTGGCACACGTAAAAGGGGCCTTGTCTGCTGCTCGTACCAACAATCCACAAAAGCGCAGTTCTGGTTCTCAGTTTTACATCGTCCAAGGTAAGCCGGTGAGTGAGCAAGATCTTAACAATAAAGAGGGAGCTGCGAGATTTCGTTACCCATCTTACGTACGGGAGGAATATCTAAAAATGGGAGGAACGCCTTTCCTTGATCAGGAATACACCGTCTTTGGTCAGGTCATTGAAGGATTAGATGTCATTGATCGGATCGCGGCAGTAAACACGAATGGACAAAATCGCCCGAATGAAGATGTATGGATGGTCATTAAACTCATTCGCTAACAGTATCGTATGAAAGATAATATTATTCTGGGTGTAGACATAGGAGGCACTGGGATCAAAGGCGGGCTCATCAATGTTGAAACTGGTGAGATGATTACCGAACGCCACCGTTTGGATACGCCCCAACCTGCAACTCCGGAAGCTGTAGCGGCTACTTTTAAGCAATTGGTAAAGTTCTTTAAATGGAAAGGCCCGATTGGGGTTGGTTTTCCTGCAATTGTTAGCCATGGTGTAGCGCTAAGTGCTGCAAATATTGATGCCAGCTGGATTGGAACCAATATTTCCGAATTACTAAGGGAGGCTTCAGGTTGCCACGTTTATGTGCTTAACGATGCAGACGCTGCTGGCGTGGCATCAATGCGCTTTGGTGCAGGCAAAGGTGAACAAGGAGTAGTGATGATGCTCACCGTGGGTACGGGCATCGGTTCTGCACTGTTCATTGACGGGCAGTTGGTCCCCAATACGGAACTAGGTCACTTGTTTCTTAAAAACAAGAAGGAAGTCGTTGAGAAAGCGGTCTCCAAAGTAGCACGTAAAGAAAAAGAACTCACCTGGGCGCAATGGGGTAAGATTTTTAATAAGTACCTACTGCATTTACAACGCCTGTTCTCTCCAGACCTCATTATTATTGGAGGAGGAGGTAGCAAAAGCTTTGACGAATACAAAGACGAACTAACCGTAGATTTTCGGGTAAAACCTGCGGGTTACCTTAACAAAGCCGGAGCTGTAGGTGCTGCCTGGTACGCTTGGGAACAGGAGCAAAAAGGATAAATAGCCCTATATACACCTAGAAATTAATGCGGTAACTCAGTATTGGAATAAACTCCAACTGGTATCGCGTGGTGATTTCTCCCAAATAACGATCATAATAGTCGTAGGCGGTATTCTGTTGACCACTCCAATTTTGGATATCTAGCGAAAGCATAGAATTCCAGGTTGCATGGTTTTTTTGGTAGTAAATCCGCAAGTCTGTCCGAAAATAAGCAGGTAGCTGATTAGTGAACCCTGCACCGTAATCGAAGACCGTAGTTCTAGCGGCTTGCGAAGCCTGGAGTAGTATCGGCGTTGAGCGTAAACCACCATTCCAGCGTACAGCTACATTGAAACCAAAGCGATTGGTGCGATCTAGTCGGTCTACGCCACTCCATTCTTTACCAAAGGTGAGTGCTGTGGCAAAATCTTGGGCAAAACGGGTCTTCACCCATTCATCCTGCTCATTGAGGTAGCGTGCATCGAACAAACTCCCACTGAGGACGTACCACCAGCCCCCAGTAGCAAATTGTTGCAAGCTAAGCTCCACCCCCTGGGTACGACCTTCGGTAGTTGCCGATGATTCCGGCAGTATGATTTCCAACTGATTGATTGCTGAGCGTGCTCCAGTTCCTGCTACCTGTGTGAGTTCTTGATGATAAACCTGAAGACTGATTTTACGGTTATCCCCCAGCTTACGGTTCCAGAATAAACTGTATTGCCGGGCCTTACGGGCCTGTAATTGGGGCGCGTAAGGGGAAGGAGCTTGTGTTGTGACATTGTACTCCCCTCCGAGGCTAGTTGTTTTATTGGCTAAATAGCTAACCGCTAAGCGAGGCTCGGAATATGTTTTTTCATCCAGCCAGTTTAGGTAGGTTGTCGCTCGCCATCCTAGTTGCAAGTTGAGTTTTTTGATTTGGTAGCGCCAATCCAGATAAGGGCTAAGCACGATCCCATCACTGACCCTTCCCGGAATTCCTTCGCCGCCGAGAGCAAACTCCCTGCTCACTTTTTGATCAAGGTATAAGCCTTCTATCCCAAAAGTGACACTACCAAAAGGCAACAGCTTTCGGCGATAGCTCAAGCGTAGTGATGTTTTTTCTTGCTCCAGATTATCGTATTCCCGATTTGGTAAGTCACTGGCCACCGCCAAGCGACTATTACGAATGCCTGACCAGGCACCCGATAGCAGCCAAAGCCCCTTATCTTGCTGGGGGTGCTGCCAATTGAAACCAATAGTCGCCATTTTTGAATCGAAATCAATGGTACTATAAAGGTCTTTTTCACTCTCCCAAGCCGTGGTGTCTTCTGACTGGATAAAGTCATTGCTACTCCTACCCATTATCCCAAAAAGTTGAAAAGCATTGCCTTTCTCTCCAGGAAAATTCAGCTTAAAGCTCAAATCTTGAAACCGAATATCTTCGTCACCGAGGGGAACGCCCAGGTCACTGAGCAGGCCTGTGAAGGAATAGCGATAGTTGACGAGATAAGAACTAGCTCCCTCCTTGATCGGCCCTTCGGTTGCAATGTCAAAACCGATGAGTCCGGCCTGAATGGTATGTTCTCTTTGTTCGTTGTTTCCGTTACGCAAGCGTAAATCCATCAGCCCGGCAGTGGCGTTTCCGTAGCCGGCAGGATAAGCCCCCAAGTAAAAATTGGCCTCTTCCAAAAGTTGCGCACTTAGCGCATTGACGCCACCGCCACTTAACGTACTGCGGTCGGAAAAGGTACCAGCGTTGGCGGTATGGTTGGGGTTTACAATTTCGAGCCCTTCGAGGCGCCAGTGCATTCCCAGTGGCGACTGCCCACGGATAACTAGGTGGTTGGCCTGATCATTGGCACCACTGATCCCAGGGTAGGCAGTAGCCAAGCGGGCCGGGTCATTGAAGGTAACTGGAAAACGCAGTGTTTCTTCCTGTGTGAGGCGCAACAGGTTAGGGCTAGCTCCGCTTTGAGGGGATCGACTAGCTTTGACGGTGATCGACGTCAGGCTGGTAGGGGCTTCCTGCAACTCAATGTCCAGTACTTGTTCTTTACCGGTTGACACCAGAACCTCTGCCATCTCCAGTTGTTGGTACCCCAAGAAGGAAACCTCAATCGTATACCTCCCGGGAGCTAAATCCGTGAAACGGAAGTTGCCCAATGTATCCGTGTCGGTACCTTTTTTGATGTTTTTGAGATAAACGGTGGCTCCGGTAAGATACTGCCCGTTATCGGCATCACGCACACTCCCTCGCAAAGTTGCCTGAGCATTTAGGCTGTAGCCCAAACAAAGAAAAAGCAATGACAGGAGGCCTAGTTGAATACTATGCGTCGTCTTGAAAAATCGAAAATATTTACATGTTACCATCATGGAGGCTTTTGAATCTCTCCACAAAGATGGGGCTTAGTAGGCGTAAAAAATAAATATCCCGCCCTATTTAGATGTGATGACCTAAAACCACTTTTTTGTAATCAAAAGGGTTGATGAGTTAACACATCACTTATCGCTTCTTTTAGTGAGCAGCTACTGCGCGACAAGCGCTTATTTAGCGGGCTGCTTTGGAAGACTTATCGTGAAAGTAGTTCCTTTACCTTCTTCGGAGCGCTTGACGAAAATTTTCCCTCCGTGGTAATCTTCGATGATCCGTTTGGTCAAGCTTAAGCCCAATCCCCAGCCTCTTTTCTTGGTGGTAAACCCAGGCTGAAATACCCTTTTGTGGTTGCTTGCAGGAATGCCCTTACCGGAATCGGTGATGTCTACAAAAACAAATTGGCTGTCTTCATAAACCTCAGCACTGATCTCTCCTTTACTGCCCATCGCATCGAGTGCATTACGTAAGAGGTTTTCGATCACCCACTCAAATAGAGGCGGATTAATAGCGACATTTTGTTGGTTCAACATCGGGTCAGGGAAATCAAACTTGACCTTACGAGAAGCCCGCCGTTGCATATAGTCTTTGCATTTTCCTAATTCCTCATAAATATTTACCTGGTCCAACTTAGGAACCGAACCGATCTTTGAAAAGCGATCAGCGATCAATTCCAAGCGCTGTACGTCGTTGCGTAGCTCCTCTACAACCTCCATGGTTTCCTCGTCTTCGGGGCGAAGAATTTTGAGGTGTTCAATCCACGCAACGATGGCTGAGATAGGTGTACCCAACTGGTGGGCTGTTTCTTTGGCCATGCCTACCCAAACGCGGTTTTGCTCTGAACGACGGGCAGAGTTGAGGCCTATGTAACCGAAGACAATAAAGCCGCCAATCAGTAAAAATTGGACGACTGGAAAATAGCGTAGCTGTGTTAGTATTTTGCTTTCGCCAAAATAAAGAAGGGTTCCGTAGCCTTCGATCGGTTCTGCTCCGTCCTCAATAAGCTCCTGCATTTTTTTCTGCAAATAAACTTTATTGGTATCGCGTTCTTCACTGCCCCAGTTTGCTCCCCAATCTACGCCACCGCTTTCGTTCACAATGATAACAGGGATCATCGTATTAGAAAGTAGAATCTCCGAATGTAATGTATAGTCACAGTAATCCTGCGCTTCATTATCCCAAGTGCTCAAGTCTTCTTGGGCAATGGCGTAAAAACGAGTGTTGTTTTGCTCTACAACGGCTAATCGCTCGGCCATGTAGCTGGTGTACCAAATAGAAAAAAGGATAATCACCAAGCCTAAGATCGCGAGGTACCATTTTTGCCGTGATTTTCGCTGATAGATATCCATAGAAAAATATAAGTTAGAGTAGGAATTGGAAGAACGGTATGAAGTGCTAGTTTAAGGCTAAATATTCAGCAACCCTTAAAGCTACGTTTTCCCTGATATTTTGGTAGTAAATATTCATATCACCAATGTGATAATTTTTTGTCATCATCAGCCAACTGCCAGGAAATTTGGGCTTCGAAGCCCACAACACAGGGCCGTACACCTGAGCATCAGCTGCTTCTGGGCGTAGTTTTTCAAACGGCCGAATCACCGCGCCATCGTTAAGGCTGGCTGGTGCGTAGGTGTCTTCCAATGTCCAGATTAAAGGATTGGTAACGACCACAGCGGGGTGGTTCTGCTTAGGTTCATAGCCCCGTTTGTAGGTGCGCCAGGCAGTATAGCAATTCAAATCGGTACTGTCTTGGCAAGGTTGCAAAGTTGTAAAAGCTGTGCTCAATACAGGAATTCCTACAATGTAAGCAGCCACCAGCCGGTTACTAAGTGGTTTATCATCAAAAAACTCTTTCAATAGACGAATCGCATGGGTAGTACCTTGGCTATGTGAAGCAATGATGATGGGACGATTCTGGTTGTGGTTGGCCAGATAGTAGCGAAATGCTTTGCGTACATCATCGTACGCCAGGTCAAAAGCACGCCGGGCGCTTAGGGTATCCTCTGTAAAGTAAGCATGTAAATGCGCCTGGCGGTAATAGGGCGCAAAAACCCGACCAGAACCATTAAAGATACTAGCCTGGTATTGGATGGGGCTATCGTTGGTCCGCTCGTTGAGCTCAGGGTCTTTTACCGGGCCATTCCACAGCTTATCGCCACGCTTACCGGTGTAAGTGGTAGGATGGAGAAAAAACACATCAACCTTGGCACTCGCTTGCTGGTCGCTGAGCCCGTCGGGTGTTTTATCGGCAGCATCTTGCCGCCAAGGCAATGCGGCCCAGTACCGATCCTGGCTATAATCAGGCGTAGTAGGCACCTGAGCTGATGAAAAGGGTTCACGTGGATGAACCTGGCAACTGGTCAGATAGATGGAGAATAAAACGATGCTTGAAAGCAGGTAAAGGAGTTTCATCTGATTTTTTATTGCTGAACATTGGAGTATCGTGAAATACGCAACATTCTTCGTGTCGCTGTAACCAATAGATTGCCGAAGGGTACTGCAAAAAGAGGCGTAGTGATTGCAAAAATACACGCCCTCGCTGATTCACAAAGATTAATCCTCAGAATGTTAAAGAGTAAGCTTAATTTAGAGACCAATAAAATAACGCTCACTATGAGATTTCTATTACTGCTCTTAATTTTTACTCTTACAACTTCTGCCCTCCGTTCACAAACAACAATGTCTGACGAAGAAGAAGTAGCACTAGTCATTAAAGCTTTGTTTGATGGTATGCGCACGGCTGATAGTACGACCGTTGCAGCCTTGCTTCACCCGGATATCCGGATGCAGAGTGTTGGTTATGACAAAGAAGGGAAACCTTATATGCAACAAGGCAGCAGCCAGCGGTGGTTGCAATCTATAGCGTCATTCCCTGCTGGTGCACTCGATGAACGCCTATATTCTCAGGTGATCGAGGTAGATCTACCACTGGCTACCGCCTGGACGGAGTATAGCTTTTTCCTCAATGGAGAATTGTCTCATTGTGGCACCAACGCTTTTCAGATGGTCAAAACGGCGGAAGGGTGGAAGGTCCACCAGGTGACTGATACCCGCCGCAAGGAAAACTGCACCGTGGAAGAACGTAGCTTGGCTGATAGTGTACACGCATTCGTAGATGCCTGGCATGTAGCTGCTGCCGAAGCCGATGAGGACACTTTTTTTGGCAGCATGTCCGAAGACGGCATCTACCTGGGCACAGATGCCACCGAACGTTGGCCGCGAGATACCTTCCACGTATGGGCACAATTTGCCTTCGACCGCGAGTCGGCCTGGGCGTTTAAACCGTATGATCGGCAGCTGTATTTCAGCGACAACAACAAGTATGTCTGGTGGGAAGAAATGCTCGAAACCTGGATGGGGCCATGTCGCGGCTCAGGCGTCGCCCACTTTGAAAATGGCCGTTGGTTGATCAAGCATTACGACCTTGCTGTAACCATCGACAATGATAAGATCGAGGGCTTTATAGAGTTGACTAAGGAGGAGTAGGAGCGGCACAAAAACAACTCGGGCTACCACGCCGTGCGAGGAACGAGCATGGTCGCTGGTAGCAAAGTTAGGTGTATTGTTTTTATATCATTGTATAAGATAATTTACTGAATGTTAAGTACACGATTCCTGAGGATTGAGTCTCGTAGTTAACATTGATGTCAAAGTATCTTAAATCCCCTTTCTTATATTTCGTTGGTTTCCACCTTAGATGATATGCATGGTTTATTGATCCAGATAAATACGAAAAAACATTCCTCAGATTCTCTGGCGATATCCTCATGAATGAACCAGTATTCTCACCTCCAGCTTTTGTGATTTTAGAGATACTGACTAGAAATTCGAGGTACTCGTCTTGGCCATAACCAACTGAATATATTGGTGTGTTGCTCCTCTCTGCTCTTGTATATATTTCATCGTAGCCTATCTCACTATTGTTATCGATTCCATCTGAAAGACATATAATCTGCTTGTAGCCTTCAAAATTCTCAATGACATCCAATGACAACTTGAGTGCATCCAATAAAGGTGTATCACCACCGGGCGTTATTGAATCAATTGCTTCATTTATTTCTTCAATGGCACTTGACCAAATCCGCTGTTCTCCAAAGTCTATAAAACCATCTCTATTGACACTATTAAAAGGGTATATAGCAAACTCGACATCGATCATTAGATTTAGTGAAAGTAAGGAATAAACTAATGCCTTACTAGCATCTTTTGCTAATGCAATCTTATTATTCTCATTCATTGACAAGCTACTATCAAGAGCTAATACAATTCTCATCTTCACATTAGAATCTACAGGTATTACCTCTAATAATTCGGCTTTGACTAATTCATCTCCTTGATACTCTATGATTTCAAAATTGTCTTTATCTAACTGGACAATCGGATAACCATTATCAAAGTCGTCTACTATATTAATCGTTGAAAATAATGAAACGGCTTTTTTATCTATCTTGCCAAAATTCATGCCACCAAGCTGCATTCTCTTTATATCGCCTTTGAACTCACTATTAGCAGCACTTGATAAGATTCGAAGATCTTTGAATTTCCGAAAAATCGCTACTAGCATTCTCCAAATTCGAATGCCAATTCGCAGAATACTGTGCTTATTTTCACTAATTTCTTTTTCTTGGATATTGAGATAATACAGAGAGAGCTGATAGATGTCTTTTCCTATGACATCAACTCTCAACAAATAGTCAATTAACTTCTTACCGCCAATTGGTATTTGCTCTTGGGTTCTTGATATTTCTTTATAAAACCGGGCTATATTTCCTAACTCTGCTTCAATCTTGTTGTCAATAATTATCTTATTGGTAAAGGAGTCTATTATCGCGACATCTTCCTCTTTTGCATATTCTGTTATTGTTTGTGAGTACTTTTCTTCTACTCTTTCTACTTCTGACAAATATTCGCTTATTGGTATTTGTAATCCCGGAAACCCAACGCCCTTTATCTGTGTGATTAGTTCTTTGATATCAGGTCGAAGGATTGCGGTGAGCAAAACAGAAAAGAGCACAATTGTAACAACGTCTATATACACTCTCACATCTTCATAAACCCCACGAGTAATTAGAATTGCCAACAAGGTTAAAATCACCCCGTTACGGATCGATTTTTCTGATCGTCCCCTAATCCATTTATTCAACCAGTTGACCATAAATATATTCGTTATACTATTGGATTAAAGTTAATCAATTCTAATTTTACACCTAAC
Organism: Lewinella cohaerens DSM 23179; assembly: GCF_000379805.1. Taxonomy (GTDB): domain Bacteria; phylum Bacteroidota; class Bacteroidia; order Chitinophagales; family Saprospiraceae; genus Lewinella; species Lewinella cohaerens. The sequence continues at coordinate 37,376 of NZ_KB903550.1, read as the reverse complement.
GGCTAGGGCTTGTTAGCGGTCGTGATTTTTTTAATATTTGCTCATAAATCTTCTCTGTCGTTCCCAATCGCCACTCTTATTACACTGCTCGATTTTTTCATTAATGTAGGTCTTTATTGGAATCAACTTAATTCCAACATCAGACTTCTCAATTATTGATTGGATATTCTTCCAATCTGCCATTTCTATGTCGGCGATTATCACATCTCCTGAATATGTTCCGCCGTTTCCTCTCCACCAAATTTCAGAAAACAATTCTCTATCTTGGCATAAGGAAATAAACAACAGCAATACCTCCTCGAATATCTCATTCATAGAGTTTCTTGCAATGTCAACTACAATATTCATCTTACTTGAATCAGAGTAATATTTACTTATATAGTCAATTAGAAAGTGTTTAGCTCTATTTTTTATTTCTTCTTTCAAATTTCTAAAAAATGAGTTGCAAAAATGATCTCCAATGCCGAAGTATGGTTCTTTTTCATCAACTAAATTAAAAACATTTTCTAATACAGGTTCTATGTTATCAACCTGCCATATGAAAGCAAAATTTCTATGGTCTGCGGAGACACTAAGTCGTTTATCTTGGTATAAATTATCAACATACTCAAAAAGAAAATTCGGTTCTTGTTTTAGGATGTTCAAGAATCCTTTCCCTTCATGATCAAAATGATTTTGAATATCATTTTGCTGGATATATGATTGTTTGATTAGTTCAAAATCATCTCCCAATTGGTCAAAATGGGTACTAAAAAAGTCCATCCAAACTTGGATATTAGTACTTTCCTTTTCATTCTTGTCAAATATAGTTTCTAATATTTTTTGGAATAAATTAGGTTCAATAAGTAGAAATCTTTTTAAGCGGTCAAAGTGGATTGTTCTTGCTTGTTTTATGCTGCTAATTGTGTGAATCAAATGGTCAACATAATCTTTACTGATGAGTGATTCATCTAAGTTGTCATAGAATGATAACTCCCATTGTCTTTTACTATTAAATTCTCGTTGGGTGTCATGGCTTATTGTTGGGTTCGATATTCCAAGCATATCAATTAATCGTGAGGGTAATAGCTTCATAAGAAACCCTGACTCACCACCTTTCTGCCCTTGTATAATCTCCCAAATTCGTGATACTTTTTCTTTTGTATTTAGATGGTTTCTAAAGGGAACTCTTGGTATATAGTTCGTTTCATTGTTTTCACTTATAACTTTACTAAAAATTTGACAACCTATCTCAAAATCATTTTTACAATTTTCATCTACAACGAGGTCAAGAGTTGTATTGTATTGCCAGTCATTTTTCGCAACTTTCTTCAAATACATGAAAGTATCGTAGAACTTTTCAAGCTCTTTGAAGTCTTTAAAGATAAAGTTACTTCGTATTTCTGCTTCCTTTAGTTTTTCATATTCTCGGTAATCATCAAACTCAAACATCTCTTTATCTCTAAATTTATCCCAATCAATCTTTAAGTAGTCTTCATACATTGGATTGGTAAATGACGATGAGAATGATGAGAATGAAATATGAGTTACCGAATTTCTATTGCACCACCTTATTTGGTCCTGAACATATTTACAATGCTCGAATGAAGAGGGGGTAAGTTTTTCTTTAATTATTTTGACTATGAATAGAATATCAAACTCCATTATTTCTTTTGTTACATCAGGAGTTACGTTTGAATAACTTTTCAACAACTCAAATGAATTTATAGGGTCTGCATCCCAATTTTTTTCAAGTGAATTCCAAATGTTTGTACGAAATTCTTGGATTAGTGGGCTATTAGGAATTGAATAATGATACCAGTAAAAGGAATGATTTCTACCTCCCTTTGTATGTTGAAATTTATATTTCAAAAAGGTTTTTGACAATTCATAAAAGGCTACTGACAATAATGAGTCACTATTATTTAAACCACTTATTAATATCTCAAATAAAACATTTTGTCGAGTAGGGCGATGCCTCATATCTTCTCTATCGAAGGTCATTTTCTCCCTAATCTTATGAATTAGTTCTGGTAGATGCTCGGGCTTCTTCCTTGAGTACTCAAATGCTAACTCAAGTGAATCTTTTAAATATTCACTTGGGAATCGAAAGAATTCGCCTAAAAGTTCGATCACCTCATTCTTTTGATACGAAAAGGCATTATTTTCATATGCGACCTCATATGTCGTATTAGAATTGTCTGGTAAAGATGCTACTATTGAATATATAAATTCAATTGATTCGTTCATTAAATAGAACCAAAATGTAGATAAGAATTTGAACGCCTTTTCTTTATCATTCTTAATATGCTGCCAATAATTTTGCAAGTGTGGGAGTAGCTTGTCCATTACATTCCTTGAACCAAATGTATTATTAGCAGGAATTACACAATCGTTAAATCGTGTACTGTTCTCATCAAAGTACCTATTGAGTAAAATCTCAAAGGAAAGTAAGTTGTCTTTTATGAATGCTTTATAAAAAAAGTATGTGGAGAGATTTTGTTCAGGTATTTTAACGTGTTCAAATTGTATCTCTACTAATTCCAACTGGTCTAACTTATCAATAACATCTATAAAATCAGAATACACAATATCGAAACTCCTAAGAATCGATTCTGTTATTTCCTTATTCTTATATGGAATTGTAAAGAAAAATGCTATCAAGCCGAGGCATTTTATGTTTAATTCTTTTGCAAATTCGCCATCATCTTTAATGAATGTTGAAAAATAGTTTTCAAACAAATCTGACACATCATGAAGAGCGTAAATATTTTGTTCAGCTCTGGCAAGTAAAGCAGTCATAATTGCAAGTCTCGGGTTACCGTCCGCAATTCTTACAATTTCTTTATGATAATCAGGATTTAAGATATTAAATGGATCTGCTTTAATTATATCAGTTACTTGTTCATCTGAAAACTTTTCTAAATCGAGCCTTTTTGGAAAAAATTCTTGACATAATATTCCAATTTCTTGAAAGGCATAATCGCGGACTGTAATAACTACTTTTAATTGCCCTTTCCTAATAGCTCTGTAAAAGCCTGTTATCTGATTAAAAGCATCTATTCTATTTGCGTCATCAACAAAAAGTACATAATCTTTTTCTGAGTCAAAGTATTGAAATAAATCGTCTAATAATGTATGATGCTTATATGAGATGCAATAAGCTCCAAATGACAAGTTATCTGCAAGAAACCCTTTTATCCCTTCAAGTGCCAATTTAGTTTTTCCAACACCAGGTGCACCAGTTAATATTACAAAATCATTTTCGTGAATCGCTTGCCGTAATTGATTAAATTCATTCTCTCTATGTAAAAATGTATTATTCAAGGGAGTAGAAATACCCTTAGACGCTTTATTGTATTCGCCGATAAATGTCTCCATTGATACGATTTGTCCAGTATCCAATGGCAACCCCAAATATTCGTGTGCTAAATCTCTATGATTTAAATGAAGCTCAATTGCCAATTCTTGGAGCATGAGGTATCGAACGGTTACATTATTGTTATACCTTTTGACTAGAGTATTTAATTTGAGAATTTCTTTTTGGTCAATATTCCAGTTTATGCAGAGGACGATTTCTTCAACTTTGTTGATTGGTACTTTTGTTTTCTTAAAATTAAAGCATGCTCGAATATCATTTGCCAATTTATCTTTAGTACTTATATCTGTTGTGATTTCAACGAATAAGTAATTTCCATTTGGCAAGAGGAAGAATGAGTCGGGTGTACCTTTTGTTGTTTTCTGTTTCCCTGTCTGACTTCCTGTTCGTGAAAATGCAAGATAGTTCTTGTTCTTTAGCTTCAAATAGCTATCACACAGCTCTTGGAAGACTGTTCCATTTATTGATTTAAGTTCATTTTCTATCGCTTGAAATCTACTCACTCTTTTCTTTTTTATTTTTCATGACCGCTAACTTGTTTTTATGCGCAACACCTAGTTGGACTTACGCGAAATACAGAAAGCCCAACTAAGGCCTAATCAGGCCTCCGGCCTATACAAACTAATAACCGCATTTACTTCCGAGTCACTCCGCAATAGCGGTTGCCAATCGAAGAGGTAAGCGTGTTCTGAATAATAATCTAGCAAGACTTCGGCTAACTTGGCCAAGGCTTGCTGGCGTTGGCCGCTGGCAAGCAAACAGGCAATGTAACTGTAGGCAATTTCGGCTTCGTACAAGGTTTCATTGGCCTCTTCCAGCACCTTTAACGCATCTTGTGGCCTCAGCATTTCGAGGTAAAACCATGCGAGGTCGAGCCATAGCTGGCTGTTATCTGGTGCAAGATCGAGCGCTTCATCATAGGCTTTTTCTGCTAAGTCGAAGTCACTAACAGAGAAAGCAGCTTCGGCCAATGCCTGATAATAGTTTTCGTCTTCGCCGTTCATCCGAATAGCTTTGCGAAAGAAACTCAAAGCTACCGCCCACTTTTCCTGGGCAGCATAGCATTCGCCAATCTTAAAGATCACTTCATCATTGTGCGGCTCAATGCGGGCGGCTTGCTCAAGGTAAGCGATAGCCGTTTCGTGCTGGTACATCTCATGGTAACAACTGCCCATACGAAGCAGTAAGTCGCCATCGGTGCCAAACCGTTCGGCCATCTCATTGTACGTCTCAAGCGCTTTATCGGGCTGATGGTTTTCGAAGGATAGCTCAGCGAATTCGAGGTAAGCTTCTTCAAAATCAGGGTCAGCAAGAAACGCATACTCGTAGGCTTCCAGCGCCTCTTCTGATTTTCGCAAATACACGAGCGCTTGCCCCAGGTAATACCAAGCAAAAGCATTGTAAGGGTCTTCGTCAATAATCTTATTGTAAAGAACACAAGCTTCTTCATGCTTGCGGCAGAAGTCTGTGCAAAGGCTCACTCTTTCCAGGGCTCGTTCATTGGTCAAGTCGGCCTCTAGCGCTGCTTTTAGCGCATAGAACATGTGCTCGTACTGCCCTTGCCGTTCGTAGGCTATCGATTCAACCAATAGTATTTCACTCAGGTCTTCCGCACTTGCCTGTAGTTTGTAGGGAGCCAGGCGTGCTAATCCTGCCTGGTTTTTTCCGGTACGAATAAATGCTTCCGCTAAGAGTAAATTGAGTTCAAAATCGCCGGGAGCAAAGGTAAGGGCCAGCTCTAAAATTTCGAGCGCCTGTGTATGTCGGTTGGTATAGATCAGAAGCTGGGCTTGCTGCACGTAAAAATCAGTAGAGAACTTGTATTGTTCGCAAGCAAGACGGGCGACCGTGAGGGCTTTTTCAAACTGCTCTTCGTTCTGATAGTATTCTATCAAATCATGATAAGCTTCAACATCCAGAAAAGCCGTGGACTCACCTGTTTCGTAGGCGGTTACCAAGTCAACAATCCTGGTGTCCCAATCACCTTTTCTTCGTCTATTCATATCTTTGTGTTGGACTGGAATCAATCTTGTAGCTACCTCTCGGGGCTTCCTATATTATACGTAAGAAAGCAGCTAGTTTGTTACAAAACAAAGCAAAAGAAATGAATCATTCCATACAAGATACAAAAGTATTATGGCTATCCGCCACTACTTCTACCGGATTGTTGTCGGCGGTCTCGAATTTGACGTAGTAAATCTCTTTTAAATTCCGTTTCAGCCTGGGGCAACAGCATAAGTTTACGTGCCGGAACTTTTGTTCTTACGTCAGTGTAAAACTGGCGTTTTAGTTGCAGCATGGCTTCATCTAGCTCGAGTCGGCGTAAGATCAACTGGTCGGCTTCGGCCTCAGTAGTAGGGCGTGATCTTTCTGTGCGAAAAGATTGTTTGAGGCTTGCTTTTTCGGCCTCATATTCATTAAATACCTGCCAAAAATGGGCGGCCTCTGTACTGTTCAGTTTCAGACGTTGGGTGATGTAAGCCGCACGTTGCGCGCGAATCTGATCGTTTTCCGGCACCCAGTCTCCATCTTGAGCACGGGTGCTCAAAGTGAGTATTACGCAGCATAGTAGGAGCGATAGTTTCTGTATTATCATGACTTTACTGTCGTTTTTATTAAATGTTTTCATCAAAAAGCTCTGAAACGTCCATCTCATCCAGCCAGTCTTCTGCTTCCAGGTATTCTTCAATGGCTTCTGTGCTGATACCGGTGCCCGGAACCATCTCGTTATCGGCTTCCACAGCAGATGCAGCTAACAAGTCTACCTCAAAATCATCAAGGTTACTGGCTACATAGTCTTGAAGGTCTTCTGTCGAAATGCCACTCCAGTCTGGTTCCGCAGAGGCGGTCAAAGTAGTACCAGCATTTTGTGGATACCAATACCAGTAACCAAGTGCAAGTACGACCACCGCAGCTGCGGCCATCCGCAAAAAGCGATTAAAACGAACAATTTTACCAGCTTTGGGTTTAGCTGTCGTCGCATTCAGTACCTCGTCCGTCAACTGATCAAGATAGCCAGACGGGAGTTCCCATTGCGGGATTCCCCCTTGCTTTTCTAACAAGTATTCCGCTTTTTGTTCGCGGAGTTCTTGCCTGATATTTTTTTGCTCTTTCATCTTAGTATTGCGCAGAAAATAAACTGTGATTTTATTTTCGTGCTGTTTCTTATTTACTTAATTGGGCTTCAATTTTCTTAACAGCATGGTGGTAACTGGCTTTCAAAGCACCTACCGAAGTGGTGAAAATATCGGACATCTCCTGGTAGCTTTTTTCTTCAAAATACCGCAAGCTGAATACTGCTTTTTGCTTGGGTGGTAATTGGGCGATAGCCTGATCCAGTCGTTCCCGCACATAGGCACCATCCATGTGTAATTCTGCACGCGCTTCGGGCAATACATAATCATCATTGCCGGGGCTCACAAATAAACGCCGCTGCCTTTTTCGGCGCTCCAAAAAAGTGAGTGCTTCATTGGTCGCTATTCGGTACAACCACGTATACAACTGGCTGTTGCCCTGAAATCGCTCGATGCCTCGATAGGCTTTTACCAAAGCGTTTTGCAAAACATCGTTAGTATCCTCATGGGTATGCACCATGCGACGAATATGCTGATACAACCGATCACCATAGGTATTCACCAACAGCCGGAAGCCTCGCTCTCGTTGAGCTGGCTCTTGCATAAGACGCAAAATTTCCTGATCAGTATCGGCTGGTAGCAATATTAACAGCTTTTGGGTTTAATGATAACCTGATGTTTCTACATAGCACCAGAAACTTGGACTTCTAAACTTCATTTAAGTTTAACGCCAGGATTCGTTTTTTATCAAGCTATACGTTTTTCTATAATGTATTCGTTTAGAGCTTGTTTGGGAATTTCATTTGGTGAAAAACAAATATCCCAAATTAGAGGAAAGAAAATGATTGATGCTTCCTTATTTCCAAGGACTTACGAACCTGTCGTCGAAATGAAACCCTTACTTAGCCCGCTAAGCTCGGCTTTAATTTCTTAGTCAGAACCGTAATTCTTTGAAAATTAGTTCGCAAAACTCCCAAACAAGCTCTTATTTTGCCGAACCCTATTTACTACTGGTACCAAAATAGCATAGCATGAACAAACTTCTTATTTTACTACTGCTTGGCAGTTTCTCCATTTGGCAGCCTTTGACTGGCCAAGATTATTATACCGCGTTTGTGGGCTCGTTTGTAGAAGTCCGGCCTCAGGATTTTTCTAAAATCCGTTCATTGGGCTTTCTTTACGTACAAACAGGCGAAGGCAATTTACAACAAGTTTTCCTTGGGCAGTACCCCAAAGTTACCGCCGCAGAAGGGGTTGTGGAAGCACTACAGGCGGAAGGCTTTACCAGTGCTCAGGCCCTTCCGGGAAAATATACGCAAGGTATAGATGTACCGGTCATTCAAATTGCTACTCGTTATTCAAGTAAGGTCATCAACTGGCAAGACCTGAGCAAAGCGGGTCCGCTGAATGTTTTATTGGCCGATGGCGCCGTAAAAGTACTGACAGGTACCTTTCCTGATGTGGAAACGGCCAAAGCTCAACTTCCCCGTATCCGCAGTCTTGGTTTTGAAGATGCTTTTGTAAAAATGGTTAATAGTGGCCGCTTGTTACCGGTGACCAATTTAGCTACAGGTATCAAAGAAGACCTTATTCCGTTGAATCTTTCGGATCAAAATACGGTTCCTCCAACGGAGGCTCGCGGGCCAGGAACACCTGTTCGCCCGGAAGAAATGGAAGTTTCAGAGAGTGGTATTATTACTAAAAATCCTCCTACTGTACCTCGCCCCAGTACTCCGACTATCCCTACTCCTCCTGCCAACAATTCAACAACATCTCCTATTGAGCAGCCAGTAAGCGTGGTAAGCTCAGCAGAGGAGAAGCCTGTGTCTCGCTTGCCAGAAATCAGAGGTAATGTAAAACGTAATTCCGTTATAGCCCTACAGCGCGTGCTCAAGAATAGCGGTTTCTACCAAAGTAGCCTAGATGGTTATTACGGTACAGGTACCACCCAGGCATACGAACAGATGCGAACGCAAGATTTTACGGTACGGAAGTACCAACAGTTAATTCCCTTTTACCAAAATGTAAATGCTACTAAAAAGCAAAATGCCTTACAGCTAGCGATTCGTGAGTTGCCTTATGATCCCAACGCACCATTAGTGATTGAAGGTGATCAAACAGCGATAGGCTTGGCTTATCAGGCCTATCTTTCGTTTACAAGCTTGGGGGCCAGCGCAGGGGTCAATCAATTGATGAATGATGCCATTAAGGCTGCTTATTTGAATAGTGGCGTAAGCACCAGTGTATTCAATTATCGGGCTACTTATGCTTACCAGGGGCTAGATCAGCTCTTGCTTCACCTCTTTTATGTACACGCGGCCCCAGCGGTGAGCTACTTGCTGCCTTGCTGGGTAAATGATCGGCATCCAGCCGCTACCCAAAGTGCGTTAGAACAAATGGGCGATTATCGCCGACTGCTTCAGCAAGAAAACTGTGGCACCTTTACCGCCTGGCCCGAGGTACAATTGCTACAAACCATTGCGATGGATCTCAATCCGGCCGCTATCACACAAACAGAAGCGTTGCAGGAAGCAGCAGGCCGCCAAAACATCCTTTATTACCAAACACAAGGCCTGCCTGCTACAGAAGCTACGATACTGGAAACCTGGCAGCAGAACCTTTTCCGCAACGTCGATCGCTGGTCGGGGGCAGACCCCCTCCTTGCGCCTACAGCTCAGGCGCTGAAAATGGCTTACTTCCAGGCGCAAGTCAGAATCGAGGACCATTTTCTTGATCAAGGGGTGACCGAAGCAATAGCCCGGCAGTTATCTATCGCTTCGCTGCGTGCAATTGCGGGAGTGCCTTTGAAGCGATTTGAGTAAGGAGATTGTTGAGTATAGGGTAAGTTCGCATCAACACACACACACACATCATAATTAACCAATGACGTCACTTATGAATAAATTATTTTTTCAGTCTTTAATATTCGTTTTTATTACTTCCTGTGCTTCTATTCCCCATAAATCATTGGAAAGAAAAGCTCAGTTAGAGGCTGAAATTCGTGAGAAAGTGACGTTTTTAGGAGAGGCGGAAAGTTTCAGTTCTATAGAAAATAAAATGTTAGCGTATAATATTCCGGCGTTATCTCTTGCTGTAATTCATCAAGGTGAGATTGAATGGGCTGATGTTTATCAAAATGCCAACTTTTCCGACGAACAAAAACTGGATGCTTCAAGTATTTTCCAGGCAGCGTCACTGTCTAAACCGGTAACTTTCCTAGCGGCACTGCGTATGCATTCTGCTGGTGAAATAGACCTGGATAAAAACATCGAAGATTACCTCAAGGATTTTGAATTGCCCCAAGGCAAACAAACAGCCGAAAACCCAGTTACGTTTCGTAATCTCTTCGCCCATACTTCAGGAATCACTCCCGGAGGATACCAGGGATACGCTAAAGGTCTCGTCGTGCCCTCTGATATAGATATTCTAAGGGGGACTGAAGGAGTCAATTCCCCAGCGATAGATGTTATCAGACCACCTAATGAAACCCTGGCTTATTCTGGTGGTGCTTACACATTAGCCGAACTGGCTCTTCAAGACATATACAATGATGAATTCTCGAACATCATGAGAAAATGGATTCTTGAACCTGCCGGCATGAAACATTCTGAATTCACGCAGCCCCTACCTGCCTCGAAAGCTAATCAGGTAGCAAAGGGTTACGTTCAATCAGGAGATGTTTTAGATGGCGGCTGGAGAAATCATCCGGAACAAGCCGCAGCTGGACTTTGGAGTAACGCTACTGATATGGCTAAATTTCTAATTGAAATTTACAATGCCTATCAAGGCAAAAAATCGATATTTTCACCGTCAGATATAAAATCGATACTTAGCCAAGAACGAGACGGCCAAGTTTACGGATTCATATTAAATCGGGCTGGTGATGATGTTTCTATCACTCACTACGGAGGCAATGCCGGTTACCGTACAGGTATGACAATAGACCTTGCAAGTGGAAATGGCTTGGTTTACTTGATCAATTCAGATAATGGAGGGGCGCTAGGGAACGAATTACTTTTATCAGCCTCACAGGTATATAACTGGCAACATTTTAAGCAAACAAGTGTCTCTCGGAAGCAAGTAAATTCCAGTGACTTAAAGCAATTGTCAGGTGAATACAAATGGAACAATCAATTAAATCTTTCTGTCGAATATGATGAAAGCAACAACCTGATTTCACTAATATTCCCTAATGGAGACGAGTACAAGCTCACCCCAATTGTTGGCGATGAGCTTAATTTTATTCACCCAAACACTGGTGTCGAAGTTGCATTTTTGATGAAGGATGATTTTAAATCCTTCACACTCTATGGGCAAACTGCTGTTAAATTGTAATTCAACACGGATGCTAACAGTGTCGTATAACAGCAATAGTCGCTACAAGCAGTTATCGAATTAAGGAAGTTTAACCCATCTTCCTCTCAGACAGCTTAAAAAACACCTCCAAAGTGTTGTACACTAAACAAGCAGCTCAAAGGAGGTTAATGTTACAAAACAAATTGAAAAGATGATAGGTATCATTATTATTCTTGCAATTTCTTGGCTGTTATTATTCTTAATTGAAAAGAAAAGCATTCTATCACTAGGGATTCTTCCAATCATTAAAAGATTAAAAGAATTCTTAATCGGATTCCTAATTACGGCAATACTTTGTGCCATTGTTCAATATACTGAATCACTCCTAAAGTCATCGACTTGGGTTTCAAATGAGACTATCACACCTCTAATTATTCTAAAATCATTTTGGTGGGACTTAAAATCTGTATTAACTGAAGAGTTGATTTTTCGTGGAGCTATCCTATACATTCTAATCCAAAAAATTGGCACAAATAAAGCCATTCTAATTTCGGCCATTACATTCGGGATATATCATTGGTTTTCTTTTGGCGTTCTAGGAAACATTTTAGCTATGGCTTTAGTGTTTTTGGGAACTGGAGTAATGGGATATGCTTGGGCTTGGGCTTTTGCCAAAACAAAATCAATAATGCTGCCTTTAGGGCTTCATCTTGGATGGAATTTTATCCATAACACAATTTTCTCAAAAGGGCCTTTAGGGGAATTAGTACTGATTGCTCAAGGTGGAAATGAATTATCTGGTTGGATCTCTTTATTAAACTTTGTTTTAGGCTTGGTTTTCGTGCCGATTTTAATATTAATCTATGTTAAATATTTTGTACCCGAAGAGAAATGAAAATGCGGTTAGATTATCAACATTTAGAGCAAAACACTATTGATGATAGCCGTCGCTAATAGGTCGCAGGCATTAACAAGGGCTACCCTTCAGAACATGAGGATTTATAAAAACATCCAGGAAAAGAATTAAAAACGCAGAATTGATATTATTTTATCCCTCCTTAGCCTTGCATTATTAACCATCTTTTACCTATCTTTGAAAAACATAATATGTTATCCTGAATTTAGGGTTCCCATGAACCTGTCTTGAGAAAACTTCACAACAAAACTCACAACCCCATTTATTTCCCCGGTTAAGTGAGTTACTGACTATTTAATTTTTTGCGATAGTACGTAGGTATTGTCCCGTAAGGGAAACTACCTCTTATGACTTTGTGTGTACACAGAGTTGAGAGTAGCTTGATGGCTAGCGTGCGATAGCTTTTTTTAGTGCTGTAGCAAGCTGAAGCTGCTAGGTCTTACGACCCGGTCGTTGAGGTGAGATATGGTACGTCCCAAAAACAACTTCAACATGGTACCCTTCTTTCACGTGCTGCTTCGTGCAGCTACGGTAGTCACGTGCTGGCTACTGCTCCTATCTCCGAGCCTTCGGGCCCAGGATTTTATCTTTTCTCAGTTTTTTAATACCCCTTTGCACCTTAACCCGGCTTATGTTGGGATCAATGGCGGCTTGACGGGTACTGCTACCTATCGACGCCAGTGGAACCAAATTCCTAGTGGCTTCAACTCTTTCTATGCCTCCGTAGAGAGTTTTGAGCCTTGCCTGCCGGGAGCTATTGGCCTCAGTATCGCTCGTGATGTCGAAGGGGAAGGCCTCTTAACGACTACTGCGGCCAAGCTACAACTCGGTTTTGTGGCCCGCATCGAAGGCCGACGATCAGTGCATAACTTTCGTTTGGGGATTAGTCCCTACTGGATGGAAAAACGTATTGATTGGGATCAACTCGTTTTCTCGGATCAGCTCGATCCTCGTTTTGGGAATGTCAATGCTACGGCTTTCGATCCAGGGAGCCGGGTACCAGTGCAGTTTGGTGGTGTCGATTTTGGTTTTATCCACCGGGTGGATATTCGCAAACGCGGAAAAGAAGACCTGCAATTCGATTACGGCATTGCGCTGAATAATTTGCTCAACATCAGCTTTAATACCGGCCCTATTGAATCTTTGCAAGGGCTGGACACCCCACTTCCTTTGCGTTGGACGGCGCACGGAAGTCTTTACCTGCCTTTCCTCAGTGTTGGCAACGGCCAGATCAATCGCTTTCGACTGGTGCCTCAATTCCGTCTGGAAGGACAGGGCGGCATCAACGCTACGACCCTCGGTCTAACGGGGCTGTACCAGGGAGGGTCACTAGGCTTGTTTTACCACAATAGTCACCCCTTTGCGGGTTTCCAGAATACGGATGCTTTAATCGCCTACCTCGGGCTAGCTTTCGATTTGGATAAACGGCAAGCGCTGGAGATTGGCCTTAGTTACGATATGAATATTGGTGGCTTGCGCTCCGCTTCTGGTGGAGTGGTAGAAGTTAACATTCGCTACTATCTCCAGAGTGGAGGTTTGTTTTGTAGTGTGCTAAGCCCAAATGGTGCAGGCAAAAAGCGATCAGGTGGTCGCCGCGGCAAGGGCAGTGTGCAGTGCCCGCCTGTGGGCCGAAGCCATCATCGCCGCTGGAACAACATTTGGTATCGTTAACATCCCCGAAAATCCGTCTGAATACTATGCAACTATCAATACGTCTGTCGCTTCTGGCCTTGATCGGAAGCTTAAATTTTACTTTAAATGCACAATGTATCACTGACGAGTGTGGTGATATTTTTGCCGACTGGGCCTTGCTCAGCGAAGAAATTACCGTCTGTGAAGGAGCAACCTTCGAGGTCATTAACCAAACGATCATGCCCGATATCGACTTCTACGTCTGGGATTGGGGCAATGGTGATCGGGATACGGTTTATGAAGTTTCTAATTATTTCTACACCTACCTTTTTGATGAAGGCACGGCCTGCTCGTCGGGCAATGACTTCGTCGTTTACAATATAAGCCTGGAAATTTACCGTTTTTGCGAGGAGGGGCAGAGTTGTCATACTCAGATTGCGCCGGTGGCTATACGTTTTAAGCCACGTGCAAATTTCAGTGCCCCTCCTATCGTTTGTGCCGGTGATTCCATTGCGCTAACCAATAGCAGTTGCCACGGTGATGAATTCCTATGGTTATTCGGTGATGGCACGACCTCTACCGACCCCAACCCTGATCATGTTTTCGATACTGCGGGGGTATACGATGTGACCTTGGTAGTGACCAACCAGTGTGGAACAGACAGCCTCACCTTACCCGTAGAAGTGCTCGATAAGCCCGTAGCCGGAAGTACTGCCAACGGAAGCGATGCAGCCATAGGTTGTGTACCCTTGACCGTCACGTTTGGCAACAATTCTGATTTTGCAGATGATTATCTCTGGACTTTCCCTGATAGTGCGGGCGTCGTTTTTCTGGATACGTTTAATGCGCAAAGCCCAACTCCGACGGTGGAGTTTACGGTACCAGGGACTTATACCGTCAGTTTACAAGCCAACAACCTCTGTGGGAGCAGTGAATGGACGACAACCGTAACAGTGCTGGCGCCTCCCCTTATCGAATTGGAAGAAATACCGACTTTTTGTGATTCTGCCAGCGTACAGTTGGGCGATTATTTACTCACAGAAGGAGATATCAGTACCTATAATTGGTCGGTGAGTGGGCCTTCGATGCCTAATATCCCCAATGGAGCCAACCCATTGGTAAATTTTAACCAGGTAGGTGACTATGCTATTGACCTCGTGGTCAGTAACGGGTACTGCCCGGATGCAAGTGATAATACCGTGCTTTCTATCCAGGGATCCGAGGTGGTGTTGCTGGAGTTATCACCCCTCGGTCCCATTTGCGATGCTTCCGACCCAGTTTCCTTAACTGCATCCCCCGCAGGAGGATTCTGGTCGGGGCTAGGCATCGATTCCAGCGGTATTTTTGATCCTTCCATTACAGGTTTAGGGTCATTTAATGTGCAATATCAAATTTTGGATGGGGCTTGCGTTTATGGAGACAGCATGAGTATTGACATCCTATTGGGCGAAAGTGTTACGATAGCCGAAAACCTTGATCTATGCGAAAACGAAGCTTTAGTACAGCTGGATTTCAGCCCCACAGGCGGCAGCTGGTCAGGCCCGGGCATTGTCGATGATCAGCAAGGTGTTTTTGACCCAGGTCTTAGCGGTACGGGCTCTTTTGATCTTGTTTACAGCTTGCTGGATAGTAGTAATTGTTTGCTCCGAAAGGAGACCATTGTAAATGTACAGGAGTTGCCTACGCTGACTTCGCCTGATACTTCTGCTTTTTGTATAGATGCAGGGACATTGATATTACAACAAGAGCTTAACCCTACGGCAATGCCTGAAGGTGGGCTATTGAGTTGGTCAGGTGATTTTATTACCGATAGTGCTAATGGCACCTTTACCAGCCCGGGTGAAGGCATATATTCCGTGCAATTATCCTATGCGCTCGAGGCTTGCACCGCTGCGACAGAAGTCATTATCACGATAATTGACCCTGAAGAAGCGGTGGTGGGCCCAGATCAAAGCGTCTGTATCAGCGAAGGTTTGATTACCCTGATGGGCACCCCTGCTGGCGGGCAATGGACTGGCCCCGGCATCATGGACGCTTTCTCTGGCGAAGTAGATTTGGCAGCAGCTGGCAGTGGTTCTTTTGATTACACCTACACCATCGCCGAAGGCAGTAGCTGTGAAGTTAGTGATGCTTTGATGCTCGATATTCAAGGGCCAGGTAACCTTGATGCGGGCACTAATCTAGCCTTTTGTGTAGGGAGTGGTATGCAAAATTTACCTGCCCCTACTCCTGCGGGCGGTACTTGGTCGGGGCCCGCTTTGGCAGACCCTGATCAAGGTGTTATTAACACAAGCCAGCTCTTGTTGGATACCGTATATTGGTATCAATATTCGATTATCAATGCCAATACCGGCTGTAGTTTTGCTGATAGCGTCGGGGTCGAAATACAAGCTATTCCTGAAGCCGTCTTCAGCTTACCAGACTACGTATGTGCTGCGGCTGATATCCGTTTAGGCGCAAGCCCACAAGATGGTGTTAGCTATACTTGGTTGATCGATGGAACTCAAATGCTAAATGGAGATAGTGTAAGTTTTTCGATGGCGAACACAGGAACTTTCCCAGTAGCCTTGACGGCAACTAACACTGCGGGTTGTAGTCGTTCGGCAGATGGAGAATTGGTAGTGACGAGTTTGCCCGATCCTGCTTTTGCATTGGATACGCCAACAGGCTGTGGCCCACTGAGCGTTAATTTTGCAGATGTAAGTACTGGCGTTGATTTACAATATGACTGGACGCTAGGCAACGGAGAAAGCAGTGCACTTCCAAACCCTCAAGGTGTTGTTTATGCACCAGGGCTTTTTGACACCACCTATCAAGTGATGGTAGCTGTGAGTAATGCCTGTGGTGTTTCAATGGCGATTGATACCGTGACAGTCTTGTCGCGCCCTGTTGCTGGATTTGGCATTCCGGTAGATGATGGCTGTGGGCCTTTGGAAATCAGCTTTGCCAATACCAGTTTAGGAAATGCCGAGAGTTACTTTTGGAACTTTGGCAATGGCTTCACTTCTCAAGATTCCTTGCCCGGCATGCAGGTCTTTACCACGCCAGATACCGCTGCCACGACTTATATTATTCAGCTGATTGCGAGTAACAGCTGCGGGAGCGATAGCAGCTTCCAAGAGCTGCTGGTCAATCCCAGCAATGTCACGCCTTTTTTCGGGGTAGATACTACGCAAGGCTGTGTGCCTCTGAGTGTGGATTTTACGAACTATTCTTCCTTTGGTTCGGCGGTAAGCTGGAATTTCGGCGACGGTACCACCTCTGACCAGGCGAACCCTGTGCATACTTTTGTGAATCCGGGATACTACACCGTCTACCAATATGCGATTACAGCCTGTAGCGAAGATTCTACATCTATCAATATCGAGGTGCTGCCCAGCCCTGAGGCTTTGTTTAGCCACCCTCCGGTCATCTGTCCGGATCAGGAGATTGCGTTTACAAATGAGTCCTCTGATTTCCAGACGGTATTTTGGGATTTTGGTGACGGCCGCAACAGCACTGCCACCGATCCGGTTCATCAGTATGAGCAGCCAGGAACTTATCAAGTGACAATGATTATCAGCAATACGGCTTATTCCTGTCAGTCGAGTTTTGCGAGTACCGTTACGGTCAGGGAAAGGCCCGAGGGCACGGTACTCATGGAAGGCGCGAGTGGTTGCCCCCCCTTGGATGTTTGTTTCAATGCGACGGCTACGAACGCTGATTTTTACGAATGGGATTTCGGAGACGAGAACAGTTCTACGACGCTGAACCCTTGCCATACGTTTACGGCATCAGGTTTGTACACGGTGAGTCTAAGAACAGCAGATTTGCAAGGGTGTTTCTCCAGTTACGACACCGTTAGTGTGGTCGTTTTTGAGGAGCCGCAAGCAGGATTTTCCTTACCGGAAGAAGTCTATTGCGGTGAACAGCAGGTGATTGATTTTGCCAATACCAGCACTGGAGCGACTTCCTACGATTGGACGTTTAGCAATGGCATAAACAGCAGCCTTACGTCTCCAAGCATCACCTTTTCGGGACAGGGGGAATACAGTGTACAGCTACTCGCCAACAATACCTTTGGCTGCCAGGATGTTCTTCAGCGTAATTTCCAGATTGTCCCTCAACCACTAGCGGATTTTGCGCCTATTCTGATTGACGATTGCGCACCACAGACGGTCGTTTTTGATAACGCGACACTCAATTCCACCGACTATTACTGGGATTTTGGCAACGGAGAGACCTCTACCGAGCCCAATCCGGTTATTGAATACAGTGAAGCTGGCAGCTACGATGTGAGCCTGGTCGCTACTTATGATGGTCTTTGCTTTGATTCCCTCCAACTCAGCGGCAGCGTCAATCTACTTCCCCGTCCAGTGGCTAATTTTACGTGGGAACTTCCTACAGATATGTATCGTGGTATTGTGCTCTTCAATAATGAGAGCACTGGCGCTGATAACTATTTATGGAATTTCGGGAATGGTGCTAGCAGTACAGAAATCGACCCGGTGCATGATTATGAACAGAACGGAAGTTGGCAAGCAGCGCTCATCGCCAGCTCGCTGAATGGCTGTACGGATACGGCGTATGTAGATGTAAACCCCGACTTTATGTACGATATTTTCTTTCCCAATGCCCTTTCGCCGGAAAGTGGTAGCGGCGATGTGCGCGTCTTCAAACCTGCAGGTATTGGCCTCGCTTCGTGGACGCTGGAGATCTTTTCGCCCTGGGGGCAAAGGGTTTTCGTTTCCGAAGAACTTAGCGAAGATCAACCCGCCGCAGCTTGGGACGGTCGCTATAAAGAAGAAATTTTACCACAAGGAGCTTATGCCTACAAGGCCAAAGTGGAATACCTGAATGGCGTGCAGCGGATTTACACGGGGAGTGTGACTTTGTTGAGGTAGGGGGCTTTGTGCGAAGAGCGGGGCGTAGTCTGGGCTTCAGCCCGGGCGTGGGTTGGATGGTGACTTTTAGTACGAAGTGCGGGGTGTGGGGTGCGAAAAATACTTCCGGTTTCCGGCCCCCGACTTAAACAAAGATGCCGATTCACGTTTCCGTGAACCGGCATCTTTATAAGAATACTTTGATTGTTTCCTTACAAGATTACTTAGCAGAAATTGCGTAAGACAAGCCTAAAATCCAGTAGGTCTGGAGTGGGTTGTCCGTTTTTTCAGCAGCAAGCGCTTCCTGCTTGTTGTTACGTAAGCCGATGTCCAGGCCAATACCGATGCCTTTTACAGCGGTAGATAGGCCGTTTACCCAAGTCCAGTTAGACAGGTCGCTGCCTTCGTAGCTGGCGAAAGCCGAGAGGTTAGATTTCCAGGCGATGTTTTTTGTTAACTGGCGGGTATAGTCCGCTACAATCTTTGCACCTAGAGAAGACTTGTAGTCAAACTCTGCATCAGAGAACACAAAGTTATAGTTCAATGGATGTACCACTACCACAAGGTCTTTGATTGGTGTCCAGGTAGCACCCACACCAAGGTCAAGATAGCCAGGGTTATTGAAACGTCCGTCTAGGATGGAGGTACGATATTCTCCCAAAGTAGAGATGGCTAGTTTGTCTGACAATTTGTAGCCATACAAAGAGGTGATATTGAAGGCATCCGCTGAAACCTGAAAGTCGTCATTATCATCCGGATTGTCACGGTTGTCAAACTTTAACCATCCAAGGGTAAGACTAAGGCTATTACGCCAAAAGGCCTTTTCAAAATCTGCGTTAGCAAAACCGGTAGAAGAAAAACCGATATTAACCGCGCTGGTATTTGGCTGGTCGCGCAAAAGCCAGTCATTAAAAGTTGAAAAATTGAGTCCTACATTGCCCAATAGGCCCGTATCCCAGCGCGGGTAAGGGGTCAGTTGATCCGTTAAGCCAGCTACTTCGCCTTTTAGGGCGTCGACTTTACCCGTGAGTTCAGCTAACTCACCTTTGAGTTCTGCCAACTCAGCAGCTTTTTCATCTTTCATTGCTTGCAGCTCTTCTGTTGTTTGGGCTGCAATAGGCTGTAAAGCCATCATTAGTACGATGGCTAAAAAGGTAGATAATCCTTTCATTTCAAAATTGGTTTAATTAAGAGGTTTGACAGGCCGTTAGTCCTCCTGTCCTTCATTCTCTTTAAGCGGCATGAAGCGCGCGCGTCGATGAATGATATAATGATTGTTAGATAATTTACTCAAAGGTACGATGAGCTCTCCCTCTTTCATTCGCAAAGTGAGGGTCGTCGTGTCCATATTTATAACTTCTCCTCTTTGGCCATCTACGGTGATTTCGTCGCCTACGGCAAACCGACCTTTGTTGTAGAAGGCTGCCAGCATATTTGACATCAGAGGGCGAGAAGCCAAGCCGTAGCCAATAGAAAAAGCAAAAATCACCCCACCAAGGATAATGGAAATGTTATTCTCCATGAAGGTGGTCTGCAATTCGGCTTGCTTCAGCGTAATCAAGGCTACGTTGAGGAATAAAAAGTAGAAAATCACATTAGCCAGCAATTTAGCAGAGCCAATTCCCAATGATTCACAGGCCGTCTGGACCATTTTTTTGATCAAGTCACAGAAAAGTATTCCAATGAGAAAGACAAAAAATGCGGAAAGGGCTTTCGGGATATAGTTAATAATATCCGTCATCAAATCAGATATCGCCTTCATTCCCAAGACATCCACAGCTGCCATGATGAAGACAAAAAGTATCAGGTAATAGATGATGCCGGAAATCATCGCACTGGGCTTGATGTCAATATCCGTATTGGCCACCATGTCGATATCATTTAAACGATCGGCTAGCTTGTCGATACCGCTTTTGGCTAATAGTTTACCGATTACTCTGCGTAGTGTTTTAGCAAGAATTAAGCCTACTAAAAATACAACAAAGGCCGTTAACAGACTCGGAATGACGTCTAGCATGGCCATCAACTGTGTCGCAATCGTCTTGAAAATTTGATCCATAAGCAGAAAATATGGGTAGCGGTTTTACTAAAAGTAAATTATAAGTTTGGGTATTTTTTGTCTCGACCAGGTGTCTGATCAGGGTCAAGCCTGCCACTAGAAGGCGTTGACTCTTCGTCGCGCTGACTATTTGCACTAGCCATGCCCACAACGGTATCAACAAAGCGTGACAAGTAAACATCAGCGATGTTTCCCAGGAATCTAACGGTACCAAGGGTGCCGTCTAAGCCGGATTTTATTTTTCTATCTGTTGGTCCTTCAAAGAAATTCCGGATCTGATGATCCTCCATTTCTTCAAATGGATTACGCCCCTTTTCATCCATTACTTTAGAATTTATGCTTCCATGGCAAAGCTTTCTTCCCGAATTTTTCTGGCTCTTTCCTTTGCCCGCTTAATTTGCATTTTAATAGCACTCTCTGATTTCCCAAACTGTTCCGCGATATCTTTAATTTGCTCACCATCCTGGTACTTCATAAGGAGAATCGCCCGATCTCCTGCTTTAAGACTACCCATCACCTGCTCTAATTGAAGCAGGTTGAGCTCCAGCATTTCCTTGTCTGGAATATTATCTTCGGCCATGTCTGGAGCTTTCTCCATCTCGTCAGAAAAAACAGCCTTTTCTTTCTTTTTCTTCCGGATGTAATCAATACAAAAATTGTACGTAATTGAATACAACCAAGTAGAAAATTTAGACTTCTCGTTGAAGCGCCCCAAGTTTAAAAAGATTTTGGTGAAAATCTCCTGAGTCGCATCTTCAGCCAAGGCAGTATCTCCTAAGAGCGTCAAGCACTTAGCATATACTTTTCCAGAATATCGCTGGTACAGTAAATTAAAACAACGCGATGCCTGAGAATCCAAATAACTGTGGATTACATCAAGATCGTTCATCTGTGCATTACAAGCGGACATGCATTATTAGCTTTTATCAGCATCTGCTAGCACAAGTGAACTTGGCTTTTAGACGCAAATTGATGCAAAAGATACAGGTAAAGGTTAATTTTTTTTAGACCTGTGCACTAAAATGTTAAGAACGGCTTAAAAAGACTACTTTATTTCGCTACAAAAGTAATAACATTATTCGATTGTTTTTTTCCTCCAAACAAAAT
Source organism: Lewinella cohaerens DSM 23179 (assembly GCF_000379805.1). Taxonomy (GTDB): domain Bacteria; phylum Bacteroidota; class Bacteroidia; order Chitinophagales; family Saprospiraceae; genus Lewinella; species Lewinella cohaerens. The sequence continues at coordinate 16,072 of NZ_KB903550.1, read as the reverse complement.
CGTTAAACAGGCTCCTAGGGGCCATGCCTTCGTGCCTCGGCACCAGGCTGTCGGTCGCTCCGCTCCTGCCCATCCTTTGTCCTGCTCCTCCGTCCGCCGGGCTACAGGCCTTGCCTTTCGCACTGGTTTTAGTACTCCCAATTGATTCCAATCAATAACCGAGGCTCATTCCCCCAGGCTCCTGTTGCCTGTAAAGACCACGCTTGACTTGAAGGCGGGCCCCATTCAATATTCGCTTCCCATTGCCACCCGAGAGAGGGACTCGCCAGGTAACCTGGGCCGGTATTCCAACTCCAATCACCTGTGTCATTTTGATTTTTTCTACCGTAATAAAAACTGGTATGCAAAATGGGCGTCATCCGTCCAATGGATGAATAACGCTGTGCTTCGGTAAATTTAAGTTGATAAAAATAGCGAGTACGGGCATGCTCTAATAGCAGGAAAGGCCGCCACTGAGACCTCAAAACAGGATTCGGAAGATCACTAACAGGCTCATTATCTCTTTCTGTAAAGAAAATCTCCGGCTGCTGCCAGCCAATACGAATTTGCATGCTGCCTGCCAACTCAATGGTGATGGTGTTGGAGGTACAGCCATTAGCATCGGTTACGAAAACGACATACGAACCTGCACCCAAATTGTCGGCAGTAAAGGGCGCTCCACTAGAAGCACCAGCGTCTGCACCATTGATATCTACTTGGTAGGGACCAGTGCTGAGCTGGTCAAAAACAATAGTAAAGCTACCATCCATCGCCCCGCCTCCTGATGGCTGGGTAATACTACTCAAATTAATCAGCGGAACACTCAAATCGGGAACGACAGCCATCACCTCTTCTGTACAAACGGCACCAATATTTTGATTGTAAGCACTAATGGAGTAGGTGCCACTCATCATGGTCAGGTAATCACTTAACTGCATTAAGCCCGTAGGGATATTGCTGATTTCCGTGATATTCCCGTCAGGAGCAGTGATTGAGATGGCATAAAGCCCTGGTGCATTGCCATCAAGCAAGAAGCTGATATCGCCATTTTGATTGCAGTTTGGAGCCGTTGTCTCTAAGTCACTGATGTAGGCAGCAGGAAGTTCTGTGATATCAAACGTGAAAGACAGCGGGCAACCATCGTTGGTGTCTGTGATCGTCAAGGAATGCTCACCCACGGGTAAGTTCAGAACTTGACTGGTATCCACATCGTTAGACCAGGCATAAGTATAGTTGTCGCCAGCGGGGTTTACGGTTGCAATGACACTACCGTCATTATAACCACAACTGGCTTCAGACTGAACAAAGGAAGCCGTGAAACTACAATTAGGTATTCCTATTTCAATGGTCACCGTACCTTGCTGCAACTCATTACAGGCGTCTGTAGCGGTGTATACAAAACTAGCCGTACCAGTTGCACCATCGTTAGGGGTGAAGATAAAATCTCCATTACTGCTCAAATCAACGGTGCCGCCAGTTACCTCCAGCACTTCTTCGGCCTGTACTAGCAGGCCCTCGTCATTGAGTAAAACATTATTGATCAAAGGTGTCTGAAAAGGAGTAATGTAGTTGTCATCATTAACAATGAAAGGCGGCGTGTTGTCCTCGATCTCGGCAAAAGTTTGCTCGTTACAGGAAAAGCCTACCGAAACGGGGTAAACGACCAGGTCGTACACGCCACTAGGGAGGTTTACCAAGTCGCCAAGGTCAGAAAACCCAGAAGGTATGGTAACCTCGCTCGCGCCGCTGGGGCCATTGATAATGACGACCAGCTCGCCGTTGTCAGGAGCGGTGACATCTATGATAATAGATCCGTTTCCTGCACAGTCGCCAGGGGCCGTACTCAAACTGTCAACAAATATAGGTTCGGCCTGCATTACCGTTGCTGCGAATTCTTGCACACAAAAGCCACCATTACTCGTAACCGTGAGGGTGTAATCTCCGGCAGATAAATTGCTGACAGAAGGGCTGGTAGCGCCGGTTGACCAGTTGTAGGTGTACACCCCTGGTGGATCAACACTGCTGATGATACTCCCCGAGTTAAAGTCACAGGTGGCAGGGGTAACCTCCAGAGATACATTGAACACACAGCTTGGTGCCTGTACCATAATCATCACTTCCGCCTGCGTAGTAGTACCACAACCGTCCTGAATTGTGTAAATGAAACTTGCGCTTCCTGTAAAACCAATAGCTGGCGTAAAAGTAAAGGAACCATCAGCTTCAAAGATAACGGTTCCTCCAACGACTTCTTCCGTGCTGATCAGTACAGGGTTTAAGCCACTGTCATTGTCCATAACATTGCCGCCAACAGGTGTTTGCCACGGAGTGGTATAACTATCATTTGTCGCAGATAAAGCCGGGGTCTCATCGGGGATCAACAAGCTGATACTTTGGCTACAAGAAGGCCCTGCTGCTACTGGATAGAGCGTGATAGAATAACTGCCTGCGCTTAAGTTGAAAAGTTCATTGAGGTTATTAATACCACTAGGCAGGCTGATTGTTTGATTGAAGTCGGGGCCATTGAGGACGCCATTTAGCAAGCCGCCGTCTGGGGCATTGAGGTCAAGCATTATATTACCACCGCCAAGACAAGTACCCGCCGTGGTAGTGGTGTTATTGAAGTAGTTGATCGGCAACTGGGGTACAACTATGCTGTAGCTTTGGCTACATAGGCCGCCATTACTTGTTACCGTGAGCGAGTAAAGGCTGGCAGCAACATTGCTTAATGAACTGCTGCTACTGCCTTCTGACCAAGCATAAACGTACTGTTCGTCAGCGGGCTCTATTGTGGTGGTGATCGCTCCATTGTCAAACCCACAATTGGCCGACTGGGCATTGAGGCCAACGGTGAAATTACAATCGGGTGCTCCTACAACAATCATTACATTGGCAATGGCCTCTCCTCCGCAGGCATCGCGTATAGTGTAAGAAAAACTACCCATTCCAGTAAAGGTATCCGTAGGTGTAAAAGTGAATGCTCCACCAGGGGTGAATGTCACCATGCCTCCCGTAATGCCCTCAATGGAGACCACTTCAACTTGTAGACCTTGATCGTTAATCAACAGGTTTCCGCCAATAGCGGTTTGGAAAGGCGTGGTGTAAAAATCATTGTTAGCTAAGACCAGAGGCGTATTGTCACCAACAGCTACACTGTTGAACTGGCTACAAGCACTTCCCGCAATCTCAGGATACACACCAAAGGTGTAGTTGCCAGTGGGGATGTTGGTCAGCGTGTTTAAAGAAATTGTTCCTGCATCGACACTGAAGGTTTCAGTACCCGTTGCACTGGTAAGAGCAAGCGTGAGCGGCCCTGCGGCCGGAGAATTTAATGTTAGTTCAATATTGCCTCCGCCTAAACAATTACCTGGTGTAGTACTCACATTGCTGATGTAATTACCGGGGATTTCGGTAACCGTCGCCGAATACTCTTCGCTGCAAAGACCGCCATTGCTGGTTACCGTCAGTTGGTACTCTCCAGGAATGAGTTGTTCAATTTGATTTTCTTCTGCGCCATTTGACCAAGCGTAATTGTATGCTCCTTCCTGAGAAATACTGCTGCTGATACTTCCATTTGCTATTCCGCAATCGGCAGGCAAGGCTTCCAGGGAGAGGCTGAAATTACAATCTGGTGCACCTATCTCAATGGTTACTGTTCCCGTTAAGGTATTGCCACATATATCGGTGATGGAATAAGGGAAGCTAACCGTTCCCGTAAAATTAGCAGGTGGTGTATAGGTGAAGTTGCCGTTTTCGCTATAGTTCAAAATACCCTCGCCTGGATCTCCTGCTTCGGTGATGGCGATTACCATTCCGCTATCATTATCAAGAAGGTTCCCGCCCACAGCAGTCTGAAAGGGAGTGGTGTAATTGTCATTGCTCAGCGTGGGCAAAACACTATTGTCAGCGATGCTCACCATCGTTTGCTGGGCACAGCCATCTCCTGCATTTTGAGGATAGACAACGATGATATAGTCCCCGGGGAAAAGATTGATAGAGTCACTAAGCATCGTCGTCCCAGCCAGTAGAACAAATTGCTGATCTCCTTCGGGACCACTGATCGTAGTCACGAGTGGTACTGCTCCGGGAGCATCCAGGTTAAGCGTTATTTCTCCTTCTCCGGTACAGTCTCCGGCTGCGCTGGTAGCTGAAACGATATAAGTGAAGGGGTTTTCAATAATCGTCGTTGCAATGCTGTCTATACAAAGACCACTATTGCTGGTAATAGTGACCTCATAATCGCCAGGTAGTAAGTTTTCGAGATCCTGACTTTCTATACCATTTGACCAATTAAAGGTGTAGTCATTTGCCGGAGTGACAAGAGTGTTAACAACACCATTGGCTAAGCCACAATCAGCGGGAGAAGGAGTGAGTGTGACTGTAAAATCGCAATCGGGCGCACCTGTCGTAATCGTTATCGTAGCGGAAAGTTGCTGCTCACAATCGTCCTCAATCGTGTAAGGAATAGTAATCGTACCCACAAAATCAGGATACGGAACAAAGGTCATCAGTCCATCCTCCCCAAGTTCAAAAGTACCTCCTGTTGCAGGTGGCGTGAAATCAATTACCCGGATACCATTGCCTTGATCATTGTCGAGCACATTGCCCGAAACGGGGGTGTTGAAAGGGGCACTGTAATCATCATCTTGAATTGAAATGTCAGGGCGATCTACCGTCAGGGTGATGTTATTGGTTGCCGAATTGCCCAAGGAGTCGCTTACACTAATCGAAAATGTAAATATTTCGGCTGGTCCAAAATCAGTAATGATTAAAGCATCTGTACCAAATAATTCCACTGTAGCATCACCAGTTGGGCCAACAGTACTGATAAAAATACCACTCCCTTCATCATTAAGTAATGGCCGGATGGTAAAAGGAGGTAAGCAAGGCAGGGTGAAAGCATTATCCCTCACCACCAGAGAGTCGGGCTCTGGTTCCGGCTCTGGTCCGATGATGGGTATGGTGTCCTGGGGTTCTTCTTCCTGTAAAAGAATGTAAGTGACGACACTTCCTCCGAGAATACCACCTCCCAGAGGAACCCAGAAAGGTATTTTCCTTTTTGTTTCATTAACTTGTGAGGACTGCAACAATCCCGGCTTCATACGCTGGCCGGTGAGGTCAATGCTGGTCCAGGGGTCTTGCCCATAGCCATTTATCCCGGTGGTGTCTGTCGGCTGGTCAACAGACTGGGCTGATAATGAACTGCCGCTAAGTAAGGCAACTAGTAAAATGGAGGTGTAGTATATTCTCATAGGGTACGTATCAAAGGGGAAGGAAAAAATCGCCAGGATTCAATCCCGGTCATCTATCGCCATACTTTAGCAGCAGCGCCTGTAGCTAAAAAAGCAGTCCAAAAATTGTTGATGCCGGTTTCAAGTTTTGCTTGCTGGCCTGGTGGCAAACTGTTAGCCAAAGTGCCGGTGCGTTGCTGTAGTTCCTGCTCAACTTTTTTAGCAAAATCTTCCTGGGTGTAGCTTGCGCCCGTCAACTGCGCCATGAATATCCACACACTTTGCTGGATGATGGCTTCGCGCTCTTTAAGCAAATCTCCCTGAAAAGGGGTCGTGTATTCTTCTTGAATCATGGGCGTAGCCGCTTCAATAGATTGCACCATAGCAACTAGTAACGGAGCTATTTTGGCCATGTCTGTGATTTTAGACAGACTGCCACCAATGGGTGTTTCTGAACCAGGATAAGTGATGCGAGGTACTCCTCCCTTTTTGGAGCGTTGAGTTTTGAACTCAGGTAGTGTTTTCAAAAAACCAATATCAGAAAGGCTAAAATCAACTAGTGGCGCACGGGGCAAAAGTGTTGTTGTGACAATTCCAGGATTTGGGATTTTAGTTCCAACAGGCACCCAATCCTTAACAGGGAGCAGTGCCCGCCCTAATGGAATCGGCGGACTATGAACATCTATACAAAAACCGGTAAGGGCAATTTCTACAGATTCTCCTTTTTTGATACTTATCCCTGCCGGAATTCGCCCAACATAACTTTGGTAGGTCTGTAAAGCGGGAAGTAAAAAGGATTGAGGGGCTACGTTTACTTCAGCTGCTGTATTATTGGTTACCGTAAGCGTAGCAATATGGCCCGTAGTTTGTCCGGTTCCGAAAGCCACCATCGTGAAACTTTCACCTTGAGGGGTACTCGTTTCAACTTCCGTTGATTGCGACGATAATGGAATAGCCCAAAACAGCATTAAGAAATAAACAAGAACGATTTCAGCTCTCATTGATAGACGATTTTACGATATTGACAAAGCCGTTTTCTGTTTGAAAAAACAGTTTTGCGTGTTGTATGTTAGGTTAGATTACGATGATCTAAAGAGATAGTTTCATATCTGGCAAATACCGTGTCGTCTGTAAAAGGACCTAAAATTACGATTCTCTGGTCAATTTTGCGTTTCATGCACATCGAAAGTCCTAAAGGTTTCCGATTTTGACACGTCCGTCTTAAAAACAAACTTCTCAGAGACGAAGATTACTAAACCCATCCGCAGCACCATGAATATTCCTGGATTCAACCGCAAATCTACCCCAAAGGGGAACCCTGAACTTCAGGACCCTGGCTTTGGTACTAGGATTACGCACTCCGCAGATCGCTTGATCAATAAAGATGGATCCTACAATATTATCAGGGAAGGGCAGCAGGTGTGGACAGCTTATCAGAGCCTGGTGGAAATGAGTTGGTCTTCCTTTTTTCTATACGTTGTGCTCTATTACCTTGCAGTTAATTTTTTGTTTGGTATTGGCTTTCTTCTAATTGGGGTAGAAAGATTATCGGGGGTGATTGCCAGCCATTGGCTCGACGATTTAGCCGAAGCTTTTTTCTTCAGTGTGCAAACCTTTACTACCGTGGGCTACGGGGCCGTCAACCCGCAGGGAGTAGGAGCCAATTTACTGGCTTCGGCCGATGCGCTGGTGGGGCTCATCTCTACCGCACTTGCTACAGGGCTTTTTTTTGCCCGCTTTTCTAAGGCGCAATCTCAGCTCATTTTTAGCAAGGATGCGTTAATTTCTCCGTATCGAGGAACCGAGCAAATGAGCTTTCAGTTCAGAATTGCCAATTTGCGAAAAAGTCGGATTATCAATCTACGCGCCAGCGTCATTCTTTCCTGGGTAGAAGAAGACGATAACAAACACTCCACACGACGTTTTTTCACGCTACCCCTAGAACGAGACCAAGTGAATCTACTGCCGCTAAACTGGACTATCGTTCATATTATTGACAAAAAAAGCCCCATTCTAGGCTGGGAGCCGAAAGACTTCACTCGCCAACAAGCCGAAGTAATTATCTTCATCGAAGGTTTTGACGAGTCCTTTGGACAAAGAGTTCACGTCAGTAGCTCCTATACTTGTCGGGAAATTCGGTGGAATGCTCGCTACTTGCCCATGTACTATCCGCGCTCTGGGAAAACGGTATTGGACCTTGATGCGATCCACGAGTTTGAATTCCTGGAGTAAGCTGGACTTTGCACGAATGCATACCCCAAAAATCGTCACGATTCCGTCATTCACTGCACAATACCCGGTTCTCCCCTGATTTCCCTTATGCTAAAGCAACTATTGCGTGTACTAAAGCGTATATTTGAAAGTTGTAGATATAGCGACGTGCGAACAAGTAATGCAAAAAGAAATGGCGGCCAAAGATAATTACCAGTTACTGGTAGAAAAGTTAGATCAGTTTATCCGGAAGTACTACCTGAACCAATTGATTCGGGGGGCACTGTATAGCGTAGGAGCTATCTTATTGCTGTTTTTAGCAGTGAGCCTGATGGAGAATTTTTTCTATTTCGGTAAAGGCGGAAGGAAACTATTGTTCTTTGGTTTTGTCGGCACCAGCTTGCTCGCTTTGGGCATTTGGATCGTGCGGCCTTTGATGGCTTATTTCCACCTGGGTAAAGTCATCTCTCATGAGCAGGCCGCTCAGATTATTGGCGACCACTTTAGCAATGTAAAAGATAAGCTACTCAACGTACTACAACTGCGCCATCAGGCAGATACTGCTGAGAACAAGGCCCTGATCATGGCCAGTATCAACCAGAAGACCGAAGAGATTAGTCCGGTACCTTTCCGCGCAGCTATTGACCTCAACAACAACCGCCAATACCTCAAGTATGCCTTACCGCCATTGTTGCTACTTGTTGTCTTGTTGTTTGCCGCCCCTAGCATGATCAAAGATTCTACCCGCCGCCTCATTCGCAACGGGCAAGAATTTGAACGTCCTGCGCCTTTCCGCTTTAATCTACTTGCCGATGACCTGTCGGTGGTACAATTTGGTGATTTCCCACTGAGTATTGAAATAGACGGAGAACAGTTTCCCAATGAGGCTTACATTGAAGTAGACAACTACCAGTACCGCCTGACCAAAGAGTCGATCAATCAATTTTCACACCGCTTTAGTAATGTGCAAAAAGACACCCGCTTTCGCTTGTATGCAGGAGGTGTAAGCTCTGAAGAATTCACGCTGGAGGTTTTGAAAAAGCCTAATATCGCCAGCTTTGAAGTACAGCTCAATTACCCTGCTTACCTACAGCGTCGTAACGAGAAATTGGATAACATCGGTGACCTGAATGTCCCTGTAGGAACGACGATCAACTGGGTTTTCAATGCTCAACACACAGACGACTTGAGCATCGCTTTCTCCGACGATCAGGAAATTAAGGAAGCACGCCGTTTTGACGACGATCTGTTTACGTTGGAAAAGCGCGCACTACGCGACCTTACTTACCGCCTGTATGTATCAAATGCTTTGTTGCCTAATGCCGATTCTATCGGTTACAGTCTAAGTGTGATTCCTGACCTCTATCCTGAGATCGGGGTGGAAGCTTTTCAGGACAGCAGCTATAACAAACTGATGTATTTCGTAGGAGAAGCGTCCGATGATTACGGGCTGACCAGTTTAAACTTCCACTACACCATTAGTGATCTTGAAGGTGCGGCCAAGGAGCCCGTCAGCGTACCGCTGGCAATAACCAAAGGTAAAGCACTTCGCTACGATTATACCTTTGACCTACGGGAACTTGGCCTCAAGCCAGGAGATAATGTGGTTTACTACTTTGAGGTATTGGATAACGATGGTGTAAACGGTCGCAAATCTGCCCGTACCAACCTGATGAGCTATGCCGTACCTACAGAAGATGAGATCGCTGCTCAGATTGAAGAAAACGAAGAGCAAATCAAAGAAGACCTGGAAGCTGCGCTGAAAGAATCTAAAGCTATTCAGGATAAGATGAAGGAGATGCGCGAGCAGATGCTTCAGGAAAAAGAAATGGATTGGCAGGATCGCAAGGAACTGGAAAAAATGCTGGAGCGGCAGAAAGAGTTGCAGCAACAGATCCAGGAAGCTCAGCAAAAGTTTGAAGAGAACATCCAAAAGCAGGAAGAACTTTCGCCACAGGAAGAACGCCTACAGGAAAAGCAGGAACGCCTGCAAGAAATGTTTGAAGAATCGCTGAGTGAAGAGATGCAGGAGCTGATGAAGCAGATTGAAGAGCTGCTTCAGGAAATGGATAAAGACCAGGCCCTGGAGATGATGGAGGAGATGGAGATGAGCGACGAAGAGATGGAGATGGAACTGGACCGGATGCTGGAAATGTACAAGCAACTGGAGCTGGAGCAGGATATGATGGAGACCATCGACGAACTGGAGAAACTCGCTGAGGAGCAGGAACAACTTGCTGAAGAGACCGAAAGTGGCGAAAAGTCGCAAGAGGAACTGCAAGAAAAGCAGGAAGAAATCAGCGAGAAGTTTGAAGAGATCCAGGAGAAGATGGAGGAAATGGAGAAGAAGAACGAGGAGCTGGAGAAACCCACTGAGATGGGTGACTTTGAGGAGCAGTCGGAGAGTATTGAGGAGGACATGGAAGAGAGCCAGGAGCAACTGGAAAAGCAAGAGAATAGTGGCGCCAGCGAGTCGCAGAAAAAAGCGGGCCAGAAGATGAAGAGCATGGCCAGCATGATGCAACAGCAGATGGAAGGCGAGCAGCAAGAGCAAATGGAAGAAGACATGCAGGCTTTGCGCCAATTGCTGGAAAACCTCGTAGGCCTATCTTTTGACCAAGAAGATTTAATCGATAATTTTGAGCGCGCAGGTATCAATACCCCGCGTTATGTGGAGCTGGTACAGGACCAGTTTAAGCTAAAGGATGACTTCCGCCTAATTCAGGATAGCCTGCACGCGCTGAGCAAGCGAGTCTACCAAATCGAGTCATTTGTAACGGAAAAGGTGACCGAAATCCGCAGTAATATGCGCGCGAGCGTAAAAGAACTGGAAGAGCGCCGCGTGCCACAGGCTTCTGAGCACCAACAACGCACGATGACCAACGTCAACGACCTGGCATTGATGCTGAGCGAAGTGATGAACCAGATGCAACAACAAATGTCGGGCATGATGGCCGGCGACCAAATGTGTGACAACCCCGGCGGCCAAGGCCAGGGCAAACAAGGTAATAAACCTGGTGACAAGATGAGCCCCGGCCAGCAATCCATCAACGAAGGGCTGCAACGCATGAAAAATGCGCTGGAAAAAGGCGAGGGCGTATCAAGCAAAGAATATGCACAAATGGCCGCCAAGCAAGCCGCCTTACGCAATGCCTTGCGCAAGAAGCAAGCCGAACGCCAGCAACAAGGTAATGGGACAGACCAAAAGCTCCAAGAGCTGATCGATGAAATGGATCGCAGCGAGGAAGACCTGGTAAACAAGCGTCTGACCAATGAAATGATGCAGCGCCAACAAGAAATCATGTCGCGGCTACTCGAACACGAAAAAGCCGAGCGCCAGCAAGATCAGGACGAACGCCGCAAATCAGATACCGCCCGCCAACGCGAGCGGGAGTTGCCTCCTTCCCTCCAGGAATACCTGAAAAAGCGGGAAGCAGAAATAGATATGTTTAAAACGGTTTCACCTTCTTTGAAACCTTATTATAAGTACCTCGTAGACGAGTACTTCAAGAGCTTGCGGGCCAACTAAACCCAAGTATCTTTTTGTAAAAATGACAATAAGGGGTGTACAGCTCTTGACAAACTGCTCTACATCCCTTACATTTGTTGTCCGATTGATGCCTTACCCTATTGTGACCCCGTACTCCAAATGACGTCTTAATAATGTTGGTCTTCGTTTATGAGGCCTTGCATTTTAGTCAATTTTTTCTTATATTAATCGATATATGACGAAGACTAGTACACAACCATTCATGCTTAGATTAGCTTCTGAGGCCAAGAGCATTGCAAAAGTAGAGCTATTTGTTACCAAGCTCGTAAGACGTTACCGCCTCAATGATGATCAACACGGCAATATTCTCATCAGCCTTACAGAAGCAGTCAATAATGCAATTATCCACGGAAATTGCGAAGACAGTAATAAGAAAGTTTCCATAAGCCTGAGAGAAGCTAAAGATAAACTAGCTATTCAGGTATCAGACGAGGGTTGTGGCTTCGATTATAAACAGGTTCCTGATCCAACCAAAGAAGAAAATATCTGTAAGTGTGGCGGCCGAGGCGTATTTCTCATGCAGCACTTATCCGATAAAATCGCCTACCGTAACGGCGGACGTACCGTAGAAATGCAATTCAAGCTCTAAGGAACAGCACGAAAATAAAAAGCGAAATCGCAGTTTATTTTCTGCGCAATATTAAGTACTTTTCATTTGTCAGATTCTCTTTTCCCCACTTTCCCTTCAGACGCAGTGCTGGAACCGGAAATCTCTTTTCATGTAGAGGATGTCGAGCAGCCTATGCCCGACTTCACAATGCTAACCCAATGGATCGAGCGTGTTATTCAACACCATAAGGGAGCGCTAGGACAACTTCAGTATATCTTTTGTAACGACGAATACCTCCACCAACTCAATGTGGAGTACCTTGATCACGATACTCTCACTGATATTATCACTTTTCCTTACGCTGATCCACCTGTTGTCAGTGGTGATCTTTATATTAGTACAGACCGCGTAGCAGAAAATGCTACAGAACTTGGCCTCCCATTTCTTACGGAGCTTCAGCGCGTCATCATACACGGCGTATTACACCTCTGTGGCTTCGGAGATAAGACTCAAGAAGAAGCTCAACGGATGCGTAAACTCGAAGAAGAAGCCCTAGCCATGCTAGCTACTATGGTTTAGGAAAAGTTTAACGCTTGCTATTGATAGTGACCGAAAAGAACCTTTTATCTTGAGGGGGTAACGTATTAAATATTTTCCTCCTAAAACAATCTATTATGCCCTCTCCTCAGAAAATGCCCTTTTTCTCTATCCTAATCTTTTTCACTGGTCTGATGCTTACCCTGAGTATTTCCTCTTGTAAAGACGACGACGAACAGCCGAGCATTAGCGAATACGATCCTTCTGTTCACGTGTATGCCACTAATTTCAGAAGTCGCGTTGGCGAATGGGAAACATTTATAGATATCACCACCGGCAACTACGATTCTATACCCGGTACTAAAGAACCTGCCGGAGCAATTAATTTCCCAAACGGTACCGCTGCCCTTACTGACTTCCCTCAAAACCGGAGAATTTACATCAACCAGATTGATGGGCAAGAAATGATCATTCAAAATCTCACTACTCTTGAAAAAACGACCATACTTCTTGAACTTCCTGATGGAAGCTCTTTAGTTACTCGACCTGAATTCTTGGCTTTCGGTGCCAACAATAATACCGTTTATGCTTTTGACAAGGCTGACAATGCTATTTATGTTGCTGACTTAACAACTCAAACATTCACAATACAAGCAGATAACTTACCGCTCAATGGCAGTAGTTTTGAAGCTATGATTTATCAAAAAAGCACCAACGACCTCCTTTTTCTCGAAAGAGAGAAATATTACATCTTTGATTTAGACACCAATGAATTGGTAAACGACAGCGGTGTATTACCTGGCTTATTCGGCTTTGTTCAGCATCCTGAAAACGACTTCATTTACGCCCTTACGTACCCTGATGCTGATCGAGTATTCCGTTTAGTGCGGTTGGTGAGAACGGACAATGAATTCACCACCCAGACCTTATCTGGTAGCGACCTGGCTATTGATCAATTATCTCCCAACCTCCAAACGATTCACACTGCGACCAATGCATTTGTGTGCAGAGGAGGAACTACCCTAGAGAATAATATCGAAACTTATATTTATAGCATTGATCTATCAACCGGAGAGTTGCTTCGTACCGTCACCCTCGACGGATTTGAGCTGATGACCAAGTTAGAGGGGGAATAATAGCTAATCATTCGCTAGCATAGCCTTATTACTTGTGTGCTCCGGATGCCAAGAACTCATCCGGAGCACTCACCTATTCGTTCTAAATAGCTCTTTATATGCCTTTAGAGACTAATCTCAGCCACCGCCGGGCAACCAGCTATATCTGTAACCGTGACGGTGTAATTAGTGCCAGGAACAGGATTGTTGAAAGTACGCTCGGTAGAACCATCTGACCATAAATAAGTGTATGGTCCACCACTGCTAAGGTTGCGGAAACCAACCCTCAGTAAATTCTCACTTGTGGAGTAATAAACTCGAATACCGAATTCGCAAAGTCCTTGAGGGCCTTCGTTGATCGTAGTGGAGTAGCCGATCAAACAATCGTTAGCATCCGTAATTGAGGCTACGTATGTGCCTGCTTCCGTAATCTGAATCGAATTGCCCGTTTCTCCATTAGACCACAGAAAAGCAACTGGAGGAGCACTACTCGTGGCATCTATAGTATAACGGAACACGCCTGTATTCCCGATTTCTTCAAATTCCCTATCTGCTGTTAAATTCAAAACACAATCGCTTGCAGCGACCAAGCTTGCTTCAGCTGTACAGCCTAGGGCATCCGTCACCGTGACTTCGTAAACTCCGGGTCTAGGTTCGCTAAGTATACTTTCGCTGGAACCATCGTTCCAATCGTAGCTATAGGGGGCTGTTCCTCCTGTTACGATAACCTGAAGTATACTATCTGGAACGACAAAATCGATTTCAGCAATCAGCGACTCACATTCAACAAAATCCGGGTTGTTTTCATTTTCATTACAAGCAAAAACCAACGTAAATAGTGTTAAGAGTGCAATTGACCTAATAGTGATAAAAGACATAATCAGCGCATTTTAATTCAGAAATAGTTTGAGCAACGTTTTGGGCCAGATTGCGGCCCTCATTTATTCAACCTCTCTAAATCACGATTCGCTGCATTTACACCTAATAATAATCCCCTATCTGCATGTTTTATTATGAATATAACTTCACTAAGGGGGCGGCGAATACTTCAATCATTATTCACTTTCTATCAAATTAATTTCCCCCAACTCGTTCTACTCAGGATACTGCTTTCTAATGCTCTCCAACCTTTCCATATAGCCTCAAGAAGAGAACAATCTAAGGCTTCTGGTATATAGCCGATCCTCCTAAGCCCAGCTTATGAAAGAAGTGACTAACAGATACCCGGAGCACCCCTAATCCATATTTAGCACTCCGCTGAAAGTTGATAGAAGACGCCTCTTCAAAATACTTGGTAGGACACGTTACTTCGGCGATATGAAAGCCGTGGTAAATGATTTGCGACAACATTTCATTATCAAATACAAAGTCATCAGAATTGGCATTATAATTAATGCCTTCCAATACTTCGCGCGAGAAGGCACGGTATCCGGTATGGTACTCTGAAAGCTTATAGCGGATGAGTAAATTCTGGGTCAGGGTTAAAAAGCGGTTAGCGATGTATTTGTAGAGCGGCATACCTCCGGCGAGGGCACCTTTGCCCAAAATACGAGACCCCAACACGACAGGATAGAGCTCGTCGCCAATGATGTTGACCATTGCTGGAATCAACTTAGGGGTGTACTGATAATCCGGGTGCAGCATAATCACGATATCACCACCTAGCTCTAGTGCTTTATTGTAAAGCGATTTTTGGTTGCCACCGTAGCCTTTGTTCTGTTCATGGACGATGACGTGCTTGATACCAATCTCCTTTGCCAGTGCCGAGGTATTATCCTTACTGGCATCGTCACAGAGAATCACCTCGTCTACCAAGTCAAACGGGATTTCCCGATAGGTCTTTTCTAAGGTTAGCGCTGCATTGTAGGCGGGCAGCACTGCGATGACTTTTTTCCCTTTGTACATTGATATCGTTATTTTGCTCGGCAAATATACAAGGAAGTTTCGTTGCCTAAAAGAAGGTGTCCATTAGCGATTGTTATATTTAGTTGGGTTTTGTCGCGGTCATGCTAGATAACAATTCTTTTGTGCAAGGATATAGAAATACGAAGATCATTGCTTTTTTTGATGAGCGCTGATTTATTGCAATTTGGAAATTAAATTTATTGCAGTTAACTTACAGAAAAAGATTCAACTACTAACGCGCACATTTTAAAAATTAAAATAAAACTCTAAGCCGGAAAATAATCTAATTTCACTTCCAGCACCAAACGCGATTCTCTCACTAAATCAATATTGTTATGTTGATCTTACAAGTTTTTTATACACCCGGCTCAACTCTCAGGAGCCGCCTCTCTCTTATTGCTTTTTTTCTTGTTTTTTTAGGAAATGCACAACCTCAACAGAGTCCTCTGGAACACTGTTTCGAGCCAACACCCACCGAAACATTAACGGGCACTTCATTATGTGCAGAAAATGGAGAATTTGAACCTGATTTTATCATCGGCACTAATACCGGATAAAAACTGATTGTGCAGTAATTTGTGTTCACCGCTTTGAATTGGCCGTCATTATGTGATGGCCAATTCAACGCAAATAATTCCTTGGTTATGTTTCGCTACCTCTACTTTTTCCTCACAACATTATTCCCCATCTTCCTCTCTGCCCAGGCAGCTCATGATGCCCAATGGGTACTCGGTTCACCTCGACTATTGCCCACTGATATTTACCACGGAGGTACCTTGATAGATTTCCGCTCGGGTGAACCAGAGGTTTCTTACTTTGATATTCCTATACATATGGATCCCATAGGCATGATTTGTGACAATGAAGGAAACCTGATTTTTTATACCAATGGCTGTAGCATCATCAATGCCGCTCACCAGACGATGGAAAATGGGGATAGCCTCAACGTCGGCGGCGTACACGATAGCTTTTGCTCCCATTCTTATCCTAGTTGGCA
>NZ_KB903549.1 GCF_000379805.1 Lewinella cohaerens DSM 23179 | reverse complement strand
GCGCAATACTAGGAACAGCACGAAAATAAATGGCGTTTTGTTTTTAAAATAGTTGGCTAAACGGTTCATTTAAAGAGTGTCAACTATTTGGAAAATTTTAAAAAAACGTCATTTGTTTTCTGCGCAATACTAAGGAACCTCTACGGCATTCAAAATCTTATGAATAATATCCTCCTGGCTGATATTTTCCGCCTCCGCTTCGTAAGTAAGTCCAATACGATGGCGCAAGACATCGTCACAAACCGCTCTTACATCTTCGGGGATCACAAAGCCACGGCGCTGTAAAAAGGCATGGGCTTTGGCGGCTAATGCCAGGTTGATCGACGCCCTTGGCGAACCACCAAAACTAAGTAGTGGTTTCAGTGAGGCCATGCCGTAGTCTTCTGGATTACGAGTAGCAAAAACGATATCAATAATGTAGCGTTCGATCTTTTCGTCCATGTAGACTTTACGAACAGATTCGCGTGCTTTGAGGATTTCGGTGACAGAGGTGACGGGATTGACTTTTCCAAAATCGAGATCGTACAAGTTGCGACGCATGATCTCGCGTTCGTCTTCCTTGTTAGGATAAGAAATTTTGACCTTCAGCATAAAACGATCCACCTGAGCTTCTGGTAGGGGGTAAGTACCCTCTTGCTCGATAGGGTTTTGGGTCGCCAAAACGAGGAACGGTTCTTCCAGTTTGAAGGTCTCGTTGCCGATGGTAACCTGGCGCTCTTGCATGGCTTCCAGTAATGCACTCTGTACCTTTGCTGGAGCCCGGTTGATCTCATCTGCGAGGACAAAATTGGCAAAAACAGGTCCTTTTCTTACAGAAAAATCATTTTTGCTAGGGTTGTAAATCATGGTACCCACAATATCGGCAGGTAATAAATCCGGTGTGAACTGGATACGGCTAAATTGACCTTGGAGTACTTGTGACAATGTTTTGATCGCCAGTGTTTTGGCTAAACCTGGCAGACCTTCCAGTAATACGTGGCCACGGGTAAGTAGGCCAAGAAGCAGACGGTTGATCATGTGATCTTGCCCTACAATGACTTTACTTGTTTCCGCTTGGATTCGTTCGATGATCGCACTGTCGGCGTAAATCTGTTGGTTAAGCGCTTCGATGTCTACCGATTGCATACGAGTATTCAATTTATTTTATGGGTATATAATACTATATAAAAGTTCACAAAAAGCAAAAAGGATTACAAAAATGGCTAATTTTTGCCACATTTAAAGCCAATAAGGGGGATTGTGCTGGGCAAGCCCTTATTTTTGCAGCAAGTGGCTTAAGAAAACTAAGTTCTTAATAGTTGGACGGAGCTAAACTATTCCGTCACAAAAATCAAATCCCCTCCTTAATGAGACATTTCTTGACCTTAGCGTTGGTAGTTTCAGTTTTTTGTACCGCATTTTCTCAGGACCGACAGGCAGAAAAAGCTGCACAAGAAGCACTGGCTGAACAGGTGGCTTTTACACTGAAAATGGATGGCCTTATTGTTGAAATACCAACCAATGCTCGTAAGATAGCAGCAATGAAAGAGGTCTTGGAGACAGGGGATTTAACCGC
Source organism: Lewinella cohaerens DSM 23179 (assembly GCF_000379805.1). Lineage (GTDB taxonomy): Bacteria > Bacteroidota > Bacteroidia > Chitinophagales > Saprospiraceae > Lewinella > Lewinella cohaerens. The sequence continues at coordinate 104,747 of NZ_KB903549.1, read as the reverse complement.
ACAAAATCGTAGTAGACTAGGTGTTCGCCTGGCAACCACTATTGAAGAAACAGAAGAGCAAGCGGCACTCCTTGTCAAAATATTTGGAGCGCTTTATGACCTTGGCCCACTCTACTTTATGCCTGATACAGCATTGGCGATTCTTCAAAAGGAGCAACCCTCCGGTTATTTTTATGATGCAGCATTGAAGATTGACCCTAGTATCACCTTACCTGATGATTTCGTGCTGTTGAGAATGGGCTATGCTGATGCAGCCACTGGTTCGGGTGCGGATGCTATGCTGCTCACCAATCGTGACTTGGCTCCTTTGCAGTCTCCTTTTCCTAGTGCGATTACCTTTAATAATGTCGGCTACCTTTTCAATAAGTTACTAGCCCCGGATATTGCCGAACGCAAGCGACTGGAAACTGCTGTGAATTCGCTGGTGCGTAAATTGAGGGCAGCAATTGGGGAGTAGGTTTAGTGTAATTTAAACTCTTAGGTGGGTAAGTATAAGATTATTTGTCTTCCGTTAAGAAGACATGCCCCTTTGTTTATTTGATGATAGTCATTTTCTATGGCTGTTGCAAAGAGTAGCCTTCTCCTGCATTTCTCTACAACTGTGAATAAGTATTTTTTTGCATCCAAATTTGGAAGTGAAGGAAAAAATCAGATATATTTATGTGAGTGAACGTTCACAAACACGGAATTTTTAAAGTGGCTAATACAATTACAGATAGACAATTCGAAATCATCGGAGCAGCTGGCAAAATTCTGACCAATGCTGGCGTAGGTGGGTTGACCATTAAGAACCTGGCCAAAGAGATGCAATTTTCTGAAAGTGCTGTTTACAGGCATTTTTCCAGTAAGGAGAAAATCATCCTGGCGATGCTTGATTTTCTAGCATCTAATATGGATGAACGCTATACCGAAATATTAAGCATTGAGCGAAAAACGGAAGAGAAGTTTATTACACTTTTTCAGAACCAGTTTACATTCTTTGATAGCAATCCCCATTTCGTTGTGGCTGTTTTTTCTGATGGGTTGATGGAAGAAAGCCAGTCTGTAAATGAGTCGATTTCTAAAATAATGCAGGTGAAAATGAAGCACCTGAAGCCAATCATACTCGAAGGCCAGGAAAACAAATTATTCACTGATGCGATATCCGCTGATAACATCATGCACATCATAATGGGATCAATGCGGCTGCAGATGTACAAGTGGAGAGTAGCAAACTTTCAATTTGATATTCTTCATAAAGGAGAGGAAATAATTCAATCGTTATTAACCATTATAAAAAAATAAGCAATGAGATTTTACACCTTATCAATAGCCGTTTTAGTAACGCTATTTGTCACGAGCTGCATGAATAGCAATAGCAGCGAGAATGCAGTTATAGCGCTCAATAATGGCCAGAAATGGGAAGTGAATACAGAAATGACGCCCTACATTCTGGATGCAGAGAAGATGCTAAATGAGTCTGACAGCAATGATTATGCAACCTTGGCCAAGCGGCTAAAGGAACAAAACGATGGCCTGATAAAAAGCTGTACCATGAATGGCGAAAGCCATGATGAATTGCATAAATGGCTACACCCACATATTCAGTTGGTAGAAGCTCTGAGTAAGGCGAAGAACCAACAAGAAGCAGAAAAAACAATAGCCCAACTAAAGGAGTCATTCCAAACCTACAATACCTATTTTCAATGAAATTAAGAGACCTGCACAATCAAGCCAAAGAAGTTTCTGCCTTGAGTTTATTCAAGGGAGAAATGGGAACAGCAACGGCCATTCAGCTAAAAGAGAATGGTTTGCTTAAAGAACATATTACCAAAACCCCAGCCCTTTTACTTTGCATTACTGGCCATGTAATTTACGAAGATGAAACAGCCAAGAGAATTGAACTGCACGCTGGTGATTATGTAAACATTGTACCTAATGTAAAGCATTGGCTCGTTGCTCCAGCGCTGGCTCAATTGGTGTTGTTGAAATAACAAAGCCCAATGAAGTTTGTGAATGTTCACAGATATATACTGCAAGCTAAACCATCTGATAGCCGCACCTGTTTGATTTCTAAAATAGAGAACAAACAATATGTCAAGTCAAATACCAACCAAGCACTTAGCTAATGTATTAGAAAATCATGCACAAGACATGACTGGAAAAATTGTCGTGATCACTGGCACAACCAGCGGCACTGGCTATGTTTGTGCAAAAGAAGTAGCCCAAAAAGGAGCTACCGTTGTCCTTCTGAACCGCAAAAGCGAACGCGCTGAAAAGGCGCTCAATCAACTGAAAGCGGATGTTCCTGGCGGTAAGTTTGAGCAAATCACTTGCGACTTACAAAGCTTTGAAAGCGTACGAAATGCTGTAGCAGCCATTAAAGGTAATTACGAAGTAGTGGACGTGTTGGTCAACAATGCGGGAGTCATGGCACTTCGAGATCAGGCAACGCCAGATGGCTATGATGTGCAGATGCAAACGAATGCGATTTCTCATTTCCTCCTCACGAAAGAATTATTCCCCTTGCTCAGCAAAAGCGATGAAGGTCGGATCGTGAATCATTCTTCTATGGCACGGTTGGGCCCACCGCTGGCCAGCGAATATTTTGAGAAAAAAGGTGGCCAACTGGGAGGCGATGGCACGGAAGAAGAAAACTTCAGTTTCCGAGGCCCAAGGTGGGGGCGTTACCATCAGACCAAATTGGCCAACGCAGCCTTTACGTATGGACTCAAGAATAAGCTGGAGGCTGCCAATATTTCCAATGTTATTCCACTGTTGGCACATCCTGGTTTGGCTAAAACGGAATTGGCTACAACAAGTGCAGCAGTTGGTGGTATGGATGCCAACGCCGAGTTTATGCAAATGGCACAATCAGCAGAAGATGGAGCTACGGGGATTATCAGAGCCGCAATGGACCCCGGCGCAAAATCAGGCGATTTCTTTGGCCCTTCCGGGGATGGATGGAATGGTTTCCCTGAACGATTAACACCCGAAGACCTCTTGTTTGATGAATCAAATATCAAAATCAATTGGGAAGGATGTGAAAAGGCGGTGGGGAAATTTGAAGTCTAGACTTTAGTTCTTCTCCGTACTATGGCATATTCTGTAGGTGGATTAATATGATTACCGCCTGTATAAGTGGCAGGGCCGCTTATAATAACGACATCACCAGCTATAATATCTTTTATAATCTTGTATGGTGGATTAAAATCTGAAAAAGCAGGAATGTTATCAGGCATGGGGAGTGTTTGCCATAATTCAAATGGCTCGGTTAAATGTGAAACCTCAATTGTACCAATCGAACTGCTATCGGTAGTGCAGCTGTCAGAATATACTCCCTTACTGTCTTTTACTTTCCAAGTGCCCGAATTCCCTGCGTTGGATATGCAAACAATTTGCTTGTCAGAATCGTAAATTTTAGACATGTTTTTTATTTCAAGAGCTTGAGTCTATTTTGATATTAGGTCAACTCAATTTCACCCAATGAACGTCAAAACGCTCACTGGATAAATATACTAAAAATGACTTAAGGTCATATAGTATTTCACTATAGATAAGGAAGAGGTCAAACCATCCTGGTTAGGGAATTAATCGTATTACGCTCATTCTGCCAGGTGGAATTTTAGTTTGTTAGCGTTTTGATGTGTTTAACCTGTCTGAAAAGCTAAATTAGCGGTGATAACAAAACATGTCCTTACTCTTTTACCAATGCCTACGACCTCTACTTCTCGACCAGATCAAATTTTTCGACTTGCTACCAGGTTACTCGTCGGAACGGTGTGGCTAAGTGCTACCCTGTTTGGACTGTATATTCTGCTATTTTACTTCGCCGCGTTATTGCTGGAGGAAACTTCATTATGGAACAAGGTGCTCCCTGGTCTATTTGATACTTCTACTCGCCTGGCTACGCTGGGCATCGGGCTTCACTTTGCGGCGGGCGGCATTCTATTAGTACTGGGCTGTATCCAGTTGATTGACCGTATAAGGGTGCGCTATCCGGCGGTACACCGCTGGCTGGGGCGACTTTACGTTATTTCGGCCATGCTTACTGCTATCGGTGGGTTGGTCTTTATTTTGGTCAAGGATACGATTGGGGGGACTGTCATGAACGTCGCGTTTGCGCTGTATGGCATCCTGATGTTTGTGGCCGCAGTACAGACCATTCGCTACGCTCGGATGGCTCGTTTTGAACAACACCGAGCGTGGGCTATTCGCTTGTTCGCCTTGGCTATTGGTTCCTGGTTGTACCGGATGGACTATGGTTTTTGGTTTCTTTTTACGGATGGTTTAGGCCACACTTCAGAATTCCGTGGTCCATTTGATTACTTCATGGATTTCTGGTTCTACCTTCCCAATTTGCTAGTTGCTGAAATTTTTATTGGTCGCCGAGGAGCTTTGCAGTCCAATGCTGCAAAAATTGGAGCTACTATATTAACCTTTTTGGCAACGGCCTTTCTTGTATTGGCAACCTATTATTTTACCGCCAAACTTTGGGCACCTTCGGTATTGGAGTTATTGGGGGGATAATAGTCTTATCGTATTCCTTTGCTGTTATTACTTATCACCACTTGTTTTACACCATAAAGACGCCTGTAAGCATCTTGTACGTTTGCTAGAGAGTTTTATCTGGGGTGTTTTCCTATAAGCACTTACTCCTCTAGTAAGTAGGGCTTTGGTTTTACTTATTTTGTAACTTTAAATTTCACCAATCATCCGAATAAAATGAAAATTGTATCCAGACTGTCTTTACTATTAGTCGTGTTGTTTTTCCAAATGAACGTCTCCACAGCTCAAGAGTTGTCGCTTACGGAAAAGTACAAAGAACAAGCTATCCAACACCTTTCTCGCTTAATGAATGATTTTTACGTGTTCCCGGAAGTGGCCAAAAAAACGGAAGAACACCTCCTTGCCCAATGGAAAGCAGGCCATTTCGATCAATTCACCGATGATGAATCATTTGCGGCAGCTTTGACGACCTCTGTGCAAGAGATCAACCACGATAAGCATATGCGCATTAGGGTCAACCCACCTTATGAAGCCCAACCCAATACCCCCGAAAGAAGGATCGAAGAACGCCTTGATCGCCTAGAAAGGTCTCGAAGGGGAAGCTATGGATTTAATAATGTTGAAATCCTGGAAGGCAATGTAGGTTACCTGGATCTAAGAGGTTTTGCGGGCTTAGAAAATGCACAGGCAAGTGCTGATGCTGCGATGCAGTTAATGGCCAGAACCGATGCGGTCATCTTTGACCTTAGCAAAAATGGAGGAGGTAGCCCGCGGATGGTCCAGTACTTGTGTAGCTATTTCTTTGACCAGAAAGTGCATTTGAATAGCCTCTACTGGCGAGACGGAGATGAAACAGAAGAGTTTTGGACACTAGAAGAAGTGGGAGGAGCTAAAATGCCTGAGGTGCCCTTGTTCATTATTACCAGTGATAGAACATTTTCTGGCGCTGAGGAATTTTCCTACAACATGCAGACACAAAAAAGAGCAACGCTGGTAGGCCAAACCACCGGCGGCGGCGCTAACCCCGGAGGAACCAGGAGAATTAATGATAATTTGAACGTTTTTATTCCCGTCGGAAGAGCCATTAATCCTATTACCAAAACAAATTGGGAAGGCGTCGGCGTAGTCCCCGAAATTGTAGCAACTCCTGAGGACGCTTTAGCTAAAACACACGAACTGGCACAAGCGGCGGCTGAAGCTTATCGAGCTGAAACGAAGAAAAAGTACACCCAGTTGTTTGCTGATTTAAACAGCAAACTTGACCATTACACCGCAGGGCAATCAGAAGAAGAAATTCTTGGGCAGTTAACGATTTGTCAAAAGGTTGGCCTCTTAGGCGAAGGAGATATAAATATACTGGGCTACGAATATTTGCTAGAGCACAAAAAGCCCCAAATAGCAGAATCTATATTTAGAGCCAACACACTTCTCCACCCCAATTCTGCCAACGTATTCGATAGTTATGCAGAGGCATTGATGATGCGTGGCGATTTAGCCGCTTCCGTTGAAAATTATCAAAAAGCCGTCGATGTCGCGAAAGAAAACGAGGACAGAGACCTCGAATTGTTTGAGAAAAATTTAGCAAACGTAAAGCAGAAGCTGAGCGAAGGGGAAGAGTAGAACTGCTTGCAGAAGTAAAGGGATGCGCGGCGATTTTATCGCCACTTATGGTATAGGGTAGAGGGGCGTTTTTCCTCTATCCTATACTTTCGGTTCAGAGAGTGTGGCGTATCCTTCTGGCTTAGGGTTCAATCAGGTTTTTCATCGCCTAAAAATTATTCCATTTATACAAAGTAAGTTTGCCTTAAACTACGAAGTCAATAGTAACGTTAACTCGAAAAAGGAAAAATGGGGAACTGGGTAAATTATAAATGTTGGATTATTGATAAAGAGGCTAACTTTAATCAGCACACTGTTGCTGAATTCTTGCGCCGTATAGAGAATGAAGTTGTAGTGTACTCAGGTTTTTATTTTTCTTATCACAATAGGCATTTTAGGCTAGAGTATATCGGGAAAAGTGTTCCACTTTTTTTTGAAGACGAAGAATTTAAAAATCGATATGACTGTGCGGATATATATGCTGGTTCAGGAGGAGGAATAGACACTTTTGATATTATGAACAAACCAGAAAAAACGAGATATAAAATTGATGAGGTACAGCTAAGGGGTAGGCAAAATTTAATAAAAGAAAGATTTAATACCCCACACCTACAATCTAAAGAAGATTATCTTTTATACAGAATCCAAGGAGAAATATCAGCTAATACATATTCAGAGTCTATTGTTGATATAAATAATAATCAGAAGAAATCGAAAGAGCTATTTTTTGATAGTGATGATTTTCAACTAAACGATCTTTCTGAATTAGTGAATTTTGTTCCAAATAACAACATGTTTATAAATCACTTATTTGATATTATTAATGAATTTCAAAAAAATGAAAAAGAAAGGTTTGCTCCTGAGGTTGATTCTATTGCATTTGAAAGAAATGGAAGGATATTTTATGAAATATTTTGGGATTACGATAAGCTACAATGGAGTACCAAAAGGAACTCGAATTTATGGCCATTTGTAATCGTTGAAAGCGATATATGGAAACTCTTTGAAGAAATACAGGAATATAAGCAATGGAATACACTCCCCTAGGCAATTATGCTGTTCTTTGCACATCACCCAAGTCCGAGTTAACTTACCCTCTACCGCTCCCCCGCTATCGTATCTGCTAATTCAATTTTTAAATGATGCCCCGTGTGGCTCTTTTTGTTTTTAGCAATCTTTTCCGGGGTGCCGCTGGCGACTAAAGTTCCACCGCGACGACCACCCTCCGGTCCCATATCAATAATATGATCGGCGACCTTGATGACGTCGAGGTTATGCTCAATAACGATCACCGTATTGCCTTTATCTACCAGCTTCATCAGTACTTTCAGCAGGTAGCGAATATCCTCAAAGTGCAGGCCGGTGGTGGGTTCGTCCAGGATGTAGACTGTATTTCCAGTGTCCCTTTTCGATAATTCTTCGGCAAGTTTTACCCGTTGTGCTTCTCCGCCAGAAAGCGTGGTGGCCTGTTGGCCTAGTGTGATATACCCGAGGCCAACCTCTTGCAAGGTCTTTAGTTTGCGGAATATCTTGGGAATAGGTTGGAAAAACTCTACGGCTTCGTGTACCGGCATTTCGAGTACATCATTAATGGATTTTCCTTTGTAGATGATTTCCAGCGTCTCGCGATTATAGCGTCGGCCAAGGCAGGTTTCGCATTCTACGTAAACATCAGGAAGGAAATTCATCTCTATTCGGCGCATCCCTGACCCCTGACAGGTTTCGCACCTACCGCCTTTTACGTTGAAGGAAAAACGACCAGGCTTGTAGCCACGGATTTTGGCCTCCGGAAGATTGGAGAATAAGCTACGAATATCAGTGAATACCCCGGTATAAGTGGCTGGATTGGAACGCGGTGTCCGCCCAATAGGAGATTGATCAATTTCAATCACCTTATCCACATGATCCAGGCCTTTGAAGGATTTATGAGGCAAGGGCGGCTTCAGACTGCGATAAAAATGCTGCCGCAAAATGGGGTACAGTGTTTCGTTGATCAAGGTAGATTTTCCACTACCTGATACGCCGGTCACACAAGTAAATGTACCTAGCGGGATTTTTACACTTACGTCTTGGAGGTTGTTGCCACTAGCGCCTTTCAGCTCCATGAATTTGCCGGAACCTTTGCGGCGTTCCTCCGGCAGTTCAATATCTTTTTTTCGACTTAAATACTGGGCGGTTGTCGTTTTGCCGGCAGTTACAATATCAGCGGGGATGCCCTGGGCCACAAGGTCTCCACCAAGTCGTCCGGCCCCTGGCCCTAAGTCGATAAGATAATCAGAGGCCAGCATGATGTCGCGGTCGTGTTCGACGACGAGCACCGTATTGCCAATGTCGGTTAATTCCCGCAGCGCTTCAATCAGGCGTTGGTTGTCGCGTTGATGGAGGCCAATACTGGGTTCATCCAAAATATAGGTGATCCCCGTTAATTGCGAACCGATTTGAGTCGCCAGACGAATCCGCTGTGCTTCTCCACCGGAGAGTGTACGTCCGGGGCGATCAAGACTGAGGTAATCAAGTCCTACTTGCAGCAAAAACTCCAAGCGAAACCGGATTTCTTTGATAATATCACGAGCGATCAACTTCTGTCGATCACTCAGGTGTTGGTCTACCGTTTCCATCCATTCGTTGAGGGCCACAAGGTCCAAAACTGCGAGGTCAGAAATATTTTTTTCGTTGATTTTAAAGTGCAGAGCTTCTTTACGCAGTCGCTGTCCATTACAGGTAGGGCAGGTGCTGATGGTCATAAAGTCTTCCGCCCAACGCCGGATCTTCTCCGAAGTAGAGTTATCGTACCAGCGTTTCAGCATGGGGATAATACCCTCTTTGGCGAGGTTGTAAGACAAGTCGTGCGAACTCTTGCTCTTCACACGGAAGCTGCTGTCTCCTCCGGTCAAAATTGCCTTTAGGGCTTCCGCTGGAATGTCTTCGATAGGGGTAGCGAACGTAAAATTATGCTTCTTGGCAATGGCCCTCAACTGCTTGAAGGTCATGTTGTCTCTCACATCTCCAAAAGGCGCAATACCGGCATCATTGATGCTTTTGCTACGGTCCGGTATGACTTTGTCTTCGTCTACCTGATTCACCACACCCAAGCCTTTACATTCCTGGCAGTAGCCATACGGCGAGTTAAAAGAGAAGGTATTAGGCGAAGGTTCTTCGTAAGAAAGGCCACTATCAGCATCCATTAAACTACGGCTGAAAGCAACAACGGTATCGTCCTCATGGTCGGCAATCATGACGAGATCACCGCCCATTTTCAGGGCTATTTGCAGACTGTTGGCTAGTCGTTCTCTACGTTCATCGCTCACTTTGAGGCGATCAATCACCAACTCAATATCGTGTACTTTATAGCGGTCGACCTGCAAACCTGGCGTAAGGTCGGTGATTTCTCCGTCGATCCGCATCTTGGTATACCCTTGCTTGCGCATCTGCTCAAAAAGCTCGCGGTAATGCCCTTTACGGCCCCGTACCAACGGAGAGAGTACCGATATTTTACGATTCTCGAAATCAGAAAAAATCTGCTCCAGAATTTGCTCTTCGGTATAGCTTACCATCTTTTTACCGGTCTCGTAGCTGTAAGCTTCGCCGATCCGGGCGTATAGCAGGCGGAGAAAATCGTAAACTTCTGTTACCGTCCCCACTGTCGACCGCGGGTTGCGGCCGGTGGTTTTTTGCTCAATACTGATGACGGGACTCAGGCCGGTAATCTGTTCGACTTCGGGGCGCTCCATCTCGCCAATAAACTGGCGGGCATAAGCTGAAAATGTCTCCATGTAGCGGCGCTGCCCTTCAGCATAGATAGTGTCGAAAGCCAGCGACGATTTACCACTACCACTGATGCCGGTGACCACCACGAGTTTGTCGCGCGGGATAGCCACGTTGATGTTTTTCAGGTTGTGCTCATTGGCACCGGTGACCTGAATGAAGTCTTCGTTGAATAATTCGTCGGAAATACCGACCTCTTCTGTAAGGGGTGATGCTGATTTAGCCATGTATCTAGCGCTTCAAATGAGCCCTGCTGTCTTTTTGTTACACATTGCAAACCACAAACCCTAGGTTGAGGTTTAGCAAACCGCTAAATTAGCGATATTATTCAGACAATCAATGATCGAGTAAACTATGATACCTGAAAATATGCAACTCGGAGATACGGAAACCATGATCCTCTCCGCCACGGTCATCCTTTTGCTGCTGGCTTTGTTAATACTGAAGATCAGAAGTAATAAGCGTAATTTTTAAACAGAGGAAGGATGCGCAAAGGACGTTGGATTTTAATTGGACTCTTAATTTTTGGCGCGTTTACCGCTGGCTGGAAACGTGTTGAACCTTTGTGGGATTCTGCCCGCCATGACCCCGCTCTGGGGATTATTTACCTAATCATCATTTTGTTGGTAGGGATGACCATTGCTCGGGTAGTGGGAGATTGACGTTTCTTTGAACCATATATTTCTTTTAATCATTTCCGGCCAATTGATTAATATCTACTCCTTCCAAATGCTTCAAATCCTGGTTGGCATGCACTGAGTTTATCATGGCCTTACCAAACTTACTGCTAGTTGTAACAGACTTTAATTTTTTCAGCAAAGGACTTAACGGTGCCATTAGTATATAGATGTATTTATACCAACCGGTTCCCGAGCTTACTTCTCCTTCAGGGATAAGCGCTCCAAGTCTAAACATGTAAGCATCTTTAAATCCTTTGTTCAGTACATAGTTTTCTGTTTTTCCTTTCACTCTGGCCCACATCGTTTTTCCTTGCTCGCTTGAATCGGTACCCGTGCCAGATACATAATTAAAAACCATTTCAGGGTTGGCTGAAAAACACGCGTCAGCTAATGATTTTGTGATATCAAAAGTTAATTTGGTAAACTCATCCTCATTTTTACCTACAGATGTAACCCCCATGCAATGAAAACAAGCATCGAAGCCTGAAAACTCATTGGCGAGCTTGCTAAAATCAGTAAAATCAGAATGGATCAACTCTTTGAGCTTTGGATGTAAAATCCCCAATTCTCTACGATTAACGATAAGAATCTCTTTAACCTTGTCATTAACCAAGCACTCATTGAGTGTAGATCGACCAACCATTCCTGTAGAACCTGTTATTATTACTTTCATTTGAATTTTTTACGAACACCGGTCAGGTTAGTCCCCAGACTAACCTGGAAATATCACGTTGGTCTCCCGACCAACAGCTTATATCTTAAGCTTGTTAGCTGGTCAGGGGACCAGCAAGATATAAAATGGTAGCCTGGGGACTACCATGCGCCTTAGGTTTTTAGCGCAATTAGCGGCTTTAAGTTTAAAGATGTAAGTTTATAACAAAACTAATTAAGAAATGTATGAATAGGCATTTTGAGAAGGAGTTAATAATGAAGAAGGTTCACGTATTTCGAATGATGATAATTTGCTTATTGGTCTCTCTTCAATCATTGTCCTTGGAAGCGAAAGAAGTCAAAGTCATTAAGAGTCAAGATAAGCTTGATTTAAGTAGGATAGAATTGTTTTTAATAGGCTTGTATGATGTTGAAATTCTTGATTGCACGACAAGAGGATTAATAAAACTTGGTGACTTCGCTGAAGGGGTAGTTACAGTGCCAGAGGTGATAAAGAGCGATTGTGTATTATCATTTTTAGATGATAAGGGGCGGTATTATAAGTATTGGATTCCATCTTTTAGAAGTCGTGCTCTCATCAATCTTGTTGATAATATTAGCCCCGATTGTCTTTTTTATACCAGTTATTCTGGTTGCTACTCAATGGAGGATTTAGGGGATATGCAATTTGGTGTTGACTGTGAGGGCTTTAATTCTATTCTTGTAGATTATTGTGAAAACAGTCCCGTCGTATGCTATCCGGGTAGAAGGGGGGGCAAGGAGTACATCGATTACAGTGAATATCTAACCACAGAAATAGTTCAGTCTTCTACCTATGTAGCTGATTTCTGTAATAGTGATCTAGTTTTCAATGTTTGTGATGATCCTGCTAGTATTGAAAATCAATCTCAGTTTCTAGAGAATCTAAACTTGGCACATTTAAAAGGAAAGAAAGGAACCTTCACAATAAGGTTTGCAATAAATTGTGAAGGGCACATTGTAGAAACGAAACTGGTTGATTCAAAGACGAATGCCACAAGAGATGAAATACTAAATATTTTCAATAATGAACTCATATTCATTCCAGCGAAGCACAGGGAACGTGATGTCGATTCTTACCATGGAATGCGTTTCAAGATTCGTAATGATTGGATAAAATTGATTGAATAGGTTAAGGTTTGCAAATTACTCCAAAATCCACCCCTGAATCGCTATCAGCAAATCTTCTGCCAGCGGCGAAGCCACTACCCCTGTAGCTTTTGTACCTGTTTTTTGGTCTTTTTCTGGCTCGTAACTTTTCTGCACCAAACCCAACATACGCTGCCGCTCGCCTGGACTAAACTGGGCGAATGTTCTCCGCAAGAGCGGCAGGAGAGGTTCCAATTCATCCAGCGGTAAGGCTTGCACCCAGCGGTCGACCAACTGCCACAGCGGCGGGTGGTGCAGCAACAGTAAGCCACTGCCGTTTAGGAAGCCGGCTAGCCAGTTGGTGACCTCCAACGGTTCGTTGCCAGGAGAAAGAGCAAAGTCCAACCGCTGGCTGGTTTCCTCTAAATCGAGCCTTTCCTGATCGAAAAGCAAGCGGGTAGCGAGACCTTTCAACAGCGGTGCAATACCGGGAATATTGGCCAGTTTTTCTACCGCTGGCCACCAGTGATCATCTAGCAAAGGCAGCGCCAATTGGCACAAGCCACGGTGAGTTGCCAAAAAATCACTCAGTAATAATTGTGCGGCTTCTTCGTCGATATTCATGGCAGAAGCAGGGAGGGCTGCGGCTAACCTTGGAGCAATCTCTTCTACCAAAATAGCCAGCGCGGTCACATCCGTTTTACGCGCATCGCCGTACTGGATAATTTTGATGAGCGTGGGTAAGCCCGCTAGTAGCTCCTGCACATCTTTGGTCAGCGCCGAGCGGTCGCGGAGTAGTTGGGTGACGACGTCTACGGCTGGCCGCAAATTGGCCTTCAGGCCCAAAAGAATAGCTTGTGACAATTGCAGAATATTGGCCGCGGGGTCTTGTTGGCGAAGCTTATTGTCAGCAGCTTCCGGAAGGGAATTGCCCCACATAGCTGCTTCCAGGATGCTCAGGCTAAACTCGGGCTGCCATTGGAGTAGCCAGAGCTCTTTAAAAGCACCAAGGTCATTGGCGCTTACTTCTTGCTGGTGCCCCCAGTGGATATCCAAAATTTGTAAAGAATGCAGTAGTTGGCTTTTCTGCAAATCGTTGTCTTCCCGAAGGTCAATACCCCCGCGCGGATTCGCTTTGGTTCCTTTGAGCCACTTTTCGCCGGTGATGCCCCAGTATTTGGTCAGGCGGGTGGTCTTTAATCGCTGGGTGAGGTCTTTCTGAAGCGGAACGACAGAAGCGTTTTCTGGTACTTGGCCCACTTTTTCGCCCAGCATCAACACCTGCTCAATCAATTGTAGACGCTCTTCAGAGCCATGACAAAGAATACTGAGTGCGGCGGAATGCAAATCACTCAAATTGGGAATACGTTGCCCGCGCATACCCGCTAGTGTGTACGCCAGGTGCACAGCCTCCTGGGCGTGTGCTGGCGAGGTATCCAGGCCTTCTTTGCGCAGCAGTTGGGCGGCCTTTACCATCCAGTGAATTGTCGCTTCTCGGTTGTAATCGTAAAGCAATTCGTACCAGGCGGGTGATTTTACGCCTGCACCATAGCCGTTTTCCCGCGAAAGGCGGGGATAGCTCCAGGGAATCCAGGCGGCTTTTACTTTTACCTTGGGCAAACCACGGAGTACCTGGGTGTCGGCTGCTACTTTATACCTTGCTACATCGAGCAATGCCGGACTATGCCATGCGCCACAAACGATAGCGATACGTTCGTAACCAGCGCGCATTGCTTTGCGGAGCGCCTTGCGCATGAAAGCTTCTCGTAACAGTGTTTCTCGACTATTCTGGTGGGCTTCCGAGCGCAGGGTAGCGATGAGTTCATTGATGGCGCTGAACAAAGCGAAGTCATCTGTTTCTTGTTCGAAAGTGAGGTCCCACCATTGTTCTCGATCAGTAAAACCAGCCAAGCGGGCAACCTCCCCCAAAGGGTCGCGTTGCCATGCATCGGCGACTTTTTCGCCTACTTCCAGTTGTTTTTGATCTTTAAGTGCAAGCTGTGTGCCTACCGGGAGGTCAATCGCTTCGGAGGGTACGCCCGCTCTCGCAGCCCAGCGTAGTGCCTGCCATTCCGGTGAAAACCGGGCGAAAGGGTAATAATAAGCTTGCTGGATGTTTTTTTGATCATAGACCACCAATGCTACTGGGGGGGNCAGAGCTAGGTGTCCCATCTGTTCCAATTCCTTCTGTGCATCAGCGGGAAACTCGACAAGCAGGCAGTCAGGTTGCCAGCTCTCTAATGCTTGCAACAGGCGCCGAGCAGAACCGGGGCCGTGATGGCGAATACCGAAAACTTGTAAGGAAGGTTTATTTTTAGACATTCAAATAGCTGATGAAGCTATCATAGCGCTCGCGCAAACTGTCAAAGTATTCTACCTCGTTAAAGGTTGCTTTGATGACGAAATCGAAACGCTCAAAAGAAGCCAGAATATTGGTGATGTTTTGTTTGTTAACCTTGAGGGTCACTTCAATGCGAGGAGATTCCTGGAAGGTTTGTACATGAGCACTCAGAATAACCGCATTTTCCGACTCGACGATCCGAGCCAACTGCGCCAGGGAATAATCCTGACGAACCATTTCCAGTACAATAATGCCACCAGGTTCGCGGAAGGTTCCGCTCTCGGCAAAGTGGCGGAGCAAATCTTCGGCGGTAATAAGGCCAGCGTAATGCCGTTTTTCATCAACAACAGGAATGGCCGTTAGTTGATGGTCAGCTACGAGGCGGATAATATCATAAAGGTGATCTTTGGTACGCACAAAAGGGTGTTGCAAACTAAGGTTGTAACCGCCTACAGCTGCCTCTGCATCATTGTCAAGAATGTCGTCTTCTGATAAAAGGCCCAGTAACTCATGCTTATTAACAATGGGCAGATGACGAACATAAAACTCGTTCATAATGCCTAAGGCTTCGTCCCCTGTATCAGAAGTGCGGAGAGGAATTATAATGTCGGAGATAAGTTGTTCAGCAGTCATGTTCGTTGGGAGATTAAGCTTTATTTTCTGCACAATACTAACGCAATAGCTTTTCTTTTTGTACTTGAAATTCTTCTTCCGTCAACAATCCCTTTTCTTTGAGCTTAGCCAATTTTTGGAGCTGATCAAGTAAATCACCTTGGGTCGCCTGATTTGGAGAAGCTTGCTTGTCCAATAGATTCTCTTGGGGAGTCTTTAGTTGCTTGGCGAGGCGAAAGCCATTGGTTTCAAACGGTAAAAACTCAGGTTGAATCCGTAAAAAAGCGAGGTGGTCACGGGTTTTAATAACTTCCGTATCATCAAATCCAAGGGCAACTGCCCGATCCAGGTGATAAAAAGCTTTGTCTTTATGCTCCATCAAGGAATGTGCACAAGCGAGGTTGAAATGAACCGCAATATTTTTAGGGTCGATTTTTAGCGCCTTATTGAAATCCATAATAGCTCCTTCGTAATCGTAGTCTTTAAATTTGGCCTTTCCCTCTTTAAGGTGCGGATTCTTTTTGGGAGACGTACTACGTTTGGGAGCTACCTGTTCGTAACGACGGCTATTACGGTCTTCGTAACGCTGGTTTCGTTTTTGTTGGCGTCGGTCATTACGGTTTTTAAACGAGCCCTGATTTCCTTCAAGGTGCTTGTTGTATTTAGCGTTAAAAGCCCCTTGGTCCATCGAAAAAAGGGCTATCGCGTCAATCAAGCCGATAAATAGGAAGAACCATAAGCCGGTAACAAGGAAAATAGGGAGTAACATTATATAGCCGATGCCCAATCCTACCTGCCCAAGGTAAAATCGGTGCAATCCCATGTAGCCCGCAACCAGGGCCAGAATGCCGGCCACTGTTTTATTTTTCATAATAATTTATCGTGCACTGTTAATCATATCGGTACGTGCTGTGCAAGATGTAGAAAAAATCTACATTACCCAAATAGGAAGCCGACATATTCGATAGATCTAGCCAAGGGGTAGACCAAGAAGAGGTAGTGCTATTTTATTTCCTTCTGTTCTACGGCATTAACAAATAAAATGTTACCAATGTTGCTATAACCCATGAAAACATCCTTGCCATCGTGTTTTACGGCTTCTTCTCTGAAACCAAGAATGGTAAGGTCTGCATCTCGTGATTTTTCATTGACGATACTGATGGTGTCTAGGTTGGGGTTTCGTGCAATGATTTGGATGTTTTGGGTAGATATTGGTAGCTGCCCGGCTTCAATCAGTTGGTATAAATGTTGGCGTTCAACCTCACAGGTGTCTTGAGGGTAGAGCGCAAATATTTTTATTTCTGCTTCTCCCCAATCTTTATGTCCAAGTAACACGTAAGCCAACAAAATCATCAGGTTGGCGTTGTCGAAATCTTTACTGGTAAGCCAAATATGGATATCTTTCTTAAGGCCAAATCCTCGTTCAGAACTCGCCAGTATGGCCACGTCAAAGTCAACCGAACGAATGAGTTTGAAGTTGTCAACAATATCTTCCAAGTCGATAGGTGCGTGTTTCGAGAATTCTAACAGGAGCAGGTTATTTTCGGTACCGGCAATCCCCGGTAACTGGATGACCTGAGCAACACTTGAGGTGTAGGATGGACTGATGAGGGTGTCTACATAAATATTACTGGAGCTGGCCTCTCCCATACGAATAAGGCGCTCTTTGATATCTTTCGCTTCCTGGTTGGTTTGCCGAGACAAGTAGCCTTTGATCTGGTGAATGTAAGTACCAAAGCCATATTTCTGAGCAATCCATCGAAGCATATCGAATGCTCCCAGTCGTTGGAAAGAGTCACTGGTAAGGGCCACAGCTGAAGGACGCCAGCTCCCTTTTTCTTTATCCGCTTTTTGCAAGAATACCTGGAGCCTTCTACTCAATTGAAAGATTACTCCCTGGAAGATTACCGCAATACTCCGTTTGTCGGGGTTAAAAGAGGAAATCAGGAAATACAAACCAATAATGAAAACAACAGCCAATAAAGCGTACGTCGTATTCATAAAAAACATCAAACCAAAACAGGCAATGGCACCAAACAGGGAGATAAACCACTTGGAGCGAAACTTGGGCCGGTAACTCGGGTCGGCTGCAAAGTGGTTTAAAAAAGAAATCAAACAAAGCGACCCGTAAGTAACCATAAAGAACATCGAAATGACTTCTGCTACACTGTCAATGGCCCCCATAGAAATAAAAATGAGCGCAATGACAACCGTGATAACGGAAGCATTGTAGGGTTCGTCATTTTTACCTTTACCTACAGATATCCAGCGGTTGAGTGCTGGTGTAGGGAATATTTTGTCCCGAGCAATCGCCTGCAAAGTACGCGGCGCAACCATGATAGATCCGAGTGCAGAAGAAATTGTTGCGGCAGCTAACCCCACAGGGATAAGCCACCACCCCTGGATAGCAATATCAGCCATCACCAACTTGGAGGTGTCGGCCAGGTCTTCCGGACTTGCAGAGACAGCTAGTTTATAAGCAATTAAAAAGTAAACGAACATACCGCCAATAGTGGCGGCCAATGTTCCGAGGGGAATAGAACGACCAGGGTCGCGCAAATCGCCAGAAAGCCCTACCCCCGCAGTCATACCCGTGAAGGCAGGAAATATGATGGCAAATACCGTAAAGAAACCAAGAGAAAGCCCCGGAGTATTAGGGGCTGCTGGAGTGGTTTGATTCCTGATTACAGGAACTTCTTTAAACATACTGGTGCTGTCTTCTGTCACAGGGGGAGGAAGAGCAATAACCGTCGTGTCATCGTTTGTTGTGGTATTGTAAACCGTCGCCAGCGGATCAAATCGATTGTTGGCTTCATAATCAGTAGTTCCTGCAAAAAAAGCAATCATACTAATCGCCAGTGTTGCTACAACAACGTAGAGTGCTTTTACGCCCAGGTCTGCACCTTTAGTCAATACAATCATCGTAAGTATCAGGAGCGCGGGTACACTAATGAGTTGTTTTTGTTCTAACAGCCATACTCCCCAGGCCGGAATCTGAAAACTAGTAATTAGCCAATCTATACCAGTGCTGAAAGCTTCTGTAAAAGCCATAATATAAAACGCTACACTGATAGCTTGAGAGAGGTACAACGCCAACCCAATAGTAGATCCAATGACCAGCCCAAAAGAACGAGAAATAATGTAATACTCTCCTCCACCCTCTACTTTTTGGTTAGTGGCTATTTCTGCGATAGCCATTGCTGTAGGTATAGTTACGGCATGACCAATGAAGATAATAGCAAGCGTACCAACAAAACCTACGCTACCTACGGCAAAGCCAAAGCGTAAAAACATGATGGCACCAAGAATGGTAGAAATGGCGGTAAAAAATACTGGCCCTGTACCGAATTTTTGCTTTAACTGATCATTCATTATGGCAAGGTAATGATATGTGCGATTCTTTTTAAATCAAAGCTTTGAAGCTTGATCGTAAACCAATATCTAATCTACGTTTTTATATTAGTGGTCAACTTATTTTTTTGCGTAATACTTAGTAAAGAAAAAAAATGAAAAAATCGACGCGCGTAGCGGTTATTGGAGCAGGCTGTTCTGGTATTACGGCAGTGAAGAACCTGTTACAAGCGGGTGTAAAAGAAGTGGTCTGCTATGAGCAAAACGCAGAAGTTGGGGGAAATTGGATTTACTCGCCTCAGCTTTCCCATTCTAGCGTGTGTGAAACAACGCATATTATTTCTTCGAAAACACTGTCTGCTTATGTAGATTTTCCAATGCCGGAAGATTACCCTGATTACCCTTCTCACGAACAGGTGCTGGCTTATTTTCAGTCTTATGCACGGCACTTTGACCTATATCCTCACATTCAATTTAATAGCAGGATCACGGAAGCTGTACTTTTGGAAAACCAGCAATGGAAGTTGCAAATCAACGGAGAAGAAACCCAGGTTTTTGATTTTTTACTAGTTGCAAATGGCCACCACAACGTACCCCGTCACCCTGAAGGAGTGGAAGAAGCGTTTTCGGGCGAATACTTGCACGCTCATGCGTATAAAACCAATGAGCCTTTTAAAGATAAACGCGTTTTAGTCATCGGCTCCGGCAATTCTGGCTGTGATTGTGCGGTGGAAATTAGCCGTGTGGCCAAGCAGTCAGCGATCAGCATCCGTAGGGCACAATACATTATCCCGAAGTTCTTTTTGGGTAAACCCACAGACACGTTTAATAAAATTATTACTTACCTGCCAAAACCGTTAGGCAATCTGTTGCGAAGTCTCACGCTGAAGTTGATGGTCGGGGATTATCGTAGCTACAACCTTCCCAAACCGGATTTTCCAGTCACAGCAGCTCATCCTACGCTCAACTCAGAATTGTTGTACAAAATCCGACATGGGAAAGTGCATCCCCGTTCAGGCATAGCGAATATCGAAGGCAAAGAAATTACTTTCAATGATGGTAAAAAGGAAGAGTACGATACGGTCTTAGCGGCAACGGGTTATAAGATCACTTTACCGTTTTTCAAGGAAGACTTCATCAATTACGAAGAAGCTGATCGTGTTCCACTCTATCTGCGTATGTTTCATCAAGACTATCCCAGCTTGGTCTTTGTTGGCTTATTTCAGCCGCAGGGCGCTATTTGGCCACTCAGTGACCTGCAGGCAAAATTAGCAGCTAACTACATTATGGAGCGTTGGCAAAGACCAGCTAATCTTGGAGCATTGGCAGAAAAAGACAGCGATTTTATAGCTAAAGCGTTTACACGTAGCCAACGGCATACCATAGAAGTACACTACCAGCGGTTTCGCAAACAGCTTTTACAGCAAATCCCGAAGTCAGCTCCAGACTGGACCGGGCAAAAAAAAGCTGTGCTCCATGACGCATGAACACAGCAAAAAGGGCTACAGTATAGGATAAAAGCTTAAAAGGTCGTCAAGCGCTTAGCTCAACTTATTTCTTATACTGCAAAGAACGCTAGAGGATGTGAATTAAAGATTAAACACAGATTAAGTATTGATCCATATTAAAAAGGGCCAGTATACTGTTCGAGAAACAATATGCTGGCCCTACAGCGAATCTATTCATACACCAAAGGATAGTGTAAAGAATGGAAAAATGAGTACAGCAAGAAATCAAAGATTAACACCGCAAAAATGCAGTAAGTGGATGAAGTCAGCCTTAAGGGAGGATTAAATTTAGTTTAAGCTTAGAACCGTATGTTGACCAAAAGAGAGTTGGTCTAACTCCTGCCAGCTACCGGCAAAGACATTGAAGTCAACATAACCATTGATGCCCTCAATTTTACCCCGGTTACCGTACTGCCAAAACTGCCATTCACGGCCACAAGCCAGTACTGGTTTTTCCTCACTGTAACGCGCGATCCAGAGCGGATACTCATCAAAATGGCCAGCAAGGTGTTTGTTGTAAAATTTGAGGTTGGTATAGAGAATGGGGCGCACACCATAATATTCATAAATCGTATCCAACCATGTCTTTAAGGAGACAAGAAGTAGTGCGGGGTGGCTGTCGTCCAGTACCTCAATGTCTAAAACAGGGGGCAGGTCGCCATCCTGTAGCTCTACCTGGTCGATAAAATGCTGTGCTTGTGCCAGCGGATCAGTGGTGGGACGAAAAAAATGATAGGCACCACGGCGCAGACCCGCTTCTCGAATTGCCGCCCAGTTTTCTTGAAAAAGGGTATCTAAATGCGTAGACCCTTCGGTCGCTTTTACAAAAGCAAAGTGAATATCTTGCTGAGCAACCTGCGGCCAGTCGATAGCCAGTTGATAACGAGAAACATCAATGCCTTGAATAGCAAAATCTACTCTGCGAACGGTGTCACCCTGGCAGGCAACCAAAATAAAAACAAGCGCAATGATTGGAAGTAGTGACCTCAACACGGGTAGATAATTGAAGAATGTTTTTTTGTGAATATGCCCCTTATTAATCCAATAACGTTCAATATTACGGAAAAGATGCCTTTAGATTGGTTCTTTTTCCCGTTTATTATTTGGTGGCGATCAAAAGGAGAGATGCTGTATACTGGCCGACCTATTTAGAACAATACTAAGCCAGCGATTGTACCTTTGCAGTGTCATTAACTAATCTTTAGAACCGTATTATGCCCAATTTACGCCAGCTTTTCCTTGCACACGTTGCCCAAACCAGTGATTTCCCCCTCGGTCTTGAGATTGCCTCTAGTGAAGGTATGTATCTCTACGACAGGCAAGGCAAGGCTTATTTAGACCTGATTGCAGGTATTGGCGTGAGCAGCCTCGGCCACCGGCACCCCAAGGTCGTAAATGCGGCCAAGGCACAATTGGATAAATACCTGCATACCATTGTCTATGGCGAGTTCGTCCTTGCTCCGCAGGTGCAATTGGCCAGCCTGATAGCCGAACAGCTTCCTGCCCCGCTAGACAGTGTGTACTTTACCAATAGCGGCACCGAAGCTACAGAAGGTGCCATGAAGTTAGCCAAGCGCTACACTGGTCGGCACGAGTTTGTCTCCGCTACTCGCTCCTATCACGGCAGCACTCAAGGGGCCGCTAGCCTCATGTGGCCCAAAGATTTCACCCAGGCTTTTCACCCTCTTTTACCAGGTATAAAACACCTGGATTTTAATTGCGATTTCTGCCTATCTAAAATTACCACCAAAACGGCAGCTGTAATCCTGGAGACCGTTCAGGCAGAGTGGGGCCTTCGCCGCCCGCGCAAAGCTTGGTTGCAAGCCGTTCGACAGCGTTGCAACGAAGTCGGCGCACTCCTGATTCTCGATGAAATACAGGCGGGATACGGTCGCACCGGCACCCTCTGGGCTTTTGAACAATACGAGGTCGTTCCCGACATTCTTCTGATCGCTAAAGGCATGGGGGGCGGTATGCCCATTGGGGCCTTTGTCGCGCCCAAGGCCATGATGCACACCCTGGCCAGCGACCCCATTCTTGGGCATATTACAACCTTTGGTGGCCACCCTGTTTCCACGGCTGCCGGGCTGGCTACCTTGCAGGCTATTCTCGAAGAAAACCTGATTGCCCAGGTGCCCTCAAAAGAACAATTGTTTTTAGAACTGCTACAGCATCCGCGTATTTTAGATGTGCGTAGCGCAGGCTTGTGGTTGGCCGTTGAGCTGGCAAACTTCGAGGAGGTGCAAACCGTTATCAAACACTGTTTGGAGCAGGGACTAATCACGGATTGGTTTCTCTTCAATGATCGCAGTCTGCGTATTGCTCCACCCTTAATCATTACCGAAGAAGAAATACGAAAAGCTTGTGCAATTGTATTAAAAGGAATTGATCAACTGTCTTAGTGGATGTCAAAAAAAATAGAGTGTTGAACAGAGAGCTCGGATAGTGCTTTGGGGCCTCCCTTCGGGCGTTACGTTACGTAGCTCGCTGCTCGCTCGGCCCTCAGGAAACCTGAGGTCTGTCCCCTGTGGGGCCACTACTTCACATCACTAGGCCGAGATGAACCTTTTAGCGTAGAAGCTCACATAAACTAGTGAGGTCTCTGAATCCCTCTATTCTTTACGCTCAGGGCGCGAAGCAGCCCGCATCTTTCTGCGAACTTTTGCCGAAAGTCCAGCTAAGGTCTCAAACAGACCATAGGTGCTGCAAATAAACCAAAAGACATACCTCCAGAGCCCGGAACTATTCTTACTTTTGCGGTCTTTAAACTTATGACTTTACATTAATGCTGACCGCAAAATTGTCAGCAGCAAAAATATAACTCATGTATCGTACACACAATTGCGGCGAACTCCGCATGTCTGATGTAGGACAAGAAGTAACCCTTAGCGGCTGGGTACAGGTAGGCCGCGATTTCGGAGCCCTTACTTTTGTCGATTTGCGAGATCGCTATGGTATTACCCAATTGGTATTTGATAGTGAGGATGATGCAGCTTTGTGTGAGCAAGCCCGTAAGTTGGGCCGTGAGTTTGTAGTTACGGCCAGCGGCCTGGTTCGTGAGCGTACCAACAAAAATGCTAACCGGAGCACCGGTGACATTGAAATCGAAGTGAAGTCGATGTCTATTCTGAATAGCTCTAAAGTTCCTCCTTTTACTATTGAGGAAGAAACAGACGGTGGCGATGACCTGCGGATGAAGTACCGTTACCTCGACTTGCGTCGCGGGCCGCTGCAGAGTAATATCATCTTCCGGAGCAAATTGGCACTGGAAACCCGCAAATTCCTCGATAGCCAAAACTTCGTAGAGGTAGAAACGCCTTTCCTGATCAAAAGCACACCAGAAGGTGCCCGCGATTTTGTCGTACCTAGCCGGATGAATCAGGGAGAGTTTTACGCCTTGCCACAGAGCCCGCAAACCTTCAAGCAAATCTTGATGGTAGGTGGTTTTGATCGCTATTTCCAGATCGTTAAGTGTTTCCGTGACGAAGACCTTCGGGCAGACCGCCAGCCGGAATTCACGCAGATTGACTGCGAGATGGCCTTTGTAACCCAAGAAGAAGTACTTGCTACCTTTGAAGGGCTCACCAAGCACTTGTTCAAGCACACATTGGGCGTAGATCTACCTGATTTTCCACATATGACTTACGATGAAGCGATACGTCGCTATGGTATCGATAAGCCAGATGTGCGTTTTGATATGGAACTGACAGACCTCAATGACGTTGCCCAAAATAAAGGCTTCGCTATTTTCGATAGTGCAGAATTGGTGGTCGGTATCTGTGCCAAAGGCCAGGCGGGTTACTCACGTAAGCAGTTGGATGGTCTGACCAACTGGGTCAAGCGGCCACAGATTGGTGCCAAAGGCTTGGTATACGTCAAGTGCAACGAGGATGGAACGTTCAAGTCATCCGTTGATAAGTTCTACAGCCAAGAAGACCTGAAAGCATGGGCCGAGAAATTCGGTGCAGAAGCAGGCGATTTACTCTTGGTGCTCAGCGGTGAAGAAGAAAAAACCCGTAAACAGATGGGAGAGCTGCGCCTGGAGATGGGCCGCGAGTTGAACCTGATGAAGCCGGGTGTTTTCAAGCCATTGTGGGTAGTAGATTTCCCGCTCTTGGAGTGGGACGAAGATGCAGAGCGTTTCCACGCGATGCACCACCCTTTCACCAGCCCTAAAAAAGCAGACATGGAGCGCATGCTCAATGGTGATCACGAAACCATGAAAGCCCTTCGTGCTGATGCTTACGATCTGGTCATCAATGGTGCTGAAATTGGTGGTGGCTCTATTCGTATCCACGACCGTACCCTACAGGAGAAAAACTTCAAGCTACTTGGGTTTACCCAGGAAGAGGCCGAAGAACAGTTTGGCTTCTTGATGGGCGCCTTCGAATATGGTGCTCCTCCTCACGGTGGTATCGCCTTCGGTTTTGATCGCTTGTGTGCCGTGATGAACGGACAAAGTTCTATCCGCGATTTCATCGCCTTCCCGAAAAACAATCAGGGACGCGATATGATGATCGATGCACCTTCCGGCGTTGCCAAAGAGCAGTTAGATGAACTGGGCTTGGTGCTAAACTTGAAAGGGAAAGCCTAGTAGAAGCTTCTGATAAATATTAGAAAAAACGGTAGTAGAGCAATCTGCTACCGTTTTTTAGTATCAAGTCTGATCTTTAGATTTTCGAAAACGCTACCCACCGCTCTAGGACCTGATGCTTCGCCGTTGCTTTGAGTTGAGGCAAGTACCCCAGCAGAGGGTGTCCTTTAGGGGAAGGAAGGTCAGAAACATGTAGCAAAGGAGGCTGTCTAGACATGAATGGTAAATTCATCCTGATCTGGCAGGAAAGCTAGTTTTTTTCGAAAGTTTGTTTGCTCCTCTTTTTTGATTTCAAACTGTTGTACCATCTCTCGGGGAGGTAGATGATGTCGGATTTTTCCATCGTAGTCTATAAGGCAAGAATCGCCTGCATAATAAGCACCGTTTCCATCTGTTCCTACCCGATTAAGGCCAATGGTGTACACTTGGTTTTCGATGGCTCGTGCCTGCAAGAGCGTACGCCAAGCCAGGCCTCGCTTGTCAGGGAAATTGGCGACATACAATAAGAGATCATAATCGAATTGATTACGGCTCCAAACAGGAAAGCGTAGATCATAACAGATGAGTGGCATAATTTTCCAGCCTTTGTAGGTTACAAGCAGTTGTTTTTGCCCGGGAGTATAGACTTTTTCTTCTCCAGCAAGCGTAAAAAGGTGGCGTTTGTCATAGCTAAGTATTTCACCTTCTGGAAATACCCACAACAAGCGATTGTAATAATTGCCGTTTTCCTCAATGATAATACTCCCTGTAATCGCAACCTGCAAGTCAGCTGCTTGTTGGCGAAGCCATGCGATGGTCTCTCCTTCCATGGTTTCGGCGAGTTTGGCCGGCTCCATGCTGAATCCAGTAGTGAACATCTCTGGTAGGACGACCAAGTCTGTGTCAGGAGAAATAGTTTGTAGTAGCCGGGCAAATTTCCGGCGATTATCTGTTGCTCTTTCCCAGATAAGATCAGCTTGTAGCAATGCTATTTTTAAATGTTCCATATCACCAGTATTCTGCCAACAAAAAAAGCGAGCATACCTTCAACAGGGTATGCTCGCTTTTGATATTTTTTGCCATTAACTGACATATATATGTCTAGGCATCTGCAGCGGCAGGGGCAGCAGCGCCAGGAGCAGCAGCAGCTTTCTTTTCTGCAGTTGCAGCAGAACGAAGTGCACGAGGTGCTTCGATGATGCCTACAGGAGCTCCAGCAGGGCTCATGATTTCTACTCCGTCAATAGGGTTGATATCACGAACACGGATAGATTGGCCTAGTTCCAAAGAAGAGATGTCAACGGTTAATTCGTTAACCATTTTCTCAGGAGTGGTCTTAACTTTAATCCGACGCATCAGACGAAGTAGCTTACCACCAGAACGCATACCAGGAGCAGTACCTTCGAAACGTACAGGAATCTCGAGTTTTACAGAATGGCTATCTACCAACTTGAGGAAATCCAAGTGGACGATATCGTCAGTAACAGCATCAAACTGAATATCTTTAATAATAGCGCGGTGAGTGGTACCGTCTATTTCAACCTCAGCTACTTTGAACTTAGGCGTATAGATAAGTGACTTAACAGCTTTTTGCGTAGTTGCAAAATGGATAGTCTCGTCTTTGCTGTAGAGTACAGCAGGGACTTGTCCAGCATTACGAATCGCTTTGGTAGCTTTTTTACCAACGTCCGTTCTTATTTGTCCTGAAACAGTTACTGCTTCCATGATAGTTATTCTTTTCAATTAACGGCCTTCGTAATGAGAGGCTCTAAAAAGGCACGCAAAGATAGGTAAATCCTAGAAAGCGTGTTAGTTATAGTGTACTTTTTTTTAAAAATCCTTATTGCTCTACAAATAATGCTGAAATAGAGCGGTGTTCGTGGGTGTTTCGGATGGCTCTGGCAAAGAGTTTAGCAGTAGAAAGCACCTTGATTCTGCTTGACTCTTGTGTCAGTGGAATCGTATCACAAACCAATAGCTCTTCTAATACAGAATTCTCTACATTTTCATAGGCTTTGCCACTGAGTACAGGGTGGGTACAAAGCGCACGCACGCTTTTGGCACCTTTCTTCATGATGATGTCTGCTGCTCGGCAAAGCGTTCCTGCTGTATCTACAAGGTCATCAACCAGAATAACATCGGCATCTTTTACTTCACCAATTACGGTCATCTCAGCAATTTCGTTAGCACGCTTGCGGTATTTGTCACAAATAACGAGCGGGCGATTGAAATGCTTCGCGTAAGTTCTGGCTCTTTTTACTCCTCCAACATCAGGGGAGGCAAAAATCACATTGGTCAAATCTAGGTTTTCCTGAAGGTAAGGCAGGTAAATAGCCTCGCTTTTTAAGTGATCTACAGGAATGTCGAAAAATCCCTGAATCTGGTCGGCGTGCAAATCCATAGTCATAATGCGATCAGCACCAGCAGCTTGCAGTAAATTAGCAATAAGCTTTGCAGAAATCGGCACTCGTGGCTTGTCTTTACGATCCTGACGAGCGTAGCCAAAGTAAGGGATCACTGCCGTAATGTAGCCAGCAGATGCCCGCTTAGCAGCATCAATCGCCAATAGCAGCTCTATCAGGTTTTCGTGTGGCTGGCNAGTAGAGGTGATAAAGAAAACAAAACCACCGCGCACCGATTCATTGATTACAGGCTGCATCTCGCCATCGCTGAAGCGTTTGATGATAAGGTCACCCAGAGGCTGGCCATAATAATCGGCGATTTTTTCGCCAAGGTAACGGGAGTTGGTAGTGGTAAGGATTTTTACGTCAACCATCATGTTAAATTGAGGCTCGTGATTTTTTGCTGAATTCAATTTCATAGCTGTAGGTATACCCTAACAATGAAAATAGGCGCCAATCACTAGAAAAAAGTGTGGCACTTATAGGTTGTCAAAGCTGTATTCAGGGAACTACCCGCAAAGGTAGGAATAATAAGGGCGTTCGCGAGGAATTACTTGATAAAATGCTTCAACATCGTAATTTCCTGTGTCGTCAGGTAACGGAAATAAGAACGAGGGAGGTCTTTCTTGGTTAATCCGGCTAAATAAGGGCGATCCAACTTGATTACCTGGTACCCCAGGTGCTCGAAAATTCGACGAACAATACGGTTGCGCCCCAGATGAATTTCGAGGCTGACTACTTCTTTGTTGTCAGGCTGAAGGTAATTGACCCAGTCTACACTCACGGGACCGTCTTCCAGTGTCAATCCGGCTGCAATTTTTTCCAAATCTTCGGGGGGAACAGGCTTGTCTAAGGTGGCTTCATACACCTTGGGCACTTCATGGCTGGGGTGCATCATTTTTTTAGCCAGCTGCCCATCATTGGTCAGTAGTAAAAGACCTGTAGTATCTTTATCCAAGCGGCCCACCGGATAGATACGCTGCTTGACAGCACCCGCCAGTACATCCATGACCGTTTTGCGACCGTGTTCATCGGATAAAGTGGTGATCACACCGCTGGGTTTATTCAGCAGAATATATACGAGTTCTTCTTCTGGCTGTATCTTTTTTCCACGAAAAGTGACAACATCTCCTTCCTGAATCTGATAAGCCGGGTTGATTTCTAGCACATCGTTGACCTTTACCAGGCCGTCCTTTACATACTCGCCTGCCTGCCTGCGGCTACAGATACCGCTGTGGGCAATATACTTGTTCAGCCGCATACCGATAATCTCGGCCGGGTCACGCTGTATCTTTGGCGCAGGACCTGCATTACGGGCACGACTTTGTCGAAAACGAGGATTATTACCAGGACCCTTACTCATAGTTAATTTTTGACCGAATGCTTATTGGGGCAAAGATACGTTCTTGAAAGGACAGTTGGTCTAACATCTAATAAATCAGCATAACATCGCCAGAAAGACTGGTTTTTCCACCGTTTTCCTGTCCTGTATCGTATTCCAGCGACCATAAGAAGACACCTTGGTCTGCTAGCTTGTTTTTTACCTTTCCGTCCCAGGCTTCATCAGGATTGTCGGTTTGGAAAACAAGCTGTCCCCAACGATCAAAAACGTTGAACTGGTAATTTAAGACTGGCCAAGGGCTATTGATAAAAGGTCGGAATTGGTCATTAACTCCATCCAGGTTGGGCGAAAAGGCATTGGGTACGAAAATCTTTATTTCACAAGACAGTAATTCCGCTTGCAGGGTCATCGGAAAAGCAAAGCAAGGAGTGGCAGCCCAAATCTCGTAAACAGCGGAGTTGTCCAATATACGAGTAGCCCCCGAGTAGCCATCCGCCCAATCGAACGAGAGGTCGTTGCGCAGTACTTCAGGCGTGTAATCCAGGAGGTTGATGTTCGCTGGGCCTTCATCGGTACAAATTACGATGTTCTCAGCAATACTTTCAGGCATTTCTTCCGTATACATCACCGCGCTGCAAAATTCATCAATAGAAATATCCAAGGTGATTGGAATGGTTATGCAAGGCAGTATCATGTCTACCTGATAAAGACCCGGTCGGCGAATTACCCTCCGGGCCAAGGTGCAGCCATCTTCCCAAAGGAAGGTTGCATAATCGAAATAAACATCCGAGACGACGCCTTCCATATCTACCCAGCCGCCATTGTCGCAGATGTTGCGATCAGCTTCGATTTCTGTAGGCATTTCTGCCAATTGTACGGCATCCAGACTGTAGCCAAATAAATAAACGGCACCTGGCTCCCCTTCTGCTACACAACCATTGCTGGCGGGTACTTGAAAATTGCTACCCATAACACCGATATGCGTCTCACCCCCAGAAGCAATAAAACAATTGGAAAAAAGATACCATTGGTTATTATAGAAATTTTCTGCTACAGTCGAAGTAGAATCGACTAAAACGAGATCGGCATTTGAGGAGATCCCCGTAGTCACGTCCAAAATGTCGCTTTCTCTGCGAACCAGTATTTTTTCAGACCCAACATATACTTCCATAAAGTGAGGAGGTAGCGTCTGGCAAGCATTACCGGGATGCTGGCCGGCAATTCTTTCATTTTGAAAAAGTGCTGCCATCTGGAAAAAGTAAGGAACACCAGCTTGTAGAGGTTCCGTCAATTGAATACCTACCCCTTCAGAGGTGATATAACCGTTGCGCGTCATCACGCCTTCCAGCGAAATATATCCTACGCCGGAGTAAGCCTCTGTAGCGGTATTAATGAAAAATACAGATTCCGCAATAGCTGGATCCAGCGGACAATCCTCGTGCAGCCAGTAAGCGTCGGCACCACTACAGGCATACCAAGTGGCCGTTTCGGTGATGCTATTGATATTATTGGTAGGGCAATCAATGATTTCAAAATCACCGTTGGGAACCAAGTTCTGGGCGTTAATCGTGAAAGCTAAAGAGAACAAGAATAAGGTATACAGCCAGTATTTCATTGGAAAACGGTATTGGGAGATTACTCAACCAATAAAGGTAGTATCTTTTGGGTGCTAATACACGATCAATCTTTACCATTGCTGAAGACCTTTGCTGTTTCGAATATTAACGAGGTAAGCTCCTTTTTTTGCATACATCCAACCTATTCCCGTTCACCTTGTTACCAAACCGTATCTTTGCATTTTCAAATTAATACAGGCTATTCTTAGTGGGGAATTTAGAAGACTTACTCCAACGGTACCGAAACGATGATCGTTTAAAGCAACTGCTCACTGCACTAGGTGGTGGTTCGGAAGGCGATCAGCCACGCATACAACTTACAGGTCTGCGAGGTAGCCTGAGTAGCTTCGTGATCAGTGCCGCGTATAAAGAGGCCAATCAGCATCATTTGATCGTTGCTAACGACAAAGAAGAGGCGGCCTATTTGCAAAATACGGTAGCTGGCCTGTTGGAGCCCAAGCCCGTCCGGTTTTTCCCTGATTCCTTTAAGCGTCCACTTTACTTTGATGTATTAGAGACCAATCACGTTCTCCAACGTACCGAGACGGTCAATAACCTCTCGCAATCCAAGGCAAAAGGCGAAATCGTTGTCACTTATCCAGAGGCGCTTTTTGAAAAAGTCGTTGCACCGGAGGTGCTCAATGCCAACCGGATTAATATCGTCGTTGGCGAATTGGTGGATGTAAATACGATGATAGAGCTGTTGACGGAATACGGCTTCAGTCGTGAAGATTTTGTCTACGAGCCTGGGCAGTTTAGCATTCGTGGAGGCATCATCGATATTTTCTCTTATGGCAATGACTACCCCTACCGGGTAGAGCTTTTTGATGAAGAAGTAGAGACTATTCGTACCTTCAATCCGCTGGATCAGTTGTCGGTACGCACAATCAAGCAAGTCTCGATTGTGCCAAACATCAATACCAAATTTAATCAGGATCAGAAGGTTCCTTTGTTTCAAGTGTTACCACCAAATACGGTTATCTGGATTGCGGATTTACAGTTGTTGCTGGATAGGCTGCAAGCTTGTTTTGAAAAAGCAGAAGAGTTTTCAAAATCCATTACGATTCTTGATGAAGGCGATTTAGCCGAAATCTTCCGAGACCGAGCCTTCATCCGTCCAGGTGAAGTAGCAGCTGATGTAGCTGATCATCCGATCATTTTATTTACGGATCATACTCAGCCGATTCCCGTTCAGCAAAAAATACATTTTGATGCACGTCCGCAACCCAGTTTTAATAAGAATTTTGATCTGCTGATCAAAGACCTACACAGTAATACGGGTGAGCGCCGCGAAAATTTCCTGTTTACTGATAACCCTAAACAGATAGAACGGTTTTATGCGATTTTCGATGACCTGAATGCGCATGTGCAGTTTCATCCAATCGTTAAGGCCATTCATGAAGGATTTGTGGATATAGATTTAGGGGTAGCTTGTTATACTGATCATCAGATTTTTGAACGCTTCCATCGTTATAAATTAAAAAGAGGATTTACCAAAGACCAGGCGCTGAACCTCAAAATGCTGCGGGAGCTGGAGCCGGGAGATTTTGTCGTTCATATTGATCACGGTATTGGGCGTTTCAGCGGCTTAGAGAAGCTGGATGTAAATGGAAAGAGCCAGGAGTCGGTACGTATTGTTTACAAAAACAACGACCTACTCTATGTAGGGATTAACTCCCTGCATAAGCTTTCCCGCCATTCGGGCAAAGACAGTGCGCCACCTCGTCTCAATAAGCTGGGGTCTGATGCCTGGAAAACCCTCAAGGCACGCACCAAGAAGAAAGTTAAAGACATTGCAGCATCGTTGATTAAGCTTTACGCAAAACGTAAGGCCAGTCCCGGGTTTGCATTCCCGCAAGATGGCTATCTGCAGAATGAACTGGAGGCCAGCTTCATGTACGAAGATACGCCCGACCAGTTTACGGCCACACAGGATGTGAAGGAGGATATGATGAAAGCCTACCCGATGGATCGCCTGATCTGTGGCGATGTAGGTTTCGGTAAAACCGAAATTGCGGTAAGGGCAGCGTTTAAAGCCGTGGTTGGTGGCAAACAAGTAGCCATTTTGGTTCCAACGACCATCCTTGCTTTGCAGCATTACCGAACTTTCAAGGAGCGATTAGAAGAATTTGGCGCGAAGGTTGATTACGTCAACCGTTTCCGAACGACTGGCGAACGCAACAAGGTTTTTAAGGCTACCGAAGCTGGTGAAGTCGATGTATTGATCGGCACGCACGCTTTACTCAACAAGAAACTCAAGTTCAAAGACCTTGGCTTGTTGGTTATTGACGAAGAACAAAAATTTGGCGTTGCTGCTAAAGAAAAACTTCGCAGCATCAAGGTGAATGTAGATACGCTGACCTTGACGGCAACGCCTATTCCACGAACTCTTCAGTTTAGCTTGCTCTCTGCCCGCGATTTGTCGATTATCAGAACGGCTCCGCCAAACCGTCGCCCTATCCACACGGAAGTGAGGGTTTTTAAAGAGGAAATGATAAAAGATGCGATCTACTACGAAGTACAACGTGGTGGGCAGGTCTTTTTTGTTCACAATAGGGTCAAAAGCCTGGCCGATATGGGGGCTTTGGTACGCCGGCTGTGCCCTGATGTAGATATAGCGGTAGCCCACGGGCAAATGGAACCCAAGGAATTGGAACGGGTACTGATCGACTTTATCGACCGTCGCCACGAGGTGCTTATTTGTACAAATATCATCGAAACAGGACTGGATATTCCGAATGCAAATACCATGATCATCAACAATGCTCATCAGTTTGGGTTGAGTGATTTGCACCAGCTGCGCGGCCGGGTAGGGCGTTCTAACCAGAAGGCTTTCTGTTACTTGATGGGCCCGCCTATGAGCGTACTCACGCCGGAAGCACGCCGCCGGTTACGGACATTGGAAGAATTCAACGAGCTAGGTAGCGGATTTAATATCGCCATGCGCGACCTTGATATTCGTGGCGCGGGTAACCTGCTTGGTGGTGAGCAAAGTGGTTTTATCTCAGATATCGGCTACGAAACTTACCAGCGCGTGCTGGACGATGCCGTACGAGAATTGAAAGAAAAAGAATTCCAAGATATCTTCCGGGAAGAATTGGAGAAAAAGAACGACTTCGTCCGCGATGTTCAAATCGATACTGATGTGGAAATGTTGATTCCGGATGCTTACATCACTAACATCCAGGAGCGACTAAATCTTTACACCAGATTGGATGCTATTGAGACGGAGGAGGAGTTGGGCAAGTTTGCGACATCACTGCGAGATCGTTTTGGCCCTATCCCATCACAGGTAGATGAATTGTTCGATGGCCTACGCCTGCGATGGGAGTGTAAGAAACTCGGTTTTGAGCGTATTATTCTCAAAGGCGGTAAGCTCCGCGCCTACTTTGTAGAAGACCCTCAAAGTATCTATTTTGAAACCAAGCGTTTCAATAACATACTGCAACTGATCACGACCGAAGGCAAACTACGAGGCCTCAACCTCAAGCAAGCTGCTCGTTACCTTATAATGAGCAAACAGAACGTAAACACCCTGAGCGAAGCCAAGGGGGTCTTGCAAGGTATTCTGAAAAAAGTGGAAGCGATCGAAGCGGAAGATTAGTATTAGGCGGCGACCTGTGTCGGGTAAATTCATGAATTTACCTTATCCTGCCCGCTTCTTATAATTCCTTATAATCCCTAATATGGTTCAAAAAAGAATCCCACTTTGGTGCCTTAAGTGGTTCAAAAAAAAACTATTGATCCAGTCTTTTTCTTACCTCTTCCCGCTCTTCCGGCGAATTGGCATTTAGTAAAATGTGAGGATTTGGAGCATCCAATAATTTAATATCAGAGTTGATGAGCACCTTGCGTGGGCAACTGTAGCCTTGGGTGAGGAACTGCAATAAAACCGGGTAAGCACGCGGCTCCCATATTGTGACTAGGGGGTCGGGCCAGCCCGTTTCTGGATTGTGGAACGCAGTCGCTAACTTAGATGGATCACGATGCTGGAGTAAGAATTTCAAGGCCTCTTCGTCGAGTAAAGGGAGGTCGCAAGCCACTACCAGCCATGCCGCTTCTGGCTGTTCGCGAAAAGCGGAAAGTATAGCGCCATAAGGCCCAAGGCCCGTGAAAGTATCCCAAATAACGGCTGTTTCTTCCGGCGCCTCTTGTCCTTCCCGCAAAGAATAATAAACCGCTTGGCAAATACCGCTGAGTTGTTGCGAAAGATGTTCACGCTGAGGAAGTTGATGGTAAATAATTTTGCCTTTATCAATACCCATACGCTGGCTTTTACCACCTGCCAGGACGAGCCCGTTGAGCGGTGCACGTGCCGCGGTCAGTTGAGCACGGAGCCACTGGAGGATGCCATTGATGTCGCCAAGGGGCATCATGAATGGGCGGTTTTCGCCGAGGTGTTCCAATAGGAAATCGTAAGGTTTTTCCTGGCTGGGAGTGGTCAGGATAAGCGCCACGTCTGTCAGGCGATCCAGCTTACGACTAAGGCTTTCTTCCTTCTTTGGGTCGAGGATGACGATCTGCTTTTTAGCTGAAAAGTGGTTGCCATTGACGAGCACCCCATCTACTGCATTGAAAAGCGGACGACGGTGGAAGGTATTCAAATCATTCGCCAGATCATAGCGGTGATAGTTGATCTTGTCGGTGTAGACCAGCGTACTGCCACTTACGGGCATGGTTTCTGCTTGGTCGCCCGCGGCGTGATCGGCATCTACGTAAGCGAGGCGATAATGCACCTGTAAAGCCTCAATGAGTTTAGCGCTTAATTGCTGGATTGTGCCGCAGGGAGCACCAATAAAGCCCCATTCGTTGCGGTGAAATTCGCCGTAAGTGGGGCGGGTAAGCTTGGCGTGTTTTTGGTGAGGTTTGGGCATAATCTAAGCAGATTGATAATCAGACTTCCCCCCCGTCTTCTCCAACAAGCGGGTAGA
Source organism: Lewinella cohaerens DSM 23179 (assembly GCF_000379805.1). Classification (GTDB taxonomy): domain Bacteria; phylum Bacteroidota; class Bacteroidia; order Chitinophagales; family Saprospiraceae; genus Lewinella; species Lewinella cohaerens. The sequence continues at coordinate 69,760 of NZ_KB903549.1, read as the reverse complement.
TTTTATCACAATATCGTGGCTGAAAGCTTTGCACATATCGTAGATGGTGAGGGCGGCTACACTGGCGCCGGTGAGGGCTTCCATCTCTACGCCGGTTTTGCCGGAAAGGCGAGCTGTACAGGTAATAACGACTTCCCTCGCCTCATTAATATTAATATCAACGCCCACTTTTTCCAAAGCCAAAGGATGGCAGAGTGGAATCAGTTCACTTGTCCTTTTAGCGCCCATGATCCCAGCCAATATAGCCGTCTGAAAAACAGGACCTTTCTTCGTTTGAATATCCTTGTTGTCGAGCTTGTTCATAATTTCGTCTCCGAGAACGACGATGGCTTGTGCTACGGCTGTACGGCGCGTAACGTTTTTGTTGCCAACATCGACCATGGATGGATTACCGGCAGCATCAAGATGTGTGAAGGAAGACATGTTTTGGAAAGAATTAAAGCCAGGGGAATAATTTACTGATAACAACTATACCAAGTAAAGGGTGCTCAAACTGATCGTTTAAGGTAAAGGTTTTGCATTGTTGATAGGCATCATTCGCTGGCATTGTATAATGGTGTAAGGTTTGTTTTGACAAATCCACCAGCCAAAATTCTTTGATACCAAACCGGGCATAGAGAGGAGCCTTAACCTCTTGGTCTTTTTGGAGAGAGGAGTCTGCAACTTCAATCAGGAATTCAATATCGTCAGGGCCGGGAAGGTGACTGGCATAGAAATCTGCACGCCGCTTAACGACCGCAATATCTGGTTCTGGTTCAGAATGATCATCCATTTTTATAGGGTCCTGTACCCTGATAATGAAATCGGATCGTAGTTGTTGGCCCAACCAATCATTCAAAAAACTAACACAAGCAGCATGGAATTTTCCTACGGGACTCATTTGTACAATTTGACCGTGAAGTAATTCGACGTGAGCGTCTTCTTCTATAATTCCTGCTGTTACCATTTGCTGAAACTCTGAAACCGTCCATTTGTAAAGGTCAGTCAGAGCGACGGTTGTTTGTTTCATTAGCAATGTCTTTATTCCTAAATATAACAATAAGTACGAAAATAAAGTTGGTTTACCCCCCAATCGTAGCCATGCTTTCTCGAGCATTGGGGTCATTGTTTTGGCGGCCTTCTGCTTCCCAGCCGTCTTTGGCCCGGTGTTGGAGTGCAGAGGTGAAGGCATCTGCCAATTGATCGTTGGTAGCACCCGCCCGCATGATATCGCGAATACTGAGCACTCCCTGGTCGTAAAGGCATGTTTTTAGCAAGCCTTTAGGTGTAACCCGGATGCGGTTGCAACTGCCGCAAAAAGTGCGAGAATAGGCGGCGATGATGCCTACTGTGCCCTGGTGGCCAGGAATACGATAATTGTAAGAGGTACTACCGGGAGGGTCAACTAGCTTTTCTAGATCGGGGTAAGCAGAACGAATATGCTCCGTTATCCGTCGATGATCCCAGGGCAGTTTTTTATAATGAGCGGTGTCGCCATTGAAAGGCATCTCTTCGATAAAGCGAACACTAACCGGGTATTCCTTGGTGAGCGCTACCATGGGCAAAATATCTTCAATATTCTGCTGGTCCATCACGACGGCATTCAGTTTGGTATCAATACGGTGTGCTACAAGTGCTTCGAAGGTACGCCAAACTTCCGGCAGGCTATCCCGCCGAGTAATCTCGTAAAAACGCTGCCGATCCAAGGTGTCAATACTAAGATTGACGGAATGAATACCGATTTGTTTGAGTTCGGGGACGTACTGTTCGGTAAGTGTACCGTTGGTGGTGAGGTTGATTTGCTTCAGGCCATCGATTTTACTGATGGTCCGTAAAAAAGGCATGAAATCTTTGCGCAAAAAGGGCTCACCACCCGTTAAACGTATTTTTTCAATCCCCAGAGGTACAAGTACTTGTACGATCCGAAGCATTTCTTCGTAAGAGAGGAGCTGTGTCCGGGCAACATAATTGATACCCTCCTCCGGCATGCAGTAAAAGCAGCGAAGGTTACAGCGATCAGTAACTGCTAAGCGCAGGTAGTTGATCTGCCGGCCATGGTTGTCAAATAGTTGCCCGGGCATAGATTAGGTTAGAATGGCAAATCATCATCCGCTGCTACGGTAGGTTCATCACCTGCGGCAGGGAAGAAGTTCTCTTCACCAGCTGATGCCGAAGGAGCGGTAGCTGCGGCAGGAGCTTCAATGCGCCAAGCATTAAGGTTGGTGAAGTATTTTTCGTTCCACTCTCGTCCACGAAGGTCGAAGTGTACTTTAATTTCCTGACCTTCTTCATAAGGATCAAGTAAAGCACAACGATCTTGCGTCAGTTGTAGTTTGATGTATTGAGGGTAGTTCCCACTTTCCATCAACACCACGAATTCCCGCGCCTGAAAGCTGTCCGTTTTGTTTTCAGTGGGGTATTTTTTGTGGAGTTTTCCGGTTAATTCATAAGACATATCAATAATAATATTTAGTTTCAATAGAGGAAGCCAAAGGCTTAAAAATGAGGTAGGGTATACCTTAATCTCCAAAGGTAAAAAAAGCGGATGAAAAGCTATTGCTTCCATCCGCTAAATAAGGATTTACTACTCGTCTTTTAAAAAGGAACGAAAATGTGCGTTGCCTGGCCCGGAAATAGATCCGGGCCATAGCAACACACTTAGCGAACCAATATAACTTCACCTTGCTGGACAATATCTACTACTTGTCCACACAAGTTTACTTTTGCTTTTAATTGCCAGATGTAAACACCCTGCGCTGCGCGCCGACCATTGTTGACACCATCCCATTCGTCATCACCTTGCTGAGCATCGAAAATCATGCTGCCCCAGCGATCAAAAACCTGGAAGTCGATATCATCAATCTGGACATCTTGGCCAGGATAGACCTTAAAGGTGTCGTTGGCTCCATCGTTATTAGGAGAGAATGCATTTGGGACATAGATAAGCGAGCCTTCTGGCGATTTTTCTGCTTCTACCGTCACAGGCAGGCTTACTGTTTCACAACCATTGCTTACCTCTAGATACAATGTTCCCGGAGTGCTTACTTGCCGTCCAAGGGTCGTAATGCCATCGCTCCACTGGAAAAGGAGGAAGCCATCGTCACCGCTTACGATTTCCGGCAGCAATTGAACTGCTGCACTATCACATGGCAATATCATGTCAGAGGCATCGACAACAAGACTTGGAGAAGCATCCACCGCGAAACTTTCAAGGTATTGGCAACCATTGGCGTCTTCGACGATAAGATCATAAGCGCCAGCTTCAAGGTCTGTAAATGCGGCTTGGGTCTGGAAGTCACCATCGTCAATTGCATAAACAAAAGGCGCCATACCTGTGTTCGGCACCACCGTGAGGGTACCCGTTGGTAGCCCCTGGCAACTTTCTTCTGTACTCAGGGCAAAGCTTGCTTCGGGAGAAGCCACTACCTGAAGCTGGACGATAGAATCACAACCTAAACTATTGGTGAAGGTGATCAACTCATCGGTGCCGATAGGGTATTCTACTCCAGCATAGCTATAGGTTTCACCGGTACAAACCTCTACACCGAGAATTTCGGAAGTGCTTGGTGATTCCAGTACCTGAAGCTGGACGATAGAATCACAACCTGCGCTATTTATAAAGGTGATCATCTCGTCGGTGCCGATGGGGTATTCTGCTCCAGCATAGCTGTAGGTTTCACCGGCACAAACCTCTACACCGAGAATTTCGGTACTACTTGGCAATGCTGTTACCGTAAAGGTAAATGTAGAGTCGCAACCCTGAGCAGAGGAAGTTTGAATGGTGTTGTTACTGCCAATGGCATAAGGCTGACCTTGGAACATATAATCCTCACCCGGACAAATACTGGCAACGAAAGAGGTGTCAAAATCGCAATCCTGTATTAACAACCAGTTAATAACAACCTCTTGGTCACAACCCATAAAGGTGGTGTCAATAGAAGCTATTTGCGGTATCCAGCTGGCAGGAACGGTCATTTCGTCAATCGAAAGGGTATAGTCATCTTCGGGAACATTCACAAAGCCATAAGTGCCATCAATTGGGGTGATAATGGCATCTTGTAGTCCCAGGTTACCGGATAGTTCAACTTCAATGTCGCCCGCTAAGCTATCTGCGGCATCGATCATCTCGTTGTTGTTCATATCATAGTAAACATTACCAAAGAAAGTACCAAAGCCAGGAAGGAGGTCAATATTTAAAGGATTGCTGGTTTGTACACAGCCATTGATATCCTCCATTTCCAGAGTATAGCTACCGCTTTGATCTACAATCAAATTCGGGATCGTTCCATCAGGAGCAGGAATCAATACACCATCTAGGTACCATTGGTAGCTGATAACGTCAGGGATTGTTGGCAAACAAAGGGTATCCGGCGCACAGCGCGTATGACAACCATTAGGCACCAAGCTAATGTCTGGTCCTTCTAGTACTTCGGTGACTTCGCTTTCATTGCGGCAACCGTAAATATTGACGGAAGTAACATAGTATTCACCTGCTTCATCTGTAGTGATACTTGGTCCGGTATCGCCACTGCTCCAGAAGTAGATAACATTGGCCTGAGGGTTGCTAACAGAAATGGTAGCGGTCGTGCCTGCGCACAATGCACTGTTGCCCGAATCCAAAACAGGAATATCTGGTGTTGGATGAACAATGATCACAAATCCTTCGGTTGCGCTACACCCGGTGCTGGTATCCGTAACATCCATGGTGATGAGGTATTCACCAGCGGCAAGTAGGTTGCCTCGGTCTTCGGTGTATTCCGTATCAACACCGGTATCTCCGTTTGACCATTGGTAAGTATAGCCGGCAGTCTCTTCTGTTTCCAAGAAGATATCTTCACCAAAACATACATACAAGGTATCGTAAGTAAAGGCCGTCGGTTGGTTGAAGTCATTATAAGTGACAGAACGAATCGGACTTTGAGGTGCTGGAATAATATCTACCAAAACAGGCTGAGGGCTGTAAGTACAGCCATCGTCATCGGTAAGTACTACACTATAAGCTGCCGCTTCGTCAACTGTAATCGCTTGCGTATCTTCGGTGGTAGACCAAAGCCATGAGGTAGCGCCGTTTCCTGGAGCGTTCAAGGTAAGTTCGTCCCCTTCACATAAGGTCGAAGTGCCCGGTGGGTCAATCTCTCCGCTCAAGGTGTTGGGTATGATCGCAATGGTACGATCAAAGGTGTTGACACAGCCATAAATGCTGGTTGCTTCCAGGCTTACCAAATAATTGCCGGGAGTGGCAAAAAGATGGTAAGAGTCAAATAAGGTGGAGGTGTTGGCATCCCCGCTGCTAGCTTCGCCAAAATTCCACATTACTTCGGAGACGGTGGCTTCTACATCAGCGTTGAATTCGATGGCTGTTAATGCACAACTCACATCAGGTTCCAAGAAGTTGGTGAAAGGTAAGGGATAGATACTGACCGTTTTGGTGATGGTCGTACTACAGCCCTGGTCAGTTGTAGCAGTTAAACTCACTTGGTAGTCACCACCACCGCTGAAGATGTGTATGGGATCCTTATCGGTAGAGGTATTATCTACGCCACTGGCAGGGTCGCCAAAGTCCCAACTCCAGCTAGTAATAGTCGCTAGATCCAGAAAAGTAGTAAGATCATAAAACTGAACTGGTGCCCCTGGGCAAACGCCATCGTACTCAAAGTCAGCGACCGCAAAAACAGTATCCGGAAGGATTTCCCGACACAATACCGAACCACCCATGCCATCGTCATAGAGTGCTCCCATTAGCACCCGATAGAAACCAGGCTTGGTGTACTGGTGGGTCACGTTGACACCTGAACCACTATTAGCAGCACCACTGTCTGGATCATCGAAGTTCCAGAAAACACTACCAGGAATACTCCCCGTGGCAATCGCCGTATAAGCGCGGTCGTCACAAGAGCCGTTGTCCATTGCCGTAAAGGTGTGGCCTGGGTTGTTGCAACCTGCTCCTCCTCCTGTACAGCGAATATCGGTACAGTTGTCTTCTACATTTATGGTGTTGGAAGAAAAGGCACATCCGTTTTCATCAATGATGTCTACGTGGTAGGCTCCAAAAGCAGTAGCGGTGTAGTTAGAGCCGGTTTCTCCGGCAAGGGCCGCCCCGTTTTGGTACCATTGGTAGGTATAACCATCCTCGGTATTTACCGCATATAAGCGACTCAAAGGAGGAACGTTACAGAAAAGCGTAAAGTCAGGCGTACTGATGCTAATATTAGATTCCGGGAATTCGTAAATCTGGAAGGTCGTACGTCCTACACAACCGATAGCATCGGTTACTTCTAGCCGGTAATAGCCTCCCGCTAGGTCTGGTGTTGGACTGGTAGATAGTTCCAAACCTTCCGCATCTTGCCAAGAGTAAGTGGCAAAAGCAGCAGTTGTACTTACCGGAGCGGTAACACCAGGACAAATGGAAGCCGGATGGTTAACTACCGGCTGAGGGGGCGCGTTTACGGTTACCACAAAGGTTTCCTGTTGTCCACAAATGTCGAGGGTTACGGTTGCTGGTCCGGCACTGTGCCAGAGGACTTCAATGTCTGCGGCGGTGGGGTCACCTGTAATGGTGCCGGCACTCGCGGGCTGAATAGCCCAATCGTAAAATACATCACCGGTTTGATCGCTGGTATAAGCAGCTAACTGGTCCATGCAGACCTGATTGTCGCCGCTGATGGCAAAACTACTTACGGCACCAATAGAGAGAGAGGTTGCCGCAGAAGCACAGAATAAAGGAGGAGAAAGGCGGATGACACTCAGTTCGTAGGGCCCTCCGGCATTCCAGATCACAGCAATAGAAGCTCCTTCTCTGTTAGTGGTTGTACCTGCGTTGTTGATCGTCCAGCGATAGCGTTCTCCGTCGATAGGGTTGGCTATACTATAGGTGTAGGCAATGCCTGCACAAATTTCTGTTTGTCCGTTGATGGTAGCAACTGCCGCTGGTTGAGGAATTACTTTCACGGCCATTTCTGCCAAAAGGGTACAGTAGTCAGCAGGGTTTTGGGGCGTAGCCACCAAGGTAAAATCACCAGCACCGAAATTCCAGTCGATAGGGAAAGAACTTCCCGAGCCAGGGCTCGTCCATACGGTGCTGCCATCGGAGGCAAGGACGCTGAAGTTGGCGGGGAAACCAACGTTGGTTTGGGTGTTTATAACAGCATAGTCTTCCGTGCTGTTTTCACAAACCTCTATTTCACCTGTAAGGTAAAATTCAGGACGTACAAACACATCCATCTGGGCACTGCCGCCACATTCGAGGTAACAGTTTGTATAGTCGACACTTACAGTTTGTGCACCAGCAGGAATTGGGCCGTCAGACCATTCGATGGTTACACTAGGGGTGCCTTGCCCGTCAATGATCGTTCCAAAAGAGGAAACGCTCCAGTTGAATTCCGTGCCTTCAAAAGGAGGAACAGTATATACGGTTTGATCGCCTCGACAAACTTGTGCTGGTCCTTCAATGGTAGTACTATTGGAAATAATGGGGACTTGCAGATAAGCGGCCTCTGTACAGTCACTGAGGTCGGGGCAGCCATCTGTTTCTAATGTAATTTCGCCAATAGGTCCAGCGCCCCACTGAATCGTGATAAAATCATCTGCTGGTCCGCCGCCGTCGAGAATACTACCATTGGCACTGATAGTCCAGTCGTAGCTGCTACAGCCAGTGTTGGCGGTATAAGTAACCGAAGTGCCTTCACAAATAGTGGCGACACAATCGACAAAAGGCGCGTCATTGCCTTCTACGATGACAGTAAGTCTGCTTGTATCTGCACATTCACACCCTGAGCTAGTGATAAGTTCGACTTCGAAGGTACCCGCAACGTTGTAGGTATGTTGTGGGTTGGGCAGTGAGGAGCCGCCACCATCGCCAAAGTCCCACAGGTAAGCATCGGCTTCTGTGGCCTCGCTGGTAAAGAACACCGTTTGGCCTTCACAAATCTCCAAAAGGCCATTGGGGCTTACAGGAGGTTGAGTGGTGAAGTCAGCAGGGGGTGGAGGGATAACATCGAAACAAACATCAACGCTGGAGTAAATATCACAACCGTTATCACTGATATACCAATAGGAGAAGGTTGCCCGACCGGGGCCTTCTTCATCCCAAAGAATAGAAATGGTATTGGCTGGCGGGGAGCCAATGATGACTGCACCGGTGTTGTTATCGAAGGGAACAATGTTGCCATTACCGTCTACGATTTCGATTTGGATCGGCGTACTTGAAAAACTCAGCGAAGAAGAGGTCGTACCTTCTACAACATAGCAAATTTCAGTAAGGACAGTGCCATCTGGTAAATCAACCCCTTCCCCCATAGAGTTATTCCATGAGACGGTTACATTACCAGGAAAAGGGATTTCTAGTGATTCAATCGAAAAGCCAGGAAGACTATTCGTGATATTTTGGAAGGAGAGGAAGTCAAGGATGCCTGCATTATAGTTGATACTGAATTGCATCCCCTGTATGTTGTCAAAATTATTGACCGTCAAAGGCACACAGACCGTCTGCCCTGGAGATGCATACACTTCGGCAAGGTTGAAATTACTATCGTCGGTATTTACAGTGGGAATGATTGTACCGTTGGTAACCGACCACTGCCCCTGATTAAGGTTTATCGAGGTGGTTTGTCCATTTGGGGTAGAGACAAAAATGTTGTCCATACTGACGGTAGAAGTCGAACCTACACATACTTCATAGCATTCATCCAAGCCACCAGGTAGGTTGATTGTAAAAGAATCCTGTTCGCAATCTGTAATATGCTGGCCGTAGGCTTCTCCAAAGAGGTCGAAGAAATCTTCTACGTAAAAGTTGGTTTGTCCAGTAGCGATGACGTCTGTTCCCCCCGGCCCACTTACAACGAGGTAGACCGTGTATACACCGGGAGGTAGTGGTATATTGATTGGTCCGTTACATAGATCGTAGGTAAACAAGCCAATCCCTTCCTGTTCACTCCAGAGGGTTCCATTATCCGGAGAGGTACCGTCGTAGATTGACCAATGGTAACTAAGGTTAGGGTCTTGAGGGAACTCTACAAACCATTGTCCACACTGGTCGGGACAAAGGAATTCATCACCGTATACGAATGCGGTTTCTTGTCCTTGCAGGCTACTTAAAGGCAGCGCTACAAAGAGTGTAAAGGTGGTTAGTATGGAAAGTAAATATCGGTGCATGGGATTCATAATGTTGAGGGGTTAGTGATTTTTGACAATAAAGTACCTAGCCTTGCTGGTGTGCAAAGGTAGCTTGTACTAATCCCAAAACGTGTTGATTAAGCAGGAAATATGGGAGCTGTTGTTGCTCCGGTTACAGCACTAAGACCCAATGAGTCTTTTAATCGCTGCCTGAATGAAAAAAAAGGGCGAACGAATAGTGGCTTGACAATGTTCTCTGTACAGCACTTTTTGCGTATTTTTGCGGCGATTTTACTGGGTTTCAGCTGTTGAGTTAAGGAGAGAAATAAAAGACAGCACAAAAAAGGAAGAGTTTATGTTTCCGGAGTATGATGTCATCGTGGTTGGAGCAGGGCATGCGGGATGCGAAGCAGCGGTAGCCGCCGCCAATATGGGCGCGCGCGTAATGCTGGCGACGATGAATATGAATACGATTGCCCAAATGTCGTGCAATCCTGCTATGGGTGGCGTAGCTAAAGGGCAAATTGTACGTGAAATTGATGCACTGGGCGGCTATTCTGGTATTGTTACTGACCACACTGCGGTGCAGTTTAGGATGCTTAATAAATCCAAAGGCCCTGCCATGTGGAGCCCCCGAGCCCAGAGTGACCGGATGCTGTTTGCGGGCAAGTGGCGCGAAATGCTTGAAGCTCACGAAAATATCGACTTTTGGCAGGAGATGGTCACCGGTATTGTGGTTAAAGGCGAGCGAGTCGTAGGTGTGCGTACCGGAATCGGGCTGGAAATACCCGGCAAAGCGGTGGTCTTGACCAATGGCACTTTTCTGAACGGATTGATTCATATTGGGGAAAAACAATTTGGCGGCGGTCGTGCCGGCGAGCGTGCTTCTACCGGAATTACGGAACAATTACGAGAGCTTGGCTTTGAAGCTGGCCGTATGAAAACGGGTACCCCCCCACGGATTGATGGCCGCAGCCTGGATTATTCCAAAATGGAGGTACAGCTCGGCGATGAAGATCCTGTCGGTTTCAGCTATACGGATACCCCCAAGCTGACCAAGCAGCTACCTTGTCACATTACTTATACCAGCAAAGAAGTACACGAAACATTGAAAATGGGCTTTGATCGTTCGCCTATGTTCAATGGTCGTATTCGTGGACTGGGGCCACGCTATTGCCCCTCGATTGAAGATAAAATCGACCGCTTCGCGGATCGTGATCGCCACCAGCTTTTTGTAGAACCAGAAGGTTGGAGCACTTGTGAAATTTACGTCAACGGCTTCAGTTCTTCGCTGCCGGAGGATGTGCAGTACAGTGCTTTGCGCAAAGTACCCGGTTTTGAAAACATGAAAATGTTTCGCCCTGGCTATGCCATCGAGTACGACTTTTTTCAGCCTACGCAGCTGCGTGCATCTTTGGAAACTCGCCTCGTGAAGAACCTCTTTTTTGCAGGCCAAATCAACGGTACCACGGGCTACGAAGAAGCAGGTAGTCAAGGCTTAATGGCCGGAATAAACGCCTACCTGGCCGTGAAAGACGAAGAACCTTTTGTACTAAAACGTTCAGATGCTTACATCGGCGTTTTGATTGACGATTTGATCAACAAAGGCACGGAGGAACCTTACCGGATGTTTACCTCGCGGGCCGAATATCGCATTCTGCTACGGCAGGATAATGCGGACCTGCGCCTCACGCCACTGGCCGCCAATATAGGCATGAACCACCTGGAAGAGCGCATGGAAAGGGTGACGGAAAAAAAGGAAGCTACCGCAGCCATTGAAAAATTATTGAACAACTATAGTATCCTGCCCGAATTGATTAATCCATACCTGGAAAGTATCGGTTCTTCGCCGCTAAAGCAAAGCGTAAAGCTGAATACGGTGCTGCTGCGCCCCAATGTGTCGCTGGTAGATATTTGCGCACAGGTTCCCGCTTTCGCGCAGGAGTTGGAGCAATACGATAGCGAATCCCGCGAGCTGGCAGAGATCAATATGAAGTACGAGGGGTACATCCGCCGCGAGCAGGAGATGGTCGACAAAATGAACCGCCTGGAATCGGTGCGTCTGTACGAAAATATCGACTACCACACGCTTTCGTCGCTCAGCAAAGAAGCCCGCGCAAAGCTTACGCAACTCAAGCCGCGTACCATCGGTCAGGCCAGCCGTATCAGTGGGGTGAGCCCCTCGGATATTTCGGTGCTGTTGGTGCATATGGGGCGGTAGGGTTTAAGTCAGAAAGCGGAAGTCAGAAGTCGGAAGTATTAGGATACACGTAGAGACAGAGGAGAGTGACTCCTTTTTTCTTACCAGAAGCACCTCAAATAGGAGGCTGTTTATCAAAAATATGCCCCATAATCCAAACATATCCTTGTCCTCCCCCTGGGGAGGTGTCACAAAGTGACGGAGGGGTTGAACCTGGAGTAAGGTGTCCGCAGGACAGAGGGGGAAGCCAAGAATGGAGGTATCCTCCACCCCGCCCAGGGTACGTTAGGCAGGATGGATAACCATCTCTGCTAACGCACTCTCTTTTCCTCCGATTACCCACCTCCGCCCGAGGACAATCTCTGAGTTGATGGTGATTACAAGAAAGCGGCAACTCAACAAGTGGCAACGCATACTTGCCATTTTATCGGAAACACTTGTTAGTAGTATACGCCCGTTCCAATTTCAATAAGAAACGATAACGATAGCGCGCAAGGCAGCGCCTGAAGCCCGGCGGACGGAGGAGCAGGACGAGCTGGCGCAATGGTAGTGCGCAGCGCAGCAAGCACTAGGAATGGAGCAAGCGGTAGCGAGCGCAGCGTTGCTACGGCCCCAAAATCTCCTCAACTTATCTAAGAATAGCGGCTATACGTCTAGAATGCCGGAGTAGGATAGCGTTACTCGGTAGGTTTTCCTTAACTTGGATGGCACATTATTTTGTGTTGTCTCTTGTCACACCCATTTTTTAGAAAACCTACTGATAAATGTCCTTACTTAAGATTAACGGCCTGAATAAAACCTACCCTAATGGCACGCGCGCGCTCGTAGATGTCGACTTGGAGCTCTCTAAAGGAATGTTTGGCCTACTTGGCCCCAATGGTGCAGGGAAATCGTCGCTGATGCGAACGCTGGCGACCTTGCAAGAAGCTGATTCTGGCACTGCTTTTCTCGGAGATGTTGATATCCTCAATGACCCGCAATCTGTGCGTAAAGTGCTGGGGTATCTGCCACAAGAGTTTGGCGTGTATCCACGGATTACGGCTGCTCAGTTGCTTGATCATATTGCAACCTTGAAAGGTATCAGTAATGGAAATACCCGTAAGGATCTGGTAGAGTATTTGTTGCAAAAAGTGAACCTGTATGAAGCGCGTAACAAGAAAGTAAGTGGTTTCTCTGGCGGGATGAAGCAGCGAGTAGGCATTGCGCAAGCGCTGATTGGCAACCCGCAACTGATTATCGTAGATGAACCCACGGCAGGCCTGGACCCCGGTGAACGCAACCGCTTTCATAACCTGCTGGCAGAAGTAGGTGAAGAAGTAATCGTGATTTTATCTACCCACATTGTAGATGATGTACGCGAGCTTTGTACCGACATGGCGATCATGAACCTGGGGCAGATTGTCTATAAAGGGACACCGGCGGATGCTCTCACCTCGCTGGAAGGCAAGGTGTGGCGCAAGACGATAGACCGTTCTGAGAAGGCAGCTTATGCTGCACAGCATACTATTATCTCTGATAAAATGGTGGGCGGCCAGCCACAGATTCATGTACTGAGTGATCAGCTACCAGGGGAGGGCTTTGTAGAGGTTGCCCCTAACCTGGAAGATGTGTTCTTTACTACTATTCACGCCACTGTTGCCTAAATCCCCCCAGACTATGTTTTTTACTTTTTTCAAACGAGAAGTCTTTTCGGCGCTCAAGCGGCCGATGATTTATATTTTTATGTTTATCGTGGCGCTATTGGTGTTTTTTGCCGTAGTGAGCGATAATGTGATGATTGGTGGCGCGGTAGGTGATGTACACAAAAATGCCCCGGCAGTGATTGGGGTATTTGTGAGTGTGCTCAATATTTTTGGACTCCTTTTCGCGACCGCATTTTTCAATAATGCTGCGCTACGTGATTACAAGTATCAGTTTAACGAAATCCTTTTTAGTACGCCACTTAGTAAAGCGGGGTATTATTTTGGGCGTTTTATGGGCGCTTGGTTGTTGTCTACCCTAGTGATGGTCGGCGTATACCTTGGTGTAGTCGTTGGTGGGTTTATGGCCCCTATTTTTGACTGGATAGGTCCAGAACGGTTAGGTCCTACTCCCTGGGGAGCATTTTTTAGTAGCTACTTTTTATTCGTAGTACCCAATATGTTTTTTGCGGGTACGATTATCTTTCTTTTAGCTACTCGCTTCAAGAGTACAATTATTTCTTTTGTAGGAACTTTACTGATTATCGTGGGTTACATCATTTCTTTAAACCTGACCAGTGATATCGATAATCAGGCGACAGCAGCCTTAGTGGATGTCTTTGGAATTTCAGCATACAACCTGGATACCCAGTATTTTACCCCGGCGGAACGAAACGTAATCGGTCCAGCTTTTAGTGGCCACTTGCTGATCAATCGCCTGTTGTGGATGAGTATTGGGTTAGTGATTCTGGCGTTTTCTTACTTTGGGTTCTCCTTTGCTACTAAAGCAAAAAAGCAGAAGAAGTCTAAAAAAGGAAAAGTAGCAACGGTAGAAAAGAAAATCATTTACCAACCTTTGGTACCAGAAACAATTGAAGAAATATCGGGTTGGCAAACGTTCCTAAGCTTTTTCAAGATCAACTTTTTGTCGATGTTCAAGAGCAGTACTTTTGTGATTCTGCTTTTGTTCTCGCTCATTTTGCTGATCTCTAACCTTTGGGGAGGTTTTGAGTATTTTGGATTAAAATCTTATCCAGTGACCTATAAAATGCTGGACGAGGTGAATAACCTTTCCTCGCTTTTTGTACTTATCATTCTGGTGTTCTTTAGCGGAGAGTTGGTATGGCGTGATCGGGACAACCACATCAACGAAGTGATAGATGGAACGCCGCACCGTTCAGTAATTTCGCTGGTAGCGAAAACCTTGTCGCTGGTTTCGTTGGCGAGTATCCTTCACCTTACTTTGATGGTGGTGGCTATTCTTTACCAGGCGTTTAATGGATATACCAATTTTGAATTGAATGTCTACTTCCGTGATTTCTTTACAGGTGCCTTTTTGGTGTACCTCACCTGGGGAGGTTTACTGATTTTCATACAGGTAATCATTAATAATAAATACCTCGGTTATTTTGCTTCCGTCGTATTACTGTTTATGCTGGATATCATTTATCTGGTTTTGAAAATCGAGACCAATATGCTGAGTATCGGCGGTACGCCCAGTACGATGTACTCTGATATGAACGCTTTTGGCCCTGGCGTGACGGGGAGTTTTTGGTTCAATGGTTATTGGATGCTGTTTGGTATCCTTACCGTCATATTAGCGGCCTTGCTCTGGCCACGTGGCACCAGTAAAACGGTGAAAGATCGTTTGGCTGCCGGGCGCAAAGCACTGGGAAGTAGGTATTACGGCGCACTAGGGTTTTTCAGTGTAGCTTTTATTGTAGTGGCAGGGTTTGTGTATTACAATACGCAGGTACTCAACCCGTACAAGACATCGCACGAGCAGGAGCTACAACAAGTAAGTTATGAAAGGCAGTATCGGAAATTTGTAGACGCGCCGACGATAAGCGTCCTGGATATTAATTACTTTATTGATATCTACCCAGAAGCACGTACGACGAATGGGCGGGCGGAACTTCTAGTCAGTAACAAAAATGATGTAGCGCTGGATTCGCTGATATTTACAGTGTCAGAAAGCTACCAACAGGAAGTAGAAATACCCAACAGTGAGCTGGTTTTTGAAGATGAAGAGTTAGGTTTCCTTATTTATAAATTGAATCAACCACTACAGGCAGGAGACAGCATGGAGATGGTAGTCCGTTTTGATTACACTCCGAAAGGATTTGAAAATGAGGTGTCCAATATGTCTGTGTTGAGAAACGGGACATTCTTCAACAATGGAAGTATCTTGCCTTCTTTGGGCTATGACCCAAATTTTGAGTTGGGTGATAAAAACAAGCGCCGTAAATACGAGCTGCCCGAACGTAAGCGGATGCCTGATTTACAGGAAAACTGTTCGGATCTTTGCATGAACAATTACCTAACCGATGGAACATCAGATTGGGTAATGGTAGAAACGTTTATTTCTACCAGTGAAGATCAGATCGCGATTGCGCCAGGCTCCCTGGTAAGCAAAGAGGTGAAAGACGGGCGTGCCCATTATCACTACAAAGTGGACCACCCTTCGCAGAATTTTTACTCGTTCATTTCTGCGGATTATCAGGTGGCTACCCGACCCTGGAAAGGCATTGACCTGGAAGTATATTATCATCCCGACCACAGCATCAACATAGAACGGATGCTGGATGCACTGGAAAAATCGATGAAATACTACACCGAAAATTTCGGCCCGTATTATCACAAGCAAGCGCGGATCATCGAATTTCCTCGTTACGCTACGTTTGCCCAGGCTTTCCCTGGTACCATGCCTTACTCGGAAGCGTTTGGTTTTATCATCGATCTGGAAGGAGAGGACAAAAACAACGTGGTAGATGCCGTAATTGCTCACGAAATGGCCCACCAATATTGGGCGCATCAGGTGATCGGTGCGAACATGAAAGGGTCGACCATGTTGAGCGAAAGCTTTGCCGAATATTCTTCCCTGATGGTGATGAAACAAGGAACGGATGAGGTGCAAATGAAAGACTTCCTCAAGTATGATTTACAACGCTACCTGCGTGGCCGTAGCCGCGAAACAGAGCAGGAGCAACCGCTTATGAAAGTCGAAAACCAAGGCCATATCCACTATGGAAAAGGCTCGGTGATTCTTTATGCGTTGCAGGATTACATTGGCGAAGACAAGGTGAATACCGCCCTACGCGGCTTCCTGGAAGAGTTCCGCTATAAGGAACCTCCTTACCCAACGGCTTATGACTTTATGCGTTATCTCGAACCGCAGGTGCCAGATTCTTTACAGTATCTGATTGCCGATTGGTTTGAGGACATCACACTCTATGATCTGCGCATGGAAGAGGCGACAGCCAAGGCCCTGGACAATGGGAAATATGAAGTGACCGTCAACTTCTTGGCCAAAAAGCTAAAAGCGGACGGAGCCGGTAATACCGATGAAGCTACTCTCAACGATTGGATCGACATCGGTTTTTATGCTGATCGTGACGAAGAGGAGCTGATCATGCGCCAGCGGGTTTACCTCACCCAGGAAGAAGGGCAATTGAGTTTCACGCTGGATAAACTCCCCGCCAAAGCAGCCATTGACCCATTGCGTTTATTGATCGACCGTGTCGATGATGACAATGTGAAGACGGTTGTGGTAGAGTAAAGGTCAGGTTGGTGAGGGGTATCATTAGTGGGCTTTCGCTCCAGCCTGACCGTACTAGGTATTTGGTAGAGGGTATAGGGATTTGTTGTCCGCAAGTGGCAGCAGATCCCTATACCTTTTCATGTGCCCTTAAGTGCTTTATGTGGTTCAAAAAAAAGCCCGCCGCTTCTCTCGAAGACGACGGGCACTCTCCCTTAAAAAAAGCTAATTTTTTCGACCCATTCCTGCCCTTTCAGGGAGGGTTAGGGTGGGTCCTACTCCAAATCGAAGAGGGACGAAAA
The DNA here is from genome assembly GCF_000379805.1 of Lewinella cohaerens DSM 23179. GTDB lineage: Bacteria > Bacteroidota > Bacteroidia > Chitinophagales > Saprospiraceae > Lewinella > Lewinella cohaerens. Next base: position 52,951 of record NZ_KB903549.1, on the reverse strand, counting down.
GCGTGTAATAAAGTCAGAATCTTTCCGGTAGGTAAGCGTGTATAAAGTCTTGTAACCCTTACACCCTTACACTAGTCCAACCCTTACACCGAGCCTTACTCCTTCACGACCTTCGCCGAGTACACCTCCTGGCCAGCGTACATCTTCAAGATATACAAGCCCGCAGGCTGCGCACCCAAGTCGATGCTGGTGCCGGGCTGCTGCTGGCTCACAACCAAGCGGCCAGTAGCGTCGTAGGCTTCTACACGCTCCATGTCGATTTGAGGCAGTTGTACCAGACCATTGGTAGGGTTAGGGAAGACGCGCAGGGCGGTGGTGGTAATATCGGTGACACCGGTAGTGCCCTGGTTAGTGAATTCGAGGTTGAAAGTGTTTGATAACTCAAAGAAATCTTCCGTCACCATCAAGAGGTAATCGACGCCCGCTTCCGTTTCTATGTCGATACCAAAATTGGCAACACCCCCTTGATAAGCGCAAGCTACTTCCGTAAGCATCCCGCAAGTACCGGTGTACAAGACCCCGGCTAGTGGGGCGTCCAGATTACTATTGTTGATGCTGTTGATTGTGTAGCGGTTACCATCGCCAGTGAAAGCATAATAGATGGTCGCGGTGCCGTCTTGAAGCTGGAAAAAACAAGAAGGCACGAGATCGGTATCATCGGTGTTATATTCCGCATTGTCATAAGTGTCCGATACCTGCGGTACCATCTCTGCTTGGCCTACCAAGGCGCTGATGTCAATGGGGTTGGTACACATTTCACCAGGTAGAAGAGGGTCTGTCAGGTTCGTCACCTCAATACAAAACTCTCCAACCGTTCCATCAAAACCATCCACCAGGATCAGGTATTCTACGCCTTCTTCGGTATCAAATTCTAAAAGGAAGGTTAGCGTTCCTCCGGCAGGGTTGTCGTCATTACAGGCTACTGTGGTAAGGTTGCCGCAGCTACCGCTGTAGACTACTGCCTGAAGGTCAAGGTCTGTATTAGGCCCCGTACACTGTACGTTGCGTACCTGGTAGGTATTGCCATCACCTGTGAAGGAAAACCAGCCACTATTTTGGAGTTGATCTCCTCCGTAGAAGCAATCGAAACCGGCAACGGGGTCGTCAGCGCCCGTGGCGAAATCGGTATTGTCGTACAAACCAGTCGTTTGTGGCTCATTGAAAGCTTGCCCAAATTGAGCAGAAATGTCAATCGCCTCATCGCAAAGGTCGCCAGGTACAGCCAGTGCCGTCACCGTAATCACCGCACCCTGCTCACCTCCACAACCATTGGCATCAGAATATGTATAAGTGATCACATTTTCACCTTCACCCGCCGCGGCAGGGTCAAAGCTGTAGGTCATGCCGTTGCCGTTGTCGGTGACGCCATTACCGGAGTATACACCGCCCGCAGGCATACCGCCGCTGAGGCCAGTCTGTACGCCAGCATCTACTTGTACGCTGAGGCCACCAGTAGAGAAGGTGACGGTGGGGGCGGCTACGACTTCAAGTGTTGTACTAGCCATCACGCCACCAAGTGTGTAGGTAACGTTAAAGGTTCCTACTCCTCCAGCCGCTGCTGGGTTGAAAGAAAAGGTGCTACCGTCGCCATTGTCGGTGACGCCAGGGCCAGAGTATACACCACTACTTGGAGAAGCACCACCTAACATAGTAGGCATGTCGTCTGAACAAACATTGGGTAGATTAGAAAAGGCTGGAGTACCAATCGTCAGTTTAGAAACCTTACCTGTTGCACCAAAGGTACCGCCTGTCTGGGCAATATACATATCTATACCGTCAAACGCAACGTTGCGAGAACCTACGATGCCTTCCGTTACTACTGCTTCGGCTGTAGGCGTATCAGCATTAAGGTTAATTCTGGAAACTTGGCCGCTCTCGGCAATATATAGGAAGCTACCATCTAGTGTTATTCCAGCAGGCTGGCTAAAACCAGTAGCTACGGTTGTTACTACTGCTGGAGTTTGGGTAATGTCGACCTTTACAATCGAAGAACTACCAAATATAGATAGATAGATAGCATCCCCAAATTTTGCGATACCTAAAGGGTTGTTTAATCCGCTAGCTATTATTGTAGGAGTAGGGGTTGCTTCTGTGAGGTCTACCCGTATTAATTGATCTACCCCCTCGTCTGTGATGTAAAGAAGGTCACCATCAACGAAAAGGTCATTCGGGGTGGCCAGTCCTGTATTAAGAACTACTTCAGGTACTGGCGTAGCTTGGGTAAGGTCAATTTTAGAAACTCTATCAGCCCCGCTTTCCCCGTAATAGAGGAAGTCTCCACTGATAGTCATAGCAGCAGGGTTCAATAATCCAGTCAGCACGACTTCTATAGGCGGTGGAGCAGGAGCAGTAATGTCAATCTTGATAATACGACCTGCTCCTAGTTCTGCAATGTAAAGATCGTCTCCGTACAGAGCACAATCATAGGGGAAGGTTAAGCCTGTTAGAATATCCGTCACCTGCGCTTTGGCAGTCATCATGCTCAAAGAGCAGAGTAAGAATAAGAGATAAAACTTTTTCATAAAAAGATAAAATTGGTACATAAATTGGGTTCAATGCGTACGCTTTTTGAGTTTTGGCGTACTCTTTTTGCCAAGGTTTCCCGTGGCTTTTGTAGGTGTATGTCAAAAGAAAGGAGTGAGGTAAGTGGGGAAGGTGCTTTTTTTTAAGTTTATATCAATATCTTAACTAAGGGTTTGATTTTTGTCCCTGTTTTTAACTAGCACCTTCGTTGTTCAGCGCAATTCTCTCCCGTTTTCGAGAATGCGATTTGACGAAATAGGCCATTCTTAGGTAAATGTGTTGTTTTTAAAACAAAAAATAATTACATATAAAAATACAAAACATTTTATGCGAATACTATCTTTGTAGCCGGTTCGTTTTCTTGAAGAATTAATCCTCAGTAGGCGGAACCTTAACTTCCGCCCAACACAGCAGTATGAATTGGCAAAAAGCATTTCAGAAAACCACCACTATTTTTCAACAGTATCTAGGAAAGACAGGCCAACGGTTTGGGGCCTGGCTCAAGGAGCAGTCAAAATTGCGGCTTGCTATCTATGGGATAGGTGGGCCGATAATCACTGGTGTAATAGCTGTGTTGGTATTGGCTTTTTTGGTTTGGCAGGGTGCTTTCGGAGCACTGCCTACGTATGGGGAGTTGCAGAATGTTGAGAACAACCAGTCATCAGAAATTTACAGCGAAGACGGTGTGCTCCTGGGCAAGTATTACATCGAAAATCGAACCGACGCGCGATTGGATGAGATTTCTCCCGAGGTCATCAATGCGCTAGTTGCTACGGAAGATTCCCGCTTTTTTGAACACAGCGGCATTGATTTACGCTCCTGGGGGCGGGTACTGGTAAAGTCAATATTATTACGTGATGAATCCTCTGGTGGCGGAAGTACACTGAGTCAGCAATTAGCGAAGAATTTGTTTCCTCGACAAGCGTATGCTTTTTTAGCGATGCCCATCAATAAGCTACGGGAAATGTTTACAGCTCGTAGGCTGGAAAGTATCTACGACAAAGAAGAACTCCTGCGTCTCTATCTCAATACGGTGCCTTTCGGCGAAAATGCTTTCGGCATTAAGGTGGCGGCTTTTCGATATTTCAATCAGTCGCCCGAAAACCTGAGTACGGAAGAAGCGGCAGTGCTGGTAGGTATGCTTAAAGCAACGACGGCTTACAATCCTCGCCGCCATCCGGAAGCAGCCACTGAGCGCCGCAACGTAGTACTCAGCCAAATGGCCCGCGCTGGTCACTTAGAAGCCAGTGTTTTGGATAGTCTGCAAGCTTTGCCGCTTGAGCTCGACTACCAGCAAGAAGGCCACAACGAAGGAATGGCTACCTACTTCCGTGAGCAGCTCCGCCAGGAAGTCACCAGCCTGATAAAGGACCTCAAGAAGCCCGATGGCAGTGCTTATAACCTTTATACCGATGGGCTGAAAATTCATACCACCATCAATAGCCGGATGCAACGGCACGCCGAAGCAGCTGTGGCCTACCAGTTGCCTTTGGTACAGCGTCGGTTTGAGGACGACTGGAAAAAACGAACACCCTGGTCAGAGAAAACACTGCAAAGTGCCTTGGAGCGAACACAGCGCTACCAGGATTTAAAGCAGAAAGGTGCCAATGAAGCGCGGATTCAGAAGAGTTTCGACAAGCCAATGCCGATGACCATCTTCGTTTGGGGAGAAGGTGCCGTGGATACTTTGCTTAGCCCTATGGATTCGCTCAAACATTACTTGACATTACTGAACGTAGGCTTGCTTTCTGTGGAGCCACAAACCGGACTCGTCAGGGCCTGGGTGGGCGGTGGCGATCATCGTTTCATCCAGTACGACCACGTAAAATCACGGCGGCCAGTAGGATCTACCTTTAAACCAATTGTTTACACGGCCGCCTTGCAGAGTGGAATGATGCCCTGTGAGTATACCTCCAATGAGTTACGCACTTACGACCAATTCAAAGGCTGGCAGCCCCATAATAGCGATGGGAAATACGGTGGAGCTTATTCACTGGCGGGGGCACTTAGTAATTCGGTCAATACCATTGCCGTAGAACTTGCCCTTCGTGCCGGTGTCAGAAATGTAGTAAAGCTGGCGCATGATATGGGGATCAGTAGCGATATACCAGAAGTACCCGCCATCGCACTGGGGGCTGTGGAGGCCAATTTATTGGATATGGTAACTACCTATGCCACCTTTGCTAATCGGGGTTACCGCCCGGATCGCCTCCATTATTTGGATAGGATAGAGACTGCAGAAGGAGAGGTGCTACTCACCTTTGATCGTCCAGATGGCAACCGTTTTAAGAAAGTACTAGAACCTGGTCATGCAGATATGATCCTGAATATCATGCAAAGTGTGGTGGACAGTGGCACCGCAAAACGTCTGCGTACCGAGTTTGGTATTGGCGGTACACTGATGGGAAAAACCGGTACCACTCAAGACCAGGCCGATGGCTGGTTTGTTGGGTTTAACCCCAAGATGGTAACCGGTGTATGGGTAGGTACCGATCACCCCGGTATTCATTTTCGTAGCCTCTCGCGTGGGCAAGCATCACGCACGGCACTGCCTGTTTTTGGCTCCTATACCGTACGCGTGATCAAAGATCCTAATTTCAAAGCGATCCGCAGAGCTACCTACCCTGAGCCGCCGGAGATGGTGCTTGCTTTGTTGGAATGCCCGCCTTATTTGCCAGAAATGCCGATTGTGGGTTACGAAGACGCCCCCGTCGATCAGATGGTAGAATGGAACCGCACCATTGAATCAATGGACGCTGCGCTTCTGCAAGAACTCCTTGATAAGAACCCCCGGCGGGAAAACGAAACGCTGGCGGAATACGCCCAAAGAATACGCCGAAAAAGTGAGCGATACGAACGCCGGGATGAGCGCCGAGAACATTGGGGTAAAGTGCTCTTTGGCAGGGATGATGATGGGTAGGTTAATAGCTATTATACGTGAATTCCTGCACCACTTCTCTTAGTGAATTCTGTGAGGCACACATTTATGATTAGTCTTCGTTCTCGAAACATTAAGGGCATAGGTGGGCTATTGGTGATCTGTGATTAGCGACTAGTAGCTCACCCTTGTTGCATTAATGAATTAATTAAGGTTACATCTTATACTCCGTAGGTGTCCCCTCCATTTCCTGATCTGGTCCCTGCTGGGCAGCGTCGATCATGAGGTCGTCCATCCCTCTTCCACGAACGCTTGGCGTTGGCAATACCATTGCGCCAAACAACTGCATGTCTTCGTCAAAGTGTCGATAAAGTTCATCCAGCGGAATGGTGAAAGCTTCTTCTTCGACATCAAAATTATTGAGGTTGTCTACCCCCAGGATATCACCGGCAATGAACTGCCCTAGTTGAAAATAAGACTCCCATTGAATTGGATCAAAAAATTGATCAGCAGTAGACTCGTGAGGAAAGTCGGGGTTGTAAATCTTGTATTTGTAAGTTCCGTATTGGAAAGCATCCTTGAAGGCAGCGTCATCTGGTCGGCCGGTAGGTGCTGTAACGGTACTTTTTACGTAAACAAAAACACCTGTTTTCTTTCCACCGGGATAGTGTACAATCTTTTCTTCGCCTTCATCTGTACATACTTTTTCCCAAAGCTGGTACAAATCAGCTACGGCAAACCGTTTGCGAGAATAACCATGACTAGGGTTTACCCGCATGATGTCTTCTGGGATATTATCAGGGCGAAAGCGGATATCGATACCTAATTCGTTACGAGCTCTAACGGCAAGATTTTCCAAGTCGGCAAAAGTAAATTTGGGGTCAGCGCCAGCGTCAACCGAGACGATGAGTTTGCATTGGCGACGGAGCAACTCCATTACGCCGAGGTTCTCAATATGCCCTCCGTCACTGATGTTGATCATCTTTTTATCAGTTCCGATACGACCAAATAGCTCGTAGAAAAAGTAGAAAGGCCACCAGACCAAGGGCCAGGAAGTCTTTATTTTAAGAGGGTTCCAGGTCCAAAAACCAAGTCGCAAATTGAAGACGGTAAGAAGAATACTAAGGAGCTTGTTGGAGTAAGCACCAAGCCCAGGGTTGACTGCCGCCGCTGAAATAGTGACTGCTGCGGGCAAGGTCATCTGCCTGTAACCAATAGTTTCCTCCGTCGGTACATAACCTACTAGTTTGGCTCCACAGTAAAGCGGAGAAAGAAGGAAATAATCGCTGGCTTTTGCCCCCTGAAAATTGGGGTCTTTACTGGACTGTAGGTTCAGGCAAGTGTTGATCAAGGGGTAAGGAGCGAGGTAGTCTTTAGCTTCATCACTCTGTGGTTGACATAATTGGTGCAGAAATATATTCTTATTATTGGTGGCAAAGTGCAAGTAAGCATCCGCCAGTTGCTTGCGGTAAAAACGATGGAAGCTGGTTGCGTTAGGGTTGGTGAATAAGCCCATCAATATCAGGATAAAACCAGCCGTTACAAAAAAAAGAAGCTGCTCAGCGCTGGGCGATTTTACGGATTGAAAGCTTTTAATCAAAGGCCAGCCAAAGGTGCTCAGGATGCCAATAACAACCAAAGTCTCTAGGCGGTTGAAAAGATTGGATCCATCCAGCTTGTAGACTTGTGCAATGTTAAGGAGGTAATGAAGTACGAATATGACAAGTCCGCCATAAAAAAGTTCGGGCATCAGCCACTGCCAATGCTGCTGAAGCGCGTCCGTGAAATTGACGGTTATCAAATCATAATAATCACAGAAAAAGTAGGAGCCTACGACCAATGTTACCAAGATAGCGGGGCTCAGTAGACTCATTAAAAAGCTGATCAAGAAAGCAACAACCAGTGTCAGCTGATTCCATATTTTTTCTAGGCCAGTGCCAGGAAAAAGGTATTCTCCATGAGAGCGCATGTAGGCCAAGTGCTCGGTCGCAAACAGCTTTCCATCTTGTCCTTTTTCTTTGGTCGTGGCTTGAATATAAGCCCCTGTATACCCACCTCCAGAAACAGTACTTAGGTAATCTGCTTGTTTGAGAATGCCAAATTTGTGAAGGGTTTTTAATATCCCGAGGTTGATCGTAGCGGAACGTATACCGCCGCCAGAGAGCGCCAAACCAAAACGATTGTTGTTGAGGTCGGCGGCGAAGTCATCGCCCATTATTTTTCTTCGTCTTTCTCGCAAAAGCTCGTCTTCAGCAGCGATGACGTCGGAGTAGGTGTTTTTTGCAGACATGAATTGTGGGGTGTTTTAAAAAAGAGTAATACAAAAAAGAGCGTGTTTTACCCGCTAGAGTGACGAAGTTATCAAAAGATCCAAATCGGTAGATTTTATGGAAAAACGTCGTCCGAGATATTCGTTGGTCAAGCAACCCTTGTAAGTATATACGCCGTGGCGCAGACCGTAATCTCCAAAAAGGACTTTTTCAATACTTTGAATGTCGCCGGCTCTTTGAAGGATAGGTGTCAGGATATTACTGGTAGCGATGGATGCCGTTCGGGCGATCCGAGAAGACAAGTTGGGTACACAGTAGTGAATCACCCCGTGCTTTATAAAAGTAGGACGATCCAGCGATGTTACCCGCGAAGTTGCAAAACACCCTCCTTGGTCGATGCTGACATCGATAATGACGGCACCATCTTTCATTTTTTCGACCATTCCTTCGCTTACGACAATAGGAGTGCGCCCGCTTTCGGAGTGCATGGCGCCAATAACGACTTCTGCTGAAATCAACTCACGTTCCAGATAAACAGGATTGAGGGCACTGGTATACAAGGGCCGCCCAACCTGATTTTGAATTCTTTTGAGTTTGTAAATGTTGTCATCAAAAATGCGCACTTCTGCTCCTAGCCCCAATGCCGTTCGGGTAGCATATTCTGCGACAATGCCAGCACCTAGTATAACGACCTTTGCGCTGGGAACACCTGATATACCACCTAGCAAAACGCCCGCCCCTCCGCTGGTGTTGGTCAATAATTCGCCAGCAGTAAGCATCGCACTGATACCTGCCATCTCACTCATAATGCGAACAATGGGGAAGTAGCCGGAATCATCTTTGATATACTCCATCGCCAAGGCAATTACCCGTTTGCTTTTCAGGCGGTAGATGTATTCCGCATTGATGATAGGAAGTTGCAAGGGGGAAATCAATAGCTGGTTAGGCCGCATAAATTCAATCTCGTCGAGCGTAGGAGGGGCTACCTTGATGATGACATCCGCTTTGTAAACAACCTCAGGACTGTAGGCAATTTCTGCGCCGGCCTCGGAGTAATCGTGATCCGAAAATTTAGACTTCTCCCCTGCACCTGTTTCCATAACAACCCGATGGCCATGAGCCACCAAGGTGCTGACAGAGGAAGGAACCAAGGCTACTCGGTTTTCCTGCAAAGTAATTTCTTTGGGAAGCCCAATATATAAATGCCGTTGCCTGGTATTGCGTTGTAAAGTCTCCGATTGGGTCATTAGCTGGCCTTCGGTAAACTCTTTAGGCAGGGGGATTTTTTTCTCCTTGTCACTCATGTTTCAAAAATAGGATTTTCCTAGAGGATAATGGCAAGAGAAGGCTCAACTTATTTTTTCGCAGTAGCAAATCTACGCCAAGATAGCTGGATTTTTGCTTCAGAAAGAAAGCATATTCGACGAATTCAAGAATGTGAAAATATTTACCTACTTGAAGTTAAATAATAGTCTGAAAATAGGTCGATTTTTCGTACTTTTGCAGGAATGAGTACAAAGGAAAATCAAAGAGACAGCAAGGGTCAGCAAATGAATTACGGTGCTGATAATATTACCGCCCTCGAAGGGTTGGAAGCAGTACGTAAAAGACCCGGAATGTACATCGGTAGTACCGATAGCAAAGGCCTTCACCACCTTGTATGGGAGGTCGTAGATAACTCGATCGATGAACACCTTGCCGGGTATTGTAGCCAGATTGATGTTGTCATCGAAGAAGATAATTCAATCACGGTTAAAGATGATGGTCGAGGCATTCCTACTGGTATGCATGCCAAGCTGAAAAAATCAGCCTTGGAGGTGGTAATGACCGTACTGCACGCAGGTGGTAAATTTGATAAGGATACTTATAAAGTTTCCGGCGGTTTGCACGGGGTGGGGGTGAGTTGTGTGAATGCACTCTCCAGTATGCTACGTGCAGAAGTACATCGGGAAGGAAAAATATATGAGCAAGTATACCATCAGGGTAAACCTGCCGAAGATGTAAAAGTGATAGGGGACACTACCGAGCGTGGTACGCGTGTTACCTTCCTGCCTGATCCGGAAATTTTCCGGGAAGAGCGGGTTTATAAATATGAGACTTTAGCCCATCGCTTGCAGGAATTGGCTTACCTGAATTCTGGCCTGACGCTGACCCTTATGGATATGCGGTCTAAGGATGAGAATGGCGAGCACCGAAACGAAACCTTCTACTCAGAGGGTGGATTAAAGGAGTTTGTTCTGTTTCTCGATCAAAGCAAGCAGCCAATCACAGAAAACCCAATCCACGTTACCGGTAAGGAAGATAACGTAGAGGTGGAAGTAGCGATGCAGTATAATACCTCGTACAGTGAGAATATTTATTCCTTTGTGAATAATATCAATACGCGCGAAGGAGGTACTCACGTAAACGGCTTCCGTCGGGCAGTTAACCGGATCTTTGCCAAGTATGGGGAAGAAAATGGGATGTTTAAAAAGCTGAAGTTCAAAATTACCGGAGAAGATTTCCGGGAAGGACTTACGGCTATCGTTTCTGTTAAAGTGCCTGAACCTCAGTTCAAAGGCCAGACCAAAGGCGAGCTGGGCAACAGCGAAGTCACGGGTATTGTGTCACGAGCTGTAGGAAATGCCATCGGCATTTTTCTTGAAGAAAATCCTAACGAAGCCAAACGCATCGTTGATAAAGTTATCCTTGCGGCTACGGCCCGTCATGCGGCCCGTAAAGCCCGTGAAATGGTTCAGCGCAAAAACGTGTTGACAGGTAGTGGCTTGCCTGGTAAGTTGGCCGATTGTTCTTCGCGTTCACCAGAGGCCTCGGAATTATACCTCGTGGAGGGTGACTCGGCCGGTGGTACGGCCAAACAAGGTCGCGATCGTACTTTTCAGGCGATCTTACCCTTACGTGGTAAAATCCTCAATGTAGAGAAAGCACTTGAATACAAGATCTACGAAAACGAGGAGATCAAGAACATGTTTACGGCCCTCGGCGTACGTATTGAAGAAAATAATGAGGGCGAGCGGGTTTTAAATATCGAAAAACTCCGCTACCACAAAGTAATTATCATGTGTGATGCCGACGTTGACGGTAGCCACATTGTAACACTGATTCTTACGTTCTTCTTCCGCTATATGCATCGCCTCATCCAGAATGGCTATATCTATATTGCCAAGCCGCCACTCTATCNGGTACGCAAAGGCAAGCAGTTTCAGTATTGCTGGTCAGAAGAAGAACGCCAAGCGTCTGTTAATCACTATACCGAAGCTGGTGCTTCTGAGAACAGTATCAAAATACAGCGCTATAAGGGACTTGGTGAGATGAACGCGGAGCAACTATGGGAAACCACTATGGATCCTGATACGCGCATCTTGGAGCAGGTTACCATCGAGGATGCACGCGGCGCAGACGAGGTGTTCTCCATGTTAATGGGAGACGAAGTACCCCCTCGTCGTGCCTTCATTGAAGCAAATGCTAAATACGCTAAGATCGACGTCTAAGTATTGCGCAGAAAACAAAATCGCGTTTTATTTTCGTGCTGTTCCTAAGAACGTTTGATTTTTGCATGAAATATTTTCACTGATCCCGAACTTTGCTTTTGCAATGTTCGGGATCAGTTGTTTTACTATACCCGGCACTAAGTGGTTTGGGAATATTGTCGCAACGTCATTTTCTGTTCGGACAAGGACAAGTGAAAATGTCCCAGACTACTTAGCAACGGGTATATTTATCTTTACACGAATCAAAAACAGAAAAATCATGTACAAACTCACCACTCTCCTATTGTCTCTCTGTTTCGTTGCCCTACTAAACAATTGCTCTAGTGACAAATCAAGCAAGGAGGATACTGTAGAGCAAGAAGCACCCCAGACCGAACAAACAACAGAGGCCACCGATCCAGAACCTCCCGCAACATTAAATACGCCTACTGTAGGAGAAAGAGAGGAGACAGAAAGCGACGCTGATCAAGACGAAGAAACGGGTGCTGATGACAAGATTATTGATCACCCCATCCAACCTGGAAAACACAGTTTTACCCTCCAGTGGATCGGTTGGGATAACCCGGGCCAGGTAGAGGTCGAATTTTTATCGGATAACAAATACAGTGTGAAGGGCGAACAAAAAGGCACAGAGAACGACGATTTTGCCTCTATCAATGGTGTCCTAACTTGGGAAGGCAACCAAGTTTTTCAGTTTGATGGAGAGATCATCTCCCGTGTTTCTTATGTCAATGGCGGCGAAACTTGCGTGAAGAAAGGTCCCGTACACTTTAGAGCTACTGGTGCAAGAAAGTATTGGCGTTTGCAGGAAAAAAACAATTGTGAAGGAGGAAATGTCGTAGACTACTTCGATATCTTTTTTTAAAATAAACTCACATACCCAAAATGTACCTTGGGGGCCCCAAAGTCAAAAGGCTGCTGGTCTTGTCTGCCAAAAGCAAGACTAAGGCCAAATAGCCCCGCTCGGGTCTCAAAAGTAATGCCAGCCCCCAGTCCCTGATACCACAAAACGGTATCAATACCTGTTGGGCTGTTGAGGGAGGTGTTGTCAACTCTGGCCCAATCAAAAAAACTGTAGAGGTAGGAGTTTGTCGTAAGAAGAAAACGGTATTCCAGTGTAAGTAAGCCAAAGTTGGTAGCGAAGATGCCCTCTTCGTCAAACCCACGAAGAAGTTGATTGCCACCAATACGAAACTGCTCATTAGCGAGCACGGGTTCTGGTGCCAAAATGCCAGCGCCCGTAAAGGCAGTTTTGATAACGCTCCGCTGCCCAATACTTTGATAACGGGCCAGGTAAGTCTCTAAGCGGTACTGGCCACTGCGCAAAGTGAGGCTATCGTAAAGGTTGTCTAACCCTACGGCTTCAATCTCTGCATTGCGTCGAATGATTTTCTGACCGGCACCAGCAGATAGTTGCCATTCCCAGCCTTTGGTGGGGTTTGTGCGATAGTCTAGTTGATTAAGGTTGAATCGCAGACCAAAGGTGCTCCGGCGCACATCAAGCGTGTCCGGCAAACGATCAAATTGCCGGATTTGAATGCTGTCGATACTCAGCAAGTTGGTTTGGTTTTGTGACCAAAAAGCCTGGACGCTCCGCCCGCCACTTAGTAGGTAGTCAATGCCAAGTTGCCAATTGAGGTTGATAAAATTGGTGTCACGCCGGTATAAGTTCAGTTGGGCATCTACGCCAAAAGGAAGATTGAGTAAATAAGGGTAATTGAAGGCAAGGTCCAATTCTTGGGTTTGTGGCCGTAACTGTTCAAAAGCTATCGCTACGCGTTCTCCCTTACCAAGCGCATTTTGGAGTGCGCCATCCAATTGTGCAGTTACCAATAGGCGTCCGGTCTGTTGGCTTTGCGGAAGTACGCCAACAATAAAATCAAAGCGACTCGCTTTTTTGGGAGCAAGTTTTAAGATTAAGCGAGCCTGATCACCGATGAACTGTACTCGCGGCGCTTCCTGTAGCTGCACAAATGGAAGTTCCTGAATACGTTGTTGAACTTTCTTGATCAAAGCCTCGTTGTAGACCTGCCCAGGAAATAGTCCCAAATGACTGTGTAGGTAAGTTTTACTGATCTGAGCTTCACCAGTAAGGTCTATCTTTTCAAAGAAAATTAAAGGCCCTCTTTGGATCGTTATTTTTGCATCCAACATTCCAGGGGCTTGCCACCTGATACTGTCCAGCATTACTTGTGCGAAAGGAAAGCCATTGTTTGCAGCAATGCCAGCCAGTTGCTCTTGCAATTGCAACCAACGATTAATATCAAGCGGTTTGTCACTGTATAAGCGACTGCGAAAGCCAGCCTTGCTTAGCCAAGATTTTGGGATGTTACTACCTGAAAGTGTCACCCAGCGGTAAAGAGGGCCACGATGCAAAATCGCGGTATACTTGTTTTGTGCTTGGAGTAATGTATCTACCGAAGCTTCTAGGTAACCTTGCTCATGCAGTTCTTTTAGAAAGGTTTTGAGGCTGTTGTTCAACTGAAGGCTATCTGTAAAAGTACTGTCGGGGAAAGATTTAAAGTCCTGTAGTTCTTTGTGATTCGCGTCAGTTGTCAGTAGGTGAAGGGTGGTCACCTGCCCGATACCTGAAGTGGAGCATAAGAAAAGCCAGCCTATTACGAATAACAATCGCATGTGGTGAGAACAGGTGATTTGCGAAGAACTTGTTAGAAGTTTTACCAATGCTAAAACGCCTTAAGCGGTCATTCGTTATGTTTACAGTTCAAAAATAGCTTTTTATGTCGGGTCTCTATCTGCATATTCCTTTTTGCAAGCAAGCTTGCCACTACTGTGATTTTCATTTTTCCACTTCAATGAAGTATAAAGGGGAAATGACACAAGCTATCGTGCAGGAGCTGATTTTACGAAAGGATTACTTAGAAGACAAACACCTGAGTTCCGTCTATTTCGGAGGAGGTACCCCGTCATTGCTTGATGAGGAAGAATTAAATACCCTTTTTGAAACGATAAAAGCATGTTTTGTGTTGGGCGCTGATGCTGAGATTACCCTGGAGGCCAATCCGGATGACATTACAGAAGAGAACCTGGCGCGTTGGCAGGCTTCGCCCATCAATCGACTCAGTATAGGTATTCAATCTTTTGCTGACGAGGATCTTACCTACATGAATCGCGCGCACAATGCCGTCGAGGCTCGCCGTTGTATTGCGATGGCCCAAAGTTTTGGTTTTAAAAACCTGACGGTTGACCTTATTTATGGAACACCTACGATGTCAGATGTTACTTGGGAGAATAACGTGCGGACCCTGATTGATGCAGGGGTGCCGCATTTGTCGTGTTATGCGCTCACGGTAGAACCGAAGACGGCCTTGGCTTATCAAATTAAGACAGGAAAAAGCCGAGAGGTAGAAGAGGAGCAAGCTGCTCGCCAATTTGAAATACTAATGCGCTGGTTAGAAGATGCCGGCTATGAACATTATGAAATCAGCAACTTTGCATTGCCGGGGCACCGGGCAGTTCACAATAGTAATTACTGGTTGGCAAGCCATTATTTAGGCGTTGGCCCCTCTGCTCATAGTTTTAATGGCCATTCCCGGCAGTGGAATATTGCTAATAATGCCAAGTATCTAAAATCGATAGCTGCACTAAAGGAGAATGAAGAAGAAGCTACGGTGGGTTTGTATGAAATAGAAAACCTTAGTCCGGCAGATCAATATAATGAGTATATCCTGACAGGCTTGCGCACAAGCTGGGGGGTAACAACGGATAAAATGGCTGCACCTTTTAAGGCGTATTTTATTGAGGGTATTCACCAATTTGTTGACAAAGGATTGGTTTTTGAAGAAAAAAGTGTTTTTGTTTTAACTAAAGAAGGAAGATTGTTAGCAGATAGAATTGCGAGCGATTTGTTTTTTAGTAACTGACTGTGAGGTGTTTGCGTGTTTGCGTGGCCTTGGTTTTCTGTTGTTTGAATAATTTATTGTTTTAAATTTTTTGTTTATTAAAACAATAAGGTGTATATTTGTATCAGATCAAATAGATGAAAATATGGATCTCGATATATTTGTAAGCAAAAAAGGTACAAAAGTGGTTTTGGCCACAGATCTTTACCAGGCGCTTCAGTTGCCAGCTCAACATTACCCTGTTAATGTGAAACGTTGGCTGAAGGATTATTATGAATTCTCTGATGGTATTCGCAAGCCCTTGAAAATGCAAGAATTTGCAGCAAGGAAAGTGGAGGGGCCCGTGTTGTGGTCTGACTATTACCTTTCTGTAGACTTCGCTAAGCAAATAGTGTTAAGGTCTCGTAGTAAGGTCAAGCAAAAGTATGCTCGCCAGTTGGCTATGCTAACCGAAGGGGTCGATACTGCCGGACTAAGCTCTTCTCAGTTCAAGCATTTGATCGATATTACGAAAGCTATGACCTTGATTTCCTGCCAGGAAGAATGTGAACGACGCCACTTGCGGGTATATCGTGAGCGCAATAAGGGCATGGCTACTAATTGGTGGCAATATCGGGCGGAAGTTTTGGGCTACACCTCAGAAGGGCTTCGTGATAAACTTCGCCGAAGAGGAGCTGCGGAGGTCAATGGTAATCAACGGCAATTACTGGCGCAACTTAATCCATTGGATTTGATTCGTGCTGGAGTTATTGATCTCTTTATGGCTGTTGGAAAGTCTCAGGATTATGCGGTGCGTATGGGCGATTTAGCAAAAGATTTAGCCGAGCGCATGGAGCTACAACTAATTGATGATCACCGTAAGATTGACCTCTTTACGGAAGCAGTGGATCCAGAATTAGTTCACCGGCTTAAAGAGCCACTGGAGAAGCATTTAGTCGCTGCTTAGCTTTTGTGAGGTACTTGATAAAATGAGACATACCATAGTTTTTACGCGTGTACGCGCCCTCGATATGTCTCATTTTTCTCATTTACATTAGCCAATTGTACGGAGAGAAGAGCACTTTCGGTCGTGCCTCTACTGCGTTTGAAACCGCAGAGACGGATCGTTATACTGCTCTTTCTTCTCCTACTTTGGACGTACTATTCTTTTCCGCCTTTCAGTTCTTCTTGATAAGTTTTAAACTCGTCCCAGCGGCCAGCAGCAGCCAGCCTTGCTTGTAGTGGCCAAGTATAAGGGTTGTGCATTCTGTATTGATCACCCGCTTCTTCTAGTATATCCTTCAAGTTTCCGGGTTCTGCAGCAGCTAAAGCGGACCAGTCTTCAATGCCAGCATCTTTGAGTACTTCTTCTATTTTGGGGCCGATACCTTCGATAATTTTAAGATCAGTAGCTTTTTTCCCTTTAGCTGCTTCAGCTGTTGCTGTTGCTGTAGGTGCAGGTGTTTGTAGTTCTTTTTGTAAGAGTAAAGCTGCTTGCCCAACCCAGTCGTCTTTCTCTATTCGCCCAGGGATATAGCCGATTTTTCCAGTAACTTCATCAATCCGTCCTGGTGTCCAGTTGGCGATATCCTCATAAGAGAAAACACCAATACTATTGAGCTTTTTCTCTAAAAAATCACCTATTCCTTCTATGTTAGTAAGCGCATCTTTGTCTCGATCTGAAACAATGATTTTATCGTAAAGAACAGTTTTGTCATTACCCAGTACTAATTCACCATCTTCCGCTTCGACGGCTGTTTCAACAGTGGGCTGCGTTTTCAGCATTGCCAAGTCTGATCTTAGGGCTTGGTTCTCTCCGGATAGGCGGCTTAAAGAGGTTTCGAAAGTATTTAAACGTTCGCGCAATTCTGCTACTTCTTGAGAAGGAACAACAGTCGTTGTTTTGGTGTCAACAAAATTTTGAGGAGTCTCCAATAATTGTGCGTTCTGCGTTTTTAGCTCCGCAATCTGGTTGTTGAGGTCGTCAATGGTGAGGCTGTAGTTGCGATTAGCGGCTTGTATTTCTTCCAATCGTTGATTGAGCATTACAACCTCTTGAAGCTGTTGATCTTTTTGAGTATCAACGCCTCTTACTCGCTCCATTAAGTCTACTTTTTCCCGACTTTCTTCCTGAAGTTCTGCGTTTCGTTGCTTCAGTTGGTCTTGTGCACTGGTAAGGAGTGTTTGGTTAGCTTCCAGTTGTTGTCGGGCTTCGGCTAGCTCTTTCTTGAGTCGACGAACCTTGCCTGAGCGCAACAAATACGCAATAATAAAGCCAATAAGAAAAGCAACAAGCATACACATCCACAAAAACAAACCCTCACGGGAATCAATCTGAGTGAAGTAATTTATAAGTGTTTGATCAGTCATTATAGTTTATTTTCTGCGCAATACTTAGTTGCGGACCTTTTTATTCAATGATGAAGTTAACCCGGCGATTTTCCTGCCGTCCTTCTGGCGTATCGTTCGAGGCGACGTGTTCCGTTTCTCCTTTGGATTCTGTTTCAATGGCGGAGGTGATCCCCAGGTTTTCCAGGTATTCCTTGGCGCTTTCTGCGCGACGCATTCCCAATTTAAGGTTGTATTTTTCAGAGTCTATATTATCGGTATGACCGACAATACGGATAGATTTTTCAGGATGGGCTTCCATATACACTTTAACAGAGTCTGCGTAATTGCGGAACGCCTCACCAGGGTCAAAAATGGCACTATTACTAGGGAAGTTAGCGTCAGAGTAAGTCATGTTCGTGAAACGATACGATGCTGTAGCGTATTCACTAGGGAGGTCGTTTAATGCAAAAGCGAACAGTAGCGGCTCTTGTAGTAAACTGTCGGAAGTAATGGCGTGCTTTAAACTGATTCGGTTCTCGTCAATACCCCTAGAGGCCATCAAATCTCGGATAGCCGCAGCTCGGGCTAGGCCCATGTTTTCGTAGAAACCGGCCATGATGTCCTTTTCTTGTGGGGTAAAACGGCCAGTTATTTCTAGTGATTTTGTTGTATCAGCAGTCAACATTTGAGCAAGGGTGTCAAGGAATTGCTCATTGTTGGTGTTCAGCTCGGGTTGGTCTATTCCTTTAGAAAATGCAAACTGATCGTAACCACTCAATAAAACAGAGTCGTTTTCAGTAAGCTGTAGCGTTTGTAACCTGGGAGCTACTTCTACTTCGACAGGAGCCTCTTCACAAAGGTTCAAAATGTCGCAAATAAAGAACCACCGGGCAAAAATCGCGAAGAGCACGAAGGCTATGAAAAGCAAAAATGCCAGAAACCTCATAAGTTGGGTTTTGATTTGATCAGTGGAAAGATAATAAGAATCCTCAAATATAACTATATACCGATCTTACCGATAAATGTTGGAAGGAATCTTACAGATGCCTTTCAATATTGATTGGACAGAAAATCGCGTCTCAAAGTGAAAGCAGAGCAGGAATACAAGCTCAAAATTGGCTATATTAAAAAGCGCCCTTCCCTTTAAACCATCGTCCTTTTTTACGGTCTAAGCCTCGTTTTTTGAAAACCTCAACTCCTCATTGTCAGTAGGTTTTGCATTGGAACAAGCTTTTTGCCTAACTTTACGTTAAGGCTAATAATTGTTGACCCCCTAATTCCATTCTATTATGTTAACTGTCCCACCTCCTAATTGTGCAACGGGTACTTTGGTGCCCTATGCCGATAACGCGGCGGCTCCCTGGAACCGTGCGCGCGTTCAACACCTTTTTCGTCGTCTGGGTTATGGCGCTACTCAAGGTACAATTGTTACTGCGGAACAACTCACTCCTGGTGCGCTCGTTGATCAATTGATTGATGGAGCCCTCAATACGCCAAATTTGCCAGCGCCTACTTGGTCGAACTGGACAATTGATGACTACGGTGATTTTGGTGCCGAAAGCAATGCTCAAGTCATCGAGTATGCCAATGATTGGATAGGTTCCATGTTGGCAAATGGTGCCAAGGAACGCATTACTCTCTTTTGGCACAATCATTTTGTGACCAGGTTTGAAGATTATTTCTGCCCTTCCTGGATGTATACTTACCACCAGTTATTGCAAACGCACGCGCTGGGTAATTTTCGGGAATTTGTCTACGAAATGGGCAAAACACCAGCCATGCTGGTATTCCTCAATGGGGTACAGAATAACCGTTTCGAGCCGAATGAAAATTATGCGCGTGAATTGTACGAGCTTTTTACACTTGGGCAAGACAATGGCTACACCCAGCAGGATATTGTAGAAACAGCTCGCGCACTCACTGGCTGGAATGGTTTTACTTCTGCATGTGCTCCGATCACTTTTACCGAATTGCTACATGATCCGGATAGTAAAACTATTTTCGGACAAACGGGTAACTGGGGTTACGATGAGCTTCATGATATTCTGTTTACAGAAAGAGCTACCGAAATTTCAGAATACATCTGCGGGAAAATTTACCGCCACTTTGTACACCCGGAAATTGCCGAAGATATTGTGGCTGGGCTAGCAGAAACATTGAGAACGAATGACTGGGAGCTGGAACCCGTTTTTCGGCAGCTATTCAAAAGCGAACATTTTTTTGATGAAAAAATAATGGGTGTCCTAATCAAAAGCCCATTGGAATTTATGATTAATACAGTTATCGAAAGTGACTTTATTATCAATGAAGATATTCGCAATTATATCCTCTATGCAGGGTATCAGCTCAATCAAGGCTTGTTTAACCCCATAGATGTAGCTGGTTGGCCCGGCGATCGTGACTGGGTGAACACCAATACGATTACAGGCCGCTGGCAAACTTCCGACTTTTTCATCTTTACCAATTATCAAGGTGAACCACAACGGTTGGTGACATTGGCGCAAGCGTTAACAACCAGTAATGCAAATGACCCGGCATTGGTTACGCAAGCCATCATTGATTACCTGGTACCAGGGGGACTAACAACTCCTGAAGCTTACGCTGCTGCGACGGATATTTTTAAATGGGAGGTTCCTCAGAATTATTACGACAGTGGGGAATGGAACTTATTTTGGGAAACCGTTCCAGTACAGGTCGGGTTGCTGATGCAACACATTTCTCGCCTACCTGAATTTCAATTATCCTAAAACCTGACCAATCATGTGTAATCACGATAAGCATAACAATAATAAAAAGACAAAGCGCGGTATTGCGCTAGAGCATGGTCAGGCACACCAGCAGGATCATCAGAACTGGAGTCGCCGAACATTTTTACGCCAATTAGGAGTGGCAGGTACCGCTTCTTTCCTTTTGGGGAAAATGCCACTTACGGCCATTACCAGCTCTCCACTTGCGATGGCACTTTCTGGTGCTACCACAGAAGACAGGATACTGGTTTTGATTCGCCTCAAAGGTGGAAACGATGGCCTAAATACCATCATACCACTGTTTGATTATGGTACCTATCAGTCTGGCCGACCAAACATTGCAATCCCCGAAAATGAGGTGATTAACCTTACAGGAGAATTAGGAATGCCCAATTCAATGGGCGCGCTTGAGAATATGTGGCAGGACGGCCAGATGAAAATCGTAAACAATGTAGGCTACGAAGACCATAGTTTGTCGCACTTCCGGTCTACAGACCTGTGGGCTTCCGGCGCGGATGCCAATGAAGTAGCTGACTCTGGATGGTTGGGCCGTCTATTAGAGCAGGAGTATCCCGACTTCTTGAACAATCCACCATTGACACCTCCTGCGATTCAGATGGGGAGCGCGGGTAATCTGGTCTTTAATAACACGGATGGCTTTGATATGTCTTTGAATGTTGCCAATCCTGAACAATTGTATACGATTGCTCAAACAGGGCAGTTGCACGATCCATTGGCTGTACCGGATTGTCATTATGGGGAACAACTTAGCTACTTGCGTTCTGTTGCCAATAACACTTTTCGGTATGCAGAGGTGGTTGCGGATGCTTACGGAGAGGGTAGTAATAGTGTAGAGTATGATAATAACAGCCTGGCAGAGCAACTAGCATTGGTGGCGCGGATGATTCGTGGAGGTCTGGGAACACGTCTGTATATGGTGGTGCATGATGGTTTTGATACCCATGCAAATCAAGGGAATAACCACCCAGGCTTAATGAATCAATTGTCAAGAGCTGTTCAACATTTTCATGAAGACCTCAGTAACGGAGGACATGGCGAACGGGCTTTGTCAATGACGTTCTCAGAATTTGGCCGCCGTATTGAACAAAATGCCTCTGATGGAACCGATCACGGAGCCGCAGCTCCATTGTTAATGTTCGGTGAAGGTCTGAATGGCAATGGGAGCTTGGGCGGATTACCCGACCTGGAAGAGGTTGATAACAATGGAAACCTACAGTATACGACGGATTTCCGTCAAATTTATGCTACGGTATTGGAGCAGTGGCTTTGTATCGATGGCAACCTCGTCGATCAGGTAATGGGCGAAACATACGAGCGGCTGAGCGGCCTTGGCTTGAGCTGTGCCCCCGTAAGTACTTGGTCGCCGCAGGAGTTAAGTAACATAAACCTTGAAGCATATTACCATGCAGGCCAGTTGTTCTTGAGTTATGATCTCGCCACGGCCAGCCCGGTAAACATTACCTTGTACAATATGCTTGGACAACCAATGAAGACTGTTTTTCAAGGTTACCAGATGAGTGGTAATCAACGATTCAGTCTGCCATTGTCAGATATCGGTTGGGCTGCAGGTGTGTATGTTGTTAACTTAAGAGTGGGTAACCAGCAACACTCCAAGCAAATTCGCCTTGTTCGATAAGCTCAATTAATTGTTTATTGAAAACATAGTCATCCCGAATTTTGGCCTTAGCCAAAATCCAGCCTGACGTTAACTTAGAAAGAGTCCGTAAATACCTGAAAAGAGTGATTTATCTGACTTTTTGTAGGAAACCCCACGATTTCTATTAGTGAAATCATGGGGTTTCTTCTTTAACGATAGGTTTTGCGGTTGGTCAGCACGGATTTTGATGACAATCAAAATTCGGGATGACTAATGTTTTTCTGTTTACGCGCAAAATTTCCAAACTGTTCCTTATACAGGAAGAGACATAGAAAAGGCAAGTAAATAGTCAATGCCGAAAGGATTTGAATTGCTTGGCTTCCCTTGGAGCGCAAGAGGTGTCCCGAGTGGCTGTTTTTGCAAAGCAGTGCTCAAGAGAATATCATTGTGCTGAAGATGTTGAGAGATTTTTATTACGCTTACCCGTTCGTTACTATGATAAACGATCGCAGGAATAACCACTTTAGCAGGTAACTGTGTAGCACTAATGCGCCCCTTCAAATAGGAAGGGTTTAAAGAGATTAACGGCCCTATCTGCATGCAATAATAGCGAGCTATTGTCTCTAAGTTGGTAGAGGTAGTTACTGTAATCGTTACTGGAGGAACGGCCTTTTGGGTTACAGATAAGCCAAAAGACTGTGGCTTTCGAGCAATTTGAGCAATCGTGAGTACCCTGGGGATATAGCGTCTGGTTTGCCGAGGTAAATAGCGGCTTATTTCATGATAGAAATAACCACCTGATCTTCGTTGGGCTTTTCTCACATTGCCTGGCCCACAATTGTATGCTGCTAAGGCCAAGAGCCAATCATCAAACTGATGATGAAGCTGTTTTAGGTATTTAGCTGCGGCTACGCTTGCTTTATAAGTATCTAGGCGTTCATCCACCTGCTTATTGATGGTCAAACCAAGGCTGCGGCCTGTTAGGGGCATAATTTGCCATAACCCAGCAGCGCCTGCAGCGGATACTGCACGAGGTTTTAAACGAGACTCCGCCAAGGGAATAAACTTCAGCCAATCAGGGACGCCAGCATCTGCGAGTGCTTTTCCCATTGTTGCTTCATACAAAGGAAGCTTTTTTAGCATCTTAATAGTTTCCTGCTGGCCACTAACGGTGTAGCGGTAGTACGCTTTATCTAAGTAAGGCGCATCTCTCGGAGCTAAGCAATCTTTTAGATAGGTTAAATCAGCAAGACAATCCGATCTCAAAAGGGGGGAGAAAGTAAAGGTGCCAATAAGGCACAGCAGTACTTTTTTGAGTGGGTTTCTCATGGACGTAGGGCATTGTGTACCGATGAAGAGTTGCCTCGCTCCGACTTGTTGGTCAGTGCAGGATAACGCTCAACGGTATGGTTTTCTCATAGGGGAGCACCGAAAAAGACGGTGCTCAAAGCAAAATACAAAAGTGTGTGTGTTGTGTAGTTAGTTGCTAATTGCTTTAATCAAGCAATTTACCATGTGTGTAGAAGCCTCTCAAAACTCTTATTATTAACTGTTTACGGAAAAGGAAGAGGAAGGTTACATCTGACAATAAAAAACGCCCTTTTCTCGCGATAACGAGAAAAGGGCGTTCGGGATCTGTTGACCAAATATTAAGGTTTAGCTACGCGTCTTGGTAGATAAACAGTAAGTGGCTGGTTAACGGTAATTTTGTTATTGATTAAGCCATTCCAGTTGATTAAATCTTGTGGAGTACACTGGAATAAGATTGCCAAAGTTTCCAATTGATCACCTGATACGGTAGTGTATTCACTCTTTTGGTGATTAGCCGGTATTGCTACGGCATTGGTATCAATGTATCTTTCTTTAAAGCTGGCAGCTACTCGGGTAGGAACGGTAATATATTGACCTTTTGCACTGGCAGCAACCAAACCCTGTAAATAAGAAGGGTTGAGTGCAGTTAAAGTGCGGTAGCTAAGCTCTAGCTGTCGGGCCAGGGTTCCTAAATGCAGTGCACGAGTTACTTTGAAAGTACGCGTGTCGAGCATGTCATAGTCAGGCATACGTGGTGTAATGCCGTGAGCTGCATGGTAATTCATGAGGTAGGCAGCAGCAATAAAACGAGGAACATAGTGCTGCGATTCAGAAGGAAGGTACTTACGTACCGCCCAGTAATCAGAGCTGTTTGCTGCCCGCATTGCCTTTCTTACTCGGCCAGGGCCACAGTTGTAAGCTGCTAACACAAGTCCCCAGTCATCAAATTGCTCATACAAAGCAGCGAGCATCCTAACGGCAGCCTCGGTAGCTTTGTGTGGGTCTAGTCGTTCATCAACCTGCCCATTTACGGTTAGGCCATAAATGCGACCAGTACTGGCTACAAACTGCCACAAACCTGCTGCGCCTACTGGTGAGGTGACACTAGGCCGTAAGGAAGATTCAATAATGGGTAAATACTTAAGCGTTTCTGGAAGCTTGTAAAGCCGCAAATAGTGCTCAAAAATGGGGAAGTAGATTTTCGCACGACCCAAGATATATTCTGAATCACGCTGGCCCTCCACCGTGAAACGGCGAATAACAGATTTGATCTGTGGGGTGTTTTGAGCGGCAAAAGGAAGATCCATTTGGTCGATCCGCTCATTCATAAGCTCATCCGAAAGGCGAGTGAAAGCGTAAGGAGACTTTTCAGTAGCTTTGGGATAAGACGTAGTGTTACCTGTTACCACGGCCGCAAATAAGAGGGCCGTGACAAGTATTGTCCACGGGAATTTCATTCTTTTCAGTTTCGTCAAACAAAGTCCGGCCGTAGTTTTGAAATATTAATCACTGGGGATACAGTGATTGGGGATAAATATTTCTAACTGGGGTAAGCCGGTTTTCACTTGGTTTATCCTTTAATAAGATAAAACGTTACTTGTCATCGTAACTTACGCAAGTGATGTTATTACACTGTGTAACAACTTGGGTGCAAAATTATCCCCTTTTTTAACGCATAGCAAGTTTTTAGGTTCGCTATACGCCGAAAGGCGCTAGTTTCTTATATTTCAGGGGGTTGGAGTGCATGAAAAGTGAAATTTTCTCCTTTGTTTCTATCCTTTACAGAGATTCTGTCCATATAAACCTCCGATTGGAAAAGGGGCTACAGAATAAAATAGCGATCTTGAGGCAAAGGCGAGTGCAGGTACGGTTAAGTGTTAAAGTTTTGTTAAGAAAATGATAATTTGCTGATAATCCCCTGTTTTTTGGCTCGGATTAGTAATTAATTTAAAGTGTAGATGGAGATAAAAGTACTGGCATTTGGCATAGCGAGAGACATTCTTGGAGGCCCGGAGTTGAAAATATCTGGCCCGGAAAACCTGACGGTTGGTCGCCTGTTAGAATTGCTCAAAGAGCGTTACCCCGCCTTTGTTGACTTGACGTCCTTGGCAATAGCGGTAAATGCTGAATATGCCAATGAAAACCAGCCTATTTCTGCTGGTGATGAAATCGTAATTATCCCACCTGTAGCTGGAGGGTAGATCTTTTGCGCAATATTTGATGACTATGACGATTGATATACAGCTCCTTACAACGCCACTGGATACAAATGTTTGCCAACAGTGGGTAGAAGCTCCTGATAAGGGAGGCTTGGTGCTCTTTGTTGGTACTGTACGTAATCATACACAGGGCAAAGAAGTGTTACGCCTGGATTTTGAAGCTTACGAACCAATGGCCATAAGTGAAATGCGTAAAATCGCGATGACTATAACTGAAAGGTGGCCAGAAAGCCGTGTCGCTATTCACCATAGAGTAGGCCAATTAGCTATTGGAGATATTGCCGTTATTATAGCAGTGGGAACTGCACATCGTGCTGCTGCCTTTGCCGCTTGCCAATACGCTATTGATACCTTAAAACAAACGGTGCCGATCTGGAAAAAGGAGATTTTTGCAGATGGGGAGGTTTGGGTAGCAGCTCATCCTTAGTTTTATGCTTATTAATATCATTGTTGGCGTATTAGCATTAGCCTCACTGGTGCAATTCTTTTTTTGGGGAATTCGCTTCCGACGATTAGCTAAGTATGAATTGCCCGTATTTCCAGAAGTGCCCCAAGACGAACTTCCCCCGGTTTCTATTATTATATGTGCCCATAACGAAGCTGAAAACCTGCGCCAGAACCTACCGTTTTTCCTGGAACAAGACTATCCTAAATTTGAAATTTTAGTGGTAAATGATAATTCTTCAGATAAAACTGAGGAAGTTGTTTTGGAATTTCAAAAAAAATATTCGATCTTACGCCTGCTTTCGATGAAGAAGGAAACTTCTCCGGGCAAGAAAGCAGCTTTGAGCTACGGCATACAACAATCGAGCTTTGACTTACTTTTCTTATCAGATGCTGACTGTCAACCTATAAGTAAACAGTGGCTGAAGATAACTCAACGATCATTTCAAAAGAACACGAAAATTGTTCTTGGTTATGGTCCCTACCAAAAACGAAGAGGATGGCTTAACCGCTTTATTCGCTTCGAGGCTTTCTACACTGCCATACAATATTTTTCATTTTCATTAGCAGGCCATCCCTATATGGGTGTTGGGCGTAATTTAGCGTACCACCGATCCATATTTTGGCAAGCAAATGGTTTTAGCAAGCATGCTCACCTCATATCAGGAGACGATGATCTTCTGGTAAACCAGGCTGCGCAAGCTGAGAATACAACGATTAATGTTTTTCCAGAGGCGAGAGTTTATTCTCGTCCCCATTCCTCTTGGCGAGGCTACTACATCCAAAAACGACGCCACCTTAGTGTAGGCAGTTATTATCGCTGGCAAGATCAGATCGCACTAGGTGCTTTGGCTTTAAGTCATTTTACCTTTTACGCGGCTACTTTCCTGCTGTTAATACTGCTTCCCGAAGTGTGGTACTATCTGACACTAAATTACATGGTGCGGATGGGAGTAGTCCTCCGAGTATCACTAGGAGCCAGTAAACATCTGGGCGAGCATAACTTGCTGCCCTATCTCCCCTTACTGGATTTCCTATACCTTGGGTATTACTTCTTATTCGTACCGACATTATTAACCGGTAGCCGAATACAACAATGGAAGTAGCAGTTAAAAATCCCAGACTTACGCAAAAAGCACTCAATGACTTTGAACTCGTAGAACGAGCAAAAGCAGGGTGCCAGCAATCGTACACGCAGCTGATGGCGCGTCACGAATCCAGCATTTTTCACTTAATGTTGAGAATGACCAACGACCGTGAAGATGCTTATGATTTAACAATAGAAGCTTTTGGCAAAGCTTTTACCCGCATGGGCTCTTATGTGCCCAATTATGCCTTTAGTACTTGGTTGTACAAGATCGCTGTCAATAATTGCATCGATCATGTTCGCAAGAAAAGACTAACCGTTTTGTCCATCGACGAACGCATGGATGAAGAAAGCCAGCAAGATTATTCCAGCACCCTCCATGCGACAGGACTCAACCCTGAAGAGGCCGTTATTCGGGAGCAAAGGATTGGTTTGATGAGGCAAGTGTTAGGGCGATTGAGTGATAAGTATCGCGTAATGATCGAGTTGCGCTATTTTAAAGAGTTGAGTTATGATGAAATTGCCACTGAACTCAATATTCCATTAGGTACTGTAAAGGCCCAGCTGTTTCGGGCCAAGGAATTACTTTTGGATTTATTGAGCCGCCCCGGAGCTAGCGCTTATTTAGAGGTGCACCGCGGGCATCGTCGGGCAGCAGCAGTTTAGAGCAAAAGAGAGAGGTTACCAATTGGAGTAACTGTTTGAGGATAGTTTACTCCTTCGGCCTTGTTAGTGGTTTTTGACTGCTAACAAGGCTTTTTCTTTTTTACCTTTGCTGAATATGGCTCAACTTATTTTTGTGCTGTTCCTCATAACTCCCTATAATTAATGGCTTCCATCGCAATTGAACAACGCCTGAGTGCTCTTTTTGAAGAATGGGCCGGCGAGATCCCAACGCTGGTACTTCCTTTAGCGCCTTCTGGGTCGGATCGTATTTACTATCGTTTACAGAGTAAGAACAAACTGGCCGTAGGCGCATATAACCCGCATCTTCAGGAAAATGAAGCTTTTATTAGTTTTTCCCGTCATTTTCGAGAAAAAGGCTTGCCTGTACCGGAAATCTTTGCTGAAAATCTAGCGCAGCATATCTACTTGCAGGAAGATCTTGGAGCAACAACCTTGTACAGTTACCTCTTGCAAAAAGGGGATTATTTTCCAGATTACCTGGTGAAAATCTATCGAAGAGTTGTTGAACAGCTTGCCCGCTTGCAAGTATTAGGCGGCGATGGTTTGGATTACGAGAAATGCTTTCCCCGCACTAATTTTGATAAACAATCAATGTTGTGGGATTTCAATTACTTCAAGTATTACTTTCTGCGGCTGGCTTATATTCCCTTCGATGAGCAGGCAATGGAAGATGACGTCCACACCTTGGCTGATTTCTTGCTAGAGACGAATACGGATCATTTCATGTTTCGGGATTTTCAGACCCGAAATATCATGATAAAGAATGGTGAGCCCATCTTTATTGATTACCAGGGTGGCCGCCGGGGGGCATTACAATACGATTTGGCTAGTTTGCTTTATCAGGCGAAAGCCAATATTCCGGAAGATATCCGCGAAGAATTATTAGCGCATTATCTGGATGCACTGGAACCTATTTGCCCTATTGACCGAGAGGCTTTTGTGCCCTATTATTACGGATACGTATTTATGCGCTGTGTACAAGTGTTGGGAGCCTATGGTTTTAGGGGAATGTACGAGCGGAAAGAACACTTTTTGCAAAGTATACCTTTTGCTTTGCGAAATATTAAATGGCTGTTTGATAATGATAAAATTCCGGTAGCCATCCCTGAACTCAGGCGGGCGTTGGAAGAACTGATCGCTTCTAAAAAATTTGAGCCTTTTGATAAAATTAAGGCAAGCTCCAGCTTATTGACGGTAGGTGTTAATAGCTTTAGCTACAAAAAGACCGGTGTGCCGGAAGACAATAGTGGCAACGGCGGCGGATTTGTTTTTGATTGTCGGTTTATCCACAATCCTGGCCGCTACGAACCCTACAAAAAACTCACTGGCCGGGACGAGTCTGTTATCAATTTTTTGCAGCATCATAGTGAAATAGGGACGTATTTGCAAGATGTCTATCGCATTGTAGACAACGCCGTTGAAGACTACATTGATCGTAGTTTTACCAACCTTCAAGTGAATTTTGGCTGTACAGGCGGACAGCACCGCTCCGTTTACGCAGCGGATTGCCTGGCCCGGCATATCAAGAATAAATACGGGATCAAAGTGGTGCTACACCATATAGAGCAGGAGAAGAAGGATTGGAAGAATTAGGGGGGGATAAAAATGAGTTGGTGGCAACCCTGCGGGTGATGAGAAGAAAAATATCTAAAATTGTAAACCATGTGTCTTGAGAAGATGTACACTATATCCTTGACTATGCAATGATAAAAATGATAAAGCAATATTTACTTTTATACCTTATAGCAACTGGGCCATTACTTGTCGCTCAATCGTTTTTAGAGTCTTCGATATCTACTTCTTTTGAAGGAGTTGATAGAAGTTCAGTTGCCTTTGCAGATATAGACAACGATGGCGATGAGGATTTACTTATTACGGGTAATACAGGAACAGCTCAAGTTGCAAAACTATATAAGAATGATGGTTTTGGATATTTTGTTGAGTTGACAGAGACACCACTTCAAGGAGTTAGTAGTGGCTCAATATCATTTTCGGATATTGACGGTGATAATGATCAAGATGTGCTCATTACGGGATTAAGCAGTGCAGGTCGAATTTCTAACTTGTACGAAAATGATGGGCTAGGAAACTTTAGTGAGGTCTTAAATACTCCGTTTCAAGCTGTTAGTTTTAGCGCAGTAGAATTTGCTGATATAGATAACGATAATGATCAAGATGTATTGATAACAGGAAACGATGGTAGTATGGATATCGCTATACTTTATGAAAATGATGGATTAGGTAGTTTTAGTGAAGTCGAAAGCACTCCTTTTGAAGGAGTGTCAGTTAGTTGTGTGAAATTTGCAGATGTAGACGGTGATAATGATCAAGACTTATTGATTGTGGGCTTTAACGGATCTTCCTCAAGCTCTAGGTTGTATATTAACGATGGAAATGGTGGATATAGTGAGAATGAAAATACTTCAATCGAGGACGTAGAAGGAATTGAAAGTTCAGTTGCTTTCGCAGATATTGATAACGATAATGATCAAGATTTACTGGTAACCGGTGCGAATGGATTGGAAGTTATTACGAAGTTGTATCTTAATGATGGGACTGGGGTTTTTGACGAAGTAGATGATACACCATTTCTTGATACTTATGGAGGTTCCGTTGCCTTTGCAGATACAGATGGAGATGGTGACCAAGATGTAATAATATCAGGAAACACGGAAATTGGACGAATTGCAAAATTATATTCTAATAATGGATCGGGAGAGTTCAGCGAAGTTCTAGGCACTCCGTTTCAGGGCGTTACACTAGGTTCCGTTGTCTTTGCAGATGTAGATGGAGATAGTGACCAAGATGTGTTGATAGCAGGGTGGCCAGATGGTGTTAGATCTACTAGGCTATATATTAATCAGCAGGTAGTTTCTTTACAAGAGCTAACAAATAACAATCTAGATGAGATTCGATTGTTTCCGAACCCTGTACTAGACGATTATTTGACTTTAGATATTGACTCTCCAATAGCAGGCTCTGCGACAATGAGTATCATTTCCCTGGATGGCAGGATATTGAGAAGCAAAAGAGTAGAAGTGTATCTTGGAGTACAGCTTATTAATGTTGATGTTTCCTTTCTTAGGAAAGGAAGCTACATAGTAGAGATGAAGATGAAAGGGAGCAAGTTGGTTAGCCAAGTACAAGTTCAATGATGAATCATAGAGATTGGTTGCGTGTTGAGGCTGTTCAAAACTATATTTTTAAATAAAATCATTAAAAATTCAATGTCAGTTCGTAGATGCCCTGATAAAGTATAGTAGAAAATGAGCAAGCATATACCCATATCATCATCCAATAAGTCCATTGCGGTTCTCCCTTTTGTTAATATGAGTGCCGACCCTGAGAACGAATACTTCAGCGACGGCATTACGGAAGAAATAATCAACGCCCTAACCACCGTGAAGGGCTTGAAAGTCATTGCCCGCACCTCCTCTTTTGCATTTAAGAATAAAAATATAGATGTTCGAACCATTGGTGATCAGTTAGGGGTAAGTACTATTTTGGAGGGGAGCGTCAGGAAAGCTAAAAAAAGGGTTCGCATTACAGCGCAGTTAATCAGTACTAATGACGGCACTCACTTCTGGTCGAAGAATTTTGATCGGGAGCTGGAGGATATTTTTGCCTTGCAAGATGAAATCAGTTTGCTCATTGCAGACCAAATCCGTGAAAACTTTGGGCATTTCGAAATTCCGTCTTTTTCCAATGCTATCCCAACTCAAAATATCAAGGCTTATGATTTATGGTTGAAAGGGAGTTATCATCTAAAAAGGAAAGACTTTGATGATGTTAAAAAAGCAATGAACTTCTTCAAAGGTGCAATTAAAATTGACCCGAACTATGCAGACGCCCATGCATTTTTGGGAGAAGCATATATTCACGCGGCGAGCTACAATATGATACCCAGTAAAGAAGGGAATGACTTAGCAAGAAATACCGCTGAAAAAGCCATCGAATTAGATGCAGAAAATGCAAAGGCACATATGATGCTTGCTTATATCAAACTGTTCTCGGATTGGAATTGGGACGCTGCCCTAATAGAATACGATAAGGCAATAAAATATGGTCTATCTGACCAAAATGAATTCATTACCTATTACTATATATTTATCAAGGAGGATTTTGAACGGGCTGTTCAAGTATCCAAAAGGGTGGCTGAAACTGACCCTCTTGATGTTCATACACATTGGCAACTGGGCTTGATCTATTATTTTGCGCGTAGTTTTGAAGAGGCAATTGCAGCATTTAATAAAGCCTTGGAAGTTGACGCTACTTTTGCAGAGGCAATTCGTTTTCGAGGTTTAGCCTTGGGGTATTTAGGGAAATATAACGAAGCATTAATTGACATCAATAGGGCACTTGGACTTACAAGTGGTCAAGGACTTGCTAATTTAGATTTATTGGTGGTGAAAATACTTATGGGCAAGAAGGAAGAGGCCTTAGCGGTTATAAAAAAATCGAAATACATGGACTCTTCAGATCCAGCATTATTATTTTCTCTTTTAAATATGCCTAATGAAGCCATTTACTGGTTAGACAAAGCTTACGAAGAACGCTCGGTAACGATGGTAACCTTAAAGAATTATTGGGTCTGGGATAACCTTCGGGATAATGCTCGGTTTAAAGAAATTTATTCCCAAATGAATTTTCCCCCATCTATAAAAAACAAGCAGATTCTTGAACCTATAACCATAGCTCAAACCCCTTTCATTAGTACTTCATTGTTAAGCAAAAATGAAATAGAAAACTATTTAGAAAAACTAGAGGAGCTAATGAAAGTAGATGAAATATATAAAGACCCATCAATTTCATTAAGGCATTTAGCAGAAAAACTGGAATTGTCCCCTAATAAATTATCATGGCTGATCAATGAACAAATTGGTACGAATTTTAATGAATACATTAATACCTTCCGATTAATAGCTTTCAAAGAAAAAGCATTAAACCCAAATAACAGTCACCTTACTCTTTTGGGTTTAGCCTATGAAAGTGGCTTTAATTCCAAAACAGTATTCAATGTTTTTTTTAAGAAAATGGAAGGAATGACTCCACGAGTATGGGTGAATTCTCAGGAAAAATAGAATAACTATGAAAGGCGAAACTAAGCCTAAATTTACGCGCTATCAATTTCTTTTAGTAGCTATCATTGCATTGGTTTTAATGACTATAGTTTTGGACTTCATGCTTATGTCCGCATTGTCAGCAATCCTTCTTCCTAAGCTTGAAATCACTACCAAACAGTTTGGTTTATTGGCGTCTGCATATCCAATTAGTGCAGGAATAGCTGCTGTTTTATTATCAGGTTATGCGGACAAATTTGATCGGAGAAAATTGCTTTTATTTTTTTACTCAGGTTTTTTGCTGGGTATTTTGTTTTGTGCAAATGCACCTTCATTCCAAGTATTGGTTGTTGCTAGGGTTATAACAGGTATATTCGGAGGGGTCGTAGGTCCTATTTGTTTTGCCATCGTAACTGATTTATTTGAAACGACCCAAAGAGGAAGGGCTTTCGGATTTCTACAAATGGCTTCGGCAGGGACTCAAATTTTCGGTTTACCACTTGCGCTCTACTTAGCTTCAGAGTTGGATTGGCATTTAGCTTTTGGGTTGGTTTTGTTTATAGGAATCATTGCAGTTTTTCTTGTTTTTTGGAAAATAAGGCCCGTAGATCAACATCTACAAATACCAGCAAAAGTCAACCCGTTGCATCATTCTGTAAAAATAATCAGCAATAGAAATTATTTAACAGTATTTTTAAACAACACGCTTTTGGTATCAGGAGATATTATTTTGATGACCTTTAGCTCTGCATTTTGCACTAACAATCTTGGAGTAGATCTTGACGACCTTCCATTACTTTATGGAATTGCAGGGGTTGCTACTTTCATATTTGCTCCCATTATTGGTCGTTTGACAGATAAATATGGAACACTAAATATTTTTTGGGCAGGGACTATCATGACCATAATGACGGTAGCGGTATTTACGAACTTGGGAATAAACCCCTTTTGGGCAGTTATCATCGTTCATACCCTCCTCTTCCTTGGTATTAATGCTCGAAGTATCTCTTCTTCAGCTTTAGGAACAGTTATTCCTGAGGTGGAAGACCGCGGTGCATTTATGGCTGTTGATGCAGCAATGCAACTGGCAGTCGGAGGTATGGCGGCCATGATAGCAGGATTGATAGTATTTCAATCTGAAGATGGGATGATAAATAATTTCCCCACCTTAGGGGTTGTGGTAATATCATTGATGATTGCAACTGGTGGGTTGATGTATGTGATTAATCGAATGGTAAAAAGAAGGAATATCACATCAGAGTAAAGGGCTTATGTGGATTTCGCTTTTGGTAGTGAAAATCACCCAATTTCTTCCTTGCTGATTAAATTTCCAAGCTAACGTCAACAAAAGGAATCATGAGAGTTAGCCCAAAAGTGATAAAATGCTTCTGAAGGAAGTTGAAAAGTATGAATATTAGATTGCGGCGAACAATGGCTATGACGTCAATCCTCCTAACGTCGGCTTGCGCGGGAGCCGGAATGTTGCAGCCGATTAAAAGAAAAATCCTTAAAATTCAATGTCAGTTCGTAGAAGCCTTGATAAAGTATAGTAGAAAATGAGTAATCATTTACCCATACCATCCTCCAATAAATCCATTGCGGTTCTCCCTTTTGTTAATATGAGTGCCGACCCTGAGAACGAATACTTCAGCGATGGCATTACGGAAGAAATAATCAACGCTCTAACCACCGTGAAGGGCTTAAAAGTCATTGCCCGCACATCCTCTTTTGCATTTAAGAATAAAAATATAGATGTGCGAACCATTGGTGGTCAGTTAGGAGTAAGCACTATTTTGGAGGGGAGTGTCCGGAAAGTCAAAAAAAGGGTTCGCATTACAGCGCAGTTAATCAGTACTAATGACGGCACTCACTTCTGGTCAAAGAATTTCGATCGGAATTTGGAAGACATATTTGCACTAC
The DNA here is from genome assembly GCF_000379805.1 of Lewinella cohaerens DSM 23179. Classification (GTDB taxonomy): domain Bacteria; phylum Bacteroidota; class Bacteroidia; order Chitinophagales; family Saprospiraceae; genus Lewinella; species Lewinella cohaerens. The sequence continues at coordinate 18,523 of NZ_KB903549.1, read as the reverse complement.
AAGATGAAATAAGTTTACTCATTGCTGACCAGATTCGAGAAAATTTTGGTCATCTCAATATTCAGGAACATCTAATTGAAGCGCCTACACAAAATATAGAGGCCTACAACCTTTATCTTAAAGGTCGCTATCAGCATTTAATGTGGGATGGACCAGGAATCGCAAAAGCAACAGAATTCTATGAACAAAGCATAGCGAAAGACCCCTCATTTTCTTTGCCTTACTTTGGTTTGGCGTATTGTAATGCCATGTCCATATCATTTAGAAATAATAAAGGTTTATTGCAGGTGACAAAAGAGAAACTCAGCAAAGGGTTTAACCTGGACAAACAATCCTTTGTAGGGTATTTTAGTAAAGCGACATTGTCTTTTTGGAGTCATTGGGATTTTATCAATGGGCATAAATATTTTCAAAAAGCAATAGAACTTAATCCATCCTATACGGAAGCAGAAGAAGGATTATGCGAATTGTATACAGCAGTAGGTTATTTCGAAAAAGCGCTCTGGCATACTGATCATATTTTAAAAATCAATCCTTTTGCTACGAATCATTATTTTACCAAAGCAAATATTCATTATTTAAACGAGGACTACACCGAAGCGCTGGATTGTATAGAGATCTCCTTAAGCATCAATCCTGATTTCACACATTCTATCGCATTAAAACAAATCTGCTTAATTCTTACGAAAGATTACGAAAAACTAAATGACTTCTTAAGACAAACCCCTTTAGCCGAGAGACCAGAAGAATGCAGAGTATTGTATAAGCTGGTCAACGCAGAAGAAAAGATCGATATTGATATCAGTAGAGTGAGCTTAATGATAAAAGAGGATATTGGATCAGCACGATTTCCCTGGCCATTATTCTTGATGGTCCATTTTGGGAAACACGAAATGGCATTGGACTTTTTAGAAGAAAACATCAAAATGCGTACCGGTCAAATCATAAACTTTATGAATATTCCGCTGCTTAAACCTTTACACCAATATCAGAGATTTCAGGATTTGGTTCAAGCTGTTTTCCGTACAGAACTATTACCAACTGATCCCGAAACACAAATACGAATTGCCCCTCCCAAAGCCTTAATGTCAGTTGCTAAAATCGACAAGGTTTTAGAATTTTTTGAAAAAGGAATGAAGGAAGAAAAGTGGTTTCAAAACCCATCTCTAACTTTACGCGAGCTAGCCGAAAACGTGAATATTAGCAGTAATAAGCTTTCCTGGTTGCTGAATGAACGAATTGGCCAAAACTTCAATGAATACATCAATAGTCTTCGTTTGGAGAACTTCAAAGAGAATGCTCTAAATCCTGCCAATAGCCACCTTACTCTTTTAGCGCTAGCTTATGAAAGCGGCTTTAACTCTAAAACGGTATTCAATACCTTCTTTAAAAAAACCGAAGGGATGACACCGAAAGCTTGGGTGAAAGCTAATCAGATTTAAGTAATTCACGGAATTAAACATCTAACTGGTAACCCTATTTCGTGGATTACTTCAGAGCTGTTTAAGAGATGCTAAGCTTGGCTTTAGCCAAGCTAACATAGCATGTCTTAAAAGTTCTAAATCTCACTAAAAAGTTCCAAATTTCACTTCAGAACGATTCACTTCCTTTTTCACTCCATCTTTGTATTAACAATTCGATCAAGCAGCGTAAGTAATCATCGGCTGATGACTCCTTTCCCATTTATTAAATGAATTAACGATAATGGGAGGTGCTTGGTAGCAATCGGAGTTTTCCAAAAAAATACTGTTATGAAAAATCTATTTTTAATTCTTCTATCTTTTTACACACTTAGTGCTTTTTCTCAAAGCAACTCGTCAGTAGATCAAGAAACGGAAGTAGCTCATAAGTGGAGGGTAAGTATACCTTATCTTGTTCCAGATGAGATTATCTATGGTTGGAGCAGTCGAACAAGTACTCAAATGGTAGAATTACATGTAAAACGCAACCTAGATAATAAGAACATCATTGGGGTAAAGTTTGCCACCTGGCGATTATTTCAACCCATGGGAATCACCTGGTGGGATGGCGTGGTAGATAAAATAGAGTCTGGAACTGAGTATTACGATGGATATTTAAGGGAAACAGGAATAGGTATCACCTACCAACGCATGCTTTGGAAAGGGTTATTTGCTTCTGTTGAAGTCCTTCCGCAAATTCAAACCTACACGGATTTAGATGGTAATAAAATTAAAAATGGATTTAAGCTTTACAACTCGCTTCATTTGGGCTACCATGTTGCATTTGGGAAGAAAAAACGATTTTTCATAGAACCTCAGGTTCATATCAACCAGTGGATGTTTGATAACAATTCCCCTGAAGGGTTTAGGGAGTTTGACGATAAATATGGAAACGTCTTTCTCTTTGAGCCAAATATTTACATCGGGTGGAAATTTTAAGCTATAGTCTTCCAAGTCAGGGTTTGTGAAAATATGGCAAAGTCATTTTTTTGACTCACAAGGCGGAAAACGCAGGAAACGCAGCGCGTTGGCGAGGCTTTCCAACGTAGTGAGGCGAAAAAGGACAAGACAGAATTCACAAATCTTGGGTTGGAGGACGATATAGTCTGATAAATAAAATCAATTACTTGTTATATAACGATTGGAAATGAAAAGCTTATTAATTTTTGTATTTACGTTTTGTGCGCTTCTCTCTTATGGTCAAAATGAGACCAACCAAATTGAAAGAAAAGGATTTGTCATTGGTTTTGGAATAGGCGGTGGTGTAATCAGTATATCTGATAGCGATCAAGAAATACCTTTCGACGAAGCTCAGGGCGGCGGCAGTTTTCCAAATTTGAAATTGGGTTGGATGGTCAATGATCGCCTAGCTATTCTAGGAATGTATTCTGGAATGGGCTACGAATACCAAGGTAAAGACCGAAGTTTTGATGCATTTATGCCATCTGTTCAATATTGGGTAAAAGACCGATGGTGGGTAAATGCTGGTGCAGGTCTAGCTATGGATTTTCCAGCAATCTATGAAGATAACATTAAAGATGAAGACTGGAATTTTGGTGGAGCAGTTTCCTTCAGTACAGGGTATGAATTAGTGCAAAAGAAAAACTTTGCACTAGACCTTCAAACCCAACTGCAGATGGGCTGGACTAATTTAGATGATGGTAAAGATCGAGAAGCGGTAGTGCTCTCTATTGGACTAGGATTTAATTGGTATTAAAAATGGATGCCTTAAAACATTTATCGTTCGTCAAGTCAGAATTCACACCGCGAAGTAGCACTGAAAGTAAATCCTGCCTTGGAGGACTATAAACAAAAACGATTCTCAGCACTAATTTCCACCTTCAATCTCCATATCTAAAAATTCCGGTTCGTCGCTATCGGGGTTCTCTTCGTACTCAGGAATGTCACGCCAGTCTAGTGGCTCGTCAACGAGTTCTATAATGGTGCCAAACAAGCGTTCCAGTTCAAAGTGGATGTCGCGTTTACGCCTGTCGCTTTCGCGGAAATCGTTTTCTACCCGTCGTTTATCCGATACGAAGTTATAATCATCCAGGTTGCCTAAAATGGCATAGTAAAGATTGAAGAATCCCTTTCGCCTGGCTGGTTTAGGCTTCAGCTTAGCGTTGTGCCGGCGGAACCGATCAGCCATGACCTGCCCAGCATTGACTTTAACGAAGTAGTTGATGTCCTGATCGAAAGTATGCTCACCGCTAATGGTCATATTCAAGGCGTTGCTTTGGATAAACATAACAGGGAGGTAGAGTTTACTATTTCTAACCTCAAAGAAGTTTTGAAGGCTGGTAAAACGAATTTCTTGTAGATCGCGAATATTCACAAATGTGGAAAAGTCCTCTAGCATAGCGAAGTCTTTCAATACGCCGTCTTTGAGGCCTACGCCAGCAAGTACCCTTAGTTGATCTTCTTGAAAGTTGCCGGCGTTGTCAAAATGAGCTTCAACAAAAATTCGGGTATCAAGTTGCCCTTCGAGGTTGTCTGCGACGAGAAAATCCTGCCCGAAATTTTCTGATTGCCTGAAAAACTCATAGATGTTGATCCTGTTTCCGCTGAGTTTTGCCGTTAATACAGGTGTTTCCGTAAATCTCATTTCGCCATCCAAAAGAAATTCACCATCCATAGTTTTGGTGTTTCCCGCAATGGTCATTGTACCGTCTTTAAAGGTAAGGTTTCCCTTGAAGTCTTCTCCTTCTACTAGGTCGTAATTGAAGCTTTGGATTTCGGCAGCAAAAGTGCCATCCAAGAAACGGGTAAAAAACTCTCGCTTTTCTACTTCTGCCTGAGCTAGCGAATCCGTTGTTCCTGTGGCTTCTGCTTCTTCTTGGGCTATTTCTGAAGGGGCTCCGAGTGCCATTAGTTGATCAATGTCCAACTCGGTGGCCTGAAGGCGGGCATCAAAGACCAGTGTTGCTCCCTGAGAGTTCACTGAATCGGCGAGTAATACCGGGAGAATATTGGTTGCCCGACCATCAAAAAGCATCTTTGTGCCCGGGGCATCCAGGGTGACGGCTTTGGCAGTCAGGGTGTTTTGCTCAAGGACAATCTCCCCACTGCTCAGGCTTATGTCTTCATCGTTTATAGTAAAGCCTGCGTTTTCAAAGCTTAGCGAACCACCCATGTCTACCCTGCCTATTCGGCTACTGCGAAGCATATCTTCGTATCTGCCTCTTATCCGAAGCCGGTTGAGATGTATTTTCCCGTTACCGGAAGAAATCCTTTCATCGGGAATAAAGGCCATTAAGGCTCCTGGAGCCAGGGTGCCATCTGCGGCGAATACGATACTGGGTTCGCTAAAATTTTCGATGGTAAGATCAAGTGCGAAAGGTTCTCGCTCGAATTCTCCATGAAGGTTTTCAATAACGATTTTCGACGTTTTGTCATTTTGTTGGGTGCCATTGGTGTAATAAGCCAGGAAGCCAAGGTCACGAACTCGGGCATTGACACGATCGCCAGAAATACGGCCATCAGCAAAACGCAATTCAGCCGTTATTTTGGGTTGCTGTTGCTTGTTTTGTACCCCTTCAATCGTGGCGTTGAGGCTAAAGTCACCGTCAGTTTCTATACCATTTAACTGGTTTTTATATTCATCAGGAAGTAAACTCAAGACATCTTCTAACTTTCCATCTTCACTGCTAAAGCTGAGGTTAATGAAGGTTTCCTCTTCTTGTATTCTAAAGTTACCTGAAGCTTCCAGCGGAAGCTCTCCTACCTGTAGGCGCAATTCATCAATTTGATATTGCCCTTCTTCGGTATTCACGGCTATCTCAGTGTTATAAGCGAAAGGCCGATTGCTAAGAAGGCTCTCACCGTCGGATTCGAGGTATTTAATAAATAATTGAGCTTCACTATTTAATTTGTACTGAGAACTCCCAAAGTTTCCGGCAAATATGGCTTCTTCAATATCCATCGTCAGGCGTTGCTTGTTCTGTGCATCGCTGTAAAATAATTTCATGTTGCTTACGACTGCTTTTTCCAGGTTTATACTGGCAGACGTAGTGTTTTCTTCTGGAGCTGGTTCAGTCTCTTCCGTTTTAAAGATATCGTAATTAGCATTGCCGTCCCTATCTACAGCAATTCGTAAAATGCCATCGCTAAGAACTACCGACTTGAGTTGAACATCCGAACCGAGCAAGCTCCATAAACCGGCACGAAAGGAAAGTTCATCTGCGACAAGAAGGTCTTCCTCATCTGTTCCTTTTAGGCTGACACCTCTTAGGTTTGCTCCAATATTAGGGAAGGTTCTTAGAAAAGAAAGCTCGAAACCTTCTACCTCTAGCTCGCTTTTGAGCTGTTGATTCAATTCACTAACGACCCGTTCTCCGATTTGATCGGAAAAGAGACTAGATATTACAAATACGGCTCCGCAGAGGAGTAAAAAAAGAATACTAAGAACAATTAGCAAGCGTTTGAAGAAGCGTTTCATAATGTTGAAGTGGATATACAGGTAAAAATACGGAAGTCGAAGAGAAAAATAATTTTATTTTTTTTCGAGAAGGTCTTGCACATAAAAAAAAGACCCCCTATATTTGCATTCGCTTAACGCAAAGGGCGATTAGCTCAGTTGGTTTAGAGCACCTCGTTTACACCGAGGGGGTCGGGAGTTCGAGTCTCTCATCGCCCACAAAATTAGGAATCTGCTTCGGCAGGTTCCTTTTTTTTTGCGCCGAAATTTTTCCTATCTTTGATAGTCTATGATATTTAGCAATACGATTAATAAATTTAGCGGAGACCCCGCCGCTACCGCTTTTTTTGAACAACTTTTTGGGGGCTACTTCCATTTGGGCATTTATCGCCCTGAATCCTTGACGTTAACGGAAGCTTGTGAGCAAACGACCGCTAAAATGGTGCGTTTGATCCCTAAAATTGCGAAGAGTACCAAAATGTTGGTGATCGGTTCGCAGTTAGGTGCTACGGTAATGGCTTTGGAAACAGAGTTCGGCTGCAAAATTGAATGCCTTGACCCAAATACTGACTACAATCAGTTGCTGGAAAAGAAGATCGCAGCAGAAGGAATGGAGAAAAAGGTAGGCGTTTCTGAAGGTGTCCTAAGTTCTTTTCCGTTTGACCGCGAGAGCTTTGATATCGTTTGGGCCCAGGATACCATGCTTGGTGTTGAGAAAAAAGCTAAACTTTTTCGAGAAGTACAACGTGTACTGACTCCTAAAGGTCGCTTTGTTTTTACGAGCCTCGTAAAAAAAGAAGGGACCTCTGAAGATGCTTTAGCTACTGTTGCTGATTTATTGGAATTGGATGCTTTTCCAGAGGTTGCTAATTATCAAAAATTTGCTGATCGTGCTTTACTGCTTAAAGTCTACACGGCAATGCTATCTCAATACCTGCCACAGCATTTAACAGAACTACGAAGTGCGATTACTGCACCGTTTCCAAGCGGTCTTAAGAAGCCTACTGCAGCATTCTTAAAGAGTTTAGATCAAGAATTATCTTCTTGGGAAAACGCAGCAAAGCAGGATGCCCTTGATTGGGGCTTGTTGATTTTTCAAAAGATCAATGCTTAGGAACAGCACGAAAATAAAAAAAACAGCGGGCAGAGCAATCATTGATCGCTTTGCCCGCTGTCTTTTTATTTAAAGCTCTAGCTTTTCTAATTCGTCCGTACAACGATTCCTCCGTAGCTCATTCTAGCCTTAATACTGCTGTTTCCTCCATTGCCCATGGTGCCCCGCACTTCGTGAGAGTTGCCATCTTGGGCGTCATAGCTGGTTCTCACACCAGAAGATGGTAAGCGAATGTCGGCATAGTTTCCCGAAAGGTCCAGTGAGCAATTAATGCCAGGATCCATACTGATTTTAAAATCGGTGTATCGACCATTGAGGTTGATTTCGTCGAAACTCGCATCGACTTTTCCTGTTTTTGCAGACCCATAAGCCATGTCAAGGTTCATTCGGCGGGATAGGCGCCCGACCTGAACACTGGTGTAGTGGGTTTCGCAAACCACTTCTTCTGCAAAGCCAATTTCAACATTGTCGTATTTTCCGTTATTACGGAACTCACGAATTTCGCCCAGCTTGAAGTTAGAGTAGCGGGAATCACTGATAATGTCTCCGGCTTGGGCGACATCAATGTTGCCATAGCGAACATCGACAGTAAGGTCACTGGCTTCTTCTACATCAAGGTTGCCATAAGCAAGGTCTACCTTTAGATCACGAACACGGTTAAGTGAACCGTTTCCATAGGCAAGTGTGATGTCACTGTCTTCTCCGAGGCCATCCAGTTTGAAGTTGCCGTATTTTACTTGGAATTTACCTGAACCAGCAATCGTTGCTGCGTAAACATCACAATACTTAGCGGTTACATCAAGGCTGCCAGCTGCGGGCATAAATACTTCGTAGTTGATAGAGAATTCGTCATTGTTATCACCCCATCCCCACCAACTGGATTTCTTGTCCTGGATTTCTGTAATAGCAGAAACACTGCTGCTGTTGTTAGAAAAGTTGATGCTGATACGTTCGAAGACCTCTTGGGCGTCTTCTTCGCTTTTGGCATCGACCAAGATTTTCACAGAAACACGGACATTACTCTGATCCCATGTTTTAATGTCGATTTTTCCGTGCCGGTTAGAGAGTTCTACAAGGCCATTTGATGCCATGTTGAACTGCTTGTTAATGGTTTTTGAAAACTCCCTTGTAGGGTTGGTCCCGGCCATCAGGCTACCGATGGTAAGCAGGGCCGCAAAAAGTAGGCTGCCCGCCCGGAGTAGTTTAAATACTGGTTTCATTGCTGTTGTTGTCTGGTGTAGTAATACTGTTGTCAATATTTTCGATGCGCTCCAGAATGCGCTCCAGGATTTGAAGTTTGAGACGGTAGCTTTCAATAAGTTGCTGTACGATCATTTCTTCGCGCCCGGAGGGTGCATTTGTTAAATCTTCCCGAAGTTCGGCCATCGCATTGTCTAGCTGCTGTAGGTCCGCGTCAATTTCAGGATCTTGTGTGTGGGTTGTTAAACGGGCGTAGTTCTCTTTGATGCGTTGATTGTAGTATTGCTCCATTTCTGCGAACTCGGGAGCAACGTCTTCAATCAAACTTTGTGCGGTGGGTTGTTGTGTCTGTTGCGTAAGGAAAGCGCCTCCAAGACCTCCTGCCGTGAGGAGAATTAGTACCGTAGCTGCTACCTGGTACCAGGGGCGACGATTACGCACAGTGTGCGAGGGAGCCTTCTCTTCGTTGAGATTCTTCTCAATAGCAGCCCAGAGTTTAAGACTAGGACGTGCGTCGTCAAAGGCATCCCTGTTGTCAAGGATGAATTTTTCTAAATCGTTCTGTTGCATTTTTCACTCGCTTTACATCCGCTGATTTAGAAAATATTTCTAGATCAGACAGAGATAATCTTATTCAAACCAAACACATCGCTTAATAATGATCAAGCTATTGTGTTTGCAAAATTTCTTTTAATCTTTTCCGGGCACGACAATACTGCGACTTAGAGGTCGCTTCGCTAATACCCAAAATGTTTGCTATTTCCTGATGATCGTACCCTTCAATGGCGTAAAGGCTAAAAACGGTACGATATCCATCAGATAACTGGGTCATAGCCTGTTTGATTTGCTGAACTTTCAGCCCATCAGGAACAGGTGGCTCGGATGATTCGTCAACAGGGTCAATTTTAGCATCCCATTCAGAAAACTGAAGCTTTCGCTTTTTATGAAAATTGATGCAGTTGTTGACCACTATTCTTTTTATCCAGGCTCCTATAGCGCTCTCAAAACGAAAGGTGTCAATCTTCTTGAAAATCTGCACAAAAGACACTTGTAGAATATCTTCAGCGTCGTGTTCATTTCCTAGCATCCGTAAGCACACGTTAAACATAGCACGGTTGTAGTGCTTGTATAGCTCGAACTGTGCCTGCCGGTTGCCGTGCTGACATTCCTGGATAATTTCTCGATGCGTATTCACATAGTCCAAAGTGGCCTTATTGCTTTTCATGACCAATGTTGCCGTCGCTCTAAAGTAAAAAATTGCCGGGGAACAAATGCCCCCGGCCTTTTTTAAATTACAGAGGGGTGATTCTGTTTTACTTACATGGGTAATGACAGAGGTCTTATGCGAAGGTTGCACCAGTAGTAGGAAATGTTAAAAAAAATTTAAGAAGCAATAATAATTTTAGCTTGTCGGCCGCTAACGTTGATCCACAATTAAATTATTCGTTCTCTCTGAGAATGTCGTATTTTACGAAAGGATTGCACAAAACACTGGTATGCATAAGCATAAACATGCTATTTTTTTTGGGATACTGTTGTTACTACTGGTCAGCTGTCAGAATACTGATTTTTCGCTGGCTGTACCTGGTAGTATTCCGCCAGTGGCGTTGCTGGAGCAGGATCAGACAAATTATAAGCTGCGAACGTTCACTCAGGTTTTAGCCGACAGCATGGGTAAGTATACGCTGGACGATATATTGCAGCCCGCCCAACAAAGTGAATTCTTGTTTTATGAGGATTATCCTCTTCCCATGCAGAATTACCAGTACTACTGGGGAAAAATTCAGGTAGAAAATCGTCTGCCGGAAGCGGATCAGTACCCCGAATGGACCTTCGCTTTTTCCGACACCTGGTCTGCTTTGGAAATTTACCTCCTCACCACAGAAGGTCATTGGGAACGACAACTTAGTGGTGCATCTACGCCCTACTCACAAAAGAAGTTTGTGCCTAGCACAAAAGGCAATTTGGTCAAAATAATATTACCCCCCGGTGAGGTGGTAACCATCTACTTTCGGGGGATCAGTAAACAGGAAGAGATTATTCCTTCTTTTTACCTTTTTGCTCAACCACTAGATGATTTTTATGACAAACTGGTGATAGATAAAACAGGCAGCTCGATTTTTATCGGTTTTTTATTGATGATGTTGTTTTATAACCTCATTGTTTACTTCTTTGACCGCGACAGCAGCTTTCTCTTTTATTCTGGTTATATCCTGGCGGTGGTATTATACGTCAGTTTTTCGTCCAGTGATCTGACCGATTGGTTGGGCAATGTCCTGTTTACGCAACATCCGTTGTATTACAGCTTGTTCAAGCTGGTTCTGTTTGGGGGATTGATGTGTTATGTTGCTTTCATCCGTAGTTTTCTGGATTTAGAGCAGTTGTTACCTGGATGGGATCGTTATTTTAAGTATCTTATCTATTTAGGAATTCCGTTGATAGCACTGTCTGTAGTGCTGTCCGTTTACTCTAACTTTAGCTATAAGGTGGAAGATCAGGTGAGTATGTTCTACGTCGCCTTGGTGACGTTTTCTTGTTTGCTGTTCCTTTTTCCTTTGTATAAAACCGGAGATACCAAAGGGCGGTTCGTAGTGGCGGGTATTGCGATCATCACGCTAGGCTTTTTCCTGACCCTGCTTTCTAGGTTGTCACCTAGTACACCTTATTCCATTTTCTACTTAAAAGTAGGAGCGATTATTGAGGTAATCGTCTTTTCGCTGGGTTTGGCATACCGTCAGCGACAGCAGCTTCAGGCCGGAGAACAAGCCAAATTTGCGCTCAAGGAAAGTCAACTCATTCAAGAGAAAAAGCAATTGGAGGCTGATCGCCTAAAAGAACTCAATGAATTCAAGGCCCGTTTCTACACCAATATTACCCACGAATTCCGCACTCCACTGACGGTAATTATGGGGATGAGCGAGAATATAAAAGGTCATTCTAAAGAAAAGGAATTGATCAAACGTAATAGTGCTAGCTTACTGATGCTTATCAACCAACTGCTCGACTTGTCAAAACTAGAATCGGGTAGCCTGACCTTAAACCCGGTACACCAAGATATCATCGTGTACCTGCAATACTTGACAGAATCTTTTTATTCAACCGCGACGCAAAAAAACATTCGCCTGGTTTTTTATTCTGAAGAAAAAGAGGTGAGTATGGATTACGACGAGCGTGTCATCCAGCAAATCGTTTATAACTTACTTTCCAATGCGCTGAAATTTACGCCTGAGGGCGGAAGGATTGTTTTCCACGCTAACAAAGTAGAGGAGGTGGGGCAACCTTTGCTTAAATTAAAAGTGAAAGATACGGGGCAGGGCATTTCTCCTGAAAACATCGACCACATTTTCGACCGCTTTTATCAAGTGAATGATACGAAGAACCAGCAAGCAGAAGGAACAGGCATTGGCCTGGCCTTGACCAAAGAGCTGGTTGAGTTAATGAATGGTCGGATAGAAGTAGAGAGTGAGAAAGGATCCGGTACCGAATTTACCCTTTATCTGCCGATTGAAGCCAACATAGCCGCTACGTCATCGCAGCCCATAAATGCCCTTCTGCCTATAGAGGAGGGCTTGACCTTCGCTACTTCAACAGCGCTGCAAGACGAAGCATCAGAAGCACTTACTTCAGGACTTCCGGAATTACTGATCATTGAAGACAATCAGGATATCATTACCTACATCAAAACCATTTTGCATGGGCAGTACCTTTTTCATACTGCCAAAAATGGTGCATTAGGCATTGAACAAGCCCTCGAAATTATTCCTGATATCATCATCAGCGACGTGATGATGCCCCAAAAAAATGGTTACGAAGTGTGCGAAACATTAAAACAGGACGAACGTACGAGCCATATTCCTGTTATTTTACTGACCGCCAAGGCTACTCAGCAAGACAAAGTTCAGGGGTTAAGCTATGGAGCAGATGCCTATCTCACCAAACCTTTTGATAAAGAGGAATTGATGATCCGTCTGAAGAGGCTAATAGAAGTGCGTAAGCAATTGCAACGGCGTTATGCCAGTAGTACTGTGGATGCAGCCGTTGACCCAAGCGCTCTTTCTATAGAAGATATTTTCGTAAACAAACTGCACGAACACATTCATGCTCGGCTCAGTGATACGGAGTTTGGAGTGACTCAATTGGCCACCGCGAGCCACCTCAGTCAGATGCAACTGTATCGTAAACTGAAAGCACTAACGAACAAGACGCCCTCCCAGTTTATACGTTCCTACCGCTTACAACAAGGCCTTGAATTGCTAAAAGAAGGTCAATTGACCGTTTCTGAGGTGGCCTATGAAGTAGGGTTTGCTGATCCCAGCTACTTTTCCAGAACATTTCAAAAAGAATTCGGCAAGAACCCAAGTGGGTTTTTAAGGCGTTGAAATTCAGATCTTTAGCATTTGTATTGCATCCGTTTGTAAAATAAGTCCTAGACTTTTTCCCTTTCCTGTAAGATAGCTTCACGCTTTTGAATAATAGGTGAAAGGCATTCCTGTGCCTTGCTTGCACCTTTGTAGTATTGGACGTGAGACCATAAGTTGATAGCGACCTTAAAAAAGCTAACAGCTTTAGTAGCACAATTACACAAACGAGCAAGCAAAACCCTTTATCATGAAAAACCATATATCCTTTTTCTTCTTAAGAGACGGAGAAAAAATAAGTGTAACAACTTTCGGTTTTTTAAAATTTTCTAAACAATTGACTGCAAGGAAATTGTGTGGAAATTTTCAAAAATCTCAAAAGAAAGTTGTTCCATTTATTTCCGTCAAATTACTAACGATCATTTTTCTTTTTTCTGTTACCATCCATCTCGATGCACAAACCAACGATAAGCAACAGATTTTTCTGGAAGTAGAATCAGGCGACTACAATAGCTTTTCTGCTATGCAAGACGAAGCGGGTGTCAAAGTAGATGTTTATCGAAGTTATAGTACTACACCAGTAGCAAAAGACCAAGAACGCATTCATTTCATTGAAGCCTGGACCGCTACCGAAGCCTGGAAAGCACTCAGCGACCAAGAGCAAAGGGTTTATCTGGAATCATTGGTTGCCCCAATCGAAAATATATTGGCTGGTGGCGTAGAAATCATCAGTTGGGGGGTGAATAATCTAGAAACCGACCAACGTGCCGATTATGATTTCTTCGCTACCTGGAGCTTCCCTAGCCAAGAAAGTGTAAGGGGCTTCGAGCAGGCAGTGGCCAGTTCTAACTGGTACAAATACTTCCTTCAGGTCAACATGAGTGGAGAAGCCTCTACGCCTCCGGCGGTGATGGAATTTCTGATTGCGCAGTAAGGCAAAGAATCTAAACGCTGACAGATTGTGATGCACTAGCTATTCTGCTGGGCACAATCCTTAAAACTCATATTCTATGTACGACATTAATCTAGTATTACAATTTGGCAATAGGAGGTTGCAACTCATCGTCACCTGCACACTCTTTTTGGGAATTTTTTCTTCGCTGGCTGGCCAGCACAACGATCAGTTGATCGAAATCATTCGCCTCCATATACAACCGGGCCAGGAAACAGCTTTTATTTCAGAAAACGTCAACCGGGCCAACGCTTTTAGTGCCCGGTTGGATGCTCCTTTTTACGTGTATGTCTATGATGATCACACCTTGGAGTGGGGTACCCTTATTCATGGAGAGACAGAAAAATTAACCAACCAACCGGCCATCCCAACCAAATTTACGGGAGCAGTCAACCAGCAAGAAAGTAAGGGGATTCATTACCACGCCGCTTTGAGCCATAGTAACCAGGTGGATTTTTTGCCCGCCAAAATATCGGGCGCACCTTACCTGGAAGTAGTAACTTATCGGGTCCATTCGAGCGATCGTACCGAAATGATGGATAAGCTCCGCAAAATTGCTACATCGCTGCGAGCGCTAAATAGTCCTGTGGAATATGATTGCTACACCTACGCAGCAGAAGACAACATGATCATTTTTGAACTCGTCTACCCAGCCGATGATCCTGATGGCCTGGCCACCAGAAGAGCAAATCAAGCAGCAAAGTCAAATAAGTCTTTACAAAGGTGGTACCAGGAAATAGGCTTCCTCGCCGATCAAGTGAGCAAAGTCACTGGGCGCTACGTCTACGAATTATCTCGCGAAATAGCCCAACAAGCGCTAACCCAACAGCACTAATATCCGTAGTCCTCGGGCTATAGACCCGATTTTTCACACCACTATACTAATTCTTTAATCCTACATCATGAAAAGCTACCTGCTCTTCACGGTACTACTTTGTACCATCACCTTTTCAAAAATTCAAGCACAAATGACCACTAACGAACACGCAATGCAGGCCTTCGCTCGTGACTATATGGCTGCTTATAACCAACAGAACGTCGACGCCCTAAAAAGCATGTATTCCGAATACGTGACGCGCATCGACCAAGCCGGCGAAAAAATGGTCGGCGCCGACCAAGTCGTAAACTACCTATCGGAACAGTTTAGGTTGAACAATGCCACGCTATTGCTTCGCCAGCGCAGTGTCCATTGGTCGGACGCTGAACACGCTTGGGTTGCCAGGGGCACCTATGAAATCTACGGCATCACCAACGTGTATGATATTGAGGTTCACACCACAGGCGTCTACACCAATACCATGATCCAGGACAAAGACCAGTGGAAAATAGCCCAAACGGTACTAACACCCATCGTCAAAATCATGGTTCATCATCAGGTGGAAGATTTTGCCAAGTGGAAATCGAATTTCGCAGCGAAAGCGGAGATGCGTTCGGCAGCCGGGGAGATCAGCTCTGAGTTCGGTACCCTGCACGATGATCCTAAAACCGTTTACGTCCTCAGTGAATGGACCTCCTTGGAGGCTTTTCAAGCTTATGCGGCCGACCCCAAAACAGAAACAGCAATGCAAGCTGCTGGCGTGATTGGAAAACCTGCCATCCTGATCCTGGATCAACAATAGGATTTTAAGAAGAACCAATGCCCCTTGTAAAAGGAGCATTGGTTACCGCCCCGCTGCCCGTACACATACGTGGGTGGCGGGGACTTTTGATAGAAAAACTTACAAAATCTTAATACTATGAATACGGTAACCAAATTTTTACAAACAACACTTCCTTTACTGATGCTGGTCTTCTTGGCTTCCAGCCAGCTAATGGCCACCACCNGATACGTGAAAGCAGGCGGTAGTGGTGGCGGCACTTCATGGGCCGATGCCGCCGGCAATTTGCAGACTATGATTAATGCCTCTAATAATGGTGACGAAGTATGGGTGGCCGCAGGTACTTACACCCCCGGCATCAACCGTACTGATGCTTTTGTGATGAAAAATGGGGTGGCCATTCTTGGCGGATTCCCGAACACAGGTAACCCTGGCATCGGCGCGCGCAACTGGTCGGCCAATGTCACCATTCTTAGTGGTGAAATAGGCAGCACCAGTACCACCACTGATAATAGTTACCACGTAGTTTATAACTCTGGACTAAATCGCAGTGCCGTATTAAATGGCTTCACGATCACCGGAGGAGACACCAGTGACCCTTTTGGTACTGGATTCGGTGCCGGCATGTACAACGAAAATAGCAGCCCTTCTATCATCAACTGTATTTTTACAGGGAACAGGATACCCTTTGGTAGTGGTGCCGGAATGGCCAATAGTTCCAGTAGTCCCGCCATCATCAACTGCATTTTTACTGGAAACTCAGCCAGCGTCGTTGGTGGGGGTATGGGCAACTTCATCAATAGTAGCCCGGATATTATCAACTGTACTTTCTCTGGCAACTCATCGGGTAGTGCCTCGGGAATACACAATAATAACAGCACCCCCAATATTATCAACTGTATTATTTGGGGAAATAATTTTACGGGTATCAATGGCAGCCCCAACGTTACCCACTCCATCGTACAGGGCGGCTATGGGCCTTGCACCGATTGTCCAAATGGCAGCGGCAATGCAGATCCCCTTTTCGTTAGTACTACTAACTTTCAATTGCAAGTATGCTCCCCAGCAATTGATGCTGGCGATGATACCGCTAATACCGAACTTACCGACTTTGCTGGCAATGCCCGCAAGTTTGAGGCCATCCCCAGCGGGGCTATGATAGATATGGGGGCGTATGAATACCAATCTATTGTACCCCTCACCACTTATTACGCTGATACCGACGGTGATACCTATGGCGCCAATGTTGGCCAAGGTTTTTGCACCAACCCCGGCGCTGGCTGGGTATTACAGGCCGGCGATTGTGACGATAATAATCCTAATGTCAACCCAGATGCGCTCGAAGTCTGCGATGGTGTAGACAATAATTGTATCAACGGTATCGACGAAGGCAACACCTGCTGCCCCGGTGGAAATGTACTCTATGTAAATGACGAAGCTAGTGGCCTCAACAACGGCACCTCCTGGACGGATGCCTTCACTGATTTGCAGGATGCGCTGGCGAGTACGTGCCCCGGTGTCACCGAAATCTGGGTTGCCGAAGGGATCTACGTACCCGGCACCAACCAAGCGGACGAGTTTGAGATGAAAGATGGCGTCGATATCTACGGCGGCTTCCCGGGCTCACCAGGACAAGAAGGAAACTTTGGCGTAAGGGACTGGATGACCAATGTGTCTATCTTAAGTGGTGAAATCGGTGTACCGGGATTGGGTGATAATTGCACCAACGTCGTCATTGGTGCAACAGCGGTATTGGATGGATTTACCATCAGGGGCGCCAATGCTGACGGCATGTCTGTATATTTTGTCTTACCAACAATTGCTAATTGTGTTTTTACCGAAAATGGCAGCGACGGAATAGATGGTATTGCAAGCATGCAAGTAAGGAATTGTGCATTCATTAATAATGTTGAAAATGGCGTGAACACCTACGGGGACGATTCCATTTATACCAACTGTACGTTCTTTGGGAATGGAAATTATGGAACAGCCTTCGCTTCCGGTTCTTTTCCAACGCTGGTCAACTGCACTTATTCTGGAAACAATGCTGGTGGTCTGAGCGGATTTATTGGTGTTTCACCAATCGTGAAAAATTGTATCTTTTGGGGCGACGGGGGGAGTGAATTTTTAATCGTTGGTGGCAGCGCTGACATTACTAATTCCATCGTGCAAGGGGGGTGTCCTACTGGCTCAGTCGCTTATACCTGTACCAATCTGCTGGATATTGACCCTCTCTTTGTTGACCAGGTAAATGGGGACCTTCGTCTCCAGGAATGCTCTCCTGCGATAGATGCTGGTGACGATAGTGCTAATTCAGAAGCAACCGACCTCGACGGCAACGACCGTACCTTCGAGGCCATCCCTGGCGCTCCTACTATCGACATGGGTGCTTACGAATACCAAGGCACTACACCCGATCCTACGCCGATCTGTACCGCCAACCTGACGGTGCAGCTCGATGTTAACACCACGGTTATCGTAACGGCAGAACAAATCGGTGATTCCAGCGACGGTTGCACTCCGCTATCTTTCCTAATTGACGGTGAAAACAGCCTCACTTTTGATTGCGACGACCTAGGCCCACAGATGGTGACGCTGCAAGTGACCGATCAATTTATGAACACAGCTACTACTACTTGTAGCTTCACGATAGCTGATAATAATAGCTACTGCTGTGTAGCACCAGTAGCTAATTGTGAGAACTTTACCGCCGTACTAGTCGGTAATTCCGTAACCATCACGACTGATGACATTGACAACGGGAGTACCGCTGATTGTGGCTTGGCCGACTTCATGGTTTTCCCGAATACATTCGGTTGTGATGCTGTGGGTACACCGCAGCTGGTAACGCTCACCATTACCGATATAAATGGCGATAGTGATGACTGCCCCGCGACGATCACGGTAGTGGATAGTACGCCTCCGAGCATCACCTGCCCTGCTGCTGTTACCGTAGAGTGTAACGAAGACACCGGACCAGGAAGCACTGGTACTGCAACGGGCAGCGATAATTGTAGTACGCCCATTATTACGTGGAATGACCTTTTTGCCTCAGCTTGTGGCAATACTGGCGTAATCACCCGTATCTGGACAGCGACGGATGCTTCCGACAACCCATCAAGCTGTAACCAGCTCATCACGATAGTAGACAATACCCCCCCACCATTGTCATTCCTCCCGACGAGACGGTGGAATGTGGCGATGCCCCATCAGCCACCGGTACAGCGATTGGTACCGACGGTTGTGGAACGGTCACCGTTACTTTCAGCGATAGTTCTGTACCTGGTTGTGGCAACACCGAAACAATCACCCGCACCTGGACGGCCACCGATGAGTGTGGTAACCCTACTACTTGTGTGCAGGTCATCACGGTGGTAGACACTACACCACCAAGTATCATCTGTCCAGCAGGTGCTACGGTAGA
>NZ_KB903548.1:2500-111956 GCF_000379805.1 Lewinella cohaerens DSM 23179 | reverse complement strand
AGGAAGCTAAATCGCGTTTTATTTTCTGCGCAATACTAAGAGCTTGTTGGGAAATTTAATTTGGTGAAAAGGAAATAGTTAAAGTATTCGACGGAAATAGGTTGGTGCTTCCTGATTTTCAAGGATTTTCGAACCTGCCGTCGANCTAAAAATCTCACTTAGCCCGCTAAGCTCGATTTTGACTTCTTAGACAGAACCGTAAATCGTTGAACTCCGAGGAGGAACGACGATCAGCGAAGCTAAAATCAGTTCGCAAATTTCCCAACAAGCTCTAAGTGAGCGTAATACAAATTGGAATCACTTATTTTAGCTCGAATATTAAACATCCCTGAAAACATGAGTAGACCAATCTTTGTGTTGGGGGCAGCGCTTACAGATATGGTAGGCTTTCCTCAACGAAAACCAGCTTTAATGGATTCTGTACCTGGGCGAGTAGCCAAAACTTCAGGCGGAGTGGGCCGAAATCTTGCTGAAAACCTGGTTCGACTGGGTTTACCTACCGAGTTGATTACCGCTTTTGGTGACGACCGCAATGGTAAGGCACTTCTTTCTGAATGCCAGGAACTAAACATAGGTGTACGTTATAGTATTTTAGCTAATGGCCGCAAAGGGGCATTGCACCTCGCTATTTTAGACGAAAACAATGACCTATATGCGGGAATTGCAGACCTTTCTATTTTAGAGGTGATTACTCCTACGTACTTAGCGTCTCAGTTGCCAGCATTGGAGGAGGCTAGCTTAATTTGTTTGGAAACCAATACACCGCCAGCAGCTATCGAATGGCTATTGGAACAAGAACTAGATGTACCGATTTACCTTGACCCTGTTTCTGCTCATTTAGCAACACGGGTACAGCATCAACTTGGGAAGTTTCATACCATAAAAGTTAACCGTCGACAGGCAGAAATCTTGGGTGGTCGCCCGCTAGATCAATTGATGGATGTTGAAAAACTGGCCAATAAATGGATCGCATCGGGGGTTCAACGCGTATTTATAACGCTGGGCAGCCAAGGGGCTTATGCTGCTGATGCCGAGCGGCAGATACACCTGCCTGCGGCAAAGGTGACTGTGGCCGATACTACTGGCGCAGGCGATGCTTTCCAGGCTGGCCTTATCTGGGCCAGTTTGCGGAAATGGTCACTGGAAGATTGTTGCCGAGCAGGGTTGGCCGCTTCAACCGTAGCGGTACGGGCCGAAGGTGCAATTAATAAAGAAATGTCGCAGGCGATCTTATTAGAGCATATTCGTAAATTTTGCTAAGTATTTCCCAAACCTGATAAACCAATGAGTCCATACTTGAAAAAAAGCCCGGAAGTCGCCGCCGCCTTAGCAGAAGGGAAAGCCGTAGTGGCATTAGAATCGACAATTATTTCGCACGGAATGCCTTACCCGGAAAACGTGGAAACGGCACTAAAAGTAGAAAAGGTAGTGAGAGCTGCGGGTGCTGTGCCGGCAACGATTGCTATTTTGGACGGAAAGTTGTGTGCGGGCTTGAGCCTTGAACAGATAGAAACCCTTGGAAAAGAAGGTACAGCAGTAGCCAAAGCCAGCCGCCGGGACATTCCCTTTCTTTTGGCAAGAAAGGAACTGGGCGCAACGACGGTTGCTGCAACGATGATCATTGCCGCCCAGGCTGGAATCGAGCTTTTCGCGACTGGCGGTATTGGTGGTGTTCATCGAGGTGGAGCAATGAGTTTTGATATTTCAGCAGATTTACAAGAATTGGCAAGAACGAGTGTCGCAGTCGTCTGTGCTGGCGCAAAGTCTATATTGGACTTACCTTTGACATTAGAATACCTAGAAACTTACGGTGTACCCGTGATCGGCTATCAAACCAATGAGTTTCCGGCCTTTTACTCCCGTGAAAGCGGATTGAGTGTAGATTATGCATTGCATACACCAGCAGAAATCGCCGAAGTTTTGAATACTAAATGGAGTGCAGGCTTAGTAGGTGGAGCAATTATAGCCAATCCTGTGCCGGAAAAATTTAGTATGGATGCTACTTACCTTAACGGTATCATTGAACATGCACTAATAGAAGCTACGCGTGACAAGATAAAAGGGAAAGCTGTTACGCCCTATTTGTTGAGTAAAGTTAAGGAATTAACCGCGGGCAAAAGCCTGGTTTCCAACATTGAACTGGTGCTTAATAATGCACGGTTAGCTGCTGAAATAGCAGTAGCTCGTAGCTAGTATGGCGATTTTTTCACTTAAAAAAGAAGCATGCTTTTATTGGTATTCAGCTTCCTTACTGCATTCGCACTAACTTATTTTGCGATACCGTCGATTATTCATATTGCGCGTGACAAGCAATTGTATGATGTGCCAGTTGAGCGTAGTTCTCATTATGAAAGCACCCCTTCTTTAGGGGGGATCGCTATTTTTTCCGGTGCTATTTTTTCCATGATTTATTGGACCCCCCTGGGTGGATCAGATCACTTGCAGTACGTTCTTTGTGCGATGCTAATTCTTTTGCTTATTGGAGCTAAAGATGATATCTCGCCTGTTTCGGCTAATAAAAAAATTATTAGTCAGATCATGGCTGCTTCTATTTTAGTGATAAAGTCAGATACGCGCTTAGAAAGTCTCTATGGTGTAATGGGCCTTCATGGGCCACTACCTGAAATTATGGTGATTATTCTTTCTGTTTTTACCATTTTGGTGATTACTAATGCATTTAATTTAATTGACGGCATCAATGGCTTGGCAGGAAGTTTGGCGGTGTTGATTTTTACCACTTTTGGGGTATGGTTTTTTGTCGCAGGTTTTACTCCTTTGGCGGCGATAGCTTTCGCTGTAGTAGGAGCAGTATTGGCTTTTCTTAAATACAATTACTCTCCTGCTCAAATTTTTATGGGAGATACAGGTGCTTTGATGTTGGGATTAATGTCGGCATTTTTGGCAATTAAGTTTATTGATTTGAATGATGGTTTAACGGCGAGTAACCCTTACCGTTTAAAGGGAGGGCCAGCGGTGGCAATAGGTATTCTGTTGATTCCACTGTTTGATACCATTAGGGTGTTTTCGACTAGAATAATTAGGGGGCAACCTCCACTAAAAGCGGATCGTCGGCATATTCATCATTTGTTAATTGATGCCGGAAAATCCCACACAGAAGCAACAGCTATTCTGGTAGGATTGAGCATGTTTGTTATTGCTTTGGTCTTGTTTTTCCACGATAAGCTGAATATGCACTTGGTTATTTTATTTGAGTTGGCACTTATGAGTGTTTTTAGCTTTTACTTTCATCAAAAGGCCAACCATAAACGTAATACCAATTAAAGAGCTTATGTTATGGCGTATTTCTGGGTTTTTTTTGGAGGTGGGCTAGGAAGCTTGTGCCGCTTCGCTTTAGCAACCTGGCTTAATCGGGCGGAAGCTTATCCATGGGGAACCTTCGTAGCAAACGGATTGAGTTGTATTATTCTGGGAATGCTGGTCGCTTTTGTCAGCAAGCAAGGCTTAAGTACAGAGTTGAGATTGCTCTTGTTGACGGGTTTCTGCGGTGGTTTTTCAACGTTTTCAACGTTTTCAAATGAACTGGTACAAATGCTGAGGCAAGCCAATTATTTTACTGCGGGGAGCTATCTTCTAGGGAGTATTTTCTTTGGCTTATTGGCCATCTGGTTAGGGATGAAAATTATTGAGTGATACGTTTCTTTGTAACGGTATCAAAAAGAGGAGCTAGTTCCAGACTGTCTTTTAGTTCTAATAATTCCGGTTGATCAGGTCGTAGTGGCTTAAGAGGCCGATCCAATGTGTCTTTTTTTCGGCGAGCTTGCTCGATAATGATAGAGTCTGCAAGGAGCCCAGCTTCTTCGAGCGCTCTATCCAGGCATCGGCGATTGATGATGGCCTCAAATTCAGTGAGGCGTTCCTCTACCTTTTCTGCAATAACAGCATCAATATCAACGTGCGTAGCACTTTCACATCCAGCAAAAAGAACCAGGAAGAATAGAACTGATAATAACTGCCACATACTTTAATTAATTTGCTGTTCTGGTGCGTAAACGCTCCTCTTCTGCCAGTCGCTGTTTGACGATACTGTCAACCGCTAATTGTACCATTTCGGGATAACGTTGCTCACACAAGCTGTCCCAAATAGGGCGTAAGCTATCCAATTTGCTCGTGTAGAGCGTGTCGATTCTGTTGCGTTCTGTTGGTGTAAGGCGTAAGCTTACGTTTTGTGTTTGGTTATCACAAGCCGTAATAAGGATGAAAAATATTATGAGGAAGAAGGCAGAAATAATTCGGTTCATTCGCGATCATTTACATCAATAACCTTTCGTCGAAGTTCAAAATGCTTACCGAGATATACTTTTCGGACGATTTCATCGGCAGCTAACTCTTCGGCCGTACCTGCTTTTAGGATGCTCCCTTCAAACATTAGGTAGGCCCGATCTGTGATAGACAGTGTTTCTTGTACATTATGATCGGTAATCAAAATGCCAATGTTTTTGGTCTTAAGCTTAGCCACAATGTATTGAATATCCTCTACCGCAATAGGGTCGATACCAGCAAAAGGTTCGTCGAGCAGGATGAAGTTGGGGTTGGTGGCTAGTGCTCGGGCGATCTCGGTACGCCGACGTTCTCCGCCAGAGAGCGTGTCGCCAAAAGATTTACGTACTTTTTCCAGTCTAAATTCCTCGATCAGTGATTCCAGCTTATCTCGCTGTTCTTCCTTGCTGATAGTTGTCATCTCCAACACGGCCTTGATATTATCTTCTACAGAGAGCTTCCGAAAGACGGAAGGTTCCTGTGGCAGGTAACCAATGCCCCGGCGAGCGCGCTGGTACATGGGTAAATCAGTGATGTTTTCATCATTGAGGAAAACATTGCCTTGATTGGGTTGAATAAAACCAACCGTCATGTAAAAGGTAGTGGTTTTTCCTGCACCATTAGGGCCGAGCAATCCAACAATCTCCCCTTGGTGTACTTCCAGGGAAACTTCTTTTACGACTTTGCGACGGCCATAAATTTTTACTAAATTTTCACTGCGCAGGATCATCATATCTGGTCGAAATCGATAGTTTAATAGTTTTGCTTACTAATCAATGTATTCCACTTTACGCAAGAATCGTGCACCTACGGTTATTTCAAAAGTAAGGTTGCGGATTTTACGCTCCTGTAGGGTGGTTGTTTGCCCGTTAATTGGATTTCTCACATTGTTAATGCTCGGTTGCTGGTACTGCAGCGAAAAATCAGGATTGACCGTAAATTCTACTATCCCCTCAACATATTCCGAGAAAGGAAAGTTGAGTCCTCCTCCTGCTAGAAAGCCATAATTGAATCGGCGAACACCAAAAATCTGATTTTCTGAAAAATAGACATTGAAAGGATAGATCCCTACCGAGATCTGGTTGACTTGAGTAAATCGTTCGTATTCATCCAGGTTGGTCGTCAGTGTATAATCACCGCGAACACCAAATAGATAGTATACATTGCTATTGCCTACTTTAGTGATAACCTGTTTGGCTCCAAGCGATAAACTAAGATTATGAAATTCAAAACGCTGTGTAGGAAAATCAACAAAACTAGCGTTGAAGGGATTCCCAAAAAGTGAGCGCCGAATAGCACTCCCTTTCAAGTGATAACCCATTTGTGCAAAGAGAGAAAACTGACCTTCTGCAGGAGCGCTTTCTACCGAAAGGATCGCGTGATAACCTACAAGAGGGTCGCGTTCAAAAGCATTCCATTGTTGGGTAGCCATCGTCAAACCTCCTTTGACGCCATAAAAAGAGCCTTGGCCCCAGCTTTGATAACTCAATAAAAAAGATCCAAGGAGTAATAGTAATCTGATATACATGGTAGTAAGGGATAGTCTGGGTACAAACATAAGCTATCCCTTACTGTTCTCCAATTTTACTTAACACGAAGCTTCATTCCAGCCTGAATCGTATTGGTGGTAATACCATTAAAGCTTTTCAATTGATCAACGGTGATGTTATAGCGCCGTGAAATGCCATAGAGCGTTTCTCCAGCAACAACCGTATGGTAAACCGGAGCACCACTTGTATTATCGCTAGGGTTTGTGGTTGGTGCTGGAGGGTTTGGTACTGGAGTGATTACTGGTGGATTGCTCGTGTTTGGTGCAGTAGGTGTTGTTGTAGGACTGGGTGCTGGTGGACGGTTTGGATCAACGATGATAATAGGTACATCAGGCTTAGTGCCACCACTCGTGGGCGTTTCTGGTTGTACGATTACAGGAGGAGGCGTTACAGGGCGCGTTGGCGCAGGTAAAGTCTCTTCTTCCTCAGGTTCTTCCATGTCCAATTCGCCGTTTGGCAAAACGGGTGCAGCTGGGCTTAAATCTAACGTTTCTTCCTGCTCAGAACGGAGTTTTGGAGCATCTTTTACTTTGCATCCTCGAAGTTTTATTTTTTCATTTACAGCAGGTTCTTCCCCGGAAGATAGGCGGTTACGCTTATACAGTTTACTCATTTTTACAGCATACTCCTGTGAAATAGTAAACATGGTCTCTCCTATGCCGACGGTGTGATATTTATCCTTGCCGCGGTAGCCGTTTCTCTTTGGTTGTAAATAAATACGCTCTCCTTCTGCAACGTCTTGTTGGCTATTGCCGATTTTCTCATTATAGCTAATCAAGTTACGGACACTTACATCTACTCTTTTTGCAATATCCTCCAGGCTCTCGCCTTCTGAGACGACAACATAACGGACATCATTGTTATCAAGAATACCACTAGCAACGATATCTGAAGGGGTGTCAATATCTACAGCGGTAGTATTGTCATAACGGAAAAGTTCATAACGCTCAATGAGTGAAATGAGACTTTCAGGATACGTAGGACTGGTTGCATAACCTGCTTGCTTAAGCCCGTAAGCCCAGTTGCGGTAGTCCATAGGATCTAACCGGAAAAGAAACCCGTAACGAAAAGCCTTGCGAGGGTCACGAAGAAATTCAGAATGTGCGATATAGGAGGCATCACTGTTTTTATAAGAACGGAAACAGCTTTTAATGAGCTTACCATTGGCGTCATAGTCATCGTCTTCACGGTAGATGTTATCACCTTGCCAATCAGCACCACATTTGATGCCAAAATGGTTGTTGGCGCGGCGTGCAAGAATACTCTGCCCTGCATTAGACTCCAAAAGGCCCTGTGCTAATTTGATACTCGCTGGAATACCTGTCCGTTCCATTTCCTGTACGGCAACATCCTTGAAGCGATTAATATAATTAAGCTGGGTTTCACTTTGTTGAGCCATTAACCCAAATGAAGGGGTTGCCAACAAAAGCAGCAAGGGTAAAAGAGCTAGTGATTGAAATCGATTGAACATTACGCAGGAGGTTTTGGAGATAATTAAGCCGGTATAAGATAAGGAAAATAGGGATGCTGTTTTTCTATCTCTAAAGGTCTTCTTTTACGAGATAAAAATCAGCTTATTAACGCTAAAGTCTGTTCTAACTATTTTGTCGAAAGCAAATTCTTAGTCTTTTTTTAACGGTATTGGCTCATAAGCGCTACAAAAGTCGACTAATACGGTCTTTTTCAATGGCGAGGCGTGCTAGGTTACCGAAATAATGTACAGCATGAATGAGTTCGCCAAAACGAGGATCTTTGCTGTGGCCTTGCTTCCAACGAGAATAAATTTGCTGGACAATTACTCCTATTTTGAATGCACCGTAAACGAAGTAAAAGAGAATATCATCAAGTTGATGGCCAGTGGTGTGTTGGTACCTCTCTACGACTTCCATCCGCGTGAGGTTGCCAGGTAGCCAAGTTAAATTACCTGCTGCCAACTGCATTACTTTCGCTTCGGGGGCTTCACTCCAATAGGCAAGGCTGGTTCCTAAATCCATACGGGTATCTCCTACGGTAGCCATCTCCCAATCTAAGACAGCCAAAATACGCGCAGGTTCTGCTTGGTCTAGTACCAGGTTGTCATACTTATAATCATTGTGGATTAAGCCCGGATAGCCATCGGCCGGTTGGTTTTGTACCATCCAGTTGGCCAACTCTTCCATAACGGCAATATCGTCTGTTTGTGCATTGTGGTAGCGTTTTGTCCATCCACTTACCTGGCGTGCAACGTAACCTTCAGGTTTACCCAACTCACTTAACCCGGTGCTTTCAATGTTGATTTGATGCAATAAGGCGAGATTGTCGATGGTTGCTTCCGAGATGGCCCGCATTCGTGGCGGTGATAAATCAAGACCTTTGGGAGGTTTGTTTCGTAAAATTACGCCTTCTACCCTCTCCATGATATAAAAAGTATACCCAAATAGAGTTTCGTCTTCACATAGATGAATAAGCGCAGGGATACGGCCATAAATAGTTCTCATTTTTTCTAAAACCCGGTATTCACGAGCCATATCATGGGCCGATTTGATCTTTGCACCAAGGGGTGGCCTGCGTAGTACCCAGTCCCCAAGGTTGGTGCGAAGCAGGTAGGTTAGATTAGAAAAACCACCAGGAAACTGTCTTACTTCTATGATGTTGGTAAGCTCGGGGACATGTTTTTTTAGATAAACACTAAGCGTATCTATATTAATCTTCTCTCCGGAACGTACATCAATGGTTTGATCTTGCATAGTTACTAATAAGGAGGACTAAAGGATAACACAAAAAGAAAGCTTCATTTTCTGCGCAATACTAAGGCAGGAATAAGGTGAATAGAAACAAGGCCACGGTGATGATGAGCCCTACCATGAATATGTTGTAGGAAATAGACAGGTAACGATATTTTTTGTCCAGTACTTTTCCCAGGTGGTATAAATCCTCTACCATACTATTGTAAAGCAAAGTACTACTTTGGAACGTTTTATTCATTGCCTGGGTGAATTTCCCTAAAGGAAGACGAACAAAATTACCGAAAAAAGCCAAACCTACAGGTACCTCCTCTTCACTAGTAGGTAGCTGTGTAACTTTCGGGCGAGCAGAAAGGACCGCAAAGATCAGTGACGCCAAACCAGTAACCAAGAAAATTACTACGGGTAGCAAAATCATGGGTTGGGTTTCCGCTATATTTCGATAAGATAAAAAAGTAATCAGCACACTGATGAGTATCGAGTTGACGCTAATCATAATATTGGCCTTGTTATCAGCAATAGCACTGAGGTTAATATGATTGCGGTATACTGTGCGAAAATAGGTCTGTGTTCCTCTGATAGGCAAGCTGGTTTCAAGTTGGCCAAAAGGCGCTTTTGTTTCGCCTGTGGTTACTGATGCCTGGTTGCGCCTTATCTTTTCGAGTCGTTTTTTCTGAACTAAAATTTGATGAGCTATTTTTTGTTGCCAGTATGTTTTTCCGGCGCTCGTTTGGTAGCGAAGATTGAGAAGCTCTTGTAATTTTAATTGGGCTTGCTCTACTTGTTGCCCTGGGCCACTGCGCAGTTCTTGTTCAAGTGCTCTTAAGTCTGCCCAGTGGTGGTTATCACTGTTGCAATAGATACCAATTAGTGCGTCAGCTAAGAGCTTACTGGCTAGGTTGTCAGGAGTTTGTTGATAAGTGGCTTTTAAGCAATATTCAACAAGGGGGAATAAGTTTTCTTTTTCTTGTTGTTTAAGAAAATCTCGACTGCTGGCTTGTGCCGCAGAGAAGGGGTGCTTACGATTCTGTAGATAGCCCAGTGGGTAAAAGAGTGCTGCTATTTGGGCCGTCTGGATAGTGTCGGGGTCAGCGTGTTCTGAATTTCCAAATTGCAAAACCAACGCTTCCAAAAAATAGGCCAGTTGGTCATCATAAAGTAGTACTTGAGGATCTTGGTACTGTATACACAAGGCCGTTATATGCTTTTTGGCAGCAGCGATCAAAGGGTTGAGTACAGTTGGCGAGACGTCCATTGCTTGTTTTTAGATAAGCTCAAGATAAGCAGTTGGCGGTAATTATTAAGTCTGAGATAATTTTTGTCTTCCGCGCTGCGTTTTTCCAAAGCAGAATGAGTAGCCTTGCAGCATTTCCTTTACCTTTACCGTTAGAACAACGAAAGGTTGAGGTTTTATCTCTTCTGTTGATTCTTAGCAATGTCTACCCACTTCCCCACAGAGATTAAAGGCACCTTCCTTTATTTAAATTTCTTACAGTGCAATGTTGTTGTCATAGGCAGTTGTTGCCGTAAGCCTAAACGTCTACGAGAGTTATGAGAAAATGGAGCCAGTTAATGGTCTTGCCGCTACTTCTATTGTTAGGATGTAGCCAATTTGCAGACCTAGAAGGTGTGGAGCGTTCGAATTATGATGCAGCTTATGCTGTGCCGCTACTCAACACCAGTTTTTCAATGAATGATCTATTGGAAAATTTTGAAGAAAACTCAGTACTTACCGTTTTGCCTGATGGATTGTTGCGTTTGCAATACAGCGGGAGCGTACTGACAGAAAATGCCGATGATGTTTTTGAAGCGATCAATTCGACACTTTCTGGTGTTGGAGGGATCATTATCGAGGACAATATTCAGGCTTTACCTTTTTCCGGACCTGATGGTTTGGTGATTGATAGGATGGAGTTGAAAGAAGGCCAAATGTTTTGGCAATTCGAAAACTGCCACGATAAACCAATTACTGCAACAATGACCTTCCCGACAGTAATGCTAGATGGAGAGCCATTGTCCTTTACACGTACCATTGCAGCTGATACCGGAACAGGGACTTGTCCTTCGCTAAACAATGCTTTGTCTCCGATAAACCTGGAGAATTATATAATTACGCCAGAAAATGATTCTATCTATGTAGAATACACTGCGGTGGATACCGACGGTGTAGAGATTCCTCCTTCTTCCAATAATTCTATTCTCATCCTGGGGCTGGCATTCAGCTATGCAGAAGGGTATATGGGGCAGATTCAACATTCTAGTGGGGTGGATCGTATTGATATTGATTTCTTCGATAATTGGATTAGAGGGGATGTTTACTTTGAAGATCCTGTCATTACGTTCAATTTTGCCAACTCTTTTGGTATTCCTACCCGATCGGTAATTGAGCAGTTTGATATCATTACAGTAGATGGTGATACCCTGCCTTTGGAAAGTATCTATATCGAAGAAGGGATTGATTTTCCTTTCCCTACCTTGAATGAAGTTGGACAAACAAAATCTACCGATTTTGTTTTTAACAAGGATAATTCTAATATTCGAGAAGTGCTAGGTGCAGGGCCAGTAGCTATCGTCTACGATGTAGATGCGGCGACCAATCCAGAGGGAAATACAGATATCCGAGGGTTTGTAACGGATAGTTCTTTTTACGAAGTAAGGGTAGATGTAGACCTCCCTCTTTATGGTTCTGCAATTAACTTTGGTGTGCGCGATACATTCGATTTAAATCTAGGCGATTTTGATAAGGTTGATTATGCCGAATTCAAGCTGGTGACAGAAAATGAGATGCCCGTAGCGATAGGTATTCAGGGGTATTTTCTTGACGGGAATGGTACTGTTTTAGATTCTTTGTATACTGAGTCGACTCGCGTAATTGCCGGGGCACCTGTTGGAGTAGATGGCCGGCCTACAGGTATGCAGGAAACGGTTACTTACAGTGATTTTCCTTCGGATCGTTTTGCTATTATCAAAAATGCTGCAAAACTGGAAATAGTAGCTACCTTTTTCACAACAACAGATGGGCAGCAATCGGTACAGATTTTAGGTGACCAGGATGTAAAGGTGAAGCTAGGCGCCATCTTTGGTGTAACGGAAAATTAGGAAATCTCTCTAAAAATGTATCTAATGAAACATATTTTTATACTGCTGACATTAGCAGTAATGAGTATTACCTCTTTGCGAGGACAAAGTGATTTAAGTAGCCTGTTATTAAGCAATAGCTGGCAGGAAATGAATGCCAATCCAGCTTTACAACCAGCAGGTATTGTTGTCAATTTGCCAGGTTTTTACAACAATCTGTGGTTGACCAACATCACCTTTAATGACTTGGTGGTGGAGGAAAACGGTACAACGGTTCTGGATATTAGCAATGCGATTGACCAGATGGAAGCGCAGAACGTTTTGCGCGAAGATTTTGATATTGAAACCATCGGAATCGGTTTTCACATCGGGCGTTTAGGGCTTAGTGTCGGGCACCGGCTACGGTTCAATGCGCTGATTGATTACCCTAAAACGCTGGCACAGCTTATCTGGGAAGGTAATGCGCAGTTTGTTGGTGAAACCGTCAGTTTTGGGCCGTCATTTGATCTTACCGCCTATCATGAATTTGCACTTGGCGCTTCTTACAAAATTGGTGACAATGTGCAGATTGGTGGTAAAGTAAAATTGCTTAGCGGAGGTGCAAACTTGAATACAGAACGCAATGACTTACAGCTTACGACCAGTGATGATGTGTATCAATTGACGATGGACGCTGACCTTTTACTGAACACAGCGGGCACCCTCTCTTATGATGGCTTACGAGATGTAGGGGTAGATTTTAATTTTGGCAATTTCTCTACAGAATCATTGTTTAGTGGCAATAGTGGATTGGCTTTTGACCTGGGGATTGCGGTGAAATTGGGTAAACTCCAACTGTCAGCTAGCGCCCTGGATTTAGGTGCAGAAATCAGCTGGGAGGAAGAAGTAGCCAACTATTCACTAGATGGCCTCTACGAATTTGAAGGCCTGGATGTAGCCCAGCAGCTATTGGATGATGGAGAGTCTTTTGGAGATGTTATTGATTCCCTGTATAACACCTATGAGCCCACAGAAACCAACAATGGTTACACGACGACCATTGGTGCGAAATACTACTTTAGTGGTCAGTATGAAGTTTCGGAAGATATTCTTGTAGGCTTGATCGCCTATACCGATAACTACAAGGATGTGAACACTACCGCAGTTGCTGTTTCCGGAAGCATTAATTTTTCACCCGTACTTCGGGTAGGAGGCTTCTACGGTTTGCGCAATGAGCGACTGGATAACCTGGGTGTAAATGCGACCTTAAGTCTTGGCCCCGTTCATTTAATGGCAGCAACCGATAATATCATTTCTGCCTTTCGGCCAAAAGATGCTCACCTGGCTAATTTTCGAGTAGGATTGAATTTGGCTTTCGGTCAGGAAAAGGAGGATGTTGACAGGAGTAATGGGAATAGGATGTTTTAGAAAAGGCTTTTCTTGAAATAAAAAACGGTGCTGCTTTCACGAAAGCAGCACCGTTTTTTATTCAATGAGGAGATGTTTAATTCCCCAGAATACGGTCGTACTCCGCTTTATTGTTCAAAATCCGAATCGCTTCGTTAACCTCTGGGTCATTGCGTAAACCGATCTGTACTTTACCTTTTTGGTAGTAATACCGGCCAGCAATTTCCTTTTCAATCAAGCGGATAATCAAATCGCGGTGCTTATTGAGTTCTGATGCTTGTGCATTATCGAACTTCAACTGTAGGGCGGTGATCTCACTCGTCAGGTTTACTTCTTCAGCGGTTGCTTTTTCAGCCAGTGTTTTCAGTACTTTTTCGGCATCACTTTGGTACGAAAAGTTGGTCCGTTGCAGGTAGGTTTCAAAACCGGCAAAATCTGTGAACCGGAAGGTGTCCGTAGAGTCGATCGTGGGATGATCTTGGGCCCATTCCGTGACGTAGTTGAAAATAACATCATCCTCCAGCAAGGATTTGATGATGCCATCATCAGTAGCAGCCTCCAAAAGGATATCAGGCTTCACACCACCACCATCAAGGACGGTTCTGCCGCTTCTTGTTTTAAACCGGGCACGCTTTTCATCGGCAATAGCCACAGGTTCGCCGTTTTTGTATTCTACACTTTGGATACAGCGCTCGCTGGGGATATAGTATTTGGCAGTAGTGACTTTAACCCGGGCGTTATAACCGACTTCCATGGTGTTTTGTACCAATCCTTTACCGTATGTACGTTGACCAATGAGGATTCCTCGATCATAATCCTGCATCACACCACTAACAATTTCAGAAGCAGAGGCAGAACCTTTGTCTACAAGTATTGCCAAAGGAATTTCGGTATCAATCGGCTGGTTGACTGTTTTGTATGCTCGGTCCCAGTCTTTGACCTTACCTCTGGTTGTAACGACAACTTCATCGCGAGGAATGAAAATATTACTAATGTTTACCGCCTCGTTAAGCAGTCCACCACCGTTGCCACGTAGATCGAGAACGAGCCCTTTTAGACCAGGGTTCTCCTGCTTGAGGCTTTGAAAAGCTTCAATGATATTACGGCCAGCATTGCGCGTGAAAATTGAGAGATTGATATAACCAACACCCTCGTTGAGCATTCCGAAATAAGGAACGTTGGGAACGTCAACATCACCACGTGTAAGCTCAATGTTGATGTTTTCCGGTACACCCGGTCGATTGATAACCAAACGCATTGTAGTTCCAGGAAATCCTCGCATGATCTCTTCCATCTCTTCCATGGAGCGACCAAGAGCGCTTTTCCCATCTACAGAAATAAACCGATCGCCAGCTTTCAATCCAGCCATGTCGGCGGGTTGATCTTTGAACAATTCGGTAATGGTAATGTATTCTCCAATCTTCTTACTCTTGGTGCCAATACCGTGATATTTACCCTCGTTAATCACTCGGTAACCTTCAATGTCCGATTCGCTGATGTAGTTGGTAAAGGGGTCTAACGAACCCACCATTGCTTCCAGCCCCGTACGCATCAATTGACCAGGGTCAATCTCGTCGACGTAGTTGGTATTTACTTCTTTATAGAGGTTCGTGAATATTTCGATGTTCTTGATGATTTCGAAATACTTATCCTTCTCATTGCTAATCGTAAAAGCGGTACCCAGTAGAAAAGTAGCTACCAAGCTTCCGACAATCAGAATACGCTTACTCATTGTTATTCGTTTTTATCACCCAAATTATACGCTTAATATAGAGGAATGTTGTCAACTGACGATAAATTGACACTAGTATTGCTGTGAACGTTTAGGTAAGAGGTGTGGACGATGAACGGAAGTCCTGATCACATAACTTTTGCACGTCCTCAGTATTTATTTGATTTTCTGGATTTTTTAAAATGTTTTATCATTTTTCCAAAATCTTTATCTTTCTTCCTTTTTTCTGCCACCGTTGCTTCGTAGTGCTCTCTTTCTCGTACCATTTTTTGATAATTCTGATATAAGTTACTATCAATTTCACCTTTTTCTATTGCGTCTAGTATAGCACAATCAAGCTCTACAGTATGAGTACAATCTTTAAATTTGCATTGTTTAGACAAATTGGTAATTCTTTCAAATGTGATTTCCAACCCAACTTCTGCATCAGCTATTCCTATTTCCCGCATTCCCGGGTTGTCTATAACAATTCCACCATCCTTGAGAACCATCATTTCTCGATGACTGGTGATATGGCGCCCTCTGTTTGTACTTTCACTAATCAAGTTGGTTTTCATCAAATCTTCGCCTGCCAAATTATTCAAAAGGCTCGATTTTCCAACTCCGGAGGAGCCTAGTAAACAATAAGTCTTTCCCTTTTCTATTAGCCCTCGAAGTTTATCTATACCCAGTTGGGTTTCATTACTTATTGATATTAGAGGAATATTTTCAATTCTTTCTTTGACTTGTTTTTCCAAGTCTTCTAGTGTGCCCTTCTCTATTAAGTCTATTTTGTTTAATATAATGATGGGTTCCACGTGTGATGTATGGCAAATAGTTAGATACCTTTCAAGTCTATTAATGTTAAAATCTCTGTCTACTGCTTGTACTAAAAAGCCATAATCAATATTAGTAGCGATAATTTGCTTTTCTCCATGCTTTCCTACAGCTTGCCTTTCAATGATCGTCTTTCTGGGAAAAACATGATGAATTAATACTTTATCATCATCATATTCTGAAATGGCAACCCAATCACCTACCGCTGGGAAATCTGACCTTTCTTGTGCTGTAAACCTTAAATGGCCTATTATTTCTGCTTCGTATTCTTTTGAAATAGTTTTTACGATATACCTTTCTTTGTGTTCACTAATTACTCGACCTACTTCAAATGAAGAGAGGTTATTCTCTGTTCGATAATTTTCTAAACTTGTAGTATACCCTAAGTCTTCAAGCGTCATTTTCTTGTATTCTGTACAATACTTATTGTTCTTCTAAAAAGGTACTGACCAGTTGAAAAAGTTCCTCTGGTTTTTGAGCATGAACCCAATGCCCCGCGTCTGCGACAGACTTCAATTCAGCAGCAGGAAAGTTTTTTTGTAAAAGAGGAAGGTCGGTATCATCAATATAATTGGACGCAGCTCCTCGGATAAATAAAGTTGGGCCATCAAAATTTTCGTCCGCAGTAATGTTCTCGAGTATGGCCTCATAATCACGCGTAAGGATGGGCAGGTTCATTTTCCAACGGTAGCCGCCTTCCTTGTTGCGTGTAAGATTTTTTAGTAAAAACTGACGTACACCGAAATCGGCAATACGCTCTGCGAGTATACTGTCAGCTTGTTTACGATCTTCAATGGTTGCTAAATTCAAATCATTGAGCGCTTCTACAATGGTTTCGTGCCCACCGGGATACTTCTTCGGAGCAATGTCAACCACAATAAGCTTATTGACCATATCTGGAAAATGAGTGGCAAACTGCATGGCTGTTTTTCCTCCCATCGAATGCCCCAGCAGGTTTGCCTCATACATCCAGTTTGCTTCCATAAATGCCTTTAAGTCTTCCGCCATAAGCGGATAAGAATGCGCATCCATGTGAGGGGAACGCCCGTGATTTCTTTGGTCGATGATAAAGACGGTGTAATGCCCCGCCCAGCGCTTGGCCAGTGTCTGCCAATTGTCTAGTGTTCCAAAAAGTCCGTGGAGTATAAGCAGTGGTGGCCCTTGGCCAAAAGTTTTATAGTTAAGTTGCATCGTTATTAATCTGTGTCAAAAAAAACGTAGACTGGACTTTACCGAAGGCATTCCTACAGAATAGTCCGTCCAAAAACTATTGTCCCATTATCCGTTCCCACAACCCGGACATACTTGCTTCCCGGTCTTCAGGCCCCTGTTGAACATGAACGGCTTGTAATTGCCCGGCCTTTTCCTGCAGGAGGAAATAGAAAATATGCTGTGGCCGTTTTCCTGGAACATCAATCTGTCCGTAGCGGAGATCATTCATCCTAAAGGTAGAATCATTTTCTTGTTCTACATTAAAGTAACCATCGGAAAACCAACGCAGAATATTTACATCGCGATCATCCCAGTGGTCTTTGACCAGTTGATGGTTTTTAGGAACCTCTTTTAGTTTAAAAAACGGTGCTTTATCAAGCAAGGAGTACTGCCCCATATAAAAACTGGTAGGCGTTTCGGCCGTACCCTGCCAGAGGAGACTGTTAAGAATCGTTGGCCCAACCACGTGTCGCGTAGCAGTGATGTTTTCTTTCTCCAGGGTAGCTTCCATGCGTTGATTTGCATACCAAAAAAAGCTGGTGCATAGCAGGAGGTAAGCGCTACTGATAATGATCCCCGCCCAATTGTAACGCTGCCGCTTTTTGCTGCCGCGTATTTGCCTGCTGGCCAAAATAAGACAAACCAAAAATGGAAGAGTATAAAGTGGGTCAGCGACAGATACCACGTTCCATGCGATTCTGATGGTGCTGAAAGGCTCAAATAATTGGGTGCCGTACGTCGTACAAGCATCCAGTAAAGGGTGGGTAAGGATAGCCCAGAAAAAAAGTTGTGTCCAAAGCCACCAACCAGGGTTTTTATTGACGGAAGGTGTCTTGCGCCTTTTTTCACGAAAGTAAATAACCAAAGGGAACGCAATCATCGCCAAGCTTACGACCAAGGCGATACTGCCGATATTATTTATTTCTAGCGGCATCAACGAGCTGCCGATTAATACAGCAAGGAAGAAAAAGGCCCATCCCGCAAATAGAGAGACCTTCTCATTTTTCGGCCATTTTCCTTCTTTACCTCCGTATAGTCGGTGTACCAACAACCCCATTCCCAGTGGAATCACAACAGAAAAAAGAATAGAATGCGTGAATGCGCGATGATAGGCTAGCGCACTAACTTGGTCGGTAACGAAGTTGGCGAAGATATCAAGGTCAGGAAAAGTACCCGCTATTGCGCCCCAGAGCATAGCTCGGTTGCCGGCTTTTTTGCCTAGTACAACTTCGCCTACTGCGGCGCCCAGTGTGATTTGTGTAAGACTATCCATGAATGATGTTGGATGTGAAGAACGATGGTACAACACCAAAAGCACGCCGTAAGTTGAAGGACTAGGTTACTGTAATTTTTTAGTCCATGTCCCCCAGATAAACAGGCCGTTTGGGATGATCCAGGTCAAACAGCCATTGGATCATATCCAGAGGGTAAAACTTAGCCTCTGCAAGCTCTTCTAGCGGTACCCAACTTACACCAATTTGGTAACGATCAGCTCCCGTTCCCATCTTAGGCTCGGAGCCTGGCGCCAAATGGCAGCGAAAGAAAAACTCAACCTGATGGACGTGCCGCAGGCGGGCCTGCCCAGGGTGATTGAGCCCGATATAATCTCTAACAAACAGCAACTCCCCTACCTCTACTTGCACACTGGCTTCTTCCCAGCACTCACGAACCACAGCCTCTTCCAGACTTTCTTGGTACTCTTGCCCACCACCAGGAACACAGTGGAAAATACCACGTTTGTCCTCGTTTTTATTGCAAAGGAGTTTTCCATCTTGGATGATAATTGCTTTGACTGAGTTACGGATACGCATAGTTCGGGCTTTTAATGATACACGATGAAATGTAGGCGAACAAGGTAATGTTAAAAAAGATTCCAAGAGGTGCTGTGTAATTACGTTTTTCTGGCGGTTCTATGTATGTTTTTCTATTTATTAATACACTAAAAACTCTATATGACTAAGTGAGTTCACCTTGAATATGCCACCCTTATAATCCCTTATATTTCCTGATATGGTTCAAAAAAAAACCTGGTGCCTTTGGTGGTGAAAAAAATACTTACTCCGGAAAAATCGCCCACAAATTCTCCGTCGCAGCCCCCCAGCAATCGACTCTCCGGAGTTCAGGGAGATCAAATCGACAGGCTTTCACAAGATCAAAGCGGTATTCTTCCAGCCGGCAGCGGTTGCCATCCATGTAGAGGAGTCGGCCAAAGGTGTTTTCCGTAAGGCAAGTATATTCTGCGAAAGCATTGGTATTGTCTAAGCTTGCCCCGAGGAAAGTCATGATATTGATAGTGATTTTCTGGCTGGCCAGGCTATTGGTCCACTCACAGATATCTACGCCAGGCAGGCGACACACATTTTCGCCATCACTGATGAAGATAAGCGCTTTGGAAGTGTTGGGGTTGTCGGTGAAAAGGGTTGGCGTTTCTTGAAGAATCGTCAATAAAGGGGTCGTTCCGTCCGGTACCAGGAATTGTAAGGCATAGCCCATGTCTTTACGACTCAGTTCTCCGGCAGGGTGCCACAGGCGCGGTACGGTACCGCAGTCTCCGCCGATAGTACCAATGCCTACCTGGGTTTCATCAGAAAAAGTTTCGAGTAGTAGCTGAGCTGTTTCACGCATCACATCAAAGCGATCTTCTCCAATACAGCTGACTTCTTCCATGACCATGCTCCCTGAAATGTCTAGTAGAAAGACGACCTCGTCGTAGTCTACAAATTCAAGGAGTGGCTGCACATTGGCAGGAAGGCTGGTGTATTCGTAGGTTTTTAGTTGCCGGTCTTCGCGATTTTGAATACTATCCTCTACAATGAATTCAGTAGCAATACCGAGGGTGTCTATCAGGCGTTGATAATTCTCAGCGGCTTGTCTATTCTGTACATCAGCGCGATAAGCAGCAAGAAAACTGACCATACCCCGTTCTAAATCTCTTCGGTGTACGTGGTAGTGTGGGGCCAGGTCGGCGTGAGCTGCAGCACCTTTTCCTTGGTTCATCACCTGTGCGTATCCGAGGGCATTGAGCATGATAGAGCGCTCCTCTGGATACGGTAATTCTGTTTGTAATTCAATCGCTCGATTTAAGGGGGCAATAGCTTTGCCATAGCGTAGGCCGTAGAGATTGATCATCCCGGCGACAAAATGCTGCAAACTGGCCAAGTGTACATAATCTGGGTGCCGAGGGCTAAGCATGGTTTTACCATTGCCTAGTACTTCTAGCGCATCGTCTGTTTTTTGCTGTTGCCCCAAAGACAAGGCGTAGGCCAGCGCAAAATTATATTGATTAGGATGTAACTGATATGCTTTTCTCAAATGATTTTCAGCCCGACTGTAGTTGCCTTCCGAAAAATAGTACGACCCCAGGAAGTAATTGCGATAAGCTTCCTTTCCACCACCAGCCATTGCCGCCTGGGTGAAAAGGAAAAGCAGGAATAGGAGTAACAATCGTTTCATGGGGATCGTCAGGTTAGAGGAAAGTGTTGCCGCACATAGTATTGTGCAGAAAACAAAGTGTATTTTTTCTTAAGTTTTTCAAATAGTTAAAACGCTTTAAATGAAGCGCTTATTTATCTATTATGAAAAACAAAAACACACTTTGTTTTCGTGCTGTTCCTCAAACGCAAGGCGGCAACACTTTATGTCTGTACTTAGAAAGAATAACTACGACCTAATCTTAAGATCGCTTATTCACTTCAATCGTAGCCTGCAATTCTCCAGGCAATTCTATCGCTTCTCCCCCATTTGGAGTACCAATACTTAGCTCGTCGGCCAGTACTTCTCCTTTGATCAAGTCGCCAAAGTTGGTCACAGCACGCGCAATGGTTGGGTCTTCGCTGATGACTACTGTGATGCGGTCCATTACTTCAAAGTTCTTATCCTTGCGGATATTCTGAATGCGATTGACCAGCTCTCGTGCCATACCTTCGTCTTCCAGAAGATCAGTGAGCGTCAAATCTAAGGCGACGGTTAAGCTGCCATCGGTGGCTACTTTCCAGCCGGGGATATCCTCGGTGGTGATTTCGAAATCTTCCATTGTCAACTCGAAGTTCTCATCTCCTACGACTAAAGTATAGGTTCCTGATTTTTCGAGGGCTGCAATATCGTCCTGGTTGAATTGGTTGATCGCCTGTGCGGCGGCCTTCATGTTTTTACCCAGTCGCTTACCAAGGGTCTTGAAGTTGGGCTTGATCCGCTTTTTGAGGAAGCCTTCTTCATCATCGCGCAAATAAGCTATTTCCTTCACATTAACTTCAGCTAAAATGAGGTCTTTCACCTCTTCTACCTGGCGTTCGAAACCGGCATCAAGTACCGGCAGTAAAATCTTTTGTAGCGGCTGCCGTACCCGGATCATATCCTTTTTACGGATACTAAGTACAAGGCTGGAAATACGCTGGGCATAATCCATTCGCTCCTCCAGGCCAAGGTCAATCAAGGATTCGTTGGCAGGCTCCAATAAACTCAAGTGTACTGAATCAAACTGTAGGCGAGAACCTTCCTTTTTGGCGTCATCTTTTACGCCTTCTGTAAGGTTGCGGTACAACCAGTCACTAAAGAATGGTGCTACTGGCGACATCAACTGGGCCGTAGTTACAAGGCATTCGTACAAGGTCTCGTAGGCGGCTTGCTTGTCGGCATTCATTTCTCCTTTCCAGAAACGACGGCGACAAAGGCGTACATACCAGTTGCTCAAGTGTTCGTCTACAAAGCGTTCGACGGCACGACAGGCACGAGTAGGCTCGTAGGCAGAAAACTGCTCTTGAACCTCCTTCGAGAGACTGTTGAGTTTTGAAATAACCCAACGGTCGATCTCAGGACGATCTGCCACCGGGATACTTTGCCCCGCTTGTGGCTGCCATTTATCGATATTCGCGTAAAGCGTGAAGAAGCTATAAGTATTAAAGAGCGTACCGAATAGTTTACGGCGCACTTCTTCAATGCCTTCCAGATCAAACTTGAGGTTGTCCCAAGGGTCGCTGTTAGCCATCATGTACCAGCGGGTAGCATCTGCGCCGTACTGCTCCAATGTTTTAAATGGATCGGCAGCATTGCCGAGTCGCTTCGACATTTTCTGGCCGTTCTTGTCCAGTACGAGTCCGTTGGAGACGACGTTTTTGAACGAAACGGTATCATAAGCCATCACGGCAATCGCATGTAGCGTATAGAACCAACCACGGGTTTGATCAACACCTTCGGCGATAAAATTGGCAGGGTAGCTTTGCCCAAAAGGAGCGTTGAAAGGCTGCTCGTCGCCGGCGGCCAGTTTCTCGTAGTCAAGTCCCCATTGGGCGTAAGGCATGGAGCCAGAATCGAACCATACGTCGATCAGGTCCAGCTCGCGCTTCATAGCTTGCCCGTCTTCACTTACCAGTACAACATCATCAATGTAGGGGCGGTGAAGGTCTTTAGGTACTTCCTGGTTCAAGCCCAATGCTTTATTGGCTTTCTCTACCTCACGGGTGAGTTCGGGAATAGAGCCAATACATAACTCTTGCTTCCCGTCTTCGGTCCGCCAGATCGGTAGCGGAATTCCCCAAAAGCGAGAACGACTCAGGTTCCAATCTTGTAGGTTCTCCAACCACTTTCCGAAACGACCTTCACCAGTACTGGTAGGCTTCCAGTTGATGGTCTTGTTGAGTTCAGACATGCGCTCTTTGTAATCGCTGGCACGCACAAACCAACTATCAAGTGGGTAGTACAATACTGGGCGATCTGTACGCCAACAGTGTGGGTACGAGTGCAGGTATTTCTCAGAATGGAAAAGTTTATTCTCTTCCTTCAGTTTGATTACGATGTCAACATCTGTTGGGCGATCTTCTTTCTGGCCATAATCCTTTACGTAGCGACCGGCAAAATCGGTGACTTCTGCCACAAATTTACCTTGGCGATCAACCAGTGGCATAGGGTTGTCAAACTCATCTTTCACCAACAAGGCAGGGATGTCATTTTCCTTAGCCACGCGCATATCATCTGCACCGAAGGTTGGTGCAATGTGCACGATACCGGTACCATCTTCGGTGCTCACGAAGTCACCAACAATCACGCGAAAAGCGTCACCTTCGGGCTTAACGTAAGGCATCAGTTGCTCGTAGCGAGTACCTGCCAACTCAGCGCCGGTCATTTCGGCTACGATTTCGATATAAGGGTAAGGCTTGTTGCCAGGAACGGCATCAGCTGCCGTCATGTCGGGCTTAGCTTCTGAGAAATAAGCATTCAGCCTATCCTTCGCGAGTGTCACGAAGATCGGTTCCTGTGTATAGCGGTTGAAGGTACTGACCTTCACGTAAGGAATCTTTTTGCCTACAGCAAGTGCTGTATTTGACGGGAGTGTCCAAGGCGTAGTCGTCCACGCTACGATATACTCGTTGTCGGTATCTTTTACTTTAAACTGAGCAACCGCCGAGGTGTCACGAATTTCCTTGTAGGCACCTGGCATGTTTAGTTCGTGCGAACTTAGGCCCGTACCCGCAGCAGGAGAAAATGGCTGAATGGTATACCCTTTGTACATCAAGCCCTTGCGGTGCAAGCGCTGCAAAAGGAACCATACCGATTCGATATAGCTGTTCTCGTAGGTGATATAAGGATTATCCAGGTCTACCCAATAGCCCATCTTGCGGGTCAGGTCATCCCAGATGTCCTTGTAGCGCATCACTGTTTCGCGACACTTCTGGTTGTACTCGTCGACTGAAATTTTCTTACCAATGTCGTCTTTGGTGATGCCTAATTCTTTCTCTACACTCAGTTCGATAGGCAAACCATGCGTGTCCCAGCCACCTTTGCGGTCAACGCGCTCCCCTTGCAGGGTATGAAAGCGACAGAAAATGTCTTTGATCGCACGGGCCATCACGTGGTGAATACCAGGTAGGCCGTTGGCAGAAGGAGGGCCTTCATAAAAAACGTAAGTCTTCTCTGGATCGCGCTCCTGGATAGATCGATCAAAGATTTTTTCGTTCTCCCAAAATTGGAGGATCTCCTGATCGATTTCCGGTAAGTTCAGCTGTTTATACGACTTGTACATCGGTAGCGTACGGATGTTTAGATTCTCTGATCTTTTTTGTGTTTGGAGTCAAGCGAAAACAAAAATCACGTTCCTTGTCAGTCACTTACGATTGTTGCTTTAGCTTGACCACAAAAAAATCAGAGAAGGTTAATTTTCAATGAATGTGCAAAAGTACAAAACAAAAAGCTCCGACAGAGGCCATCTGTCGGAGCTTTTTGTATAGCAAAAATTAGCACCTACAGATCGCCGGGCGAACTGATGATAATAATGCTAATAATTATACTTTGCTGTTGCATGTGGCGAATATAGGTGTTTTTTGGAGATGGGGCAAGAAATAAATGAGCGGTCGTTCCTTTCAGTTGGTAAAACTAGGTACGCTTGACCTGGAATATGTTGCTTCAGTATCGAGTACGCTTGCTTCATTGCTTATTTTCTGAATCACTGTTGTTTTGTCAGAATGTAGCCTACTCCAATCATCGCCATTTGATCAAAAGCTACATGGTTAAAGCTTTCTTTCCCCCCGATGCCACAATTAAGTCTTAATGCTGTAGAAATCGCAATTTTATCACTTACCATAAATTGGAATCCAGCCTTTATAATAATTCCAAATTCTAGTTTATTCAAGTACTCATTGGGATCATAATTGGTTCCTCTGCTATTATTTGTAGGAGTCGAAATGTTATAATTATCTACTACAGTTCTGGCCAACGGAACCCCTAGATAACCACCCATGTCAAAATAAAGAGGCATCGTTTTAGTAAGCCTACGACCAACAAATCCTGAGAGATTCATATAAGTTAAGTCCATGTTGATTTCGTGACTTATCCCACCCGCAAGGCCTCCAGCGTACGTGCTCACAGTGAGTGTTCTCCTTAAAACGGACAACTCTACACTTCGTCTTTTCTTTTCATGTGCCTTCAATAAAGCAAGACTTATTACTCCTGTTCCAGAATTATCTTCCACATATGTTCTGTAAGTAAATTGCTCGTTTTTGTACCAATGACTATATTGATTTACACCCCAATAGCCTGTTATTACTTTTGTTTGGGCAGAACCTTGTGAAGGAAGGGAAATGATTGCAAAAATACCTGTTAGAATAGCAGTTTTTACAGGGTTTATGTGGATATGTGAGAGGGCATTCCATAATATTACAATTGATTTCATGGGTTTACTTTTATATAGGAGTGTAAGCGCTTCAAGTTTAAAAATCCTTTAGAACCGGCAAATCAATAAACGAAACATAAGCCTTACTTCGGTGGACCTTGTAAACCGGAGTGCCCTCCTTTGGTGCTCGATCAAAGGTGTCTTTGTCGGAGCCTGCAATTGCGATTCTCAAGGAATGCCCTTTTTTCATAAGTACGGAAGTTGGCCACAATTTGAACGTGATTTCTTCCACTTTATTCATCGGCATTGGTGCTGCATCGAGTAGATAAAAGGAATGATAAGGAACATGATCGGACATCGGGTTTTGGGATATTTTACGATGTTCAAGCAGTAGTCCGCCCTCCGTGATATAGCGGCTCTTTCCGTTGGGATCAATGTCTTCCAGATAAACAAAAATGGCACCCTCTTGATGGGTAGAAGATAGCTGCAGGGTTATCGCTGGAGTTCCCGTAATTTGCAGATCTTTCTTGAAGGGGTCCGTTGTATATGTTAGCATCATGGAATCGACAGCATTCCGAT
This sequence comes from Lewinella cohaerens DSM 23179, assembly GCF_000379805.1. Taxonomy (GTDB): domain Bacteria; phylum Bacteroidota; class Bacteroidia; order Chitinophagales; family Saprospiraceae; genus Lewinella; species Lewinella cohaerens. The sequence continues at coordinate 86,501 of NZ_KB903548.1, read as the reverse complement.
TATCAAGATTTAAAACAGGTTTGCCCATTTGTGTTGACCACCTGTTGTTATTTCCTGTTGAAACAGAAAAGTCGACCCGGTATTCATCGATACCTTTAGGTTCGTTGGATGGTGACGTCGCTAGCTTTCCGTTTTTAGCCAAAAAGTATTTAACGCGTGATTGTCCCTGAGGAGGCCAACTATCAGTTGTTTTGAATGCTTCTTCGCCAAAGTTGTAATATTTTACGGTTGGCCAGTCATCAACCTCCTCCCCTTTGACTTTCAAATAATGATCAAAAAAATCCAATTGCAGTTGAAGCTGCTCCGCGACAGAAGGAACGGGATCGATTGCTTTATCCGAAACAATAAACGGGCTTGCATGTGATCCTCCTCCGTGAGCAGTAGGCATTAAGACTACTTTTTGTGGATTGGGAAAATTTTGTAACCTTAATAAAGCACCCTCTGCTGTACCCGCATCCATCCAACTCGCTAGGACTAGCATAGGTACCTGTGATTCAGAAATCTCTTTCTGCCAATGAATTGGAGAGCACTCTTCGTGGGTGAAATCGCCAAACTTTGAGTCTTTATATTTTGCATCTTTTGCCGCCTCTAACACATCGGGATTATCTTGATGCTCAGCAATTGCTTCTTCCGGAAAGGTGGCCGTAACCCGTCTAACGCTTGTCTGTAAAACATCTGTAGCGTTATTGTCCAACCAATGGACGACCTTACTCCATTCGGCAATAAAGCTAGTGGCAAGCATTCCGTAAGGCCTGCCTGGACTTTCATAAATGTCAAAATCTGACCAACCGGGAATGACTGCTTTAACTGCTTCGTGGCCCGTGGCACATAATAATTCTGCGGTAGTTCCTGAATATGACGTTCCGTAAGCACCAACACTGCCATCTGACCAGGGCTGGTTGACGATCCAATCGACTATATATTTGGCATCCTGCACTTCAGTAGGGGTGTATTCCCCTGGTCTTCTGCCGTAAGAAGCACCGGTTCCTCTGACATCAACTTTGACCAAAATATAATCATTGGTTAAGAAGATACTGTCTCGCTGGCGCAGTGCTGGTGTCGAAGCGCCGGTTTGAGGATCTTCTGTAGATCGCCAATACCTTGTCAATTCTATAAGTGCTGGTAATTTTCTGGTTTTATCTCCTTCCGGAAAGTATACATCAACGGCCAACTTTGTTCCATTGACCGCCGGAACATAATAAGACGCTGAGGCGCCAAAAGAAACGTCGGCTTTAGCAGCCTGATGGCAACCTGGTTGATAGACTGAAACAAGGAGAATGGTGAAAATAAGTTGCAGGTGCTTCATTTTCAATGAATTATTTGGATGTTAACATATATCCCTAAAACCCCGGCCTTTCCCCCACCGTCAACCGCTCAATTTCCTTGGGATCAACCGTACGCAATTGTCCCACGTAATAGTTTGGATAGGACGAATGACGAACCATAAAGGAATCTACCTGATTACGGAATAAGGTGGGATCATACTGCTGCGCATTATAGATGTAGTAAGTAGTAGTGTCAAATTCGCTATATACCCTGGGTATGATCCGGTTCATTGTTTTTTCAATATGGTACGAATTGGCAGGCTCCATGTGCGTCTCGTTAAAGACTTTCAGTTCGCGATCCTGCCAGCGGTTAGCAAAAGCGACGGACGAATTTTCGAGGTTTTGCCCCCGTCCGCCCATCGCTCGGGGAGGGAGGGCTAGCAAGTCGAAACCAACCCTAAAGACAATAAACGCAGCGGCAAGAATAAAAAATTGAGAGGAGGGCTTTTTCCAGTAATAATAAAGCAAGCCAGCTAATGGCAAAAAAGCACTGATCCCCTTTAGGTAAAGATTTGGGATGGCTTGGGTGTCTTTTACAAACAAAGTAGCCAAGGCTCCGCCCGCTAAAGCAAAAATGAAAACACCGCCAAGGATGTAAAATACCTTATCCCAGTTATCGCGCTCGGCGGTAGCTGGGGGGATCATTTTGACCAGCAGGATAAAGCCCAGTGGCAAGAGCATCAAAATATAGCGAGGGTAAAAATTCGGCGAAAGCCAATAAACGGCCAGGTTGACGAACAGTGCATAAAAACAAAACCTCAGGAAGAAATAGCCTTGTAAGCGTTCTCTGTTTTTCTTTTTTACCAATAAATATAAAAGTAAAGTCCATGGGAGAAAATGGTAGAATAACTCTACCGGGAAATTAAGGACGTGCTTGATCGTGTCTCCCCAACCGTAAGCAACGGCAGTACGCTTACCTGATTCTACAAAAAGGGCCTGGAAAACATTTTCCAAGCTGTTATACTGGTTGTAAGCGAGGTAATAAACAGCCAATATTCCTACCGCTAAAAGTCCACTGCCGATATGCGAGAGCGAGAATAACCGTTTCCATTCCTTTTTTAAAATGAGGTAAGTTATCAGTGTCAATCCTTGAAAAACAATCGCAGGCAACCCTTTTAGCATAAAAGCCACAACCATTAGCAGGTAGGAAAGCAGAAACATTCGATTCCAGCGTTCTCGCTCTCCCTGATGATAGATGACCATAATGAGGCCAAAAGTTACCCAGGAAAAACAAATGTCGATCAAGCCCAAAAGCGATTCCCAGAAAAGAATGCGGCCGCAGGTAAGTAAGAGTAAGGCCACCAGAAAAGACCGCTCAAAACTCATATGCCGGCGACAAACACGGTATACCGTAGCTGCAAACCCTAGTAAGCAAAGTACCATGGGCAGGCGCGCTGCCCACTCACTTGCTCCTCCGTGCAGATAAAAAGACAAGGCCAGTATCCAGTTCCAAAGCGGGGGCTTGTTATAATAATAATCACCGTGTAAAGTCGGGGTAATGTAGTTGCCACTCCAGAGCATTTCCAGTGCCACCACTGAGCGATTGCCTTCATCGTCGATAAAGGGCTGTACGCCTAGATTAAGGAGAAATGCTACAGGAATAAGTAGCAGGATGGACCAGAATAGCCAGCGAGGTAGTTGCACTTCTTTACGTATCTTTGGATGAGGAACAGCACAAAAACGAATGCCCCATTTGTTTTTTGCGCGATACTAGGTACAAAAGTACGGATTCAAGAGCAATCAATTTACAACCCTACCATAGAGCAGACTAATTTATGGAGCAGCCAAACACCTTCTTATTTAAAAACACATTGCGGCAGTGGATGCTTTTAGCCCTATTGAGTACAGGAGGTTTGGTCGCCGCTTGCGAGGCATCGCCTGCCGAAAGTGATCAAGCCGAAACGACGAAAGCGAAGATCATGGAGGTGGCTCAATTGGATACTGTCGTAAAGCCACCACCGCCACCCGCTCCCGATACCTTTGATTATGATACCACCCAGTGGCTGGAATTGATCTATCTAGACAGCACCATTCAGTTGGATTTGCGTTACGCCACTGAAAATAATTTTGTCGGTCAGGTGATGTACGATTGCCCAAGGTGCTTCTTGCGCCCCGCAGCTGCACGGGCAGTGATAGCTGCTCATCAAGAGCTGCAAGCCGAAGGCTTAGGCTTGAAAATGTACGACTGCTACCGTCCGCGTGATGTACAATGGAAACTTTGGGAAATCTTTCCCCAGCCCGGCTATGTCGCCGACCCCCGAAAGGGCTCTATTCATAACCGGGGTGGAGCGGTAGATCTTACTATTGTTACCTTAAAAGGAGAGGAATTAGCGATGGGTACAGATTTTGATTTCTTCGGCCCCAAGGCCAATCATACCTACACCGACTTTCCGGAAGAGGTACTCAAAAATCGCATAAAACTAAAGACCTTGTTAGGGAAATATGGCTTTTCGCCCATTCGTAGCGAATGGTGGCATTACAATTTTAGAGAGGAAAAATATGAGCTGGCAGATGCAGAATGGAAATGCCCAGAGGAATAAGCGCTAGTTAATCACGTTCTGTCTTTTGAACCATTCCTAACGAGATACGTATACATTGCAGTCAAGCATTTGACTATCTTCGATAAATTTAGCAACTTGCGTCCTCTTTTAGCTAGAATACTAAGTGAGCGTATAAAAATAATGTATTAACCCCATGGCGGAGTATAAATCAGATGTAGAAGCGGTAGACGCCCTTGCCCGCGCTTACCAAGCGTTGAAAACCGAAATAGGTAAAGTAATTGTAGGGCAGGATGAAGTGGTGAAGACCGTAATTATTTCCCTCTTCAGTAACGGCCACAGCTTATTGGTGGGGGTACCAGGTTTAGCAAAAACCTTGTTGGTAAGTACCATCGCCGAAGTGCTTGACCTCGATTTCAAGCGTATCCAGTTTACACCGGATTTAATGCCGAGTGATATTACCGGTTCGGAAATCCTGGATGAAGACCGCCACTTTAAGTTTAATAAAGGGCCGCTGTTTTCAAATATCGTCCTTGCGGATGAAATTAACCGTACGCCGCCTAAAACACAGGCTGCTTTATTGGAAGCCATGCAGGAGCGTTCAGTTACTGTAGCAGGGGTGCGCCATCCATTACCAGCACCATTTTTTGTATTGGCTACACAGAACCCTATTGAGCAAGAAGGTACTTACCCGCTGCCAGAAGCGCAGTTGGACCGTTTTATGTTCAATATTCCGCTCACCTACCCTTCTTACGAAGAAGAAATTGCGGTAGTGAAAGCTACGACAGGCAAGAAGGTTACAGAGTTGAAGCATATCCTGAGCGCGCTTCAGATTATGGAGTTTCAGCAATTGGTACGAAAGATTCCTATTGCCGATAACGTATTGGAATATGCTGTAGGTTTGGCATCAAAAACTCGCCCCGGTACAGATCGTGCAACGGCAGAGGTTAACAACTACATCAGTTGGGGTGCCGGCCCACGTGCTTCTCAATACTTGGTTTTAGGTGCTAAGTGTCATGCCGCTATCAGTGGCAAGTACTCGCCAGACAAGTCGGATGTACAGGCCATTGCCAACTACGTGTTGCGCCACCGTATCGTACGCAATTACAAAGCAGAAGCAGAAGGCGTCACCGAAGAAGATGTGATCACACATTTGCTATAGATAAAGTACTTGTTGTACTAAAAGAGACAAGTGAAATAGCCTGCTAGTGGAGAGTTTTACCATTGGCAGGCTATTAATTTGATTATGTTGGTCAAGTGGATAACCAATAAACTAACCCGGTGCTTTCGACCGGGTTTTTTAATTTAGGTATATCTTTACCAAACAAGCTCTAAAGAAAGTAGTACGCCAAAAGTGGCGTTTCTTTCATCTATCCAGTTATCAAAGATTAATAACGAACATGCAAAGAATAAATAAGCCTAGAGCCGACCATTTTGTCGGACAAGTAGTCTCCTATATACTTGTCTTTAGCTTCCTCGTATTGAATGTTTTTTCTTGTGCCCCAGAGGCTGTTCAGAAAAGCTTCGAGGCGGATAAAATTGCTTTTGGTAAAATCAATCGTATCAACGTACTGTGTGATCAGGACGTTTGGGATGGCCCGCTTGGAGACAGTATCCGGTATTATTACGGTGCAGCCTACCCTATTTTGCCTCAGCCCGAACCCATCTTCGATCTTCGGCATATTACACTGGAAGATTTGCGTAAGGATCCGCTGCGGAAAGAATTGCGGACTTACATCATTGTTGGCGACTTAGCCGACCAGAGCTCTGAAACCTCCGCCTTGATTCGTCGGGATGTAGGTACGGAAAAAATTAGCTCTACGACTGCCGAGAACGGCTATGGCAATTCTGTGGCCCGCAACAAATGGGCAAAAGGGCAAACCATCGTCTACCTTTACGGTAATTCAGCTGATAAGTTGGTCGATAATATTATCAATAGCTTTTCTGCTGTGGCTAAGCGTTTGCATCAAGCTGATGAGAAAATTATCGATGCTACCGCTTTCTTCAACGGCGAAAATGTCGGCTTAGCCAGTGAAATCAGTGCCCTTATGGGCGTGAAAATGCGCATACCAGAGGAGTTTAAGCCTGCAATGAAAGAAAGTGATATCGTTTGGCTACGCCGGGAAACTTCCGAAGCCAGCAGTAATATTATTTTGCAAAAGGTTCCTTACACTGATCAGTCTCAGTTGTCCAGAGAAGGAATCAAAGCCATCCGCAATGAGATGGGCAAGGCCTATGTGTCTTCTACCCTACCCGACACCTATATGCGAATCAATGACGTGGATCTTCCTTTGATCGTGGAGACCACGAGAGTCAATGGTGATTACGCACTGGAAGCCCGCGGTATTTGGGATATCGTCAATGACTTTATGGGGGGAGCATTTGTGAGCTACCTCATCTACGACCCCAACAAGGAAGAGCTACTCTTTATGGATGCCTTCGTGCATGCTCCAGGAAAAGAAAAAAGAGATTTGATGCAGCAGTTGGATTATATTCTTAATACTGCGCAGTACTAATTTTCACAGTTATTACAAGTGCCCTCCAGGACCAAGTGGGTTTGCTGAACTTTGAAACCTCTAGGTACCTGGATGGTGCTTGTTGTAATACTATCCAGGCAGATGGTCTTCCCACAGTCATTACAATGAAAATGCGCATGCTCATCATGGTGTCGGTGCTCGGTACAAGCATCATTACAAAGCGCATATTTTGTAGCGTTTCCGCTGTCTACCACCTGGTGGATAAGCCCCTTGTCTTCAAATGCCTTTAGTGTTCGATACAGCGTTATCCGGTCAGCATCAGGTAGTCGCTGCTCCAATTCTGGATGCGTAATGGCCTGCTTTCCCGCTTCCAGAAAAATCTTCAGCACCTCCCCTCGCATAGCTGTCTTGCGAAGTTCGTGTCGTTGTAGTAATTCAACAATTGTTTGATTCATTTTACAAAGATAACCAAAGCCGAAAAAATAAATTTATGCATCTTGTCTACTTTCATAAAACCTTTTAACTTGCAATATTGTTGCATTTGTCTATCTTTGTGAATAATCTAACAGGTTAGGCTTAACTATGCGACTAATTCGTTCTTATTTAGATATAATGGGCTTCTCCGCCTCTTTTCTCTGTGCAATACATTGTTTGCTCATGCCTTTGATATTGTCTTTCGGTTTGGTAGGCGGCCTCAGCTGGTTGGAAAGCCCGCTGGTAGAGTGGACTTTTATTTTGAGCACACTGGTTCTCGCAAGTTGGTCTTTACTCGGGTCATTGCCTCACCACCACAACAAGCGCCCTTTGATCATTGCCGCCATCGGATTCATCATTATCCTTGGTGTTCACCTGTTAGAGCATGTCGTTGGCCATTTCGTTGCCGCTATTGGTGGGGTACTGATTGCTTATGCTCACTACATCAACTGGCGCTTACTTCACAACCATGACCAAGCTCCTACTCCGTCTTCTGCTTATGAACTGATTCACGAGTAATTCAAGAAAAGAGTTGTTTCGCTTTTGGGGCCATGCCTTCTCCCGACTGATGCAGTCGGGATCGGCACCAGGCCATCCGTTCTTACCTTCGGTACCACTGCTGTCCCTTGTCCTTAGTCCCTCCGGGCCTCGCACTCCAGGCGCTGCCTTGCGTGTTAAGGATGGCTAATAGTAAGTTACCCATTTTAGGCTAGAGATTTGGTTGTTGAACAAGGCGCGAAGAACGAGCATAGCCAAAGCTACGCAAGTGATGAGTAACGAAGTTCAGCGACGAAAGATCAGTATTAAAGGGAGGAAGTTATTATTCGCCAACCCCTAATCTTCCAATTCCTCTTTTACGGTCGGTAACATTAAACTCACCCAACGCGCATACTGTGCACCAGAAGGGTGAAGGCCATCACTAGCTACCAATGAGGGCATGCTTAAGCCCTCTCTGGAAATCGGTGTAATATCAAAGTACCGCACCCCATAAGTTTCTGCAATAGCTTTGTTGACCGCGTTGTAAGCGTCAATACCTTCACTGATCGTGGGGTTGCCATTTCCGAAAGGGGTAAAGGCATAATCAGGTATCGAAATCACGAAAACCCTCGTCAGGTCGCCTGCCGCAAATTCTATGGCCTGCTCCAGCAATGACCGAAATTCTTCCTCGTAAGGTCCAATGGGCCGGTTCCTATATTGGTTATTTACCCCAATCAGCAGCGTGACCAGATCATACGTGGTTTGGAGATCATCACGCACTGCAATGCCATCCGCCAATTCATCTGTCGTCCAACCCGTACGGGCAACAATATCTACCGGAGAGAGCTCAATGCCAAATGGCGCCAAACTATCAGCCAGCTGCTTGGGGTAGCGCTCCCTTTCGGCTACAGATTCTCCAATCGTGTAAGAATCCCCCAGCGCCAGGTAACTGATCGGCGTAGTTGCTCCGGGCAGCGGCGGAAAAGGCCCCTGCGGTTTAGCTACCTCATTGGTGTTACAAGTTCCGATTAGTATAGTGACAACAAGGAGGAAGAGATATCGCATGGTAATGAATTGGTTATACATTTAAAGCTAAAGTCAAGAGGATTGTTTACAATGCCTCATTGTAAAAATGTATTCCTATGCGACGTCGGATTAATATCTGACACTTATTAATCCGACGTCGCTATGTATCCTTCCTCTGGAAGTATCTCGTGAATGAAAGTCAATACAAACGATTTAATCATTTGTCCGATATAGGCGGACTTAAAAAATCAGGTATTTGTACGACGCTCTCCGAGGTCGGAGTAATCTTGTAAATGTTGTAGCTACCAACGTGAGACCTCTGCCGAGGTCTTAGAAGTACCTTGTGAAAATGTCAACTAAATGTCGGAATCTAATAAGGAATCGTTCATTTTTTTCCTGCCAATAGATGGCACTTGGTATAACATCCATTTAGGGTTATCAAAATCTCTATACCCTTTACCTCGTACTTGATACAGTGAGATTTGCCTTATGCCCTTTGCTTCTTAGGAACTCAAAAGGCAAATCTCACTTTAACTTAATCATTCGTCTCCACATCCACCGTAGCGAAACTGCCAAAAATATTAGAGGCCACGCCAATCCTGATACCCCAATCTTGATATTTACCATCCTGGAAGCCAACAATAGCCTCTACCCGCAGGAAGCGCAAGATGTTGTCGATGCTGTAACCGACCTCGGTATAGTGATTGCTTTCAGGAGTGTTGAGATAGTTGACGAAAAAGTTTTCTCTAGCCCCCGTCATTTGTATTTCCCAAATTTGAGTTAGCAAAAAGCGGCGAAATTGGTAGTGGGCATGAGCAGCCAACCAACGATCGCTGGTGCTATAGGTGTAGTAGGGCAATAAGCGAAACGCTCCCACAGGGTCAGCAGTTGTAAAAATCATCTGGTTGCCTGCAAAGTGCTGGTAATCGGCCAGGCCTACGTAGTCGTTGTTTACATAAAGCCCCATGTCTAACTTGAGGTCAATTTTACCACGGGCGCCAGGGCGGATGGTATGCCGGTAAGTAAGCCCTACCCTTTGGTAATCGGTAATACTTTCATTGAGGTCAGGGATGCCTTGGCGGTAGTTGAGTGTAAAACTAGGCGAGGAGCCCTCTACCGCAGAACGATTGCCATTTCTAATGCTGTATTTTTGCCAAGGATTGAGGGTGAATGAAAGGTCCAGCGTTGCTGCCTTCTCGGTTTGTGGGACCAAGATTGGAGCTTCCAAAATCAAAGGTACATTGTCTGCGTATACTCTACTTTCGGAGTTGATCCAAGTTTGGCCAGTTGTGTTTTGGAGGGTACGACGGTCAGCCCACTCTACCATTACGCTGGCCTTGGCCGTTTCGCGCCAGTTTTTCCGCCAGTTGGCACCCATGAATTTTTTCTCGTAAATATTTACGTAGTTGCGTTCCCCTAGTAGCGCGTAAAAAGTATTGAACAACTGGTTCACGGGCCGTGGTTCGTTGTATTGGGTGACCATGCGACCACCGCTCAATCGGAGCAAATTGCGGCTGTGATCTGGCCCAAAGCGGTAATCAGCATCGCTGTCCCAAGTCAGGCGATCCCACGAAAAGCCATAGCGTGGTGTTAGTGCCAACTGAAAGCGATTACTTTCACCGCGCTGGGTGTAACGTAGCCGGGTTTCCAGCCAATAACCTTCTACGGGGTTGAATCCGGCATTGTGTAGGCCATCATAATGGATGAGTTTACCTTCGCCTAGCTTAAGGTTGGTACCACTGATGATATTGAAAATCGGAAATTTGTTTTTCTTCTTACCGGCGTTCTTGACGCCATCAGCAGCCTCTTCTTCGGCAACTTTTGCGGCAACGGTTATCGAATCCTGTACTTCATAACCACGTACTTCCGCCTTGGTAAGCGGAATAGGGCGAATAACAGCCCAATAGCTAGAGTCACGCTTGGTGGCGAGGGAGTCAATCACTTGAGAATAGTTAGATACAACTTCGGGTTCTTCCTGTTCTTGTTGTTCTTCTTTTTCGTACTCCCGCATCATCCGGCGAAGGTCTTTTCGACTCAGTTCCTCGCCGCTGTTTAGTTTTTCGTCAATACTTGCCAGGTCTTGTCGATCTTTTTGGCGGGCTTCTGCCGTGCGGGCCAGTTCGCGGTCAATTTTTTCATCAATCACCTGAAAATCTACATCCAGATCAGGATTGATCCTTACTTTATAGTCACTGACAGAGGCTAGGTAGCGGTAATCAAAACCAAAGCCGAAAATTTTACCAGTCACTAAAAACTTATGGCTCACTGGTAGCCATACACTCTCTTCCACAGGGGCGTATACTTGTTTGATATCAAAGCGAATACCTAGTTTGTAAACTTCAAGCTCCAAACTGTGGATGCCCCATAAATCTTCAATAATATAGATGTAGCCCGAGAAAACATTATCGCCGCGACTACGTGGAGTGACTTTGATTTTATTGACATTAAAACCACGGTCATTAAAATATCCGGCAAGTTCAAACTTGTAATAGCCAAAAGCTTTGGTAGAAAGTGGAGATACCGCCTGTGCCACATCAGGCTCATAAAAACTACCGTAAATATAACCGTTGGGGCTAGAGCCATTGTCTTCTCCTTGGGTGTTTACTGATATAACCTTTTCGCGAAAGGTATTGGGGCGCTCGTACTCAATAAGGGAGACAGATTCCGAGGTGAAAGCTGTTGTTGAGTCGGCTTTTACGCCTTCTTTTTCTAGCATTCGTCGTGCTATGCCAGGGGTGTTGAGCAATCGGCCAGAGCCCTTGATGTAAACCCTGGCTTCGTAATAATCTACCTGCTGGCGATGGAAATCTGCTTTTGCAATGGCTTTTCGCATGACGGTATACGCAGGGTCTTCCCCTCCATCAATAATCTCTACCGCATCCAACTCGAAAGTTTGAGCAACCAGCTGAATATTTAGCTCTTTCATGTTTTGCCCAATACTCACGCGTTGCACCTGCGTTTCGTGCCCCAAATGCTGAAATACTACGCGGTAATCACCAGGCAGCATTCGAAATTCATAATAGCCCTCGATATTGGTGACGGTGCCCGAACCAAGTTCGTCAATATAAATCGTGGCAAACTCAAGTGGCTCTCCGGCTGCGTTGCGGATAAACCCTTTTATTCCACCAGCGGCATAAATGCTACTGACGATAAGGGTGAGAAACAATAGGGTTGTAAACTTACGCATGAATTACAGATTTTATGTAGGGTTGACTTTTAATTAGGATGCAAAATAGTTGCTCTAGGTTCGTCAAACAATATCGTTGCTAATCTACACCAGGTCAAAAAAAGAAGACAGCTTAATGATTCTTTAAGACAAAGGGAAGAAAAAGGATTATTAGTTGATTTGCACTAACAATTCCTTAAGAGGGCTATCATTGCAACAAGCGCCAAAGTAAGACTGTTTATCATCTTGCATCTGAAGTAGAGTTTTCTAAATTAGTATTTTTACCTAATCGTTAGTGACTCTTTAAGTTGGATTTGTTGGGGGGAGGTGCCAAAAATAGGAAGTCGGACCAAAGAAAACCCTCAAAGTGAAACTCGTCGAGCAACCAAGTAAAGGAGACTTGAAAATAATTCAGAGAAGAAAATAGAGATATTATGTTCGGTAAAAGACGCATGTTTAAAGTGCCCGTGCACCAGAAGTTTGATTACAAACCGATGTATTACGATCCGAAAAAGGAAGAACTAGAAGAGCGGATCAAAGGTTTGAAAGAGTTACAGAAAGACGATGTTGAAGGAGCCAAGGCACGAATTGCCAGCGGGATGCGGAGTAGCTATTTGGCCGATCAGCAGTATCGCAAACGGCAGGTGTTGCGCTCTAATCTGGTCTTGGTAGGTGTAGTAATTATGTTGATTGTCTTGGGCTACCTCCTTTTAAATGTATATTTGCCTGACTTGAACAAATTTATTCAGTAAGCTTTTTTGCGCAATACGTAGTTATTAGATGTCAGATATTATCCAGCTCTTACCAGATGCTATTGCCAGTCAGATTGCTGCAGGAGAAGTTATTCAACGCCCTGCTTCGGTCGTCAAGGAATTGATGGAAAATGCTATTGATGCTGGTGCTGATCACATCCAGTTGATCATTAGGGAGAGTGGGAAAAACCTGATTCAGGTGATCGATAATGGCTGCGGTATGTCGGAAACAGACGCCCGTATGTGTTTTGAACGACACGCGACAAGCAAGCTGCGGGTTGCGGATGACCTTACTCATATCCGCACGATGGGCTTTCGTGGCGAGGCCATGGCTACTATCGCGGCCATTGCCCAGGTAGAGTTAAAAACTCGCCGCTATTCGGATGAATTGGGCGTGCGTATACTGATGGAAGGCTCTGCGTTGAAATCACAGGAGCCTTGCCAAACGGCTTCTGGAACTTCTATATCCGTTAAGAATTTATTTTTCAATGTGCCTGCCCGTCGTAATTTCCTGAAGTCGAACTCTGTGGAGATGCGGCATATTCTCGATGAGTTTCAGCGAGTAGCTTTGGCGCATCCTGATATATTTTTCAGCCTGCACCACAATGATTCGGAAACTTACCACCTGCCCGTTGGGAATCTTCGGCAGCGGATTGTCGGTATTTTTGGTAACAACTACAACCAGCGCTTAGTACCGGCTTCAGAAGAGACGGATATCTTGCAATTATCGGGTTTCGTCGGGAAACCTGAATTTGCCAAAAAATCAAGAGGAGATCAATTTTTCTTTGTCAATAGGCGCTACATCAAAAGTAGTTACCTGCATCATGCGGTCATGTCGGCCTACGAGGAACTGTTGCCACAGGGGGTTCATCCTTTTTACGTTCTATTTCTCAATATGGATCCTGCTCGCATTGATGTGAATGTACACCCTACAAAGCAGGAGATTAAATTTGATGACGAAAAACTAGTTTACAATTACCTCAAAGTTGCAGTTCGCCATGCTTTGGGGCAATACAGTGTGACTCCCACGCTTGACTTTGAGCAAGGAGGCAGTTTCTCGTCCACACGTATGAGCCCTCCTCCAAGGGTGGAGCGATTCAACACCATTGAGTCTAGCGCTACAGCAAAACCAGGTACAGGGGTTCCACGAAGTAATAGTGGCGCTTCAGGTTCTTCTGATAGTAGTTTTCGAAGAGATAAAAACAACCTGGAAAACTGGCAAAAGCTTTATGAAGACCTCGGTGAAGGAGAGGACACAGCTCCTGCTTTCCCAGAAACGGAAGGAGGAGATGGAATGATTACCATCGAAAGCAAAATGTCGCAAGACCTCCCCCTTGGCCCCAATGCAGAGCAAGGATATCGAGAGGACAAGAATCCTTATCAATTACATCATCGCTACATTGTCAACTCCATCAAGTCGGGTTTTGTCTTGATTGATCAACAGGCAGCACACGAGCGTATCCTATACGAACAATATTTGCAAGCACTGGAGCAACAAAAAGGCGTAAGCCAAGGGCAGCTCTTTGCCCAGACGATCGAACTGAGTCCAACAGATGCTGTTCTGCTCAGCGAGATGTTACCAGAATTAAAACTTTTGGGTTTTGATATCGAAGAATTTGGCCAAAACGCTTTTGTTATCAATGGTTTGCCTACAGAAATTGCAGGAAAACAAAACGAAGTAGCCATTATTGATCAATTGATTAGTCAATACCGGGAACAACTCGATCTAAAATTAGGGACCAAGGAGACAATAGCCAGAGCGATGGCCCGCAGTGCGGCAATAAAGCGCGGCAAACGCTTGGATGTTTCCGAAATGCAATTAATTATTAATCAGCTTTTTGCTTGTTCAAACCCCATGCGTAGCCCTAGCGGTCGTTCCTGTTACCTGACGTTTTCATTAGACGAGCTAGAGCAGAAGTTTGCCGAATAAGGGGCTACCTTGGTAAGGTATAGGGGGCTTTACAAAACAAAAACGACTTTTGTAAGCTTATTAGTTAACTGTAGACTTACAAACAATCATACCTGTTCAACCATGCGAATAACTGACGTAGCCAAAAATTTGCTCATCATTAACGTCTTGTTTTTTCTGGCGGGGCTCATTTTTGGTAATGAGCAGATGCTAGATTTGATGGCTTTGCACTACCCGGCTTCGCCATTGTTCAAGCCCCTACAGATTGCCACGCACTTTTTTATGCACGGTGGTATGCTGCATTTGTTTTTCAATATGTTTGCGCTGGTGCTGTTTGGTTCTTCTCTGGAGGCGCTTTGGGGCCCACAGAAATTTTTGTTTTTTTACTTTGCATGTGCTATTGGGGCTGCCGTTTTACATATGGGGTTTACCTGGTGGGAGATGACGAGTATAGAGAACGCTATAGCGCTTTTTAAGGAATATCCCACCTATGCCAATTTTGATAACTTCTTGGAAGCCAGTAGGCTCAATCGAGATTTTCTGAACCAGGATGCACTCAATCAAATGAGCCGTGGTATGACTCCACAGATGATAGGAGAAGCAAACGGTGTGATTAGTGAAATCTACAATGGCAAGCTCAATATACCAATGGTGGGTGCCTCGGGTGCTATCTATGGGTTATTACTGGCCTTTGGGATGTTGTTTCCGGAAAGGGAGCTCATGTTGATTTTTCTACCTATACCAATCAAGGCTAAGTATTTTATTCCGGTGTTGATGCTGATTGAACTATATCTAGGNCTTAATCAGTTTTCTTGGGATAATATTGCTCACTTTGCTCACTTAGGAGGGGCAGTTACAGGATTCTTCTTAATTTTGTACTGGCGAAAATTTGGTAGCCGCTGGTAGAGAAAACGCAAAAGAAAGCATCGTTTGTTTTTGTAAGCAATACAGAAAATAACGACCGTAGGTTTTTTTGTTAAAACTTACTGATTGTTATTTCGTTATCATAATAGGTGACAAGCTAACTTTTCTGGCCTGACAGTAGAGAAGTCCCCTAGGTTGCCAAGATGCTTCGCCATCTTTTAATCATTTTGAACGTTCGTATAACGAGTAGACCAAAATCCGACATGTTTAGGTCCATCTGGGAAGATATAAAACGAGAATTCAGTTACGGCAATATGGTAACCCGCCTGGTTATCATCAATGCTGGTGTATTTGTTGTCATTAATTTGATTTGGGTTATCCTTCAAATAAGCAATGGTTACACCTCCTCACCTCTTTACAGAGAAATACTTTCGCTCTTTGCAATGTCTTCCAATTGGCTGGATGTCCTTGTCTATCCATGGTCGATTATCACCAGCATGTTTCTTCACGAAGGGTTTTTCCATATCCTCTTCAATATGCTTATGCTCTATTGGTTTGGGCGCGTCATAGGGGATTTAGTGGGAGATCATCGAATACTTCCTTTGTATTTGCTTGCGGGCTTGGCGGGGAATTTGACCTATTTTATCTACGCCAACTGGATTCACCCTTCTCCGGGCATTGCCTACGGAGCAAGTGGTGCCGTTATGGGCATTGTGATTGCTGCAGCCGTGCTTGCACCAGACAAGGAGATGCGATTAATCCTACTTGGTGATGTAAAATTAAAATACATCGCTGTCGCACTTCTACTCATTGATGTTATTGGTATAGGTGGCTTGGATAATACCGGAGGGCATTTTGCTCACCTTGGCGGCGCTGCTTTTGGTTGGTTTTTTATTCGCCGATTACAGCAGGGGGATGATCTTTCTGCTCCTGTTAATAACTTTATTCATAAAGTAAGAGAGTTTTTTCGCGGACTGGGACAGGATCGGAGCAAAAAGAAAGAGCGGGGTGGCCCAAGGGTGGCTTATCGCAACCCAAATAATAAAAAAGAACAGGCTACACGTAGTAACCGATTCACTCGTCGTAAGACAGAAAAGAAAACCGGAGGAACGCCTGGAAATGGCCTTTCTCACGAAGAAAAAGTAGACGCTATTCTGGAAAAAATCAAGGAGAGTGGCTATGAAAAGTTAACAGAGGAAGAAAAAAAATACTTATTCAACGCCAGTAAGAAGTAGCTCTTGATCCGCTTATCCCACCTTATTCTAGTGATTGTCACCCTGGCATCTTACTTGCCTCGACTCATTAATCCAGATGTTTTTTGGCCGATAGCATCTATGGGCTTGTTAGCACCCAGTCTGTGGGGACTAACATTTCTTTTTGCAATTTACTGGTTGTGGAAAAAAGACAACGCTGTTTGGCTTTCGGTGATAACCTTGCTACTAGGGTGGGATATGCAGAGTAATGCTTTTGCTATTCCAGATGGAGGCGCTACAGCAGCTACCACAACAGTTAAGGTCGCGTCCTTAAATGGTCATGGTTTTCGAGAGCAAACAGATGAAGATATTGCCACGTTTTTGAAAACATTAGATGTAGACGTACTTCTTCTCCAGGAATTTAGAATCAGAGAAGAAGGAAATGCTCTAGCAAAGGAAATTCAAAAGCAAGCGGAGTTTCCTCACGTTTATCGTGAAAAAGAAGCCCAGTTGGCTGTTTTTAGTCGCTACCCATTGAAGAATGGAGAAATACATTATTTTTCTAATCGTGTCAATGGATATCTTATGGTTGATGTGGTAACAGAGGAAGGAACGTTTAAACTTATCAACGCTCACCTTCAAACCAATGGTATTTCAAATTTAGCTAGCCAAGTAACACAAGATGGTAGCCTTCAGGAAAAGAAAACATGGCAGAAAGTAAAAACCATGTTTGGCCGCTATGGCCGTTCCAATAAAGTACGGACCCAACAAGCCCGCAAAATTCTTGCTGCTAGTCAAAAAACAAGTTTACCTGTACTGCTAGTAGGTGATTTCAATGATATTCCTACTTCTTACCTCTACGAACTTTTTCGGACTGAATTTGAGGATGCTCACTTGGCACAGTCATGGGGGCTGGGAACAACTTATGAGGGCTTACTTCCTGGTCTACGCATTGACTACATCCTGCCGGATGCAGATTTCACAATCTATGATTTTGACCGAATTCCCTGTTCTTTTTCTGATCACCAGGCAATCCGGGCAGAAATTAGCCTTCAAAAGCACTAATCCTTTTCAAAAAAGCGGTTTGAGCCAATTCTGTTGTTATTTTTGCGGAAATATTGATAGGTGGGGACAAAATGACCAAAAAATTGGTTAGCAATAAATATCTCCTTCTAAATAAGGAACAGCACCCAAAAAAGCTGAATACATGAGTCAGGATTTAATTGTTCATAACAGCCTGAAACGGCAAAAAGAAGTTTTCACCCCTCTGGAAAAGGGATACGTGGGTATGTACGTATGTGGACCAACCGTCTACAGCGATGTCCATTTGGGAAACTGCCGCACCTTTGTCAGCTTTGATGTGATCTACCGTTATTTATTGCATCTCGGTTACCGGGTGCGCTATGTGCGGAACGTAACCGACGTGGGCCACCTTACTGGTGATAGCGATGACGGAGAAGATAAAATGTCGAAACGTGCTAAGCTGGAGCAGCTGGAGCCAATGGAAGTGGCCCAGAAGTACACGATTGGTTTTCACGACATGATGCGTATTTTTAATACGCTTTCTCCTAGTATCGAACCTCGTGCTACAGGGCATATTCCTGAACAAATCGAAATGGTACAGGCTATTCTGGACAATGGTTTCGCCTACGAAAGTAATGGGTCTGTCTATTTTGATACCCTTAAATTCGCTGAGGAGAAAGGGATTTACGGAGAACTATCTGGCCGCAAAATCGATGAGCTGCTGGTAGAATCTCGTGATGATTTGAAAAATCAGGACGAAAAACGCCATCCTGCAGATTTCGCCATCTGGATGAAAGCATCACCGGAGCACCTCATGCGTTGGAACAGCCCCTGGAGCGTAGGTTTCCCTGGTTGGCACCTTGAATGTTCTGCCATGAGCAGAAAATACCTCGGTGAACAATTTGATATTCACGGTGGTGGTAGTGACTTGAAATTTCCACATCATGAAAATGAAGTAGCGCAAAACGTAGGCGCTTGTGATTGCACGGGTGCCCGCGTCTGGCTGCATACGAATATGCTGCTGATGAACGGCCGCAAGATGAGCAAAAGTGATGGCAATACGGTCACGCCTGATCAGTTGTTCACGGGAGATAGTCCCCACCTTTCTAAAGGTTACAGCCCGATGGCGATCCGCTTCTTTATGTTGCAAAGCCACTATAGTTCGACCCTGGACCTAACCGACGAAGCATTGCTGGCTGCAGAAAAAGGCTACAAGCGTTTGCTGGAAGGCTATGACGTACTAGGTAAGCTAAGCGGAGCTAGTGGTGCTGACAGCGATGAACTGGATAAAGAAATCAACCAACTCATTGACGGTGCTTTCGCCGAAATGAATGACGATTTCAATACGCCTAAAGCACTGGCTCGACTTTTTGAACTGGTGAGTAAAATCAACAGTTTTAAAGGAGGCCAGCTTTCACTAACTAATATTAGTGCTGCGACGTTAGACCGCCTCCAAGCGAGTTTCCGGACCTTCATTTTTGATATCTTGGGTCTGGTAGACGAAGCATCTGCTGATACCGGAAATGGTGATGCCATGGAAAGTGCGATGCAACTGATCCTTGATATTCGTCAGGATGCACGAACGAACAAGGATTGGGGGACTTCTGACAAGATTCGCGATGCACTCAAGGCTGCCGGAATCGTAGTGAAAGACGGCAAAGACGGTGCTGAGTGGAGTGTGGAGTAAGTTTTAGGTACTTGGTACATTGTACTGAGTACATTGTACCAAGTACCTTTATATGATCTATATTATTGCCGTAATTGGTGCCTTCGTGGCCGGAGCCATCAATACCTTGGCGGGGAATGGGTCCGCTATTACACTTACTATTCTTACGGAAATGCTAGGGCTGCCAGGTAATGTCGCCAATGGCACTAACCGTGTAGGGATATTTACCCAAAGTGCGGCCGGGAGTTGGGCCTTTTACCGCAAAGACCGGCTCAATATTGGCAAAAGTGGCCTCTACATTGCACTAACAACCGTTGGAGCCTTCATTGGTATTTACGTAGCATTAAAAGTCAGTAATGAGGCCTTTAAGGAAGTTTTTCGCTTTCTTTTGGTGCTGATGTTATTCGTTATTCTGGTGAAACCTGCGCGTTGGTTACGAGAAGATACCGATGCCAGGGAGTTGCCTTTATGGATAAGTATCCCCGTGTTTTTAGCACTGGGTTTTTACGGTGGTTTTATCCAAATGGGTATGGGGGTTTTTTTTCTGGCAGCGATGGTGTTGGTTGCCCACTACAATCTCGTAGATAGCAATGCTGTGAAAGTGGCTGTGGTAGCCATTTATACATTAGTAGCAGTACTCATCTTCGCCTGGCAGGGCCTCATTGATTGGAAAATTGGCGGCCTGATGGCTATTGGGCAAACGGCTGGCGGTTACCTTACTGCCCGTTTTGCAGCGACAGATCCTCGCGCCGGGAAATGGGCTTATCGAATCTTGGTAGTGGTCGTCATTTGGGCCATCCTACGCATGTTTGGCGTGACGGCCTGGGTGTGGAAGTTGTTTGTTTGACCATAGACGGCCATGATCGTATATCTATGCGGTAAAACTATCTTACCCCAATAACGTCACCTCCGTTTCTGTGATATGAATAGCCCGTAGATCACTAGCGCGCTCGTCGATATCTGCTGCCGCGTTTTCCAGGCGTAGTACGCCGCGTGGGCATACTGCTGAGCAAACACCACAACCAACACAAGAAGAACGGACGATATCCTGACCACGCTGGGCGTAAGAACGTACATCGATGCCCATTTCGCAATAAGTAGAGCAATTACCGCAGGAAATACACTGCCCACCATTAGTTGTAATCCGGAAGCGTGATTTGATGCGCTGGACTAATCCCAGGTAAGCCGCCAAAGGGCAACCAAAACGACACCAAACGCGGTTACCCATCAAGGGGTAAAATCCGGTGCCGACCACGCCAGCGAAAATCGAACTGATGGCAAAGCCGTATACCGAGCGGACATCGTAGTGGCTAAAAGAGGCAATCTCATTGCCTGTATTGTTGAACGCCAGTAGTTGCCAGCCAGCGATTGCGCCAAAAAATACCAACGCAGCGGTGATAATTTTTCGTGGTGACTGAGCTGGGTTCTCTTTGCGGTGAAGGAGCACCAAACTACCGATCACCAATCCGGCCAATGCAATCATGACCCAGCGATTTATTTTAATAGTAGCCTTGTAATTTTCGAGAATGAAGTGATTGTAATTCAAAAGAACAATTACCCCGATAGCCGCTACCCACATCATGATCATCGCACCTTTAGGGAAGATGTCAACTTTCTGGTTACGTGCAAAAACGTAAGCGGGAAGTGCGATCAATAATGCAGAAACGAAGTAGACAAAATTGGTTTTATTCAGCCAGCCTTCGGCTTCTGTAGCCAAAGGCAAGTAACTGTAAACGACAATGACGGTCATCACAACCGAGAAAACAAGTACAGCGTGAATGGTCCAACGTTCAATCTGCCAGGCTTGGGTAGATTTATCACTAAGCTGGCGGTAAGGGTCGCCGAGGGTCTCTGCCAAGCCACCACAGCCACATACCCAGGAGCAATACCAGCGTTTTCCGTAAAAGTAAGTGATGAGAGGCACTGCGACCACCATCAGGATGATACCCCAAAAAAGCAAGAATAAACCAAAGCCTCCGGAGCTGGTAAGTTCATTGATGTTATAATCGAAGAAGAAAGAGTAGTTCAGTGGCCAGATGTTCTTGAGGTCCATGCTAGGCTGGTTCAAGGCCGACATCAGTTCAGGCAATAGGAACGCAAAAGTCGTTTGGAAAAACATCACGGAGCCTGTCCGGATCATTTGGTAGCGGTTGTGCCGGTATTTGATAATCATCCGAATTCCCATTACCAAGATGGCAATGGTGTATAGCAGTCCATACAAAAACCAATTGCTTGCTGGGCCACCGTTGAGGGCCATACTGATAGGGTCAACCATCAGTATCCAATTGACCATGTGCTCAGGGTAGAAATAGAGCAGAATGTAGAAGCCAATTAGGAAAATACCAGCCGCAATGCCTAACCAGCCGCGACTGTGCAAGCTGCTGTGGTAGATATGGTTGTTTTTGATACCTGCGTGTTCGCGTCGCCGGGGAAGGATATATAGCAAAGCGCCGATGATACCCAATACGATACTTAGTAGAAAAAACAGCCAGGTATTTCCTGGTAACAAGCCTGTACTGGAAGCTTTGGTCACCGGGAAAATTAATCCCTTTAATTGCCAATCTTGTAATAAAGAACTCCAATATTCGCCATCACTTTTAGTGAGGCCCTTTACTTCTTCGACATCCGTTTTAATGGCTGTCTGCGCGTCAGATAAGACCTTTTCAAAAGCATCTAAAAAAGCGAAACTGTTGGGGTATGACTTTCCTGCCATTTGTTGGGCACTCTGTTCTACGAAACCGTAGTGATAATCATTACCCAGGCTATCTTTTACAGCAGTTAAAGACAATTCGTAGTGACTAAGTGTTAAGGAGCCAATGAATACCGCCAGTGCAAAAATAAAAAGGCCTATGCCAAGGTATTGCAAAATGTTCTTTTCGGTGGATTTCCCGGACATGAAAGGTGGTTTTTATAGTGACAGCAGACAAGTTACACAAGCATAAGCAGTGGTGGTAGTATCAGGGGCTTGTTATCTGATCGAAGTGTCCGCCTGGCTACTCTTGGAAAAGGTACATCTTCTGCGGTAAACAGAAAAATCAACTTTGGAATGAACACCATTATTACCAGTAAAGGAACTAATCGCTTATCTTTGCGCCTTCTATCAAGCAAGTCCTTTTCTGTTGATGCAAATCTACAGGAATTAAGAACATAGCCATGGCACAACAAAACGATCAATTTAAAGCGCTGGTAGCGCACTGTAAGGAATACGGATTCATCTATCAGTCGAGTGAAATTTACGACGGCCTAAGTGCCGCTTATGACTACGGCCCCTATGGTTCGTTGCTCAAAAACAACCTCAAGGAGTACTGGTGGAAATCTATGGTGCAGATGCATGATAACATTGTAGGTATCGATGCGGCCATCTTTATGCACCCCAAGACCTGGAAAGCTTCTGGCCACGTAGATGCTTTTAATGATCCATTGGTAGATAACAAGGATAGTAAAAAACGCTACCGTGCCGATGTTTTGGTGGAAGATTACATGGATAAGATCGAAGCCAAGATCAACAAGGAAGTCGCAAAAGCACGTAAGCGTTTTGATGACTTTGACGAAGCGATGTTCCGTTCCACCAATGGCCGGATCGTGGATTATCAAGCAAAAATCGACGAAGTTGCCAAGCGTCTGGCTACCGCCATGACCGATGGAGACATGGAGGGCTTGAAAACCTTGATCGAAGACCTCGATATTGCGGATCCAGATACGGGTAGCCGAAACTGGACGGATGTTCGTCAGTTCAACCTGATGTTCTCCACTCAATTGGGTAATATTGCTGGCGAGGAAGGTAAACTCTACCTACGCCCTGAAACAGCACAGGGTATTTTTGTCAATTTCTTGAACGTACAGAAATCAACGCGTCAGAAATTGCCATTTGGTATCGCACAGATCGGTAAGGCTTTCCGTAATGAGATTGTGGCTCGTCAGTTTATCTTCCGGATGCGGGAGTTTGAGCAGATGGAAATGCAATTCTTTATCCAGCCGGGAACGCAGAAAAAATGGTACGACTACTGGAAAGAAGCCCGTCTCAAGTGGCACTTGGCTTTGGGGACTTCTGCCTCGAAGTACCGCTTCCACGATCACGATAACCTGGCCCATTACGCAGATGCTGCGGTGGATATCCAGTTTGAGTTTCCCTTTGGTTTCAAAGAACTGGAAGGTATTCACTCGCGGACGGATTTTGACCTCAGCAGCCATCAGGAGTTGTCGGGTAAAAAACTGACTTACTTCGATTCTACGACCAAGGAAAGCTATGTTCCTTACGTATTAGAAACGTCGATCGGTTGTGATCGGATGTTCCTAGCGACCATGAGTAATGCACTGATGGATGAGCAGGTGCCAGGTCAGGATGATCCTAATAATACGCGTACGGTATTGAAGTTGCACCCGGCATTAGCACCTATCAAGGCGGCTATCTTACCGCTAAAGCGGACAGAAGACCGGATTGTAGGCAAAGCCAAAGAGCTGTTTGATAAGCTGAAAATGGTATGTAACTGTCAGTACGATGATACAGGCTCGATTGGTAAACTTTACCGTCGGCAGGATGCGATTGGTACACCGTTCTGTATCACTGTAGACTTCGATAGCCTCGATGACAATATGGTAACGGTGCGAGATCGTGATACGCTAGAGCAGGAGAGAGTACCGATAGACAAGGTGCCTGAATTGGTACGTCAGCGTACGGATATGAGTCAGTTGTTTATGTAATGACACTCATGAATAAGTAAAAAAATCCCAAGCCTTTTAAGTAAGGTTTGGGATTTTTTTATTCTGGAATATATGTGACAGGCTTTTTGTCAAAGCCTTGCCAAAAGAGGTAATGCTTGCCAAGTTATCTTGATAGCGGTTACTAGAAGTATAAAGCGAAAAGGTAGATTGAAAAATCTACAGCCGCACCTTCACACCCATGCCAATACCAAAGTTGTGAATACGATCACGGTAAGGGCCGAGGCCATCGTTGAATAATGGCAGCGAATGGTGATAGGTAGGCTGTACGAACATGCTCCAATTAGGCGTCATGTAACGTTCCAGGCCTACGCCGAAATCTGCGTAAAGGGTAGCATTTTGCAAAAAGGAGCCTCCTTCTAGCCAGCCGGCAGTCAGGGCTTTGTTTTGTAGTGGTTCGGGCTTGTCTAGCGCAGATGAGCCTGAGTTGGCATTCGGGTTACGGGCAATACCTGCAAATTCTGCTTGGTCAGTGAGGTAGTAGTTCGCACTCAGTATCAGGTTCACACTGGCACCACCCTGGGCGTACATTCTCCACTTGTCATGCAAAAGGAAATTATAACGGAAGTTGAGCGGAATATTAACGGTATTGAGTTCAAAATCACGTAATCCCAGCCCAGTATAGCCCTCCCTTAGTGTACCTGTGACATAGACTGTAGGGATAGCTTGATAACGACGAACAGCATACATCGCCCCTGTTTCTATTTCCCATTTGCCGTGTTCTACGCCTAAGGTGATACCTCCACTATAACCAAGAGAGTAACGATCATAGGAAACAACAGAGCCGTCTTCCAATTCTTGAGAAGGCGTAATGACCCGGTTGTAATCAGGAGAACCAGCAAAGCCAATTCGGAGAAAAGTTTTTCGCTCCACGGGGCGGATAAACTCCAGTAACTCATTTGGGTCACCATAGTTAAGCAGAGCTGTTTTTCCGCCATCAAGTGCAGCAAGTGCTCCTTCTTTATGAAAATCATCACTTGGTGTGCTGATCGTTTCCGTTTTTTCAGCGAAAAACTGTTTGAGTTGCTGTTGTGCATCGACTTCGTAAGGAATTCGACTTAAGTCATTGGCTGGCAGCGGTTCAGCACGAGCGAAAACAGGGCGTTGAGCAACCTCTTTAAGCTGATTAACTTCCTGGAAATGTTTTATTAAATCACTGTCGCTTTTTTCAGCAGCTAAAGTACCGGCTGTTGAAGAGGATGCAGCTTGATCATCAGAAACAAAACTACTTGCAATGGCCGAGGACTCATCCTGATCGTTAGGGGACGGTGATGGAGCAGTAGAAGCAAAAGGAATGCCAGGAGGAGGAGTTGCAGGAGGAGTGGGTGCAGTAGGAAGATGCTGCCAAGCGGTAATAAAGAGCAAAAGCAGGAGCGACAGCTCCATAATCTTGTAATGGGTAATAGCTTGTATACGTCGGCGCTCTAGTTCAAGGCGAGCAGCGAGTATTGCCCATGAATTTTGTTGATAAGGGACATGCATTCGCTGCAGGCGTTCACCTATTTCTTCATCGAAGGCATCAGCAACATCGACTTCATCAAGGCGGGCAGCCAGTTGATCCCAGCTTCCGGGTTTAAACACAGGTTTAACCTGGTTTACCTTGTTCCGAATGATTCGGTCCAAATTGTTATTTCCCTTTTCCACGTCCATGTTGTCCTTTCAGTAAAACCTGCAATTTAGATCTGGCTTTTACCAGGTTTGATCGCGAGGTACTTTCTGTAATTTTCAATTGTTCTGCGATTTCCTTGTGCGAATAACCTTCAATAACGTAGAGGTTAAATACGGTTCGATAAGCTGGCGTTAGTTTTTGAATAGCAGCCAGAATTTCTTGCTCGCTACACTTGCTAATCGCGTCAGCTTCGTCGGTGCTCAAGTCAAAAGCCTGATCAATGTTTTCTGTTCGCCGGCGTACTTTACGTCGGTAATAGTCAATGGCAGTATTCACCGTGATTCTGCGCATCCAAGCGCCCAAAGAGGTGCCTGGTTGATATTTATTAATACTGCGGAAAATTTTAATAAAACTTTCATGCAGTAAATCCATCGCTTCGTCCTCATGGTGCGAATAGCGCAAACAAATGGCCATCAGCGGACTGTAGAATTCTTCATACAGTACCTGCTGAGCCCACCGCTCTTTGCGGACGCAAGCGCTAATTAAGTCGCGCTCATTATAGTTGATGGACAAGGCGATTTCCATAAAACCAAGTGCTTGGGCAATGTGTCGTTAAACAATACATTGCGAGGTCCTCACCAAAGATAAACGAAAAAAGCCATTGTTACGCTGCTTGTACAAGGCTTTAACGTCTTGCCAGTGACGCATAATCTAAAAAGTAAATGACCTTTATAGAAACACTATTGTCTTGCGGGGATTGAAAAAGGCCATCCAGGTTACGGAAATAATCAGGAGAAATTTCTTCGCTTTCGCTGAATAAACTGTTCTTCCAGACAACAAAAATATCGGAACCAGGAGCAAAACGCCAGCGATAAATAAGGTCTATGTTGAAAGCATCAAAGTCATTATTATGTTGGCCACTGTAGTTGGTGTCAATTAATTGCCCATCATCATCTAACTGATGAAAACGCTGGTAATCTACGGTAGACCAGTAATGTCGCATGCGACAGCTAAGGGTCATATTGGCATTAAAAGTGTAATTGGTACGAAAAAAGGTTTCGACAGTTTTGCGGTTACGTCGACCAAAGAAAATATCCTTCCGGATACTGGTTTGCCCTGAAATAGGATCGATGACTTCGGTTTCCTGGTCATTAACATAGCCGGCATCGTTGTGACTGAGGTTTTGTTCTACGCCAAAGTTGAAATTAAGACGATCGCTTACCCTGAAACGAAGGCTTACTTCTCCGGAAATATTGTTCCAGTTGTTTTCTGTAGCTGCCCAGTAATTGCCGTTCAGAGAAACTCTCACTCGCTTTCGGCGATCAGATCCCATCCAAAAACCAGCACTTCCTGAAGCAGGAAGACGCCAAACTCGGCCATCCTCTCTAGCTTCAAAATAGTTGTTTTCTCGGGAGGGAGATAGGTTAAACCAAATGTTGTAGTTCCAGAAAGATTTACTCTCTGCGTATGTCCATACATTAAAACCCCAGCCGGTGTATACACTTGGCTTATAAAGCCGATTGTAATTTGCAAAAAGCCCTATGCCTCCTCGGTTAAACCGACCAAATGCTTCAAATTGATTGTATTCTATGAAGCCACTGAAATTGCGTTCATTGTTGTTATTGAGGAAACCGAGGTCATTGGGGTCATAGGTGTCACTTTCTTCGGAGTAGTTTAGGCCAGCTTGAATCTTGCCGCTTGTTTTTCGTAAACGAAGAGCAGTAGTGTGTCCGAGGTCGGTTTGCTCAGTGTAGTATTTTTGACTCACTGCGACCCGCCCACCGATGGAATAAGTATTGGCTTTGTTGCGTAATAGGAAGTCGGTGCCGGTAACGTTGGCATCGTAGTGGTCGCCTTCCCGAAGAACGGTCGTGTTGATGAGGGTAGCGTAAGAGTTGTGGGGTAGATTTTGATCAAGAACGAGTACATTATAATTGGTCAAAGGGTCAGAAAGGACACTTGTTTCACCCAGCTCGGTATCTCTAATTCTGGCATAGGTACGGCCCGAAGTCGCATTGAAAAAACCTACGCCAAGTCCTTTTGCTGTGCGCCCGGAAACTTTGGTTGCGTTATACAATTGAGTTTGTGATGGGTTGCTTAGAATATCTTCCTCTGCGTATTCATCAGTAATATTGCCATAATTGAGTGGCTGGCCGCCAATACGCCGGGAATAGAAAAGGCCACCTTTGTTGAAAAGCTCGGTGCCTTCTGTGAAAAAGGGGCGATTTTCGTTAAAACGAACCTCAAAAGGAGAAAGGTTGAGCACTTGATTGTCGGAGGCTGCTTCACCAAAATCAGGAATGAGCGTCATGTCCAGCGTAAAGGCATCGGATAAACCCCATTTGATATCCATACCACCATTAAAACTATGCCCGTAGGTGTTTACCGTTTCGGCGGAAGCGTCGTGATGTTGTTGCCCATAAAAAGCAATGAAAGGGGTTGCCTGCAAGCGTACAGGAGAAGAGATGTTTTTCAATCCGGTAAGGTAGCCTGCCTGATTGAGGAAACCATTAACCTGTGGATCAACCTCACTCCAAAAGCTTTTTTCCTGCGTAAGGGCAACCGAGCGTACCAGGTTTAGGTGCCATATTTGTTCTTCTGTTTCCGGGAAACGGAGGGCAGAATAAGGAATCATTATTTCTGCAACCCAGCCTTGACTATTGATATTGACCTTGCTTTGCCATACGGCATCCCAGCCTTCATCTTCCCCAAAAGTGGAATATTTGGTGTCGAATTGTACATTGGCAGCGGATACGATAAAACCAAAACCATTGATTCCGTCTCGGTAAGCGTCAATAATAACACCAAACCAATCGGTATTGGCGAGATTGTCTCGTTCGGATAATTCTTTTTGAATACCAGCAGGGGTGTCATCATACATCATGGCGCCAATATAGATGCCCGTATCGTCGTACAATATTCGCACTTCTGTCTTGGCATTGGCTGATTGCCCGGGAACGGGTCTGTTTTGGATAAAATCTCCTGCTGGAAGGGCATTTAACCAAGCTTCATCATCTAGTACGCCATCAATTACGGGGGCTTGGTTAGTAATTACAGCATTTACTTCTTTTTTATCAGGGTCAATACCGTTGGCTGCCTGCCCCAGGACAGGGAGCAAGAGCCAAAGCAATAATGTAGGGGATTTCATGAGGTTTTGGTTTTGGATATACTAGTAGCGGGTCAATATCTAATTGCGAAGAAAAAAAAAGCTATTTAGTCCTCTAAATATTTGATTGTCAAAGATGCCAATAACCGAGTGGGTGGTGCAAAAACACTACTTTCTACAACGAGGGATACTTGTAAAGGCATAAATTCAGTTTACTATGAAGTATATGAGGGGCGGGGATTTCCCAAAACTTTGTAATTTGCCCAATGATTGCTCAATGGCTACTAAACAAAGCCAGCACGAAGAGATACCTTAATAGCGACGGTGAAGCATCTTATTCCATACTTTATTCATGAGCGCCTATTGGCGAACGAACAGCAAGGTAGTTTGCGTGCGTTCACCTTGTTTATTGATTTAAAGGGATTTACACCGTTGACCGAAGGGCTGATGCGCGAAGGTAATGCCGGAGCAGAGCGACTTTCCATCGTTCTAAACGAAATCTTTGAACCCCTTATTCGCTTGGTTTACGCCCGTGGTGGTTTTATCCCTTATTTTGCGGGTGATGCCTTTACGGCTATCTTTCCGGCAGAAGATGAACGACAAAGTGCAGAAGCACTCATCCAAACCTCGGCCATGGCACGCGCTTTATTTCAGCGCCGGAAGAACCGTTTTGGAAACTTTACGATTGGCCTCAAATTTGGCCTGAGTTTTGGAGATGTAGAATGGGGTATTGTTGGTTCTGACCCTAAGAGTTTTTATTTCCGAGGGCAACCTGTTGATAGTTGTGCTTATTGTCAGACGCTGGCAGAGAATCAGGATATCGTTATTGATGGCTCTCTTTTACGGCGTTTGCCAGATCATACGCTTGAGTTAGATCCTGTGGGTGAAGATGCCTACCGGGTGACGAGCACCATTAACATTACAGGTTTTCCTCCGCCATTAGAATGCGATGAGCTAGACAGAGAGACGGCTTTGATGTTTTTACCGGAAGCCGTTGTAGATTACAAGCAGGAGGGTGAATTTCGACCAGTAGTTTCCATTTTCTTATCCTTTGATGGTGTCAGTAATCATGAGGAAATCAATGAGTTCTCGGAGATTGTTTTGCGGCAAACGGCAACGTTTTCTGGTTATTTTAAGGAAATAGACTTTGGAGATAAAGGAGGCGTCATTACCATCTTTTTTGGTGCTCCTGTAGCTTTCGAGAACAATGTTGATCGTGCGCTGGAGTTTTTGCTTAGTCTGAGGGAGAAGCTCCGACCTACCCAAGAAAAGCACGACTGGAAAATCAGGGCCGGAATGACGGTAGGCAATGCCTATACCGGTATTGTTGGAGGTTACGAACGCTGCCAGTACGCCTGTGTTGGTAACCGAGTGAACTTGGCGGCTCGCTTGATGACCAATGCGGAATGGGGCGAGTTTTTCGCTGATGAAGAAATTCAAAAAGCCAGTAGTTTTCGGTTTTTGCATACTGGAAATATCAAGTACAAGGGGATCAAAGGAAATGTACCTACCTATAAATTACTAGGGCGTAATTTCAACGTTAAACCTACCTATACGGGGAAGTTGATTGCCCGTGATGAGGAGCTCAAAAAAGTAATTGATTTTGCCGAGCCGCTTTTTGAACACAAGAATGCCGGAGTCGCATATATTTTTGGAGAAGCTGGTGTTGGTAAAAGCCGACTGACTTTTGAATTGCGCAATCTTCTTTTAGATGGCAATCGTCTTCAGTGGTTTGTATGCCAGGCCGATCAAATTTTGCACAAACCTTTCAACCCGTTCCTTTATTTTCTGCAAAATTACTTTGAGCAATCGCCCGAAGAAAACGACTTCACAAACAGGCTCAATTTTGACAACCGGTTTAGGCTGCTGAGGGAACAACTTATCGAGCTTAACACAGAAGGGGTAGAGCTTACTCTCCGAGAATTGGAAAGAACCCGACCGGTGTTGATTGCATTGTTGGGGCTTTCTTCCGAAAATTCTCTGTGGGAGCAACTGGATGCAAAGGGCCGTTATCAAAATACGATTTGGTCGATCATTAATTTATTGATTGCCGAAAGCCAGTTGAAACCATTGATTGTTGAGCTGGAAGATAGCCACTGGTTGGATGATAGTTCGGCGGAGTTGCTTCAGGAACTCACCCGGCAGATGCCTCACTATCCATTGTTTCTACTGATTACTTCCAGGTACAATGATGAGGGGTCTAAGCCATACCCGTTAACACCAACTACTGTTACTCGATTGGAGCTTCCGTATTTGGAAATAGAGCTAAAAAACCTACCGGAAGAAAGTGTACGCGTATTTGCCGAGTCGGTACTTGGTGGGCCTATCTCTGAGGCTTTTCACGCTATGCTTATTCGAACGACTAACAACAACCCGTTTTACCTGGAGCAGATTTTAGAGTATTTCACCGAGAGTGGTTTACTCACCCAGGATGAAGATAAATGGACGATCAAAGACGAAAATGTCAAGTTGTCTAATTCTATCAATGCCATTCTTACCGCAAGGATAGATCGTTTATCTGAACAGGTAAGAGAAACCGTAAAGGCGGCGGCAGTCATTGGCCGTGAATTTGACATTCCCATCTTGTCGGAAGTCATGCGTGCCCAGGGGTTATTTGCAGATCGTTATCTGGATAGTGCAGCACTGCTGAAAGAAGAAATAAAATCGGCGGAGCAGGTGCAGATTTGGATGGCGATGAATGAGTTGCGGTATATTTTTAGGCATAGTTTGTTGCGTGAAGCGGTGTATAGTATGCAGTTGCAAACACGCCTCAAACAGTTACATCGCTTAATTGCGGAGGCTATTGAAAGGATTTATCCCTGGCAATTAGAGAGCCGCTACGTGGATTTGGCTTTTCATTATGAACAGGCAGGCGTATTCAATAAAACCTGTGAATACTTACGTAAAGCAGCTGATCACGCGCGTAATAACTACCAGAACCAATTGGCGCTGGAATATTATGAAAAACTGCTCAGTTATCTCGGTGCCAAGGCGGATAGTGCGGATGAAATACAGACGCATCTAAAGCGAGGAAAGTTACTTCAACTCATCGGTAATTGGAAAGAGAGTGAGGAGGCCTTCCGTCGTTCGCTGGAATTGGCAAAGAGTTCAAGGGATGTAGTGATGATTGGGGAAGCTAATAATCATCTGGGGCACCTGCTTCTGCTTAGAGGTGAATACGATAAAGCTGCATCTTATCTTAATACAGCTGCAGGCTTGTTTGAATCAGTTGATGACAAGATTGGTTTTGCTAAAGTTAATGGTCACCTGGGGAATCTTCACCTTCGACTGGGCGAGTACCCTGAAGCGCAAGAATGTTTTGAACGCAGCTTAGATTCAGGCTACGGTACCGGGGCTTCTACGGGAAGTGCACAAGTGGTCGCCAATCTGGCGCTTACGCACATGAATCAGGGGCAACTGGAGGAAGGGATTGCTGTTGTGCGAAAACAACTGCCACTGCATCGCCAACGTAATGATAAGCAAGGTATGGCGGTTTTACTCGTCAATTTAGGCATTGTCCAATACGAGAAAGGCGACTACTCTGATGCTGGAGAAAGCTATGAAGAGGGCTTGAAATTAGCGGAAGAACTAGGGAATAAACAACTCGTCTCTATTGCGATGGGGTCGTTAGGTTTAGTGATCCAACAGCAAGGGGATTACGAGCGGGCGATGGACCTTTTTCGCAGAGACCTTGAGTTGACAGAAGAACTCGGGGATAAACAAGGTATTGCGATTGCACTGGGCCTTGTTGGTGATTTACTCAAGCTGGTAGGAGACTTTTATCCGGCTGTAGAGTATATGCAAAAAAACTTGATGCTCTGTGAAGAACTAGGCTATCAAAAGGGAATCGCTAAGGCGGTTAATACTTTGGGAGATATCTTTTTCTTTACAGAGGAATACGACCGAAGCCTACATTTTTATGATCGGGCGATTGAAGTAACACGTAAGATCAATCACAAAATTGTTCTCTGTTCCAGCTTGATAGAGAAGGGGCTTGTTTTGATAAAAGTTAAACGGGTAGCCGAGTTGTTAATAGTAGAAAAAGAAGCACTGGCGCTGGCGAAGGAATTAGGAAACCCTGATCTTATTTTTGATGCCCGTGCTTTAGAAATTCGTGCTTTGTATCTACATGGTCATACAAACGAGGCATTGTTATTACTAGATGATTTAAAGAAACAGCCCCTCAGTACCGAGCAGCAAGCTGAGGCTGCTTACATTCGTTTCATACTCTTACCAGTTGATAAAACAGCTCGTGATTTGGCTATACGCTTGTTCGAAGAGCTTTACGCTGCAACCCCTCAGTACCTCTATAAAACAAGGCTGGAAAAGCTTAGGCAAGAACGTGGAGATTAAAGTTAATTGGAAGCTTAACGGTTGATAAATATTCAGAAAGGTAATAAAAGCAGAAAAATTCAGACCTTTGTCTTTTTCTTAGCGACGATACCCTCCATATGTCTATAAAGTTATCGGTAATAGTTACGGTCTTCAATGAAGAAGAAAATGTAGTGCCATTGATCCAAAAAATCAAAACGGCCCTAAAAGATGTTGAGTACGAATTGATCTATGTTGATGATGGATCTACGGATCGGACTTTGAAAACATTACGAAAGGAGCTGTATAAGCGGCTTGTGATTGTAGAGTTTAGGCGCAACTATGGCCAAAGTGCAGCCTTGATGGCAGGTATTGATGTGGCACAAGGCGAGTTTATTGCTACGATGGACGGTGACTTGCAAAATGACCCCGATGATTTGCCGAAGATGTTGGCTATGGCCGAAGCCGAGGAGTTAGATATGGTAGCAGGTGAGCGCGCTAACCGGCAGGATGGAATGTTCTTGCGTAAAATTCCCAGCTGGATCGCTAACTACATTATCCGTACTTCTTCTGGTGTACATTTACGTGATTATGGCTGTGCTATTAGGGTCATGCGTGCCGAAGTTGCCAAAGATTTAGGCTTGTACGGAGAGTTACACCGCTTTATTCCTGTACTGGTGAGTTTAGAAACTTCAAGGATACAGCAAATCCCGGTCAAGCACCACGCTCGGCAGTTTGGAGAGAGTAAGTATGGTTTAGGCCGAACCTTCAAAGTCGTCAGCGATTTACTTTTGATGCTTTTCTTTAAGCGTTACCTCGCCCGGCCAATGCACTTGTTTGGGAATTCAGGTATTATTATGTTTTTAGTAGGCGTATTGATCAACCTCTATCTTTTGGGCCTCAAAGTTATGGGCCAGGATATTTGGGGCAAACCCTTGATGATCTTGGGCTTGATCCTGCTTTTGGGCGGAATTCAATTCATTACCATTGGCATTGTGGTAGAAATCCAGGTACGTACTTATTATGAGTCGCAGGGGAAGCGGCCATACAGTATTCGGCAGATTTTCCGGGCGTAGTGATTGTATAACTTCACTATACAAGGAAGGTGTGTAGATTATTTATTTCCTCATCTCTAAAACTTTAGCATGCTATACCGTAGTTGTAGGCCATAAAAAAATCCCAAATGCAAGGAGATGATATCAAGAGAATTTCAAGGCTGACTGCAATTCTGACTCAATTGCAAACAAAAGGAAGATTGACGGCTACAAGTCTTTCTGAAAAATTTGGTGTCAGCAAACGAACTATTTACAGAGATTTAAAAACATTGGAGCGAGCAGGTGTACCTATTTTTACCGAAAAGGAGAAAGGGTACACCTTGATGGACGGTTATAACATACCACCGGTAATGTTTACCGAAAAACAAGCAAACGCCTTAATACTAGCAGAACAGTTGGTATTGAAAAATAAGGATGCCTCATTTGTCAAGGATTATTCGGAGGCAATTGATAAAATAAAATCAATTCTAAGATATAAGGTCAAAGACAAAGCAAATCTACTTGCTAATAGAACTCAATATAACCAAGTCATAAATCAAGAAAGGAATAGTAGTAGTTTGTCGGATTTGCAAAATGCGCTTACCAATTATAAGCTTGTCAGGATAGAATATATTAATAAGGAGGAAACGGTAACGAACAGATTGATAGAGCCGTTTGCACTATTAAGTACCGAAAATTGGTATTTGGTTGCAATGTGTCGTTTACGTAAGGAATTTCGGTTTTTTCGATTAGACCGAATTCAAAAAATAGAAATTCTATCAGAAGAATTTGAACCTCACAATATGACTTTACAAGAGTATTTCGACCAATACCATTAATCTTCGCAGACAAGTGACATAGGGTTGTCACTCGTCAGGTATAAGTTTGCAGTATTAATTAATCTTTATGATAAGTAAAATGGCAAACGTATTAAACCCAATACCTGATGTAACCGATTTTCCCAAGCCAACCTTGATTGCAGTCAATGATGTACAACTAGAGGTCTTTGAAGCAGGTCGAGAGAATGAAGGAAACCCTATTATACTCTGTCATGGTTTTCCTGAGCATGCTTTCTCTTGGCGTCATCAAGTACCAGCTCTTGCTGCGGCGGGATTCCACGTCATTGTTCCTAATCAACGTGGTTATGGTAACTCATCCCGTCCGACCGAAGTAACCGGTTACGACATTGAACACTTGACAGGAGACCTCGTAGCACTTCTCGATCACTACGGATACGAAGATGCTATTTTTGTCGGTCATGATTGGGGAGCAAATGTTGTTTGGAGACTGGCACAGTTACATCCCAAACGGGTAAGTAAAGTGATAAACTTGGCTTTACCCTATCAAGAGCGTGGAGAAAGACCATGGATTGAGTTAATGGAAGCAATATTTGGCGGAGACTTTTATTTTGTTCACTTCAATAGACAGCCGGGAGTCGCAGATGCTGTATTGGCTGAAAACACATCCCAGTTCCTTCGTAACCTGTTCCGCAAGAACGTACCACCTGCGCCGCCTGAACCAGGGATGTTGATGATTAACCTTGCAAGAGCAGCAAAACCATTTGGTGACCCGATAATGAGCGAGCGCGAACTTTCTGTTTTCGTTTCTGCCTTCGAATCATCAGGCTTTACAGGTGCTATAAATTGGTACAGAAACCTTAACCGAAACTGGCACTTACTTGCGGAGGTAAACCCAATCATTCAACACCCCACACTCATGATTTATGGCGAACGGGATATGATTCCGAAGTTTGAAAATTTACCAGCGTTCGTACCTAATGTGGAAGTGACCAGCCTGGATTGTGGTCATTGTATTCAACAAGAAATGCCAGAAGAAACAAACCAATCGATTTTAAAATGGCTAGAACAACAGGTATGATCTGAAACTTCCTTCGGTCGCGTTCTGCATATCATTCTACGATACCAAGTAGGTGAGGTTTGCCTAAACGTTTCTTGCTTTTAGAAACACAAAAAGGCAAGCCTCACTATTATACCCGTTACTAAATGGTTTGGGAACGGTTTACATATTCCTCCTATACTGCCCACCCACCTGATAAAGTGCGTGTGTAATTTGGCCTAAGGAACAGAACTTGGTAGCTTCCAGTAATTCATCGAAGAGGTTTTCGTTAGCAACTGCTGCGTCTTGGAGACGTTTCAATGCGGCGGCACCTTCTTGCTTGCTCGCGCTTTTGAGGCGCTCTAAGGTGGCAATCTGTTGTTCCTTTTCTTCTGTAGTGGCCCTGATGACTTCACCGGGAGTAATGGTGGGTGAGCCTTCTTTGCTCAGGAAGGTATTGACGCCAATGATGGGCAGTTCGCCGGTATGCTTCAACATCTCGTAGTGCATACTTTCTTCCTGGATCTTATTCCGCTGGTACATGGTCTCCATTGCGCCCAGTACGCCGCCCCGTTCTGTGATGCGATCAAACTCCATCAGCACCGCCTCTTCTACCAAGTCTGTCAATTCTTCAATGATGAAACTGCCTTGGAGCGGGTTCTCGTTTTTGGACAAACCCAGCTCGTGATTGATAATCATCTGTATGGCTACTGCCCGGCGCACACTATTCTCTGTAGGAGTAGTGATAGCCTCATCGTAGGCATTGGTATGAAGGCTGTTACAGTTGTCGTAAATGGCATACAGTGCCTGAAGCGTTGTACGGATATCGTTGAAGTCAATTTCCTGTGCGTGTAAGCTGCGCCCGCTGGTTTGAATGTGGTACTTCAGCTTCTGACTCCGATCATTGGCGTTGTATTTCTGCTTCATGGCTTTCGCCCAAATACGGCGTGCCACTCGGCCAATAACGGCGTATTCTGCATCAACACCATTGCTAAAGAAGAACGATAAGTTAGGTGCAAAATCGTCGATATTCATCCCTCGCGAAAGGTAGTATTCCACGAAAGTAAAGCCATTGGACAAGGTGAAGGCAAGCTGCGAAATCGGATTGGCCCCTGCTTCTGCGATATGATAACCGGAGATAGAAACAGAGTAGAAATTGCGCACGCCATGCTCAATAAAAGAAGCTTGAACGTCGCCCATCAGTTTGAGTGAAAACTCGGTACTGAAGATACAAGTATTCTGCGCCTGATCCTCCTTGAGAATGTCAGCTTGAACAGTACCACGTACGGAACGGAGTGCTTTTGCACGCAGCTCAGCGTATACTTTTGGATCGAGTACCTGGTCACCAGTAAGGCCCAAGAGCATCAAGCCCAAGCCATTATTCCCTTCCGGCAAATCGCCGTAATAAACCGGGCGATCTAGTCCCTGGTCATCATAGAGTTCTTTGAACTTAGCTTCTACCTGATCTTCAAGACCGTGCTCTTTGATATACAATTCGCATTGTTGATCGACGGCTGCATTCATAAAGAAGGCACAAATGGTAGCCGCTGGCCCGTTGATGGTCATGGATACCGAAGTACGCGGATCACAAAGGTCAAAACCGGAGTAGAGCTTCTTGGCATCATCGAGGCAGCAGACGCTTACGCCGGAGTTGCCCACTTTGCCGTAAATATCGGGTCGATAATCGGGATCTTCGCCGTAAAGCGTCACGGAGTCAAAAGCGGTAGACAAGCGCGCGGCCGGCATTCCAGAAGAAAGGTAATGGAAGCGCTTGTTGGTACGTTCGGGGCCTCCCTCACCGGCAAACATACGGGTAGGGTCTTCGCCTTTTCGCTTAAATGGGAATACACCAGCAGCGTAGGGAAACTCGCCGGGCACATTTTCTTGGAGGCTCCACTGAAGGATGTCTCCCCAGGAGCGGTATTTCGGTAAACTTACCCGAGGAACCTTGGTGTTGGAAAGCGTTTTGGTAAAGGTCGGTACTTTGATATCGCGGCCCCTCACCTGATAGACGTATTCGTCGGCGGTGTAGCGTTGCACTTTAGCCTCCCACTCTTCGAGCAAATGCCAATTGTGACCGTCGAGGTCGCGTTTGATTTCTTCCTGAAGATTTTCCAAATCTTCTGTGCGATGCTGGTCGTTTTTGGCTGCCGATCGAAGGGTGTCAATCGTTTGCTGGATGCTGTAAAGGCGATCTGCAATGTCTGCCTGATCCTGGGCCCATTGGTTGTAGGTGCGGATGCTCTCTGATATTTCAGATAGGTAACGAACGCGTGCAGGTGGGATGATAAATATCTTTTCACTTTCACCCAAGACACTTCCACTGCTGGCTGCTGCCAGGCTGGTTTCGCACCGCTCATCTACTTTGGCAAGTAGAGCTTGGTACAAAGAATTGACACCAGGATCATTAAATTGACTGGCGATTGCGCCGTAAACGGGCATTCCTTCCAGTTGCTGATCCCAAAGCTGGTGATTGCGCTGGTATTGTTTTTTGACGGAACGGAGAGCGTCGAGGGCTCCTCGCTTATCGAATTTATTTACGGCAATGATGTCCGCAAAATCCAGCATGTCGATTTTTTCCAGTTGGGTGGCTGCGCCGAATTCAGGCGTCATCACATAAAGGGAAACATCAGAGTGGTCGATGATTTCCGTATCCGATTGGCCAATGCCTGAAGTTTCTAGAATGACGAGGTCATAGCCTGCCACCTTGAGGATGTCTACTGCAGACTGCACATGGGCCGAAAGTGCCAGATTGCTCTGGCGGGTCGCTAATGAGCGCATATACACACGGTCTCCCGCGATGGCGGGGCTCACGGCGTTCATCCGTATGCGGTCACCAAGGAGAGCACCGCCGGTACGCCGCTTAGACGGGTCGACGGAAATAATGCCCAAGGTCTTTTCCGGAAAATCACGTAAAAACCGACGAATGAGCTCGTCAACAAGGCTTGATTTTCCAGCGCCGCCTGTACCTGTAATACCAAGTACGGGTGTTTTTATAGTAGCAGCTTTTTCCTGTACGTCCTTTAGCCAGGTAGCATTTTCTTTCGGGTAGTTTTCCGCAGCGGTGATCAAGCGGGCCACAGCGGTAGCTTTGCGCGAGGTGAATTCTTTTACTTCGCCATTAAGTTGCTCGCCGAGGGGGTAGTCTGCTTTGCTTAAAACATCGTTGATCATGCCCTGCAAGCCGAGGGTGCGGCCATCGTCTGGTGCGTAGATGCGATCGATGCCGTAAGCGTGTAACTCTTCGATCTCGGAAGGTAGGATGGTTCCGCCACCGCCACCAACAATCTTGATATGACCAGCACCACGTTCTTTCAGCAAGTCGTGCATGTACTTGAAAAACTCGGTATGCCCACCCTGGTAAGAGGTGATAGCAATCGCCTGCGCATCTTCTTGAATGGCGGTCTCTACAATATCTTGCACGGAGCGATTGTGGCCCAAGTGGATGATCTCGGCACCGCTGGATTGCATAATGCGGCGCATGATATTAATGGCTGCATCATGGCCATCGAAAAGGCTGGCGGCGGTGACAATGCGAATTTTGTGCTGCGGTTGGTAGGGAGCTACTTGCTGCATCAGTTGCGGTATTGGTTAGGACAGTCTAATACTTGCTCAACAATTAGTAGACTTGTTCTGTTGAGGCAAATCGTCAGGAAAATTGATGCTTTATCGACGACGCGAAACCTTTTTTAGGAGCCTAGCCTTAGCTAAGCGACTCAAAAAAGGTACAGCGTTGGAAGATAAGGCGCGATTTAACTCCGATTTGATCTCTATAGAACAAGTCTGATTTAAGCAAGGGTTCTAATTTGGTGGCGCAAAGATAGGTATTTAAGGCTATTTCCGTTCTACTTGAATAGGATCAAAGGTGAGGTGCCCAAAATACTAAGGCTATCATAGCAATACCTCCGATCATCAATAGACTTAATCCAATAAGTGCCCCTACTCCGAACCGTTTTATGCGCAAGCTAGAATGTTGTTTGGCATAAAAATAGGCTTCAAGAATAAGCAAAGGGACGAGCGAATGACCAAAACTGAGGAAAATGTCAAACGGGCCATTGAGATTGCCATTAGTACCAGGCGCGGTAAAGCCTGTTATTAAAATCCAGATGCCATAGCCCAGGCGGAAAAACCATACGCCGCTCACCATCAAGAATGCCCGGATCGCCCATTTTTTGTGCGCAATAAAGTCTCTTTGCATAGCCGTTCGCCAAGCCAAGGTAGAGAACGTAATAATTAAAGCAGCGTTGAGGGTATTTCCTAATAATCCCGTAATACCACCATGAGCACCTCTGGTATAAATCATGTACAAACCAGCAAAAGTGACCACAAAAGCAGTGAGGTAAAATATGCGGCCATTCCAGCGGTGGAACAAAGGGAAGTGCTTTCTGATGGCGGCAGAAAACTGAAGAGGTCCGCCAAAAGTAACAACTACAGCCAGTGCTAAATGTACACCTAGCATCAAGTTGCCCATACTATCGCCTTTGATGATACCGTGCCCTAATGCTTCATTAACTTTTTCGTACTCACCACTTACGGCAATGCCACCGTAAAAGGCGACAATGTAATAGACAAACATCCATTGGCCGATAACGGCGATGGCAAATAGGACTTGACTGAGCTTTTTAAGGCGCTTGTTCGCTTTCGTTAATTGGCCTGCTTGCTGTGCTGCTTGAAGATCGGAAACCATTTTGTTGACTTTTGAGGGTTTTCAAAAGCCAAGATTAAATGCTTTAG
Organism: Lewinella cohaerens DSM 23179; assembly: GCF_000379805.1. Lineage (GTDB taxonomy): Bacteria > Bacteroidota > Bacteroidia > Chitinophagales > Saprospiraceae > Lewinella > Lewinella cohaerens. The sequence goes on along the minus strand of NZ_KB903548.1, from coordinate 46,302 downwards.
GCGCGTACTGCAAAGAGGATACACCAAATGGAGGAATGTGTCTGCAAGGAAGCGTTTTTTATCTGCCAGTTTATCCCTTGATTCTTGCTAGAAAAGCCTCTTTATAAGTGGCTGAAATTGGAATCCGTTGATCAGCAATTAAGATTCGACCTCGTTCAATGGTATCAATTTTGGCAATGGCTATCATATAGGACTTATGGACGCGGGCAATAAGATGGGCGGGTAGCATTTGTTCCAGCTCACCGAAATTTTGTAGGGTCATTATTTTTTTGTCCACACAATGAATTCTGCGATAATCCCGCATCCCTTCGATGTATAAAATGTTTCCTACCAGGATTTTTTCAAGACGGTTCTCTGTTTTTACGAAAATGAATTCAATAGCTGTTTTGGGGGTGCGATTAGCCAGGTTTTCCTGGGCTTTATTGACGGCTTGTAGGAAGCGTTGAAAAGTAAACGGCTTCAATAGGTAATCGGTTACATTGAGTTCGAAACCTTTGAGGGCGTACTGCTGGTAAGCGGTGGTGATGATAACCTGACTGGAGATAGCAGTACTTTCCAATAACTCTATTCCTGATAGCTCGTCCATGTTGATATCAAGAAAAAGAATGTCGACGGTGTGAGTCTGCAGGTAGCTCAGGCCAGCGAGCGCATCTTCAAATGTTTGATCTAATTGCAGGAAGGGGACTTTCTCTACATATCCCTTGGTTCGCTCCATCGCCAAAGGTTCGTCTTCTATGATGATACATTTATACAGCTGCATGCAAGAGCTTTAGTTCTACGGTGTAATTCCCACCTTGCTGGTCAATGTGAAGGCGGTGTTTTTTAGGATAGAGCAATTTTAAGCGTTTTTCAATAAGGCCATTTCCCAATCCGTTCTGACCATTCGAGGGAGCGTTCTGTGCGGTAAATTTATTTTGGCAACGAAATAAAATAGCATCTTTCTCTATCTGAACCTTTATAGTCACCGCTTCCTTTGTCTTTTTGTTTCCGGTATGCTTGAAAGCATTTTCAATAAAAGGAATAAAGATCATGGGAGCGACCTTCCTATTGGCGGGTGTACCCTCGACTTGGTAATTTACGTAATTGCTATTTGCGGTTCTGATTTGTTGCAGTTGAACATATTTCTCAATGTATGCCAATTCTTGCGCGAGCGGAATGGTTTCTGCTTTGGTTTCGTACAGCATGAAGCGCATCATGTCTGATAGCTTAATCAGGTAGTTGGAGGCCAATTCCGGATCTTTCGCAATCAGTACATCAATATTGTTAATGGTATTGAAAAGAAAATGTGGGTCGAGTTGTGCCTTGACCAGTGCCAACTCCATTTGATGATTCTTTTCTACTAACTCTTCTTTTAGTTTCAGCTCATCAAACCAAGTTATAAACCCTTTGATAACGAGTGCTATAATCCCAAAAACAAGCGCTATTGCAAACATAAAACCCAAAGCGTAAGGCAAGCCTTGTTGAATACAACCTAGCGCTACGGAGGAAGTAAGGGCGACAAAAAGTACGCCTATCGCTACTGCTCCCACTGCAATCAATAGCCCTCCAGTAACGGCCTGGAGTACTTTTTGCTTTTGTAGGTAGTGATTAAAAAGATGATAGAAGCAAGCGTAGAAAGAAACGACTGCAGGGACGATTGCTCCTCCTGTGACAAAAGAAAAATAATAGCGGCCATCCCCCGCTTCGAACTCCTCTCCCTGGGTTCCAAGGAAAAACACGATCAGCACCAGTACCAGATACCCAAGCCAAAACCCTAAATGGAGTAATGTGTAAATTGATCTCTTCATTGTTTTTCAAAAGTAAGGCTTTTGGAGGAAGTGCAACTAATATTCTGTCAGCCACCCTACGAACGCTGATTCCTTAAAGCATATTAATGTTAGATTCTTTATTTTTAAGAGGTAACTGCTTAAAAACCTTTCTCTTATGCGCTCTATAACTACATTTTTACTATGCTTTGTCCTGCCGTTTCTTGCCATGAGCCAGGATATTATTCCTTCCTCGGGTAGCGACCATATCCAGCAAAATTTTTCTGAACAACCTTGTCCGTTTGATACGACCGAATTGGTGGTTTTGCCAACGGAGTGGTCGGTCTACCAAACATTAGAAGGTACCTGGGATGGTACATTGGATAGCTCTCGCTGCCTCAGTTTTCGGGAAATGGATGGCGACTGGATCCTAGATCTGGAGACCTTGGATTCTACACTGCCGCTCTTCTTTCGCTACAAAATGGAGAATCAGGAAACCCAGCTTCCCACCAATGGGATGTATCGGAGTGTTGGCAACTACTGGACGGATGCACAGGTAATCCTTGCGGACACCTGTGCTGATGAATTGTGCTCTGGTTTACTGGCTATTTATACGGTACCATTTTCAGCAGACAGTACCGTCCAGCGAGTTGTACGGGAACTGGCGGGGGCTTATAAAGAAGTCAGTGGCTGTTGGCCAACAGAGAACCTGGATAGTATCTACTTACAGGAATACATTATGAAGTTTTCTTTTGAGGAAGAGGACCTCTCTGGTTTAACCTTTAAGCCACGGCAGTTTTTTTCGGACCCCATATATCAAGGCCCATGGGGCGGCTACGGGCAGGTCTGGGCTTTTGTGTTTTATGAATACATGGCTATAGGTGAAACCACTTATAGAGGTTATTTACGTGAGACTGTATTTCCTGATGATGAGTATTACGACTATTATTATGTTCAGCAAGATGGACTTGGTTTTCCTAGCTTTGACCATTATACCTACGTAGAGGCCATTCCTGATTTTGAAGCAGATACGGTTCTGGATTTAACTATTTACTTCGAGTCAGAAGATGAGCTCACTTTTCAGCCTTTCACGGGTGTTCGGGGGAGTTTAGTTGATGGTTCTGATACGCTACGGCATAACCTGACGCTGGATTATGCGATCCCTAATCTATGTCAGGTCTTTTTTGCGGATTTGATCGTTCCCGACAATACGACTTATCTGATGGGGAGCGGTGCCTTTGAATTTGCTAATAAACGGTCGTGTCTTATGTTTCAAACAGGGGGTACCTTGGCAATAAAAGAGGAGGCTGTTTTTGATTATGGACGTTCAGGTATCGGCGTCTTGGGCCTTGCCCGTGATGGGCATTTAGACTTGAAGCAAAACAGCACAATGACCATTGACAGTAAAGTGATGTTGGTAGCCTATACCGGTAGCGAACGAGAGCAAGCTTACGCACACCTGGCACCGGGGAGTACACTACGCTTTGGCCCCAACGCCAACCTATCTCGCACGCTGGGAAACAACATGTACCTCAATGTTTACATGAATGGCGGCACACTTGATGACAGTGAGTTGAGTAAGGAGGAACGGCAGCTTATTCGGCGTATTTATCCTCAGGTGGCTTTGCCTGTGGCAGGAAAAGCTACGGTAGCACCCAACCCTAGCTCCGGTGAAATCATGCTGGTAATGCCGGAAAGTGAATTAAGCGGCGATTGGCCTTATCAGGTGTTCAACGAATTGGGCCAGCTGGTTGCTAGTGGCGAACTAGAGGCACTGGTAGAAGGTCGCTACCGTATACGCCCAAGTGCAACAATGACGAGTGGATTGTACCGAATATTGGTACAAACAAATGATGGGCCGGTGGTTGCGAATTGGGTGTATGAGAAGTAAAGCCTTTACTAGTTTATAGTTTTCGGAGAGCAGGTAAAGCCTATGGAAATCGTCAGGCTGTACTATGATTGAGAGGTGGATTTTAGTTTTTTTAAAAAAAAGCGGGTACAAGAGGGAAGGAAAATTGATAAGAAATGTCTAATGTGTCGATACAAATAAATTAACCATTTGTTCTGAACAGGAATATAAAACACATTGTCATGAGAAATATGTCCTTTGTCCTTTTATTGGCGCTTTTCAGTATTAGCTGTAATGCGCAACAAACACGGCATGAAAAACAAAGCATCTCTGAGGGTTATCAAATTGGAGATAAAGCCGAAGATTTCCAATTAAAGAACGTAGATGGTAAGATGCAATCTCTATCTATGATCGAAAATGCGAATGGATACATTGTTGTATTTACCAGTAATGAATGTCCTTTTGCAAAAGCGTATGAAGATCGTCTCATAGCGCTACACAATGAAATGGCTCCAAAAGGATATCCAGTCATTGCAATAAATTCTAATGACGGAGCCGAAGGAGGTGGGAATACTTTTCAGGATATGATCACGAGGCACCAAGAGAAGGGATTTCCATTCGTTTATCTAAAAGATGAAAAACAGGCCATTTACCCGAAATATGGAGCGACCAAAACGCCACATGTTTTCTTGTTAGACAAGGATTTGATCGTCAGGTATATTGGTGCTATCGACGATAATTCTAACTCTCCGGAAGATGTAGAAGAAAGATATGTTGCTCAGGCTATTGCTGCATTGGAAGCAGGAAAGTCTCCTGACCCTGCTACTACAAAAGCAATAGGTTGCCCTATTTCAAAATCAGGAGAAGGTGGATCAAGACGAGGTCCTAAAGGGCCTCCCAGCCCTGAGAAAATCATTGAGATGATGGACACTAATAATGATCAGCAAGTAAGTAAAGCAGAAGTACAAGGTCCGTTAGCAAGAGATTTTGACAGATTGGATGTAAATAATGATGGGATGCTCAGCAAAGAAGAGTTGTCAAAATTATCAAGGTCAAATTAATGTTTGAAAAGCAGTTCGCAAAATTCCCCAACAAGCTCTAAACTTGACTTTCGGCAAAGTGTCGAAAGTCGTAAAGAGATGCGTGGACGATGGCATCGCCACTTTGAGTAGAAGGTAGAGGGACTTTAATACCCCTAGTAGAAATGTCTTGTAAATTTTCCAACACCGGGTTTTTAACTGAAGTTGGGAATTAATGTTTAAACGATCTACTGTCCCTATACCTTCTACCCTGAGGGCTGCGAAGCAGCCTGCATCCTTTCTACGGACTTTTGCCGACGTCGAAGGCATACCTATGGCAAAGTCCAGCTAATTATAAAGTACTAGCCAGTCTCCCAAGTGTATATTAGAAGCATAGAGAATCTGTTTTAGCACCAATTACCCCCTTCTCCTCAAATTTTTCTTTTCAATCTACCGTATACCCCGCTGCACTTGCTAACTTTGCGGCCAGATTTTAGGCGAGGGGAACTTTATTGGTGGATAGGAAGCTTATTTACCTTAAATATTTCCATCTTCTGAGATCTACTATCTATCACAAGCCACTGGGAACGGCTGGGCGGGAGCTAGTGTTATTGTAGAACACTTACTCACTTAAGCAATCGGCGGCTATAACTATTGACAATGATCAATATTACTTTACCAGATGGTTCGGTGCGCCAAGTAGAGAGCGGCTCATCGGCTATGGACGTGGCTAAATCCATTAGTGAGGGTTTAGCACGTAATGTGCTCTCTGCCAAAGTGAATGGAGAAGTTTGGGATGCCAACCGCCCCATGACGACGGATGCTACTTTGCAATTGTTTACCTGGAATGATAAGGATGGAAAAACGACCTTCTGGCACTCTTCTGCTCACTTGATGGCAGAGGCATTGGAAGCCCTTTATCCGGGAATTAAACTGGGTATTGGCCCTGCTATTGACACCGGATTCTACTATGATGTAGATGCTGGTGATCGTGTGATCAGCACCAATGACTTGCCTGCTATCGAAAAGAAGATGCAGGAACTGGCACGCCAAAAGAACGATTACGTTCGCAAGGATATCAGCAAAGCTGATGCGGTTGCTTACTTTGAGGAAAAGGGCGACCAGTATAAGCTGGAACTGCTGGAAGGCTTGGAAGACGGCGAGATTACCTTCTACACCCAGGGCGGTTTTACGGATCTGTGCCGTGGGCCACACATCCCTAATACAGGGACAATCAAGGCGGTAAAATTGATGAACGTTGCCGGAGCTTACTGGCGTGGCGACGAGAAGAATCAGCAGATGACGCGTATCTACGGCGTTTCTTTTCCTAAGCAAAAAGAACTGACGGAGTACCTTCATTTATTGGAAGAAGCCAAGAAGCGTGACCACCGGAAACTGGGCGCGGAACTGGATTTATTCATGTTCAGTGATCGGGTTGGAGCAGGTTTGCCGATCTGGCTACCTAAGGGTAATGCTCTGCGGGAACGCCTGATGAATTTCCTGCGAGAAGAACAGGAAAAGCGTGGTTACAAGATGGTAACCACTCCACATATTGGTAAGAAAGAGTTGTACGTGACTTCTGGTCACTATGAAAAATATGGGGAAGACAGTTTTCAGCCGATCAAAACCCCTCGGGTAGATGAGGAGTTTTTGCTGAAGCCAATGAACTGCCCTCACCACTGTGAAATTTTTGCACACCGGCCTCACTCTTACCGCGATTTGCCTTTGCGCATTGCTGAGTTTGGTACCGTTTATCGCTATGAGCAAAGTGGCGAGTTGCACGGCCTGAGCCGGGTGCGTGGCTTTACGCAAGATGATGCACACATCTTCTGTACCCCAGACCAGCTGAAGGAAGAATTCCTGAATGTACTGGACTTGACGGAAACTGTGCTGAAGAAAATGGGCTTTGAGGAGTTCACTGCCCAGATCAGTTTACGTGACCCTGATAACCCGAGTAAGTATATCGGTTCAACAGAGAACTGGGAAGCTGCGGAGAGTGCGATTATCAACGCTACCCAAGAAGTAGGGTTGTCTACTACGACAGAGCTTGGAGAAGCGGCCTTCTACGGTCCTAAGCTCGACTTTATGATCAAGGATGCTTTAGGGCGCTCTTGGCAATTGGGTACTATTCAGGTAGATTACAATCTGCCGGAGCGTTTCGAGTTGGAGTATATCGGTGCCGACAACAAAGCACACCGTCCAGTGATGATTCACCGGGCACCTTTTGGTTCGATGGAGCGCTTTATCAGTATCCTGATTGAGAACACGGCAGGTAAATTTCCGCTGTGGCTCACGCCTGAGCAGTACGCCATCTTGCCGATCAGCGATAAGTTCAACGGCTATTGCGAAGAAGTGCAGCAAGCATTGGCAACACACGACATTCGCGGCTTTATTGATGATCGTAACGAAACCATTGGTCGTAAGATCCGCGATACGGAATTGAAGAAAATTCCTATCATGTTGATCGTTGGTGAGAAAGAAGCCGAAGGCAATGCGGTTTCCGTTCGTATTCAGGGCGAAGGCGACAAAGGTGCGATGTCTATTGAGGAGTTCGTAGCCTACTTCAAAGAATTGTTGTAGCAGTTAAATACTTCATCGACGTCCGGCATTCGCCGAAAGTCGAGCTCAATAATTCAGTAATAAGATCATCAGGGCGGAACAGCAAATGTTTCGCCCTATTTTGTTTTATCGTCTCCCATCTATGATTTCCCTTAGTTTATTGACAACAGAAACCTTGTAGGTTATTCTTTACTGTGTCCTTGATATTTGCAGGTGTTGCTTTTATGTTCAAAAAAAACACCTGAAATGAATAAGTTTATATTTTCTCTTCTTTTATCTCTCACTTTCTCTTTATCGGTTAACGCGGCCATCGAATGGACGGGAGGTTCTGGCAATTGGGAAGATGCCAACAACTGGAACACTGGTCAAGTACCTGGGATTAGCGATGATGTACTCATTCCCTCGGGAGTAGTAGAACTCAATAGTAATGCTACTATAAGGTCCTTGGATCTAGGCGCTGGTGCCAATTTGATTATCAAGCCATACGCTCGATTGACGGTTTTGCCCACAGCGGTTACTTTTTACCCTGTGGTCGTTTATGGAAAACTCAATATAGAAGGAACCTTGCAAGTCCTTGATCAATTAGGAGGTGGATCAACGTCACATTATATTACCCTCTATGGTTACCTCCAGGTAGAGAATTCAGGAACGGTGGAGCTAGATGGCCGTGCTATAGTTGTTTATTCTGCCGGAGTATACAATAATAGAGGACTGACCCGTATCGAAAATTTTAATTGGAGAGGCCTTAATGTTTTTGGTGTTTTTCTTAATAGTAAAACCTTGGAAATAGAAGGAGAAGAGGCTGAATTAGGAGTGAAAGTATTTGGCAATGGTCAGTTTGTTAACCATAAAAATGTTTATATCAACAATGCTACCAGAGGGATAGAAAATGAAAATAGGGTTTACAATACGCGCTCTATTTTCTTAACGAATTGTGGGAGTGGTATCTTTAATTATGGTCTGGTAGACAACCGCTATTCAGGGTTGATAAAGGCGGAAGGTTCTGATGTCTCTTTTGATTTTTATAATGCAGACGGAGCTACGATCAGGAATCGTGGCCGGATTCAGACGAGCAACAGTGATGTAGCAACAGGAATTCGCAATTACGGTAGTATTACCAATTATAGCAATGGGCGCATTTACCTGGAAGGTGAATACAATTATAGCTTATTGTTAAATGAGGAGGATGCTGACTTTCTCAATTACGGGAGAATTAACCTGTATGCCAGCGCTAGCGCTAACCGAGATGGATTGAGAAATAAAGGTGACTTTACTAATTACTCCAGCGGAAGGATCAGTGTCGAAGGCGATTATCCTACCGCTTTTTATAATGAAGAAAACTTCACGAATCAGGGGTATCTATTCGTGGCTGGTGACCAGTTGTTGGCCATTCATAACAAAGGGGTCTTACAGAACTCTTCCTGTGGAGAGATAGTAATCGAAGGTTATTTTGATAACGATGTTAATAGTGTTTGGCTCAATGATTCGTGGCTTCGCCTCACCACTGATAATGCCCCTATTAATGACGGGTTCTTTCAAAATACGGCGATCATTGAAGACATCTACAATGTATTGGATGGCGTGAATATTTTTAATGACGGTGTCATTGCACATTTGCTTAATGGGCCTCTTTTTGTAGGGATGAATAATAATATTTTAAACATCGGATCGCTTAGCCAGCTTGGTCTTTCTGAGTTGTTTTACGATGCCCCTGAGGGGAATAAAATGGGAGAATATGATGAGGGGAACAATGAGTTGGACCTCTACGCTGATGCTGAAGGATTGGAAACAATATATTTTTCAGCGGAGCTACTGGGGTACAATTGCACAGCTTGGTTTGCCGTCAATATTATGGGAGGTATAGAGTATTCATCAAGCCCATTTGCCAGCCTTCCAACGGGGAATTCTACTGTTACCACAACTAAGGCCACTGTTTATCCTAATCCAAGCAATGGCTATATCCAGGTTGACTGGCCAGCAGCAGCTGTCGAGGAGGAAATACGCTGGTCGGTGATCAGTTTGCAGGGGCAAGAGGTAGCAAGAGGCACTACTGCACTTGGGAATATAGATTTACGTCATTTGCCCGCATCGACTTACCTGCTGCGTACCCAAGACGGGGCTGGGCTATGGCAAGTAGCAGAACGTATTGTTATTCAATAGCGAAGCTGCTCGTATCTTTCTACGTACCTTTGCCGCCGCCGTAGGGATGTCTATGGCAAAGTCTTGCTAAAAACTGAAAAGTAAAAGAATGGCAACTGAGAAAAACAAGGTAGAAGTACTGTTCAAATACGATAGCCCTATCCTGGAAGAAGCTATTATTGAAGTATTGTGGGCAGAAGTAGTCGATGAAGAAAAGGGCCTCTATCAGCTTAAGAGTATTCCTTTTTATGGCGCCTCCATTGCTACGGATGACCAATTTTATGCCACTTACGATAAAGAGGAAACCGGGCTATTATATCGCCAGACCACCAAGAGTTCAGGGAATTCTATTGCCGTAGTAGCCATTATTAACGAGGAGTATGACCAAGAAGAAATGGTTACGGCTTTTGAAAAACTAGGCTGTACCGTAGAGGAACTCAACGACCGCTATTTTGCGATGGAAGTACCCAAGCGTGTTTTTTATGGCGACATGAAAACGATCTTCAACAAATACGAGAAAGATAATCTGGAGTATGCTGAAACGTATTTATCAGCCAAACACCAAGCAGATTTGCGCAGAGGAGGGAAGTAAAGCAACTGCTGCTTCTGTCTCCTCGCTCTACGAATATCATTCCTGTAGAAATATCTACCTTCGCATCTAACAAAGTCTCTTATGTCTACCGAAGAAAACCGTCAGCTTGTTGACCTCCAATACTTGGAGGGGATTTTCAAAGAGCACGACATCAGCGCGCTGCTCATTGAGAAATCGGAACAATCTCCCTTAAACTATCTCATAGCGCCGTTTCCGTCCGTACCTGATGCACCAGAATCTTCCGTGCAGTTGATCTATATCCCTACACAAGACACCCTGGACGAGACCAACTTGCTGCAGTTCTTTGCTTACCTGTCAGAAGAGGCAGTAGCGGAGCCGGAAAGCACCAACGAACTCCTGCATTACCTGAATCTTCGCACGCCAGTTGGGTACTTCGGTGTCACTGCGGAAGGAGGCCTGTTTTATCGTTACGTTTATGCGTTGCCACGCTTCCAGCCGCCCAACAAAGAGACCTTTCTGGACACGTTCTCTATGTTTTCCAGTACTTTTGTATCCTTCGGCCCACTAATCCTGAGCGTAGCCCAGGGAAAAATCGACCTGGAGGTTGCCAAGCGCCAACTTGGGGCGTAGCCACTGCTGCTATGTCCAAGGCTAGCTTTATTGCTTACTGATTTTCTGGCTAATAACCCCATTGTCCGTAACCACTTTTAGCCAATAAACACCTGACGGCAGCTGGGTTAAAGAAACCTCTTCCCGTTCACCAAAGCCGAGCTTTTGCTGAAGCATCAAGCGGCCTGTTTGGTCGTAAACAGACAATGCCTGTAGTTGAGCGCCGGGCAAAGAGAGCGTGATTTGATCATTGGTAGGGTTCGGGAAGACTTGCAATTCATTGCTTGCCAAAAGCTGCTCTTCTGTATCTACCACCGTGAAGGTTTCGCAGAAGTGATCGTTTGCCGTATTTTCATCGAGTTCACTGTTGGGTGCTGCCGTAAATAAGCAGAGGTCTAGGTTAACAATGAGGTTGCCATTCTCATCGTAGTCTACACCATGGTCGCTACCGTAAGTGAATGGAACGCTGATGCTGGAATTCGCAGGAATAGTGATCGCTTCTTGCGAAAAAAAACGGCCTTCGGCACAATTGAAATTACCTTGAATGGGCCCACCAATCAGGAAATTGTCTACCTGTGTATCGCTAAAATTGGTAACCTGTACTTCGCCTGACCAGGAAACACGGACTCGATCGAATATATCCCAAATGTAGAGATCGAAGCTGTCAATGGTCATGTTGAGCCCCGTAATGCCAATATCTGGGCCAGTAATTGTAGGGAGGCCCGTACTTTTTCGGACGTAACCATGCGAGAGATAAGCGTAACCTATTTGTGATTCAAAAAGATCATTGCCTAGCTGATAAAAAGTACCATTCTCTTCAATGATTTGCAAAAGTGTTCGGTCTGGTGTTTCCCAAGTATTGGTGATAGCTACTTCCGCTTGATCGGGTAGAAAGGTTGCAATAACATGAGGAGAACCGAGTGTGCTGTAAACCTGTACGCCTGCCTCGTCAATGTGTAGCCGCGTACCTTCTATGAGGGTAACGGGGAGTGGGAAGTTGGAAGTTTCTTCTGTACTGAAATTGTAAAACCAGAGACTAAGGCCATCTGTCCAATAAAGACCGTCTGCATCTGCCTTAAGGTCGGTGATATAGGTATCGGAGTTATAAATTTCCTGTTGATCACCGGAGGCTTCTTTCATAATAATGGAAATGTCGGTGCTTACGGCAAAAGCATCGTCGGAGAGCACCGCCAAATGAACAATTTCAAGACCATCAAAGCTCCAGGAGAGGTCGGTGGTACCATCGCTGTTTAGGCGTTGGACTGTTAAGCCTGTGCTCCAGAAGACTTGTCCGTTAGGCAAGGGACGCACAGACATAATGCCTCCTTCATTGGCTTCGTTGTCCAATTCTTCACGATGGAATAGGACTTCTCCGCTGGCACTGAAGTGGGTAATAATTGCCATGAATTCAAAAGAAACATCATCGGACATTCTTCGCCACCCAGCAGCCCAAATAGAGCCGTCGTTAGCAAATTTCACATCGGTATAGGTGCCGTAGTCCATTGCTGCTTCGTCGCTGCTCCACAATTCTTCACCTGTGTTTTTATCAAGGTAGCTAAGATGAGGAGTGTCACATTGACCATGGAAGCCTGCAAGCGCAATGGCGTTTCCGTTTACGTCCATAGCGGCGTAATTTGCCCACTCATCTTGAGGGACAAAGCTGAAGTCATTTTGGGCATTTAAGAAAGAAAGTGCAAAAAAAGCAAGTAGTGTGATTGAGCGCATCATACTGGAGTAGGTTTAGTAGAGAGATGTTTTTTAAGTCTTTTTCAAGATTATTATTTTCTCCAACATGAGAAAGCAAATAGCTGACAAAAAAGCTTTGACCGGTAACGGAATCGTGATTAACGGCATCAATGTGCAGGTAACCGACAAAAGCCCCCTTAGGAATTATTGTGTTGTTTGTGTTAAATTTTATTTAAGTACAGTAAAAATCCTTTGTTTTGCTAAACATTTTATGCTATTTTGAGGATATTATACTGTACAGTTTCATAATCCCAAGTCAAACCCCAGAATAAATGAAGCACCTTATACTCCTTTTTTCTTTTTGTTTGTTAAGCAATTTTGCTATCGGTCAGACAAGTTTCCATACCTTCGGAAGCTCTCCGGCCGTTACAGAATTACAGGTGTTTCCTAATCCGGCAGTAGACTATATCCAGGTAAGTACCAATCAGGATGTTGAGCGTGTAGCTGTGTTCAATTTAGCGGGGCGCAAAATTAAGACCTACACTTACCGGGCAGAAGATAAATATTATGTTGGCGATTTACCGAAAGGCATGTACCTGGTTCAGTTATTAGGGGTACAGGATCGTCGCCTTGCAACAAGGCGTATCAGCATACGTTAACGATTTTGGCAGCAATGCCTTTTTTGTTTTGACGCTCGAATGTAAAAATGGTAGGGCCTTCTGCGCAAGTAGAAGGCCCTACCATTTTAAGAATTTGAGTGAGTGAGACAGTTTACTCTTTGGCTTTCTTTTGCAGCTTTTTTACTTGTGCTTTTGCACTAGCGGCTTCTTCTTTACGGTTTGCTAACCGTTCTAATAAGCGACTAGATATTCGTACGAAATCCATTTCGGTAATGATGCCAATCAATTCGTTGTTTTGGACCACCGGTAAACAACCGATCTTTTTCTCTCGCATCATTTTCATGGCGACCACGATATTGGCTTTGGGGTCTATGGTGAGCGGCGTCTTGATCATGATGTCTCGTACAGCTGTTACAGGTGTTCCGTTCACGGTTTTTCCATTGGCGAAATAACGCAACATCATTCGGCCGGTAATCAGCCCAATAAGGTCACCTTTGGTGTTTTCGACAGGCATATGGCGGACCTTTCGCCAGTCCATCAAGTGGGCTACCATTTCAATGAGGTCAGCTTCATGGACGGTAAATAAATCCGTTTCCATAAACTCCTCTACGGTGAGGGTGGCAGGGCCATACTCTTTCAAGTCGCTTTGTTGTGGCATTTCCCAGGTGTGTACAGGTTTTCCTTCATCTTGCTGTTTGAGCATGCAGGCGGTTAGAATAGCAAGTGCTTCGTCGCGATTTACTTCTTTCTTAAGTTTACTGAAGGCCCTCAATTGCCAGCGGGCACCATTCATGTGGGCTTTGGCTCTTCCTTCAATTACGCCAAGGTATTTGTCGATATCTTTTTTATCAACTTTCCTCAGTTCCAACCCTTCCCGTGCGATGGGTAGTAGTTCTTCTAGTATCAATTCACAAGCACCGATCTTTTTATCACCAAACCAGGTGAAGTTGGTGTCGATACCGAATTTGGCAGCTTTGCCGAAGTTGTCGCGAACATCTTCCCAGGAAATCTTCTCGCGAATGTCTGCATGGCGGGCGGCCATACCCGTCATTGCACCTAANCAGAAGGCTGCATTCGCAACTTCGTCAATTACGGTAGGGCCAGAAGGCAGCACTCTGTTTTCGATGCGTAAGTGTGGCTTCCCATTGTCGCTGATGCCGTAGCACGGGCGATTCCAGCGATAAACGGTAGAGTTGTGCACTTGAAGGGCCTTCAGTTTTGGAGCTTTTCCGTTGCGTATTTGTTCAATACTGTCTTCCGTTATTTCGGTGTCAAGTAAAACGCGGAAGCGAGCAATATCTTCTTTGTAAATCTCCATCAGGGATTTATCCAACCAACCTGAGCCAAAACTTACGCGAGGGCTTCGTTCTCTGAGGTGATCGTGGGTGGTACGCACATCAAGCGCCTGTTGGAAGAGTGCTATCCGGGATTCGTGCCACAAGCGTTTACCAAAAACAATGGGCGAGTTGGCTGCAATCGCCATAATCGGTGCAGCTAGTGTCTGCGCAATATTATACATCTGAACAAAGGAATCAGGCGTCACTTGCAGGTGTACCTGAAAACTAGTGTTACACGCTTCCAATAGGGGAGAGTCGTGCTTGACCAGCAATTCATCAATACCTGATAACCGTAATTCGTAGGCTGTGCCGATCAATTGCTGGTTGATCGCTTCCATGAGTGCAAAATACCGTGGCCGAGGCGTAAGGTTATCCATCGAGAGGTCAAACTTCCGCAGCGTAGGAAGTATCCCTGTAAGTACAACTTCTGCCCCCATCAGTTGAGCTTGTTTACGGATCGTCTTCTGATGCTGCATGTTTTCTGCCTCCATTTCGCTGAGGCATTTTCCTGTGAAAACACGAGGTGTGAGGTTGGTCTCTAGGTTGAACCGTGCCAATTCGCCATCGGCCCAGGGGTACTTGCTAAGTTTTTCTAAAACCTCAGGGCCAATAGTGGCCGGAGTCAAGTCCTTCTGGTCGACTAAGCACATTTCCTGTTCAGCACCAATCCGGATAGTATCGCTTTCAAACCACTCATTTTGTAGCATATATTCCAGCGCACGAACATCCTTAAGCAGATGTCGTACAAAACTGTGCATGCTTTTTTCATCTTGTACTAGTGTAACTCTTTGTTCCCCCATGATCTATACTTTGAGCAATTGTTTGTTGGCATATTATCTGGCTAATATAATCGTTTGTAATTAGCCAAGGAGACTTCCTGAATAATTTTGTCAAAACAGACGTTGTTTATATAAAATTCTGCGGTACAGCGTTTGGTAGTAAAACCTGATCTTTACCCAAGTTTTTAATACTCAATCTTCTAGCTATGCGGTTATTCTTTGGACTTTTTCTACTTACAGTCGTGACGTTGTTCGGTTCTTGTCGTGATGAAATTGGAGAATCTCTCTTTGAGATGGACTACCCACCGAAGTCTTTTACGCTCGCGGCGGGAACCAATACTTTTGTTAGTTCTGTAGTGGCGGTTTCCAACATCCCTACGAATTACCCCAGTTTTCTGAATGCCAGTGGCTACTCTGCAACGGATGTTACCAAGATCGTCCCTCGTTATGCACGCCTGGTATCGGTTGACGGTCTGGATACTGGTTTCCTTTCGGAAGTATCGGTACGTATTTGCCCCAATAGCCAACAGGATTGCACCGCAGCTGACGAGGCTTTTTATATAGATGACATCTATCGTCGTAATATTAGCAATATCAACCTCCTGCCTGCATTGGGGAATTTTAAAGATTTGCTTTCCTCAGGGCTCTATAAATTAGAGGTGGTATTCTTTCTCGGGGAAATATCTCCCTACAGTGTAGATTTTAGGTTGGAGTATGGTTTTGAGGCGTTTAAGTAGGGGATGGTGTTACTTTTCTCCCTCACCGCATTATGCTAGTAATTCTACTCTTTTAATTTCCGGAACAATGAGGGTGGTGTTTTAATTACAAAATACCAAGTTATGATGCGCTATCTATTTCTGGCAGCTTTGCTGCCCTGGCTTTGCTGTGCTTGTACTGATAGAGAAGAAGAAAATTTACAACAAGCAATGGATACATTTGAGCGAGTAGATTTCCTGTTGGACAAAGTTGGTAAGGACGATTATCAAATGACCATAAAAATTTTACGAGATGACATAAAAAGAAAATATCAACCGATAGGACCAGTAATGGACACTATTCTTTTAGCAACCAAAGAATTATTAAGTGCTATTGGAGTCTGCGATTTTGCACTCCGTCATGAGAAAGATTTTTCAAGAGAAAAACAATTAGAACACTTTGCTACATTAGAGAAAATTCTTACTGCTACAAACACTAGGATAGAAAGAAGTTATTACCAATTTATGGAAGAATACGGAGACTCTATTAGCTTAAAAAAAGAGGATGCTGTAAAATATACTCAGTGGCTTTCTGACCACACACTAGTTCCGAAAACATTTTGGCAAAATAGCCACTACACTAAGTTCACGGATAGAGACCTACGCTTTTTGCTTGCTAAAATGAAAACAGATGTGAAACAGCGGGCTGCTTTCCTTATTTACCATTTCGCAGAGCTGTCGGGAGGAATGAATGATTGTGGGTACTTTTATTCTTTGCCGGAGATTATCCAGCAGCAGAACAAAATGGTCAGAGGGAGGTCGTTTAAAGCTATTATTGGTTTTCCTGGATTGTGTTATGAGCATTCGCGCTTTAATCTCCATATCTATGTCAATGATAAAGAGCTGAGTTCTGCAAAAGGACGTTTTGCTTATTACACCTCTGCCCCAATCTATCAAGACGAAAAAACGATCTACATCACAGGAAAATTGAAAGACCCTGTGACAGGAGAAATTCAGGTATTGATAGAGGATTTTCCTTATTCGATTATTGTGGATTAATAAAGAACTGAGTCTTATGAGAATGATTGTCATTGCATTGGCAGGCACTGTATTCCTAATGGCTTCATCTTGCCAGAAAAGTAGAATTGATACGGACTTGCTGAATAGTATGTTAGTAAGCCAGCAATACGCCGCCTTACAACTTGAAGAAGACAACGATTTATTGTTCAGCAATACACAGTATCTTCTATATAGCGAATCCAAAAAGAAGTACAGGCCTATTGGCGATTTTATGGAGAATTTTAGGCTTGCGATTGATTCTATAAGAAACGAGTTGAAAGAAAATTCAGATGTAGCATTAGGTCAGCAGGATCAAAATATGGAAAAACTAAGCCACTCGTTGATTGATTTTCACTATTCAGTTTTAAATGACTTTGAAAAACTTTTGCTTACCAATGATTCCATTCTCTTTTTAAGAGAAAATAGGATCAAAGCTTATTGCAATAAGCTTGCTGAGGCTGTTTCCTTTATTCCTGAAACAAATAGAGAGCTCTTTGGAAAAAGGTTAACAGCTGTTGAAAGAAAAGTTGCTCTTCAAAAGGTTATTTTAGATTTAAACATATTAGAAGCTCAAGTGCTCTATTTTGTGGCTGACTTGCTTGGTGGAACCTCGATTTGTGGATTCTCTGTCTACGAGCCCGTTGTCTACAAAAATAAGGATATCAATCAAAAGGAAGGAAATACTTTGATTGTGATAGAAGAATACCCGGAGCCTAGTCAATCCGAGGATATTCACCTCACCATAAACGGCCAGAATATTCCCGTTTATCAAGGGTTATATATCGCTTATCCAGATAGTTTATTGAAAATCCATCACAATACACTGGAATTTTCAGGTATCTATTTTAACCACCTAACTGGTGAAAGAAATGATTTTCTGTCTACTGATCCTTATATTTTGGAGGTCGAATAACTCTTGGCGCACCTAGACTTGCACGAGTACCTACACAAAATTCAGTTTTCCGTATATTGTTGAGTTAAACAGCCAAAGCCTCTCAAAAGGAAGATGAAAAGGACAAATTGCCAAAGCAATTGACACCACAAAAACAAAAAAATCATCTAACAAACAAACCATCTAACCATCCATCCATGTCCCGCACCTTCCTCCTTCTTACGTTTTTAGTATTAGCCACCTCGCTGTTGTCGGCCCAAAAAAAATACCAAACTGAAACCGCTGCCGCTGCGATGCTTCCTGCATACTGCGATTTTTTGAGCCTCCCTTGTGATGCCAATACCCCTGCGGAGTTGGAGCCTAATATCAAGTGGTGCGAAGCACAGTTTGGACAGCGAGATTTTGTTGTGAAGCGTTTGCCCACCGCAGGTATAGCGGTTTTATTGGCCGAATACATGGTGAAAGAGGACCTCCAACAGTATTGTTTTACGTGCAACCCGTACGCCGCTCGATGCTCCTACGGGNATATGGTTGGAGGGCGCAATGGTGGATGCTTTGCAAGAAGATATAGTTAAAATTCGTACCCACGGGGGCTCAATTCCAATTGCTCCTTTTGTGGAAACACTGGGCGTCCCTGCGGTGATCGTTCCTTTGGTTAACCCTGATAATAATCAGCATAGCCCTGATGAAAATTTAATGCTCAGCAATTATTTCCGGGGAGTAGAAGTCTGCTATAGCATTCTACGCACCAAAATCCCGCAAGAATAAATTACATTTGTGACAATATATTGCGCAAAAAACAAATTAAGCTTCCTTTTGGGTTTTTCAAAAAGTAGACACGCTTAAATTGAATAGCTTAGTCTCCTTTTTGAAAAACGTCGGCTCAATTTGTTTTTGTGCTGTTTCTAAAGAATCTATATGCGTTTTTGGGCTTTATTCTTCGTGGTGTCTGGATGGGTATTTACGCTAAGTGCGCAAAATACCAACAATCCCTTTGAGCTAAGCCCTAGGCTTGACCCGACTGCTCAAATAGAAGAACCCGTAGAAGAGAATACAGCGTCAGAAACAAATCCTTTTGAGTTAGACCGGGCGGGTAGGCCTACTGCGTCATCGAACGAGTCTAGCGCTGTGGATACCTCGACTAATCCTTTTGACTTAGCTGTTCCTACTACGCCTGTAGGTGATAACGAAGCTGTATCCGGTGGTGAAGAAGAATCCAGTGATGTTTCGGTAACGACCGCAGAAGGTGCGACAACAGGCGGCAGTTTGCTGCTGATTACCTTGCTCTTGTTAGGAGCTGCAACGTTGAGTCTTATCTTCTTTCGAGGAATGTACGTCAAGGCTTATCGAGCGCTTTTCAATGACAATCTACTCTCTCAGTTATACAGAGAAAGAGAGGCTGGTGCTTTAGGTGTATTTCTAATCACTTATGCGGTTTTCTTCCTTGCAGCGGGCTTTTTTACAGTATTAGCACTTCGGCACTGGGGGTATCTTGAAAAGCAGGAGCTGTGGTCACAGTTTATGTATATTACTGCGGGTATTGCTAGCCTGATGGTTGTCAAGCACTTACTTCTGGCAATTATTGGGTATGTTTTTCCTGTACAAAAAGAAACAAGTCGTTACAGTTTCACGATTATGATTTTTGCCATAGTACTTGGCCTTTTTCTTACGGTGGGTACTGCTATCCTTGCCTATATCCCCGTTGAATACCAGACACCAGTCATTTATATCTGCCTCGGGACAATGCTAGTGGTGTATTTGTTGCGTAGTTTTCGAGGGCTGTTTATTGCTAATCGATTTATTTTCAATTACCAGTTTCACTTTTTGTCGTATATTTGCGCCGTCGAAATCGGGCCTGCCCTATGCTTATTTAAATATTTGACCGATTTCTGAATAAGTGATGGAACAACTTGTTTCCGTCAACTTACCAAGTGGTTTTTCACTTATGAGATTAAGCGGCCGGCCATCTTTTTCTAAAAAAAACCGTGTGCATGGCAGCAAATACCAATGTGATGGAGGAGACGTACAAACGCGTTAAGAGTATCCTTATTTCCCAGCCCAAACCAGAGCGGTCCCCTTACTATGAGCTGGAAAAGAAATATGATCTCCAGATAGACTGGCGGCCGTTTATACATGTAGAGGGGGTAGAAGTAAAGGAATTTCGAAAGCAGCGCGTTCGTCCAGACGAATTTACTGCAGTCATTTTTACGGCAAAAAATGCTGTTGACCATTTCTTCCGCATTTGTGAAGATATGCGTATCACTATGCCGCAAGACACGAAGTACTTTTGTCTGACAGAAGCGATCGCTAATTATTTGCAGAAATTTATTATCTACCGGAAGCGTAAAGTATCTGTAGGTAAGCGTCATATCCAAGATTTAAGCAATGCGTTGAAAAAGAACAAAGACGAAAAATTTCTTCTTCCTTGTTCCAACCTTGGCGCTAAAGGTGTTTCCTCTTACTTGACGGAAATGGAGCTTAACTGGCAGGATGCAATGATGTATAAAACGGTGAGCAGTGATTTGTCGGACCTTAGTGATGTCACTTATGATATTCTGGTCTTTTTCAGCCCTCTGGGGATTACCTCTTTGTACGAAAATTTCCCGGAATTCATGCAGAAGGACACGCGTTTGGCTGTTTTTGGCAGTTCTACTACCAAAGCTGTTGAAGAGCATGGGCTAAATGTAAATATCCGAGTTCAGCCACCAGAAGTTCCTTCAATGACGAAGGCACTGGAAATTTATCTTAAGCAATCTAATCCGGATATCAGTTAGTTCTATATCCTGTGTTTATAAAGATCTATGCATCCCGAACCTTGCCTTTGTGCTTGGTTCGGGATGTTTGTTTTTATTGATATCAACCATGTGTTATTCCCTGCTGTTGGTAAGGGAGAATACCCTCAAGCCAGTTATGATTGATTTTATCGAAAAGTTAAGTCGAAACTTACAGTCACCGTTACCTGGGCGTAAGGCGCAGTATAAAATGGCGCATGCCGTTCGCCAGGATACGCCTTTGCCACCATCAAATGCTAAAGAGGCTGGTGTTTTAGCTTTGTTTTATCCCAAGGCTAAAGATTGGCACCTGGCCCTCATTCTACGGCCCAATAAAAATCCTAATGATCGTCACGGAGGTCAGGTGAGCTTTCCTGGAGGAAAAAGAGAGGCGAGCGACGAAAACCTACAGGCAACAGCTTTGCGTGAAACAGAGGAAGAAGTGGGCGTAGATCGGCGTGATGTTGAGGTTCTTGGCGCTCTTACAGATTTATATATTCCTGTGAGTAATTTCCTTGTAGAGCCATATGTAGGGTTCCTTGATTATGAACCGGTCTTTAATCCTCAGCCTGAAGAAGTAGAGCAGGTGTTAGAGATTCCTTTTCTTGCTTTTATAGACGCACAAAATCGTCAGTTGAAAGATTTGCGGATCAATTCACAAATGACGCTCAAAAAAGTCCCCTATTTCGCAGTAGAGCAACAAACGGTATGGGGGGCAACAGCGATGATGATAAGTGAGCTGTTGGAGGTTTGGGAACAATAAATCTCCACCTTTAATGAGCATCAAAGCTTGACTTATTCAAGAGATGCTGCATTAGTTCGTGAAAATCAAGCACAGGAGAAAAATTAAAATCTTGGTAATGAGTCGCTCGAAGGCGTAGGTTGTGTATCTGGTCATTTCTAATTTCCAACTCTATCATAATATTGCCGAATTGTTGGTTCNTTTTTTCGCCTTCAGTAAACTCCAAGCGAGGTTTGAGATAGTGTTTTTCGACAGTTTCTACCCATTGGTTTCGGTTATAGGTTTTCGTATCTGATATTTGAGTACGATAATTGAGGGTTTTAATCCTTTCTTTAAAGTAATCAAAAAGGAAAGTTGCTTCTCGGCGGGTATAATTTGTACGGTGAAAGTAAAGAATGAACCCTTTGGAAGAAGGGAGGTTTAGAAAGTCGATACCATCATCGTTAACCGAACCTCTTTTGTGATAAACGGTATATTGATCAGCAAGCCAATCAATAAGCCTCCGTAGAATGTAGGACGATTTCCATTGCTCATAATCTGTTATTTCTTCAACTGATCGCTGGATAAGCTCGTGAATGATCGGTTGGCTAGAAGAGCTCTGGGCTACTGCTTTTTCTAAATTAAATAATCGCTGCCAAAAGCCGGACATGTGTTGAGGTATAAAAGGGTGGCGAAACTTGTATATTCGAATATGTTATCCTAACATTTCGCTTGGGAGATGGTTTGTGATGCGAATTTTATATTTTTGGAAAACTAAAGAAATCCCTCCAATAAGTTCAATATGCTACCTTGGCACGAACCTCATTCCTGGCTATATTATTTGCTGCTACTCAGTTTAGGAGGAGGAGTGTTGATGAGTGTTACTGCAGGGAGTTTGTTTTTTTTGAAACGCTCGGGCGTAAAGCGGGCTAATATTTTTTATGGTTTGCTTTTGCTTTGTATCGGTGGAACACTGCTGCACAATATTATTTATGTAACAGGCTTTTACGATCATTACCCCGCGTATAAGTTTTTTCCTATCTATTTTACGTTGGCTATTCCCGCCTTGCTTTTTTTTCATGTTAAACTAAGCCTTTATCCTGAATATCGATTGCGCTGGAGCGATATGAAGCATTTTATGCTGCCTCTTGCGCAATGGCTGTTTTTTTGGTCCATTTTTCTTCGCCAACCGATTGATAAACTGGCCGTAAGCCGAGATTTTTATAACCCCTTTTACGGAGGCTTGGAACAAGCCATTTATTTAGCATCTTTTTTTGCCTACCTCTATTTTTCTTACCGTTATGTCTATCAAAGACGCTATCACCTCCGACAGTCATCGGCAAACCCTCAAAAGCGGGAGAAGTTAAGTGTTGGAGAAGGGCGGAAAGTCTGGTACTTAAGCAAATTGCTTAAAGGGTTGTTTATCCTTTTTGGCATCCATACGGCCTTTGTCTTGACAGATTTTTTTTGTTATGAGTTTCTCTATATCAATTTACGTTCCGTCCGGGTTTATGCGGGGTTAGGGGCAATGTCTTTTGCAGCAATGGTCTATTTTTTAAGCGTCTATGGTTTTCAGGTTTTGTTCTGGGGCCGCAAGCGCTTGGGAGGCAACAGAAAGTGGTAGTACTTGTATCTATCTGGCAACTAAAACAACAACATCATGAACCGCAGAACCTTTAATGCTACTTTGCTTACCGCAACAGCGGGCCTTTCGCTTGGGATGAAAGCAAATGCTGAAAGCAAGAAGCCCATGTTGCTTCCACCCCGTTTGAGGCCCGGTGACCAGGTGGGCCTCATTACTCCTGCTTCTTATATCGAAGATGAAGGCTTGGAAAAAGCAGTGAAAAATATTGAAAGCCTTGGCTTAAAACCAGTGTTAGGAAAAAATATCCGGGCAGATTATGGTTCTCTGGCGGGTAGTGATGGGCAGCGATTGGCAGACTTTCATCAACTTTTTTCTAATCCCGAAATAAAAGGAGTTTGGTGTGCCCGAGGTGGCTACGGTTGTGCGCGCTTGCTGCCAAAGGTTGATTTTAAGATGATCCGTAGAAACCCCAAGGTGTTTGTGGGTTACAGTGATGTTACAGCGCTTCATATAGCTATCCAACGCTATGCTGGTCTGGTTACTTACCACGGCCCGGTGGGCAGCTCTACACTCACGGATTATACCCGGCAGCATCTTGAAAAAATGCTTTTTAGCCCTGTTGACAACTATAGCATTGATCTTGCTCCTCTACAGAAAGAGAAAGCGCTGGAAGAAGAAATTTATACCACGAAAATTATTCGTCCAGGGGTAGCGGAAGGGCGATTGGTTGGTGGGAATTTGACCTTACTAGCCAGCGCATTAGGAACGAAATACACGCCTAAACTCAAGAATAAAATTCTTTTTATGGAAGATGTTGGTGAAAAACCTTATCGGATAGATCGGATGCTCACCAGTTTACGACAAGCTTGGCCACTGTCTGATTTGGCGGGTATAGCAATGGGGGTTTTTGCTGGTTGTGAGCGCAAAAGCGGCAGTCGCTCTCTTTCCCTTCTCGAAACGATTGAAGATCGATTAGGAGATTTAGATATGCCCATCATTTATGGCTTGTCTTTTGGGCATGTTGATGATATGTGTACCCTTCCAATGGGGATTAAGGCTCGGCTGGATACCACAAGTAAAAGTATTACGCTGCTGGAACCATGGATTAAATAAAACATGGGTTCTCGCTATGCAGCGAAAACCCATGTTAAAAAAAACGTAGTCGAAATGTACGCTTAGTCGTTGATGACAATCAAAATTCGGGATGACTCGTGTTTATTCTACTACCGTGATCTTTAGCATATTTGTCCGATGACGGCGGTGAAGAGGCATACTGCCGGTGTTGACAATGATATCTCCTTCTTTTACTCTTTCATTAGCTTTCAGAATCTCTACAACATCTTCGATGGTCTCATCAGTAGTAGTGAAACGGTCATAGTAGAAGGTACGTACTCCCCAGCAAAGATTGAGGGTCGCTAGCATGTGCATTTGGTCGGAGAAGATATAGACTTTAGCGTTGGGGCGGAAACTAGACACCTTAAAGGCTGTATAGCCAGAGTTGGTCATTCCAATAATCGCTTTGGCATTAATCTCCTCTGCAGTACGAGCTGCATTGAAACAAACGACATCAGAGAGGAAAGTCCGCGATTTTTTCGGAGATACTGGGCGATAATGCTCTATTGAATAGTGTTTTTCGGCTTCATCAATGATTTTATTCATTGCTTCCACTACTTTTACGGGGTGCCGGCCTACCGATGTCTCTGCGCTCAGCATTACTGCATCTGTTCCGTCTAGTACAGCGTTGGCTACGTCTGTAATTTCTGCCCGAGTTGGGCTAGGGTTCGTAATCATACTATCCATCATCTGGGTCGCTACGATTACCGGACGTGCCCGTTGGATACACTTTTTAATAATGTTTTTCTGGATAAGTGGAAGTTGCTCCATAGGAACTTCGATACCCAAATCTCCACGTGCGACCATGATACCATTGGATGCTTTGATAATCTTATCCAGATTTTCAATCGCCTCAGGCTTCTCAATCTTCGCAATGATTTTCGCCGGGTGTTCTACAGCATCCAATCGCTTACGCAAATCCTTGATGTCTTTAGCGTTGCGTACAAACGATAATGCAATCCAGTTGACGGGTTGCGTAAGGATGTAAGCAAGGTCACGTTCGTCTTTCTCTGTTAAAGAAGGCAACGAGATTTTAGTATTGGGCAGGTTTACGCCTTTATTGGAAGATAAAGTACCTCCAAAAAGCGTTTTCAATCGTACGGTATCCTTCTTGTTGGTCTCGATAACCTCAAAAACCAGTTTGCCATCATCGACGAGTACGCGCTCGCCAACCTCTACATCTGTGGAGAACTGTGGGTAGCTCATGTAGATGCGTTCCCGGTTCCCGATGCAGGGTTCGTTGACAAAGGTGATAACATCGCCTTCAGCCAATTCGAGTGCATTATCTTCGATTTTACCAACGCGCAGTTTCGGTCCTTGAAGATCAGCGAGGATACCAACATGGAAGCCGTATTTCTCATTGATGTAGGTGATCCGGTTGATGGTTTCTCCGTGTACGGCGTGTTCACCGTGAGAAAAATTTAGGCGAAAGGTATCTACTCCAGCCTTAACTAAGGCAAGGAGGTTTTCGTAAGAACTACAGGCAGGGCCCACAGTTGCAAGTATTTTCGTATTTTGGTGATCGGTGATCTTCATGGTTGAGTTTTTTTTCTATGGAGGGTAGCTACAAGTGACGGAGAGGAAGTAATAATCGTACAATCTTTAAAGAAAATTGGAAGATTAATTTCCGTTACCTTTACCAAGGTAAGTGTATTTTTTACAATAATAGGGTGCAAAAGTACTGATCTACCACAATTTCAACAACTTATTATGCTTTGTTTTTTCGCTAATCCTCCTAAAATCAGTTATTTCCAGTAAATTAGTTGCTGAAAAATATGACTAACCCAGAAGTTGTTAACCCCCAATAAAAGGGCAGCAATTATGGACTCAGCCAAATTAAAAGACCTCGAGATGAGGAGCCAATAAAGCGGCTGTAAGGGGAGGAAGTGAAAAATTTAGGCTAATTTTTTGGTTATACTGGTGGTTATATTTTTCTTTGCAGCCGCATTCGTATATCATAAAAGCGAATTGACCATGTCTAATATTGCAGAAAAAGTGAAAGCGATCATCGTCGACAAACTAGGAGTTGACGAGTCAGAAATCGCATTGGAATCAAGTTTTACCAATGATCTGGGAGCAGACTCTCTAGATACAGTAGAACTCATTATGGAATTCGAAAAGACTTTCGATATTTCTATTCCTGACGAACAAGCTGAGAACATCACCACCGTAGGTGAGGCTGTCTCTTATCTTGAGTCTCAGGTTAAGGAGTAATTTCCATCTAGTATACCGTCCGGAGGATTTACCCTGCCGCGTGTGACTTTTATAGCTGCACCGGTAGATAATTTTTCGGACGGTTTCTTTTTTATTGGAATCACTTTCCGCTTCATTACTACGGTGAGGTGTTTTTCTAAAAGACCGAATCTATGAGAAGAGTGGTAGTTACTGGGCTAGGTGCCCTTACGCCAATCGGCAACAATCTTGCTGCTTACCTTGAAGGCCTTCAGAAAGGAATGAGTGGTGCTAATCGTATCACCTATTTTAATCCTGAAAACTTCAAGACCCAATTCGCTTGCGAATTGAAGGAATTTGATGCGACCGAGTTTATCGATCGTAGAGAAGTTCGACGGCTAGACCGTTTTTCGGTCTATGCAATGGTAGCAGCTGACGAAGCTGTAAAACATGCTCAGCTCGATCCGGAACAGCTGGATGTTGAGCGGGTAGGTGTAATCTGGGCGAGCGGTATTGGTGGCTTGCGATCTCTTGAAGAAGAGATCACTTATAATGCTACCAGTGATCAACCTCGTTATAATCCGTTCATGATTCCCAAAATGATTGGGAACATGGGAGCCGGGCATATTTCTATGAAGTATGGTTTCCGAGGGCCTAGCTATGGAACAGTTTCCGCATGTGCTTCTACCGGGCATGCGCTTGGAGCTGCTGCTGATGATATTCGCCTTGGCCGTACTGATGTAATGGTTGTAGGAGGTTCAGAAGCTGCTGTTACGGAAGTAGGTATTGGTGGATTTAGCGCCATGAAAGCGCTGTCTACACGGAATGATGACTTTGCTACAGCGTCGCGTCCTTATGATGCAGAACGCGACGGGTTTGTCCTGGGAGAAGGAGCAGGTTCATTTATTCTTGAAGAACTAGAACATGCTAAGGCACGAGGTGCGACCATCTATGCAGAAGTGATGGGGTATGCCGCTACCTCTGATGCTTATCACATTACGGCCCCCCATCCGGAAGGCTTGGGAGCGAGTACATGTATGCGCAACGCATTGAATTTTTCAGGTATCAATATTGATGAAGTAGATTACATCAATACGCACGGTACCTCTACTCCTTTGGGAGATATAGCAGAACTAAAGGCCATACAGCAGGTCTTTGGTGATAAGATTTATAACCTGAATATCAGTTCTACCAAGTCCATGACAGGACATTTGCTTGGAGCAGCAGGTGCAATTGAAGCAATTGCGTGTATCTTAGCAATTCAACATAACTTTGTGCCGCCTACGATCAATCATTTTAATGATGATCCCGAGATTGATAAACGAATCAACCTAACCTTTAATGAGGCTCAGGAAAGGGACGTTAAGGTAGCATTAACGAATACATTTGGCTTCGGCGGGCATAATTCCGCAGCAGTCTTTAAGCGCTTCGAAGGATAGACCAGCGGGTCTTACTTTGGGCAATAGTGGGTTTTGCGATACGTTAGAACGTGTTGAAATGTGATTTTTTGGAGGTAACAATGATTTGTTTCTCCAAAAAACCACATGTTTTTTCTATTTGTAGTATACCCAACCACCGTCCGGGACACAGATTTTCTGTGCATATTCCTGATGAAGTGCAAAATGTTTGTACACAAAAGAGAATGGCTGTAAGCCTTCACTTTTGTATTATTTTGTACAGTTGGAGCTAGCGCAATATGGCCTTGCCTCGTTGCACTGCTTTCAAAAACCGGTATGCTGTGTTTCGATTAATTAAACGATTCTACAACGGGTATATCTCTCCAGAGAAACATATAGCTCGTCGATTGCGCCAGATCATAGGGTTTACACCCGCGAATCTGCGTATTTTCAAGCAGGCCTTTTTCCACAAATCCACCCAGTCGGAAAAAGATTATGCTATGCAAAACAATGAACGCCTGGAATACCTGGGTGATGCTGTTTTGGGGACTATCGTTGCGGAGTATCTTTTTCAGAAGTACCCCAATGCTGATGAAGGCTTTTTGACCAAAATGCGGTCGAAAATTGTCAAGCGAAAATCCTTAAACATTATTGGTGACAACATGGGAGTAGATATGCTCCTCAATGAATTCAATAATACCAGAATCAGCCGCTCAATGCTGGGTAATGCGGTAGAAGCCCTTGTCGGTGTTGTTTACCTGGAGAAAGGCTATAATGGTACGAAGCGGTTTATTATCCGCCGGATGTTGCGGAAGTTTGTAGATATTCACGAACTAGAGTCCTACGATGATAACTACAAAAGCCAGCTTTTGGAACATTGTCAGAAGAATGGTCAGAATGTATCTTACCGGCTCCTTACCCGCTACAAAATGGACAAACGTGATCGCTTTAAGGTTGCCGTTATGATTGATGGGCAAAAAATTGCGGTCGCAGATGATTTTAATAAAAAAAGCGCTGAACAACAGGCTTCAGAAAAAGCACTTAAGAACCTTAATATCCCTGTCCACGGCGAAAACTGATAACGATAAGTAAGTAGTTTGAACCATGGCTGATTCTCCCGTATCCTGGTCGTATGAACGCTTGCTCCAGCTTGCACCTGATGCCAGCTCACTGGAACAGGCCCGGCGCCTCTTTTTTGCCAAACGTTGGCAAACCCTTCAGGGAAATGGGCAATACCTGTGGGGAGAATATGAAACTGCTTATGGCCATAAATCCAGCGCGATCGTACGCCTGGAACCTCCTCTTTTTCGTTGCTCCTGCAAAAGCCCACGCCGCCCTTGTAAGCACGCCCTCGCGTTGGTGCTCCTTTTCTTGAATCGTAATGAAGTATGGACAGTGAAGGAAGAGCTTCCTGAATGGGCCATTAAATTGTTAGGAAGCCATTCAGCTACGGGAACCTCTACTACAAAGTTATCATCTCCTGATGTAGCTAAGCAGGAGAAAAGAATTCAACTGATGGATCAGGGAGTTGGTGAACTCGACAAATGGTTACAACAACTTGCACGACTTGGCTTGGCCCAGTTAGCGAATGCTCCAGAGGAATGGGAAACATTGGCCGCCAGGATGGTTGATGNTAAACTGGGAAGTATTGCCCGTCGATTACGTATTTGTCATTCCTTGTTTGAACAAGAGGACTGGGTAGAGGAAGTAACCGCAGAAATTGGAAAACTTTACTTGTTTGTTCGAGCTTGGCAGCGGAAGTCGACTCTCGAAATCGACCAAAAGCGAGAACTACTTCAGGTGGCAGGTTGGAACTTACGCAAAGAACGTGTGCTTCAAGAGCCTGGCTTGCAAGATAACTGGCTGGTGTTGGGGTTGATCACCGGCATCGAAGAAAAGCTGCGTTATCGGCGAACATGGTTTCGGGGAGAGCAAACGGGCAAGTATGCTTTGCTACTCGATTTTGCTTTCGGCAATCAAGGTTTTGAAGACCATTGGGTAACAGGTAGTGTGCTAAAAGGAACGCTGGCCTACTATCCAGGGCAGCCCCAATTGCGGGCGGTATTCAAAGCTTACCAAAGTTCTCGAGAACCCTATGAGGCTGCCGCCGCTTATCCCCACCTTCATGAAGTACAGGCGCGTTATGCTCAGGCACTAGGTGCTTCTCCCTGGCTTTTAAGCTTTCCGGTATTGATCGATGAGGTGACACCGATCTACCATTCGGAGGAAGAGGCATTTATGTTGGTTGATAGCAAAAAGGCCTTCCTGGAGATGGCGACGAGTACCGCCAACTGGAAACTTCTGGCCCTCAGTGGCGGGCAGCCAATAACTTGTTTTGGGGAATACGATGGAGAATCTTTTCTACCTATTTCTGCCCTCAGTGAAGGGCGGGTGATCTTATTATAAGGGATTAATTTTTTAAAGAACACTGATGGCATACCATAATAAAGGGCTTAGTCGTTTCAAAAGCGCTTAAGGTGTGGCAATATCCTTACCTTTGCGGCGCAAAAATTGCAAGTTTAACCCAGTAGGGATCGCAAGGCGAATTGTCTACAGCTTTTCAGCCTTACTAAAGCATTATCATGAGGAAGGTTAGTATCTATTGTTTGTGTACGTTGTGGCTATGTTCCGGGTTTTTATCCGAGAATACTCTTGGTGCCCAATCCTTAATGCGGGGTTGGGAAGTAGGTCCCTGGGGAGGAGTGTCTTATTACTTTGGTGACCTGAATACCAACTATCGACTAGATCGTCCAAATCCGGCAGGAGGAATACTGGCGCGTTATAACTTCAACGAACGCTTAGCTTTTTCACTGAGCGGTAATTACGGAAAGATCGAAGCTTATGATAGTGACTCCCGCAACCCTTATGAATTAAATCGCAACCTTAGTTTCGAAACAGATATATGGGAGGCTACAGCCCTTTTTGAATTTAACTTCCTTCCTTATTTTCATGGAAGTAGAGATGATTTCTTTACCCCATACCTCTTTGGTGGACTTTCGTTGTTTAGCTTTAACCCGATGGCAGAATACGACGGGCCTATGACGCTGGATGGCGTAAACCCTGGAGAGATGGTCGAATTGCGCTCATTGGGAACAGAGGGCCAGTTTAAAGGAGAAGAGTACTACACCACTACGGCTGCACTTACTTATGGAATGGGGTTCAAATTTGATATCAATTACGAGTGGAGTATCAATATTCATATAGGTGCCCGCTCTACTTATACCGATTATCTTGATGATGTCAGTAGCGTTTATCCTGATCGGACAGACTTGCTGAAAGACCGGGGTGAACTGGCGGTGTATATGTCTTCGGGGAAGTCACTAAATGCTGAGAATGGTAGTGCCTTAGGCTTGCAAGGCCGCCAGCGCGGAGACAGTAACGACCGTGATACTTATCTTTTTGCAGGGGTAGGTGTCATGTATTATTTTGGTGATGTGCGCTGTCCTTCTTATGGCAAAGGTTCTAAGCGCAGGTAAGACAAGGCTATGGTTCAGCAAATAGAATTTTCGCTCCCAGCATATTCGCGCGGATACCACCTTATTACCCCTAAGGTTTTAGCACAACTACCGGACTTGCCTAAGACGGGGTTATTGTCGATTTTTATTAAACATACCTCAGCAGCACTTACGGTCAACGAGAATGCAGATCCTTCTGTTCGCACTGATTTCGAAAGTATTGTTAATCATATTGTGCCTGAGAATTTACCATTCTTAAAGCATACAATGGAGGGCCCAGACGATATGCCTGCTCATATTAAAGCTAGCTTTATTGGTAGTAGTGTAACGATCCCTATTACCAATGGTCAACTCAATTTGGGAACATGGCAAGGGGTTTATCTTTGTGAATTTCGTAATCACGGTGGGTGCCGCAAGCTCGTTGCGACAGTGTATAGCTAAAACTCTTATTTTGAGCTTTGATTTCTTCCTTCAACAAGCTTTATCATGGCGATTTTTCTACAAGGTGTATACTGGGGGCTATTACTAGCCATTTTGGTAGGCCCATTATTGGTTGCGCTCATTCAAGCTAGCCTGGAACAAGGAACGAAAGCAGGGTTGATGGTAGGCCTGGGGATTTGGGTCAGCGATCTGGCATTTATCCTTAGCGTTTACTTTGGCTTTCGGTTTATTGAAAAAATAAGCGAAGCCGATAGTTTTGAACTCGGTGTTGGCTTGGTTGGAGCATTGATTTTACTTATTACAGGAATAGCCACCTTACTTACGCCGCCGCCTTCCCTTGATGATCCTGACCACCTATTGAAAGGCACCCGAGGTAGCTGGGCACTCTGGTCCAAAGGTTTTCTTATCAATACGGTCAACCCTTTTACCGTTATTTTCTGGATTACGGCCATGTCTACCGTTGTACTTGAACGGGATTACAATGGACTGGAATCATTACTGTTTTTTGGTGGTCTGTTTGGGATGATTGTTTTTTCTGATTCACTGAAAATTTTTCTCGCACATAAGATTCGCCACCGCCTTACGCCAAAGCACCTTTGGTGGGTACGGCGGGTAGCAGGTATTGCCCTGATCGTTTTTGCTTTTGTATTGGTTGCCCGTTCTTGGTTAAGTTAGAGCTTGTTGGGGAATTTTGCGAACTGCTTTTTAACGATTTGCGGTTCTGGCTAAGGAGTTCAAATTGAATTTAGCGGGCTAAGTGAAATTTTCACACCGACGCCAGGTTCGTAAACCCTTAAAAAGCGGGAAGCATCAATCTTTTTTCCTTTAATTCGACATATTTGTTTTTCACCAAATGAAATTACCCAACAAGCTCTTAATATTGGCTATTTTTGCAGCAAACTTATACTGCATTGAAAAAGGCGCTAACCAACATCCTTAAGTTTCTTGTATTCCTGAGCGTAGGTCTCGTTATTTTGTACTGGGTATACCAGAAACAAAATGCTGCTTACCAGGCAGAATGTGGCCTCAAGGGAATTGCCGCAGATGATTGCAGTCTTCTGCAAAAAGTATTGACCGATTTTGCTTCCGCAGATATTTTCTGGCTACTCGTGGTCTTGGTTTGTTTTACGATTAGTAATATATCGAGGGCGTCACGTTGGAATATGCTCTTGCAGCAGTTGGGTTTTAAGCCACGCCTTATCAATGGTTTCTTGACCGTTATTCTCGGTTATTTTGCCAACTTAGGCTTGCCACGAGTTGGTGAAGTTGTTCGTGCGGGCACAATGGCTCGCTACGAAAAAATCCCCGTAGAGAAAGTAATGGGGACGGTGGTCGTTGATCGCGTGATTGATGTGATCAGTATCCTTATTGTGACCGCATTAGCACTGGTGTTGGAGTTTGATACCTTATGGGCATTCCTCCAAGAAAATAATGCTATCGGTGAAAAAATAAGCGCGAACAGTACCTTGCTTTTTGCCTTGGCAGCACTGGGGATAGGTGGTTTACTGGCGCTTTACCTTTTGCGTAAACGGATACAACAGACAAGGATTTACGAAAAAATAAGCGGTATCCTATTGGGTTTTGTCGAAGGCCTACAGACAATTGGCAAACTTGATCGACCTTTTATGTTTGTCTTGCACAGTATCAATATATGGGTCATGTATTTCTTAATGACCTATGTTTGTTTCTTTGCTTTCGAGCCTACGGCTGCACTTTCTGCGAGTGTGGCGCTGGTTGTTTTTGTTTTTGGCGGTTGGGGAATTGTCATTCCTTCACCCGGAGGCATGGGAACCTATCATTTTTTAGCCACGACAGCGCTTGGCTTTTATGGCATAGCAGGTGATGACGGCTTTTCTTGGTCCAATATATCTTTCTTTACGATCCAAATTGGATGTAACATCTCAATAGGATTGTTGGCCTTAATTCTATTGCCGATCATCAATCGTGAAAAGGTAGAGGGTTCTTCTACAGCAGGTACCTAGTGGATCACCCTGTAAGTTTCGTTATGCTAAGTCGCCGATTTTCGTGCTTGGGCGAGGAGCTGACACCGGAGTGTAGCCATAGCTACATGAGGATTTCAGGGACGAAGCACAAGTGCAAAAAAGCAAGACTTGGGTGTAACAGAATTTACGGGGTGGTCCACTAGCTTCATACTCCTTCCAAAGATTTTTTGGGGCCATGCCATCTCCCGTCCCGACTTTTTTAGTCGGAACGGGATCGGCACCGGGCTATCCGTTTTACCTGCGGTACCACTGCTCTCCCTTGTCCTTGGTCACTCCGTGCCCCGAGCTCCAGGCGCTGCCTTTCGCACCAATAATTTCCGAATCCGCTCGTATCCTACTTTCAAAGGATGGCCTACTCTTTGGCGAAGTTGTTCAAATCTTCGTCCCAGTTATAATCTTTAAAAACAATGCGGTAGCCACCTGTATTCACCTTGAGGTAGTGCTCGACTATTTTTCGAATGCCTCTGCGTCCACCAAAATCACCAAGATACCAATAGCCTAATCTGCTGAAGTGTATTTCCTGCTTATCTGGAAAGATGTCGGTTTCGCTTTCCAAAAAACTTTGGCTGGCCCAATCAAGTTGTTGGTCTATTTTTTCAAAAGCATAAAAAGCAATGGGTGGGCAGCTGATAGCTCCGCAATTGAGAGCGAAATGAATGCGGGCATCTATTTCTTTCACAGCTAACTGACGGATTAATTTTGGCACAAATAGATTGGGGAGGTACCCCAACGCAAGTTTCGCCCGATAGCGCCGCAGAATACCATGCTCGATCTCATCAAGGCTGAATGTTTGCCCAGCGATATGGCATAGTTTTTCTCGATAGATGGCTGGCTTATCAATACCATTATTGCGGCGAAGATGCAGAAAGAAAGCATTGTAACAATTTATCCAGAAGGTTTTCTTTTGTTGCTCAGAGCGGAGCTCTTGAAACAATATAGGCAGAGGAAGCGCTGAAATTTTTGCCAGATGGTCATCTGGCTGCTGCTGCATTTTTAGCGCGAGTAAAAAATCGGCTGCTATTTTTGGGATATCCTTATTCACGTTCTTTTTTTACGAAAACAGCGTGCTAAGAACCCACAACCGCGGCTAATTGTTTTCTGGTTTCCTCCAAATCAGCCGCTTCCTTAACGTGCTGCTTCGCCCATTTTCGGTAACGAAAACCTTCCCACCGAGGTAGAAAATGACGGGCATAAACCCAGGCTAGTAAGCCAGAGATGGGTAAGCTTAGTAAGTACCAACCAGCGAAAGGCGCTCCGAGTAGCCACTGCGCAAGCTGGTATTGCAACCAATAGAAAAGAGGAAAAGTGAGTGCGCCTGCCAGAATTTTTACGGTGCTACGATAGCCGATGTAAAGCTGAATTTTGCGTTCAAGTAGGCGCGGTATTTCGTAGGGAAAAAAGTTGTTGATTCTACCATATAACCATACCGGCCAGCCAAGAAGGACAGGGATGGTCCATAAAGATTTTCCTTTACGGCTAATACCGCGATCTGTCTGCTTGATCGCCTTTAGTTGTTGGCGATAACTATTGGCCATTTCTACGAGTTCTTGATAGGCTGTAGGCTGTTCGGCAGCCAGTATTTTGAGTTGGCCAAGCAGTTGTTGGGTACGATCATAATGCTGCTCTACAGATACTGGCTGATCATGTTGGAGTATCCGGTCCAGGCGGTAGAGCAATTGATCTTGCTCCTGATTATCGGTATGGATGAGCAACTTGCGGTTTTCATTTTCCAGGTGTTCGGTAAGGTCTTTTACAGCCTGGATTTCATTCTCTTCGAATGCTTCTTGCCAATCCGCGACCCTGATGGGCTCGCCAGCTTCCATATAGAGCCTGCTTCCGCAATGGGTAGGCTGTTCGTAGGTAAGTCCTACAGGGTAAATATGTAGATTTAACGAAAACCCCTTCTCTGCTTCAGCGCCCAATGCGATACGGGCAGTACCTGTCTTGAAGGGGCGTAAATGACGTTCGAGTTCGCTACCGCCTTCTGGCGCAATAAAGATGATCCCGCCATTGCCAAGGTGATTAAAACTAGCAGCAAAGCTCTTGCGATTATCGACCTTTTTTATTTTTTGATCCTTACCAGGACGCATGATGGGAATACAGTATAAATATCGCAATAGAAAACCCACGACCGGGTTTTTGAACATACTGGCATTGGCCAGAAAAAACGATTGCCGAGGCGTGCGAGAAATGACATTCAGGGGGTCGACCATCGTGTTGGGATGGTTGGAAATGATAATACCCGGCCCTTTGAAGGCTAGTGCTTTACGGTTGCGAAACGTAGTAAACGGGAAGTAGATGGCCTGGTACAGCAGCACCAGCACCTTAAAAAAGTAATAAAGCAACAGAAGCAAAAAGCGTAGAATCACACCTTGAAATTGAGTAAGTACTGCCGAATGATTTCGTCGAACTGTGGCCCTTCTCCAAAGTGAAACTGTACTTCGGTGGGCAGTACAAATATAGGCAAGCGTTCCTTTATCAAAAACTCGCGATGCAATTCCAGCCGCATTGCGTCTTTTTCGGTGGTAATGATCACCTTTCTGTTAGTGTCCATTTTCTTAAAAGAACGGTGCAAGTTGGAAATATCTTCTTTGTTGAAATAGTGATGATCAGCAAACTCTAAACTCTGTACAGAGCCGACTTGTGATTGTAAATAGTCAATCAAATAATCGGTTTTAGCGATAGCGCAAATGAGGAGGACGTCCAGTTTTTCATCCAACTGTAGACGGTAACGAGGGTTAAACTGGTAATAAGGAGCCTGGTAGGCGTAGTACGAAAAAAACAATTGCTGGTGCGGAAGTGGATTGATTTCGGCGCGAATCGCTTCTTTTTCTTCCTGCGAAATAGTTTGTGGACACTTGCTGATGATAATGACATCAGCGCGTTCATAGGATTCTCTCCACTCGCGAAGGCGACCGGCAGGCAGTAAGAAGTCTTGGGTGAAACGATTAGAATATTCGGTGAGTAAAATATTTACCCCCGGCTTAACAGAGCGATGCTGGAAAGCATCATCTAGCAATACCATTTGAGTATCGCTCTTTTTCATGACAATCTGAGGAATCGCAAAAGCACGGTCTTCTGCTACATATACGCCTATGTCTGGGTATTTGCGTTTGAATTGTAGCGGTTCATCACCCACGCGTTCGGCGTTATTGTTGCGCTCTACTTCCAGAAACCCCCTGGTTTTGCGGCTGTAGCCTCGGCTGAGGGTCGCTATTTGGATGTGTTCACGCAAAAGACGGATAAGGTACTCTATATGAGGGGTTTTGCCTGCCCCACCAACAGAGAGGTTACCGACCGAGATGACGGGTACACTAAAGGTCATGGACTTGAGCAGCCCCGCACGATAAAACGCATTGCGCAAGCTCACCCCCATGCCATAAAGGAGGGAAAAGGGAGCCAATAATAATTGTACGAGCTTACGTTGAATCATAATTTAATACATTTGTGCGCTACTAACTAACCTGTTTATGAAAGCAATGGTTTTTGCTGCTGGCCTGGGTACTCGCCTACGCCCTTATACCAACGACCGACCGAAGGCATTGGTTGAAGTGCAAGGTAAAACCTTGTTGGAAATTGTACTACGCCGCTTGCAATCTTTTGGCGTGAAGGAGGTCGTCGTCAATGTTCACCACTTTGCTGATAAGGTGATTGCGCATCTGCAAGAACACGAAAATTTTGGCCTCGAAATTCATGTCTCCGACGAACGAGACCTGCTGCTAGATACTGGCGGTGGACTGAAAAAAGCAGCACACTTGTTGTCTGACGCTCCTTTTCTGATTCATAATGTGGATATTTTGAGTGATCTGGATTTAGGTCAGCTTTATGCTGCGCATCAGCCAGGGCAGAACTTAAGTACGCTGGCCGTCCGACAGCGGGAAACCTCTCGTTATTTAGAGTTTAGCCCTAAAGGTGAGTTGTGTGGTTGGAAAAATAAAAAAACCGGTGAGCGAAAAATCAGTAAAGAAGAAGTGACCGTACTCGACTGGGCCTACAGCGGAATGGCTGTGATTGATCCAGGCTTGTTTGCCTATTTTCCTCAAGATAAGGAGGTGTTCTCCATAATAGAGGCCTGGTTGGCCGCTGCTAAAAAAGGAATTATTCGTAACTTTCCTCACGACGATACGAAATGGCTGGATGTAGGAAAACCAGTCGCGTTAGAAAGGGCTGCTAGGGAATTTAATCTCGACTAAATAACTTAGCATGAAAATATTTTGGCGAACAACAAAGTGGATATCCTTGACCCTGCTTGGGGTAGTACTCGTGTATGGCCTTTTGGCCTTGGTGTTCTCTTTGTGGAGCACCAACCCTCCTGACAATGATTGCTCCAAAGATAAGATTGTTTACGTGACCTCAACGGGTATTCA
Organism: Lewinella cohaerens DSM 23179; assembly: GCF_000379805.1. Lineage (GTDB taxonomy): Bacteria > Bacteroidota > Bacteroidia > Chitinophagales > Saprospiraceae > Lewinella > Lewinella cohaerens. Next base: position 8,736 of record NZ_KB903548.1, on the reverse strand, counting down.
TCTGGATGTCGTTGTTCCTGTCGGAGATCTTCCAGAGGGACTTCGGCACGCCTCTTTTCAGGATAGTATTAGCACTCACATCGCTTATGGCTGGGGAGAACGAAATTTTTATTTAGAAACACCTACCTGGGCCGACCTCACCTTTAGCAATGGTGCGCAAGCATTGCTGGTAAACAGCGCTCCTGTGATGCACCTAACCCGCTATCAAGAGAAGAAGCCTGGATGGGTAGCCGTGGAATTATGCGAGGATGCCTTAGCGGAATTGCTCGTTTTTATTGAAGATTCTTTCCAGAAAACAGCCAGTGAGGAATGGGAACAGATCGGAACTACAGGCTACAGTGAGAACGATTTTTTCTACGAAGCTAATGGACAGTACAATGCGATTACCACTTGTAATACCTGGTTGAATAATGCGCTAAAAGCTGCCGAGGTAAAGACTTCACGCTGGTCGCCCACGACACATGGGATTCTATATCATCTGGAGCGTCCCTGACGAAGAGCTTGGTTGGGTTAGTCGAGATAAAATTTGTTGTATTGGCGAACGGCGGCAAGATGAAAACGGGCTGGCTTCTTTACCATTAAGCTAGCGATACACGTGACCAGCCCGGCTCCGGCTAATGTTACACCTGCTATGCGGGCGTCGCGACCATCCTGATCCATTAGTATCCCTCCAATAATCAGGGCTCCAAGGCCAGTGCCCAGCATGATGAAAACCTTTTTTTGTTTTCGCTTACCTAAGCCAAGTGTTTCCTGTATTTGGGCCAGTTCTGTTTGGTCAATCTCTGGGTTGGGGGTGTTTAGTACCTCTAATAAAGTGTTGTATTTGAGCGATTGTAAATCTCCAAAAGGAGCACGCGAGAAATAAAAATTTTTAGAGCTACTGTTTGATTGGTAGCTTTTTCCTTCAAAGACGTTATAGTAGCCCGTTTCGATTCGGGGTAAAATACTAGCGTTGAAGTTTGCTCGATAATCTCCATCGAGATTATAAAACTTAACTTGTTCAAAGGGGATTTTATCCCCATTGAGCTGGAAGAAATTCGTCTTAATGAATCCCCTCTTAGCTGTAAAGTCAGAAGAGAACAATAAGGTACTGTCTTTGAGATAGACGAAGTCTTCTTCAGGCATGTTTGTTAACGATTCGTCTTGGGCAGAGGTGATACTGAAGACAAAGAGAAGTAAAGCAGGGAGCAAGTAGCGTTTCATAAAAGAGGTCGTTTTGTTGTTGAAATAGTACAATAAATCGTAAAAAGAGGAGGAACGATTTCGTTGAATACGGGTTTAATTATAACTTGATGATGAAGATAACCTCTTTTTTGTAATTCAAAAGCGGTGGGCATCGCCCAAAAGCACGCCGCATCCCGATTGATCGGGAGAGGAGGACAAGGGGTGGAAGTGGTATGCGCGGACTGGCTTTGCCAGGAGCACATAAGAACGGACGACCCGGTGCCACCCGCAGGGCTGGCATGGCCCCAAAAAATAGAACTATGGAAAAATCCCTAATTTCGCACCTCGTTGGCCTGATGCGTAGAATTGATGAGGGCTTCAGCGAGCTATTTAGAAAAAATGATATTGTTTACGACCCCATGAAGTATCTTATTGTAGGTTTAGGAAATATAGGTGCCAAATATGAAGGCACTCGGCATAATGTTGGTTTTGATGTTGTGGATCACTTGGCACAGGCTAAAGAAGTGAGCTGGAGCACAGATACCTTGGGTGATGTAGCCCAGTTTAAGCATCGCGGGCGCACGTATATTCTGTTGAAACCATCAACATATATGAATCGTAGTGGGAAAGCGGTGCGCTATTGGTTGCAAAAAGAAAAAATAGAGAAGAGCAACCTCTTGGTGATAATGGATGACCTGAACTTGCCCTTTGGGAAGCAGCGACTACGTGGTAAAGGAAGTGATGGTGGGCACAATGGACTCAAGGATATTGACCAGATGACGGGCGGTAATGACTATGCGCGGCTACGATTTGGTATTGGAGATGAGTTTTCAAAAGGTAGGCAAATCGACTTTGTCTTGGGAGAGTGGTCGACAGAAGAGCGTGAGACCCTTGCTGATTTGGTTAAATATGCTGGTGATACGGCATTGAGCTTTGGGGCAATTGGTCTAAACCACACCATGAATAAGTTTAATAAAAAGTAGGTCGTACCGTTTCTATACGCAGAAAATGCAAAGATTGATTTGTTTTGTTTAACTTTTAGTGTTGTTTCTTAAACAAAACAAGGAGTATCCTGTTTCTCCCATGTTACTAAAACAGGACCACCTTGTCAAAGAAAATTATTGTTGTTGGTGCGGGTTTCGCCGGCTTAGCTGCCGCGGCTAGCTTGGCTCAGAAAGGCCATCAGGTCACAATCCTGGAAAAGAACGAAGGCCCGGGAGGGAGGGCTCGCCAGTATCAGGCACAAGGGTTCACCTTTGATATGGGGCCTAGCTGGTATTGGATGCCAGAAGTTTTTGAAGACTTTTTCCAGCGTTTTGGTAAAAGTACTGCGGATTACTACGAATTACTACGATTAGATCCTTCTTATATCGTCTACTTTGGTAAAGATGACGAAATGGAAGTGCCGGCCAAGATGGAGGCACTTTATGCCATGTTTGAGTCTTATGAACCAGGTAGTAGTACCAAGTTGAAGCAATTTTTGGACGAAGCTGCCTATAAATATAAGGTGGGCATGAAAGAGTTTGTCTTCAAGCCTAGTCATAGTATTATGGAGTTTGCGGATCTACGTATTCTCAAGAGTATGTTTGGTTTGCAAATGTTCTCGAGCGTTTCATCGGCCATTCGCAAATTGTTTAAGAACGAAAAACTGATTCAGTTACTGGAGTTTCCAGTACTCTTTCTGGGCGCAACACCCCAAAAGACTCCTGCTCTTTATAGCTTGATGAACTATGCTGACCTTGCTTTGGGCACCTGGTACCCTAAAGGCGGTATGCACGAAATTGTAAAAGCGATGGTGAGCCTGGCCGAAGAGCAAGGGGTGGAGATTCGGTACAACCAGGAGGTAAAGCAGATCAAGGTTGTTAACGGCAAAGCAAAACAGGTAGTAACGATAGATCAATCGTATGAAGTAGATGCCGTCGTTGGCGGAGCAGACTACCACCACTTGGAGCAACAAGTATTGGAGCCACATTTGCGCAATTATTCCGCCAGTTATTGGGATAAACGTACAATGGCCCCCTCTAGCTTGCTATTTTATGTGGGGGTAGATAAAAAGCTACCAGGCTTGCATCATCATAATCTTTTCTTCGATGAAGACTTTGCCCTGCATGCTGAGGAAATCTACGAAAACCCCAAATGGCCGACCAAGCCATTGTTTTATGTATGCGCACCATCGGTGACAGATGAGACGGTGGCACCTGCTGGGCAAGAAAACCTGTTCTTTCTGATTCCTTTGGCCCCCGACCTGGAAGATACCGATGAGCTGCGCGAGAAATATTTTGAAGTCGTTTTGCAGCGGTTTGAAAATATTACCGGGCACGACATCCGCGACCATATTGTATACCGTAGGTCTTATGCACACCGGGACTTCGAGAAAGATTACCACGCGTTTAAAGGCAACGCCTATGGCTTGGCAAATACACTGTTGCAAACTGCTTTTCTGAAACCTAAAATGCGTAATCGCAAAGTAAGTAACCTCTTTTTCACTGGTCAGTTGACGACGCCCGGACCAGGGGTGCCACCGTCTTTGATTTCTGGCCAGGTAGTGGCCGAAGAGGTAGACAAAGTCCTTTAATAGAAAAACCCTGTTGTAAAATGATGAACTTATATCGCCAAGTTTGTATGGAATCCAGTAAGCTGATTACTCAGCGTTACAGTACTTCCTTCTCTATGGGTATCCGCGTATTTGATAAGCGTTATCGCGATCCAATTTATGCCATCTATGGATTTGTGCGTTTTGCAGATGAGATTGTTGATACTTTCCATGATTACCCCAAGGCTGAATTGCTAGCCAGGTTTTGGGAAGATACTTACCGAGCGATAGAAGAAGGGATCAGCTTGAACCCCGTACTACAATCTTTCCAGGAGGTAGTGAACACCTATGGAATCGAACGGGAATTGATCGATGCCTTTCTGAAAAGCATGGAAATGGACTTGCATGAAGAGACACATGATCAGGCGAGTTACGAAGAATATATTTACGGTTCAGCAGAAGTAGTGGGACTGATGTGCCTACGTGTTTTTTGCGAAGGAGATAAAACTCAGTTTGATGAATTGAAAGCCTCGGCCTGTAGCTTGGGGGCTGCTTTTCAGAAAGTGAATTTTTTACGGGATTTAAAAAGTGACTTTGATGACCGTGGGAGGGTTTATTTTCCAGGAGTAGACTTTACTAACTTCACGAATGAAGATAAAGTAATGATCGAAGCCGATATTCGTAAAGATTTTGATGATGCCTATAAAGGTATTGTGCGTTTGCCAAAAGGAGCTCGGTTGGGGGTTTATCTGGCTTATGTATACTACCTGAATTTGCTGCAAAAAATTACAGCCTCCCCTGCAGATCGTGTAGCAGGGAAAAGAATACGAGTAAACGATGGACGTAAGGTGGTATTGCTATTTAGCAGTGCTTTGCGAAATAGCCTTAATATTTTGTAAAATGATTGTTGGCATAACTAGCATGGGTAAATGTTGAGTGAACAACACTTTTTTAAGAAATATGTAAATCGATTGACCGACCGCTGGTCAATGAGCAAACTGGAACTCCTGTTTGCCTGCTTTCTGGTGTTTTCTTTTCTTTCGGGCGTCCAGGCACATTTGATGCCGAGTGTTTATCCGCTGACTAAATCCATTACAGACGGGCTATTGTTGGTAGTGTGTGGGCCTCTACTTTGGTTTATTTACCAACGCCATCAGGATACTCGTTTTTGGTGGTGGTGGGGCATTACTTATTTGTCTACCTTCTTCATTGAAGTTCTCGGAGTTGCGACAGGAGGAATCTTTGGAGAATATGCCTACGGCCCGACGATGTGGGTGCAATGGCTCAACGTCCCCTTGGTGATTGCACTCAATTGGACCTTACTGATCCTTGCGATGCACCAGGTCGCTTCTTATATAGCTCCCAAGTCTTCACTGCTTACGGCCCTATTTACGGGAGTACTCATAATGGGGTATGATTATTTCATAGAACCTGTTGCCATAGCATTGGGTTACTGGACCTGGGAAGCTGTAGACATACCATTACAGAATTATTTAGCCTGGGGAGTGATTGCTTTTTTGTTTAGTTGGCCATTAAGCTATTTGAAAATCACTTACCGCCATCCACTGCTTATAATATATGGTGTAGCGCAGCTTGTTTTCTTTTTGCTGTTGCAGGCTTTGTTTATCTAGCATCAAACCTTATGGACAACTCCCCTACTTCTTATGATTATGACTTTATCGTTGCTGGCGCTGGCGCCGCTGGGCGGAGTTTTGTCTACCACCTTCTACAGTCACCCTTAAGAGGCAGTCGGATTTTGTTGTTGGATAGAGAACACAAAAAGGAAGATGATCGGACTTGGAGTTTTTGGGAGGTAGGTAGTGGCCCTTTCGAAGAAATTGTGCATCACCGTTGGCCTATACTTTGGTTTTATAATGAAGATTTTGCTCGTAAAATGGAAATTGCTCCATTTACGTATAAGATGATTCTAGCGGCAGACTACTATAGGTATACGAATGAAGCTTTTGCAAAAGCACCACACGTAGAACAACAGATCACAAATATTCATGCAATTCGGAATACGAACAATGGAGTAGAGGTAGAAACAGATGATGGTACAGTTACTGCTCGTTGGTGTATCAATAGTACAGCTCGACCAGCAATAGATAAAAGCAAAGTAAATTACCTCGATCAGCACTTTCGGGGGTGGTTTATTAAAACAGCGAGCCCGGTCTTTGATTCAGGTCAAGCTGTAATGATGGACTTTCGTACACCACAAGAAGGAGAGTTCCGGTTTTTATATGTGTTGCCAACGAGTAAGACAGAGGCGCTGGTAGAGGTCGCTATTTTTTCTAACCAGCATTTACCTGAAGCGGGTTATGATAGGATCATCCAGAATTATCTTGACAAGCATTGGCCCCAGTTGCCTGGTTATACCGTTACACGAACCGAAGCGGGTAATATTCCGATGACGGATTATGACTTCCCTTTATTTAAAGACCATATTATTAATGTAGGAATGAGTGGAGGAGACACCCGTGCATCAACAGGGTATACCTTTATATATATACACCGACGAATAGAACGAATTATTGATGGC
>NZ_KB903547.1 GCF_000379805.1 Lewinella cohaerens DSM 23179 | reverse complement strand
GATCACTACTTCTTGGAATGGTAAAGCTACTTCTGAAGATGTACTGTTTAGCTTGGTTATCCGCCCAACGGCAGATGCTGACTTGAGCGACATCATCAACGTATCTAGCCGTTACACTGCTGCTGAAGCATACGGAAATGGTAACACGATGAACGTAGGTGTTAACTTCTCTAACGGAGAGGTTGCTGCTGCAGGTTTCGAAATGTTCCAGAACACACCTAACCCATTCGCGGTAGAAACTTTGATCGGTTTCAACTTGCCACAGGATGCGGAAGTAACGTTGACTATCAACGATGCTAGTGGTCGTGTACTGACAGTTCTACGTGGTGATTACGCTGCTGGATACAACACTATCAATGTTTCTAAGAGCCAAGTTCAAGGCGCAACGGGTGTACTAGGCTACACGGTTACTGCTGGCGAATTTACGGCGACTAAGACTATGATTGCTGTTAAGTAATAAATGAATAGATTAGAGCCCTTGCTTTCGCAAGGGTTCTATGATATCATATATAACAAGAGAGGCGCTTCCTGCAAAGGAAGTGCCTCTTTGTGTTTTGTGGGCCTTGTTAGATATCTTAAGGAAGCACCAGCCTGTTTCTTACTCAAGTGTATTGGCAGACCCGCGCCTGAAGTGCGACCTCCTCCGAGGTCGTTTTAATTCAGAAAAAGATTGTTCTACCCATCTATGACCTCACCGAGGTCAACCCCCAACAGATACTTACAAGTCTTTTAAACAACCTCTGCGTCTTTGCATCCCTGTTCGAGATGTACTGTTTAGAAGCCCCCCTCCATTTCGTTAGGGGACGTAAACACCAGTGACCTGAAGGTGTATCATCGCCAGGCGTAAAGTCTCGTAGGCGACTTCTCCATCGAAGAGTTCGTGAACGGCGGTTAGTTTAATAGGCTTTTCCAAATAGGGGAGGCCTTTCTCTACTTGGCTAATAATTTCAGGACTAACGAGTCTATGAATATCCAAAGGCTTTCCGGATTGGTAGCAAGCAGTGATGTGGGTATAGACCGTCGTATCTTTGATATTGCGTTGTTCCGCTATTTCACTTATCGTTTTTCCCTGCTGGAAGAGCTCATAGGTGACCAAATGGGAACTGCCGACTTTGGCTTTGCCTTTTTGTGCTTGGTATTCTATAATGACTTCCATAAAGGCGTCGCCGTAAAGCTGAAGTTTACGGTCACCGACACCGGAGACTGCTTTTAACTCTGCATCACTGACGGGTTTTGTGGCTGCCATTTCTTCGAGTGTAGCATCGGAGAAAATAATGTATGGAGGTACACCCTTTTCTTGGGCCAGTTTGCGACGTAGCTGCCGTAGCAGTTCGAAGAGCTCGTCACGAACTCTTTCCGCTTTGGTTTTCTTCTTGACTTGCTCCTTCTCTTTTTCTCTACGTTCTTTTAGTGTGGCAGGCCGAACGAGTTCGACGGTCTCTTTTTCGAAGAGTACCCGTTGGCTGGCGGGCGTAAGTCGTAAGACGCCATACTGGTCATAAGCGATGTCAAGATAGCCGAGGTTGATGAGCTGAGAAAGATAGTTTTGCCAGGTGAAGGTGGGAATGTCGCGGCCTGCCCCAAAAGTTTTTATCTGGTCATACCCACGATCGCGGATATCTTTGCGGCCAGATCCTCGAAGAATATCAACGAGTAAACCCAGGCCTACTTGCTCGCGAAGACGGTACACGGCGGAAAGGGCTTTTTGAGCTAACTGGGTACCATCAAATGCTTGTGGCGGATTGCTGCAAATGTCGCAGTTGCCGCAGTTTTCTTTATGATCCTCGTTGAAGTAGTTGAGTAGGATTCGCCGCCGGCAAGCCATGCTCTCGGCGTATTGTTTCATGCGGTCGAGCTTGGCTAGTTGCACTTCGAGGTTCTCACTTTCATTTTTCTTGAGGATTTCTGTCAGCATCATAACATCCTGATAGCTGTAAAAAAGCATAGTAGCTGCTGGAGCACTATCTCGGCCTGCTCGTCCGATTTCCTGATAATAGTTTTCCAGGTTTTTGGGGAGATTAAAGTGAATCACCCAACGTACGTTGCTCTTGTCTATACCCATACCAAAGGCAATGGTGGCACAGATGATTGGTACATCGTCTTTGAGAAACTGATCTTGTACTTTAGCGCGTTGTGTTGATTCCATTCCCGCGTGGTAAGCTTTGGCATTGAAGCCTGCTTTTTGCAAGTCTGCGGCTATTTTCTCGGTGCTTTTACGGCTAAGGCAGTAAACAATACCACTTTCTTCGGGGTGTTGCTTAATGAATTGGATAATCTGTTCCTTACGACGTTGACCAGGTCGCACCTCAAGGCTGAGGTTGGGACGGTCAAAAGAGGCCAGTGAAATGTTGGGTTCGGTAAGTTGTAGCTGTTGAACAATGTCATCACGGGTAATTCTATCAGCAGTAGCGGTGAGGGCAACCATGGGGACGCCTGGGAACTGCTGCTTTAGAAAACGCAATCGTGTATATTCTGGGCGAAAATCGTGGCCCCAAGAGGAAACACAATGCGCCTCATCGATAGCAAATAAAGAGATAGGCGCTCGCTGAAGGAGAGGAAGGAAATCTGCGGAACAAACTTTTTCTGGCGATACGTATAAAAGGTCAAGCTTGCCTTCGAAGAAATCGTTTTCAACGAGGCGTAGCTCATTACTATCCAGAGAACTGTTTAAAAAAGCAGCTTTGACCCCATTAGCACGTAGGCCTTCGACCTGATCTTGCATGAGTGAAATGAGGGGAGAAACCACGAGGGCTGTACCTTCCATGGTGATAGCAGGAATCTGGAAACACATGGATTTGCCGCCTCCGGTGGGCATAAGAACGAGGTTGTCCTTCTTTTCGTAAATGGATTGAATGATTTCTGCCTGCATGGGGCGAAATTCATCATAGCCGAAGTATTGCTTCAGGGCCTGGCGCGCATTGTCTAAATTCATCCTGCTAATCGCTGTTTAAGCTACAATAATAAAACATTTTTGTGAGAAATAAATATTTTAATCTTTTTTTGTTTAATCAAGTCCCGAAGCGTATAGCTGAGGGCGGGGGCCGGAGGCCGCAAGGATAAAGGATAGCAGAGACGTCCGTAAGGCGGAACGGATAGCCTGGTGCCAAGCCTGCAATCCCGGAGGGTAAAGGCGTTGGCATAGCCCCAAATGAACGTATGATTGAGGCCTAGCCTCCGGCAAAAAACCACGGTAAAATCCATTGACTGAGGGCCGTGATGAGAGCGATGGCAATGAGGTTGAGCCAGATACCAGCTTTGACCATGTCGGCGATTCGGAGGTGGCCGCTGGCGAAAACAATGGCATTGGGTGGTGTACTCATAGGTAGCATAAAGGCACAACTGGCGGCCAGCGTAACGGGAATGCAAAGCAATAGGGGAGAGATGTCCATACCCAGCGCTACTGCACCCACTACAGGCAAAAAGACCGTGACGAGTGCAACATTGGACATAATTTCGGTGAGGAAAAGACTGACGGCAGTGAGGCCGAGGATAATCCAGAATCCGGTGATACTGGCGTCGGAGAATTGTGCGCCGATAAGATCAATAAGCCCTACAGCTTTGAGGCCATCAGCTAAGCTGAGGCCACCGCCAAAGAGCAGTAAAATGCCCCAGGGAAGACGTTGAGTATCTGCCCAGTCCAGGAGGAATTGTTCTTGTTTCCAGTTGACGGGGAAAACAAAGAGAGCAATGGTGGCAAATATGGCGATCATGGGGTCTGTAAGTTCGAGCTGACCATCGCCTTTTGCCAGGCCAAGGACGAGGTTGATCTGTGTTCGGAAAATCCATGCCATTGCAGTACAGATAAAGACGATGAGGGTTCTTTTTTCTGCTAAAGAGATGGTTCCTAGTTCTTTGAGTTGGGTGCGGATCAGTTGTTGAGCACCGGCAAAGGTGCCGAGGCCGTTACGGAAGATAAAGCGCGTGAGTAAAAAATAAGTAATAAGGAGGAGTAGCAAAGCAAAAGGAAATGCAAAAGCGATCCAAGATGCAAAACTGATTTGTGTGTCGTAAGTGCGTTCAATGAAACCGGCCAATACGACATTAGGGGGGGTACCTACAATGGTGGCGGTGCCACCGATATTGGCTGCATAGGCAATGCCGATCATGAGACTGATTGCAAAAGCACTGTTGCCAACGGAGGAAGCAAGGTCGTTTTCCCTACCATTGCGAAGAAGATCAATAACGGAAACACCAATAGGCAGCATCATGACGGTGGTAGCGGTATTGCTGATCCACATGCTTAGGAAGGCCGTAGCGAGCATGAAGCCGAGAATGATACCGTTGGCATTGGTGCCTGTGACGCGTACAATGTTGAGGGCGATACGGCGGTGGAGTTGCCACTTTTCCATGGACAGAGCCAGCATGAAGCCGCCCATGAAGAGAAAGACGATGGGGCTGGCGTAGGGGGCTGCAGCTTCCTTCATTCCATAAATTTGGAGGGCAGGAAGTAAGACCATCGGGAGTAATGCTGTGACAGGAATGGGTACGGCTTCGCTGACCCACCAAATAAGCATAAGAGCTGCAATAGCAAGTACTCGCCACGCTGGGACGGGTAAACCAAAGGCGGTGCCGCTCAATAGCATTCCCACAAAAATGATAATACCTACAAACAGACCGATCTTCTTCATGGAGGATGAAGTTAGCGAGTTCGTGAAAATAATCTACATATCTTGCTACAAATTTTCCTTGCATAGCCCGGTATACTGCGAAAAACCTGACTTGTCTAAAGAAAAACGTCCTACGCCTTTTGCGTATATTATTAATTTCCTCATCGCTTAAGGAATACTATCTTAGCGGCAAATATTTCAAGAGACCTAACCAAACTTAACCATGAAAATAGGAATTATCAGGGAAGGCAAAGTGCCGCCCGATACCAGAGTCCCTCTCGACCCTAAGCAGTGTGCTTACCTGCGCTCAGAATATGGCTTAAACGTAGTGGTACAGCCTTCGCCGATACGGATTTTTAAAGATGAAGAATATGTGGCAGCAGGTGTGCCATTAGAGGAATATTTAGGAGATTGTGACCTTCTTTTAGGCGTGAAGGAAGTACCTAAGGATCAATTGATTCCAGGAAAAACGTACAGTTTTTTCTCTCATACGCATAAACAGCAGGTTTATAACCGCCCTTTGCTACAGGCTGTATTGAATAAACATATTCACCTGATCGACTACGAAGTGATGACGGATAACCTGGGGCGGAGAATTATTGCCTTTGGTTATTTTGCAGGTGTTGTAGGCGCACATAATGGCTTCTGGACGTATGGGAAACGTACGGGCAGTTTTGAGTTGCCAAGAATGAAAGATCTTTACGATTACGCAGCAGCGAAGAAGGTTTATGCTGAATTGCAGCTGCCGCCGATGAAGATTGTGCTCACGGGAACAGGGCGGGTTTCTACTGGCGCGGCGCAGGTATTAGAAGATATGGGGGTTCACCAGGTGTCACCACGTGATTTTCTGCGCGAGACCTATGATGAACCAATTTATACACAGCTGGTAGGTCGAGATTATCTAAAACACAAGGATGGTGATCCTTTTGATAAGCTTCATTTTTATCAGCATCCCGAGCAATATGTGTCTGCTTTTGCGCCGTTTGCCAAGCAAGCCGATATGATGATCAACGGTATCTACTGGGATAACAAGGCACCAGCGTTTTTTACAAAAGAGGATATGGCCAGCCCTGATTTTAATATCAGTGTCATTGCTGATGTTACCTGTGATATAGCGCCGATAGCATCTATTCCTGCAACGTTGCGCGCTTCTACTATTGCCGATCCTGTATTTGGTTATGATCCTCAAACGGGAGAAGAGACGGCACCTTATCAGGAAGGAGGGGTTGATATGATGACCATTGATAATCTACCTAGTGAGTTGCCGCGAGATGCTTCGACTGCATTTGGGAAGATGTATATAGAGCAGGTCATTCCGCATATTTTGGCACCTAACAGCGCCATGATTGAACGGGCAACCATTGCGCGCCACGGGCGCTTGGGGCCACAGTTTGGCTATCTGTTAGATTTTGCAGAAGGGTAGGGGACGTTTCTGTTGCACCATCGTGTCGGGCAGAAAACCGATACGATGGTGCTAAATATAAATTACAACGCCGCCAGAATATTCTCTTTCACCCGTTCTACAATATTCTCCGTATTGGCTTTTTGGAAAGACTGGCCAGTGATCTGTTCGTAAAGTTCAATGTAGCGGTTAGAGACTTTGTCGAGAAAAGCATCGGGCATTTCGGGCATGGTTTGCCCATCTAGGCCTTGAAATCCATTTTCGATGAGCCATTCCCGAACAAATTCTTTGGAGAGGTGCTTTTGCTTTTCGCCTTTATCCAAGCGTTCCTGATAGCCATCTGCGTAAAAGTAGCGGGAGCTATCGGGGGTATGAATTTCGTCGATCAAGTAGATTTGGCCGTCTTTTTTGCCAAATTCGTACTTGGTATCAACGAGGATAAGCCCTTGTTTAGCGGCCATCTCTGTACCACGTTGAAAGAGTTCCTGTGTGTATTTTTCTAAGAGGAGATAATCTTCTTCGGCAACAATTCCCTGAGCGATGATTTCTTCGCGGCTAATGTCTTCATCATGGCCCTCTTCTGCTTTGGTTGCAGGAGTGATGATAGGTGTAGGGAAGGCTTGGTTTTCAACCATCCCTTCTGGGAGGGATACGCCGCAAAGTACTCTTTTTCCGGAGCTGTATTCTCGCCAGGCATGGCCCACAAGATAGCCACGGATAACCATCTCTACCCGAAAGGGATCACAAGCGTGGCCGATAGCAACATTCGGGTCGGGAGAAGAAACCAGCCAGTTGGGACAAATGTCGCGAGTAGCCTCCAGGAAATGGGTGGCAACCTGGTTAAGTACTTGGCCCTTGTAGGGGATGGCCCTGGGAAGAATGTGATCAAAGGCCGAAATCCGATCTGAAGCGACCATCACCAGCAAATCTTCAATAGTGTATACATCACGTACTTTCCCTTGATAGAAGGCCGTTTGGCCAGGGAGGTTGAAATGAGTAGCGTCAAGGGCTTGTGCAGGCATGATTATTTCCCAATTGTTGATGCTGCGAAGGTAGCAACTTTATTTTGCGCTAAAAATCTTACCTTTCAAAAAGTTTCTGTTATTTGATTTTTAAGAAGGTACTTTGATCATTGATAAAATATTTTTCATTTATGAATTTTAAATCAGTATTAATTTTATTAAGTATTTGTTTACTAGCTAGTTGTAGTAATAAATCTACAAGTAATAAGCAAGAAAATGCAACTGAAGATAAGAGTGAATTGCTAGCGGAAACATCAACTGGTCTGACGGAGCCAGTAGAAGAAGTAATGGAAGTCGAGGGGGGGGCTGCCGAAGAGCCAGCCATACAGGCGCGTAGTGTGGCTATTAACGACGGATTTCCAGAGGATCAGCGGGTCGAATTTACGCCTGAAATGCTGAATGGGTTGTGTACTTCCAAGTATAGCTGTTTGGAGGAAACAATCTATCCAATAGGGTGGTCGGCTGATGGGAAGTTTGCTTACTTGCTTGAAGAAGCCAATGAAGCTGTTGTTAATTATACCCTTCACTTAATTGTTCAGGATACCAAAACGGACAAGCAAGTGTTGAAAGATACCTACAAAGCGAGTGAACAGCCTAATTCGAAGTCGGAGGATACAAGTATCGACTTTCGTACCGTTTGGGAAAAAAATAAAGACAGGTATAATGAATTACTACTTGAACACAAGATCAGCGGAGGGAATGGCACTCAGTTTTATGGCATGCCTTGGGTAAGATCGGAGCGCCCTTACCGCTTCAAGGGACTCAATAAAATGACCCATAATGATCTTTTTGATGTAGATGTAGTGGCGGAACATCGCCTGGAAATTAGTGAGGAAGGTGTTGGGAAAAAGATCATCTTATCTCATACGTTCGGGAAATACGATATGGCCCTAGCCACCCAGGCTTTAGGTTATTTTGAAAGCCCATTTGAGGATCGTATCGCCGTCGTAAATGCTTATGAGAAACGAGGATATGAAGGCCCACCAAACGTCTTGAAATTGATGATGGTAGGTTGTGACTTGAGCCAGGGTTTCAAGTAAGGTTTAATCGTTGTCCAGGGCAAATTCATGAATTTGCCCTGGACAACGATTAAACGACCACCTCGCCAATCAGATCATAATCCGTGGCGTCGGTAATGTGTACCTGGGCGTAGTCTCCTAGGCGAACATATTGATCTTTGGCAGAGACAAGCACTTCGTTGTCGACCTCTGGTGAATCAAATTCGGTACGACCCACAAAATGCTCGCCTTCCTTACGGTCGAAGAGGACTTTGAATGTTTTTCCAACTTTAGCTTCGTTGAACCCCAGGGAGATCGACTGCTGGATTTCCATCAGGCGGCTGGCGCGTTCTGCTTTTACTTCAGCAGGTACGTCATCTTCCATGTCGTAGGCACGCGTATCTTCTTCATGACTGTATTGGAATACGCCCAGGCGGTCGAAGCGCATATCTTCAACAAAGTCACAGAGTTGCTGAAATTCCTCCTCTGTTTCTCCGGGGAAGCCAACCAGCATCGTGGTGCGGATGGCAATGCCGGGGACCCTTTGGCGAGCTTCGGCGATCAGTTCGCGGGTTTCTGCTTGCGTGATCTGGCGGCGCATACGCTCCAAGACCGTATCGCTAGCGTGTTGAAGAGGAATGTCCAGGTAGTTGCATACCTGTGGTAATTCCGCCATAGCGGTAAAAATATCCAGCGGAAACTTGCTAGGGTAGGCGTAGTGAAGGCGAATCCATTCAATGCCTTCTACAGCAGCTAGTGCGTGCAAAAGCTGGGGAAGCTGGCGTTCTTTGTAAATATCAAGGCCGTAATAGGTAAGCTCTTGCGCAATGAGCATCAGTTCCTTGACGCCCATGCGAGCGAGGTTCTCTGCTTCTTTTACGAGGGCTTCTATAGTCTTACTCACGTGTTTGCCCCGCATCAGCGGAATGGCGCAAAAAGAGCAAGTTCGGTTACATCCTTCACTGATCTTGAGGTAGGCAAAGTGCTGAGGCGTGGTAAGCACCCGCTCGCCGATGAGTTCGTGCTTATAATCAGCATTCAGTTTGGCCAGAAGGCCAGGAAGCTCAAGGGTACCGAAGTAGGCATCCACTTCCGGGATTTCTTTTTCGAGGTCGTCTTTGTAGCGTTGCGATAAGCAGCCTGTTACATACAGTTTGTCAATACCTCCTTGCTTTTTAACATCAGCATATTGAAGGATAGTGTTGACAGATTCTTCTTTGGCCAAGTCAATAAAGCCACAGGTATTGACAATAATGACATTGGCATCTTCCTCATTGCTATCATGAACTACCTCGTAGTCATTGGCTTGCAATTGGGTGATCAAATCCTCAGAATCCACTAGGTTTTTAGAACACCCGAGGGTGATCACATTTACCTTATCTTGTCGTAACGTTCTTGTCTTCATCAGGCAGCCTCGATTTAAGGCTGCAAAGATAAGTCGATTATAACAGCTGTCGCAATATCTTGGCAATATTCCGCGCATCATCAATGCCTCGGTGATGAGTGCCCTCCAATGGAATTTCTAATTGTTTCAATGCTGTATCCATACCAACCGGATGAGAAAGGTGATGGCGCAAAGCAAAAAGTGCTTTCACATTAAGGTGCTGGGCACTTAACGGGAAGGGTACTTTTTCTCTTAAGCATTGCCGTTTCAACTGATTCATATCATAAGCACCGTAACTTGCCCAAGGGTGGCGGTTGGCTTGGTATTTATCTTTTAAATACTGGGAAGCATCCGAAAAGGAAGGAGCATCGGCGACCATGTCCGGAGTGATGGTAGTAAGCTCCGTGCAAAAATCACTGACAGTGGAAGTAGTTGGTTTGACTAAGATCCCTTCGTTTGCAAGGATATTGCCACTTGCTACTTCTAGAACGGCCACACCGTATTCAATGACATCATGGTGTACGCCTTTGGGCGTTTTGCCAGACCAACAAGTGGCCTCCAGGTCGATAATGATGATTTTGGTAAAATCGAGTGCCATGTTTTTTCTTTTAAAAAAAGTGATTGGTATAGAACCACATGAGATAGGATAAAGTTTCGAGAGATGTATTGAACGAATACCTATTAGAGGTGTATAGGGTTTAAGGTATAGAAATAATACTCAAAATAAAACGTTAGTTCATCATATTAGGGAGTTCGCAAAAAATAATCTACACACTTTCCTACAAATTTTCCTTTATCCATCATCAGATTTTCCTTGCGTAGCCCGCTATGCTGCGAAAAACCCGATTTGTCTAAAGAAAAATTTACTACGTCCTTTGCGTAGGTTATTTATTTTCTCATCCCTTAAAACCAGCCTTATGCACCGCAGTATTTATCTCGCACTGTTTTTCATGCTTTCCATTTCCCTTCATGCACAATTTGGTTTATCTGGCCATTACCTTAGTGGTCAGGCTGAAAAGTGGGAGTATACGCCTTTGAGTACCAATGAAGAATCGATAGACCTACCAGGGACTGGCTGGCAAGCAGGATTGGATTACTGGTTTCGGTTGCCCAATGCTCGTATCGAATTTTTACCAATGATTGCCTACAGTACCCAAGAGCAAACAGTCGCAGGTGAATTCACTTCACTCGATACCCGTGCGCAGGCTTTCCATTTCTTCTTTAATACCAATATCTATTTTCTTGACTTGGAAGGGGATTGTGACTGTCCTACCTTTTCTAAGCAAGGGCCAGGTTTTCAAAAAGGCGTTTTTCTACAGCTATCCCCTGGCTACAGTGTTTTTGATTTTAGTGTCAACAATGATGCAATAGGGGAGGAGTACACCGCTGATGACGCTGGTTTTAGTATCGGTTTAGCGCTGGGGATTGATCTTGGTATCGCAGATTTGTTAACCATAACACCTATGGTTGGAGCACGTTACTATCCATCCTTGACTTGGTCAACCTTGGGGCAAGAAGCTGGCTTGGGGCTTCCTGAAAAAGTGGAATCAGAAAGCAGTTTATTGCAATACCATGCAGGTATCCGTTTAGGCTTTCGCTTTGATTAGTAGATTTTTAACTCATTTTATCTTAATTCCATCCAGCTTAATCTAATTTTCTTACTCAAATCCCCCATACAGCCTTTATTTGGAGAAAGTTCTACGACTATTTACGTTAACCGTATTCTTAATCACTAGTGCCTCGGAAATTAAGTTACTGATAGTTAAGTTGAAGTTATTTTGTCGCTAATTAAGGTGGAGGTTCCTGCGCATAGCCTAAGCAAAGTAAGGGGTTCTCCAACGAAGAGTAGCGGCAAAAGAACGAAACTTGGACTGTCAAGAGTTTAGTTTCCGAGGCACTACAGTTGCACGCTTGTGCTTCTCCAAAATGCCCGGCTTATGAACGATTTGAAGCAGTTCTTCCTGTTTTGTGCAGGTATTGATCAGCAAATACTAAAGCAGTGCCCCTCAGATGAAAACAAATATCTGGGGATTGGTGCTACCGTTTTCTTTACAGGTGTATTGGCCTTCTTTTCTTCGGCTTATGCCTTGTTTACCGTTTTTGATAGTTGGCTGGCAGCGGTGCTTTTTGGTACCGTATGGGGCTTGATGATTTTCAATCTCGACCGTTATATTGTTTCCAGTATGAAAAGCAAGCGAGGTTTTTTTGGCAACCTGGGAATGGCCTTGCCACGCTTGGCGCTGGCGATACTTCTGGCACTTGTAATTTCCAAGCCGCTGGAGTTGAAGATTTTTGAAAAGGAGATCAACTCCGAGGTGTTGATCATGGAGCAGGAGAAATACAAAGAGCAGGAAGACCGTATACAAGAACGTTATGCCCCACAGATAGCAGTTTACGAAGCAGATGTCTTACGCCTTCAGGCAGAAATAGATGCGAAGACCAGCGCTCGTGACGCAAAAGCTTTGGCTGCCTTACAGGAAGCTGATGGTAGTGGTGGGTCAGAAATACGGAACATGGGTCCTATTTATCGGGCAAAAAAAGCTGATGCAGATCAGGCACAGCAAGAATTGGATCAAACCCTGGCGCTTAATCAACCTCTAATTGTAGAAAAAACGACTGCGATTACCACTTTGCAAACGCAAGTAGCAACGGATATTTCAACCCTTGAGCGTGGCGCCTTTGGTGGCTTGGCAGCCCGTACCGAAGCTTTGGCACGCTTGGCCCAGCAGAGTGAAGCGATCCATTGGGCCAGCTTATTCGTGATGTTGTTATTTGTTGCCGTGGAAACGGCCCCTATCTTGGTGAAGTTGATTTCTCCACGTAGCCCTTATGACTATCTCTTGGCCGAACACGAGCAGCAGTTTGAATTGGCTGCCAAGGAAAGCATGGATGTCCGAAAAAGTGAGGTGCTGAACCGGGTAAGAGAAAAAACAGAGGTGGGTCTCCATCAAACGAAATCCGATATCAAATTGCGGAAAGCAGAAATTGATGCGGAAATCCAACAGCAATTGGATCGATTGCGTAATGGTGGTTGGAAATACGAATCAAACTCATAAATCTTCCAAGGCAAATTCCCATTTAGGGCAAATTCATGAATTTGCCCTAAATGGGAATTTGCCCTAAAAAAGACCATCGCCCCGAATAGCCTTACCAGGGCCTAAGCGAAAACCCTTGAATTACAGCGGATTCGCTGCAAAAGTATCCCCTTGGCCTAAGTCTCCGGTTTTCAATCCTTTAGCAAACCAACGCTGACGTTGTTCTGTTGTGCCGTGGGTGAAAGATTCTGGAACAACATAGCCTTGAGACTGCATTTGAATGTTATCATCTCCTACGGCTCCTGCCGCACGAATAGCTTCTTCGATATCTCCTTCTTCAAGGAAATTGCGCTTCTTTTGGCCGTGATGGGCCCAAACACCAGCGAAGAAATCAGCCATTAACTCCAAGCGTACAGATTTGTCATTGTATTCCGCTTTAGAAACATTTCCACGCAAGCGATCTACTTGTTGGGTTATACCTAATAAATACTGCACATGATGTCCTACTTCGTGTGCGAGTACATAAGCCATGGCAAAATCGCCAGGAGCTTTAAAGCGATTCTTAAGCGTATTATAGAAACTCAGGTCAATATAGAGTTTTTGATCTCCCGGGCAGTAGAAGGGGCCGGTACCTGCGTTTGCACGCCCACAACCAGAAACGGTCTCTCCCGTGAATAGCACCAGTGTTGGTTTTTGGTAGGGTTTACCAAAATGCTTGGGAAAGAGGTCAGTCCAAACATCTTCTGTATCCGCAAGTACAGTAGAGACGAAATCAGCCAACTCATCTTCGGCGGCATTGCCTGTGGTTACAGGGCCATTAGTGTTTTCTGTAGGAGCGGAAGCCATGCCACCACCATTGAATATTTGTAATAAGTCTGCTGGGTTTTTACCCATGATAAGTGCAAAGATGACGATCAGAATAGTACCTATTCCAAAACTTCCACCCACTTTACGACCCGTAGAACTGCCACCTCCGCGACGGTCTTCTACGTTCGTACTTTTTTTTCTGCCTTGCCAACGCATAGTATGATTTTTTAAGTGATGATTGACTAATCGGTTTTTTAGACTTGCAACGCGTGATTCGGTCACGACAATTTGTGATAGCTAAAATTAAGACATACAGCCGATTGGCCGCCCTAAAGGTAGGAAAACCATTGTTTGCCAGCACTTATTTTTATTTCTAATTAGGCTTTGAGCCGTAAGTAAAGTCTATTTTGTTTTCTGATTTTCAGTGAGTTGTGTGGTGTTTTGGCCCTATGCTAGATCGTAGCAGTTGGCTTTATTCATTCTTTTAAGGAAGATAGAGGTTATAATTTTGATAGGTAAGCGTGTGTTAGGGATTTTATCATGTTGGAGGTGTTTCTTCTAAACAAAAAACCTCAAGACGCGCCAGGATATATAAAAGTCAGGAACTAGATGAAAGGATTGAATAAATACAGCCGGGTGATTACCCAGGATCCTACCCAGCCTGCTGCTCAGGCGATGTTGCATGGTATTGGTTTAACGAAAGAAGACCTAACCAAAGCTCAGATAGGGATTGTGAGTACGGGATGGGAAGGCAACACCTGTAATATGCACCTGAATGATTTGGCCAAGGTGGTAAAGGCGGGCGTAAATAAAGCAGATTTGATTGGTCTGATTTTTCATACTATCGGTGTATCTGATGGTATGAGTATGGGGACTGATGGCATGCGTTATAGTTTACCTAGTAGGGATCTTATTGCGGATAGTATTGAAACAGTTGTAGGTGCTCAATGGTATGATGGAGTGGCAGCAGTAGTAGGTTGCGACAAAAATATGCCTGGTGCTATGATTGCCTTGGCTCGCCTCAATCGCCCTGCTATTTTAATTTATGGAGGTACTATCAGTCCTGGTTGTTACGCGGGCAAGAAGTTGGATATTGTTTCTGCTTTTGAAGCATTGGGCCATCGAATCGCCGGAGAGATGGATGATGATACCTATCAAGGGGTTATTCAAAATGCTTGTCCGGGCGCCGGAGCATGTGGCGGAATGTATACGGCCAATACCATGGCTTCAGCTATTGAAGCGATGGGCATGAGCTTGCCCTACAATTCCAGCTATCCAGCAAATACAGACGATAAAGAAGGAGATTGCCTACGTGTAGGTAAGGCACTGCGCCATCTACTCGAACAAGATATCAAGCCTCTGGATATATTAACCAAGAAGGCGTTTGAAAATGCGATTACGGTCATTACGGTACTAGGCGGCTCTACAAATGCGGTGTTACACTTGGTCGCGATGGCAAAGGCAGCGAATGTAGACCTTACCATTGATGATTTTCAGCGCATAGCTGATAAAACACCCTATCTGGCGGATTTGAAGCCTAGCGGGAAATACGTGATGGAAGACTTGTCGATAGTAGGTGGTGTGCCTGGTGTGATGAAAATGCTACTAGAAGCTGGTTATTTGCATGGCGATTGTATGACGGTAACGGGTAAAACGATTGCTGAGAATCTAGCAGAATTACCTGGTTTGAAAGAAGGGCAAGATGTTATCTACCCGATAGACCAGCCCATTAAAGAAAGTGGCCACCTCCGGATCTTATACGGCAATTTGGCCGAAGGAGGAGCTGTTGCTAAAATTACAGGCAAAGAAGGAACCTTGTTTAATGGCCCTGCGCGGGTTTTTGATGGGGAAGCTGCTACCAATGCTGCCATTACCAATAAAGAAATAAAAGCAGGAGAGGTTATTGTTATTCGCTATTGTGGTCCCAAAGGTGGTCCTGGCATGCCCGAGATGCTTAAACCCACGAGTGCTATTATGGGAGAAGGCTTGGGCAAAGAAGTGGCACTCATTACCGATGGCCGTTTTTCTGGGGGTACGCATGGTTTCGTTGTCGGTCATATCACTCCTGAGGCACAGGTAGGTGGGGTGATTGGATTATTAAAGAATGGCGATATGATAACCATTGATGCGGTAGCTAATTCACTGACAGTAGATTTGACGAAAGAAGAAATTGCCGCCCGTAAGCAAGCCTGGAGCCCACGGCCATTGGCGGCAACATCTGGTGCTTTGCGCAAATATGCTCAACTGGTGAGCAGTGCAAGTGAAGGTTGTGTAACCGATGAATATGTGCCTGGTAACGGCCATACTTAGGAACAGAGATTAATAATAATTCGAGTGCGTTAAAAGATGGTATATACTGCTGAAAAGGTTCTTTGTCCTTCAGGCCGAATAGGCCGTATCTGCCATAAATGACAGGGAACCAGGTATATAGACCGCTAATTTGTAGCACACTCGAATAATTTAGCAAGAAACAGTGTAGGACCTTGTGTCGACTGTCCATGTAATAAGGGCGCTGACGACACCATCCAAAAAATAAAGTGTATGAAACAGGAAACGGAAACCGTTGGCGAAGCACCGACTCTAGTCCGGGAAAGAATGACTGGGGCAGAGGCAATTCTTCGTTGTTTGCTAGCAGAAGGTGTAAATACTATTTTTGGCTACCCAGGTGGAGCTATTATGCCCGTTTATGATGCGCTGTATCATTATGAAGACCGACTTACCCACGTTTTGCCGCGCCATGAGCAAGGAGCTATCCATGCTGCCGAAGGCTATGCACGAGTGACGCGCAAGACGGGCGTGTGTATGGCAACTTCCGGCCCTGGTGCACTAAACTTATTTACCGGATTGGGTGATGCTTTATTGGATTCTACCCCGCTGGTTTGTATCACTGGTCAGGTGGCTAGTCATTTGTTAGGAACAGATGCTTTTCAGGAAACGGATGTAGTTAATAGCACTATTCCGCTGACAAAGTGGAATTATCAGATTACAAAAGCAGAAGAGATTCCTTACGTTTTTGCCAAAGCATTTTATATCGCCAATTCGGGGAAGCCTGGCCCTGTCGTAATCGATATTACTAAGGATGCACAGTTGAGCGAAATGGATTTTTCGTACCAGCGACAGCCACGGATTCGTTCCTATAATCCTTTACCTGCACTGCGAGAAGAACAAGTCAATGCCGCGGCAAAAGCTATTAACGAGGCAAAAAAGCCACTGATTCTGGCAGGCCACGGTATCCAGATTGCTGGTGCGCAAGAGGTTTTTCAGGAGTTTGTTGAAAAAACGGGTATCCCCTTGGCTTGTACAATTCATGGCCTGTCGAGTATTTCCTCAGAACACCCCTTGCATATGGGTATGTTAGGGATGCACGGGAATTACGGGCCAAACATGAAGCAAAATGAATGTGATGTATTGATCGCCATAGGAATGCGTTTCGATGATCGCGTGACGGGCCGTCTAAGTGGGTACGCAAGGCAAGCTAAAGTTATTCATATTGAAATTGATCCTTCGGAAATAGACAAGAATGTCCCAGCTGATTATCCTGTGCTGGGAGACGCCAAACAGGTTTTAGAGGCGCTTTTACCCATCGTCGAAGAGAAGCGGTACCCTGAATGGTTGGCTGGCTTTCATAAGTGTGCCGAGATCGAACAAGAAAAGGTTATCAACGGTGCGATGCAGCCGACCGAGGATGGAAAAATAAAAATGGGTATGGCTGTTAAGGCCGTAAGTGACCAAACGGATGGGCTGGCCGTTGTAGCTACGGATGTTGGGCAGCACCAAATGATTGCTGCACGCTATTACTCCTTCCGGAGTACCAATCAGTGGGTTTCTTCTGGCGGTGCCGGAACAATGGGTTTTGGGCTTCCTGCAGCCTTTGGCGCTAAGTTTGCCCAACCCGAGCGGGAAGTCGTTGCGTTCATTGGTGATGGTGGTTTCCAAATGACGATCCAGGAACTCGGCCTTTGTGCTCAGTGGAATACGGGGGTAAAGATTGTCTTACTGGACAATAACTATCTAGGAATGGTACGCCAATGGCAGCAGTTGTTTTTTGACCGGCGCTATTCTTCGGTAGAGTTGCAAAATCCGGATTTTATCAAAATTGCTGAAGGTTTTGGCGTATCGGGTAAATCAATTAGCGATCCAGCAGAATTGGATAGCGCTATTGCCGAAATGTTGGCCTACGACGGGCCTTACCTATTGCACGTTAATGTGGCAAAAGAAGAAAATGTTTTCCCTATGGTACCCTCCGGTGCCGCTGTGGACGAAATTGTATTAACACCGGAGGAATTAGTGAAAAACGACTAAGTAATTGGGCTAAAATTAAAGGCCATTCTTTGTCCTGAGAAACACAAATTTACTGAACGTTACTTCCATGTTTTCAGTCACTTATCAGTGGATTTGTGTTTCCAAAGAATGGCAATCTGTTTTTTCACGCCTCCTAAGTAAGTTATATCATGGCTAAGCAAGATTATACCATAACCGTTTTTTCAGAGCATACTACGGGAATGCTTTCTCGGGTAGTTTCCATTTTCACTCGCAGGCACATCAATGTTGAAAGCCTCACCACCAGCCAATCTTCTATTGAAGGGATTCATCGTTTTACGATAGTCGTAGAGGTAGAAGAGGACATGGTAAGAAAGTTAGTTGCCCAGCTAGACAAGCAAATCGATATTATTAAAGCTTTTTATTACGAACCTGATGAGATCGTTTATCAAGAGGTTGCGCTATATAAGGTGCCATTTTCCATGTTTTCAGAGGGAACCGTAGTTGAACGCTTGGTGCGTTCACACAATGCTCGAATTCTGGTCATTGAACCCGAGTATGTGGTCATCGAAAAAACCGGTCATCAACAAGAAACAGAAGATTTGCTGAATGAACTCAAGGAAGTGGGGGATATTTATGGCTTTGTTCGCTCCGGACGGGTAGCTATCGTGAAACCGATGGAACGATTGAACCGATATTTAGAGTCGCTAGAGTCCGCTGTTGAGCGCCTCTAGGTTAGTGAACCAGGTTTTTGAGTTGTTGGCGGTATTCTCGTGGGCTTACTCCCGTAATTTGCTTAAACTGCTTGTTGAAATGCGAGAGGTTGTTAAAACCGCTTTCAAAGGAAATGGCCGCAATGCTGAGGTGGTCATTTTGTAGAAGGCGAGAAGCATAAGTGATGCGGAATTCATTGACCATCTGTGTGAAAGTACGGTTGGTCAGCTTCTTAAAATACCTACAATACGCAGGCACGGTCATGTTAATCAGTGATGCGACTTCTTCAAGAGGGATAACTCTCTGGAAGTGGGTTTCTACATGTGCATAAATAACCTCCATTCTATCCTGATCCTGTGGGTTTACTTCCACTGCGAATCCGTTGGCATTCAAGGATTGGTAGGCGTCTGTTGTAGCCATTTGCTGTAGTACACTAAGCAAGCTAACCAGGCGCTCAAAGGCTGGCATGTCGCTCATGGCCAATAATTGATTACCTATATCATGTTTTACCTCGTCGAGGAAGATGATCCCCGTTTTCCCTCGATCAAATAAGCCTTTAATGGCTTGCATTTCGGGAATTGACAAGAATTGTTTCCCCCAAAAGTCGTCGGTCATCTGTATCACCAATTCATTGCCTTCCGGTGCATAACTGAGATGAGGTAAATTGGGGCCTAGAAAAATTAATTCACCGTTTTCATATCGCCCAATGTGATCGCCTATATGTCTTTTGCCATCACCTGCTGAAATGTATACGATTTCAAACTCCGGATGAAAATGCCATTGCGGTTTATCGTTGCAGGATTTATCGACGAATTTTTCTAGATAGAAGGAGTTGCCAAAAACGGGGTCAATCTTTTCAAAACTTGCTTTTAGAGGGCCAGCCATAATTTTAACTTGTTGTACGAAAAATAGCAAAGTAGTAGTTTGCAAGATAATGCTAATGGTGCAAAATTGATGATTATTGTACTTAAGGGGCAGTTTTTCTGTTAGAATAGCAGGTGTTTTTTCGTTGCCTGAAGGTGCCATCATGAGCAAAAGAAATATTCGATAACCTTATTTATTGTAATTTGTGGTTCTTTATGGAGAATTGTCAGAGAACCTTATCTATTAATGACACGAATTGCTAAACGATGTATGTTGGTGACGGGAGCTTCTTCCGGAATAGGTTATGCCACCGCTAGCTTTTTTGTAAACCAAGGTTGGGTTGTTTATGGTCTTTCTCGCAGTGGGAAGGTTCCTGCTGGTGTTAAGCCTTTGGTTGCTGATGTTACGAATGGGCTGCTTGTTCAGGAGGTGCTAGCGGCTGTGTTTGCCACTACAGGCCGTCTTGACGTCGTGGTAAATGCAGCTGGCATTGGTGGAGCAAGTAGTGTTGAGAATATTCCATTTGTAGAAGCAAAAAAAATATTCGACACCAATGTGTATGGAACGCTAGCGGTGATGCAGGCCAGTTTACCCTACTTGCGTCAAGGCCAACATACTACGTTTATTGCAATAAGCTCGATTGCCGGTGTGGTAGGTGTTCCTTTTCATGGTATATATAGTGCCAGTAAATTTGCGGTGGAAGGCCTGATAGAGTCTTTACGTTTAGAACTACACGGGACAGGGGTTACTGCCGTAAGTGTGTGTCCAGGGGATACCGCTACGCCGATTATTGGCAACCAATATCGAGCAAAACCTACAGACCTACCCGAGGTTTACCAAACTAATTACGAGAAAGCGGAACGTGCCATGCGGGAGAGCGTGGATGAGGGAATTGCTCCGTTACGGATAGTGGAAACAATAGATCGAATAATAAAGAAGTCCTCTCCAAATCCACGATATTATGTTGGAGGGTTTATTCAACAGCTAGCACCAATGGCTAAACGACTACTACCCAGGAAATGGTTTGAAACAATCATGAAAGCTTACTATGGTGTAAGCTGATGAATTAAGGTTTTGAACCTGAAGCACGAACATTGACAATCTTCCGTAGTAAATCAAACCAGAAGGGAGCTCCTAGAGAAACAGCTAGCGCTGTAACGATGTAGCCTAAGATTTTGGCCAGCCAATCGTAAATCCCATAATTGCTAAAATCGGTTTCTGCCCAGCCCAACCCTAGTGGAGACTTTATACTGTTTATTTCATTGTCAACAAAAGAACGAAGGTTTTCGAGTGATTCCTCAAAATCGGGGTCAGCTTCCCGAATGAGGGTGTTCTCGTCATTTTGTGCAAAATTTTCTGCCAATGTTACTACTTGCTGAAGCGTTTGAGGGTCACTCTCCAGTCGGCTATAGATAGAAAAGGTATCTGCGTTGAAAACAAGTGCAATTAGAATGCCTACCCAGATTAGAATTTTTTGGGTATAGCGTTTGTACCATCCTGAAGCACGATCCATGACATCGTTGTACCATTTTTGGATATTGCCCTTGAATTTGTCCAGATTATTATCGGCATCCCGCAATAGCTGATTAAGTACTTTCTTGAGGTCTTCATCTGGCAAAGCGTCAATCCTTTCTTTTAAATTTTCTACGCCATCTTCTTTGAGAATAATGTCAAAAAGAATACTCTGAAACGTGGCCGAATCCATATAAGAAGGAGGGCCCTGGGTATTGTTACTATACTGTTGGGATAAATGCTTATAGAGCGAATTGTTCTTGAAGTCTTTCAATAAGACTTCCCCTTTATCTGAACTAGCCAGCATATTATGGAGGGCCTTGGTGAGGTTCCTTCCTCGCAAATGAAAAAAGGAGGCCAATAACTCCATGATGGTAGTTGCCAAAAGACTAAGTAGCAACAAGACAAAAACAATTCCAATAACAACGGTTAGAATAGCCATACTAATTGGTGAATGAGTGGAGTATACAAGGATATTTTAAATAAAAACGTAATACCAATCGCCAAGATAAAATAATTAAGCATTCTTTAAAAGGGGCTTCCTGTTTTATGCGATAGCAGAGAAGATTACTATATATGTAAAATATAAAAATAGGTTGTAGCTTTTAGACATTCTTGAAAACTTGCTTAATTTTGTTTTAGCCATGTGATTCTCTTTCCCAGTTGTAGAATAATTCTTTCCGTTGCAAAAGTTAAGATGTGCGTCTTATCGAATAAGACCATGACTTGTTTGTATTCTTGCCAAAGCAAAAAGGGGGAACAAAAAATTCAACAAAACCGAATGTACATTATGAAATCATTTTACTTATTACTAACTATAATATTGGTTAGTATTTCTTCATTAAGCTACGCCCAGGAAGAAAAATGGGATGGCGGATTTTTTATTGGAGCTGCCAATTATGCAGGCGACTTAATCGAACCTAATCTAGTAGATTTGTCGAATACCAATGCAGCATTTGGCTTTATGCTTAAGCGTAATATTAGCCAATCTTTTGGGGTTCGTTTAGGACTAACTACCGGAAAACTTACAGGCAGTGACCTTGATTATCCTGATAATGAATCGCTCTTTGATCGAGGATTTACTTTCGATAACCGTTTGACGGAACTCTCTTTACTAGCTCAATGGGAGCCACTTGCTGGTAATCGTTACAAGGGCGGTAATTTTCGCAAGATTCTCTCTCCTTACTTATTTGCAGGCCCAGGACTTGCTTTTAGCAACCCAGAAACGGACTATAGTAATAATATGACAGCGAGGGGGGTTCAGGAAGATATAGATTCAGAAGAAAAAACCTTGCTTGTTTTAGTGGGAGGCGTTGGTTTACGTTATGATATCACCCGTAAGTGGAACCTAGGCCTGGAAGTTGGTCTTCGTCCGGCGATGAGCGATCGTATCGATGGCGTAAGCGCTAGCGGTAATGCTGATAAGGACGATTGGTACACTTTTGGTGGCCTGACTTTGACCACTCGCTTTGGCGCTAAGGATACCGATGGTGATGGTATTGCTGATGATAGTGATGATTGTCCTACAATAGCGGGTATTACGGCTACTTCTGGTTGCCCTGATGCTGATTTAGATGGTATTCCTGATAATAAAGATGCCTGTCCTAATGATGCAGGTGATGCCAAATTCAACGGCTGTCCTGACTCTGATGATGATGGTGTTGCCGACAACCAGGATAACTGTCCTAATACTCCCGGTATTCGCCGCTTCCGTGGTTGCCCTGATACCGATGGAGATGGTATTGCTGATCCTGTAGATATTTGTCCTACGATTGCTGGTGTTGCAGCATTAGACGGTTGTCCTGATGCTGATAGCGACGGAATTACCGATGCCGACGATGCTTGTCCACAATTGGCCGGTACAGCATCCGCCAATGGTTGTCCTGATGCTGATAATGACGGGATTATTGACCCTAACGACAAGTGTCCAGAGGTTGCAGGTCCTTCCGAGTTTGGAGGTTGCCCAGACCGTGATGGAGACGGTATCGGTGATGCCGATGATGCGTGTCCAACCAACGCCGGTCCTATAGAAAATGACGGTTGCCCAGTGATCAATGCAGATGACCAGGCAGCACTTGATTTAGCTATGGAAAATATCCGTTTCCGTACAGGTAGTAACCAGTTGTTATCTCAGTCGAACGCTACACTGGATGAGATCGCGGAAATTATTACACGTTACCCAAATTATAACCTCAAAATCAGTGGTTATTCTGATAATGTAGGTAACGATGCTGCTAACCAGAGCTTGTCTGAGCGTCGGGCTTTAGCTTGTTTCCAGTACTTGCTGGTAAAAGGAATTAGCAGAGACAGAATGTCTTATGCTGGTTATGGTGAAACCAATCCTATTGAAACCAATGATACTGTAGCTGGCCGTGCTAGAAACCGCCGGGTAGAGTTTGATTTGGAGATACGATAGTTTGCTTGGTGATTTTTTGCTAAAAGGGAGCTTTCCGTTAAGGGAGGCTCCCTTTTAGCATTTTTTAGAGCGTTAACTGTGTCTGTAACTGATAAGTTCATTAACTTAACAAGCAATAGCAAATACATAACAAAGTATTGTGTTTCATTCCTGGTTAAAAACAGAACCATTGCGCCTTAAATTTCAGCTTTCCTGTTGCTTGCCCTTTATCATTGGGCTGGGTTTATTTTTTACATCCTTCTCCTTAAATGCTACCCATATTGTTGGTGGAGAGTTGGGGTATACTTGTTTGGGGGACAACCAATACGAGATACGACTTACCATTTATCGAGATTGTGAGAACGGTAACCCAGATGCTTATTTCGATGACCCAGCCTCGATTGGTGTCTTTGATATCAATAATGTCCTACTCCAGGATATTCGAGTGCCCCTGATGGGAGATGATACGCTTTCTCCTGTGTTGACGGATGAATGTCTGGTGATTCCTCCTGATGTATGTGTACATACGACGACCTATCGTACTGTGGTGGAATTGTTGCCACGCCCTGGGGGCTACCAGTTAGCTTACCAGCGTTGTTGCAGAAATATGACGATTCAAAACATTGTAGATCCGCTGGGGACAGGGGCTACTTATGGTGTGATAATAACGGAGCGGGCGTTGCAAGAATGCAACAGTAGTGCAGAATTTTTGCAGTGGCCGCCACTTTATATATGCGCTAATGAACCCATAATTTTTGACCAATCAGCCATTGATATTGATGGTGATAGTATAGTGTACCGACTTTGTACGCCGCTAGAAGGAGCCACCCCTAATATTCCTCAACCTCAGCCTCCTAACCCTCCTCCTTACGCAGAAATTGTTTGGAATGACCCTCCTTATAATGTTGACAATATGCTTAATGGCATTCCTGGTAGCGATCCACTACAGATCAATAGTGTTACTGGTTTACTGACGGGCACACCTACTACCCAGGGCCAGTTTGTGGTAGGGATTTGTGCTGAAGAATACCGTGATGGTGAGTTGATTTCTACTTCTCGTAGAGATTTTCAGTACAATGTTGGCATATGTGGGGTAACTACGTCTGCTTTTTTTGCACCAGAAATTCAATGTGATGGTCTAGAAGTAGACGTACTGAATGAGAGTGTTGGTACCAGCAGTTTCCTGTGGGTCTTTGGTGATTTTGACAACCCGTTAGGTACTTCAATGGAACCGAATACAACTTTTGTTTTTCCAGATACAGGGCTTTATACGATCAGCCTTATTGCTGCTCCAGGAGAACCATGTGTTGATACTTTTTCTCAACAAATACACCTATTACCGCTTACGCTACAGCCTGCTTTCAGTATTGATACCTTGAGTTGTGGTGACAGTTTAGTATTACAACTCAATGATCTTTCTGTTGATGAATTATCAGAAATACAATCCTGGGCCTGGTTCCTGAATGGTAAGTTCTTTAGTGCCGAGCAGTCGCCTGAATTGGTGATTACGGAGCCGGGAGATTATACAATCGAACTTCGACTTACGGCTGAGAATGGTTGTAATAATGGAATTCTTACAGCTCTTGCAGATGTGAGTTTTATATTGGAAACCTTGCCCGATACTGATTTCTTGATTTGCCCAGGAGAGAGCGTTTTTCTTAATGCTGCTTTTCTACCACAGTATGAATATTTGTGGAGCCCGCCTGGAAGTTTAAGTGACCCAACGGCACCCAATCCCGAGGCGAGTCCATTGGTGACAACAACCTACGAACTAGTACTGACCGATCCTCAGAGTGGTTGTGTTGCTGATCGAAGTGTCGATGTTATTGTTAGTGAGCCATTAGAGGTGAGTATCAGTTCTGATCAAACACCTTGTGCTTCGGAGATTACCCTCACGGGGAGTAGCAATAATGGTATTCGTTATTTGTGGTCGCCTTTTGCTGATTTTAGCAGTCAGGTGGTTGAGGCCGAGGAGTATATTGTAAGTCCTTTTGGCACACAAACCTACTATCTACAAGTTTTCAATGAAGCGGATTGTGTGGCGTTGGATTCTATCACGGTGACCAGTTTGGCCGTCAACCTGGCAGTGATTACCCCTGATACGGCGGTCTGTTTAGGCGAAAGCCTAGCATTGCAAGTAACTAATCTGGATTTGGCCGATAACCTTGTTTATAACTGGGAACCCGCTGATGAGGTTACTTCAGGAGCAGATAGTGCGATGCCAACGGTAAGCCCCAATACTGCGGGAGATCAATGGTATACCTTTACCGCTACGAACCAGCATGGATGTGATATCGTCGATAGTATTCAAGTGACCGTCGTAGATTTGATGGAGTTTGGAGCAGGTGTCACTACTGATCAGTGTAGTGGATTTACGGTTGCTTTTTCGGCGGAAGATCCAGCAGCTGGTATTTACCAGTGGCATTTTGGTGATCCCAGCGTGCCGGATGCTACGGCTAGTGGTAGCCCCGTTGTTTATACCTATCCCAGTGCAGGCACTTATGATGTAATGGTAACTATTCCGGCCTTCCTGGCTTGCCCAGACACGCTTTTACTTGAAGTCGTTGTTGCCGAAGAAGGGCTCATTAACCCAGACTTTGATTGGGAATTCCTCAATTGTGGAGATAGTGCAACCGTGTTGGTAACGGATATGACGACCGCTGAAAATACGACTGTCACCAGTTGGGAATGGCTGATTGATGGAATCTTTTCGGGTAACGATCCGACCCTCGAAATTGAACTAGACAGTACACAAACAATCCCCGTAAGCTTATTGACAACTGCTGAAAATGGTTGCCAGGATACGATTACAGAAGATCTCATTATTTCATTAATCACTTTAAACCTGGAAGAATTAAGCCTTTGTCCTGGAGAATCGGTAGGCCTTAACCCACTGGGGAGTGAAGCCTATGAGTACCAGTGGTCGCCGAGTGCAAGCCTTAATGACAATACGATTGCTAATCCACAGGCAAGTCCGGAGTTTACGACTACTTATAGCGTTACGGTTACTGATCCAAATTCTATTTGCAACAGGGTAGGAGAGGTGCTGGTGAATGTAGCGCCACCTATTGCATATGTAAGTTCACCAGATACGACTACCTGTGCGGACAGCTGGCAATTATTTGTAGAGAGTGATCAAGCGGAAGCCTACCTCTGGGCTGCTGATCCTGATTTTCAAACGATTTTAGGAAATACAGAAATACAGGAAGTAACGCCTGGCCCAGGATCAACCTTCTATTTTTCTTTAACAGATGAGCAGGGCTGTACCGTTATTGATTCTGTGATTATTGATGGTCAAGGAGTAATGCTTGAGGCGTTTCCTGGCGCAACAATTTGTAGGGGAGATACGGTGACCTTAACGGCTGAATCCTTAGGCCCTTATGCCATTACTGATTACTCTTGGTCTCCACCGGATGCCGTGCTGGCAGGGCAGGGAACGGATGAAGTATTAGTGAACCCCCTAACTACGACGATGTTTACAGTGTCTGCGACCAACGAATTTGGGTGTATGGGAGAGGCCAGTAGTATGGTCAATGTTTTTCAATTGCAGCCCCCACTTTCCGTTACGCCAACAATAGATACCTTGCGCCCTGGCGAGTCGGTAACCTTGATGGCAACAGACGATCCAAGCTATAATTACTTTTGGTCGCCTACCGGTAGCCTTAGTGCCGGAGATATTCCCAATCCTGTTGCGAACCCGGAAGAAACAACAACTTACGAGCTCATTATTACAGACGCTAATGGCTGTACAAATCAAGTAGAAGTACTGCTGGTTGTCTTTAATTCCCCGTGTACAGCCCCTTATATTTTTGTTCCCAATGGATTTACGCCCAATGGCGATAATCTGAATGACATCTTATATGTGGAAGGTAATGTCATTGATGAGTTTTACTTTGTGGTTTACAACCGCTGGGGGGAAGAGGTTTTTGCCTCTCGTTCGCAAAACGATGGCTGGGATGGCACTTATCAGGGCAAGGAATTGGCCCCGGATGTTTATGGGTATTATCTCGAAGTAAGCTGTTTTGGCGGTGAGCGATACACCACAAAGGGAAATGTGACACTGTTGCGATAGTAAGGAGTAAATCTATTGTAATACGTTGTATTTTGTTTGATAATAAGTCAAATAGTTGTAAGTTTAGCTATCCTATTAAAACGTAAGAATTGTATTATAATTCACTCTTCACTTATTAAATATTTACAATGAAGAATCTTTACGTTTTAGCACTTACATTATTCACTTGTGGAGCATTATCTGCTCAATCAACTGGTATTACTGGTTGTAATGATCCCAATGGTGGCATCCAGGTTATTTTTGATGAAGCTTTGGGTTGCAATGTTGGAGCACTTGCTGGTATGTCGGCAGTAGGTTTTCACTCGGGTATGAATGGCTTTATGAGCGTAGTTGACTGGAATGCTTCGGGTGCTGCGCAAGGGATCAATGACGGTTCTGATGACTTTGTGGTTTATATTGCAGATGTAGATGCCTACTATGGTCAAGCTTCAGGAACGGTTACTCAGATTGATTGTGTTTTCAATCAGGGGCCAAGTGATCCAGATAACCCTTGGAACGCTGAAGGAAAAAGAAACGACAATGGAAATTGTGCGGACTTTACCCTGATGCTATCAGAGATTACTGAAACTTGTGCAATTACAGCCTCTACCAGAAACTTGTTATTGGAGTTAGATTTCCAGGTTTTAGGTAATCCTTTTACAGACAAGGCCGTTGTGAATTTTGCTAATGACAATGGCGACACTTACACCGTTCAGTTGAATGATGCGATGGGACGTACGCTTCGTACCTATGCTGGGGTTAATACCAATCAGTTTACATTAGAGCGTAACAACCTAAGCAGTGGTTTTTATTTCCTGACTTTTGTTAATGAAGCTGGGAAATTTGCTACTCTTAAATTGTTTGCACTATAGTATTGTCTAAAAGGAATATTTTGAGACTTGATTGAAAGTCTAGCGAATATCTCCAAGAGAATGGCTTTGGCTGCACTTATTCCCTTTAGGGGTAATGTAGCTAAAGCCATTTGCCGTTTTTTCACTTACTTTGTCGGTCCGCTTTTGGGCATTAGTTTCAGCGGTTGTGTCAAATAACCTCTGAGTAAGTTTTTTTGTATGAAATACCTTCTTTTTTTTCTAGGGCTGGGCCTTTTATTTGTCGCTTGCCAACAGGATAATACGAACAGTACCTCTACTCCTGATGAAGTAGATTTAAAGACTGCATTACGTGGAACGTGGCAAACCTTTCAGATCAATGTTGCTGTGAATACTGCTGATGGGAAAGATACTTTCCGGACGGAATCCCTCACGCAGGAAGTTTGGGAGCAAGGATATGGAATGGAGCCGCCTATTTACTACTTTCAAGCCGACCAAAAATTCCGATTGGTTCACCGTAGTGTGAAAGGAGAAATTATCGACCAACGTCGCGGAATGTGGAATACCTTTGGTGATACCTTGGTCTTGATAGAACCGGAAAATACGGTTCAGTATATAGTAAGAATTGGAGAAGGTAGAGCAACCTTCCGTAATTTTCGCGATTGGGATGGTGATGGAGCTGAAGACGATGAATATCAGGGTTTACAACGCCAAATTAGTATCAGTACTGACGAGGGAGAGTAGTTGGTGTGAGTTCAATAACAGGAGTCACCCCTGGTTTTGATTATTGTCAAAATCCGGGATGACTAATCAGAAAACTTATAACTTAAAATGAAACCCCATGATTTCTATTAGTGAAATCATGGGGTTTTGTACAAATAGTCAGATAAATCACTCTTTTTAGATGCTTAATGACTAGTTCTAAGTTAAAGTCAGGCTGGATTTTGGCCTTATCCAAAGTTCGGGATGACGTATGTTTTATCTGCCACTTATTGATTGCAAATCGCCTGACCCTGAGACCCTTGATTGTACATTAGGGCTGCCTTTGTAGTAGACATCACCGGAACCAGATACGCGTACATTAAGGTTTTTGGTAGCGTGGACTTTTGCACCACCGGAGCCGGAAATCCGTACTTCACAGTTGCCACTTACCAATTCTTTAGCATCAATATCACCGGAGCCTGAGATCGAAATGTTCAAATTCTCTGTGCTCCCGTCTAGCTCAATGTCCCCGGAACCACTAATGGCGGCCTCAATGCTATTGGCTGTTGTTTTAAAGCGTAAATCACCAGATCCAGAGATGCCTACTTCGACGGCATCATTTCCGGTAAAGGTGTTTTCTGTATAGATATCACCGGAGCCAGAAAGTTTAACATAGGTCATTCTAGGTACCGTGATGTAAATTTTGATGGGGGCATGGTCATCAATGTTTTCTTCTGTCTTTATTTTCCAAATGCTGCCATCAACATTTGTTTCGATCAAGTCAATAATATTTTGTTGAGCCGAAATTCTTACGGACTGAGTACTGCCTTGAGTCAGGTATACATCGGCATTGATGCTGAGACGGATGCCAGAAAACTGATCGAGCTGTAAGTCTTTTTCGACACGAGGGCCGGAACCATCAACGCCACCATTCCACCACTTCTGGGCTTGGGTATTTGGCAAGAAAAATAATACAAACAAGGGAAGCATTAGGAGGTATTTCATACGGTGTATTTTTATGAAGCTATCTAAAGTATTCTGCTGTAAGTGAGCGTAAAGGCTTGAGGCTACGGGACTCAAAATAGCTGAAGTCCAGAAGCCTCAATGCTTTGCGCGTAAGTAAGCGAGAATACTTTAGATAGCTTCTATTTGAATAGAATCATCCTAAAGACTTTACCGATGATAAAAGGTTGCAGGGATGTGAGAGTTCTACTATAGTGATGCAGGGGAGAGCTTGCACCAAAAGACTGGTTAACTGGTTAATATGATTTTTGATCTTTATCTTATAATATCAAGGCCGCCGGAAAGTATCAAATCAACAACTCAAAAAGCATTTTACTATCGTTTAACGATTGATAGTCAATTTGATATTTATCCATCCGCTGGACTAATTTTTCGTAATCCCCTCGTTCTTTTACCTGAAGACCAACCAATGCTGGGCCGGTACCGCGATTGTGCTTTTTGGTATACTCAAAGTGAGTGATATCGTCGTTAGCACCCAATACTTGAGTGAGAAAATCCTTGAGCGCGCCTGCGCGTTGTGGAAACCTGATAACGAAGTAATGTTTGAGCCCTTCGTAGAGCAAGGCTCTTTCTTTGATCTCCTCGGTACGGGTAATGTCGTTATTACCTCCACTGATGATACAAACAACATTTTTACCCTTGATTTTATGTGCATACTGATCGAGTGCGGTCAGCGTCAGTGCGCCAGCGGGTTCTACCACAAGGCCCTCTTCATTGTAGAGCTGCAAAATCATACTACAAACCTTACCCTCGTCTACCAGTACGAGGTCATCGAGAACCGCTTGGGCGATCCGGAAAGTGTTTTCTCCAACTTGACGGACAGCCGCACCATCCACAAAACTATCAATTTGTTCCAGGTTGACGACCTTGCCTGCTTTGAGGCTTTCGTACATTGCAGGAGCCCCCGCAGGCTCTACGCCAATAATTTTGGTCCTGGGGCTGATCTGTTTGACGTAACTGCCAATACCTGCAGATAATCCACCTCCTCCCACTGGAACAAAAATATAGTCAATTGGCCCGTTGGCGCTATCCAAAATTTCTACGCCCACAGTACCTTGCCCGGCAATGGTGCCAGGGTCGTTGAAGGGATGAACAACCCCCCTGCCTTCTACTTCTGCACACTGCATAGCTTCTGCGTAAGCATCATCATAGGTGTCGCCCGTGAGTACCACTTCGACAAAGCTTTTGCCAAAAAGTTTTACTTTATTTACCTTCTGTTTAGGGGTTACGATGGGCATGAATATTTTGCCATGAACCTGCATTTTCTGACAAGCAAAGGCAACACCCTGCGCATGATTACCGGCACTGGCACAGACCACACCGTTTTTCAGTTGCTCCTCCGTCATGGTGGCCATATTATTGTAGGCCCCCCTGATTTTGTAGGAACGCACGACTTGCAAATCTTCTCTTTTCAAGAGGAGGTTACACTCGAAAAGTTCCGAAAAGCGGTAGTTGGGGAGCATTGGCGTAATGTCGGCAATGCCTTTCAGGCGAACTTTGGCTTGATAGATTTGCTCAACACTGATTAGCGGCGAAGTGGGGGTAATGGGCTTAGCCATTGTTGGATGTTTCGAGTACTTAGTAATCAGACCAACTGGTCTGTTGAGAAGAAAGGGGAACTTGTTTTCCGTTACCTTTTAAGAGCATGTTTGGGACTTGTTCCTGCTGCGAATTAAGACTTTACGAACCTGACTTCGCTGCGAAATACTCATTTAGCCCGCTAAACTCGAATTTTGCAGCTTCGCCAGAACCGTAATTCCTTGATTCTCGCTACGAAACCGTCCAAAACAAGCTCTAAAAAAAAACTTACACTCCGTAGGGAGTCACGGAGCGTAAGTTCTGGAAAATATCGCGGATTGATTAATAATCGCTTGTAAAAGCGCTTTTAGTATTGGTCAAAAATTAAGTTCCCTCTTTCAATTTCGGTTTTTAGCTTGAATAAACTCATCCCGACTTTTAGTACGGGATCGTTTATATCTTCACTAAAAACCGAAAGTCGGGAATTAATTATTCGACCGTTACTTAGTCAACCGCTTGCTCTTTAGCAGAAGGCTGATTTTCCGGGCGTAAACTACGCACGGTACGCCCTGCTTTCCACATTTCGCTATTGTGTAACTCTGAAAGCTCTGCATCCAATTTAACACGATAGTCAGACTGGCTATTAGAATCAATAGAGCGTTGAGCTTCGTTGCCGGAAGCTACACTGTCGTATAGATCGTTGAAGACAGGCAGTACTGCGTCACGGAATTTGTTTTTCCAATCTAGTGCACCACGCTGTGCGGTAGTAGAACAGTTGGCGTACATCCAGTCCATACCATTTTCTGCTACCAGCGGCATCAGACTTTGGGTAAGTTCTTCTACGGTTTCGTTGAAGGCTTCACTTGGAGAGTGACCTCGTTCCCGAAGTACAGAATACTGTGCTTCAAAGATACCCTGAATAGCGCCCATGAGACTTCCACGTTCGCCGGTAAGGTCGCTGTATACTTCCTTTTTGAAGGTGGTTTCAAATAAGTAACCCGAGCCAATGCCGATCCCCAAGGCAATAACGCGTTCTTTAGCTCTGCCGGTAGCATCCTGGTGGATAGCGTAGGAAGAGTTTAGGCCACGGCCTTCTACAAACATTCGGCGTAGGCTGGTTCCGCTACCTTTGGGAGCAACAAGGATAACGTCAACATCAGCTGGAGGAACAATGCCTGTACGGTCAAGGTAGGTAATACCAAAACCATGAGAGAAATACAAAGCTTTACCTGGGGTAAGATGCTTTTTGATAGTCTCCCACATCGTTATTTGAGCTGCATCAGAAAGCAAGTACTGAATAACGGTACCTTTTGCAGCAGCTTCCTCAATAGAGAAAAGTGTTTCGCCAGGTACGAAACCGTCAGCAATCGCTTTGTCCCATGATTTTGAAGGTTGACGCTGTCCAACGATAACATTGAAGCCATTGTCTCTCAGGTTAAGCGCCTGGCCTGGGCCTTGCACGCCGTATCCAATGATAGCAATGGTTTCGTCTTTTAATACTTCTTGTGCTTTTGCTAGTGGGAATTCTTCCCGAGTGGCGACATTCTCTTCGGTGCCACCAAAATTCAATTTTGCCATGATATGCGGATTTTTCTAAGTTACTTGATCAAGAGGGTGGCCTAAGCCTTTTACCCAATGGAAGCCAAAAATGGGCATTATTCTTTGCTCAGTACATTTTTAGAGGGCCTTCATTTAACCAAAACTACGATGGCTTTGAGCGTGTTTTTTTATTTAAATTATTGTTAATCAATTGTTTAGATTGGTGGGAGTTACGTAGAATACAGTTCGTTAAATAAAAAAATCCCGCATTCTATCACTAGGATAAAATGCGGGATTAGAAGTTTGCAGAAAGCAATTACTGCACAATCAAATGTTTATTCTTTGATAAAACGAGTAACGATTACTTGCTCGCCATCATACCAGCGCAAGAGGTACATACCTGCTTGTAGTTGGCTAATGTTTAGGCTGCGTTGATTAGTTCCCACAATTGGGTCAAGTGCTTGCTGGAACAACAGCATACCATTGAGGTCATAACAGCTTACCATCTGCTCGTCTGTTAGCAACGATGCTGGTACATTTACCTGGAGGTTGATCTGATCGCTGGCAGGGTTAGGATAGAGGTTAATTACCACTCGATCAACGTTTGGTAAACTAGCGTTGGTGTTTCCACCAGGAACTAAATTCTCTAACTCAATCCGCGTTACTGTAACGAAGTTGTCGGAGAGATCGAAACAATCATCCGTCAATGCTTCATCAGCGCTGTCGCCAATACTTGCGATAATATTACCAGTATAAGATAATCCCCATACCCGGCAAACACCGGCAGGAACGCCTTCGAAATCAATCATATCACTTTCAGATACTCCGAGGATCACGTTGCTCTCGTCGGTGATCACATAAGCATAAGGCGTCATTTCTATCCCTGTATTCACGAAAGTGACAACATCGGCCTGACCATCGTTAACGATCAGTTCTACGTCTATACTTCCTTCGTCAGTGCTAACCGTACCACCTTCTGGCGTTTGACGGATTAGCGTAATGTAGTTGTTAGAAATTGCCCAACAGTCAGTGGATAGTGCCGAAGTGGTGATATCTGCCATAAAGGTCGGATCAAATTCACCGGTGTACACAACACCATAGACGCGACAAATGCCCGGTGCTGAAGGATCAAAATCAATGATGTTGCTTTCGATATCTCCAAACAGGATATTGTTCTCATCGTCTGTGATGATGTAGCGGTAGTCGGGATCATCGGTATCGTTGTCAAGGATTACGATATCGGCCATTCCATCCTGAGGACAAACGTAGATAATGTCTTCACCACTCATGGTGCTTACATTTCCAGCATCCAGACTTTCTGTGCGTTCTACCGTGATGAAGTTTTCAGAAAGCTCAAAGCAGCTGCTTGCTAATTGAGCAACGGAAGCATCATCACCAGGTTCTACCAAGAGGTTGCCTGTGTAGGATACCGCCCATATACGGTAAAACCCAGGAGCAAAGTTATCGAGATTGACAATGCCATCTGTTGGTTCACTAACCTGAAGAACCATATTCATATCATCCGTTACGAGGTAGGCATAACCTACGTTGGCAGTACTGGTCGTAAATACTTGTGCACCAGGCATGAAGTTGCTATGGCAAAGGCGAAGGCTGTCTGCGCCACCTTCGAAGCTGATCATTCCTCCATCTGGATTGTCGATAAAGATATCAACGAAGCTGTTAGAAAGATCGTTACAGCCAGTGCTGATCTCTACATCTGTGATAACATTTCCAATGCTTAGATTGAGATCACCA
Organism: Lewinella cohaerens DSM 23179; assembly: GCF_000379805.1. Taxonomy (GTDB): domain Bacteria; phylum Bacteroidota; class Bacteroidia; order Chitinophagales; family Saprospiraceae; genus Lewinella; species Lewinella cohaerens. The sequence continues at coordinate 89,487 of NZ_KB903547.1, read as the reverse complement.
GTATAAGAGACGCCCCACATCCGTAAAGCATCTAAACCAGCAGCTTCTTCGAAGTCGATGGTGTTACCACTTAGCACTTGTAACACGATATTCCCCTGTGTCGTCAGTACGTAAGAATAGGTAGCTTCGGTAGAGCTTCCACTATTAACGAAGTTGGTAATGTCAGCCACGCCATCAGGGCATACGTAAACTACGCTGGCACCAGCGTCGGTATAAATCTCACCGCCATCAACATACGTTTTGTCTACAAAGATGAAGTTGTTGGTGAGGTCATAACAACCACTGGCCAACTGGTCTTCAAAGATGTGTGCACCTGGAAGAACACTTAAGGCCCCTGTATAAGAAAGACCATAGATGCTCCAGTCACCAGGAGCAGCATTTTCAAAATCAAAAGTAGGGTCATTAAGAACGCCTACCAAGATGCTGTCTTCGTCTACAACGAGGTAAGTGTAAGCAGCTGCACTAGCACCGAATACGGTAGCACTAAAAGGATCAGGGATACCGTCGCCAATACAAAGAACAACTTCTTCTTCGCCTTCTTCAGTGAAAATCAAGCCAGCAGCTGGTGCTATATTGAAGATCGTAATGTAGTTGTCAGAAAGGTCGAAACAAGCTGTTGCCAATTGTGCTTCACCAGCATCCAGACCTATTTCTGCCAATAAATCTCCTGTGAAGACAAAGCCCCACATACGGTATTCTCCTTCAGGGAGAGCTTCGAAATCAACAGTGTTATCGCTGATAATATCTACGATGATGTTATCTGCATCAGTAAGTACATAGGCAAAGTTGCCAGATCCTGTGCCTTGATTGTTGAAAGTAAGTATGTCAGACTCTCCATCACCAGGGCAGGTATAGCGATCACCTGTGCCAGTGGTTGTTGAAACCGTGCCGGCATTAAGCTCTCCGCGAACAACAGTCACGAAATCATCACTGAGGTCAAAACAGTCGTTCGACAGTGTTATAGTCGCTGCATTTTCACCAACTTCTGCAAGCAAGGTGCCGGTGTAGGCAACTCCCCATACCCGACAAGTACCACTTGGTGCACCTTCAAAGTCGGCTTCGTTGGTATTGGTGAGAATATCGAGAATGTTGTTGTTGTCATCAGTAATAAGGAAAGCGTAATCCGTATTGCTGGCACCGCTGGCGGCAAAAGCATACAGGTCACTGATACCGTCATCTGTACATAGGTAGAGGGTTGTTTCTCCTTCTGTTGTACTAACGGTACCTCCTTCAGGAGTTTCCCGAATGATTGTTACATAGTTGTCGGTAGGATCATAACAGCGATTACTCAACACACTGGTTTGGATATCACCACCCATTAGGGCGAGCTGGCCGCTAAAGGCTACCCCCCATACACGAATTTCTGCAGGTACTGCGATTTCATTGAAATCAAATGGAGCACTGCCGATATTATTGAGGAGGTTGTTATTTACATCTGTAATGACGTAAGTGTAATTGGCTGTAGTAGAGCCTGTGTTCACAAACGATAAGATATCTGCAATGTCGTCATTAGGGCAGATGTTAATAGTGGTGTTGCCATCCAACAGGCTTATCATTCCACCATCTACGCGTTCGCGGATAATGGTCACGAAGTTGCTTGATAGCTCATAGCAGGCATCGGTCAGTTGTACTTCCGTAGCATTTTCGCCTACTTCAGCAATGATTTCGCCGGTATAAGAAAGGCCCCATACGTGGCATTCGCCAGGTGCCGCCTGGTCGAGGTCAACACTGTTTCCTGCAAGTACTGCAAGGATGTTGTTTTGGCTGTCCGTTACAATGTAAGCATAGCTTTCGTCGGTAGCGGTAGAGGTATTGTTGAAAATGAAGAAGTCAGGTTCACCATCATCGCCACAGGCAAAGGTGTTGGTCGTGCCATCTTCCAGGCTTACTGAGCCACCATCAACAAAAGTCCGAATGACTACAACAAAGTTGTCAGAAAGGTCATAACAGTCACTTGCCAAGTCAGTCGTTGCTGCATTGTCGCCAATGGCAGCAGTAAGGTCACCGAGGTAAGCTAGTCCCCAAATACGACAGATACCCGCTGGAGCATCTTCGAAGTCGATCAGTGGGCTGGTGCTGGTATTTAAGATGATATTGTTTTCATCCGTAATTACATAGATGTAATTGGTGCCAGCAGGAGCAGTCGTCTGTATATCCAAAACATCAGCTACACCATCAGAAACACACACAAAGGCAGTTGTTTCTCCATCGGCCAAGCGTAATTCGCCACCATCAGGACCACGAAGATCCACAAGGAGGAAGTTGTCGCTAAGGTCAAAGCAATCGTCAGAAATTTGGGTTCCTGCTTCAATAGTTGTTCCATTTTGCAACAAGAAGTTACCACTAAAGGCTACTGCCCAAACCCTTACAAAATCACCGTTATAACCTTCAAAGTCGGTACTTGGACCAGCAAGTATTTCTAAAACGGTATTATCTGTATCCGTGACCAAAAAGGCCTGGTTGTCATCACCGCTATAATCAGTAAGGAAGTTTAAGATGTCAATGGTGCCATCATCAGGGCAAATAGCTGCAACGGTGCTACCATCTTCAAACGTAATGTCTCCAACACTCACGGAACGGTTGATAATGTCGATGCTGTTGTCACTAAGGTCAAAACATACATCAGCCAAGGTTGCTCCCGTGAAAGCGTCACCAACGGAAATACTCAAGTTATCGAGATAAGAAAGTCCATATACTTCGTAGGTACCGAGGGGTAGTAAACTTAAATCAATGCCACTACCTTCTATTATAGCAGCAATGAGGTCGGTTTCAGTATCCACAACAAGGTACACATAAGCTAGATTGGGGTCAGCATCGGTAGCTACAATAGTAAGGGTAGCACCACTGCCAGCCATACATTCAATGTATTCGGTAGAACCGTCTTCCAGGCTGATACTTCCTCCGTCGGGGCCGTTGCGGTTAATCACAACAAACCCTTCTGTAAGGTCGAAACACTCATCGGAGAGTGCTTGGCCACCAAGGAGGTTGTCACCAGCATTGATGGTCAGGTTGCCGCTGTAAGCAACACCCCAGATGCGGCAAATGCCTGGTTCTCCTCCTTCAAAGTCAATGGCACCAAAGGGGTCGGTGCCCAGGATAACGTTATTCTCGTCTGTAATGACATAGATGAAGTTATCATCACCAGCGTAAGTTGTTGTAAAGTTCAGTAAATCCGGGTTACCGTCACCTACACAGATGGTGGCTTCTAAACTGCCATCCTCTAGACTAACATTGCCGGCATCTTGTACCCGTTTGATGAGGGTAAGGGTGTTTGATGACAAGTCGAAACAGTTTGCACCTATATCGGTAGGATCAAATACCGAACCTACAGTTCCAGCTGAGCCGCCAATGAAGGAAACACCATAAAGTGTATACTCACCTGTGGGGAAACTTGCTAAGTTTAAGCTACCCGTCGTTACGCCAGAAGCGAGTGATATGATGAGGTCAATGGTATTACCAGCATCATTAACCACTAGGAAGGCATAGTCTGAGTTGGGGTCATTGCCAGTTACACTAAATTCGATAACTCCCGTAGGCTCCATCGTAGAACAACTAACAAAGCTATCTGTACCGTCTGAATAAGTGATGTCTCCTCCGATAGGGCCATCACGGTTTACGAGCACAAAACCATTAGAAAGGTCAAAGCATTCATCTGAAAGCAGGGTAGGAGCATCAATGTTGATACCTTCTTCTACGAGTAGGTTTCCGCTGTAAGCGAGACCCCAAACGCGGCAAATGCCAGCTCCTGCACCTTCAAAGTTGATACTTGCGTCATCAGAGACACCCAGTACAACGTTATCTTCGTTGGTGATCACATAAGTGAAATTGTCACCACCGGCATAAGTAGAGGTAAAGTTTAGGAAATCATCCACACCATCACCTACACAAATGGTCACCTCGTTGGTGCCATCTTCGAGTAGGAGGTCACCTGCATCTTGAACCCGCTTGATGAAGCTTAGGTTGTTGTCAGAAAGGTCGGCACATTCGTCGCTGAGTTGATCAGGGTTGAATGCTGATCCTGGAGCAGGAGTAAGCGTGCCCGTATAGGCAACACCAAAGATACGGTACGAGCCAGCGGGGATCGCTGCCAAATCAATCTCAGTGGCAGTTGTAACACTTTGTACTAAACCTGTTTCTCCATCTACAATAACAAAGGCAAAATCAGTGGCAGGATCATGAGTACTCACAAGGCTAACGGTACCGGTGGGTTCGAGTACACTACAAGAAACGAAGGCTTCCGAACCATCGGCATAAGTCAAAGCCCCGGCATCAGGGAAGAGGCGAGTCACCTCAACATAGTTCATAGAGAGTTCAAAGCACGCACTAGCCAAGTCTGAGGTAAGAATATTCTCACCTACTTGTCCGGTATAGTCACCAACGTAAGCTAATCCCCAAACGTGGCAAACACCAATGGCTGCATCGGTGAAGTCGACTGTTCCATCAGGGGAAGTACCCAGGATGTTGTCGTCTTCATCGGTAATAACGTAAAGGTAAGGAGTGAATTCACTGGAAGAAGTGAAATCTACAACATTAGCTACCCCGTCATTGATACAAAGGGTGATAGCTGTTTCGCCAGCAGCAGTCATAACGTTTCCTCCCATCGGTGTGAGGTTGGAAATCGAGATAAAGTTGCCGCTTAAGCGATAACAGAAGCTACCCAGCGTTGCTTCCAGGTAGTTGTCGCCTACTTCGCCAAGGAATTGGCCGATATAGGAAACAGAAAAAACACGCAAATTACCGTCGGGCAGATCTTCGAAGTTGATGAAACTACTTGTGCTGGCATAGACAATAATGTCGTCTTCATTTACAACAATATAAGCATAAGGAGTGGCCAGTGGGCTGGAGCGAAAACGAATCAAATCGTCTAAGCCGTCACCTTGGCAAAGCTCCAGCGTAGTGTTATCATCCACTCGGATGGTTCCTTCTACACAGCTGGAAAACGCCTGACTGTAAGCGCTCACGCTTGACAGTAGTAAAAAGAGTGCTAAAAATGTTTTCAGGATCTTCATATACCTTCTGATTTCAGATTTTTTCCCAAAGGGGGACAGATGATGAGGGACTGCACAAAAATAAGTTGAGCCTTCGATTTTTAAAAGTGCCAGTGAAGACTCAATTTACTTTTTTGTACAATACTCCCCGCAAAATATTAAGAATATGGATATATGAGAAATATTTCTCTCATGATTTTTGCAAAGGTCGGTTCTTTAGGGGGAAGGGCAAGCAATTCCTCCTAGAAAGTCCTAATTTCCTTTTTTCGTATACTTGTTTTGGGTAATGTATGTTGCATATTTTTAAGAAATATTTATGTGTAAAGCGCATTGTTTTTGTCAAGTCTTTTACCTGATTTCGTTAAATCCTGGTTTCCCTTTACCGTTGTTTGGGAATTACTCATATCTTTAAGTCCTCTGTAATAGAAGCAACTATCAATCGTTCTTAGTCGTGGCGACTTTGGTTTCCCTTATTTCTTTTTTTACATATGGAGTTCACTCTTATGAGCTTGTTCTGGATGGCCTCAATTTATAAGGCTACCCTTAATAAATGCAGGCAGAGCGGACGGGTAGTAACTATTAATGGAAAAGTATTCTTGGTGGTGGGGCGTATTGATGTTGGTCTGTACACAAGTGCAGGCCCAGGAAGGAATCGTTACCCATAACGATTTTACAGCTCAAACGCTCGTCAAGGATATCTTCGCCAGTGGCGCTTGTGATAACATCGACCTTATAAGTACGATTGGCCACACCAATGGACTAGGATATTTTGAGAATGGCCTTGATGTAATCGGCCTTGACCGGGGGATTATCCTTTCTACTGGTCCTACCAATAACGCAGCTGGCCCCAATAATGAAACCGATAAAAGTGGAGACTTACCCGGAGACGGTAATGATGCTGACTTGTCAGGGCTTTCGACCGGGTTGGTCAGGGATGCGGTAGGTATTGAGTTTGACTTTGTGCCCCTGGATTCTATCGTTCGGTTTCGTTACGTTTTTGCTTCTGAGGAATACTGCGAATTTGTGGGCAGCAACTACAACGATGTTTTCGGCTTTTTTATCAGTGGCCCCGGAATTGACGGCGAATTTTCGGCTAATGCTGAAAATGTGGCACTGATTCCCGGTACTAATGATTTCGTATCCATCAATTCGGTCAACTTCAATCAGAACGAAGGTTTTTATATTCACAATGAACGGCCGGAAGATCAGTCAGAGTGCGGGCTCTCTAATATTGCTACACCTCATTTGGCGCAAATTCAATACGATGGTTTTACCACTGTTCTTACAGCTGAACTGAAGCTTCGTCCCTGCGAAAGCTATCATATCCGATTGGTGGTAGGAGATGTCGCTGATCCCTTTTTCGATTCTGCCGTTTTTCTGGAAGCGGGTAGCTTCAATTTGGGTGGCGAAATAGCAGTAACCGCTATCGGTGAAACAGCTGGCCCAGGACAGATTTTTGAAGGTTGTGAAGATGCTGCCTTTCGGTTTAGCCGCAGCGCAGATAGTCCTCTTGATCGCCCCTTGATGATCGATTATCAAATAAGCCCGGCTTCTACGGCGACTCCCGGCCTTGATTACGAATCCTTTTCCGGTTCTATTACCATCCCGGAAGGCGATCTCTATGCCGATTTGCCTGTAAACAGTTTGCCTGACATGGAGATGGAGGATGAAGAATTGATTCGCTTGGTTTTAGATATTCCTTGCGCATGTTATGCAGACTCTGCGGACTTGGTTATTGTGCCTGCGCCCGAGCTTTCGCTAATACTGCCGGATGCTTATACTTGTCCGGGAGAGGCAACGATCATGACTGCTACACCCAGTGGAGGCGTAGCACCCTACGAATATCAATGGATGGGTGGTGGTAATACCAATACGCAGCAAGTACCCGGCGTAGATGGCGCAACCCATTCGGTAAGCATTACTGATGCCTGCCACCAAGAAACGAGTAGTACCGCCAGCGTGTTTTTAACTACTCCGCCGAGTGCGTTCCTTTCTGGCGAAGCACAGATATGTGAAGGTGACACGGCGTGGTTACCGCTACAGTTGGAAGGTGTCGCTCCATATAATATAGGTTATCAATACAATGGCGAAGAGGTCTGGCAATTGCTGGAAGCTGCGAGTGCTTTGCCGCTTACGCTGCCGGGAGTCTACCAGTTAATAGGTGTCCAAGATGCGGCCTGTTGGGGAACAGCTGAAGGATTTGCTGAGGTGGAAGTCTGGAATTTGGATGCAGCAGCGACGGTGGTGCCGGTAAATTGTGCCAATGGTAGCGATGGTGCCATCCAGTTGGAAATGACTGCTGGTACTGCGCCTTTTGATTTCCATTGGTTTCATGATGAAAGTGCAACGGACCAGTTGACCAACCTATCGGTAGCTGTTTACGAATTAGAAGTGACAGATGCCCGTGGGTGTAGCCGTTTATTTAGCTATGAAGTTACGGCGCCGCCAACCTTACTTGCGCCAGAGGTAGATTGCGAACAACTCTTTGCGGGTTATTTAGACGCTTATGCCGCAGGAGGAGTGGCCCCTTATGAATACCAGCTTGACGACGGTGTGTGGCAAAGCGACGACACCTGGCTAAATGGTCTATGGCCGGGAGAAAACCATACTTTGACCATCAAGGATGCCAACGGTTGTGAACTCGAAACCGAATGGATCATGCCCGCCGTTTATCCTGACGGTATGGCCAGCCTCGATAACCCGATCAAGCTGCCATTGGGGATCACTGCGCCAGTAGTGTGGGAGCTTTACGTTCCCGAAAACCTGCTTGCCAGCATTGATTGGCAACCTGCCGAGCAACTGTCTTGCACCGATTGTCTCGATCCAGAGATAACCGCCCGCCAGTCGGGCATTGTGGAACTCTACTTGAAAGATGTTTTTGGCTGTGAGCAACAACTTCAAGCCGAACTCATCGTCGAAGACCGCGTGGATGTTTTCTTACCGAATGTTTTTTCCCCAAATGGCGACGATTACAACGATCAATGGTTCCTCTTTGGTAACCCTCTTCAAGTCGAACGTATCGAAGAATTACTGATCTTCGACCGCTGGGGCAACATGGTTTTCCAGGCTATAGATTGGCCCATCAACAGCGAGCGCCACGGCTGGGACGGTACCTTCCGTGGGCAAGCCCTTGATCCTGGGGTGTACGCCTACAGCATTCGCTTCCGCCTCGTCAATGGGGAGCGCAGAACTTTGGGTGGAGATGTTTTGTTGTTGCGGTAGGATTTTGTCAAGTATTCAAAACCAATAACCAATAACAGTACTTTGGAAATGAAGATTAATTTCAAATTGGGGTTATACCTCCCAGTAATGTTACTTGCGTTTAGTCAACTATTGAATGCACAAGGAAACACAGAATCAGACACCATCCCTTTTGAATTAACCAGCCATAATAATCTATCGATCAAAGCGGTGTTGAATGAAAAGGATACCGTCGATTTAATGTTTCACACCGCCGCAGGTTCCGTAACGCTAACAAGCGAAGCAATAAGTACGATTACGAGTATCAATTGGGACAGTGAAGAAGAGGTCAGCAGCTGGGGAGGGGATGCTACTGCAAGGTATAGCGCAAGCAACACTTTAGCAATCAGGAGTTTGAAGTGGGATAGTATCGCCATCTGGGAAACAAAAGAATCAGGGCCAGGAACAGGCGGTAAATTTGGGCCTAATTTATTTGACGGTAATGTGATTGAAATTGATTTTGAACAGCGTGTTATTATTCTCCACGATACCCTTCCGGAGAAAGCAGTAGCGTTTAATAAAGTCCCTGTTTTTTATGAAGACGGGTTTATGTTTATCCAAGGAACCAGCACAATTGGTGGAAAGGATTACCCCAACCGGTTTCTCATCCATTCAGGCTATGGTGGGGCGATTTTATATGATGATAAATTTACTGCAGAGAGCAATATCGGCGCACATGTAGAAATTTTAGAGGAAAAAGAATTGAAAGACTCTTACGGTAACGTACTGAAAATCAAAAAAGGTAAGTTACCTAAATTTATAATCGGAGAAGTCCCTTTTGAAGATATCCCCGTAGGCTTTTTTGAAGGCACAATAGGCCGACAACAAATGAGTGTAATGGGAGGAGATTTGCTAAAGCGATTTAATCTAATTATTGATGCCAAGCGGGAATACCTATACATTATGCCTAATTCTTTGATGGAGCAGGCTTATTCGAAGAGGTGAAGGTAAGTAGATGCATCTCACCTTAAAATAGAATGATCCATTGGGGAAGATTTCTTTTATTTTTAAAATTAGTATTTGATTATGAAAAAAATAGTTCTCTCTTTAATATTGACTTTTCCACTATTGGGTTATTCTCAGGTTGAGATGAAATACCCACATTGTGATTGTGTAGATTACATAGATGAAATCACACCATTTCTTAATGGTTCTTATGAGAGGAAATGTAGTGGTGAACTAGTAGAAAAGGGGCAATTCTCAGATGGAATGAAAATAGGTGTTTGGGAGTCCTTTTCTGTAAATGGACAAAAAATCAGAGAATTTAACTATGATGATTTAGGAGCCTTGAACGGAAAAGTGAAGTCCTACTATGCTAACGGCACAATGAAGTTAGAAGGGGAGTTTGTAGCTAATAAAAAAAGCGGTACATGGACATATTATAATAGTAGAGGGAAACTGCAAAAACAAGGAATGTATGAAGATGGAAAAGCTGTTGGGGTTTGGAGGATATATGATAAAAAAGGGAAGAAAGAGGAGATCATTTTTGACTTTTTGGAAAACAAATATCGTCAGGATAACCCTAGTTTGAGATATTTCGAGAATGAAGAGATTATTCAAAATGATAATAAAGGTGAGTGGTATATCCTATACTATCCAGAATTAGGAGAAAGTGTAGGTTATGAACCAATCGAGCACCTTGGCTTGGCAATTGATTTATATGTGAATAATCTAGAACTTCCCCTTGAATTTTGGGACACATATGTGAGCTACAACTACGAATCAACATTGATATTTGAGGATGGTGTTTTATCAACTGTTGAGGTCAAAGAGATAGGAAATCATTTAGATGAAACTACTACCCTGCCATTTATTATCATCACTAATGAGAAAGATAAAGTACGCCAAATAGAGCATAGTGATTTTTCAAAAAAAATGCTTGAATTTAAGATAAAAGAGGCATTATACATTACTGGCCCATTAAAGCCTAATGCCTCGACAGTAGTGTTATATACTCCATTTGTGGTGAATGATATTAAAAATAGAAGGTAAACCGCTGCTTTTTCCAAAACCACATTTCTTAATAATGCTTCAACCGCGTAGCATACTCCGTAGGATTGACATGGGCCAAATTATTGGAATCTTTGGGCATAAACTGCCAGGGCGTCGACTGTTTGGTCCAATCGAAGGCGCTTTTTTCGAGGTAGCGTTTGCGATAGACGATGGGGGTGCAGTCGCGGTATTTTTTGAAGAGGCGATTGAAATTAGCCAAATTATTGAAACCCGATTTTGCACTGATCTGACTCACCGTGTCGTCGGTGTCGAGCAGCAGTTTACAGGCGTGCCCAATGCGTAGGTCAATCAAGAATTGGGAAAAACTACGAAAAGCAAATTTGCGAAAAAAGTGACTGAAAGCCGAGGGGCTCATGTTTAACTTACTAGATACTTCCTCCAATCGTAGGGAGGGGTCTTTAAAATGTTTCAAGATGTAACTATAGGCCAGTTGAATCCGATTGGTACTGTTTCGCAATGCCTGAGGAGAGAAGCCTTCGCTGGCTAGTGAGGTAGCCTCTTTGGCGTGGGAGAGAAGATCTAAAAGCTGTAGAAAGTTGATAATGTTGGTGAAGCCCTGATCTTCCGTTAAGCCAATCATCAAGCGCATGGCCTCCTTTAGGCACTGCCCATGAAATTTGATTCCGCGGCGGGAATCCGTCAATAGGTTTCTGATAGGTAAAAAGCGATCTTTCTGAAAGAGGTGACTACCAAATAAATCCATCGCAAACTGGATGGTAATGACGCGGTAAGGAGGCCCCTTTTCCTGAAGCAGTTGATCTCCATCCCACTTGTGGTAAAGATAAGGTCCTAAAAGGACCAGATCAAAGTCCTGGTAACGTTCGGTAGAGTCGCCAACGATGCGCGTGCCAGACATGCCCATCACCAGGTTCAATTCATACTCCGGGTGATTGTGGATCGGGTAATCAAAGCCATTATTAGTAGAATCCAGGACCACTAATACATCCTGGTTTTTCAAGGGGGTTATTTCCCTGTGTATATCCATATTTAAAAACTTAAGTGCTTGTTAGTAGTCGTTTTCCTACGATGGTTTTAAGTATTCTTTTTATACGAAATAAAGTATTGTTATCATGAATTCTTAAAAGTACCGTTTTTTTGCGTAATAGTATCATCTTAGCTTCCTGTAAATATTGATCTTTAGGAATGTTAATCATAAAGGATTATTCTATGAACGTAAGTATAGGAGCTAAAGGACACCACATGAGTACCCGCCTACCTTCCATTTGTTGGGTGTTGCCCCTGTGGTTTTTACTGGGGATGACCTCTCTGCAAGCGCAGTCATTTGTGGTGAAAGGAAGCGTGGTAGAAGGCACTGGTCAGGAGCCACTAATTGGTGCCAATGTCGTCGAAAAAGGAACCACCAATGGAGTGACGACGGATTTGGATGGCCGGTTTTCATTGGAGGTAAAAGCTGCCGATGCTACCTTGGTCATTAGTTACTTAGGGTATGACAATCAGGAAGTACCTATTGCTGGTCGTTCTGAAATAGAAATAGTGCTTGGCGAGAATACCAAGCTGTTGGAGGAAGTGGTCGTGACGGGCTACCGAAGAGAAATACGCAGTGACGTTTCTTCGGCGATCAGCTCCATAAAATCCAAAGATATTGAGCGGCTGGTCGTCGTGGGCATTGATCAGGCATTGCAAGGTCAGGCGCCAGGTATTGTGGTGACGCAGGTCACCGGTGCGCCGGGTGATGATATTGCAGTTCGGATAAGGGGAGCGGGCTCACTGGGCAACAATAACCCGCTCTATGTAGTAGATGGTGTGCCGACGACCAGCAATATCAATATGTTTTCCCCCAGTGATATAGCTTCCATTGAAGTACTGAAAGATGGAGCAGCGGCTGCTATTTATGGTTCACGTGCCGCTAATGGGGTAGTACTGATTACCACTAAAAGAGGGCAGCCGGGGCAAACGGTCTTCAACTTTGAGGCCTATACGGGTATTCAACAACCCGTCAGGCTACCGGAATTGCTGAATGCAGAAGAATTTTTAACCATCCGTAATGAGGGGATTACCAATGCCAATGAGCTTCGTAACCCCGCGAATATTTTGCCTACCTATGACCCAGCGATCTTAGATACTTTAGCCGATACCGATTGGCTTGGTCTCGTTTTTGCACCGGCACCGATGCAGCGTTACTCCCTCTCGGCGATGGGCGGCGGTGAACAAAGTCGCTTTTTTATCTCCGGAGAATACCTCACCCAGGACGGGATCTACCAGGGGCAGGGGTTTGATAAATACCAGCTCCGGATTAATGGAGATATCGGCAATGACCGTTTTCGCATCGGTAGTAATCTTTCCTTTTCAGCTACGGATCGCCAGGTGATCAATTCCTCTGGGGATGGTTTTGGCCCCGGTAATGAACCCAGTGGCATTCGCTACACCCTGATTGCTTCCCCGCTATTTCCCGTCTACCATCCCGATGGTACGCTGGTCAAGACGTCTACAGAATTGTCTGACCCGACGCTTTTTGGTGACGGAAATGCCAATCCGCTGGCGTTCAACCAAAATACCGATTGGACCATCAATCGCTACCGGATGTTTGGTTCGGTATTCGCAGAACTTACCCTGCTTGATGGATTGCAATTGAGAACAACACTGGGCGGTGACTTGCTCTTTGAGCGCAGCAAATTGTTCAAAGAGCGTTTGTCTCCGGCGATCTACGACCCCACGTCTTTAAACGAAGGCAGGGTATTCGCTCAAACCCTGGTGTGGAACAACTCGCTAAATTTTCAGCGTGATTTCGGCGATCATCGAATCTCTACCCTCGTGGGCATGGAGGCGATCCAGAATCACACGGATTATTTGGGAGCATCCGCCAATAATTTCCGGCGCAACGATCCGCTCTTCCGCTATATCGATGCCAGTGTGCCAGAAGAGATCAGCAATGTTGGTGCTTCTGGAATTGCGACGGAGTGGGCTCTGTTGTCTTATTTTGGTCAGTTTACGTATTCCTACAAACGGCGCTACGTGGTCAGTACAGCTATTCGCCGCGATGGCTCTTCTCGTTTTGGGAAAAACAATCGCTGGGGGACTTTCCCCTCCGTTTCGGCAGCGTGGAATATTTCAAATGAACCATGGTTTGCTAACCAAGACTTTGTTTCCAGTCTGAAATTACGAGCCAGCTGGGGGCGCTTAGGTAATCAAGAAATCGGGGTGTACCCCTTCAGCTCCTTGGTGAGTGTAGGCGATCGTGTTTACGTTTTTGGTAACAACAACAGCGTTGCCACGGGAGCCAATATCTTAGAAATTGGCAATAGCAATATTCGTTGGGAAACCAGCACACAGACCAATTTCGGGATGGATGTTGCCTTTAGCGATGATCGTTTGTCTATTACGGCTGATGTGTTCCGCAAAACCACCGAAGACATCCTCGTGCGGGTACCTATTCCCCAAACGGGTGGTGCCACGCGTCCTCCTTTTGTCAATGCCGCCAGTGTTCAAAATGAAGGACTTGAGCTGGGCTTGATTTACAAAAATAGAATTGGCAAAGTAGGTTATACCATCGGTGCCAATTTCACAACGCTTCGTAATCAAGTGACTTCGATAGCCGACAGTGAGCCCATCCTAGGAGGCTTTGGCTTGTCGGATGGATCGTTGACGCGTACGGAACCTGGTCATCCGGTAGGTTCCTTTTATCTCTGGGAGATGGTGGGCTTGTTTCAGTCGGATGAAGAGATCGCCGCTAGTCCGTTTCAGAGCCAGTTTACCCGGCCTGGCGACGTCAAGTTTGCTGACCTCAACGGAGATAATGTCATTGATGATAAAGATCGTAAACATGTTGGCAATCCATTTCCTGACTTCACCTATGGCTTAAACCTGGGGCTCAATTGGGGAGGATTCGATTTCTCGATGCTATTGCAAGGCGTGCAAGGCAACGATGTCTATTTCCTTTACGGCAATTTTGCTTACGAAACGCAATTACGAGGATTCAACTCCTACCGCGATATTCTTGACCGGTGGACCCCCACCAATACCGATACCGATATCCCCCGCGTAAGTGTTGATGACCGCAACGGCAACCGCCGTCCTTCTACCCGCTTTCTGGAAGATGGCTCCTATTTGCGGATACGTAATATTTCCCTGGGCTATGATTTTGCCCAACTGATTAACAATGAGCAGGTCAGCACCATGCGCGTTTACTGCACTGTTCAGAATGCCCTGACGCTCACCAATTATCCAGGATTAGACCCCGAAATACAGGCCAATGCCAACGATACCCAGGGCTTAGGCATCTCCTCGGACCTGGCGGTGGGAATTGACTGGGGAACAGTACCCGCACCACGGACCATCATTGCAGGCGTTCAACTTAAGTTTTAAAAAGAACCGGAAACGATGAAAATACTACGCTATCTTTTACCCTTGCTAATGCTCACTTCGTGTGAAGGCANCTTAGACAAAGATCCGATTGCGACTTATGATGCAGGCAGTTTTTTCCAAACAGGCGATGACGCGCTGCAAGCCCTTAATGCGGCTTATGGGCCTTTGTTATTCAACAATGACAATGGTAATTTTTATTGGGCTTTCGCCGAAATAACCTCCGACGAAGCTATCACTGGAGGTGATGGTTCCCGCCCTGGTTTGGTGGAACTGGAAGCCTTTACTTATACCCCTCGGACGGAAGAGTTTAACACTTTTTGGAAAGTACAGTACGAGGGGATTGCCCAGTGTAACCTCGTGCTGGATAACATCGAAAATGTGGAGGTGGAAGAAACGCTGCGCGCGCAATACACGGGAGAAGCACTTTTCTTACGTGCCTATTACCACTTTTTACTGACCCAGGTATTTGGCGAAGTTCCGCTGATCACGGAACTATTGCCCCCCGATGAGCTGCGCCAACCCGCTAGTTCGCGGGAGGAGATTTTTGCGCAAATTATTGCAGATTGCGAGCGGGCCGCTCCTTTACTACCCGTTGTAGCCGCTGCCGGTAGCGAAGGTCGTGCCACACGTGGAGCAGCATTAGCCCTGGCGAGTAAGACCAATTTGTACGCCAAAAACTGGGCGGAGGTACTCAGTTATGTGAGCCGTATCAAAGACTTGGGGGTCTATGCACTGGTCGAAGATTATGCTGATAACTATGGCAAATTTACCCAAAACAACAGCGAATCGGTTTGGGAAATACAACACGCTAACCTAGAGTTGGGATTGGGCAATTTCCTCAATCAATGGTGGGCGTCACGCAAAATTGATGGCTATGGCTTCGCTGAAGTTACGCCATCGTTTGTAGCCGCCTTTGAAGAAGGAGATCCCCGCTTGCCAATCACGGTGGCGATGCGTGGCGATGAATACTTCGGACGTACCTACACCAACTCTTTCTCCTCTACGAAGTACAGTGTGCGAAAATATATCCAATCCGATTCGGTCGTGACGCAAAAAGCGGATGGCGATATCAACTACACGGCTATTCGCTATGCGGAAGTCTTATTGTGGGAAGCGGAAGCACTGATTGAATTGAACCAGACCACCGCAGCACTGGCGCCGCTGGAGGAAGTTCGTGCCCGCGCACGCGCCCAATCCATCGAACCCGCCACGATGCTACCCGTGATCACTACTACGGATCAGGCCGCATTGCGGGAGCTAGTGAGGCACGAACGACAAGTAGAACTGGGTTTTGAAATGCACCGGTTTTTCGATCTCGTGCGCTGGGGTGTCGCCGCTGATTCCTTGGCTGGCTTTGAAGTAGGAAAGCATGAGGTATTCCCGATTCCACAAACAGAGATTGACCTCAACCCCATGCTGAAGCAGAATGCTAACTATTGATTTAGTACCCTGAGATTTCAAGCCTCACGTAAATTTAAGAACAGCACGAAAATAAATTCTATTTCAGTTTTCGAACAGCTGGCTAAGCGATTCACTTTAAGTGTGTCAGCCATTCGAAAAGCCTAAAGCAATAGAAATTTACTTTCTGCGCAATAATTGGTCTTATGTTGATTTTGGTGCAAAAGATGATGAAACGAATACTATGGTTAGTGTGTTTGCTACCGCTGGCCTTGGCCGGGCAGTCAGGGCAGATAGCCATTCCTCGAATTGAAGCAATGCCTAACCAGCCAGCGCCCTACAACCTGCTGGACTGGAAAACCGTGGCCTTGGAGTACGATGAAATGGTCTATGATACGGAGCTGACAGGCCAGTATTTGCCGCTCTGTACGGTTCAGCCAAGTGGTGTGAATTATCCGCTGAGTCCTGCTTTTAGGTTGGATACCTACGTAGGTACCTTTTCTTCGACGAGTAATGAAGCGATCAATGTATTGCCATCACTGGTAGGAGCGACACTGGTGGGGCAGAACAAGCAAAATCAGTTTGGCCGCAATTGGGTGCGGATGAGCCAGGATTTTTACAACAAAGCCAACGGCGAAAATATCTACCTCAATGCACCTTCTACCAGTAGTGGTAATGACTGGTGGTACGATATGATGCCCAATGTATACTTTTATCAGCTTTACGATTTGTACCCCGAGATGGGAGGGGAGGCCGACCTTCAGTTCATCACTATTGCCGATAAAATGCTGGAAGCGATCAAGGCCATGGGCGGTGGCGCTACCCCTTGGGCGGTTCCTTACCTCAATTATCGGGCGTGGAGTTTTACGGAAATGACGCCAAATGCTCAGGGCGTTCCCGAGCCGGAAGCTGCTGGTGCCTTTGCCTGGTTGCTTTATCAGGCCTGGAATGTAACCGGCAACGAAGCTTATTTGCAAGGCGCGGAATGGGCCTTGGACTTTCTGGACGATTGGTCGTCTAATCCTTCCTACGAGTTGCAATTGCCTTACGGCACGCTCACTGCTGCCCGAATGAACGCAGAATTAGGCACGAACTACGACATAGAGAAGATGCTCAATTGGTCATTTGACCGTGGCTCCTTGCGGGGTTGGGGTACGATCGTCGGAGATTGGAATGGTTTCGATGTGTCCGGTTTGGTGGGGGAGGCCAACGATAATGGCAATGATTACGCTTTTCAGCTGAATGGTGTGCAACAGGCAGCAGCCTTGGTTCCAGCAGTACGTTACGATAAGCGTTTCGCGCGTGCCATTGGCAAGTGGGCGTTGAATTTAGCGAATGCTACCCGCCTTTTTTATCCTGGATTTTTACCGAGTTTCCTTCAGGATGCTTCGGAGTGGTCCATGGCCAACGATCCTCAGCAGGTGATTGGTTACGAGGCTTTACGCGAAAACTGGAATGGGCAATCTCCTTTTTCTACCGGTGATGCTTTAGGTGGCAATTGGGCGGCAACGAATCTTTCGCTGTACAGTACGGGTTCCATCGGTTATCTCGGAGCAATCATTGAACCCACAGAAGTACAGCGCATCCTGCAGTTGGATTTATTGAAAACGGATTTCTTCGCCGGCGCAGCTTATCCGACCTATCTATATTATAACCCTTACGGGCAAACGGAGACGATTACCCTGGCCTTGGAAGATGACCCCGTTGATGTTTATGATGCCCTGACCGAGACTTTTTTGGCACAAAATGTAAGTGGCGACTTTAGCGTCTCCCTTTTGGCAGATGCTGCTCGGATGCTGGTGATTTGTCCTGCTGGAGGCGATATTACTTACGATGAAAATAAAATGCTCATTAACGGTGTAGTGGTGGATTACCAGCAGACTGCGCAGGCTTATACTGCGGCTCCTCGCTTCAGAGGTTTAGCTGCAGAAGATTCGCCTATGGCTGTTGTTACTTCCACGACCGTCTACGCTACGGTGCAAGATATTGATAGTGATGCGCTGAGTTACACTTGGTCAGCTACAGCAGGCACTTTCATGGATAATGGTGCGAGTATTGTTTACACCGCGCCTGCAAACGAAGGAGTGGTGGACATTCAGTGCATTGTTTCAGATGAAGCCGGTAACCTGGATACGGCCATGTTGGTTTTGCCCATTGTTCCGGAAATCAATCTAGCGCCGGAGATTATTGCCATAGAAAAAAGTGCGCCATTTACGCTTCCACAAGGTATGGTCACCTTTACTTGTGTGGCGTTGGATGAAGCTCCGCAAAGTTTAAGTTACAGCTGGTCAGCTAGTGCAAGTAACATAAGTGGGAACGGAGCTACGGTCAGTTGGGATGCCCCTGCAGGAGAAGGTATTATAGAAATTGAAGTTGTCGTCACCGACGATGAGGGGCAAAGCAATACGGCTACTACGGAAATACTGGTACGCAACTTCGTCTCTACGGGAGGAGAAATCATTGCTCATTATCCCTTTACGGGGAATACACTTGATGTAAGTGGTAACGAACTACACGGTCAGAACAATGGAGGACTCCTGACCACCGACTTGCTGGGAGCTAGCAATAACGCTTATTATTTCAACGGAGGCAGCCAGCATATTGCGGTGGAAAACATGCCGATTTTGAACGTTCAGGAAGCCATTACGGTAAGCGGGTGGTTGGAAATGAATGCTTTGTTGGAGCGCGAGGCGTTTGTTGTTTCCCACGGAAGTTGGCAAAATCGCTGGAAAATTTCGATCACCCCACAGCAACAATTGCGTTGGACGGTGAATACCCTCACTGGAACGCGAGATTTAGACATCCAGGAACCTCTAGCAGTAGACGAATTCTATCATTTTGCCGCTACTTACGATGGCGAATACCTCGCCCTATATCTCAACGGAACATTAGCCGCTTACCGAGCCACTAATGGACTGATACGTACGACGACCTTCCCGCTCTTGATTGGTCAGATGCTGCCAGACCAACCAGAATACAATTTTAAAGGGGTGATTGATGAGGTGAAAATTCTCGATTATGCCCTTACGCCAGCGGAAGTGAATACGCTTTACCAAGGCGGCGTAACTCCCAGTACCGAACCCCTCATATTGACGGAAGAGAAACTCCTGACTTATCCCAATCCAGTAGAAAACTCCCTTTATCTGCATTGGGCCACAGCCAGGAATCAACAAGGACACATTGAAGTCTTCGATGTATTAGGTCGAAGCGTATACCGCCAAAAAACGACAAGTGATACCGAACAGATAGAGGTTAGAGACTGGCCGGAAGGTCATTACCACCTGATTTGGAGTAGCCCATTGGGCCGCTCTGTGAGTACCGTAATCAAGATTTAAGAACCATTGTATTGCGCAAAAAACAAATTGAGCCTTCTTTATAAGTTCTTCAAAAAGCAGGCACGCTTAAATTGAACCGTTTAGCCTGTTTTTTGAAGAACGTCGGCTCAATTTATTTTTGTGCTGTTCCTTAACTTTAATACCATTTTAAGATGATGAAACATTTATACCATTTAATAATGGGTGTTGTCTTTTTGCTCAGCACCACAAGTGTGTTTGCACAGACGCCAATTGCTCACTACGATTTCTCAGGAAGTGCCAAGGATATTACGACCAATGCCAACCATGCAGTCGTTAATGGGGCGCAACTGACCCAGGATCGCCTTGGTTTTGCCAATAGCGCCTTCTTGTTTGATGGAGAACAAAGTAGCGTTATTGCACCAAACAATAGTGCCTTAAATACCCCTCAAACGACCCTCAGCTTCTGGGTGAACGTTACTGCCTTGCCAGATCAAGGTGAGGAGTTTCTGTTATCTTTTGGCGGTTGGCAGCAACGTTGGAAAGTTTCCCTTCCCACCCACGGAAAGTTGATCTGGACCACCAACAACACCTCCGGTATTTCTGACATGGATGCTGGTGACGGTAACGAGCTGGTACCGGGCGAATGGACGCACGTGGCGATGGTCCACAACGGTACGGAAGACAAAATCTACCTCAACGGGGTAGGTGTCGCTACCAAGGCCGTAGCGGGAGATATGAATACCACTTCCAACGTTTTGGGAATCGGATATAACCCTATCGATAACGCCAATTATTTTAACGGTGCTCTGGATGAGGTGATGATCTTTGGTACAGGACTTTCTGATGCCGAGATTACTGCTTTGTACAATACACAAAATACAGTACCTGTCATTGGAAACAGTGTAGTCGCCAGCTATTCTTTTTCTAAGGCAGGTTTTGAGGATGCCTATGGAAATCATGCCACGCTGCAAGACGCTACGATTGCTACCGACCGCTTTGGTTATGGCAAGAGTGCGCTGGCTTTCAATGGTACGAGTACGGAAGTAACGGCACCCAATTCCGCCGTGTTGAATTCCCCCACGACGTCTATCGCTTTTTGGATCAAACTCAACAGTTTGCCCGTAAGTGGCGAGTACTTCCTGATGTCCAATGGCGGCTGGCAAGAGCGTTGGAAAATTTCCTTACCTGGCCACGGAAAACCGGTCTTTACTACCAATAATTCTTCTGGTATTTCCGACATGGACAGCGGTGATGGTAATGAACTCGTCGTTGGAGAATGGACGCACGTAATGATGGTACACGACGGTACCAAAGATAAAATCTATCTCAATGGTGCATTAGTAGCAGACAAGGATGTTGCTGGTGACCTCAATGCAACAACACAACCGTTAGGCATCGGTTACAATCCCATCGACGGAGGTAACTGGACCGACGGAGTGATTGACGAGGTAACCATTTTAAATTACGCACTGACTGATGGAGAGGTTGCTACCCTTTACGGTGAGCAATCTACTTTCCCGGGTACAGTAACGCCAGAAGTCGCCTTGTACAGCCTGAATGGTGATGGTCAGGACGATAGCCAATTTGGCAATGATGCCGAACTTCTTTCAGGAGCCAGTGAAGTTGCTAACCGCCACGGCTGGGGCGCAAATGCGCTGGAGGGAGCTGCTGTTGCGCCTAATTCGGTAGCCTTGCAATCAGACGCAACTACGGTCGCTTTTTGGGTAAAACCCAATAGCTTCCCTGTTTCTGGAGAAGCCTATCTATTGTCTAATGGTGGTTGGCAAGAACGGTGGAAGATTTCTATGCCGAGTCATGGCAAACCCGTCTGGACAACCCATACAGCAACCTGTTGTAATGACCTCGATTCCGATACGCCACTGACCTTGGATACCTGGACGCACCTCGCCATGGTACACGATGCCACGACCGGCAAAGACCTGATTTATCTCAACGGCAGTTTAGCCAATGAGCGGGACGCAGCGGGTGCACTCGCTAAGACGAAACATCCTCTCGGTATCGGCTATGACCCCATCGATGGAGGTAGCTTCTTTGATGGCGCTATCGACGATTTGCGTATTTATAACGAAGCCCTTGATGCAGCGGCTATTGCTGCCCTCTACGCGGCGCAAAACACAGCACCTGCGGACAGTGACTTGGTTGCCCACTACGCTTTCAGCGGCAACGGTAAAGATGAGACGGCTTACAATAATGATGCTTCCATGCCCGTACTCACGACAGATCGTTTTGGTCGCACCAATCAAGCTGCGGCTTTCGATGGTACCACAGAAGTGACGGCGGCAAATTCTGCTCAGCAGAATTCGCCATTGGCCAGTATCAGTTTCTGGATAAACCTCAATTCCTTGCCTGCTAGCGGAGAAGTATTCTTACTGTCTAATGGCGGTTGGCAGGAACGGTGGAAGATTTCTATGCCTAATCACGGTAAGCCCGTTTTTACCACCAATAATACCAGTGGTATTTCGGACATGGATAGCGGAGACGGCAATGAGCTGCCCGTTGGAGAATGGACGCACGTGGTAATGGTACATGATGGTAGCAAAGACATCATCTATTTCAACGGAGCCCAGGTTGCAGAGAAAAATGTGGCCGGTGATCTTAACAGTACCAGCTACCCACTGGGTATGGGTTACAACCCTATTGATGGAGGAAATTGGTTGGATGGAAGCCTCGATGATGTACAATTGTACAGCATAGCACTTGACGGACCAGCTGTTGCAGCACTCTATGCCGAGCAGTCTACACCTCCAGTGGTTACGGATACCGAAGCTCCTAATGCTCCTCTTAATCTCACCGCTGATGTGGTTTTCAATAATGTTGATCTGGCGTGGTTGCCTGCTACCGATAACGAAGCAGTGACGGCCTATAACGTTTATATTGATGACGTTCTCGCCACAACGACGGAACAAACGGGTGCTTATTTTCCTCTTTTGACCCCGCTCACGACCTTCACCTTTGCGGTAACGGCCATCGATGCGGCAGGAAATGAGTCTTTGCCTAGTAGCTTGTTGGTTACCACTGGTGTAGATGAGACACCTGATATTACCCCGCCTACACCACCTATGAACCTGATGGGGTCTCCGAGCTTTAGCTCTGTGCTTCTCAGTTGGGAAGCAGCTACTGATGATACTCAGGTAGCGGGCTATTATGTTTGGGTAGATGCGATACCTTACGATACACTAAGTGCTGGTAACCTCTCTATTTTGGTGACGGGCTTAGCTTCTTCGGAGTTGTATTCTTTTGAAGTAGCAGCATTCGACTTGGCCGGGAACGTTTCAGAACTCGCTGAATTGACGTTGAGCACTACGGAACCATTAGAAACGGCAGAGCCTGGCTTGGTGGCTCACTATCCTTTTGATGGCAATGCCAACGATGCAACGCCTTACGAAAACCACGGGGTAATTGGAGGAAATCCAATTTTTGAAAATGCGACGCACCCTCACGGTGGCGGAATGAATATCAAGTTTGACGGAATGCAGGATTCGGTATTGGCTCCTAATGCGGTGCAACTGCTTTCTGATTACACTTCGGTAGCCTTCTGGATTCGGGTAGATGAAATTAATACAGCCGAAGCAGAATCCTATATCATGGATTTTGGACATTGGAGCGAACGCTGGAAAATCTCTTTGCCACAGCATACCAAGATTGTATGGACCACAAATAGCAACACGATTCAGTTTCCGGAATTGATTTCCGATATGGACAGCGGTGACGGTAATGAACTGGTACCTACCTTCTGGTGGTACGTAACGATGGTACACGATGGCGAAAACGATCTGGTCTACGTCAACGGTATTCAAGCCAATAGCAAGCCAGCTCCTGGTAAACTAAATGTTACGGCCTTTAATCTCGGCATGGGAAATAACCCTATAGAAGGCGGTCAGTACTTTAATGGAGCTTTGGACAACGTGAAGATTTACAATCGGGCCTTAACCGCCGATGAAATTGCCACACTTTACGAAACCGGATCTATTGTTGTAGGAACCAATGAACCCAACTTGATTGGCACTTACATTGAAAGTGTTTACCCCAATCCAGTTTCGGATATACTGAATGTACGCCACGGCTTGCCAGGCAATCAGCCTCTCTTGTTGCGTACTTTTGATGCAGCTGGTCGCCAGTTGGATGTACTACGCTTGACACCAGGTGAAGTTGCCAATGGTCAATTTGACTTATCGGTGGCTAATTATCCTGCGGGTATTTATTCGCTCAACTTTGTGTTGGGAGGTAAGAACCTGGGTACTGTGATGTTCAACAAGCAGTAAGCGGGACTTTTTAGCAAAAGTTCGTAGAAAGATACGGACTGCTTCGCGCCCTTAGGGTAGCGTGTAGAGGGATAAAGAAGTATAAGGCTCCAGCATCAATGAGAAAAACGATGTTGGATAATTAAAGATCGGTTTCTACTTACGTAGAAAAATCCCTCTACCCTCTACCTCAAGTGGCGATTTTATCGCCACGCATACCTTTCGACTTTCGGTATTTTTTCGAAAGTCCAGGGAAGTTTGAGGATCAATAAAAGATTTGTGGAAGGTTAGCCATCACTGCTAACCTTCCTTTTTTCCAAATTCGTAATCAGTGTTATGGCAGATATGGTTAAGCGGTTTGCAGGGAACCCTATTTTAACGACAAAAGACATCGCCCCGAGCCAACCTGGTTGGGTGGTGGAGTGTGTCCTCAATCCAGGCGTTTTTCGTTTTGCTGGGAAAACCTGGTTACTCCTTAGGGTGGCAGAACGCCCTGTACAAGAAGAAGGGATTATCTCTTTTCCCGTACTTAAAGAAGATGGTACAGTTGAGGTACTTGCCTTCAAAAAAGGCGAAGTTGACCTTTCTGATCCTCGAATGATTGGGCACAACGGTAAAAAATACCTGTCTACGATCTCTCACCTTCGGTTGGTGTGTAGCGAAGACGGTAAGTCATTTGTTGAACCGGAAGATTTTCCTACCCAGCTTTTTGGGAAAGGTAAACTCGAAACCTACGGCATTGAAGACTGCCGGGTAAGCTTGCTGGAAGGCGAGTATTACCTCACTTATACCCAAGTTTCGGAGTGTGGCGTAGGCGTAGGCCTGATGCGAACGCGAGATTGGCGCAATATTAAGAGAGAAAGCATGATTTTGCCGCCCCACAATAAAGATTGTGCTCTTTTTGAAGAGAAAGTAGGAGGGAAGTACTTTTGTTTTCACCGCCCATCGGGGCATGGCCCAGGAGGAAATTTTATCTGGATCGCTTCTTCTCCAGACTTGTTGCATTGGGGAGACCATCAATGTATTTTACATACCCGAGAAGATTGGTGGGACAGCGCCAGAGTGGGAGCAGGAGCCGCACCCATCAAGACAGACGAAGGTTGGTTGATGATCTATCATGGCGCAAATGAGAAACACCGTTATTGCCTGGGAGCTGCCCTGCTCGATTTAGAGGATCCCTCCAAGGTTTTGGCTCGTTCTCATCACCCGCTGATGGAGCCCGATGCTGTTTATGAACAGACGGGCTTTTTTGGCAATGTTATCTTTACCAATGGTCATCTTATTGATGGCGACAAAGTGACGATGTACTATGGCGCTTCGGATGAAGTTATCTGTGGTGCTACGTTATCGGTCCAGGATATTCTTACCGAAATTTTAACGACTGTTTAAACAGCACAAAAATAAATTGAGCCTTCGTTTTCAAATAGGTAGCTAAACGTTTCCTTTTTCCAAAGGGATGCCTCTATGGCAAAAGTGTGTTAGCTGTTTGAAAAACCTCAGAGAAGGCTCAATTTGTTTTTTGCGCAATATGACGACTAATGATGCAAAACCGTACGAAAAGTCGATTGTTACCCTACCTCATTGTATCTCCCTACTTGTTGCATCTGGTGCTGTTTGTCCTGTTTCCAGTAGGGTTTTCCATCGTGCTTACTTTCCATAAATGGAACATTATAGCGCCGATGGAATTTGTCGGGATGGATAATTTTTCCCGCCTTATCCAGGATCGATTATTCTGGAAGGCCATCTTGAATACGTTGAAGTTTCTCCTTATTCATATCCCTTTACAAGTGCTTATCGCTTTGGGGTTGGCTTACGTGTTGAACGAGAAATTATTTATGCGTGGCTTTTTTCGGGCTTCCTTCTTCTTGCCTGTTGTCGTTTCCGGGGTGGTAGTGACCATCTTGTGGCAACAACTCCTGGGGGTGGAGACCGGATTGCTGAACCGGATGTTGACGGATTTGGGTTTTGCTCGGGTAGGCTGGCTTACCAATCCTAAGATCGCTATGATCTCTATTGCGATTATGGCGACGTGGAAAAATGTGGGACTGTACGTTATTCTTTTTTTGGTGGGCTTGCAGGCTGTTCCGCAAAGCTACTATGAGGCCGCTAAGGTAGAAGGAGCGAGTTCCTGGCAACAGTTTCGGTACATCACCTTGCCAGCAATCAATCCTACGCTTTTTATGGTGGCTATCTTGTCGACCATAGGGGGATTCAGTCTCTTTATCGAACCCTATATCATGACAGACGGAGGGCCACTCAACAGCACTTTATCAGCGATGCTTTACATCTACAAACAGGCCTTTGGCTATTATCACATGGGGTATTCCGCTACGTTGGGACTGTTTTTTGCAGTCCTGATCATGCTGGTGGTTGCTGTTCAAAAATACACCATTGAAGCTGACGAATAATTATTCTACTATGAAGCTAACCCGCATTTTATTGTACTGTGTTTTGGTCATCGCCGCCCTGGCTTTTATCTATCCTTTTTATTGGATGCTGCTGGCTTCTTTTACCCCAGAAGCTAATATCACCAAGTTGGGGATTCTACCACATGGTTTTACCCTGGACAACTATGTGGCACTATTTGACAAAATCCCTATATGGCGATCCTTCTTCAATAGCAGCCTGGTGGCACTCACCGCCACAGCGGGCGTATTGACCTTTGGGTCGATGACGGGATATGCTTTATCCAAACTTCACTTTCGTGGGCGCGAGGCGCTTTTTTACATCATCATCTTTACGATGACGCTCCCGTTTCAGATTACTTTGATCCCCAATTATATCCTGATGGTAGAATTTGGGTGGGTAGACACGCTGGCCGCACTCATCGTACCTGCACTCAATGGTGCGTTTGCTATTCTTCTTTTTCGGCAGGCTTTCAAAGCCATACCTGATGATCTCATCTACGCCGCTAGGGTAGACGGGTGTGGTGAGCTGCGCATTATCTTCCAGGTGCTATGGCCCAATATTTTGCCTACGTTGATTACTGTCGGAATTCTCACTTTTATGAATTCGTGGAATGACGTTTTATGGCCATTGATTGTCATCCGGGAAGAAGATTTAATGACGATGCCTCAATTGGTTACCCTCTTTGCGGTGGGTGGGCGAGCCGAGGCACAGTTAGGCGTTAAGCTGGCCGCTGCGTTTTTACTGGCCTTGCCGATTATTATTGCCTACGCGATTTTCCAGAAACATTTTATTCAGAGTATGGCCTCTTCGGGGCTGAAAGGGTAATTATCCATAATTAACTATGAAAGCAATCCAAAGAACAAGTATTCGATTATACGCTAATCCTCAACGGGTGCTGGCTCGTTACCTAAATGTTGGGAACGCAGTGCGTATTGCGCCAGTGGCAGACTATATACGGCAGTTGTCTGCTGCTGCTGTTGCGGAACAATTAGAAACATTAAACCAGGAGTTTGACCAGCGGCACGCTGATCTGACCTCCGTTTTTCGGGAAAATTACGGGCGTTTGCTCCAATATGTTCCCGCTTTAGAGAACGCAGATAAGCAAACCCTGCTAGGTGCTTATTTTACAAACGAATACAGTATAGAAGCAGCTGCACTGTTTAACCCTTCCATTGTCGATCACCCTGATCAGAATGGTGTACCTGATGGTGCGATTCGGTTCTTGATGAGCTTGAGGGCTGCTGGCGAAGGGCATATTTCGTCTATCACCTTTGCTACCGGATTNATTGATGCACAAGGGAATATCGTACTTGACGAACGTTCCGGGCACCTGGATAGTGGAGAGATTGCTACCGGTTTGGTACGCGAGAAATCCTTTGTAATAAGAAGATTAAACCTGTCCGAGTCTCTCCAAAAGCTTTTAGAGGAAACGTTACCCGCGTCTTTTAACTTTGAAGAAGCAAATCAAATCATTGGTGATTTAAAAGAGCTAACGCTTCCGCAGCGGCAGGAAATACAGCAGGCACTAGGTCTCGTATTCGACTTAAATTACGAAGTGGATTTTGAGGAACATATTCCTTTGATAAATAGGGTTCTTTTTCCACATTCTCACGCAGAAACCAATGGGATTGAGGATGCTCGGTTCGTAACTTTTACACACGAGGGCAAGACCACTTACCTGGGAACTTATACGGCTTACAATGGCCGGGAAATTCGGCCACAACTGATTGAAACGACCGATTTCCGTCATTATAAAATTGGTCCTTTTTATGGTGCTGCTGCTTCCGATAAGGGAATGGCACTCTTTCCCGAAAAAATTGCGGGCCGTTATGCCATGATTGGCCGACAAGGAGGCCGTAGTTTGTCGATCATGTACTCCGATGATCTCTATTTTTGGGATCATGCGCTTCCACTGCAAGCTCCCGAGCGGGGCTGGGAGATGTTGCAAATTGGCAATTGTGGAAGCCCCGTGAAGACCGAAGCTGGCTGGCTGTTGCTCACCCACGGCGTGGGCCCCATGCGTAAATATGTACTCAGTTGTTCACTCCTCGATCTCGAACACCCTGAGAAAGTATTAGCCAGTTTGGATTTGCCGCTTTTGTCACCGAATACCGAAGAAAGAGAGGGCTACGTGCCCAATGTGCTGTACACCTGTGGTATGTTGACCCACGCTGGTCGTTTAATTATTCCTTACGCCATGTCCGACAATGCGATCAGTTTTGCAACAGTAGCGGAGGGTGATCTTATTGCTGAATTACTAAAGAACAACTAGATGCGCATTACTAAGTATTTTCTCCAATTGTTATTGCTCATAAGCTGCTGTTTTACCTGTGCTCCTTCTCCTTCTGAGACGGTAGAGCAAGCAACAAAATCCGCTGAAAGCAAGCAAAGTCTAATCAATACCAGTCACCTCGATCATTTATTTACTACCATCAAGGTAAAAGGAAAAGACGTAGGGGCCATCTGGATTTACAGCGAAGCGCCGGATTACCACTTGGTGACCGACGAAGACGAGGGCTTCACTTGTGTGGATGATGTGGTGCGGAGCCTGGTTTTTTATTGCCGCTATTACGCGCAAGCGCCTTCAGCGAAAGTACTTGAAAGAATTGAAGCTCTGACGGAGTTTGTGTTGCAATTGCGAGCAGAAAATGGGTATTTCTATAACTTCGTTTTTCCTGATGGAACGATCAATACGACGCACCAAAATAGTGTTTCTACCCCCAACTGGTGGTCATGGAGAGCCTTTTGGGCATTAACGGAACTGCAAGTCGTAGATGCTGTTGAGCTAAAGGATTTACAAGACCGTAGCCTCACCGTTATTAATGAAATGATTCCGCTGATTAGCACCTTGTGCCCGCAACTTGAGGAGATGTACAGCTTGGAGGGGCTATCGCTTCCCAGCTGTTTGTCGGAAATGGGGACGGACCAAGTTGCTGTTATTCTGCATGGACTCAATAACCATTATCGACAGTCTCCTTCCGAGGAATTAGGACAGCTGATTCGTAAAATGGGGAATCTAATGCTGAGTGCACAGGCAGGCGACGAAGAGCAAGCTCCTCATGGTGCTTTTTTGAGTTGGCAAAATCACTGGCACGCTTGGGGCAATACCCAGGCTTATGCCCTCCTTACTGCTGGAGAACTCCTGGAGGAAGCAAGTTTTGTAGAAGCCGGTCTGCTCGAAGTCCGCGTTTTTCAGCCCTACTTTTTAGCACAAGACGGACTGCATGCTTTTGAGGTACAACAAAAAGACGCAAGACTGGAAATGAGTAATATTCAGCAATTTCCACAAATAGCCTACAATATTCGCCCGATGGTTTATGCTGCACTAAAGGCTTACGAACTAACCGGTGAGGAAGTTTATGCCCTGCAAGCGGCGGAGTTGGCAGCCTGGTTGCTCGGCGACAATCCTACAGAAATGAATATTTACGACGCTGCTAGCGGCCGCACTTTTGACGGGATCAATAGCGCTGATCAGGTGAATCAAAATTCGGGAGCAGAATCTACCATCGAAGCTTTATTGACTTTACTTGCGGTAGAGCAGGTGCCAGTAGCGCAAGCGGCGCTACTAGCTGCTGCGAAACTAGAATAGGAACTTTGTTCTTGACTTTATAGCCACGGAGGCGCGGAGATACGGAGATTTGTATTAGGAAATCCAATGAAAAACCCTCTGTAGCTTTGCGTGAGACCCACTATTTAGGGTACTCCTTCTAATCACTCTTAAATACTCTTTTCAATGGCGGCAATAAAATTTGACAAGGTTACTAAACAATACGGCAAGGTACAGGCCATCAAGGAGGTGACCTTAGAGGTGAAAGACCGTGAGTTCATGGTCTTGGTCGGGCCGTCAGGCTGTGGAAAATCCACCTTGTTGAGGATGATTGCTGGCTTAGAAGAGATCAGTACCGGCGAGCTTTACATCGGAGACCAGCTAGTTAATGAGTTGCCCCCCAAGGATCGGGACATCGCTATCGTCTTTCAGAATTATGCGCTCTATCCCCACATGACGGCTTACGGAAATATGGCTTTCGGTTTGAAAATTCGGGGCACGAGTAAAGAGGTTATTGAGGAAAAAGTCATGAACGCCGCCGCCATCCTGGGTATCGAAGACCTGTTGGATAGAAAACCCAAGGCGATGNCGGGAGGGCAACGGCAGCGTATCGCTATCGGACGAGCGATTGTGCGCGAACCAAGAGTGTTCCTTTTTGATGAACCCCTCAGTAATCTGGATGCTAAATTACGGGGGCAGATGCGATTAGAAATTGCTCGTTTGCACAAAAAACTACAGACCACGGTGGTATATGTTACCCACGACCAAGTGGAAGCAATGACTTTGGGTGACCGTATAGCAGTCATTAATCAGGGTATTATCCAGCAGGTGGATACGCCCGATAATCTCTACCAATTTCCCAAGAATCGTTTCGTAGCAGGATTCATTGGCACTCCGCCGATGAATTTTTTGGAAGGAAAAATAATGGAAGAGGAAGGAGGTGTCGTATTTCGTACGGATACGGGGGAGCTAAGCGTATTGGTTAAAAACCGTGCTGAAATTGCCACATTACTTCACCAGAAGGTGACGTTGGGAATTCGCCCGGAGCATATCTATGCCAGCGCTGCCAAAGCAGGCCCAGAGGCCATTTCTTTCCGAGCCTATATTCCAATCGTTGAACGTTTGGGGCATGAATGCTATGCCTTCTTAGCGATTGGTGATCAGCAGATTTCCGCCCGCCTACTCAGTGAGGAGGTGAGCAACGATTTACCAACAACAATGGAGCTTTACATTGAACGGGACAAGGTCCATTTCTTCTCCGCTGAGACGGGGGAATCGCTTGAATCTTCGCACTAAGAACGTAGCTTGGGGGCTTTGGTGTAGCCATTCCTTCGGAGCAGCCCGAGCGTGAGATTGGACACCTTACCTTATACTAAGTACCTAGTACCGTGAGGGTTGCCACGAAAAGATTACCCTTGGTGTCACGAGAGGGCAACCTCACGTTAAGACTGCTCCGCACGCAGCAGCACGTTCACCGCTTCTTCCGCATCAGCGATGGCTTGTTCTGGCGTTTTGATCTGGTAAAGGACGCAAGCTTCGTACTCTTGGGAGATGATGTCAAACACCTCCGTCAGATAAGGACTGTAATCTCCTCCAACAACATATTCTACCTGGTTGGCAAAAGCTTGCATTTTGGGAAATTCTGCAAAGTGTGCTACGAAGGTCGGTAGCTGACTCAGGTTTTGTCGGCGAGGGAGCTGGTTGGTCATTTTTAGAAATTGCAAATCTGCTTCTTCCGTCACCATGCTTTTGATGAACTCCCAAGCGGCCTGCGGGTTTTGGCAAGTGCTGAAAATCACAAAGCTCTTGGGGTCGCAATACGTATAGACAGGCCCTTCGTGGGTATCTGGTACCGGCATTGGTGCAAAGTTATACGTGAAGTTATCCTTCTTGAATCGTTCCAGGTATTGAATTTCCCAAGGGCCTGTCCATTTGCTAGCATATTGTTCGGCCACGAAAAGATCCTGACCAGCGGATTCGGATTGTTTAGAAAAGTAGTTTTCCTTATAGAGCGTTTGTAAAAACCGGAATGCTTCTATGGCGTATTCGTTGTTGAAGTTGGCTTTGCCGTCTTTGATGAGTGGTGCGCCTCTAGAAGCTGCCAGATATAGCGGATAAAAGTTGAATAACCGTTGGTACCACGCCAACTTAACGGAGGTATTACCAAACCATTGGTCTACGTAGCCGTCGTTGTTCTCATCACTTTGGAAATTTTTCGCGGCTTGCAAAAAATCGGAATAACTTGCCGGGAATTGTTCATACCCTAATTCGCTGAGCAACCGCTCATTGTAAATCGTCATGATTGGGTTGATCTTCCACGGCAGTTGATAGATGTGTCCGTTATCAGCAGTGATCTCTTCAATGGTAGCGGGCGAACAGCGGCTTTGGATAAACTCAAGAAATCCATCAAGGGTATCCAGTGCTACCAGGATATTTGCTTCACTATAAAAAGCAACCGTGCCTTGCCAGATATTGGAGTAAATATCTGGAGTGGTACGAGCAACCACGGCCGCCAAAATGATTTCTTCACTGGATTGTCCTTCGGGGATAGGCTGGTATTTGATGGGCGTATTTGGATGCGTGCTTTGCCATTCTTCCACCGCCCAATCCGAAAAAGCGATCTCGCCCCCGTTGTTTGAGGTCCAATAGGTAATCGTATGATCAGAAGATTTTGTTTCTTTGTTACAGTTGGTCAATAAAGAGGTGAAGAGCACAAAGTAAAGGAATAGGGACCATGTACTGAACCGCGATTGTGAGTAGATTTTCAAGGGTGGATTAATTTGTGTTTTTAACAACATTGTTAGCTTAAAATGAACTGATAAGATAGGCTTTTTTTGCTGTTATTATCCTGTTTCAGGTCGCTAAAATCAGCGTTTTTATTTTATTTTTCGAAGTAAGATAATTAGCCCTTCTCTGGTCCTGATCTATCCAGTTGGCACTGTGCATCTGTGCCTCTGCTGCTAAAAAAAACGCTGTGCAATTTCGTGTTTTGGAGAGCGAAAAAATCTCCATATCTCGGCGTTTCTATTGCTAATTGTTTGACAAAATGAAAACTACTCTGTTAACTATAGGGTTATTATGTAGTAACAGCGTATCTGAAAAAGAATAGCAAACCGTGAAACTAAACATAAATAACACCTTTAGTAAAGAACTCCCCGCCGACCCGAATCGGGAAAATACGCGTAGGCAGGTTGCCGGGGCGGCTTTTTCTTATGTAACGCCACGGATACCGTCCAATCCGGTATTGGTGCATGTTTCAGAAGAGATGCTGCAAGCGATTGGTTTGAGGGAAGAAGACAAAGCTACGGAAGCGTTTTTGCGCGTTTTTTCGGGCGGTGAGGTGTTAGAAGGTACCAATCCTTATGCCATGTGCTACGGCGGCCACCAGTTTGGCTCATGGGCCGGACAATTAGGCGACGGCAGGGCCATCAATTTGGCAGAGGTTGTTCATAATGATAAGCGTTGGACACTGCAGTTGAAAGGGGCAGGGGAGACCCCCTATTCTCGTTCTGCTGATGGCTTGGCGGTGCTGCGCTCTTCGATCCGCGAGCATTTGTGTAGCGAAGCGATGTATCATTTAGGGGTACCTACAACGCGATCCCTTTCATTGATGCTGACGGGGGACGAGGTTTTGAGAGATATGCTTTATGATGGCAATGCCGCCTACGAGAAAGGAGCCGTCGTGTGCCGGGTAGCGCCTTCTTTTATCCGTTTTGGCAATTTTCAGCTATTAGCCGCAAGGCGTGATACGGAAAATCTGAAAAAACTGGCAGACTATACCATCCGCCATTTTTTCCCAAACATTGAGGAAGGAACCAAGAATAGCTATGTTCAATTCTTTGAAGAAGTTGCCGAGCGTACCCTTGATATGGTCATTCATTGGCAGCGGGTGGGGTTTGTACACGGCGTGATGAATACCGATAATATGTCCATTTTAGGCTTGACCATTGATTATGGCCCCTACGGTTGGCTGGAAGATTATGACCCCGATTGGACACCCAACACCACCGATGCGCAGGGAAAGCGTTACCGTTTTGGTCACCAAGCCAATGTTGCACTTTGGAACCTTGTCCAACTCGCTAATGCACTTGTTCCTTTAGTAGAGGAAACGAAACCTTTCGAAGATGTTTTGGAGAGCATCAGTGAAGGCTACCATCTGAAGTACATGGCTATGATGCGGCAAAAACTAGGTTTCGAAATCGAAAGAAGAGAAGACGCAGAAATTATCGACACGTTGGAGGAAACGCTCAAGGCTACGGAAACAGATATGACCATGTTTTTCAGAAATCTGGCCAACCTCAATAGCACTACAGAAACAGACGAAGATGGGAAGTTCTTAGCACCTGTAATGGACGCGTTTTATCAGCCTGATGAAGTGAAAGGTGAGCTACTGAAGCGCTGGCAAAAGTGGTTTGACAGCTACCTCGAAAGGCTAAAAGAAGAAGGAATTTCAGACGATGAACGCCGTAGAGGTATGAATAAGGTCAACCCAAAGTATGTGTTGAGAAACTATATGGCTCAAATGGCCATTGATAAAGCGAATAAAGACGACTTCTCCTTGATTGATGAGCTGTATGAAATGCTGAAAAAACCTTATGCTGAACAGCCCGAATATGAGCAATGGTTTGCCAAACGACCAGATTGGGCAAGGCATAAAGTAGGGTGTTCGATGTTGTCGTGTAGTTCTTGATCAACAAATTTAAAACAATGGATAACAACAATTTAGAAAAAGCATACGTCGCCGGAGGTTGTTTCTGGGGGATGGAAGATCTTTTCAGGGTAAGGCCTGGAATAAAGGATACTGAGGTCATTTATTTAGGAGGAGTCAACGAAAACCCTACCTATAAAAACCATCCTGGGCACGCTGAGGGCATCGAACTTACCTACGACCCTACGGAGACTTCCTTTAAGCTCATTCTGGATTACTTCTTTCGGATTCACAACCCCACCACGGTTGACCGGCAAGGTAATGACATAGGCTCGAGCTACCGATCGGCGATCTTCTATCAAAATGAGGAAGAGAAACAAATTGCCGAAGAGATGATTGCGATAGTAGATGCCTCAGGAAGATGGGAAGGCAAAGTGGTCACTACGCTTGAGCCTTTTACAAAATCCTGGCCTGCGGAAGAATACCACCAGGACTACTTGCTCAAAAAGCCGAATGGCTACACCTGCCACTTTGAACGTTTTGGCAGTTTTGTGTAGGGCAGTAGGACCAGGAAGTGTTGGTATTTATCGGCACTTGATTTCGACGTTACTCATCAGCAGGTCATGGAGAAAATAGGATTCGGTGGAGGTTGCCATTGGTGCACGGAAGCGGTTTTTCAAACCTTGAAAGGCGTAGAAAAAGTAGCTCAAGGCTGGATCGCTTCGGAAGGAGAACACGACAGCTTTTCCGAAGCTGTGATTGTGTATTTCGAGGAAGGAAAGGTTGATCTAGCCAGCTTAACGGCCATCCACCTTTATACCCACAGTTGCTCTTCAGAGCACGCTATGCGGAAGAAGTATCGCTCAGCCGTTTACACTTTTTCGGAGGCACAAGCCACAGCTGTACAGGCGATTATCAAAAGACTCCAAAGCGAGTTTGATAAACCCATTATTACAAAAGTATTGCCCTTCGAGGCTTTCAAAGAAAACGAGGAGCAGTACCAAAACTATTACTTGAAAAACGCAGAAAACCAGTTCTGCCAAACCTACATCCAGCCAAAATTCACGCTGTTGATGCAGCGGTTTTCCGAGCAGGTGGATGAACGTAAACAAAACAGACACTAAAGCACTAAAATTCACAAAACACACACAAAGCGCATCTTAGTTTCCGAACTAAGATGTCCTATCCCGATGGTCTCCCGATCAGCTAGCAGACCACTAGGTGATGAAAAAAACTCCAGGTCTCCGTACCCCGGTGGCTAATAAAAAAGGTTAGTGCTGTTTCGTGTCTACGTGGCAAAAAAACTATGTGCCTCTATGGCCCCCTATGTGCCTCTGTGGTAAAAACGCTGTGCCTAATAAAAACCCGGTATTCTCACCACCCACGAATCCCTCGAACCCCCACCCAAATAAAAAGTGTCATCGGCGATCAATAATTGATGAGGATCGCTAAAAGCACCATGCCTACTCCAAATACTTTCAATAGAAAGGTCTTCCTTGAAATGGAAAAGGGCGAATGTTTGCCCTTTGTTGTAGTAGCGTTGGTAGCTCCACAGCCCATGCGTAGGCGACCAAGCCAATTGCAGACTCAGGCCGGTGCTCGTATTCTGGAAGCTACTGGTTTGGAGTAGCTCAAAATTGGCGTCTAATTGCCCAATAATACTAAAGTTAGCTCTTTGGCCATAAGGGCTTTTTAAGTCTTCAGCGTTGGTGAGAAAATAAATGTGGCCCTGTTCATCTTCCGTGATGTCCAGGGCTACATCGTTGTAGGGGCTTTCTATTTGGCAGTATTGCAGGATTTGGTATTGATCGTCCAACTCAATGACTACGCCGCTGCTGTAGGTCTCACTCTTGACATATTTGCGCTGCGAGCCAATGGCGAGCAAATGGCCATTTTTACGGAAAGTAAAAGCAACAGGGCTAAATTCATTTATAAAATACAGCATTTTTCGGTCCTTAATGGCACCTTCTTTGGTCAGTACATCAAAACCTACTTCGGTGTACATTTTCGCAAAGAGTACGATCTCACCGGCTGGACTCACTTGCAAAAGCCGCGTACCTGAGGTACCATACCGCTGGCCAATTTTAGTTTCCCATTGCAAATTACCCTGTGCATCGACCTGCGCAATGAACATATTCCGATCACTGGACCCCGTGTATTTTTCGTAAGCAAGGTAGAAGAAAGTCTCATCTGCGGCAACACTTTCGAAGGTAATCCCCTTGGTATTGGTAATGACAAACTGCCCGGATGGAGTGCCATTAAGATCGAGAATGTCAAGATGTAACCGGCTCTCACTAGCGTACCCATCGGTATAGATCGTCTCCACACCGGCCAGGCCAATATATTGACTGTTTTTCGCCATTCTTCCTTGGCTATAGTTAGAGAATTGCTTCTCCCAAAGGATGCTACTGTCTGCATCGAGCCATTTTACCTCCGCCTCTTGCCAGGTTTGAAAGGTGGTGTCAATGGTGTAAATTTTCTCTCCTTTAGCAGGCTGTTGAGGCACTCCTGGTTCAGGCGGCGGAGCAGGTGTAGCGTAGTTGCGAAATACCTGCGCATTCCCATTTGTCGGAAAAAAGCAACCGAGCAGCAAGAACATACAGACAGAAAGAGGACGATGAAAGATCATGGCAGTTTTTTGCTTTGTGCAAATATAAGTGCTTTGGGGAATAGGTATACGGCACGCTGCGCATTTCTAAGGTATAGGAAAGAGAGAGTAGTAAGTGCTTATTGAGCTAAAGGTTCATCATTCAGTCGTTTTATTTGGGCGCTTCCCTCCGCAAGGCTCCGGGCCGGGCTGTCCACCACTCGCTGCTCGCTCGGCCCTTACGGGCTGCCCTTAGCGGGCCTGGTTACCATCCCTAGCGCATCAATCCACCGCAAAATCCCTGTCCTCCGCTTGGGCGGAGGTGTCCGAAGGACGGAGGTGGGCAGCCCATCTACGCAAGGGCAGTCACCTCCCCTGCCACCGTGCCGCTGGGGAGGCAGGCTCGATCCTTTGGGTCAGTCCATCCAGCGAGACAAACTTGTTGCTGCCCACGCTCCTCTTAGTCTCCAGACTAAGAGGCTATATTTCGCTGGTCCCCTGACCAGCATCTAGCCAAAAAAAATCCCGAATGCCAGGGTAGACATTCGGGATAAGTATTCAAGTAATACTAGCTTTCTAGCGCATCAGCATCACATCACCTTTGATGATTTCTACTTCACCGTCGATAAACTCTACTTCCAGGAAGTAAACGAAGACGGCGGCGTTTTGTACCTGGCCACGGAAACGACCATCCCATCCTTCTGAAGGATTGTTGGGCAGGAAGTCGAAGTTTTCAAATACAGCTTCTCCCCAGCGGTTGAAAATCATGAAGGATTTGATCTCCTTCACTTCATTGCCTCCGAAAGGATAAAGTACATCATTGGTTTCATCTCCATCAGGAGAGAAGGCGGTAGGTACAAAGATCGGACGAACCTTGCGCACAATCACGGTCATGTTATCGCTGTCGCTACAGCCATTGATATCGGTGATGGTTACACTGTAGGTAGTCGTCTGATCCGGGCTTACCGTTACGGCATTTTCTCCATTCACGCCAATGCTGTCTGGTTGCCAAACGATGGTGTCAATAGGAATGCTTGGATCGTATAGTGCTTGTAGTGTAATCGGTTCTCCGAGCTGGATTTCGTTGCCGTTGTTTTCCAAACTGGTCACGAGTTCTACGGCTACTTCTGTAGGCTCTAGCAGCATGATCGACAATTCCGTAAAGCAACCGTTGATATCCGTAATAATCAGGGTGTATTCTGCACCGCTGAGGTTGCCAAAAAACGGATTGGTTGTCGGTGTGCCGTTATTGAGGCTGTAAGCATAAGGCGGCGTACCACCAGCAACATTGTTGATCACAATAGCACCGTCAGCAGACTGGAAACAGCTCACTTCGCTGATGCTTACGTCAGCGACCGGTACGTCAAAGTCACTAAGTACTTCAACTTGATCAACAGCTGTACAGCCGGCAGCATTCGTAACTTCCAGGGTATAGATGCCAGGAGCACTAACGTCGATGAGCTCCGCTGTTGGATCCATGATCATTGCGTCTGGGTTGTCACTGGTCCAATTGTAAGAAACGCCCGTTGAGGAGTTTCCTCCCAATACGACTGCACCCATATTACAAGTCAGCGTTTGATCGAGGCCTGCATCGGCAGTTGGTGTTTCATTGATGGTGAAGCTAACCGTTGAGCTGGCATCAGGACAAGCGCCTCCGTCTACGGTATAGACAAAGGTATAAGTACCTGGATTCTGACCAAGGGCATTAAAGGTGCCCGTTGCTGGCTGAAAGGCTCCACCTGTACTTAGTGGGTTAGAGGTTTCTGTCCATACCCCTCCTGCGTCGGCGCCTACTAGCGCTCCATCAAGGTCAATAGTCGTTGCATCATCCGGACATACGGGGTCGACAGTCGCATTTGTACCCGCATTCACTGGTGCATCAACAGCAACGGTCCAGGTAGCAGCTACAGGATAGATACAATTGGTGTTGACTTCGTCAGCAACCTGGGTAATGACTACCGTCGTTTCGGCGGTCAATCCGGTCAATGAAATCTGATCACCATCATTTACATTCGTCAATTGAGCAGGTACGTTATTGACGGTGTAATCAACCGTCAAAGGTGTTCCTTGCCCACCAGTATAGCTGATTGTAAAGGCAGCGTCCTCGCCTGCACAAATCACATCTGGTCCGGTAAGGCCTATCGTCACAGGCTGACAAGTAAGAGCGGTACAGGTGCCGGTAGCAACGCTTGTGCCACAAACAGTATTACCACTTGCTGTTACTTCAATGATCACTTCTTCACCATCAACAATGCCGTCCACTAGGTAGGTGTTGCCATTCTGCGTACCATCAGGGCCTTGTATGACCACAACGGTGTAAGTATCCGCACCGGCAACATCCTCCCAACTAAAGGTGACACTGCTGGTGGTAGCATCTGCACAACTGATGACGACCGGAGCAATCACATCTTGTACTTCTACACTTTGCGTAGCGGTATTCCCCACACAACCATTGTCGGTAATGGTCAATGTGATGTCTTTCGTTCCTGGTGTCGCCCAGTTGATTTCGTAAGGGCCTGCGTCAGTACCACTGATAATGGTTCCGCCAGCAAAATCCCAATCGTATATGGCTGCACCGCTGGCAGTTCCCGTAAAGGTAATGGTACTGTTGCCTGTAATACAAATAGGGCTGGTAACCGTAAAGTCGGCTACTGGAACCGGATTCACTACCACGGCATAAGTGGTGTCGTAGAAACAACCTGTTTGTTCGTAAGACAGCGTTACCGAATTGTCGCCAATGTTGGCACTCGCTGGATCAAACGTTCCGTTGGGGGCAACAATGCCGTCTCCAGACCAGGTGATCATACCTGTGATGTTTCCTCCCGTAATGACAGGACTCAACATTTGGTTGCCGGCATCGGCACAGAAAGGCCCATAAGTGTCGGGACCAAAGAAACGGTCGATACAAGCCTCCGAAGCACAGGTTTGTGTACTGCTGATTCCGCCACAAATACTGTTCGTAATAACCACCACTTCAATGGTGACTTCATCCTCCGGCATCAAGTTGCTGAAGGTATATGTCCGGTTAGGGATATCTGCGGCTTCTGTCGCTCCAGCTGGTGCTGCAATTACGTTAACCTGGTAATCGGTAGCACCTGCTACAGCATTCCAGCTAAAGGTAATAGAGGTGTTGTCGCTATCGCAGTTGATGATCGGCGCAATCAGTGAATCTATCACTTCCACACTCAGGGAGAATGGATCAGATGGACAGCCGTTTTCGGTAACGGTAAGACTGATGGTAGGGTTACCACCATCAGGCCAGCTGATTTCGTAAGGTCCGGCATCTGCACCAGAAATGATGGTTCCTCCATCAAACATCCAGTTATAGCTGGCTGCTGGGTCGGCTCCGCCCGTATAAGTGACGATGCTGATATCGTCTTCACATACCGGCCCGGTAGCGTTGAAGGAAGCATCTGGCTGCGCATTTACGACAATAGTTGTCGTATCGGCATAGAAACAACTCGTTTCTTCGTAAGTCGCAATGATGTCGAAACTGCCAGCGCCCGTTGCTGTAGGATCAAAGGTGCCCGCTACGGGGTCTGTAATACCTGTTCCCGCCCAGCTTAGTGTGCCACTGGTGTTACCGGTGAGGGTAGCTACCAGATCGAAGCTGGTGGTATTAGCGTCGAGACAAATAGGCGCGACATCCGTAATGTCAACGATAATGTCAGGGCAGTTTTCCAATGCGCAATTTCCTTGGAAACTGATGTTTGGACAAGCAGTGCCGCTGATAGCAGTTACTTCAATGGTAACGGTTTGCCCTGGGGTTAGTCCGGCAACGGTGAACGTCTGCGCAGGATCGCCGCCAGTAGCAAAGGCATTACCAGGAGCATCGATGATGCTTACGGTGTAGTCTGTTGCTCCCGCAACAGCAGGCCAGTTGAAGATGATAGAATCACCTGTAACATCACAGGCAATCATAGGCGCAATCAGTTCAGGAGCTACCGTCACTGTTTGCATAAAGGTGCCGCTTTGGCAACCGTTTTCTGTTACGGTAAGTGAAATGGTCTTGTCTCCATCGGTAGGCCAAGTGACCGAGTGCGGCCCTTGTCCTGTTCCCGGAACGGCGGTGCCGCCATCAAAGTCCCATACGTAAGTGGCACTCATGGCTGCGTCGCCGGTGTAAAGAACATTGCTGTTGCCGCTGATACATACCGGACTGCTGGCAGTAAAGTCAGCCGTAGGGATAGCATTGATTTGAATGACAATATCATCGACATAATCACAGCCAGCTTCGCGGTAGTTTACAGTCACTGCTGCTGGGCCAACTCCCGCCATAGTAGGAGAGAAGGTACCTGCTGCCATATCGGTAATTCCATCGCCAGACCAAGTGAAGACACCGTCGCCAACACCGCCAGTGATCGTTGCCGTAAGATCGAAAGAAGGCATCCCTGTTGTTAAACAAATAGGAGCCACAGCATCGATACCTACCGTGATCGCTGGACAGTCTTGCGCTTGGCAACTAAAGGTGTTACTACTGTTACCACATGGGCCGTTGCCCAATGCGATAACTTCGATTTCGACAACATCACCAGCCATAAGGCCTGTAACCGTAAAGGTGCGGTTGGGTTCGTCGAGCGCCGTCATTGCTCCACCTGGAGCGCTGATGACGTTGACTTGGTAGCCGGTGGCACCTGTAATGTCATTCCAGCTGAAGACAATCTGCGTCGTATTAGGGCTACAGTTGATAACCGGAGCAGCCATAGGCTCTTCTACGGTAATGTTCTGACTGCCACTGGCACTGGTACATCCATTTTCGCTTACGGTCAGCGTAACCGTTTTGGGTCCACCAACTGCCCAAGTGACCGTGTGAGGTCCTTGGCCGGTACCTGGTGTAGCTACGCCTCCGTTGAAATTCCACGAATAGGTAGCACCTGGGCTTGCGTTGCCGGTATAAGTCACGGTAGCGTCCTCACTGATACATACATTCGCCGGAGCAATCGTAAAGGTAGAGGTAGGCGTATCAAATATGTTGATGGTCGTCGTTTCGGAAGCCATACAGTTATCCTCCATATAAGTGACGGTAATCACTTGAGGGCCGGCAGTGGTTGGCGTAAATTGATCGCCTACTACGTTGGGGCCACTCCAGGTGAAGGTGCCACCACCTGCTCCACCAGTGGCAGTAGCCATAAGGGTAACTGGGGTGTTCATCCCGTTGAGGCAGATATCTGCAACTGGTGTGATATTGATGTTGAAATTAGGACAGTTTGCAGCAGTACAAGTAACCTCGGCAGAGGTCGTTGGGCCACATACGTTGGTGGTGTTGGCTGTAACGGAAATAGTAACAGCTTGCCCAGGGGCGAGGTTACTCACCGTATAAGTAGTACCAGTGAGTACACCTGCAGGCCCGGTAACATCAGTGACCGTGTAAGAGGTTGCTCCTGCAACTGCTGACCAGTTGAAGACAACCGAAGAGGTTGTACTGGTTCCACAGGTTACAATTGGTGTAGCAATAGGAGCGACAACACTGATACTTTGGCTGACTTGTGTAGAGGTACATCCATTTTCCATTACCGTCAAGGTAATCGTTTTGGTGCCGCCTGTAGGCCAAGTAACCGTATGAGGTCCCTGTCCTGTTCCTGGCATCGCATCTCCTCCAG
Organism: Lewinella cohaerens DSM 23179; assembly: GCF_000379805.1. Classification (GTDB taxonomy): domain Bacteria; phylum Bacteroidota; class Bacteroidia; order Chitinophagales; family Saprospiraceae; genus Lewinella; species Lewinella cohaerens. Next base: position 47,176 of record NZ_KB903547.1, on the reverse strand, counting down.
CAAAGCTCCATGTGTAGGTAGCTGCAGCGCTTGCGTTGCCGGTGTAAGTAACCGTTACCGGGGTGTTGATACAGATAGGCCCCGGACTACTAACGGTGAAGTTAGCAGTAGGAGTAGCATTGATTACAATATCTTCGGTGTCGGTGTATTCGCAAGTTCCATCGGAGTAACGGATCGTTATGGTATGGGTACCAACACCAGCACCTGTAGGACTGAATTCGCCCGTAGTTGCGTTGACATTGTTACCTTCCCAGGTAATGGTGCCTGCGTTACTTTCCGAAGTGTAAGTAAGGAAAATATTAGGCGTCGTTCCTGTCAAACAGATTGGAGCAACCGGGTCAATATCCAGCTGGAAAGCAGGACAAGACAAAGTACTACAGGTAAACGTGACAGGTGCTACCGGACACAAGTCAGTACCAATTGCTTGTACGGTAATCGTTACGTCGGTATTAGAACTAAAGCCCGTAGCCGTAAAGCTGGGGGAGAAGACTGTGAATTCATCACCAGTGTTCTGCACCGTTACTTCATATTCTGTAGCTCCTGGAATATCATTCCAAACAAATTCAACAGTCGTTGAGGTACTGATGCCACAGATGATAACAGGTGGAGCGGGTGGTTGCTCAACACCAATCTGTGCCGTAACATCAAAGGCCGTACACCCTTCTGAATTGGAGACATCAGCGGTGATCGTCATTGCATCATCAACAGTGACGGTGATCGGGTTTTGATTGTTTGGCCCAGCACCGTTCCAGTCGATGCTACTGATAGGGTCATTGGATACCGCTGTAACGGTAACCATCTCACCAGCACATACTTGATCGTCGCTTAATTCGAGTGTTACCTCTGGTGGAGGAACTATTTCAACGTCAATACTGCCGATTTCCTGACAACCATTAGCATCTGTTCCAATGACTTCGTAAGTAACGAAACCTGGAGCAGGGTCGATAAGTACGCGAGGGTTGCCTGCGCCAGCATCGTCGATCCATTCGTAACTGCCTCCTGGGCCAGCGCCTGATGCTTCAAGCACGGTTTCTCCATTGCTACAGCCAAACCCACTGGTAATGACCACGTCAATGATAGGAAGGTCGTTTACAGTAATATCAATAGTAGCTACTGCTTCACAACCGTTGGGGTCGGTGGCAGTCACTTGAATAGTCGTACTATTTTGTAGAACAACATTGATCATTTGATCGTCACCGAGGAAATCGTTGTTGTTGAGGTCTATCCATTCCCACTGATCGCCATCAGAAGCTTCTAAATCAAATTCAGTGTCAGCACAAGCTTCGTCGGGGCCGTTGATGAATACATCAAAGTCTACAAATTCTACCTCGACAGTCGCTTCTGTAGAAGGGCAACCATCTACCATTACGTTCAAAGTATAGGTTCCTGCATCAGGTACATCTACGGATTGTCCCATGTAAATAGTACCGTCTGGTCCTTCCCATGTATAGATTTCTACGCTGCCCCCCAGGTCTACACTGCCTTCCAGCGTAGCTAGGTCTCCAGGGCAAGGCATATTTAAAACCTGAGCATCGGCTACTGGCTGGTCGGGTTCGAAAATCTCAACGACTTCTGACCTTGGACAGTCGTTAGCTACATTAATGGCCGTTACGTCATATTCTCCAGGAGGGAGATCGAAAGGTGTTGTGACAAGCCCAGAACATCCTAGACATTCAAAAACAATATTATTATTTTCGTCAAAGACGTAAAAGTTAAATACTTCGTCGGGGTCAAAGCCTCCGTTTCCTTCCATTTCAATGGCACCATCGTCCTGGCCGCCACAACTAACATCAATAGCGCTAAGTAATGGTGGATCATCGTTACAACAAATAACGGAAGAAGAGATAGAGAAATCTTGTCCGGAGTTACACCCTGTTTGTGTCCAACTACCACTATCACCGTCAGACCAGATTTCAACGGTGAAACCTATATCGTCACCAGTGAAATTTGGTGGGCAATCACCCACTTCGATAGTGAAACAGAATTCAAATGGGGGAGCACCGCCTGGAACGTTGGAGCATCCACCACCGCCATCACCCCAGTTGTTACCAGGGTCGCCGTCATTGGCAGAACCTCCACAACCTACTCCAGCACTGGAGTCGTATGCAAAGCCTGGCCCAAAGGTATCACCAGTGTTACAGCCCGTCCAGGAATCATACCAGTCCCAAGAACCTGTTCCATCACAAGAAGCTGGGGGGGAAGGGTTGATAGAGTTTACGTCCCAGCCATCACCGAATTCGAAAGTTACAGCGTGGAGCCACTCAATGGTACCGGCAGCATTACCTTCCCAAACGTTTACATTTACACAGATTTGAACGGATTGCCCGGAAGGGTAAGTACCGTTAATTGGAGGGGGGTTGGGAATAATTTCGATAGCCCCGGGAGGAGCACAACTGTTACAAAGGTTTCCACTAACAAGTTGTAAGTCGAAGGAGCCTTGGTCATCGACATCTACACCTGAGACCAGAATGAAATAATCTAATCCAATTAAGGTGTTGACGGTAACGCCCGTACTACCTGCGCCACTGTTACAATCTAGTGCCAAAAGGGATACACAATTATCTCCTTGGTAAACAACAATGTTTGGTTGGCTCAGCCCAAGAACATTAATGGTTGTTTGGTTGGCGGTGGCTGTAAAGGTAAACCACACTTCGGCGGCGGGGCCATTTGTAGACCCCGAAGGACAGTTGGAAAACACCGGATAGGGAGAAATCGGTGTCGCATCAATATTATCAAAAGTGAAATTATTGGTCACCGTTGATGTGCTGGGGCATGATGGCGGTGTTGTAAGGTTTAACACTTCTGCATCCCCACAAGCATCATTGGCGGGTTGGGCAAAAAGGGCAAGACTGAAGAGCGAAAATACAGTCAGGGTAAAAATTACTCGCATAGTTACTCGTTTACCGAACGCTTGGGAATTGTGCCGAGGGCATCTCAACGGATCAGCTTTACTTCGTGATGAAGAAGCTTTAGGTAAACCCAAAATGTTTTACACGAGTAGTAGTTAACTGGGGCGTAATCGTTAGGTGTAGTGCAATGTTAAGCTGAAAGCGTTTTTCCCAGTGCGTTCAAAATAATTCGGAAAATTAATGACCAATAAAATGTATTATTGGTTTCTTTGCTGGCAAAGATAGTTTATTTTGCCAGCTCTCAAATGGATAAAGTAAATTTTAGGTTAATCAAATAATGTTCATGGCCGATAATTCTATATTTAAATTGACCTTGGGTAAACAGCCATGGCTGGTGATAGTCCTTACCTTATTGGCATTGGTTTTTGGGATGGGATTAGGGGCTGCTTTAGGCAACCTGGTTGTGCAATCTCTTGGTGTTGATATAGGCCAAATAATGAACAGCGAAGAGGCTATAGCCTTGGATTTGTTGGAGCGGCAAGGTATTCGATGGTTCAACCTGGTAGCTCATGTTTTCTCTTTTACTTTTGCGGCCGTTCTGGTAGCTTGGCTTGCCAAAGGGGATCGTAACTGGACTGCTTTTTTACAGTTGGATCGCTTTACGACAGCTCAACTGGTGGGGTTGAGTGTCTTGCTTTTAGTGGCGACGTTGCCACTTATTCAGTTTAGTAATTGGCTTAACGCCAATTTACCCTTGCCGGAATGGATGATAAGTATGGAGGATAGCCAAAATTGGTTGGTCGGGGAGGTGCTGCGGATGGAGAGCTTTAAGGAGTTTCTAGTGGCCCTTACTGTTGCTGCTGTAGCGCCCGCTATTGGAGAGGAGCTATTGTTTCGTGGGTTATTGCAGCCCCAGTTGCAGAAATTGGTCAATAATCCTCATTGGGGAATATGGCTAAGTGCTATTTTGTTTTCTGCTATTCATCTTCAGTTTGTCGGTTTCTTCCCTCGGATGTTACTGGGGGCCTTATTGGGGTATCTATTATGGTGGAGTGGCTCTTTATGGCTGCCAATTTTGATTCATTTTCTTTTCAATGGTGTGCAAATCCTTGGAGCATATTTTAACCCGGAAGCAATGAAGGTGGCTGTTGATGCAACAGAAATAGAAATGCCTCCTATTTGGCTGGTTGCCTTGAGTTTATTAGCGGTCGGCTATTTGGTAAAACGGTTTCATGAAAAGCGAATACCCGAGGCGATTAATCAACAAGGAGATGGGGCTGCTTAAGGCAGGGAACAAGATAATCACCCTTAGAAAGGAAGGAGCTTAAACATATTCTGTATTTTTGGCCCCATAATCAGACAAGAGCTTAAATGTCGTCAATGCAGGGATTGTTAAGAAGGGGGGCTACTGCAGCGATCTTTGTGGTAGTTATGCTGGCAGGCCTTTTTGGTGGCCCTTATAGTTTCGTATTACTTTTTGCTATTATCACAGGGATTTGTTTGTGGGAATATCTAGGAATGGTGTTGATAAGAGACACCCGACGTGATAGAATCCGCAAGATTGTAGGGCTAATAATGGGGATACTTCCCGTTATTCTCAGTGCAATAACAAATTTGGAAGTCATTAAGGACCCTGAAACGTTTGTAATCTTCACCTCGTTATTGTTTTCTCCTTTTATTTTCATGGCGTTCATCTACGAACTTTTTACAAAGTCGGATCAGCCGTTTGCGAATATAGCTTACATCGTTTTGGGCATTATTTACATTGGCGTTCCTTTTGCACTGTTGGACTTCATTGCCTTTGATGGCGAGCATTTCTATGCCAATACCGTTTTTGGTATCCTTGCACTTACCTGGATGAACGATACTGGCGCTTATTTGGTAGGCTCTCGGTTTGGAAAAACACCACTATTACCAAGAGTATCTCCCAAGAAGACCTGGGAGGGGTCAATCGGTGGCGGAGTGGTTACGTTTATATCAGCACTAATCCTTTATTTTACAATCAATGAACTAAGAATTGTAGACTGGCTGGTGCTGGCTGCGATTGTAAGTGTTTTTGCTTCCTTAGGCGATTTGGTAGAAAGCTTACTAAAGCGTAGTGTGGATATGAAGGACAGTGGAACACTTTTGCCAGGCCACGGAGGCTTACTTGACCGCTTTGACGGGTTTATTTTTTGTCTACCTTTCGCCGCGGCTTATTTGCTGTGGATTCGTTAAAATCCTGGCATCAACTAACAAGAACTAAGTACATTTTTATGATTCATAAAGAGGGAAGAAAAATCTTACCACTGGCGTTTGTCGCCTTGTTTGGCCTTGCGCTATTTGGCCATTTTTACCTGGCTACGTTACCAGGATTATTGCTGAAAATAGCCTGTGGCGTCTTCTTTTTACTGATTCTACAGTTTTTTAGAAACCCTAAACGGCTTATTCCCCAAGAAGATTCCAAGCTGGTCTACGTTCCTGCTGATGGCAAAGTCGTTGTTATTGAGAAAGTGCAGGAAGAGGAGTATTTTCAGGGGGAACGCTTGCAGGTGAGTATTTTTATGTCGCCTCTTAATGTTCACGTCAACCGGAGCCCTCTTGCTGGAATTGTCAAGTATTTCAAATACCATCCTGGCAAATACCTGGTAGCTTGGCATCCCAAGTCCAGTACTGAAAATGAACGCGCCACAGTCGTTATTGACAATGGCAAGCATGAAGTACTTCTCCGGCAGATTGCCGGTGCTGTTGCACGCCGCATTCGCACCTATGTTACGCCTGATCAGCAACTTAAACAAGGAGAGGAGTTTGGCTTTATTACCTTCGGATCGAGAGTTGATGTCTTTCTGCCACTAGATGCGCAAATGAAAGTATCCATCGGTGACGATGTGAAGGGGAATCTTGATGTCTTGGCGGAGTTGTCTTAATTTTTAAGGTGCCAAGACGGAGGTATTCTTCAGTACGGTGTGCGTTTTTAGTACGCCAACCATCAAACCTATATCCGATAAACCCTCGCTTCCCAAGCTCTCAAATGAGCGTATTTGTGATCGGGGTAATTGCCTATAATCAACTCCATCTCTTCTAGCGGCGGACCAGGAAGCTCAGTCAGTTCCGTTTCGGAAAAATTGAGATAGAAATAAAAAGTTGCCTCTGCATCCCAACGCCGATAGGCATATAATTGAGAATGGTTACCATCGATCATTTCGTATTCTCCGTATACCCAGGTTAAGTATTGCTTACGTAAACGCAGTAGCCTTTGGTAGAAATAGAAAATGGAATCTGGTTTGGACAATACAGCAGCAGCATTAATATCCTTGTAATTAGGGTTGACATTGATCCAGGGTTCTAAAGCGGTTGTAAAACCAGCCTGTGAGCTGTCGTCCCATTGGATTGGGGTACGAACATTGTCTCGGCCTTGTTTGTGAATTGCTAAAAGTAATTGATCAAGGTCTTCTCCTTTTTCTTCAGCCTCCGTCCAGGCATTGATGGTTTCGAGATCACGATAATCGTCAATGGATGGGAAGGCCACATTGGTCATCCCGATTTCTGAGCCTTGGTAGATGCTTGGGGTTCCTCGCAAACTCAGTAGTAGGATCGCGAGTAGTTTAGCGGAGGTTTCCCGATAGGTACCATCGTCACCCCAGCGGCTAACCATTCGTGGAAAATCGTGGTTGTCTAAAAAGATACTTACCCAGCCTTCTTCTCCCAAAGCAGCATACCAATCGTTGAAAACACCTTTGAAATCCTTGAGGTTCCAATCTTTAATCTCAAATTTTCCCTTTGGGCCCCAGTCTAGAAACATGTGCCCAAAATGGAAAATCATGTCTAGTTCCTGGCGAGATTCTCCTACATATAGGTTGCCTAATGAGGCGGGTACACCGGGGGCTTCCCCAACCGTAGCCACATCATAAGGGACCAATGCCTCTTGCTTCATCTCCTGTAGGAACTCATGGAGACGAGGGCCATTGGCATAAACCTCTTCAACAATTTTAGGGAAATCATTCCAATCGACCTCCGGCCAATGGAGGCGTTTGCTAATAAATGGGATAACATCCATCCGGAAACCATCAACGCCTTTGTCCAACCAGAACCGCATCATTTCGTAGACCTCCTCGCGTAGTTTGGGGTTCTCCCAGTTGAGGTCAGGTTGCTTTTTAGAGAAAAGATGGAGGTAATATTCACCGCTCAGCTCGTCGTACTCCCAAGCTTCGCCACCAAAGAAAGAGGGCCAGCGAACAGGTTTCTCTTTCCGCCAGATATAATAATCGCGGTAGGGGTTGTCAGGCCCTTTGCGGGACTCCTGGAACCAATGGTGTTCATTAGAAGAGTGGTTAACGACCAAGTCCATCATTAGTTTCATACCCCGATCGTGAATGCCTTGGAGCATTTCGTCAAATTGAGTCATGCTACCAAATTCGGTCATAATGTCGCGGTAGTCACTGATGTCATAGCCGTTGTCGTCGTTAGGGGATTGATAAATAGGACTCAGCCAAAGTAAGTCGACACCAAGCTCAGCGAGATAATCCAATTTTTCGATGATCCCTCCTAAATCTCCGATACCGTCCCCGTTGCTATCTTTAAAACTGCGCGGGTAAATTTGATAAATAACGGCTTCTTTCCACCAGGTCTTTGTCATTATAACTTACTTTGTTGGGATGATCAATTCGTACTTTCCTCCCATAGCTGATACAGGCATTTTTGCATAGCATTATCAGGAGTTGTTGAGAGATGATTGTTCACATAATTACTTAGTTCTTGGGCCGCTTGTGTCATCTCATAAGCTTTAAGGGCTTCGAAAAGCAAATAAGCAGCGGGCCCAAGCCATTCATTAATAGCTTGTTCCTTGTTCTGCCAGGGAGCTGCAGACTTTCTGAGGGAACTCAGTATATCCTCCGCACGGTCTTGATCTGGTATCCAGGCCAACATCGCCAGTGCATTGTTTGCTACTGTCAGTATTTCCGTAGCCGTAGCTGTAGGAAGTACTTGATAGGTGTTTTTGCTCTTTTGCCACAGTTGGTGGTCTGTTTCATATACATAGATTTCCTTTAATTGAATCACTTGTTCCATCTGTGATGGCGGCAATTTATGCTTTAGCAATTGGTCAGAAGACGATATCCATGCAGCTTGTACCGCTGGCCAGTACTGCGGCGTGGAACTAGGCCATTGGAGCAGCCCTGTCTCATTGGGATCGAGAAGTTTAGAAAGGCGAAGGTGATTGTTCGATAGCTGTTCAAGTAAAGAAAAGTCTTCGCCAAATAGCGGAGCTGCCAATCCTGCAAGTACCAAGTCACTAGGATTGAAAGACGTTTCAGTACGCTGGCTTAGTTGTTTTAGACAAAAAGCTTTAAAATTATCAGGGGCTTTGCTGACCCAGATACGACCAGCACAAATCCATTCTGCAAATACTAGCGAAGGAGGCTCCGAAGTATTGTTTTTTTGGATCAACTCATCGATCCAAGCCAGAATGGTCTCCTGTTTTAATATTCCAGCCTTGCCCGCACTTTCTTTTTCCATGGTGGGCCAAATATGAGGAAAAGTAATAAGAATTTGCGGCATTGAGTAAGGAAAGTAAACGGGAAGAATGGTATTAGTGTGATTTTGTATATGAAATTATTAAATTTGTGTAAATTACTTTCGTACAGGCTAGAATATACTTCAGCTTGCAAGCTGATATTATAGGGACACAAAACTAATCTCATGAAAAAAACACATCTCATCGTATTCCTGTTTACCATATTTTGTGCGTTTTCCTGTAGTAATGAATCAGGAGAAGATCTTGATAATGAATTAACTAAAGTTCTGAACGAGGCAGACCCTATCAATGGAAAGGAAGGGTTTCTTCTTCCTAAAAGTTTTGATTTCAACAGTATTCCCCAAGATCCAGCGAACCCTATTACGGCTGAAAAGGTAACACTAGGTCGATTACTGTATCACGAAACCGGACTAGCAGTTAACCCAATGCGTCCGGAAGGAGAAGGTACTTATTCTTGTGCTTCTTGTCATTTCGCTAGTGCAGGTTTCCAGGCTGGGCGGTTCCAGGGTATTGGAGAAGGCGGAACAGGGATCGGCCAGAACGGGCTCGATCGTTTGAGTTTTGATACTTACCAACCCGAGGAGCTAGATGTGCAACCTATTCGTTCGCCTACCACCCTTAATGTGGCGTATCAGGAATTGATGTTGTGGAATGGTCAATTTGGTGCAGGAGGTGATAATGAAGGTACAGAGGAGGAATGGGTTTATGACACGCCGTTGGAAGCCAATTATCTTGGTTATGAAGGGGTGGAAACACAAGCTATTGCAGGTTTAAAAGTTCATCGTCTGGGAATCGAAGAAGCACTTCTTGCTGACTTGGGGTACACCGTATTATTTGATGCCGCATTCCCTGATTGGGTGCCAGCAGAGCGATATAGTCGAGAAACCGCAGGCTTGGCAATAGCTGCTTATGAGCGAATATTACNCTCCAATCGCGCACCATTTCAGCGCTACCTGGAAGGTAAAACAGGGGCGCTGTCGCCTGCCGAAAAACGTGGTGCGATCCTGTTTTTTGGTGAGGCCAATTGTGTCAATTGCCATAATGGACCGGCACTCAGCAGTATGAGTTTCCATGCGCTGGGTATGAATGACCTGGATCAAATAGGGGAAGAAGTTTTTGAAACATTTCCTGAAGATGGTGCACACCTTGGTAGAGGAGGTTTTACAAAGGTTGCATCAGACAATTACGCTTTTAAGACGCCAAGTCTTTATAATATGATAGACTCCCCATTTTATGGGCATGGGGCTTCCTTTCGTAGTGTTCAGGAAGTTGTAGCATATAAGAATCAAGGCGTAGCTCAAAATAGTAGAGTACCAGCTAATGCGTTGAGTACTTATTTTCAACCCTTAGGTTTGAGTCAGGGCGATATTCAGGATATAACTGCTTTTTTGGAAAATGCGTTGTATGATCCTGAATTGATGAGATACCAGCCGGAAACGATTCTGAGTGGGCAGTGTTTCCCTAATAATGACATTCAGTCAAGTACAGACTTGAACTGTAATTAAGAGATGTTCTAAACATAAAACACAGTATGTTCTAGCGTTTCCCCATCCCAATTGATGTAACGATAGGCAATGTTATGATGGTCGACCGCAAAATCTTCTTTTTTCCAGTCAATCTGAAAATAACAGCTGGGAGTGATATGGATATCCAGGTTGCGCCAGCGCATCGATTTTTCTACATGATAATGCCCCGTGAAAATACTGATAGGGTAGGAGTGCTCAGTGAGTACTGATAATAAAGGTTCTCTATTACGCAATGCATGTTTGTTGTCCATAAAGGGGACACCCATCTTCATGGGCGGATGATGCATAAACAGGCAGATAGGAGCAGGATGAGCTTGCAAGTATTCTTGAAGTAAACTCAGTGTGGTTTCATCAACCTGACCTGGCCCTGAATCGAGTAATACAAGAGGTGGCTGGTCATCAGGAGAAGTGAGAAATAAAGCTCCTTTTTGTAACTGTTGATGGAGGCCAAAGGTGCTGACCATCATCTCTTTGTCATCGTGGTTTCCTGGAATGACCAGGTAGTTGAACTGGAAATCGTCGAGTTGCTGTTTGATCCATTGGTAAATAGCAAGGTCTCCTTCCTCAAGGCAAAGGTCGCCACTGATGACCAGTAAATCATGAGGAACGGCTTTGGCTGCTTTTAGAACTTTAATAAAATTTGCTCTGATATCAATGTCAAAGGGGCGTTCTTCAGGTGTACCAACGTGTAGATCGGTTATTTGAATAATTCTCATAGAGGGGGCTTAACTAATAGCGTGATCAGTTAAACGACGTTTTACCCGCAAAACTTGTTTGATTTCCTCAAGATCAAGTTGATAAGGTTGATAAACACTGGCATTGTCCGAAATAAGGCGCAGTTGAGTGACTTGTCCGTCTGTTTTTAACTGTTGAATCCGCTTAACCACGACCACGTCACTGACGATCACATAAACTTCATTGTCTCGGATTACAGGAAAGGTGCCATCAAGGGGTTTCTCCAGGGCTTCGCAAATAACTAAATCTCCACTGGTAATGGTAGGCAACATACTATCTCCACTCACCGGGAAGGCCAAAAGCTCTCCAGACATACCTGGAATACTAAAACCAGGGAGTTCCTGAAAGTAAGTAGGGGATTGAAAATCAAGCGCGTAACCAGCCAGTGCTTTTTGAGGAACCAGCCTGATGTTTTGCCGCCCATTGTTGACCATTTCATTGGCACCTCCTGTTGGAAGTTCTATGTCGCTACCGGAGTTGGCCATAAAAGGAGGTACGTCAAGGCCAAACAAATAGTTGGCATCTATCTCGTAAGTGTCACATAATTGGTGGATCTGGTCTACCGTAAGATTGCGCTTTCCTTGTAAAATACTGTTGATAACATGGTTGTAAGTGCCAAGGTGTTTGGCTAAATCAGACTTTCCACGGATTAAATGTTTATCTTCTAATAATTTATATACTTGCGCAAATCGTTGATTTACAATACTATCTGAGAATTTACTCATTTATTTAAAAATAAAAGTTTTAAAATAATTGTTTTTAATAAACTTTGTGTTTTATATTTGTAGTGCGAGCAACAATAAGTTTTTGTTTTACTACAAATTATTGTCGCAATATAACAATAAGTTTCGCAAAAATCTCAGCCATGAAATCAAATTCAACGCAGTATACCCCCCGGGGAGGGTACGAAGATCGACGAAGAATGCAGCCCGGGCGCGAAACACCCATTGGTCCTATTATCAATTGGGTCGCCCTCTGGTCGCGCATTTGGCTTTTCCTCAAGCGCTTAGTTGCCGAACTATGGTACTTGGTCAGTCGCCGTCAAAGTTCCAAGCAGGTAACACCTTCTCATCATAAACAACAGGCTGGCCCAGGCTTGGTTTTGTTCCGAAAATGGTCGGTGCCGCTATTTAAAGTTGCTGCCGCATTGGTATTGTTCTTTTATGTAATGCAAAGAGATATTCAGTTTTCTATTCAAATGAAAGCTCCTTTTGCACAATCGGCCTCCTATTCTGAAGGTGTGAACCAGGCGGGTGTAGAAACCATGGGCTTTGCCCAAACCGTCTCGATGGGAGGTGCTTCCAGTGCTTCCGCTAAACCTGCAGCATTAGACTTGGCATCAGTAGAAGATTACCTTGACCGATTTGCACAAGTTGCTCAAACGGAAATGAATAAGTTTGGTATTCCTGCTTCTGTGAAGCTAGCCCAAGCGATCCTGGAAAGCCGTGCTGGTCAGGCAATGGATGCTAAAGTAGACAACAATCATTTTGGTAAGCCTATGTCCGGCCAACCTTATGAATCGGCTTGGCGCAACTGGCGGGAACACAGCCTCTATCTTGTCAATCGTCACCCCAATTTGTTAGACCACGGCAAAGACTTCCGTGCTTGGGCTCGCGGACTAGAGAAAGCGGGTTATAGCAAAAGTGATAATTATGCAAATCAGTTGCTCGAAATCATAGACCGTTTTCACCTGGAGCAACTGGATGACCCGACGATTTGATGTGAAATTTGCCATGGCAAATTTCACAGTATTAGGTACTTAGTACAGGGTATAGGGATTAGCTACGCTGATGACCTGCGGTGATCGTCACAGGCTCCTCAGAGTTGTCGTTCCTCCTCAGAGTTTTAAGAACCCTAAATGGGTGCTATGCCAAGTACCGTCTACTTTTTACCTAGTACAGTGAGGGTTGAAGTACTAAGATTACTGATAATTGAGGTAGATACCCTCAAGCCTCACTATTTGGGGAACAGCACAAAAATAAATTGAGGTTTCGTTTTTAAAAAAGTTGGCAAAGCGATTCATTTTAAGCGTGTCAGCTTTTTGGAAAACCACAGAGAAGGCTCAATATATTTTTTGCGCAATAAAAGGACAGCACAAAAATAAATTGAGGTTTCGTTTTTAAAAAAGTTGGCAAAGCGATTCATTTTAAGCGTATCAGCTTTTTGGAAAACCACAGAGAAGCCTCAATATATTTTTTGCGCAATAAAAGGACAGCACAAAAATAAATTGAGGTTTCGTTTTTCAAAAAACTGGCAAAGTGATTCATTTTAAGCGTGTCAGCTTTTTGGAAAACCACAGAGAAGGCTCAATATATTTTTTGCGCAATAAAAAGACTTATGTTCTCCATTTTCTCAAAGTTGACCGCCTCCAATGGGAGGCGGTTTTTTTTATTATCGCTGATAAAAATGCTTGTACCTTCACCGCATGAGCAATATCCTTCCGATTCTATATCAGGACGAACACCTGGTCGTCATCAATAAGCCTATCAGTCTTCCTGTACACAAGAGTAAAGGGATGGCCAACGATGCACCCTACGTAACCAAATGGCTCGGCCAGCAACTGGAATGCTCTGTTTATAATGTACATCGGCTGGATGCCAAAACATCGGGCATTTTACTCTTGGCCCTTTCTCCGGAAATGGCTACCCAGTTGACGGAGCAGTTTGCTCGCCGCGAAGTCGATAAGGTTTACCATGCTTTGGTGAAAGGCATCCCGGGAGAGGGAATCTTTGATGGCAAGGTGAAGAAAGCAAAACGAGGAAATAAAGCTGCTGCCGAAACAGCTTACCGGACACTACGGACAGTTTACACTAAATGGGAGCACAAGGGCGAAGAGAACCTCCCGTTGAGTCTGGTTGAACTGAAACCCACTACTGGTCGTTGGCACCAGCTACGTCAGCATTGTTCCCATGATCGCCACGACATTATCGGAGATGCCGAACACGGAGATTTTCCACTCAACCGCCTTCTGGCAGAGATGATCGGCGAAAAACGACTTTACCTGCACGCCTGCTCACTCAGTTTTGAGCATCCTGTTACCAAAGAACGTATGACTTTCGAGGAGCCTACGCCGCCGACCTTTGCAGCGTTGTTGGATTTGTTTGATGGGGAAAGCTGAAGTGGGAATTCAGAGGTGTTTGCCGCCACTAGCAAACACCATTACCATCAACCATCTAACCAACCCTTAGCCCCATCCCCGGCCCTTCCCATTGTCGAAAATGGCCTTGTTTCGGGATGTGTTTTGCAGGGGAAGGGAGGCTTTATGCACGTGGCTATTTTAGTTTTTTTGCCACAGTTGAATGCTGATTCTACTTGCTAGAGTATTCTGAATTCAGAGGTGTTTGCCGCCACTAGCAAAACCATCTAACCATCTAACCATCAACCGTTCTCTAGTTTTTCAAATCCCTACGCCTAACCCTCGTCCTTACCTTCCGTTCTTTGGTCTTCTTTGTGCGTGGTCGTTTGATGCGGACGGCCGTTTTTTGCTCGATAGAACGAGCACCGCCAGGGTTACTTTCTATATTGGCACGGTTGGCCGTACGGATCGCGTAAGTATAGGTTTCTCCTACGGTGGTGGCATTGTCGTAAAACACAACTTTACGCTGGTTTTCTGCCCCAAGAGGAGTGATGGCCAGGATATTGGCAGGATCTTCGAAATCGCCAAGCTGCTGGCCATTAAAGCGATAAATTACGTAGTAGTGGGCTTGTTGCAAAACACCGTCTCTTCCTTTGCTCGGACGCCACTGTAAGCGTACCGCATCATTGCGCCATTTGGGACGACGTAAGTCGCTGGGAACGAGTTTGGGCAACTCAAGCTCAGGGCGCTCCTGCCATAAGGCGTGGTGTTTGTAATAAGTGCGTAAGCTGTCCTTTAACCGCAAGGGATTAGCCTGAATGGATTTGGCACTAAAATAGGCACTTCCTAAGGTTCGGAAGTTGCGTCGATTAAGATCAATTTGTTTTGGAATCTCTGCAGGGTCATGCCATTCTACTACAGCATTGTCACCCACTTTATAGGCGGCATGACCAATGTACAACGGCAGCTCACGGCTATTTTGACTCCACCATTGTACCAGCGTTTCGTGATCAGCTGGGGCGTAACCAATGTTCCAGTAGAGTTGTGGCATGATGTAATCCAGCCAGCCCTTGTTGATCCAGTTCAGGACATCGGCATAGAGATCGTCATAAGAAGTAGCTCCTGCTCGGGTAGCTGAACCTCCTGGAGCCTCGTCGCTTTTGTTGCGCCAAACACCGAATGGGCTTACGCCTAATTGCACGGCAGGCTGCACCGATTTGATACGCTGGTGCAGGGCTTGTACTAATTGGTCAGTATTGTTCCGTCGCCAATCGTTGATGTCTTTAAATGGTTGACCATAAAACTTGAAGGCCATACTGTCAGGAAATGGCGTATCCTTTACAGGGTAGGGGTAGAAGTAGTCATCAATATGGATGCCATCAAGGTCGTAGTTGTCTACCAGTTCGCCAACGACATCTACCAAGTGGTTGCGTACAGCGGGGATACCTGGGTTGAAGTACATCTTCCCTCCGTAAGCCACCAGCCAATCAGGGTGCTGAAAGACAGGGTGCGTAAGGTGAAGGCTCGCCGTATCCATATTCATGGAGGCTCGGAAAGGGTTGATCCAGGCATGGAATTCCATAGCCCGAGACCTTGTTTCTTCAATCATGAAGGCCAGAGGATCAAAATCCTCTTTAGGCGGAGCGCCCTGCCGCCCGGTCAGGTAGGCCGACCAAGGTGCGTAGGCACTAGGGTATAGCGCATCACCCGCTGGCCGGACTTGCACAATTACAGCATTCATCCCCACCTGTTCCAACTGGTCCAGCAGATTGCGGTATTGCTCTTTGAGTGCAATGGGGTTGGTGGATGGCGATTTGGGGTAGTCTATGTTCACCACAGAGGCGATCCACGCAGCGCGGAGTTCCCGTTTCGGGGCTTTTACCGGCTGGTATTTAAGGTTCTGAGAAGAACCCACCGTGGAGAATAAAAATGAACAGAAAGTAAGAAGTATAAAGGTACGGGTGAACAGGTACATGATGATGTTTGTGGTGTTCTGAAGTAAATACCAGGATCAAAGGTAAGCGCTATTACGGATATTATTCCGCGGAACTATTTGCATTTTCCTCTGCCAAAAGTTGCTCCAATGTCTCACCGGCCTCGCTACGGCAGGTATTCTCGAGCCAATAACGGTTAACAATATTTGTAGATTGTTTGATTTGCAAATAAAGCTGGGCAAACTTTTCCTCCTTACTGGGCCCGCCGTAAGAGCGAGGTTGTTGCTTGGCTATCGTTATTTTCTTCGCAAAACGTAAGAAGTTGGTGTAGTGTTTTTTACGGTTGTTGGTCATCTTTCGGTTGCGAATAACGTAAATCCGGAAGGTGTCAATCAGCGACATCAGTGCTTCTGTATCACCAAGTGCATAGTAGGTGGCGAGTAACAGGTTGTTGTAGTTGAGGTGATAGGTAACGTCGGAAAAGCGTACCAAAAGCAAGTGATCGAGGGCTTCATTGTAGCGCTGTTTGGAATAGTTGAGGTGCGCCATATTGTAGTTGTAGGAATTTTCACGCGGCTTTTCAGGCAGCCGTTCTTTGTAATTCTCCAGGAAGTATTCTGTCCACTCGAATTCCCCCAAAATACAACCCAGTACAGTGATGTTTTTATAGTTCCATTCGTTGAGCAACCCATTGGTAAAGATCAACTCATTGGACAGACCTGCCTGATAAAGCTCAAAGAGTTCCTTTTGGAAGTTTTGCGCTCCTTTGTTGATCTGGCGCACACAATAGTTGTTAGCGTAAGAGTACAAATCTCGCTGCTCGTGAGGGCTGAAACGGTGAACCTGCTCTTGTAACAAAAGCTTTAGATCTTGATAGTAAGCCGGATTATCATCATCCCGCAAACTCATGAGGATAGTATAGTACAGGTGAATCGAAGTATCGTCTTCAAAACGATCCTTCTCCTTCAGGTAGTAGGCGATTAATTCGTCAAGAAAACTGTAGTCAAATTGAGAATTGCTGAGAATTTCATGAGCTGTCAGCTGGCAGCTATGGCGCAGCTTTTCCAACATGAAATAGCGGTCTAGCTTGTCTGTAAGCTGTTGGAGCAGGTTGGCCTTGTTACGATCTTCATGCTGATTTTTGTAATAGGCCATTACATTAAGATACTTGAACTGCGTATAATAATGCTGGGCATCCTGGTAAGGATGCTTGTTCATCTTACGATCTAGTTGTTTCGCTCTGTTTTTGAGCAGATCAAATTGATTATTGTAATAGGTGGATTCCAGCAGAAACAAGTCTTCAACAAAATCCTGTTCTTCATAGCGTTGTTGAGCCAAAAAGCCGTGGAGTAATTTCTTAAGGCTAGACATCGTATTGAAGAGCAACTGCTCCGAATAAGTCTCTCCCGGAAAAAGCTTTTTGAAAACAACCTCTCTAGCAAGTTTTTTGGGGTTGGTGCCTAGGTATTTATAAATGTAATCTAGCAGTACTATGGTTTTCTCATGTTGATTGAAATAAGGAGAATTAACATAGACTTTAAATCGCTGGCGAGCCTTGGCAGGTAGGTCGCTGATGTTTTTTATGAGTTTACTGTCTTGCATAAATAAATAATATAATTCAGAAAACGAAGTGTTTTTTTATGTTAAAATACTGGTTTATAGCAGGTTGCTGTTATTAAGGTGTGATTTTTTTTCCAGAAATATGAATAAAGGTACGTTATTGTTCGTGATTTTTACTTCACTTTTGTATCAGCCTATTGGGAAACACTATAAATCGTTTCTAAAATTGGCGCTTGTTATTGTTCATGGAGTTCATGGTAGATTGGTAAGCACAAAAACTAAGTAAACCCCATTCCACATCGGGTAGCTTATTGAAAGCCTAACAGACTCCGGTTTGTGCCTAAAAATTTTCAGCGGCATTGGTCATCGATCAATGCCGCTTTTGGTATACGGTAGGTGTTCTTAATTGTTGCTTTGGGGTCATGCCATCTCCCGTCCCGACTTTTCTAGTCGGGACGGGATCGGCACCAGGCTGTCGGTCGCTAACCGCTCCTGCCCATCCTTTGCCCTGCTCCTCCGTCCGCCGAGCTTCAGGCGCTGCCTTGCGCTCCTATATTCCTCCTCCTTTTTCGTATCCCTCTTGTAGTTAAATACAGTAGATTATTTTGCTTATCCCTAGTCCAGGCCCATTTATCCAATGGATTAAAATTATTAGTAAAAAACGCAGGAAACTTTGAACTACTTTAAAGTTTCCTGCGTTTCTTTGTGGGCAGAAAGAGTAGTCCATTGCTTAAATCCTCATTAGCACCAAGTGTTAAATTTTAAAACTTAATAGGGGAAAGCGGCTAATCACAGCATGATAAAACAGCAGATAATAACGAAATCGGAGGAATTGTTCATGCGCTACGGTATACGTAGCGTGAGCATGGATGATATTGCCCGGGAACTTGGCGTTTCCAAAAAGACTTTATACCAGCAGGTTGAAAACAAGTCGGATTTGATTCGGCAGATATTCGCAGAGCGATCAATACTTGAACGGCAGGCAATTGAAGCGATGCGCAAGGAATCTGATAATGCGATTGAGGAGATGGTAGAAGTGGCTCGGTTTATGATCAGTCGCTTGAGGCTGGTTTCACCCACTTCTCGCTATGATTTGGAGAAATATTATCAGGATATTCACCGAGAACTGGATCATTTACACATGACCTTTTTTACTCATTTTATCCAGGAAAATCTGGTGCGGGGAATAGAGGAGGGTTTGTACCGACGGAGTACAGAAGTGAGTTTGGTTGCCAAGTTTTTTGTAGGCATGGCTACCCGCTTGGCGCAAAATGAGCACTTTTCTGTGAAAGAGTATAACCTGGAGGATTTAATCAGCCAGTTGTTTGTGTACCACATGCACGGAGTTGCATCAGAAAATGGGATGCAAGTTGTACGGGAATACCTAGGACATGAGGATGAAGAAAAAATTTAGTAATCATTTTATCAATCAAGTGGCTTGTTTTAGACATACCACTATATAACTAACAATTCATGAATCACCCATTGCGTGTCGTTCTCCTTTGCACGCTGATGACCATATTGCAAACCGGTTGGAGCCAATCTTCTGAGATGAGCATGGATCAATTGATCGATTATGCGCTGGCCAACAGCCCGGAAATGCTGGATGCCCAATTGAAAGTTCAGGATGCGGAAGCTCAAATTTTGCAAAGTAAGTCTACCGGTTTACCACAAGTGAGTGGTAGTGGTACCTACCAGCGTTATTTCGAAGTACCTATTGTTCCTCTACCTGCAGAATTTACTGGAGGCGAGCCACAGGAGGTTTCTTTTGTATTAAAAAACAACTTCACAGCAGGCGTCAATTTGGATGCAATGATCTTCGATGCTGCCTACTTTGTCGCGCTTAAGGCTGCTCGTGCTGCCCGTACCTATGCGCAGCTAGAATTGGTAGACCGCCAGCGTCAGGTACGCCAACAGGTGCGTGATGTATACCTTCCAGTACTTTTGTTGCAATCCAATTTAGCGCAACTAGACAAGAACTTGACGAACCTGGAAGAGCTCTATCAAGAAACCCAGCAGATCTACGAAGCTGGTTTTGCTGAGCAGTTGGATGTCGACCGTCTGGCGCTTTCGTTGGCTAATCTGCGAACCGAGCGTGATGCATTGGATCGCCAGTATGAGAATGCTTTGCGGGCACTCAAGTTTACCATCAACTATCCAGCTGAGCAAGAGTTGACAATAGGCGATGATATGGAAGCTCTGCTGGCAGAAGATAACCCGGAAATGCTGACGACGACTGTCAATTACACCCGCCGCCCGGAAATCAACCTTTTGGACCAGGCCATAGCATTGAGTGATTATAATATTCAGAACTTTAAAACCGGTTACCTCCCTAGTCTTCGTGGCTTTGCAGGTTACCAGTACCAGTACCAGGGTAATGACTTCAATAGTGGTTTCTGGGCACCTACTGGTTTTGTAGGCCTTACCCTGAATGTGCCGATCTATGATGGAGGTTTTAAGCGTTCACAGATAGATCGCGCAACTATTACTCGCCAGCAGGTACAAGTACAGCGTTCAACCGTACAACGGCTCATCGACTTGGAGGTCGAAAATGCTCGTGCTACTTACCTGAGTGCGCAAGAAAGATTCAAAGACAGAGAGGATAACCTTGCGCTTGCGCAACGCATCTACGACACTACCCAGGTGAAGTATCGCGAAGGTGTGGGTTCCAGTTTGGAAGTCAACCAGGCGGAACAAGCACTTTATACTTCTCAGACCAATCGCTTGCAGGCCATCTACGATGTGCTACAGGCGAAGGTTGCGCTTGAAGAAGCGCTGGGAGAAAATTAATACTAATATTAAAATATCAACCTGCTAACTAGCATACCTTATGAAATTTTTCATTCCATTTATGATGCTGGCGCTGATCTTTGCCAGCTGTCAGGCAGAAGCACCAGAGGGAGAACTCCCCGCCAGCTTAGACGAAAAGAAAACCCTTCTTCGGGAGAAGCGTATCGCACTTAAAGGTTTAAGTGATGAGATTAAAACCCTGGAAGATGCTATTGCTGCCCAGGACCCTGATAGCCAGGATGCTGGCGTTTTAGTAGCTACTACGAAGGTAGCCAAAAGCGACTTTGCCAGCTATGTTGTCCTTCAGGGCAGTGTGACGGCGGAAGATTTGACCGATGCTACCGCCGAGATCGGTGGTCGCATTTTGCAACTTGAGGCAAAAGAAGGGCAAACCGTTCGTCGTGGTCAGCTGATTGCTGTCTTAGATGTAGAAGGCTACCAAAAACAACGGGAAGAGTTGGAAACAACGCTAAGCTTGGCCATCGATGTTTTTGAGAGACAGAAGCGCCTCTGGGACCAGAACATTGGCTCGGAAATACAATTCCTTCAGGCAAAGAACAACAAGGAACGCTTGGAAAAAAGCTTGGGTACCTTGGATCTTCAGTTGTCGAAAAACAAAGTTTATGCTCCGATTTCGGGAGTGGTGGAACGTGTTGTATTACAGTCGGGAGAATTGGCGGGCCCTGGCGTACCGATTATTCAGATTCTCAATACCAGCGAACTTAAGTTGGCCGCTGATGTGCCAGAAAACTATATCCGCTCGGTGAGCCGTGGGGAAAAGGTAGAGGTTGCAGTACCGGCTTTAGGTATCGAACGTACGCTACCTGTAAGCCTAATTGGCAAAACCGTTGACCCGGCCAACCGTACCTTCAAGGTAGAAGTAAAGCTGCCTGCCAACCCTGATTTGAAGCCTAACCTATTGGCAGAGATGAAAATTAAGGAGTTTGTTGCTGAAGATGTGGTGACGATCTCTATGGATTGGGTGCAGCAGGAAGTAGGCGGCAAACGCTTCGTATTTGTCCTCGATGAAAATGAAGACGGAGCTATGATTGCTAGTAAGCACTATGTGAAAATAGGAGAGTCTTACGATGGCAGCGTCATCATTACAGAAGGCCTTGTTGGCGGCGAACAATTGATTACAGAAGGTTCACGTGACCTTACTGATGGTCAGCTCATTAAAATAAATCAACCGGCTAATAATGGCTAAGAATAAAGAATACCGCTCGTTTGGGCTAACGGAACTGGCCGTTGATAATGCAACCAGTATTTTTATTCTGGCCTTTATGATTTTGCTTTTTGGATTACGCAGTTATTCTGCTGTTCCTAAAGAGCAATTCCCGGAGGTACAGTTTCCTCAGGTTTACGTTAATACCCCTTACTTTGGTAACTCCGCTAAGGATATCGAAAGCTTGGTAACCCGTGAACTGGAGAAGGAATTACAGTCGGTGGATGGTGTGAAAACAATTCGATCTACCTCTATCCAGGATTTTTCTGTGATCACGGTTGAATTTAACAGTGGTGAAGACATTGACGAAGCCGTTCGCAAAGTAAAGGATGCTGTAGATATTGCAAAGCAGGAGTTGCCTTCTGATTTGGATCAGGATCCTACCGTGATGGACATTAACCTGGCCGAAATTCCTATTGTTACCGTCAATATTTCTGGAGAGTATGAGCTGGATGAATTGATCAACTACGCGGAATACCTACAGGATGAGATTGAAACCCTTGATGAAGTAGCGCGTGCTGAAATTAAGGGAGACCGAGAACGTGAGGTGAAGATTGATGTGGATTTACGCCGCATGGAAAGCACTCAAGTCAGTTTCACTGATATAGAAAACGCTATCGCTTCGGAGAACCTCACGCTTTCAAGCGGTGAAATCGTTCGTAATGAATTTCGTAGAGCTGTAAGGGTCGTTGGGGAGTTCAAGTCCGTAGAGGAAATAGAAGACATGATTGTCAAGAGTGAAAACCTTCGCCCTATCTACCTCAAGGACATTGCAACGGTGACCTTTGGTTACAAAGAACGAACCAGTATCGCTCGTGCTGATGGCGACCCGGTGGTGTCACTGAATGTGATCAAGAAACAGGGAAAAAACTTACTGTCTGCCGCAGATAACCTCAAGGCAATCATTGCTGAAGCACAGGTTAATGCATTGCCCTCGGATTTGAATATTAGCTTATTCAACGACCAGTCGGATAATACCCGTGAGCAGGTAGCTAACCTTGAGAATAGCATTATTTCAGGGGTAATCCTGGTGACCTTGGTCCTTTTGTTCTTTCTCGGATTACGTAATGCCCTATTTGTAGGTATTGCTATTCCGTTGAGTATGCTGATGGGGATTTTGTTTATCTATATGAGTGGCGTAACGTTGAATATCGTGGTGCTTTTTGCCCTGATTTTAGCGCTCGGCCTCTTGGTGGACAATGGTATTGTGGTCATTGAAAACATCTATCGCTACGTACAGGAGGGGCATTCCTTGATGGAGGCTTCCAAGAAAGGTGCAGGAGAGGTTGCTTTACCTATTATTGCTTCAACAGCTACGACATTGGCTGCCTTTGTACCGATTGCTTTTTGGCCAGGATTGGTAGGTAGCTTTATGAAATACCTGCCGATTACACTCATCATCGTCCTTACCAGTTCTTTGTTTGTAGCACTGGTGATTAATCCTGTATTCTCCGCCACCTTTATGAAGATGGAAGAGATAGCAGGAACCAGGGAAGAGCGCCGGCGTAAAAACCGAAACGTACTGATCTTTGCCGGAGGAATGATGCTAATTGGTGTATTAGGCCTATTGGCAGGAGCAGGTTGGTTATTCAATATTATGCTTATAGCAACGGTTGTAAGTCTTCTGCATTTCTTTGTTTTTCGCCCTTCTGCATTGCGTTTTCAAAATAATTTCTTGCCTCGATTGGAGACCGCCTATGATCACTTTGTGAATTGGGCTTTAGAGCGGCCGTGGCAGATTTTTGTGGGAACCTTTGTACTGTTAGTTCTATCATTGGCATTGTTGGGGATTCGACAGCCCAAGGTAGACTTGTTTCCAAGTTCAGACCCTTTGTATGTCAATGCTTTTGTGGAGTTGCCACTGGGGACGGACATAGAAAAAACCAATAGGGTAGTAGCAGAGCTGGAAGAGGAAATCACAAAAGTGGTGGAACCTTACGGAGATGTTGTGCAGTCGATCCTTACCCAAATAGGAGAGGATACCGCCGACCCTAACGGTCCGCCAGANCCGGGGTCTTCGCCAAACCGTGCCCGCTTGACAGTTTCTTTTGTGCCCGCTCGTGAGCGTGGCGATGTTTCTACCTTTAAGATCATGGAAGAAATTCGTGAAGTTACTGGGGGTGCTGCAGGAGTAGCTGTTTCGGTAGATAAAAATGCTGATGGCCCACCAACGGGTAAGCCTATTAACCTGGAATTGCAAGGTGAGGACATTGACCGACTAGCGATTCTTTCGGAGGAGGTCATTGCATACATCAACCAGCAAGGAATTCCGGGTATTGAGAAACTACAGGCAGATGTAAAAATCGGTAAGCCAGAGTTGATCATTACGGTTGATCGTGAAGCTGCCCGTCGTTATGGTATCTCTACTTACAATGTAGCCTCTACTATTCGTACGGCTTTATTTGGTAAGGAGGTAAGCAAGTACAAATTGGGAGAAGACGATTACCCTATTTTTGTGAGGCTAAATGAGGATTCCAGATCTAGTATTGATGACCTGATGAATCAGAAGGTTACTTTCAGGAATCCGGGTAATGGTCAGATCGTGCAAGTGCCTATTTCAGCCGTTGCAGAGATGGAGTACTCTAGTACTTATTCGTCTATTAAACGGAAGGACCTGGATCGAGTAGTAACTATCTTTTCCAACGTTCGTGATGGCTATAACGCCAATGAAATTGTTGGTCAGATTAATGAAGCTTTGCAGCAGTTTGATATGCCTTCCGGGTTTACCTACGAGTTTACTGGTGAGCAGCAGCAACAGGCAGAAGATACGGAGTTTTTGAGTGGGGCCTTCCTGGCAGCGCTGTTCTTTATCTTTATCATTCTTGTCGCTCAATTCAATAGTATTACGGCGCCCTTTATTATTATCCTTTCCGTTTTGTTTAGTACGATTGGTGTATTCCTTGGCTATGCTATTTTCCTACAGGATATCTCGATAGTCTTTACTGGTGTGGGTATCATTTCCCTTGCAGGAGTGGTCGTGAATAATGCTATTGTCTTGATTGATTATATCATTCTCTTGATAAGCAAAAAGACAGAAGCCAAGGGGTTGAAGAGTATGTACGAATTGGATAGAAAGGATGTACGAGATAGTATTATCAAAGCAGGAGCTACACGTTTGCGTCCTGTGCTGTTAACGGCAATTACAACGGTACTCGGTTTGGTGCCACTTGCGATAGGTTTTAACTTTGATTTCTTCTCATTGATTACTGATTGGGACCCACAAATATTTATTGGTGGAGATAATCAGGCATTTTGGGGACCTATGGCTTGGACGGTTATCTATGGCTTAACTTTTGCAACATTCCTTACATTGGTCGTTATTCCGGTTATGTACTGGCTGGCATATCGCTCCCGTTTATGGATAAATAGTGTATTCGGGCCGAAAAAGAATGTAAAGAACGCATCAACGGAGTGAGAATTTTTGTGACACCTTTTTTTCTATCACTTTTCATAGATAGCAAGATACTTTGTTGGTGTCCTGTTTATTTAGGGTTGAGTAAATTCCGTTTTTTTTAAAAAAAGCCCACCTAACCTAGGAAGTATAAGAAAAAAAATATATGTTTGCATTGTAATCACTTGGTCTCCAAGGTTACAAATGAACTGCAAAATTTTCCTCTATTTGAGAGTGAATATAAAGATGTAATTTTTTTCATGTGATATGATTTTCCGCTGGAAACGCAAGTTTCCAGCTTTTTTTTGTCCATTATTGTCGTTTACCATGTCACATTTGTTGCGTTTTTTGTAGTATTATAGAAGTGTTATGGGCTTTAATTTGTGTTATAAGAAAGATTAATACGGTTTAATTACCGTCAAAATACAATTGGGTGAGTGTTTGTTCATAGTTAGAATCCCCCCTTGGTTGGGGGATTTTTTTTCACCCTCTTAAGAATTTGTGTTGTTCATAGTGTTTGTTTCGAACCCCGTCCTTTGATGGGGTTTTTTTATGCCCCTAAACTTCATAGATTTAGAGGTGTTTTAAAAGAAGAAAGTAAAACATTAGACTATGCTATTAGATTTAGGAGATCTTCGCGAAGACTACAATAAGGATGAACTTTCCATTGAAGATACTTATCCTAGCCCGTTTGATCAATTTAAACAATGGTTTGCCGCTGCTCAGCAATCTGAGGTACGGGAGCCTAATGCCATGACGCTGGCAACGATTGCTGCAAATGGTCGGCCTAAAGCAAGGATCGTATTACTCAAGCATGTAGATGATCATGGCTTGCTATTCTATACCAATTATGATAGCCAAAAAGGGCAGGATTTGGTGGCTAATCCTGTAGCGAGCCTCGTTTTTTTCTGGGATGCCCAGCAACGTCAGGTAAGAGTTGAAGGTACTGTTGAAAAAATCAGTGAAGCATCGTCACGCGACTATTTTCAATCTCGTCCGAAGGGGTCACAAATAGGGGCTACAGCCTCCCCACAAAGTCAGGTCATTTCTGACCGTGAAATCCTGAGAAATAAAGTTATTCAACTGGAAGAGGCTTATGCCGATCAGGAGAAGTTACCCTTACCAGGCAACTGGGGTGGTTTCCGCCTTATTCCCGATTGCTTTGAGTTTTGGCAGGGGAGAAGTAGCCGTCTGCATGATCGTATCCGCTACCGCTTGGTAGATGGTGAGTGGTTGCGCGAGCGGTTGGCCCCGTAATCCGCTATGAATTCAATAAGTTTAAGAGGAAAGGAGTATTTTTTAAAACCACCAAAGGCACCGAAGGAGAAATTACTTCGGTGCCTTTGGTGGTTTAAATTTAGAGGTGATGTTTTTTCAGAGATCTAATAAATCCGGGTGTCCGAGTATTTGTCCGGTTGTTTGTCCGAGTCCTATAAGTCTAGATTAGTGAAAGTTATTTGTTCTTTTGTGCTAGAGTTGTTGCATAGCTTTTAACCCAAGCAATAAACACAAAAGCCTTAATACTGATTTTTACTGTGATGCAACACTCTTTTTCAGCGGGAAATTACAGATGAAAATTACGTTCGGTTTGTAAAATTTGAAAGGGGGCTTGTAGGGCTTGTTTACTCAAATGTTTGTGCTACTCCTTTTAATCGCGTTTAGGCGTCGTTTGGATGACTATTTATTAGCCCCTAACAATTGGCTAGTCACGATCTAAGGACCCTTACAAAACTGCTCTGCAAGGAAGAACCAGTCACTACGCTTCGGCGTGGTGACTGCGCCTTCTCAGATTAGCCACAGGCAAGGTAAACAAGGCACATCTCTATCAATTTCTCTTGGTTTTAAAAATCGCTGATGAATGCATCTAATGTATTCGTGTCGGGTAGATTAAGTTTTTTACTTAGCCGATGGCGACTGCGCCAAACACTATCACGAGCGATACCTAGCGTCTCAGCTATTTCAGAGGTTTCAAACCCCAATTTGATGAGTAGAAAGAGGCGCGTTTCTGCAGAGGTCAAATTGGGGAAATCTTGTTGCATTTTTGGAATGAATCCAGGTAGCTGCTCGTTGAAGCGCTTTTGGAATTGCCCCCAATCAGCAGGGGTCAGTATTTTCATACTGATTAATTTCTTATCAGGTGTACTATCGTTGTTCTTTCTTTGTGCACTATTGGCATCTGTAATGCGGAGATGCAGCTCTTCAATCATTTGGTCTTTTAGTGAGAGTATGTCTCTGGTTTCGTAGAGTTGAGTTTTTGTTTCTGTCAAATCTTTTTGCGCCAGTAGCAATTCTTGGTTTTTCAGGCGTTCGTTGGTTTCTGCGAGTTTTTTGGCTTGACCAAGTAATTGCTTTTCTTGTATCAAAACATTTTTTTCCTGTTTTATCAATTGATGCCTGATCCTTTGTCTTTGATAAAGGAATAGTAGCAGGCCTATTGAAAGGAGGGCGAGGAGTGACGCAATGAGGTTTTTTTGGCGAGTGATTTTCTGCTGAGACTCTAACACTTCGATTTGGTAAGCTTTTTGAGCTAGTTGGTAACGCGCATCGGCATCAGCGGTTGCTTTGATTCTGTCTGATGTGATTTTGGCTTTAGTCAGCTGGAAGTTTTCTTTTTCTGCTAACCATGCTTTTTTGTACAGTTGTTGTTTGCCATAAACTTCTCCTAGTAGTTCATAACCCTTCGCTAAATTACCGGTGTCTGGTGTGGACAGCGACTCGCTTAGGTAGATCTCAGCGGAATCTAGTTTTCCAAGGCATAGATAGCATTCTCCAAGTGCCAGCCCATATTGGTAATAGCCAAAAAGGCTGCTTTTATTTGTATTCCGTTGGTAAGCATCTAAGAAATAGGGGAGTGCCGTTTCACATTCTCCTTTCATGAAATGGGCTCTTGCCAGCCAGTAGATAAACCTGGGAGGTGGAGGAGAGGATTCATTTTCTTTTTTAAAGATATCGATCGCTGTATTGGTCCAAATGATACTGGAATCAGGATCCGATCTTAAGTAGTAAGCGCTGAGACCAGATGCCACCCCTGCTTTGAAACGCCAAGGTTTATCCAGTTTTGAAGCGTCGGCCTCCCACGTCTTTTTCCGCCAGGATAGTTCTTGTGGTTTGTTGCCACTTCGTTCATAGGCAACAGCTATATCCTTATATAGATAAGCCCGTCGATGAGAGAAGGTGGTGTCATGAATATTAAGTAAATCTAATACTTCGGAGTAGGCTTGAAGTGCATCAGCATAATTGTTTTGATAGACATAGCTGCGGGCCATCAGGTAAGTTGCATCACTGGCATCTAAGGGGCGATCAAGCTGGGTATAGCGATCGTGCGCATCCCTGAGGCATATCTGGGCAGAATCGAATTTAGCGAGGTCTACATAAAATTCTCCTCGTACCATCTGAGCAAAAGCAAATACCGTATCATGCGGGTAGTTTTCTTCATAAAGTTCCAAGAGCCGGAAATTTACCGCAGGGTTCGACCTCGGCATGTGATACCAGATGCTAAGGCAGCCCCAAGGTTGAAGGGCAGATGGTACTTCTGCTTTTAGTCGGGCGATACAGGAATCTGCATCAGATAGTGGATAAGTAGCAAGGTAGTCACCTCCGTGAGCAGCATTTTGGGTTTCGAAAAAAGAATTGTCCGGTTGAAGAGGGGCGTTTTTCTTACAACTGAGGGTACAGCATATAAAAAAGGCGACCAAGGCGAAATAATGAAATAGGTAGAGAGAACTGTGGCTTCTCATTGTGAGTACATTACGTTTTTGTAAAAGTAAGCAATGAATAATCCTTAATTAACTGCTTGACCACTTTGTCCGAGTTTGTCCGAGTTGTTGTTTGCGCGTCAATGGATGGTGGTACCCTGTTTTTGAACGACTAAAGACCCCGAAGGGAAGATTATTTTGGTGCCTTTAGTGGGCAAGATTTAGTGCGCAGGCCGTGAGGCCGGAGCGCGGGGCCTGGTAGGGCGCAAGGCCGAGGGATGGCAGCGGTTCCGCTCCTTAGGGGTGGGTTTTACCCACCCCTAAGGAGCGGAAAGAGCGGACAGCCTGGTGCCGTAGTGGCGGCGGCGCAGCAACGCTACTAATGGCACGGCCCCAAAAGAAGGAGAGAATGAACATAGAAGGGGGTTTTAATTGCAAATAATTGATAATGTATCCTTTGCAAAAGGTTTAACTTTCGTATTTTGATAGCGAAATATTCCCATTAACTTTTTTAAGCTCTCAAAAATGAAAAAAGGACGCAACTCTGCAAGAGTGATCTCTCACTCGTTACTCCTCCTATTCGCAAGTTTATTTATTGGAAGTTCTTCTCTGGCTGATGCGCCAATGCTGCCTCCGCTTGATGTGGTATGCCCGGCAGCGACTGGGCAGGTCGTGAAAATCAAGCGATTACAACGAATAAGCGGATCGCTGGAGCTGGGCGACCCAACGCTTAATTTTCTGGACTACAGTTGTTTCTCTTCCTACTTGCAAGTTGCAGCGGGGGAGCACGAGTTTGATGCGGTCAACTTCACACCAAGTGTATCGGGGATTTATACCTTTTTTATGGGCGCCGATTTTGCGGGTAATTTTAGTTTGTCCCAGGGTAGCTTCAACGTTGATAATCCTTGTAGCCATTTGATGCAAAGTGCTGAAAGGAGCTATTTGTTGCCGCTGCCAGGTGTTTTACCGTTTCCAGAAGAACATCTGAGTTTTGACTTGCGTGCCAACGAAACGTACAACTTGTTGATCTCCAATGAACTTGTAGGTGAGGTAGGAAGCTGGGAGGTGACGGCCTACCACGAAACAGCAGGTACGCTGAGCGGGTTCGATGACCCGGTGTTTCATCCGCTGTTGTTTGATTTGCTGCTTACGGATACGAGCGAAGTACTGTTTTCCAGTCCTCAACAATGGATCGTCGACGAAGCAGGAAACCTGGATACAGCGGCGACGTTTGCTACTTTTTTTGCAGGTGATGAAGCGCAACTCAATGCTTTCCTGGCACAATTGAATTACACCGGGCTACCAGCAGTAAGTGGTGATTGTGGACCGATGGTGGTGCGCCTGAACGATGAACTTAGCGAGGGAATGGCCTGTGAAGGGCTGACCATTACCCGGACTTTTGAGGTGCAAACGATAGACGAAAATTGCACCCCTGCTATTACCAGCTGCCAACAACTGATTTCTTTTCGATCGCCAACGTTAGCGGATGTGCAATGGCCCGCTTATTCGGCGAGTGTGCAATGTGACGAAAATTTTCCTGTAGATGGCGAAGTCGGAGGGCCTGACGACAACCCTTCGGTAGCAGCAGTTGGAAGACCATTGCTATTGACGGCCGCAGGCTATGTGGAGCTGGATTCCAGCTATCTGAACCTTGGCGCTAGCTACATGGATGAACCGAGGATTGTGGTGTGTGATGGAATCTATAAATACCGGCGGCAGTGGAGCCTGGAGGATGAGTGTGCCCCAGAGGGCAGCCTGATGATTCCCCAGTTGGTGACCGTAGATGATGAGGTAGGGCCTGTTTTTTTAAACCTTATGGATACGATAAGGATTTCTTCCTCTCCATTTAGTTGTATTGCCAATTTTGCAGTGCCCGTGCCAGAGGTGACGGATGGCAATGGCTGTTCCTCCGCAGTGCTTACGACGTATGCTGTTTTGGCGTTTGGAGAATTCTTTTTTGCGGGTGGTGATCTCGATGATAGTGATGTTGTTCAGTTACCGCTTGGTGAGCACGTCGTTGTTTCTTGTACCGAAGATGCTTGTGGTAACGAAACTTGTGGGGAAACGGTACTTATTATTACGGATGATATCCCACCCAATGCCTATTGTGATTTGAATGCGACCGTATTGATTGGAGGTGGAGATATAGCGAATGGAATAGAGGGGATTGCCCGAGTATTTCCTGAGGACGTGGATAATGGGTCCAATGATAATTGTGGCGAAGTGACGTTTGAATTGCGCCGAAACTATTGGCGCAACAATACCTGCGACCCAAGTGCCAATCGTTGGAGTCCTTGGGGGCCGCATGTCGATTTTTATTGCTGTGATATTGATAATGATAACGTGACGATAGAGCTACGCGTAACCGATGGGGGAGGACAACAAAGTACCTGCTGGACGATTGCAGAAATAGACGATATGCTTCCTCCGTATTGCTATGCGCCCGCTGCGGCATCGATCAGTTGTGAGGAAATGCCAGTAGACTTTCCAGAAGACATAGAAGCAGCGTATGCCAATGATTTTGGAGCTACTTCGGTCTTGA
The DNA here is from genome assembly GCF_000379805.1 of Lewinella cohaerens DSM 23179. Lineage (GTDB taxonomy): Bacteria > Bacteroidota > Bacteroidia > Chitinophagales > Saprospiraceae > Lewinella > Lewinella cohaerens. The sequence goes on along the minus strand of NZ_KB903547.1, from coordinate 16,341 downwards.
TGAACAGCTTGTTTGGTGAAGCTACCGGTACGGATAATTGTGCAGTGGATACCCTGGTAGAAATGCAGCCCCTCCTCCAGTTTAACGACTGTGGCTGGGGAACTATCACCCGTCGTTTTGAAGCTTGGCAGTTGTTGCCGGAGGGTGATGTGAATGGCAACGGTGCGATTGACATAGCGGAAGTGCTGCGATCTACGAATAGCTGTACTCAGGTCATTACGGTAGCCGAAGCTCATGATTTTGTGATTGATTTTCCTCAGGACGTTATCGTAGACTGTAGTGAAACAGATTTTACAGGTGTGGTGATTACCTCGACAGGCTGTGATGTGTTGAGTATCAATATCGGTGACCCGGTACCCTCTACTGTTTCAGGAGAGGAGTGTAACCAGTTGAGCATTACCTACGACGTCATCAATTGGTGCGTGTGGGATGGTGTCTCAGATGGCTGGGAAATTCCCCGCCTCACAGAAGATGACGGTGAGCTGTTTGGTACAGGTTTTGGTGTAGAAGCCGCCGAACGCCCGGTACTGCGGATCACTTCGACAGTTGGCCCTGATGACGAAAATTGTGATGGTATTCTGAGCACTACAGAGAATGGTACAGAAGATGCTACGGATATTCGCTACTTTTTGCTGCTAGACCGCAACCATCCGGATGTGGATGGTGATTCTAGCTTACCAGATGCCCAATACGACAATGTAGCCGAAACGCCAGCGGAGTGTTTGCCTGCTGATGCGGATGGATTAAGGACTTATGGCCGTTTTCGTTACACGCAGTTGGTGAAGGTGTTTGGTGTGGACAGTATTGGTATCGAGGTATCAGCCTTCGGAGGCCCGACGATAAACTGCCCTAATTTGTTGCCTGGTCAGTTTGGTGATTATGACGGTGATTGTGAAGAAGAAGTGCGTATTACCTTTTCTGTAGGTGCTGGGTGTGGATTGTTTTCTGAGGGGTTGAACACAAGCGTAAGCATTGTTTCTGCACAGTTGGATGCTTTTGCGGTAGATGCGAATGGCGATAACATCATCCAAGCAGATGAATTTGTTGCAGAAACGGGCGAGGCCGGTAATGTAATTGCCAATATTGTTACCAATAGTGATGGCACGTATACCCTTGAAGGAGCTTACCCCATTATTCCATCAGCAATGGGGGATAGTATTTACCACGCTGTATCTATTGTTGTAGAAGATGGTTGTGGTAATCAAAGTAATGAGATGATCACTTTTGATGTAATTGATTGTAAAGGTCCAACACCCATCTGTATCAATGGCTTAGTCATAACTCTAACCCCACAACCGGGAGGAGGCTGTGCTCTTGAAGTGATGGCCATCGATTTTGAAGGATCACCCATCTATGACTGTACAGGCCAAGGGCCAGGAGTACATCCGTCATCAGTGCAGCCACTTATTACTAAGTACGCCATTTACTTCACTTCTGAAGTAAATGATTCCACCTTTGTGCCTAGTCCAGCTGATACCAGTTTGTGGATCACAGATGAAAACTATGAGGAAACGACGCCTATAACCATCTTTACCTTTGATGAAGAAGGAAATTATGGCTCTTGTGATACTTACATTTTGGTTCAATTTTCACATGAGTGTTTTCTTCACCTCGGAGGAGTGATTACCACGAAAGAGGATGAAGCCATTGAAGGAGTAGAAGTGACCCTGAGCGGTAGTGCCAATAGAAGCGATGAAACAGATGCTGTGGGCGATTACTACTTTGGAGGCCTGGACTTTGGTGGGGATTTTTCCCTTGTTCCTTACCTCAATACTGACCACGGGAATGGTGTCAACACCATTGATATGATAAAAATGTTGAAACACATCAATGGGACTGAGCTGTTGCAAAGCCCTTACCAGTTGATTGCAGCGGACGTTGATGGTTCCGGAGATATTACGATGGATGATTTTGATTATATCCGGCAGCTTTTGCTAGGTATAATTCAGGTGTTTCCTAACAATACGAGCTGGCGTTTTGTGCTTGCTGATTACGTATTCCCGAATCCTTCTAATCCTTGGGCATCTGCATTTCCGGAAATTATAACGCTGGCAGATGTGCAGGAGGATGTTTTGGATATTGATTTTGTGGGTGTCAAAATTGGCGATTTGAATTGTACGGCTATGTTTAATTTCCAATCGCCTCCGGAGTCGTACCTTCGAGAGACGGTTAACCTTTCGATAGAGGATGTTGAAATGGAAATGGGGGAGGAATATACGATCCCTGTTATGGTCAAGGATTTGGCGCAGTTTGCTGGTTTACAGGGGACGTTTCATTGGCAGGACTTGGAAGTAGTGGATGTCCATTATGACCGGGAGTCCTCCTTTGATCACGATCATCTTGGTACCCGTTATTTAGCGGAAGGCTACCTGACGATGGCTTGGTTTAAGCCAGCAGAGATGCGTGGTAAAGAAGTTGCTGGAACGACGACCTCATTATTCAGCTTGGTCGTTCGAGCGAAGAGAAAGGCAAAATTGAGTGAGTTGTTGAGTTTCAATAGCCGGTACACGGCTGCGGAGGCGTATAAAATTCCGCTGCGGCTGGACGATAGCTTGCCTGATGGAGGAGAGGAGGTGTATAATTTGGGGATTATATTCAGCGACAGAGACGTTGCAGCGCAAGGCCTTTTCGAATTATACCAGAACACGCCTAACCCATTTACAGCATCGACGGTGATCGGGTTTAATTTGCCTGATGATACGATGGGTACAGACGGATTGACATTCGTTTCAATAACGATCAACGATGCCAGGGGGCGGGTGTTGACAGTGATCAAGGGGGATTACGCCGCAGGGTATAATACCGTGAACATAACGAAGCAGCTGCTCCAAGGCGCTAGCGGTGTACTCAGCTACACGATAGAAGTCGGCGAGCATCGCGTGACCAAGCAGATGATTGTGGTGGAATAATTTCCACTGCCGAATAGGTTAAATTCATGAATTTAGCCGTAGTAGTGGAATAGAACTAGGTTCGATTGTTGGATGGTTAGACCATAAAGATAGAAAGCGGCAGTTCCTAAAAATGGGGGCTGCCGTTTTTTTTGTGTGCCAGAGGTATTGAGCCACATATGGACGCGCCGACGTAGATATAATCTACGCCTAACGCGGTAAACCAAAAGACTGGTTAACTGGTCTTTATGTTTTTTAGCTGTTTGACCAGCATATTTTGAACCACCAAAGGTGTCAAAGGGATTTTTTGAACGATACATGGGAGCACCGACGTGATATAATCTACGCCTAACGAGGATTGAGCGTAGGTTGAGTTCACGATTCTACGNCAAAACGGAATTTTGCAAACGTGTATCGATACAGGGTAAATTCACGAATTTGCCTGGCAATAGTGAAAAGGATAGCCGCGCAGGCCGTGAGGCCGGAGCGCGGGGCCCGGAGGGGGCAAGGCCGAGGGATGGCAGCGGTTCCGCTCCTTAGGGGTGGGTTTTAAACCCACCCCTAAGGAGCGGAAAGAGCGGACAGCCTGGTGCCGAGGAACGACGGCACGGCCCCAATAGAATAAGTCTATTGAATACCGAAAAAATCGACCAATTCTGACATCCTTCCTAGTTCAGTGTAGGTATAATCGGCTAGTTTGTGCTCGCTTACTTTTTCTAGCTCCCAGGTGGTGTGGTAGGGGATGTGGATGGCATGCCCGCCTGCTTGTAGCACCGGAAGGACATCGGATTTGAGGCTATTGCCGACCATGAGGAATTGCTGAGCAGGGATGTTATGCCTTTTCAGCAGGTTGCAGTAGGTGACCTCGTTCTTTTCACTGACGACCTCTACAATTTGAAAATAATCAGCGATCCCAGAGCGGGCGAGTTTGTTTTCTTGGTCGAATAAGTCGCCTTTGGTAATGACCATGAGCACGAAATGCTCACTGAGGGTTTTGACGCTTTTCTCTACAGTTTCTAGGAGGTGCACGGGGTGTTCGAGCATTTCCTTACCGAGGTCAATGATTTGCTGGATTTCGATGCCACTGACTTTGCCGTCGCTAAGCTCTACGACGGTTTCGATCATAGACAGGAGGAATCCCTTGATGCCGTAGCCAAAAAGTCGCAGGTTTTTCTTCTCGTATTCGTAGAGCTTGCTGTCCATCTCCTTAGGGTTAGAGACGTATTTGCCGATGATGTCTCTGCAAGCATCCTGAGTACGAACGAAGATGGGTTCATTCATCCAGAGGGTGTCATCGGCGTCAAGCGCGAGGTATTTGATAGTCGCGGGATCAACCATATACTTATTTTAGGCGACCATCCTCCATCACCAAGCGACGATCACTGAGTTTAGCGAGTTCTTCGTTGTGGGTGACAATGACAAAGGACTGCTTGAAATCTTTGCGAAGTTGGAAGATAAGCTCGTGCAATTCTTCGGAAGTTCCAGAATCGAGGTTTCCTGTTGGTTCGTCGGCAAAGACGATGGCGGGCTGATTCATAAGGGCCCGAGCCACGGCTACACGTTGTTGTTCTCCGCCGGAAAGCTGGTTAGGTTTATGTGTCAGCCGGTCTTTGAGGCCAAGGTAGTCTAATAATTCTTTGGCGCGATTTTGGGCTGCACTCTGATCCTTTTGTTGGATAAAAGCAGGAATGCAAACGTTCTCCAGTGCGGTGAATTCAGGCAGCAAATGATGAAATTGAAAGATAAAGCCGATCTGCTGGTTGCGAAAAGCGGCCAACTTTTTTGTGGAGAGATCAAAAACAGATTCTCCCTTGATCAGCAGTTGCCCTTGATCTGGGCTGTCGAGGGTGCCAAGGATATGAAGCAGCGTACTTTTTCCAGCACCTGAGCGCCCAACGATGCTAACGATTTCTCCTTCATCAATGCTAAGATTGACGCCTTTGAGTACCTCCAGACTTCCGTAGGATTTGCGAATATCCTTTGCTTCGATCACGTGTTTCCATTTTTGCGAATCCAAAAGTAGGGATAATTAGTGGAAAGTAGCAGCCGAAGAGACGGCGGCTATAAATCAATTGGTATAAAAGGAGTGTGCCCAAATGTTTTATCATCTGGGCACACTGAATCAATACGTTTTAGCAATATGCTTTTCTTACCAGAAGTATCCTACTACAAATGCAGTAATGATAAGCAGGACGACTGCCTGATAACGATAGTTTTGGTACCAAGGTAGCTCGCGCAGTTCTTCTGTTTCTTCGGCGATCAATGATTTCGTCCAGATCATGCCTTCCAACTTCGCGGTTGTTGGTGCTGTTGAAGCCAGACTGACGCCGATGTGAACAAAAAGACAAAGGAAAAACAGCACTGTAGTACGGAGTAAGAAGTGCATTTGGAAGAACCAGTGGTCTACTTCAAAGAAAATGCCTACTACCCAGATGGCAGCGACAATTAACCCAAAGATCAAGCTGTAGAAGCTACCATCACTACTGGCTCGCTTCCAAAATAGCCCCAGCAAAAAGGCCGAAACTACCGGAGGGGCAATGTAGCCGAGTACATCCTGAAGATATTTGAAAAGGTCACCAAATTTCTCGATTTGTGGTGCCCATAAAGAGGCCAGAACAACCAAGATCAAAGTTGCAATTTGCCCAGCCCTCACGAGCTCCTTACTCGTCATATTTGGACGTAACTTGTTGACGAAGTCCATCGTGATTAAGGTAGAAGCGGAGTTGAAGGTAGCCGATATACTACTCATCATTGCCGCTAGCAGCCCTGCTACTACGAGGCCTAATAAGCCCGTTGGTAGCAGCTTGAATAGTAGGGAAGGATAAGTGTAATTAGTACAATTCGCTAAGTCTTCACAAGGGCCATTAAACGTTTGGTAGGCAATATCCGCATCGCGGAAAATGAGGAAAGCAATAGTGCCAGGAATAACCATAATGAGGATCACCGGCAACTTGAGTAAACCCGCAAATAATGCTCCCCAACGCCCGTGGTTGATGCTCTTGGAACTGAGAATACGCTGCACCATAAACTGGTTATTGGCCCAGAAGTAGAAACCCAGTAAGGGAACACCTGTAATGAGGCCCCACCAAGGAACAATAGGGCTGTCGTATTGTCGCCACCAATCGCCTTCATTTTCTCGAACGATACTTAAGGCTTGATCTGCATTTTTGTCGATGACACCAGCAGCATTAAGGTCGTTGAGTTGGGTAATCATTCCGTCCCATCCGCCCACTTCTTTGAGGCCATAATAGGTGAGGATAATCGAACCAAAAACCAGTACGATAGCCTGAATAACTTCGGTCTTGACGACGGAGTTGAGGCCACCAGGGATGGTGTAAGCTGCCGCTGCCGCTGCTAGTAAAACGATGATAATCCAAGTGTCTACGGAAGGGAAAATTAGCCCCAGTACGATCGTTCCTACATACAGCGAAGCTGCGGTATCAATAAGTACATTACCTACTACCGTAATAAAAGAAAAGTAGTAGCGAGAACGAGCATCGTACCGTTTCTCCATGAATTCTGGCATGGTGTAAACGCCACTTTTGAGGTAGAATGGCAGGAAGAAAATGGCAAAAAAGACCAAGACCAGTACTGCATACCATTCGTAATTGTATACGGTCATATCCAGCAAATAGGCAGAACCCGCTAGACCTATTAAAGTAGAACTGGAAATGTTAGCCGCAAACAAGGAAATACCTACTACCGGCCAGGTAAGGCTACGCCCCCCAAGGAAATACTCCTCGGAAGTGGCTCTTTTGGATTGAGAAATCCCGTAAACGATAATACCTACAAAGTAGACAATGATTACGAGGAAATCAGTAATTGTCAGTGTTGTGCTCATAAAAGGTAGATGCAGTGATAAAGAAGGTTTTCGATAAAGGAACAGCACGAAAATAAAAAGCGAAATTGCAGTTTATTGTCTGCGCAATACTAAGGAACGACCAGACTAAAAAAAAGAGCGACTATCCGCAATGGATATCGCTCTCAAAAGAAATCACCCGACTGTTATAAAGTTATAATTCTTGTGGTCATTCGTCGTTCCTTGTAATTTGGAGGAAACAATATAGCATCCTCAAGGAAGCGCCAAAATAGGGAATTCTGTGTTTTTACAGCAATTAAAGGTATTGTTTTTGAAAAACGCCTTTAAACAGCGCTTTATTTTAATGTCGATACAGGAGAAACTGTCATGTAGCAGGTACTTACTCTCGCCATTGCTTGTAAGTATTGATCAATCCGTTGGTTGAACTGTCGTGGGCTGCAATAGGAGTGTCTCCTTTTAGCTCTGGCTGAATAGCTTTGGCAAGCTGCTTGCCTAGCTCTACTCCCCACTGGTCAAAGCTGAAGATATTCCAGATGTGACCTTGTACGAATATTTTATGCTCATATAGTGCGGTGATCAATCCTAGTGTGTAAGGCGTCAAGGCCTTTAGCATAATAGAATTAGTGGGCTTGTTGCCTTTAAATACTTTGAAGGGTAGGAGTTTTTCAATGGCTGCATCATCCATTCCTTGATCTTTGAGTTCTTGACGTACCTCATCAGCCGTTTTACCTTTCATCAATGCTTCTGTTTGGGCAAAGAAGTTAGAAAGTAGAATAGGGTGGTGGTCGCCCATTGGGTTATGGGTGATGGCGGAGGCGATAAAGTCGCAGGGGATCAATTTTGTACCCTGATGGATAAGTTGGTAGAAGGCATGCTGGCCATTGGTGCCAGGCTCTCCCCAGATAATGGGCCCTGTTTCGTAATCGACGGGATTGCCCTCGCGATCAACGTATTTGCCATTGCTTTCCATATTGCCTTGCTGGAAATAGGCAGGGAAGCGGTGCAGATATTGTTCGTAAGGCAAAATAGCCTCAGTAGCAGCCCCAAAGAAGTTGTTGTACCAGATACCGATTAAAGCTAAAATAGCTGGCATATTACGCTCAAACGGCGCTGTACGGAAGTGTTCATCCATAGCGTGAAAACCATCCAACAGCTGGCGGAAGTTTGTAAAACCTACGGTACAAGCAATAGACAAACCAATGGCCGAGGTGAGTGAATAGCGGCCGCCGACCCAATCCCAGAACTCAAACATATTGACAGGATCAATGCCGAATTTACCCACCCCGTCGGCGTTGGTAGAAACAGCAACGAAGTGTTTAGCGATATCTTCCTCCTGCGCAGGATGTTCCAGGAACCATGTTCTAGCCGAATGTGCATTCGACATGGTCTCTTGAGTTGTAAAAGTTTTAGACGCAATGATGAAAAGGGTCTGCTCGTGATCTACTTTACGTAAAACTTCGGCCAGGTGGGTACTGTCTACATTCGAAACAAAATGCACCTGGCGGCCTTCTTGCCAGAAGGGACGTAGCGCTTCGGTTACCATAACGGGACCCAAATCTGAGCCGCCGATACCGATGTTTACCACATCCGTGATGGGCTTACCGGTGTAGCCGACCCACTCGCCAGTGATGACTCGCCGGCTGAAATCTTCGATCTGATCGAGTACCCTGTTTATATCAGGCATAACATTCTCTCCATCTACCATCACAGGTGTATTGGAGCTGTTGCGCAATGCGGTATGGAGGACAGCGCGGCCTTCGGTTTCATTAATCTTTTCACCAGCAAACAATTGCTGAATGCCTTCTTCCAGGCCACATTCGCGGGCTAGGTCCGTTAGTAGTTCAAGTGTTTCATCAGTGATGATGTTTTTACTGTAATCCAGTAGTAGAATGCTTTCAAAATCCTGTGAAAAACGTTCAAACCGTTGCGGGTCTTTGGCAAAAAGAGTAGTCATTTGCTGGTCTTTCATCTGCTGAAAATGAGCAGTGAGTTTTTGCCAGGCTTGAGTCTTGGTCGGATTAATGTGCGGAAGCATAAGCGTAGATTGATCAATAATTTAGATCACAAGGTTAGTGCATTTTTAGTAGCTATACAAATACGCTAAGGCAGAGGTTGGAAAAATTAAAACTGATTTTACATTCTCCGAGCCTTACGGCTCCCTGGAACATAACGGTCGGCAAAACGCTGAATAAAGCCTTGTCGAGACTTGGTAACCAAAGAAGTATCTTTTGTGTTATCAAAATGAGCACCTCTGTATTCATTCTCCCACTGCTGGATACCCCAGCAATTTGGACAATCAAAAGAAGTGCTGACAGGTATTGACTGGTTTTTTCTTAATAAAGATTGGAGGAATTGGAGAAAGGTCATGATGGGTTTTTTTGATCAGAAAAAAAGCTGTCTGTTCGTAATGAAAACCAACAGACAGCTCGATGTTTAAGCTACTACCTCGTTAGTTGGCTATTAGCTGTAGTTGTTGAAATTTACCTTCCAAAACGGTAGCTGATTGGTAGCCGACCATTTTATCCTGGATAGCTTGATCGCGTACCAGAAACAGAGCGGGAATACTCCTCACTCCGTATGCTTGGGCCAGTCCTGGATGTTTGTCAACATCAATTTTCAAGACCTCTAGTTGGTCGGCATATTTTTCAGAAAGCTGATCAACGACCGGTAGCTGCATTTGACAAGGCCCACACCAGTCGGCATAGAAGTCCAGTAAGACCGTTTTGTCTTGTGCCAGGATAGTGTTGAATTCGTCGGTAGATTGAATGATCTTTGCCATGATTTATCGTGTATTAAAGTTTTGATTACTGATTAATTACACAACAAAGATGCAGGGGAAACCCTCCGGAAGGAATGGACAGCTTTCCCAACAGACAGGACAAGTTTCCTTTTGCTGCCGTATTAAATGAAGATGAGTCCTCCCGAATTTTGATTGTCATCAAAATCCGTGCTGACCAATCGCAAAACTTAGAGCATGTTTGGGACTTGCTATGCCTGATAACCAATGCTTTATGAACTTGACTTCGCAGCGAAATACTCATTTGGCCCGCCAAACTCGCATTTAGACTGCTTGCCAAAACCATAAATCACTGATTATCAAATTAAATCCGTCCCAAACAAGCTCTTATCGTTAAAAACGCCCCCCCGTGATTTCTATTAGTGAAATCATGCGGTTTCGTACAAAAAGTCAGGTAAAACATTCTTTTCAGCTATTATAATGACCCTTCTTAAATGAAAGTCAGGTTGGATTTTGGCCTCAGCCAAAATTCGTCTGGCAGCTTGAGTTACGTGAATAAGAAGATGTGCGTGAGCACGAATAGAATCAGCCTATTGCTTTAATAATTTGCCGCTGTCAACTTTTACTCCTTTCTGGTCAAGGATATGATAGAAATAAGTACCACTGGGAGAATTAGTAAGATCAATGGCCTGGGTAGTTGCTTGCGTAATGAGCTGTCGACCAAATAGATCAAACAGTACGATTTGCAGGCCCTCCGCAGGTGATTTTACGTATACAAGGCCGCTGCTTGGATTCGGATAAAGCTCAATAGCTTGTAGCGATGCCTCTTCGGTTTGGTCAATGATATCTCCAGAACAATTTTCGTACAAGGGATTTCGATAAATCGGCTCCTCCTCATAATCATCGTAGAAGCACAACAGTTCACTGGTGACAATATCGAAATAAGGACTTAGGTATTCCTCTGGGAATAGTGGATTTCGGATATCTCCAATGCCTTCCACCCACTGCACATTTTCCTGCCAGGGCGCTTGTGGTTCCAGATTGAAAAGGAGCAAGGAGTTACGCTCTTCTCCGTTGTCTAAAACAAAAGGCGACGATCCGATGTGATAATATTGTTCCGAAAAATTCATCGGGTAGTTACTTTCAAAGGTGTACGATAGATTCATTGGTAGCTCAAAGTCAAACAGTAGTTTTACTTCGTCGTCGTATGTTGGATGATAACGATACACCTTGGAGCCGACCTGTCGGTAGTAAATATCTTCTCCCGGACCACCGATGGAGGATTCGCTCAGTTCCCAAAACACCTCTCCATTGAAATGCACTGTATCCTGAAAGCGGTAAGAGACGATAGCCGTTTCCCAGGGACCTCCACTACTGGGGATGAGGTAGCGAAGCGTAATCTGCCTCCGGTTATTCACCAGCCCATCTACCGCAACATGACAATCCATGGCCGGGCGATTACAAAACTGGTACAGCTCAACGTAACCACCACTGATCAGGTTCGTTATGCCTTCAAAAGGACCAAAGTTGGAACCGATACCTTCCGTGATGGTTTGGCCACCATCCAGCGACCAAACGCGACGAGAGGCACCATGTGAAAATTCACTGTTAACTTGTTCAACCTGATAGGGGCCAGCGCCTACGAGGGAATCAAATACTATATCTCCGACCTCAAGGTTGAAGTCATAAAGCAAAAATTCCCGATCATTGATCCAGGCGTCTTCGGAACGGAAATAGACTCGCTGTAGCATGGTGTCCTCCCGAACAAAGCCCACTAATTCATCTTGAAAACCAGGTTCAAAAGGCTGAGTAATGGTCTCAAAGCCACCAATTTCGCCAGTGCGGGCATAGTAATTGAGCCAAACCATGGTGTAAGTGGTGTCGTTGATGAGGGTGTCTGCCCCGAAAACATTTTCGTAGAAATAATCAAAATCCCATAGGGTATTATCCAAGTCCCAGCTCACCATCCAGCGATGGTTGTCTTGCAGGAAGGGTTGATAGGTTTGAGTAAATAATGACTTTGAGAATAGCAGTAAGAGTAAAATTGTAAGCGCGCGCATTGTAATTGATGTTTCGTTATTGTAGATGTTTCAAGTATTGCTAAGCTGATTGAGAGAGAAAGCTTTAGGCAACTATGTATTAAAATAACGCATTTAGGTGCATTCAAGTGGCGTGTTTCCTTACCGTTATCTACCTTTGCAATCGCAATGACAAAAAAGCCTGGCATGAGTAACGTGAAAATTGAAGCATCCTGGAAAACAGCGCTGACTAACGAATTTGAGCAACCTTATTTTCAAAAGGTGGCCCAGTATTTGCGCCAAGCCAAGGCCGATAATAAACTGGTCTACCCTCCGGGCTCACTGATCTTCAATGCTTTTGATACGACTCCTTTTGATAAGGTAAAGGTGGTCGTCCTTGGCCAAGACCCCTACCATAATCCAGGGCAGGCTATGGGGCTCAGTTTTAGTGTGCCCAGGGGCGTGAGTGTCCCTCCGAGCCTGCGCAATATGTACAAGGAATTAAGCGGAAGCACCGATTTTACGACCCCCAAGCACGGCGATCTTACCACTTGGGCCGAGCAGGGCGTCTTTTTACTGAATGCTATGCTCACGGTTGAGAAAAATAAACCAGGAAGCCATCGAGATATCGGCTGGCAGAATTTTACCGATGCGGTGATTCAGACTTTGTCTACACAAAAAGAGCACCTGGTCTTCCTTCTTTGGGGGGCTTTCGCCCAAAAAAAGCGATCCCTGATTGATGAAACCAAACACTTGGTGCTAGCCTCTGCTCACCCTAGCCCTTTTTCCGCCCACCGCGGATTTCTCGGGAACGAACATTTTGTAAAAACCAATGAATACCTGCGAGCGAATGGCAAGGCAGTTATTGATTGGCAGTTACCGCTGTAGTTATTCCAGATTGGATCACCTTATTTTTATACGCTCACTAACATGACAAAGCATCGCTAAATCAAATTCCATAGAGAAGGAAATTGTATTTTTACCTCCTGATTTACGCGACTAATAATTTTACCGATTTTGCCTTAAAGGACGGGCATTGAGTATTTTCCGTTAAGAAGATAGGCAGCTTGGACATTGTCAGCGAAGCTTGCGTGAAAGTTGAGCCCCAGGCATATTTCCCCAGGCTTGAAAAAACAGGAAAGGAACTGTTCCTTCTCCTCTATTTAGGGTAACCGGGCGAGCGGCTTCGCAAGCGTTGGACACTCACTGCCTATTTTCAGGTAAATGGTCATAGCCTTGGGTTTTGCTTCTTTTTGCCAAGCAAAAGAAGATACAACACACTTTACTATTGGGTAACTTCCCAATAAGTTCTTAAATTTGATCTTTCTCTGGTATTTTGGTTACGATGGACTTCAAACACAAAAATATCAGAGAATCAATTTGACGAGTGTTTCCCAAAAACAAAGGTCTCATGACGAATCGCTATCTACTATCGATAATAATTTTGCTATTTACCAATAGCATCCTTTCTGCTCAAATGCAATCAGGGGGGCTGCCGCTAGGCCTTTCACAACCCGAGTCTCTCCTTCCTGCACCATTACTAAGCGTTGTTGGCCCGGATGTAGCAGCGTTGAAAAAAGCCGACGAACGCAATCCTTCCAATCGTTTCGCCGCTCCTGTTGAGGTCGATGTTGACATCAATAGTCATGGCAATTGGACGTTACTCGATGATGGCACCCAAGTATGGCAACTCCGGCTCCGAGTTCCTGATGCACAGGGCTTACTCTTGTTTTACGAAGATTTCAACTTGCCTTTGGGCGCAAAAATGTTTGTGTATTCTCCATCCACCAACCAAGTTATGGGAGCATATACGGGGCAGACGCGTCACCGTACCGATCGCTTGTTTACCGGCATTATCTATGGCGAAGAAGTGATTGTAGAATACCAGGCACCTGCCGACAATTTTACCGTTCCTTTTCATATTTGGCGGGTAGATGTTGTTTACAAAGATGATGGCCCAGATAAAAGTTTACTGAGTTTTGGCTTTGGCAGTTCTAGTGACTGTCACGATAATGTAGCCTGCCCCGAAGCAGATGAATGGCAAAATGAGCGCAATGCTGCTGCCCGTATTATTGTCGTGGTAGAAGAGGGGAGTGGTTACTGCACGGGTACCCTTGTCAACAATACAGCCCAGGATGGTCGCCTGCTATTTCTGTCGGCTTTTCACTGTATGGATACCTATACGCCCATTTATGACCTCTGGCGTTTTGACTTTTATTATGCTTCGTCGGATTGTGAAAACCCAGCAGAAGAGCCCGAGTTTCGATCTGTCTTAGGTTGTGATTCCTTGGCGGGGCGCCGGGCGATGGATTTTTTGTTGTTGGATTTGTACACAGAGACGACCATCGGCATGGAGTTTCACTTTGCGGGTTGGGATCGCTCAGGCGTAGCACCTGATTCCAGTGCTATTATTCACCATCCTCGTGGTGATATTCAAAAAATTGGGCAAGCAAATACTGCTGCTACCATTTTCCCCAACCAGATCACTTGGAGCAATGGGGTCGTCACTCCTCCTAATCACCACTACAGGGTTACCTACACCAACGGCACCACCGAAGTCGGTTCTTCCGGAGGTGCACTCTTAGACAAGCACCACCGTATTGTTGGGCAGTTGCATGGCGATGCGGGCACCACTACCTGCGACGGAACCATCGCCTATTTTGGTCGTCTGTCTATGGCCTGGGAAGGCCCCGATATGGGCAGCCGACTCAAAGAATGGCTCGATCCATTGGGGCTTCTCCCTATGCAGTTGGATGCGCTAGGTGGCTTACGTTCGGCGCTGATTGCAACAGATGACAATGAGCCCGTAGCCAATGTTGGGGTAGATTTCTACGTCGACGATCAATTCATCGCTACGACCTACACGGGTACCGATGGCCGTCTTGCCATCCCACAAGATATGCCTGCCACTGGAAGTTTACGAATGGAATTTGCGAAAGAAGGTAGCTACAGCAATGGCGTTACGATCACAGATCTCATCAAAATGCAGAAACATATTCTTGGTACAGAGTTGATGTCGTCCTACAAGTTACTGGCCTGTGATGTCAACAACAGCAACTCTCTGACAACCCTGGATATGATCCGTATTCGCAAACTCATACTCACACTTACCTCCGATTTCGGCAGTGATAGTGTAGCCTCCTGGCAGTTCTTTTCAGCTGATCAGACCTTTCCCGATCCTCTCAACCCTTGGTTTCCGGCACCACGCAACAATATCTTTAATTTCAATATGGAGACAGGCTTCAGGCTACCGGATTTCATTGCCGTAAAATCGGGTGATGCCAATGGAAATGCCTCGGTAGACTAAGGAAAGGAGTGTTTCGATATTTTTAAACAGGGGCCTCCCCGCCCTTTGGGACGGGGCGCTACGCTACGCAGTTCGCTCTTCGCTCAGCCCTGGCGGGCCTGCCCGTTGTTCGGGCAGCTACTTCACATCGCTAGTCCGGGTGGGTAGTTGGGGGCATCGTACCACTACGAATTGGCAGTCCTTTTGAAACTCGTATTTTGTAAAAGTACGTCAAAAGGGGTATTTTGTTCGTATATAAGTAAGTTCTATGCCATCAGAAAAAAATGAACCACCAGATAAGAACATATAAATCTGAATTAGGAGAAATCGAATTGACAATTGAGTCAAAAGGATATGAATTTGATTCGACTGAACAAAAAAATGGTAATGTTAATATAACAACCTTAATATTTGAAGACGGGATAATCAAAATTAGAGAATTCAAATTGCCAAATCCAATATACAGCGGAGGCAAAATTGAGAATTCAATTGGTTGGTCAATATTGATTGAATCTTTGAAGGACAACGAAGACCAAATCAGTTTTAAGTGTCAATTCAAAGACCAAATTAAAGGCGATATTTCTACCGGTGAACATTTAGATGCTCTTCAATTTATTAAGAACAGCAATTATGATCTCCATATTGGGACTGAAGATGCAGAAAGTATTATGTGGAGAGCAAATAGTGAAAATTATATGCCGAAACGATTTTTTAAACTATTAAGAAATAAACATAAAGATTATGCAGATAAACACTTTACGGACTATTGTGAAAATGGCTTCCAAACTAAATGGCCCAAATTGTTAGCAGGGGAAGTAGTGAAATTCCATTTTTTGATAGCTGAATCCGCATTAACAAATGAAAATGACGTAAGAACTTGGTTAGCTGTTGAGAAAAGGATTGAAGAAGTTGAACAAATAATAGAAGATGAAAAGGCGGCATAGAACAATGTACATGACGTTCATGTCGGCTAAACGCCGCCACGCCGCATGTACTAACCGTTGAGGCGTTATAGCTTTTGGGATGTTCACAAAACGGCTAGTAAAATGCTAATCGGCAAGAATTCTCCAGTAGAATGGAGAAAATATCGCACCGCAAAAGAGATACCTTGATGTTGGTGGGAACTGTCCGCCGTCGAGGGAGCTGAAAAGAAGAAAACCCTACCGCGAGAGGGATATGCTGATGTTGGTGGGATATGCCCGCCGGATGAGCAATGAAAAACAAACGCCCAACAAGGTGCAGACCGACAACCCCACGATAGTGATTTGCTTTGGGGAAAAGAACTGTTTATCGAAGGGAGTTGCAGTTGGAGACATTTTCTTTGTGTGGCTGCGGCTGCACTAAACGTTGCCCAAGATACTCCGCTTCGCTGCGCATCTTGGGCAACGTTTTTCGGGCAAGCCCGTGTGGCACAAGCTTCTCCGCTGCGCTGCGAACCTCGTACAACACGGGACATGCGGAAATTCAAAAATTTTTTCGGCTGCGCCGAAAATTTCCGAACTTCGCATGTCCCGAAAAACGTTCTGCTCAATTAAGAAAAAGGTAATATTAAGATGCTATATGGCCAATATTGAAGATAAAATAGAACAATA
>NZ_KB903546.1 GCF_000379805.1 Lewinella cohaerens DSM 23179 | reverse complement strand
CCTTCCAGATCGGTATCCATTAGAATAAGGATTGAAACGGTCCGGCCATTGTACGAATCCTTTTTCGCTTAGTACTTCCAGATCGGTATCCATTAGAATAAGGATTGAAACAGCCGTTTGTTCCGGCTATTCGTTGTAAGCGTTGGAGCTTCCAGATCGGTATCCATTAGAATAAGGATTGAAACCATCTAGTGTCGCAACTATTGGATATAATAGCAGCTCTTCCAGATCGGTATCCATTAGAATAAGGATTGAAACAAAACACCTCTGCTGATCAGAAAATGTCGGAATTCCATAGGCAGTAATCTAATACAGAGTACTTAATTCGCTAGGGTTTTACTTTTTAGCGTATTGTTTTTGAGAAATACGAAAAAGCAAACGTCACCTCCTTATCTTTGATAGATAACCATCTACTGATTACTTATGCGATTTTTTTGCTTACTCCTATTGCTATTTGGTCTAACCATTAGCTTACCTGCTCAACGTAATGTATTAGAAAAGCTGATTACGTCAGAAAAGAATACTTTCGGAGATTGGGTGCAGGACCCCGCCAAGTATGAAATACAAGTCCTTTATACTCAGATTGATCGCAATGCTGCCGGAGAACCGTCCTTTACTACTTACCGCTACGGCGTAGATCCTGGCCAGTATTTTTATCCAGCGAGTACCGTGAAGATGCCTGCGGCATTTATGGCTTTAGAGAAAATTAATGAGCTAGGAGTGGTAGGCCTCGATAAGTATGCTGTAATGCAAACTTTTGCAGCAACGGCTCCGCAAACGGCTGCTTTAGCTGATGCGACGGCTGCCAGTGGCTTGCCTTCGGTGGCCCAGTATGTACGCAAGATTTTCTTGGTAAGTGACAATGATGCCTATAACCGATTGTATGAGTTTTTAGGTCAACGCTACTTTAATGAGAAGTTGCAGGCCAAAGGGTTTACAGATACCCGAATTATCCACCGATTATCGGTGAGTGGCTATGATACCTTAGGGAACCGCCTTACCAATCCGGTGCAGTTTGTCAATGAGCAAGGCCCCATGTATCACCAAGGAGAAGTGTACAGCAGTTATTACAACGATTTTGGGCTCACACGCCAACAGCGCGGTGTGGCTTACATGGACAACAACGGCGAAATCATCAACGAGTCTTTTGATTTTCGATATAAGAATTATGTGGCCGTACAGGATTTACACGATATCCTCAAAGCGGTCATTTTCCCACAGTCGGTCAGTGAGCGAGAGCGTTTTAACCTTACGGCAGAGGATTACGCGTGGGTGTACCGTGCGATGGCTCAGTTTCCTCGGGAAAGCGATTCTCCGGCTTACGATCACGAAGACCATTACGTGAAGTTTTGGATATACGGCGACCAGGATTCTACCGCTCAGATTCCTAAAAATGTACGTATCCTCAACAAAGTGGGCTGGGCTTATGGTTACCTGACCGATGCCGCTTATATTGTAGATATGGATGCTGGCGTAGAGTTTTTTCTAGTGGGCACTATCCACGTCAATGATAACCAGATCTACAATGACGGCGTTTATGAATACGAAGGAAAGGGTTTACCTTTTTTTGGTGAATTAGGAAGAGCCGTCTACGAGCACGAGTTGAAGCGAAAGCGAAAAAATGAGCCAGATTTTTCCTGGCTGGAAGAAGTGCTGAAAGACGAGTGAGTTGGACTTTGGTAGCGAGGTGCGTGGCGTGGAGATTGCCGCCTGTAATGACAAAATAAAAGGGAGGTTGAGAATGTTACTAGGTAGCCGCTTTCCCTAACCGCTCGCTATGAATGACTCTACGCTAAACCCTTCTACAGTTTTGTGAAAGGTATGCCTGGTGAGATAGCTGGTTTAACAAAAACACACCTAAACGATGGATATTGCCACGATCAAAAAGGAACTGAAAGGCCGTGTTGCCAAAGGCCTCAACTTTGGCGTGGAAGCCGTAGATGAAGTCTTACAAGCGGATTCCGACCTTTATAATCAGTTTATCTTGTTGAAAAGCAAGTACAATGACTTGATGTATCTCTCAACCATCAACACTTTGCCTTACGAACAGATAGAGTTGGGGTTGAATCGGCTGCGAAACCACCTCCTCAGCATCATTGACCAACTGGAAGAAAACCATCTGGAGAAGAAAGAGATGGCACAATCCTATAATATCAATGATCTCCCTACACGGCGGGCTAACTTTTTTAAGCTACTCGATATACATTACCTAAACCTGCGGGCTATAACCTACGTGGAAATTTTTGGTGCCGACGAAAAGAATATCAGCGAAAGCCGAGAAGCGATCTTCAAATTCTATCAAAACCACCGCCGCCAATTCCGTAATCGAGAAGACTTGGCTGGCGATCAAGGGGCAGGCATCGTTAAAAAATATTTTGAGGATTGGTTTGGTAACGAAATAGGTATCCTTGAGGTCTATTTTAAAAACATCAAGCACCTACTTCGTTATGCGCTTGCTAATGAGGTGGAACAAGCGTTTTTTCTAGCTACGCTACAATCTCTTTTCTCTCGTTATGAGCAGGCTTTCATATTCTACTATGCTTATTGCGGCATCGATGAAGCGTTTACAGCGCTGGTAAAACAAGGGGGGCTGGTTGACGATAGTATCACCCCACTGTTGATCAGGGCCGAGGATTTGGTAGGTTGGAGTAAACTGAATTAAACCATATAAGGGATTATAAGGCCATTTAAGAGAGGTGTTTGTTTTCTTATATGATCTTATAATCCCTTATATGGTTCAAGTCGATTTTATAAAAAATCCTTGGATTGGAACCTAGACTCCTGCCATCTCATCCAAAATCTGAGCAGCGTGATCTTTGGTTTTTACCTTACTGATCACCTTGGCAATTTTCCCTTCTTCGTCAATGACGAAAGTAACACGGTGTACGCCATCGTAGGTTCTACCCATAAATTTCTTAGGGCCCCACACGCCATAAGCGTTCATGACACTTTTATCTTCATCGGCCAATAATTCGAATGGAAGCTCGTATTTGTTGATGAATTTTCCGTGTTTGGCTACCGGATCTGGGCTTACGCCTAAAATTTCGTACCCCTGGCTACGCAGTTCGCTATAACCATCGCGTAGGCTACAAGCCTCGGCGGTACAACCTGGTGTATTGTCTTTTGGGTAAAAATAAAGTACCAGTTTCTTACCGGAATAATCGCTGAGCGAAACACTTTCGCCGGTAGAAATGGTGCTGGTGAAATCAGGAGCGTTATCGCCTTCTTTGAGGTGGGTCATATTTGTTAAATGGTTTGTTTGACGTAGTCTGGGCTTCAGCCCGGACGTTTTGTTTGTTTATTGGATAGTGTAAGGGGGTAAAAGTTGGGTGTACCAAATACTTCCGATCTCCGACTTTTAAAATGGTTGATTGTTGTTGGTTGATGGGAAAAATCTGACATCGTAAATTTTATATCTGAAATCTGAAATTCTTGGATAGTTTGCGAGGCTTGATATTGAGGGAATTAAGCTTTTGACGGGTATTCACCCTCAGTCCGATAATACTCACTGGGATTCGCGGTTGTGTCAACTGCGTCGGCGGTAGCCGCGCTACCCGCGAGCTTTAGCGAGCACCACTGCGATTCCGATTTTATTGGAAGAGCATTCCCGTGAGTGTAACGAACACCTCCTGCTTTGGAGGACTATAAATCCCAGATCACAAATATCCTAACACCAGACTTGAAAGAATGTTTGAACCCATCAAATCAATCCTCTAGCCTTAAGCTCCAAATATTTATTGATCGTATCCATAGAAAGATCGGCAGGATTGGTAAGGACGGCCTGAATACCGTACTGCTTCAACTTTTGTACCATCGCTCTTTTTTCTGCTAAAAACTTGCGAGCCATCGTTTGTTGGTAGATACCTTCTACGTTAGTAGGAGCAGCTTGGGCGAATTCACGGATAGCAGAGTTTTCGAAAAAGACGACCACCAATAAATGAAAAGCATTGATTCGGCGAAGGATAGGGAGTACCCGGTCCAGCGCATACATACTCTCGAAGTTGGTGTAAAGGACTAAAAGGCTTCTGCCACTAACCAACTTGCGACTGAAGTAATAAAGGAGTTCGTAGTTGGCCTCCGTATTGCGTTCACTTTCTTTATAAAGCGTTTGCAAAATCTTGTTGAGTTGCGCGGCTCTACTGTCTGCTTTCAGTACTGATCCAATCTTGTCGGAAAAGGTAAGTAAGCCAGCACGATCGTGTTTTTTGAGGGCTATGTTTGACAAGACAAGACTGGTGTTGATCGCGTGATCCATAAGCGTCAGGCCATCAAAAGGCATGCGCATGACACGACTTTTGTCGATCACGCAATAGATTTGTTGTGCCCGCTCGTCTTCGTATTGGTTAACCATCAACTGGCCGCGGCGGCCTGTAGCTTTCCAGTTGATACTGCGGTAATCATCTCCCCGTACGTAGTTCTTAATTTGGTCAAACTCATAGCTGTGGCCAATTCTCCGAATTTGCTTGAGGCCCCCCGGCATGCTCGTCCGTTCAAAGGCGCGCATCTCAAATTGCTTCATCTGCAGAATCGAAGGATAGACAGGAAGTTCAATGGCTGCATCTTTAAGATAGCGGCGTTCTAATAAGCCAATAGGTGTAGAAAGGAAAAGGAGGATTCTACCAAACTCATAAGCCCCACGGGCAGTTGGCCGAATAGGATAATGGATATCGACGCTCTCTTCGGGAGCCAAATTGACCTTCTTACTAAAATCTCGAATTTGTAGCTGATAGGGTAATTCGTCTACGACTTCAATCTGCAATGGGAGGCTGTTGCGGTTTTGTAAACTAATTTTAACCTCCATTTCATCCCCAAGTGACAATACCCTTGGAAGGTGGCGTCTTACCCGAAAGCGATAAGGACGCGCAAAAAGCAAGAGGCCATCTACAAGGCAAAGTATGACCAATAATAGAAGTGCTACTTGCCCCACAAAAAAAAGAGGTGCCCACCAGAAGCCAGCAGTAAATAATACGACCAATCCTCCTGCGCACCAGAAGAGCCGGTTCTTTAAAAAGATATTTTGGAAGGTTTCCTTCATCTTATCGTGGTACGCCTATTTTCTTGATAATCTCGGCTACGACATCCCGCGTGGCGTATCCTTCCATTTCGCGTTCCGGCGTAAGGATTATTCTATGGTTAAGTACTGGGTAAGCTACCTGCTGGATATCATCGGGGGTAACAAATGCTCTGCCATTAATCGCCGCCATGGCTTTGGCCATTTTCATAATCGCCAGCGATGCTCGGGGTGATGCTCCCAAGAAGAGATCACTGTTCTGGCGAGTTTCATGAACGATACTTGCAATGTAGTCCAGTAATTCATCCTTGATATATACCTTCTCTACAATGATTTGGCACTCCTTGATGGTTTTACTGTCCATAACTGGCTTGACCGTTTCCTGCTGTTTCATGCGAAAATCAGAACGAAACCGGCGGAGGATACTACGCTCCTCTTCAAGGTTAGGATAGTCAATGTTTATTTTTACCAGAAAGCGGTCTAGTTGGGCTTCCGGAAGTTTGTACGTTCCTTCTTGCTCAATCGGGTTCTGTGTAGCGATCACGAAGAAAGGAAAGCCCATTTTGTGGGTGGTTCCATCTACAGTCACCTGGTTCTCTTCCATGACCTCAAATAGTGCGGCCTGGGTTTTGGCCGGAGAACGGTTGATCTCATCAATAAGGACGAGATTGGAGAAAACAGGTCCGGCATTGAACGTAAAGGCAGAACTATTCATGTTGAAAACCGTCGTACCAATAACGTCACTAGGCATAAGGTCCGGCGTAAACTGGATACGATTGAAATCTACTTTAAGAGTTTGTGATAGGAGTTTGGCTGTCAGGGTTTTTGCAATTCCTGGTACCCCCTCGACAAGCACATGGCCACCAGCAAACAGCGCTGCGATGAGTAATTCTATAAACTCGTGCTGACCAATCACGACCTTGCCCAACTCGTGCCTGACCTGGTCTACTGCTCGTGCCAAGTTGCGCAGTTCGGGGTGGTCTTGCGATGGGGGAGGTGGCGGAGTGGGTACTTCAGCAGGGCGCTCGAAGTTCATGTCTTCCTGTTCATTTGTTGTTTCGTCCGTCAACATAATTCCTATTGTCTATCACTTAGCGGCTTGATAAAAGCGTTCTAAGCGTTGGTGAAATTTAACTAATTCAGTTTCTACCAGCGCGGTGTAGCGTGGTATATTATGAGCATCTTTGGCAATGAGCGCTACCAGGTCGGGATCAACCCCGGAGCGGGCGCTCAGTTGTTGCACAAATTGTTCGTTATCGTCGCGCCATTTCAGGCCATAACGTTCCTTTACATAAGTCCGCAAAAGCTTAATGGCCTGAACGGCGAGCTGCTGGTGACTGGCTCGCTGATAGTAGAGCCAGCCTATTGTTTGCACAAATTGCAAGCTGGTATTTCGAGGTGGATGTACCACGGGAATGACTCTTTGTCGGCGCCGAGTACGGAAAAGCAAAAAGATCAGACCAATGGCCACTAAAGTATACCAAGCCCAGGCTAGTGGAGGCTGCTCTAGTATATATTGTAACGGGCTCTCACTTTGCAATCGTCGTGGGTCACTGCGATAAGCATTGTTTTGCTCACGCGCCATCCGTTCGGGAATACGGCTGAATTCATCCCAGTAAATAGGGCCATCATTCAGGTGGCTAAATGCTCGTTCTGCATAGCTGCGGCCCTCTTCTTTGACAAGGTAATAATTGGTAAAAACCAGCGGTTGACTGTGGAGGTAAAAGAATCCATTGCCATAAGGAACACGTACCATGTTC
This sequence comes from Lewinella cohaerens DSM 23179, assembly GCF_000379805.1. Lineage (GTDB taxonomy): Bacteria > Bacteroidota > Bacteroidia > Chitinophagales > Saprospiraceae > Lewinella > Lewinella cohaerens. The sequence continues at coordinate 118,257 of NZ_KB903546.1, read as the reverse complement.
ACTGTCGTGTCGGCGGCTCTCCCTACGGCTTCCATGCCTCCTTCCATCTCACAAAAGTACAAGTCGGGGAAATACTGCCATTGTCGTTGGGTGCCAGCAAATTTATTGATGTATTTGAAAGCGAAATCCCGGTCACGGTGAAGCGACGGGTGGGTGAAGTTCAGTTGCACCACGCTATCGGTATGTGTGCTAAGTCCATCCCAGGGAATGTAGTCACATTCGTCATAGTACAAATAAAACATCAGGTCGTACGGGAGCACTTTTGCTGCCAGAAAAGCAGTGTTACCTGCTTCTACAAACTCCAGGAGTTCATCGCGATCCTGCGGGCGCATGTACAATCCTTCGCCGATGAAAACGTAATTGGCCCTGCTGCCATTAATACTATCTACGGGTAGTTTCCCGGCAAGGCTGTCTGCAAGTGTGTTGAGTTCTTTTACTGCCGGATAATCTTTAAACAAATCATACAGCGCATAAAGACCATAGGGTTCTTTGCTCTTTATTTTGAAAGTTTCGCGCCAGGAGAAGCGTTGTCCACCTCCTTGAATAGCCCAAACCGCCAGCAGAACAACTGCCAGTACGATCAAACCCAGTATGACGCGATTTTTCTTCATATCATGCTGTCGTTAATGGTTGCAACCCTTGGCGATACAATTGAAACGCTGCTTTTATATCCTGGTATTCTGCTTGGGCAGGATAGTGGTTTCCGTACCATACTTGCTCAAAAGTAAGGGTGAGCTCACGGAAGTTTTGGTAGCTTTCCTGTTCGCGCATTTGATTCAAATAGAACCGGTTGGTACGATCTTTCTTCCACTGGATAAGCTTTTGTTGATGCAACTGTTTCAGTAAAGCCAAGTAGTGTAATCGTACGGCCAAGTGATAGTTTTCTTCTTGTTCGGCTTTCGCCAAAAATGGATTCACATCCCGGCGATCCAACTCTTCTTCGAGACGGCTAACCTGACTGAGATCGACCTGGTCATCAGCTACCGTACCTTCTTCAGGAGGCGTTATTTTCAATTCATTGTTTTGAATGAAAGTAAAAATGAGCCAGGCCAATAGGCTGAGGACAACGATAGCAAGGATAACCTGAAATAAAGGAGATAAATCCGGGAAGTCGAAGGGGTCTGTATCTGGTGGGGTGTCAGGCGGGGCAATATCAGGGGTTTCCCGCGGTTTGGTTGCTTTAGGCTTGCCGGAATAGTCAAGTTCTTTACTGAGTTTTTCCCAATTGTCGCCATCAAAAGTTTTGGCTTCCAAGTGCTGATCTTCATAAGTTTCAATAAAGTCTTGGGCCATCACCGGAGTGATTCCTGTACTCCCCAGGAGCACACTGACCAGCAAGACGAAAATGAAAACTCTTTTATTCAACGCGATGAAGTATTGCGCAGAAAATAAAACGTGATTTTCTCTAAGTTTTTCAAATAGTCAAAGTGCTTAAAATGAAGCGCTTATTCAACTATTGTGAAAAACAAAAACGTATTTTATTTTCGTGCTGTTCCTAATTTAATTTTTTTTACAAAAAATGAGCAAGCTCTTATTTTGACTTCTAAAGTCCAAGTTACTCTCTTTCTAAACCACGAATCCGGCTTGATTGACCAATATTCGTAATCTTCTCCCGCAAATCGGTAGCTTCATTGATTTCCCTTAGACTGTAGTAATGCAAGCCAAAACCCAGGAGTAAAATTACCCAAATGAAATTGGCAATGCTGGCCAATAAAAAGGTGTTGATCCAAACACTCCATTCATCTAGCGCTACTTGCTCGGCAGCTACCAGCCAATTGATCATTTTGAACAACAGTTCAGCAACTACCGTATTGGTAAGGGAAAATAGTGTAAGCCCTAGTACAAGCAATAAGACAGACATCCCTGCGGTACGCCAGAAGGCTCCTTTCAATAGAAAGAACACCCGCCCCAGCGATTGGTGGTCGCGATAAGCAACATAAGAAAAAAGCAAGGCTAGTGGCAACACTACTAAAATGCTAAGGATGACCCAATAAGATAGAAAACCAACACAACAAACAATAGCAGCAACACCAAAAAATAGATTTAGATAACTTAATGGTGTCGTCGTTCGGCCAAGTTCTCGATCGATACTTTTAAAAGCTGCCAGTGCAAGGCCATAAATCATCGCACCTCCTATAATAGGGATAAACCAATGGCCTTCGTGGCCACTGAAAAGCAGCAGGAAGTTATAGCCGTTAAAAACCCAGCTCTCTGCATTAAAGGGTAAAAGCTCGGCAGCGGGAAGGTCACTCAGCAGAAATATCAAGATGGTATAAACCAAGGCGCCACCGAAAATGGCGAACAAAAGTTTGCTGCTGTGGCGCCGAAAAAGGGTGAATATTTCACTAAAAATCTCGCCTCCGGCTTTAATCTTGCCCGTTTGCAGTTGGTAGTTTTCGCTTGCGGGCAAACGTTGTATTTCTGTAATTTCAATACCAAAGCCAAGCTTCTGTCGATACCATGGGTACCACACAAAATAAACCAATACAAAAGCGAGGCACAAAAGGATAAAAGCTCCCCTTATGATGTCCGGCGTCTCCGTTTGCCGGGTCATAAACCCTTCCAGAAAACCGGCAATGATAAACAGTGGTATCGTTCCCAGCATAATCTTCGCTCCTCGTCGAGCCGACTGCTGAAAGGCTTGTAAACGCGTATAGGTTCCTGGAAAAGCAGGCCCCCTGCCCATGGTGATGCCCGCAGCGGAGGCGATAACAATTGCAGATATCTCCAAAGTTCCATGGATCCAGATGGTTAGGGCCGACTCCCAGAACAAACCTTGCTGAATAAAGAAATATTGGAAACAGCCCACCATAATGGCATTGCTGATCAGGATAATAATAGAGCCTACGCCAAAGAATACGCCCATTGCAAAAGCAAGAAAGGCCACGTAAAGGTTGTTAAAAGTGATACCCAGAAACATCCCGAAGCGCCCCTTTTCTTTGTAAACAGCCATAGGGTCGCCCGATTCGATATTGGCGCGGGTCATCTCTACGTAGTTGTTTCCCAGGATGACTTCTGCAAACTCTGCATCCATTGCACAGGATAGCATACCGATGCCAAAACAAAGGAAAAAGAGAAAAAATGCGAGCCGAAAAGCTTGACGGGCATTGTATACCTCCTGCGGCAGTTCGTCGGTCCAGAAGGTGAGTAGTTTCCCGAGTGGCGTTCGGCGACTACGATAAAGTTTAAGGAAGACTTGCTGTGCTAGCCCATTAAGGTAAACCCTCACCGAGCGGTTGGGGTAAAAAGTGCGGGAATAAGATAAGTCGTCCGTGATTTGGACAAATAAATCTCGCAAACGATCAGCATCTTTGGCTTCGCCCTTGAGGGTTTGCTCAAATTCCGACCATTTTTCCTGATTTTGCTTAATGAATTGAGTTTCGCGCATAGATTTTCCGTGAGAGCAGACAAATTACCAAAAGTTTTAGGAAATTCCCTTAAATTCCCATTTCAAGCTGTTCTTTAATGCAAACAATTGATTTAAAAACGACTCAGAACGTCACCATTGAATACGAACTTGCCACGCTAGGCGAGCGAATGTTGGCCGTTATTATCGATCTGGTCACAGTAGGAATTGGTTATTTCCTGCTGGCAGCGCTAGTCACTGGAGCTTTTGGTTCAGCTTGGTCGGGTGTCCAAGTGGGGATTTTTGGTTTCATAATGCCACTGGCTTGTTTTCTGGTTTACAATTTTCTTTTTGAGTTGCTATCTCACGGGCAAAGTTTGGGTAAAAAAGCACTCAGTATTCAGGTCGTACGCCTTGATGGCGAAGAACCTGCCCCAGCAGATTACTTGCTTCGTGCTGTTTTTTATTTCGTAGACCTGTTGGCGACGGCAGGTCTTTTGGGCGGCTTGCTGATTAGTTCCTCCCCTAAGCGGCAGCGATTGGGAGATATGACTGCCGGCACCGGTGTTATTAAGATGCGCTCTGCTAACCGTTTTGGGCTGGGAGATATTTTGAGGATCAGCTCTCTGGAAGATTACGAACCGAGATACCCGGCTGTTCGACAATTCAGCGAGGAGGATATGCTGTTAATCAAAAATACTATCGCTCGTTATCAGCGCTACTCTAATGATGCTAATCGGCGATTACTCCATGATCTGGCCAGCCAACTGGGCCTCCAACTGGAAGCCCCCCGCGAAGAAACCCGGAATGCGACGGAATTTTTGAAAACCCTTATCCGGGATTATATTGTATTGACGAGGTGAGTTTAAGTCCAGCTTTTGATAAAAATCATTCCCCAAACTCCTCCAGACACTCCCGTAAATAAGCCACCTCCTCCTTCGTATGATCGGCCTTCACAATGATGCGAGAATACATCGGGGAGTCTTCATTCGGATACCGGAAAGAACTGATTAAGATACCCTTTTGTCGTAGCTTTTCTCCCCAATTATGATGTTGCAAGCCAAAAACAGGAAAGTTCTCAAGGTGTCGTATCCCGGGAATAGCCTTGATTGTTGGCAATAGCTGGTTCAAATGCGTTTGGAGCTTTTGCCGTTGTGCAGTGATAATATCCTGCCCATTAAGCCAAGCGTAAAGGAAAGCAGGAGGTGGCGGAGAGGCACCGCCAAACTGTGGCAGTTTACGTAGTTTAGCTAGCGTTTGTTGTTCTCCAAGCAGAATCCCGGCAGGTAAGGCCAGCGCTTTGCCAAGAGAAGCGGTAACGAGTAGCTCGGCTTCTGTTTGCGGATTTAGCTGTCGCCAACTACCTGCGTGTTGAGGGCCATACCATCCCAGGGTATGCGAATCATCGACAACCAATCGCGCTGGCTTTGCATCCAATAGGCTTTCCCATGGCGGTAATTGAATCCCTAAAGGATCAAGCGCATCTGTAAAAGCGACACTCTGTTTTGTACGTAAAGTTTCCAGAAAAGCATCCCAATTAGTGTGCATGGTTCCTTTTGGCCACCACAAAGCCGGATGCGCAAGTGGCCCGATTTGTAAGGGTAAATTCTCGTGTGCTAAATAACGAGCGGCAAGCTGCCCCGCAGCAGAGCCAGATCCCACCAATAGCGCTGCGGGTGCCCCCGTCCATTCCGCAAATGCGGCTTCAGCTTCTTCAAATATTTCCGGGCAGAGAGGAGATAAACGAGAGCCGCCATAATGTGTGCCATAACGATCCAGCCCTTCTTTGACTAAAGAAAGGAAGTCGGGGTGAGCGTTTAGTCCCAGGTAGGAGGTGCCAGAGAAAACTATCATGAAGAGGTGGAATTGAAGTGTTTATTGATCCAAGGTACAAGTCTTAATGCATAGTGATTTCAGCCATAGGCTATCTACAAATGTTGTTTTTTACTATTTGTTTCGTGTCACAAATACGAGGTGTTTGCCTCTGGGTGTTTTTTGTTCTGGTAGATATATGGCAGTTTGCCTATCTAAAGTAATGGATTGTAGTCGTTATTCTGCTATTGCTGTGACAATAAACATGTCACAAAAATATATATATCTGAAAGTTTGACGGGGTTGAAGTAGCGATTATTGTTACTAGAAACCCCCGAGGGCTCCAAGAAGTCCTTCAACTTGCATCACATGAAATACATTATTACACTAAATCTGCTGCTCGTAGCCCTTCTTTTGAGTGGGCAAGACTGCCAAATGGTCAGCTTAAAGCTCCCTATTCCTGAGGGGGTGAGCAAACATCACTTTCCCGCACAGGCCATGCCTGCTTCTGCTACAGAAAGCTTTTTTACCTATCTGTCTGAATGGGATCAGGGCGAGTTAGTTGTAAAAATGCGGTTTTCGAAAGATGGCCAAGAATGGACGGCCTGGGAAATACTGAAAAAAGATTATACCCAACCTGCTGCTAAAAATTCACCGCTTCACATTGCTGATAACGATTATGAACTTTTCGAATGGGCTGTATACAACAAAGCAGGCCTTGAAAGTGAGTTGGCGCTGAATTTTTACTACCCAAGCGAGGCTCCTGTTTTTGCAAACATCAATTCAGCTTACCCGGTAGAAGTAGCAACCGTTGGTTGCCCACAACCCACCATTGTAGCGGTAAATTCCGAAACAGTGATTGTTGGTAACGATAAGGATAAATAAATTGACTTATACCCCCTTTTAGTATAATGGGCTTGGCTTCTACGGAAGTCAAGCCCAGTTTTTTTTACTGCTATTCCTCTTCTTCCATCGCTCCCCGTCCATCGTCATCTTTACGTGCCTCACTGATATAGGTCCATAAATGATCTTTAAGCTCGGTGAGCCCGTGATTGGTAATGGCAGAGATGAAAAGATGTGGAATGTCGGCTGGAATTTCAGGTGTTAGTAGCTCCTCTAGTTCATCATCAATTAAATCTCGTTTGGTGATGACTAGCAGGCGGGGCTTGTCCAGTAATTCAGGATTGTATTGCTCCAGCTCATTCAGAAGGATCCGGTAAGATTCTTTTATACTATCGGTTTCGGCTGAAATGCAGAAAAGCAGGGTTGCATTGCGTTCTATGTGTCGCAAAAAGCGGTGCCCAAGGCCCTTGCCCAGGTGGGCGTCTTCGATAATTCCAGGGATATCAGCCATCGCAAAAGAGCGGCCATCCCGGTACTGCACAATGCCCAAGTTGGGGGTGATTGTCGTAAAAGGATAGTTAGCGATTTCGGGTTTGGCGGCAGTTAAAGCTGCTAAGAGGGTCGATTTCCCCGCATTGGGAAAACCTACGAGCCCTACATCTGCCAGCACTTTCATTTCCAAGATGCGCCAGACTTCTATTCCTTCTTCTCCTGGTTGAGCATATTGCGGCGACCGGTTGGTCGAAGATTTAAAATTGGTGTTCCCTAGGCCTCCACGGCCACCAGGGACCATGATTTGTTCCTGGCCGTGTTCGGTGATTTCAAAAAGTACTTCCTGGGTCTCAGGGTCTTTTACAACAGTACCCAGAGGTACATCTAAGACGACATCTTCACCAAAGGAGCCACTAGAGTTATTAGAACTACCATGGCCGCCAATACCGGCTTTTACGTGTTTTTTGTACCTGAAAGCCAGTAAGGTCCAGAGGTTGCGATTGCCTTTTACAATGATGTGGCCACCGCGTCCGCCATCGCCACCATCAGGGCCTCCTTTAGGAGCACCTTTGGTACGCATGAAATGAGCAGACCCTCTTCCTCCATGACCGGAAACACAATTAATCTTAACGTAGTCTACAAAATTGGTGCCTGCCACAGAATAATTATTTATACCAACACGTCAATTTCAGCGCAAAGACGAGCAAAGATATCATCAATACTGCCGAGACCTTCGACTTGTACTGCTTTCTCCTGCTCTGCGTAGAAATCGAAAACAGGGCTGGTTTCGTTCTTAAATATATTAATGCGATTGCGGATCGTATCTTCCTTTTGATCGTCAGAACGTCCACTTGTTTTACCTCGTTCAAGTAGGCGGGTGACGATTTCGTCGTCCTCCACATTCAACAAGATAAGTTTAGAGATAGAGGTTCCCATTTTTTCTATTAACGCGTCCAAGGCTTCTGCTTGGGCAACGGTACGAGGGAAACCATCAAAAATATAACCTTCTACATCAGGGTTGGCTTCTACCTTGTTGCGTAGCATGCCAATGGTGACACTGTCAGGTACCAATTCCCCTTTCTGGATGTATGATTTAGCCTCCTGTCCCAAAGGGGTGTCATTACCCATTTCGTAACGAAAGAGATCACCGGTACTGATGTGTAATAAGTTATACTTTTCTACCAACTTGGCCGCCTGGGTTCCTTTGCCGGATCCGGGAGGGCCAAATAAAATCAAATTGATCATACGTGCTTACTTTAAACCAATTACTTGGCGGTCTACAGGATTTTCTTGGTTAGGGCTAAAGAGAAAAATCACATAGATTATTCGGAGAGTAGGGGTATTAACCAAGGAAACTTTGGTGGCAACCATTACTGCTCTTGTAAGTAGGCGAATATACGCAATAAAGACTTAGTTTTCAATGAAAAATAAGTCTGATGGTACGTTTTCTACGCTCTCAATAACGCATTCCTTCAAGATACTTGTGACTGATCGTGATTTCGTCAAAAGGATCTTTACCAGGCACCGTTCGGTCTTGCTCTACAAAAAAGTACTGCATTCCTGCTTGTTGTTCTTTGCTGAAAATNGCTGGCCAATCAATAACGCCTTCTCCTACAGCGGCGAAAAACTTTTCGGGCGTATTGTCCATATCTTTGACATGCCATAAGGGAAAGCGGCCGGCATGTTTACGAAAGTATTCTTGATAATCACTCCCCGCTCTGGTTACCCAGTACAAGTCCATTTCAAATTGTACTAAATCGGGGTCAACCTCTGCCAATAGTAAATTGATGGGCCGGCTACCAGCAACCATCTTGTTGAATTCAAAATCGTGGTTGTGATAAGCGAGTTGTAAGCCATAGCGCTTGCATACTTCTCCACTGGTATTAAGAATGTCGATGAGTTCGGCATAACCCTCGGCATTGCGTTTGTCTTCGGGCCACCAAGGGATCACTAAAAAGGATTGCCCGGCTTCCTTACAAGTAGCAGCGGCTTTCTCGGGGGCTTCCTTCATGGCTTCCCAGCTAACGTGCCCACTGGGCATCTGCAAGCCGTAATTTTTTAACATAGCCAGAAAGGTCTGAGGGCTGTGGCCATAAAGTTTGCCATCACGATAACCAGCACCTTCTACATAGTCATAGCCGATGGCAGCAACTCTTCGCAGTGTTTCGTTGTCATCGCGTTGCATCGCATCACGGATGGTATAAAGTTGGAGGCCAATATTTTCCAAGCTTTCTTTTTTTGAACAACCTACAGCCTTCGCGGGGAGTAATGTTCCAACAGCCAGGTAACTGGTCGTTTGTAGAAATTTTCGACGTTGCATACTTTCTTTTGATGTTAAATATTGCGCAGAAAACAAAGTATGGTTTTTCTCAAGTTTTCCAAATAGTTGAAACGCTATATGCTATAGGCATCTCATATATTGACCCCCACGGAGCCTTCGGGGGAATGAATCGCTTATTCAATTATTATGGAAAACAAAACCAGACTTTATTTTAGTGCTGTTCCTAAACCATCAAGATAAGGAAGAATTCTTTTTTCCCAACCACCACCAAGCAAGAGCGCAAATACCAAGGCCCAGAAACTCTCTGGTAAGCTCGATATGTGGAGCTTCTGCTTTCATGCTGGTTGTAATACTAGGCATACCCACCTTGACCCAGTTGATGAAGTCGGGGAGCAAGAAGAAAAACCAAACCAAGATGACCAACATTCCCGCTTGGATTATACGTCTAGGAATTTCACTAAAGGCGGATATTGCCGATAATATCCCTGTGCTAGTGTATAGAGCGACCCATAACCAAGGGTCAGGATCGTTAAGTTGTACATAAGCGAACGCCAGAAAAAGAAGAGCAATGAGAATTCTGATGATCATAAAGGGAGTGTTTTGATCTGAACAGTATACCTGATTATTAAGTTTTGAGCATAAAACGAGGTTTGCTTCCTTACTGCTTACTCTCTGCTTAAGTCGATGATCTTCTGGTTTTTATCTATTTTATGACACCTTTGAGTACAAATTCTAAATTGAATGCGTACTATTGGTGGTTACAATGTAGCGTTCTGATTACAGATGAATTTCTTTGCACCATACCTATTAAAATATGACAGATAACCAAGATCAGATCAACCAGCTTCTGGCAAAGTTGGAAATACTGTCGCAAAAACAGGCACAATTTTCGCGAGAGATCAGTCAATTGCGGACGGAGATCAACACCTTAAAAGGGATTGAAGCTCAAAAAAGGTGGAGCAAAGAAGAAGTGCCAGCAAAACCTCCTGCCACCCCTGCAACGTTGGAGCCGATCCAGGAAGAAAGCACTAAAGTCTACCAAAGTGCCAAGGCCCGAACGCCTAAAGAAGCCATGGAGTACATGGTTCCCAAAGAGGTCGCTCCGCCAAAAGCTAAACTTGACCTCGAGAAATTTATTGGCGAAAACCTTATCAACAAGATAGGAATCGCCATTACAGTTATAGGGGTAGCCATTGGCGCAAAGTATTCGATTGAACACAATCTGATCAATCCGCTTACCAGGATAATCCTTGGCTATCTCGCAGGAATAGCCCTCTTGGCTTTTGGGATAAAACTGAAAAAAAACTACGAAAGCTATAGTGCCGTTTTGGTCAGTGGAGCCATGACAATCCTCTATTTTATAACTTATTTGGCCTATAGTCTATATGGTCTGATTCCGCAAGGAATGGCCTTTGGGCTTATGGTTGGGTTTACGGCCTTTACGGTGGTGGCGGCGCTCAATTACAACAGGCAAATTATTGCTCAAATAGGCTTAGTGGGAGCCTACGCGGTGCCTTTCTTGCTGAGTGAAGATAGTGGCCAAGCGGCGGTATTTTTTAGTTATGTCGCTATTATTAATGTTGGTATTCTGGTCATCGCGTTTAAAAAATACTGGAAACCACTGTATTACTCTTCCTTTGTTATCACTTGGCTCCTCTATATCTCGTGGTGTGTGTTTGATTACCGAACCGATGAGTACTTTGGGCTGGCGCTCACCTTCTTGTGTCTGTTTTTTGCTATTTTTTACCTGACGTTTTTGGCGTACAAACTACTACAGAAAGAGCAATTTTCCTTGGCAGATATTTTGTTGCTCCTTGCCAACTCGTTCATCTTTTACGGTATTGGCTACGCGTTATTGAATAATCATGAGACCGGTGAACAGCTGCTGGGCTTGTTTACGCTGGGCAATGCCGTCATTCATTTCATTGTTAGCGCAGTTATTTACCGCAGGAAACTGGCGGATAGAAAACTCTTTTACCTTATTTCTGGGCTGGTGCTGGTCTTTATCACGCTGGCTATTCCTGTTCAGCTAGATGGCAATTGGGTGACCCTTTTATGGGCAGGAGAAGCCGCTTTGCTTTTCTGGATTGGCCGAACAAAGCAGGTGCCAATTTATGAATGGCTGTCTTACCCGTTGATGTTTTTGGCCTTCTTTAGCATTCTTCAGGATTGGTCGGTGGGCTATAGCTATAATTTCTATTATCCACAAGAAGGAGAAACGGAAATTACCCCCATCTTCAATATCCAATTTTTGAGTTCTTTACTGTTTCTCGGTGCCTTTGGGTTTATTAATTGGGTAAATCAAAAAAGAGAACATTCTTCCGTATTGGCGAGTAGGGGTATAATCTCAAAGATGATTGCTTTGGCGATTCCGGGCATTATGCTTTTGGTATTGTATTCGGCCTTTAGGATGGAGATTGAAAGCTATTGGAACCAACTTTATGCAGATGCAATCATAACTAATAGTAGGAATGAAGAAGGGTATGTTGAACGTGTTACTAATAGAGATTTGCTCAAATTCAAAATAATCTGGGTAATCAATTACACGCTCTTGTTTGTAGGTGTTCTTTCTTTTGTAAATATTAGAAAACTAAAGAATACCCTTTTAGGCTTCATCAATCTTGTTTTGAATGTCTTGGCAATTGGGTACTTCTTGACACAAGGCCTTTATGCGTTGAGTGAGCTGCGCGAAAGTTATCTGGAACAAACCCTGGCGGAATATTACCATCAAGGCATTTTTCATCTCGGGATTAGGTATGTTTCTTATTTGTTTGTTGCCTTGGTTGTCGTTGCCTGTTACTATTATCGTCGGCAGGATTTTATAAAATGGAATTTTAAAATGGCCTTCGATTTGCTACTTCACCTTGTTGTTTTGTGGATAGCAAGCAGCGAATTGATCCATTGGATGGACATTGCCAATTCAACGCAGTCTTATAAAATCGGACTGAGTATATTATGGGGTGTTTATGCATTGATACTTATCGCCTTGGGGATATGGAAAGGGAAGCAGTATTTACGGATTGGGGCTATAGCGCTGTTTGCAATTACACTCGTTAAGCTGTTTTTCTACGATATATCTCACCTCGACACGCTGGCAAAAACCATAGTGTTTGTTTCCTTAGGGGTGCTCCTTTTGATCATCTCCTTTTTATACAATAAATACAAGCATATCATTGCTGATGAAAATACTGATGAAACTGCCCCTTAAATCATGGTGCTGGGTATTTCCGTTTATGCTGCTCACCATTGGGGCTTATGGGCAGCAGGTGGATACGTATAATTACCAGCGCGAATTGAATGGCATTACGGAGCAATGGCACAAAATTGTTTTACCAGATCCTGTTTTTGGTAAGGTTGCGAATGATTTGTCGGACATCAGGATCATTGGTGTCAGTGCCAATAACGATACCATTGAAGCACCTTATATTCTGCAGGTTGATGAAGAAAAAGTAGTCAGTAATACTATTCCTTTTAATAGGCTGAATACTGCTAGGAACCAGCATGGGTTTTACTTCACTTTTGAAGTGCCGACCGCCGAAGCGATTAACCAAATCCAGCTGGCGTTTAAGCAACAGAATTTCGACTGGAGATTACAGCTGGAAGGTAGCCAGGATCAAAGCGAATGGTTCACGGTTGTGAACGACTACCGAATTCTTTCCATCAAAAACGGGAGCACTGATTATCAATTCACGACCATAAAGATCCCCCGTTCCAAATATCGCTACCTGAGGGTGCTTATTGCCAGCAGGGAAGCTCCTGTCTTGACATCGGCGAGTATTACCATGCGTGAGTTGGTGGAAGGCGCTTATCGCACTTACGCTGTCCAAGCTACCAAGGCGATAGAGAACAAACAGTCGAAACAGACGGAAATAGAGCTGACACTTCCTATGCCCGTCTCTTTAAGTCGACTGAATATTGAGGTGCTAGATACTTTTGACTACTACCGTCCTGTGACGATCCAGTACTGTACGGATAGTATCAAAACGGAAAAGGGATGGAGATACAATTACCACACGATCAGTAGCGGTACACTGAATTCGTTGGAGGAAAATACGTTTAGGTTTAGTAGAAATACGATTGCGAAGAAGCTGAAAATTTTAATTCACAACCAAGACAATCAAGCCTTGAATATTGGCACCATTACGCCGAAAGGCTACGTACATCAAATGATAGCGCGCTTTAATGCGCCTGCCACCTACCATCTTGTTTATGGCAATAAATACGCCAGAAAACCGCAGTATGATATAGCACGATTCCCAGACAAAATTCCCACTACTGCCACGCCGCTGACCTTAGGGCAGGAAGAAGCCTTCGATAAAGCGGAAGAAGTCAAAGCAGCACCCTTGTTTGAGAATAAGCTCTTCTTGTGGGCGATTATGATTTTGGTTATTGTACTACTCGGAGGTTTTACCTTGAAAATGATGAGTGGGAAGTGATTTTAGAGACAATAGGAAAACGAGCTGGGCCGCTACTTTAGTCATACTCCACAAAAAATACACATTCCGCATTAGCAATCTCTACGACCTCATCGGTTTCGAACCAAGGCATACCATCGGAGGAGTCTACAGAACGATCATAGCGGCCAATCTGCCCTTCGAGGGTACAACGAATGAGTTTCCCCGTGATTATTTCTTCCGTAACACTCTTTTTCTCCGTGTAGCTATAGTCCTCCATCTCAATGATGGTAAGCTGACCGATTGGGGTATTCAAAAAAGAGCTTTTAGAAACCTGTAATTCTTCGTACGGACCACCAATTGGCAGGCGGAGTGATACATCTACTTTGCCTGCCCCTTCTCCAAACGAAAAATTATTGCCTAGTGCAAAGAATTCTTCAACCAATGCCTTAGTCATTGGTTGATTTGGTGTGGCTTCTTCGGGCCAAAATTGGAAACCATAATAGGCATCTCTCGCCCCTTCATCTGATGCATAAGCACTCATAATTAAGGTGGTAAAGAATGTCCCAAAAGGATCTCTACTAAATGGCCTTTCGGTGACACCCTGCTGCCAAAATAGATAACCATTTGCTTCACTGATGTAATCTAATGATATTAAAAAGCTGGAAAAAGTACTCTCCCCTGGTTCACGAATCTCACCTTTTAAAAACACATCTACTTTCTCATCTTCCAATATGACCGGAGAGAGTTCCCCTTGCTCACAAGCTGTAGCAAAAAACAGTACTGTAAGTACTAAACCTATCATTAATTTATTCATTTTTTCGTGGCTTTAAGGTTAGATATTTAAAATAAACGCGCCGAGAGCCCCAGTGCAAGTGAGCTAGCGTAAAACTGGGTTGCTTGCCCAAAGAGTGTATCCTTAAAAAGATTACGAAATCCTTGTAGATAACTGAGGTGCAAATCAAGGCCACGACTAATCCGATAGCTAAGATGTAGTTGCCCACCCATGTCCAATGATTGAAATGCAGAACGGGAAAGCGCTTCCTCTTCGGATTGACGGCTGTAAACATCCCAACCACCACTTATCCAGGTAGTACCTGTTGCACTATTGGCAGAAAAACGCATCTTTTCAGTATGAATCCAGGAGCTAGTTTGTTGGGCTCCCCGCCAGGTATGTAGAAAAGAAGTATGTACTCCAAGTCCCATTGTCCAAGGGGAACTAGCTTTGTGTTTGTAGTTCCAGCTGAGTTCCAAATCCACATATTGCAGGCTATTGAGCATGGTACTGCTAATATTACGGCGGTACTCACGTAGCACGTACTCATTATAGATGGTACTCGTATTGAGTTGCAATCCATTGAGACTTCGATGTGAAGCTGTTAGTCGCAAAGTGGAGCTTTTACTAATAGGAACCTCACCCCACACTCCAAGACTATTACCCATACTCATTCGAAAGGGTGTTGTACTGGTCAATTGGGAAACCATCTGTGCTTGAACCCCCATCCTAAGTCCATTATCCTGACCGAATAAGGAGGGCGAACTTGTTAAAACTATTGAGAATAGTAAAATGGTTACAGGAAAATATTTAATGGTCATGGTTGTTTTTTTGAGCGTGTTTTTAAAGGAGTCTACATTATCTGTCGGATAGGCGATAAGTAAGGCTTAGGCCAAAATTCAAACTGTTTATACCGGCTTCTCTTGGGCTTATTTTTTGTAGTGCTTCCTGATTGATTTCAGGATGTGATTCGGCGTATGCAATGCGAGGTTCATAGTATTCAGAGTAGGCCGTGTTTCCAACAAAAAATTCAGTTGAAAACTGCACACCAAACCAGTGTGTAGGCCAGTAAGTATAGCTAAGGCGTGTTGCGCCACAGCGAGAAAATTTCATTTTATATTTTATGTCAAACTCTTCCCCTCCAAAACCAATTGCTTGAAGCCGGGCATTGTGTATATTGAAACCCGTTCTAAATTCCAGTCCGAGGTCGCCTTGTCCGATACGAATAAATAGTTGTGGTCCAATGGTAAGCATTCGGGAGTGTTCGGCTACACTTTGTTGAATTGGAAAACCTTCTTCGCCGTTGTTGTCAACTAAGAACCTAGTGGATTGAGCTTGCAGGTTGCCATAACTTAGGTTTGCCGTAAAACCCAATCCACGGGTTGCTCTGTAATTGAAATGGCCACTAAACACTTGATAAGATTCTGGATCGCTATTTTGCAATGGCTTGTTTATAATATTGCTGGCATCGCATATTGAGCAGTCGAGTAATAGACCTCGTGCGATTTCTATCCCAACGGTAAATCGAGACTCAGGTAAGTTCTGGCCATTACATATAAAGGGCTGTAGAGCCAAAATGGGTACTGCCAAGAGGAGAAGCAATATTTTTTGGTTTTTCATACTATTCTGTTTTACTTTTTGCTATTAAAGGATCAATCCTACCGCATCGGAATACCCGCTAGTTCATCATAGTAGCTTTGATATAGTACATGCTGTGCACGACGATCACTAGCCAGGCAGCCCTGTCTGAGTTCCTCATCTGCTACTATGCTTGCTGTATACCATGAATGACTAATCGTTTTTGCTTTCACTTACACTATCGGTAGGGAAATCAAAAAGGTTAGTCAAAAGTGATTTTTTTTAAAAAGAATATCTTTTTGAGGCATTTTAGCGCTCAAGGGAAGGTGCAGAGTAGTAATTTTTCTCTTCGGCTAGGTAAATATGGTAGTTGCGCTGGATCTTGTTGCTAGGCAGGGATCACCTACTTTAGTATCTATTGGCTGATGATTCAGTTTTAACAAACCGACGGTTACCCCAAGGGACGAACATTTATAATGTTATTTCTTTTGCCAGCTCAATCGCACAGCCCCAAGCCACGGTAAAACCTGCACCACCGTGTCCGTAATTATGAAAAATGTTTGGGTGTTGGGGGTCAAACTCAAAACGAACGGAAGCTCTTTTTGGGCGAAGACCTACCACCTCCTCAATGATTTCTGGTTTGCGTTGTGAGAAGCCATTAGCTAAAAGTCTATTGACAATAATTTCAGTATCACTTTCTTCTACACTTAGATTGTAATCATTTACATAATCTGTGCCGCCAATTATGCAATCTTCAGTTCTGTTTATCACGTAACTTAGCGCGCCTTGTTTTGTTGCGTCTGCAAACGAGGGAATATCCATTTTTTTGCACCGTAAAATTTGTCCGCGCATAGGCTGTAAATCACCATCGTTACAAACGATTTGGTCTTGACCGGTTTTATTGTTTCCAAAGGCTTACCCAGCCGCTCCATCCATCAGGTCCTCCTATAAACATATCTGTTTTTAAGCCCCAGAAACTATCCTCTGTTATTTCCCAGGTATAAAAATCTTGACCGATCGGTGAAAATATTATTGAACCATTAATACGATTATAAGAACTTCTATAGGCAAAACTATCATTGTACTCACACACGAACTCAAAGGTACCGGTGTCTTGCCTACTAGCGTATATAGGATTTTCTAAAGAAGGAGCATACATGAAATAATCCAAACGATATTCACCGCCCTCATATAGTTTTAAATTCAAACGAGGACAAATCGTATCAGGACAATTTAGTGCTTCGACTGCAGTAGCACCGAAACTATGCATCTCCCATTCACCAATAAAATCATCTCTTTCACTACCGTCGCAATCCCAAGTCCTGTGCACATAATCATCTTCCTGGTTAGCACAGCTATCAATAAGTATTATTGCAGATGCCAAAAAAGAAAATAGAAGACTACTTGAAATGGCTAGCTTCATCGGGTTTTTCATCATAATTATATTCTTTGCGCAGAACTCATTTCCTCCACACCACCTACTGCGCTTTCACCACTTTCCAAATTCCGCGCTTCCCATCCACTTCTACGCTTAAGAGGTAGGTGCCGGCGGGCAGGTCACGTAAATCCAACTGCTCGTTCCACTGCGTGCTGTACTTCTGGCTTTGTTTGGCCAATAGCAGGCGCTGTGTCAGGTCTAGTAAGCGGATTTCTACAGCGCCTTGCCATTCTCCGGCGAGTGTTAACTGGAGGATGTCTTTGGCAGGATTGGGAGAAAGCGTCAGCGCATCCTTCGGTAAGGTGGCTTGGTCAGTGCCCACTACGCCGGTATTGATGATTACGATATTACTGTAATCAGAGGTGTCTATTTCGCTGAAAGCTCGGATTCGGTATTCGTAAATGCGCTCCAGTTCCAATCCTGTTTCTACGAAACTCAGCATGTTGGCTCCTATCTCGGCGTATAGATTGAAGGTGTCTCCTCCGTCTTCGCTACGCTCCAGTTGGAAGCCCGTTTCGTCTGGAGAATTATGTGCCCAACTGAGGAAGTAAGTGGTCTCATTGATTTCTGAAGCTGCCAAGCTGATTGGGCTGGACAAGCCGGCACAGTTGGCCAAAATCATGTTGTTGGTCTCTTCTCTGACTTGTGACATGAGAGGGTAGAAGGAGTCGCCGGGGCAAGCAGTTGCACAGCCATCCCGATGACCGGAGATGTTTTTAAGAATGCCATTAGAAGAGTTGTGGTAGCTTTCGCCTAAAGGATCGGCACCAATGTCGCAAGACTTCCAAGCGAGTAGTCGCTCTAAACTCTCCAGGGCTTCGCTGGTTGGCTCGATATCTGTATAATTACCCATCATGCATACGCCCATCGTACCTGTATTCATCCCACAAAAGTGTGCTCCCAGGATATTGTAGCCGCGGCCTTCGTAAAGAACCCCATTAGGATCAATTAAGTAGTTGTACCCAACGTCTGACCAGCCGTTTCCATTGACATGAAGGTCCCAGATTGCACGAACGATTGCAGCCCAGTCAGTGGCACTGTTGGTACCTGCTGCATGGTGTACAATCATGTGGGTGACATCGGTAGGTGTCGGAGAAGTTTGAGCAGGACAATCGCCGGAGGGGCACCATTCTGCACGACTCTCAATGTCTGGTTCAGGACAAGGGCAAGCAGAAGAATTAACTGGGTCTATATTCGCTGTTGGGGCAGGGGCATCTGCCGTAAGGCCAGGGTGATAAAAGTGCAGTATTGCCGTTTCTATACTAGAGGCCCGCCGCGCTGTTTTTAACTGAAAATAGCGGTGTTCTGCCTTTCCGATATAGAGTTGAGTGATTCCTTTTTCTGTGTTGTGGGAATCGGGATGAAGTGTTTCCCATTCCGTCCAGTTTTCCAAATCGTTTGTGAACCTAAGTTCAAATTCAGGGTCAATGTTGCCTTGGGGCCATTCCACAAAAAAAGAAAAAAATGGAAGCTGATCTACGTAAGGTAGTTCCGCAAAATAATTGAGTTCGGTCGCATCACGGGGAAACTCAACAGGAATGGTCATTCGTTGGCCTTGCTGGGCATTGAGGCCTGCAAAAGAGAAAAGGAAGATACTAAAGGAGAGGAGTTGTAATAGCCGCATCGGTTGTCATTTGATTTTAAACTGCTTGAAAATTAGCTTCGCTGATCATCGCCCCTCCTAGTGGTAGGGACAAATCCCAAGTATGTTTGAAGGGGAAGGTAAGCCATTCCTGAATAATACAATAATGATAAACGAGCATTTGAAACGTTTATTCCTATTGATTTTGTTCGTTAACTTCTTTGATTTAGTAAGAAAAATCAATTTTCTACTTGTTAGTTAATAGGGCTGTCAGCTAGGTGACGCATCTTTATTGTTGTGATAAAAAAATAACTTCTAGCTTTAAGGCTTGTTATAGCAACTAAGTTAAGTCAACGTCCGACTTCCTCATCCTTCGGGATGTAGTAACCTGAATACAACGATGGTAATTTCCAACTTGCCCCATTTTCGCTACTTGCTGATAGGTAGTTTATTTGTGTTAGTCACGCTTTTTTTTAGCCTTGACTCTCAGGCTTCTCGTGATGCAAATACCTTTCATTCTACCGAAGAATTTGCTTTTTTTACGACACTTACGGATTCTTTACCACGCGGCTACAATGGGCTCTTTGCGGGATCTGGAGAGTGTGTGCAATGTCACGGTTTTGATACAGCAATGATTGCCAGCCTTGATCCTCAGGGCAATGATATCAACTTGGTCGACGATTGGCGCGCTACTATGATGGCCAATTCTGCTAAAGATCCTTTCTGGCGGGCTAAGGTCAGCCACGAAGTGTTACTGCACCCTCAGTATATGGAGGCGATTGAAACAAAGTGTACGACCTGCCATGCGCCATTAGGGCATTTTGCTGCTTTTCACCAGGGCGCAGAGAGCTATACCATTGATGAGATGGTCAACGATAGTATCGCACTGGATGGGGTTTCGTGTCTCGCTTGCCACCAGCAATCCGAAGAAAATCTTGGGAACGGCCATTCTGGTGAATTGGTTTTTGAAACGGAAAGACTGGCCTTTGGTCCCTTTATTTCGCCATTGTCATCACCTATGTTGGAAGCTAGTCAGTATGAACCCGTTTACAGCCCTCATATCTCTGATGCTGGCGTATGTGCTGGTTGCCACACCCTGATTACAGAAACCATAGATTTGGAAGGAAACTTTACAGGAGGTACTTACGTGGAGCAAGCCACCTATCACGAATGGCTCAACTCGAATTACGCTGTCGATAATGTTAGTTGTCAGTCTTGCCACATGCCAACCTTGCAAAAAGGCCAATTTTATCTGGCGGCAGGCTTTGAAACGGTACCGCGTGACAAGTTTTCCTTACACGAGTTAGCTGGTGCCAATGTCAATATGCTTAAGCTGATGAAAGACAATGCCGCTGAACTTCAAATATCGGCTACGCCGCAGGATTTTGATGCGGTAATCACAGCTACTGAAAATATGCTGCGTTTTCGCACAATGGAAGTAGCACTCACGGATCTTGACCGTACAGCGGATACAGCCTTTGTGGCATTGCGTCTGACCAACATGGCGGGGCATAAGTTTCCTTCTGGTTACCCTTCGCGCCGTGCTTTTGTAAGCTTGGTTGTTCGAACTGCTGAAGGAGATACGCTCTTTCACTCCGGCGAGTATGATGCCAATTATGAACTAACAGGCCATGATGCTTCTTATGAGCCTCATTACGCTACTATTCGTTCGGCCGACCAAGTTCAGATCTACGAACAAGTTCTGGGTGATGTTAATAACCAAAAAACAACGGTACTCTTGCGTGCGGCCAGCGCACTAAAGGATAACCGAATCCCCCCAAAAGGCTTTACGCAAAGCCATGCAGTGTACGATACCACTCGTATATCAGGAGAGGCTTTGTTTGATACCGATTTTAATGTAAATGAACTGGGCGAAGGGTCAGGTTCAGATGTGGTTTATTACCACATTCCTACCTTGGGATACCTCGATGAACTCGATATTACAGCGACCGTTTATTATCAATCAATGCCACCTAAGTGGATGGCCGAGATGTTTGCGGAAAGCACTCCGGAAATTGACCTCTTTGTCGAAATGTTTAATGAAGCTGAACGTACTCCCAGCCTGGTTGGCGAAGACGAACTGACGATGGCCGGTATTGTGGGGCTACAACCCGTAACCCCTACGCTAGATGCAGAAGTCTTTCTTGCGAATGATCGACAACTAATGGTTCAGACTCCTGTAGCTACCGAACTAACGATTTACAATTATTTAGGGCAACAATTGCAGCAGCAGCGGCTCTCCGCAGGTTCTAGTTATGTTCCCTTACAATTCAAAAGACAAATTATCATTGTTTACCTCAATAGCCCTGAAGGCACCTTTACACGCACATTGTGGGTGAACTAAGGAGCACCGAAAACAAATGACAATTGTTTTCTGCGCATTGCTAATGTGCTTTTTGGTAACTTTATTCTCTATTTCATAAATTCCTTGCAATGAAAAAACATATACTCTTTTCCTTGGCTCTGGTCCTCACCGTTTGGGGCACTTTGGTAGCTCAACCGCTACCAGTATCCTTTACGAACCAAGGGAGCTTATTGGCGTCTGTTTCCGGCGGGTCGTCTAATGACTGTGCCGTTGATATGAATGGCGATTTCCTGGATGACGTCGTGCGCATCCAAAATAGTGGCGTCAACATCGATTTTCAGCAGCCTGATGGTAGCTTTGTTCACCAGTTTAGCCCTGTTAGTTTCAGCAATTCTCCTTCTTGGAGTATTTGTGCGGGCGACCTGGATGGCAACGGCTTCAATGACTTACTATTCGGTGGAGGAAGTGCCGTGTCTTTTGTAATGGCGAATGAAGATGGTACCGCATATACAGAGTATTTCAACCCTGATTATATTTTCTCTCAGCGTTCAACCATGTTTGATATCAATCTAGATGGACACTTGGATGCTTTCGTTTGTCATGATGTTGATCTCAGCCACCCTTACCTCAATTCAGATGGTCTGGGCACAATGGTAGAAGATCAATCGCTGATTGAAACGATGGATATGCCAGGTAACTACGCTGCAATTTGGGTGGATTACAACAATGATTCGCACACAGATTTGTTTATCACCAAATGCCGTGGTGGAGCTTCTCCGGGAGACCCAACGCGTACCAATAGACTTTATCGTAACAACGGTGACGGAACCTTTACCGAAGCTGGCGAAGAAGCGAATATGGCAGACAATGCCCAGTCTTGGTCAACCGTTTTTGAAGATTTTGATAACGATGGTGATTTTGATGCCTTTATCGTTAATCACGATTTCGCAAACCGCTTTATGCTCAATAACGGTGATGGTACTTTCACAGATATTATCGAAACTACAGGCATCGCTCCTGGAGACCTAGGTGCATGGGAAAATGCTTCTGGCGATTTCAATAACGATGGGTTTGTAGATATTTTCTCAGAACTAAACAATGAGCTTTACCTCAATAATGGTGATTTAACTTTTACCGGGCAGAACCTTCCTTTTGACGAAGGTGGTATTGGTGACTTCAATAACGACGGTTTCTTGGATGTTATTCGTGGAGGCAGCTTGCATATTAATGATGGTAATGATCACAACTGGATCAAGATCAACACCCAGGGCTTGATTTCCAATAAAAATGGTATTGGTTCACGCGTAATGATTTATGGCGAGTGGGGGATGCAGATGCGGGAAGTACGCTCTGGTCAGAGTTTCAGCCCAATGAGTAGCCTTTGTGCCCATTTTGGAATTGGAGAAGCAACGGCTATTGATAGCTTGGTTATCAACTGGCCATCTGGTATTCGTACGGTTATCGAAAACCCAGAGATTAATACGATGCACAATATTTTGGAAGCAAATTGTACCCTGCCTGCTGAAACGATAGAGGTTTTGGGAAGTACGGCGATTTGCCCTGGTGATATGGTAGAGTTAGCGGCTCCTGCTGGCTACGAATCTATTCTTTGGACAACAGGTGATACCAACCCAACGCTACAAGTAACGGAGCCAGGCTCTTACGGACTGGTTGTTTTTGACGAAGGTGGTTGTGCCTCTATCGCACCCAATATTTCCATTACACATATAGTAGATACTCCTCCGGTGATTGCTGTAAACGGTGATGTAGAATTCTGTGCTGGCGGCGAAGTAAGCTTGACTGTTAATAGCGGGGACAATCCTCTTTGGAGCAACGGCATGACTGGCGAGACCATCGTTGTGCAAGAAAGTGGCATATACAATGTTGCTGTAGATGCGCAATGTTCAGAAGAACAAATGGAAGCACTCGAAGCAGTAGAGGTAACTACCTTTGTAGTAACGGATCCTGTAGTAGAAAGTGTGGAAGTTGACCCAGACGGTGTTGCATTGTTGACGGCTAGTGGCGAAAACCTTACCTGGTACAGCGAAGCGACTGGTGGAACTCCTCTGGGTACAGGTAATACCTTTATGACAGATCCGCTTACGGAAGATGCTACCTTCTATGTAGAAGCTGGCGAGATATTTGGTGGTGGAATTGAAGCAGGAGGAAAGCTCACAGTCGATGGCCCAGGTGGTGTACCTTCTGTAGGTGCATATAGCTATTTTGATGCTTACGAACCATTTACAATTCTTACCGTAGATGTACTTGTACCGGACGATCAAGAAGAAGGAATGAGAACCATTCAATTGGCAGATGCTAATGACGTTGTCCTACAAGAAATACAAGTAGACCTTGTACATGGTCTTCAAACAATCGAACTTAATTTTGATGTTGCTGAAGGAACTGGAATGTCACTGCGCTGTCCTGAGAATAACCTATTCCGTAACAATGAACAAGTGAATTACCCTTATGCCATTGGTGCTGACTTGGGCGCTATAACCACTTCTTATTACGGCGATAATTACTATTACTACTTCTACAACTGGCAAGTAGAAACGCCTGCCATTTCTTGTATTTCACCACGGGTACCAGTGGATATTACTGTTGTAAATGTGAATGAAATTCCGGAAGTAGAAGCTTTAAGCTTGTTCCCTAACCCAGCTCAAACCAACCTGCGGGTAGAAATGACATTGGTAGAAAAAGCTGATCTTCAGCTACGTCTTTTCAATGCTTTAGGACAAGTTGTCTACCAGGAAGCATTAACAAATACTAGCCTTGGCTTGCAAACACAAGATATTGATGTCAGCAAATTGCCTGCTGGTGTTTATCAGTTGCAGCTTCGTGCGGGGGACCGGACGGCTACCTACAAAGTTGTAGTTGAATAAAAAAGGGTATAAGTTATTTGGTACGCAGTACTAAGTATACTTAAACTAAAACACAAATATTAATCCCGGACAGGACCAACGACCTGTCCGGGATTTTTATTTACTTAATTTCCTATTTAGCCTAGGCTAAATTTATATATTTGCAAGACTAAATATTTTTAAAGCTCAAGCAAATTACCCAATGAGACGATTCTTACACTGCCTGCTCGCTGTATTTTGTTTTTCTGCCCTTAGTGCTCAAACAGGAAGTATAACAGGAACGGTGAGCGCAGATGGCGCCCCACTTGACTACGCAACAGTTACGTTGAAAAAGAGCAATTACGGCACCTATTCTGATGAAGACGGCAAGTTTGAGTTTGACAAAATACCTGTAGGAGCCTATACCATAAATGTTTCTTTTCTAGGTTACCAATCCTTTGATGAAAAGGTAGTAGTGGAAGAGGGCGCAACCACAGCAATGAATATTGAGCTTATGGAACAAGTAGGCTTGCTTGATGAAGTAGTCGTGACAGGCACCCTTAAAGAGGTAAGTCGACTAGAGAGCCCTGTGCCAGTAGAGGTGTATACGCCCGCTTTTTTTAAAAAGAATCCTACTCCTAATATCTACGAAGCCCTTCAGAATGTCAATGGCGTTCGTCCGCAGCTCAACTGTCAGGTTTGTAATACGGGGGATATTCATATTAACGGTTTGGAAGGCCCATATACGATGGTTCTTATAGATGGAATGCCCATTGTTAGTAGCCTTGCTACAGTCTATGGCTTGTCGGGTATTCCGAATGCTCTAGTTGAGCGAATGGAAATTGTGAAAGGCCCTGCTTCTTCGCTTTACGGTAGCGAAGCTATTGGAGGTCTCATCAATATTATCACTAAGAATCCTCTCAATGCGCCCTTAGTGAGCGCTGATGTAATGGCTACAAGTTGGCAGGAGTACAATCTGGATTTGGGCATCAAACTAAAGGCAGGAAAAAATCTCAGTATTCTCACTGGAGCCAATTATTATAATTATGATGAGTTGGTGGATAACAACGGAGACAATTTTACAGACGTCACACTACAAGAACGTATTTCTGTTTTCCAGAAGTGGAATTTTGCCCGTAAGAGCAATCGGTTGTTAACCCTTGCTGGCCGCTATTATTACGAAAATCGTTGGGGAGGAGAACTGGACTGGAACAAAAGTTATCGGGGAGGGGATGAAGTTTACGGTGAAAGTATCTACACAGAACGCATCGAGTTTTTAAGTTCCTACCAATTGCCTACGGAAGAAAAATTACTGCTTTCTACTTCGTTTAATAGCCACGATCAAAACTCGGTCTACGGTGACTTGGCTTACCTTGCAAAACAGAAAATTGCTTTCGGACAACTAACCTGGGACAAACAAATAGGATCTCATGATCTGCTTCTGGGGACAGCATTGAGGTATACTTTTTATGATGATAATACGCCTGCTACAGGTGGAGATGATAGTAATCCATTGAATCAGCCTGACGAAATCTGGCTTCCTGGAATATTTTTTCAGGATGAAATAGTTTTGCACCAACAGCATAAACTATTACTAGGACTCCGTTATGATTATAATAAGGACCATGGAAATATCTTTACACCACGCTTTGCGTACAAATGGTCGCTCAGTGATCAGGATATTCTGCGACTAAATGCGGGTACGGGTTTTCGTGTTGTCAATCTTTTTACCGAAGAACATGCCGCCCTTACCGGTGCAAGGGAAGTAGTTATTGCAGAGCAACTGGCTCCAGAACAGTCTTATAACCTCAATCTCAACTACACCCGCAAAACATACTTGCCTCGGGGAGGATTCGTAGGGTTTGAATTAGCAGCCTGGTATACCCATTTTACCAACGTGATTTACCCCGACTATGAAACCAACGCCAACCAAATTATTTATGATAACCTCGATGGTAGAGCCGTTACCAAAGGTATTAGCACCAATGTTGATATTACATTGTCAAATGGATTAAGTTTGCTGCTGGGAGCTACCTTTATGGATGTTTCTACCGAGGAAAACGATATCAAAAAACGCCAAATCCTTACAGAACGATTCACAGGAACCTGGGCCTTGACCTACCAGCTTTGGGACCATAAGTTGGCGCTGGATTATACGGGGAATATCTACGGCCCTATGCGTCTTCCTTTGTTGGGAGAACTTGATCCGCGTGCACCAGAATCGCCTGTTTGGAGTATCCAGAATATTCAACTCACTTACCGTGGAAAGAAAAACGTAGAAATTTATGCAGGCGTGAAAAACCTACTCAATTGGACGCCTTGGAAGAACCAGGATTTTCCGCTCATTGCCCGTGCTTTTGATCCTTTTGATCGTGGCGTCGACTTTGATAGCAATGGCAATGTGATTGCTACCGAAACCAACCCCAATGCCTTGACTTTCGATCCCAGCTATGTCTATGGACCCAATCAAGGGATTCGCGGATTTGTGGGGGTACGGTATACGTTGAAGTAAAGACAGCCTTGTGAGAAAAATATTATTACCCGTTGTTTTTTGCGCAATACTTATGGCGTTTAGTTTTTGCGCTAAAGCACAAGCTGAATTGCCAAGAAGAACCTTTTTTACAGAGATTGACAGCCTCCAGCTGGCAGCACCTCGCCCAATGGTCATCTTTCTGCATACTGATTGGTGCAGGTATTGCCAAAATATGAAAAAGACGACTTTACGCGACCCTGACGTGAATGTATTACTAAACGATCACTTCTACTTCTTGTCACTAAATGCGGAAACAGAGGAGACTATAATTTTTGGAAACCAGTCCTTCCCTTTTCAACCAACGGGTAATGGTACCGGTGCCCATACACTGGCAACAGCCATTGGTACGATCAATGACCAACTTCAATATCCTACACTGGTCATTATGAATGAAAACTATGAAATCATTTTTCAGTACGGTGCATTCATCCCTGCGGATATGTTCTTGAATATTTTGGCAGCAACACTAAAATAACGAGCGCCTAAAGCTATGCTTTAGACGCCCTGGGATAGAGGAATCCCCCGATTCCTGTCAAACAACTTCAAAAGGATTTTTTAAGCGGTATGCTTATTCTTTCAGCACTTTGGTCGTGAAAATGCGTTCCCCATTAGCACTGTGCCCTATGACGAGATATAGCCCTGCGGGAAGTTGATAAGTGTCTAAATGAACAAGGTCGTCGTTGTAGCTCGTTTCTTCCGTGATTAAAGGTCGCCCGTGGAGATCATAAAGAGTGATGGTTTCCACTGCCGAGCTCGAAAATTCAATAGTTAGTTCGTTCCGGAAAGGATTAGGGTAGGTGGAAGCAGTACCATTTACAATCGCTTCATTGGTGCCATTGACAACACAGTCGGGGTGATTCTTGGGTAAAACAATGAGCTGAAGCTCGCGAATGGAGTCACATCCATTGGCTGCTGAAAATACATCCGTATAAATACCTGTTTCACTGTACCCTTCAAAAAGGTCGCCGCTACAGATGGTGGCCTCTAAGATCACATGTGCTGGTGTGCCACAAACAGGAATTATCGATAATTCCCCGTTTTGATCAAAAGGATTAGACCATTTTTCAGCGGTATATATTTCGGAACCTGATAGCGTGCCTAAAAACGCAACGAGGGCATTTTTCTCTGCTTGGCTCAAGCCCAGGTTTTGTCCTTGTCCTGGTCCACCGCCGACTTGTCCTCCTCTCAAGCGTGGGTCTAGGTTTGGATTAATGGCAGGATTGAAATTAATGTTGTCGTAGTGGTTTATGACATCCATTAGTGTCAACAAGCTTCCATCGTGCATAAAGGGCCCATTGCTTAGTCCTAGCGGATTTATTAAATCGCGCAGGGAAGGGGCTCTGGTATTCGTTAAATCGGTGTCGTCAGGGCTGCCAGCAACACCAATTACGCCATTGTTATTACTATTGGGGTCAATGTCAAAAGTAGGTGGGCGGTGACAAGCAGCACAGCCTGCCCCTCCTTGATTAGGAGCTTGGGCGAATAGCATTTTTCCTAAGTTTTCCTGTGCTGTAAAATTGGGAAAAGGCTGATTGTTATTATTTACCAAGGCGCGACCAACATCGTATTTGGCATCAAAAGATTGAATGCTTCTAATGAATTGTGCCAGTGCGCGCTGCATTTTTGGCTCTGTAATGTTAGAATTTCCATAGGCAAAGGAGAACAGCTCCTGGTAATAAGGAATGTCGCTGAGTTTCCGAAACAACGAGTCTAATGACGGGTTGCCATCCGCACCACTGAACCCCATTTCTACGTGATCTTGGATAGGACGGGTGGTTTGATCTTCTAGGGATACGGCTCTTTCATCCCAGAAAAAACGGCCCTCATCCGCAAATCGAGCATTTACAAGCCGCATAGAATGGCGGCCAGTAAGCCCATTGTTGAGCCCCAGGCTTTGTGTGGCGTTATCGCCAAAAGCAAACGCTTGCTTATGACAACTGGCACAGGCTACTTCATTGTTTGCAGAAAGGTTAGTATCATAAAAAAGCACCCGCCCCAAAGTGGCCATTGCGTCATTGATACTGTTATTAGGAGGCGTATTATCCCGATTTACATAAAGCGGAAAATCCTGATCTTCGTAATTGAACAATTCATTCAAGTTAATGGTGCCGTTCAAGCCCGCTAATGCAACTATGCTTGCTATCAATATACCGAGGCGTTGTTTCATTGTAACTGTTTATTTCGTTTAAGCGCATATATTTGTATGCCTTTGGGGCTGCACCTTTAAAATTGACTTCGAACATAAAGACCAGTTAAATGGTGTAACACCTACCAATGGAGGATTATATTTATTGTAATATTTTTTCTAATGCCTGAATCAGAAGAGCAACTCTGCGCTGAATCAACCTTTACAAAGGTCTTTAGAGCTTACGCTAAAACTTTGCATAGCTACCTGTTTTACCAAACGGGTAATGATAGCTTAGCCCAGGATATCGTTCAGGAAGCATTTAGCCGGCTTTGGAAAAATTGTCAAAAAGTGGCTTTTTCTACGGCCCGCGGTTACGTTTTTACCGTTGCTAAAAATCTTTTAACCAATAACCATCAGCATCAGAAAGTCGTATTGCAATACGAGCAGACACAACCTTCTTCAAGCAAAGTTCAGGACCCTCAGTTTCTTTTGGAGGAAAAAGAACTTGCTCACCAGCTGCAAGCAGCGATTGCTGACCTTCCTGAAAAACAAAGGGTCGTTTTCTTATTAAGCCGTATTGACAAAAAAACATATAAAGAAATTGCTGAACTACTAGGAATTAGCCGGCAGGCAGTGGAGAAAAGAATCTATAAAGCATTGGATAGTTTAAGGCTGGTCGTGGCGGCGCTTAAATAATTTATTAAAACGAGTGACGAGTAGTAGGTGCTGTACCAATAAACGGGTCTTTATATAAAAGCTTTCTTTTTCATAATAAACCAGGTCATGAAAAATGATGAACTCCTACATAAATGGGTAAACGGCAACTTATCTTCTGATGAGCAGAAAGAATTTGAGCAGCGCCCTGAATACAATTCCTTGCAAAGAATCAAGAGAGGGATAGGGCTCCTTTCCGGCCCAGAGCTACAACAAGAAGTAATACTTACCAATATCTTATCTGAGAAGAAAACAGCCTCATCAACAAATAACCGCGGCCGCATTCATTACTTGCTACCTTATGCTGCGGCTGCGGCTGTTTTACTATTGATAGGTTTCTTTGTTTTTCGCGCTCCTGCACCTACCATTTTTTCTGCGGGGCTAGCCCAACGGGTTGCAACGATGCTGCCAGACCAGTCGACGGTATCACTTAATGCCGAAAGCGAGGTGTCATTTCAGGCGAGTAAATGGCCAGGAGAGAGAGAGGTGCAATTGGTAGGAGAAGCTTTCTTTGCTGTAGAAGAAGGAAG
The DNA here is from genome assembly GCF_000379805.1 of Lewinella cohaerens DSM 23179. Lineage (GTDB taxonomy): Bacteria > Bacteroidota > Bacteroidia > Chitinophagales > Saprospiraceae > Lewinella > Lewinella cohaerens. Next base: position 88,663 of record NZ_KB903546.1, on the reverse strand, counting down.
TACGTTTACTGTCAACACGTCTGCTGGTGAGATTACGGTTGTCGGTACCCGATTCAATGTGGTGAGCCGAAATGGTTTACTGGAGGTAAGCTGTTTTAGTGGTAAAGTCATGGTGCAATACCTCTTACAAGAGATAAGCCGCGAGTTGAAAGCGGGAGAGGCTATTCGCTTTAGCGAAAACGAACCTCCTGTCACCTGGATGCTCGACGAAGCAGAAAAACAAGCCAGTTGGTTAGATGGTATTACTAAATTACAGACGGTTCCCTTAGAACGTGCAGTGGCGGAATTAGAACGACAGTTTGGGGTTCAGATAAAGACGAACAATGTGGACATGAAACGTGTGGTTACCGTTAATTTTCAGCAAGAGAACCTGGAAGAAGCTTTAATGACTGTTTTTCGCCCTCTCAATATTCGCTATGATATTAAAGGTGAGCAACAAGTAAATCTATTTCAGGAATAAGCAGTTATGAAGAGTTACCTTGCTTTTTTGGGGGTAGTAGTACTTGGCATGCTTATAGGAGCAAGTAATTGTTTTGGCCAGTCAGCTACTTATCAAGCGTCTTTTCAAAAGTCGCCTTTAATAGAGGTGATCAAGGTACTAGAGAAAGACTNTAATTTACTTTTCTCTTATGAAGAAGAACAAATCAGCGCGACCTCTATCAGCTTGGAGTATAGTACGAATGAACTTGATCAATTTCTGGATAAAATCTTCGAACAGACGAACTTGAATTTCGAAATAGTCAATGATCGGTTTGTTTTATTGGTTCCGCGTGATCAAGTAATTGATAACCCAATCCTTCGCTCGTTTTGTGGCTTGGTTCGTGATAGTTTGACCTTGGCTCCCTTGCCTTATGCCAATGCCTATTTGTTGAAAAATGCGCTCGGTGCTACAACTCAACAAGATGGTCGGTTTTGTTTTGATGCGCCAAACGATATCACAGATACCCTGGTTGTGAGCTATGTGGGGTATAAAGAATTTCGGCTATCGGTCAATGATTTTTTGGCGCTTTCTATGGCAGAGATCAAACTTTCTTATTACGATTTTGGGGAAGATTTTGTCATTGTTACCGATTACCTAAGTGACGGCGTACATTTGGATGATGCTGGGTTTGCTACAGCTTTGAATCCTCGAAGAATGCGTACCCTTCCTGGAAAAGTAGAACCGGATATATTGGAGGCGCTGCAAAATTTACCAGGTATTTCCAGCCCGGATGGTGCTTTGGCAAATTTACATATTCGGGGCAGTACACCTGACCAGAATCTTATTCTATGGGAGGATATTCCCATTTACCACAGTGCTCATTATTTTGGGACAATTTCTGCCCTTAANCCCTATGCCATAGATGAGGTCAAGGTGTATCGAGGAGGTTTCGGGGCAGAATATGGTGGAAGGATAGCAGGAGTGGTTGATATGCGGGCAAAACCATTGAAAGCAAAAGAAAACCGCATTGGACTAGGAACTAACTTGCTGGCTTCATTTTTAGATGGTCAATTGAAGATGCCTGGAAATGGAGGTGCTTTGCGTGTTTCATTGCGCCGTTCTATGACGGAACTTCTTTCTTCTCCTTATTATCAACAATTAAGTTTTCGTAATCAGCAAAGTCTGCTAAAAGGAAATTTTTCGGCCAATGATTTACCCGATGGACTAAGTGTTACAGAGGATTTTAACTTTGTGGATACCCAATTGAAATATGCGGTTGACTTATCAGAAAGGGATCAGGTTGCATTCTCTTACTTGTGGGCTCGTAACAGTTACAATAATATATTGAGTGACGACCGCCGAGGCCAAGATCACTATGACGACCTCTATGTAGAGAACCAAGGATGGAGTACCTCTTGGCAACGCCGTTGGACACCTTTCTGGTCTACTAAATTAACAGCACTAGGTACCAATCATGACTACAACTACGAATTTACGATAGATAAGCGAAACCCATCTTTGGGGGATGACTTCGGGCGCAGGGACAATGATATTCAGGAACAGCTTTTGAAGCTAAGTACTAATTACCAACTACCATCGGAAGCAAATATATTGTTAGGGTATCAAATAACGAATTACGAGCTTGGTTACGAAGTTGTCGAAAAGGAGCAGGAGGTTAATTTGGCCAACCAAACCGGAGGCAGTGCTTCTTTACTTCATACCCTTTTTGCCACTTATCAGATGGATGCACAGCAAAAAACGGGTATCCATCTTGGACTTAGGGTAAGCCGTTACGCCAATACAGGTTCACTTTACTGGGAGCCGCGATTACAGTTGTGGCATCAATTTAATCCATCCTTGAGGTGGCAGTTTGCTGCGGGTAAGTACTATCAGTTTGTCAGCCAGCTTAATGAATTCAAAGGGGCCAACATCGGTATTAGTAGCCCAATTTGGGTACTGGCAGATGAGCGGGCCCCTGTCATCAATGCGGTGCATTGGCAAACAGGATTACTATATGAAAAGAAAGGTTGGCTCATCGATGCACAGATTTATGCGAAAGAAAGTAAAGGACTTAGTGCGCTGGCTATTGGCTTTTTACCCCGCCCAAGTCAGGGCTTTGATCTTGGTACGTCTAGCGTTCGGGGCTTTGATTTATTGGTGAAAAAACGCTGGACAGGCTTTTCCACTTGGTTGAGTTACTCTTTGAGTAACGTCACGTATAAGTTTCCCACCTTTTTTGACCCCGTTTTTGCAGCGCCATTTGACCAATTACATCGCTTGTTTTGGGCGGGCACTTACCGAAGAGGTCGTTGGGAATACTCTTTGAGTTGGCAAATTAATAGTGGAATTCCTTATTCCTTATTGGAAGATTTTGAGATAATAATTCCCCCGGGTGGACAAGAAGTGATTCGTCCAATCTATGAAGCATTTAATGCTCAGCGGCTCTCTGCTCAGCATCAGCTAAATGCCGCCATCGTTTACACATTAAACGTAAAGACACCTGATAAATGGGCCGGCATAGTAGGCTTGTCTTTCTTGAATGTTTATAATCAGACCAATACTTACGAACGGGAATACTTTATAGACAATCGCCCTAATATGCCATTGGGTATACTTTTCGAAGACAGTATACAGATAGGCTTTACACCCAGTTTTGTGATTCGGGTAGAATGGAAGTAGTATTGATTTTATGCCTCTTCCAACCGTACTACAATTCGCTTTGATGCGGGCGTTTTACTACGGTCATCAAAGCTGTCTATAGGCACCAGTACATTGGCTTCCGGAAAATAGGCCGCCAGGCAATTTCTAGGGATATCGTAGGGGACGAGCAAGAAGCTTTCTGCTACCCGCCTTGTGCCGCCGTGTTCGTTGATGAGGTTAATGGCCTGCTTGGCTTGCCACCCACGAGCCTTCATATCTTCCGGATGCATAAACACAACCCGGCGCTCATTTTTAACACCTCGATAGCGATCATCCAGACCATAAATGGTTGTATTGAACTGGTCATGACTTCGAATGGTCATCAGCTGATATTCCCCCTCGTTTAATTGATTCGTGGGGACTTTGTTTACAGTAAAGTGAGCTTTCCCGTCGGATGTTGGAAACTGACCATTCTGTAGGCCATTCGGGAGATAGAAACCAAAATCATGGCGTACTTTTTCGTTGTAGCCTGCAAATTCGGGAATGGTTTTTTCAATGGCTTCCCGTACCAAGTCATAATCACCAACCCATTCTTGCCAAGATACAGTGGCTTGGTCGCCTAGTAAGGCCGCTGCTAATGTTCCAATAATGGCAGGCTCACTACGCAGGTGTTCAGAACAAGGAGGGAGCACCCCTTTACTGCGATGCACAATACTCATGCTATTTTCAACAGTAACAAATTGTTCTCCTTGGTCTTGTAAGTCGATTTCTGTACGCCCCAAACAAGGAAGTATGAGCGCACGTTTTCCTGTAACCAGGTGACTTCGATTGAGTTTAGTGCTCACATGTACCGTAAGTTGGCATCGCTCTAGCCCGGTGGCAGTATAAGCGGTGTCGGGCGCCGCAGAAAGGAAGTTGCCCCCTAGTGCAAAAAAGACGTTTACTTTTCCTCGATTCATAGCATGAATTGCTTCCACGGTAGAGTAACCATGCTTTCGGGGAGGATTGATCCCAAAGTTTGTTGCTAGTTTATCAAGAAAAGCATCATGAGGAGCCTCCCAAATGCCTACCGTCCGATTACCCTGTACATTACTGTGGCCTCGTACTGGGCATACCCCTGATCCGGGTTTGCCAATAGCGCCTTTCATTAGCAGTAAATTGACAATCTCCTGCACATTGGCGACGCCGTTTTCATGCTGTGTGACCCCCATTGCCCAGCAAATAATCACACTTTTAGCTTTTCTGATCATATCAACAGCGGTTAGTATTTGTGCCCTTGGGACACCACTAGCTGTCGCTAAATCAGTGAAATCTTGACGCCGCAAGTCTTCAACAAAAGCTTCGTAACCTGCCGTTTTCTCACTGATGAAATCCCAGTCTAAAATACTGCCGCCTTGTTCTCTGTCTTGGTGCCAAATACGGAGCATGATGGCTTTCAGTAAGGCGACATCACCATTCAAGGCTACAGGTAGGTGTAGGTCGGTCAATGGGGTGCCGCCACCTAGTACTTTGCCCAACCGCTGTGGGTTGATGAAATTAACCAAGCCAGCTTCGCGCAAAGGATTGATAGTGATTATTTTCCCTCCGTTTTCCTTGCATTTTTCGAGGGATGATAACATCCGGGGGTGATTGGTGCCCGGGTTTTGACCAATAATCAACAGCAGGTCGGAATTGTGTATATCTTCAAGGGAAACGGTGCCCTTGCCTATTCCAATTGTATTGTTAAGGCCATGCCCACTAGATTCGTGGCACATGTTTGAGCAGTCTGGCATATTATTCGTGCCAAATGAACGAACCATTAGCTGGTACATAAAAGCAGCCTCATTGCTGGTGCGGCCGGAGGTGTAAAAAACTGCCTCGTCTGGATTTTTCAACGCCTTTAACTCTCCTGCAATCATCGCATTGGCCTCCTTCCAACTGATGGGGGTGTAATGAGTCGCCCCTGCTTCAAGCACCATAGGCTCAGCTATTCGCCCGGATTTTCCCAACTTGAAGTCAGACCAATCGCCTAATTCTGCAACACTATTTTGTGCGAAAAAATCGCGGCCAATAGTTGTTTTTTGAGCTTCTTCAGCAATGGCTTTCATACCGTTCTCACAGTATTCTCCAAGACGACTACGGTCATCGTCGGGGTCTGGCCATGCACACCCTGGGCAATCGACCCCTCCTTTTTGATTGAGTTTTAGCGAAAGCTTGATAGCCTGCCCCGTTTTCATGTAACGATTGGCTTGGCCTACTGCTTTGGCGATGCCGGGAATGCCGGCGGCCTTGGCTTTGGGAGCTTTAATTTTAAGGCCGGTATGTGCGGTAGGTGTTTCGTGCTTAGGCTTCTGATCAGACATGAGAACTATCGGTAATTTGGCAGGTCATTTTTGATCGCCAAAGGTAATGGTTTTACCCAGAACAAATGACCTGCCAAATTAACTACTCATTTGATTCTTGTAAAAGGAAATCTACCTCTTGTTGTAGATAAGGATCAGTGTATTCGTAAGTACCAAAGTCGTTCGCCGCAATTCCTGAGTAATCCCGCAAATTAGGATTAGCACCAGCTTGCGCCAAGTGACTAGCCAAGTCATCGTGCCCACGTTGGGCCGCTGCCATGATGGGGGTAACGCCCATGATGTTTATTGGGTCAACAAAGGCCCCATTAGCCAAGAGTATATCTACCGCATCGGTCATCCCACGCTCTGCTGCCAGATGAAGTGGGGTGTTTTCCATATAGTCCACGGTATTCACATTGGCACCTTTTTCGACTAATACCCGCAGCATGGCCGTGTTTTGCTGCGTAACAGCCATATTCGTTAAGGTTTCTCCAATGGGCGTTTGCCAATTAGCATCCTTGCCGGGCTGCGTACTTCGGTGTAATAATACGCCCGCCAACACTGAGTGATCTAATTTCACCGCTTGGTAAAGGGGTATAATACCATCTTTATTAGCAATGCTGGGGTCGGCGCCATAACGCACGAGCATGGCTGCGTTAGCAATGTTTTCTTTTTCGACTGCACGGGAAAGAGGACTAATGCCATTGGATAAACGATTTGGGTTAGCGCCAAGGCTCGTTAATTGTTTTAAAAAAGCAGGTTCGTAGCCATACGATACGGCCAACATCAGAGGTGTTTCGTCTTGGTCATTAGGTAGATCTGCTTTTGCACGCTCTAGCACCAGGTTGATAATACCCATGTTTTGCTCCTTAATGGCCAGCGTCAATGGGGTTTCTCCATCTTCGTTTTTAAGATTAATGACGGCATCTTCACAAAGCCACTTTACCATTTCATATTGCCCCGCTTCGATGGCTAAAGTGAGTAAGGTTTCTCCTTCAGTATTGTGCTGATAGTAAGGAAGACTTACATCTGGTAGCATGGTTTGTGCCAGCTCCACATCTCCGCGTTCGACGGCAGCAAAAAGGAAGCGGATTTTTTTGTCATCTTTTAACTTGTCCCACTTGGAGGGCATATTGAGCACATCCTCAGCGTTGCTGGCAGGAGTATCAGGAATGGAGGTTTCTTCTTGAGCTTGTACACTACTTGTCGCTAAAATTACCAGCGCGCATAAATAAAATAGGTTACGCATTTTGCTTGGTTTTTTCGGGGTTACCCGGTTTACGAAATTGATTTATCGTGTACAATCTTACTTATAGTAATAGCCATTTAAGCCTGGGTAAAGCCAGGAAGCGTGAAGAAAAACTTATGGACGGTAGTTTGAAGGAATAAGGATTTCGTCTCTCTTGAGTCGAGACAAGTAATTAATGAACTTAGGCAAACTTTTATTATATCGTCAATTGTGTCAAGTCGCAGGTTGAGTTGTAATTTGCTGGTTTTCAGTAATGTAAATGAGTGTTAAAGAAATCCAAAAAAAGACTGTATTTTGGTGGCCGAGTAAAATCACTAAAACGCGGTCCGGTAGATACGGACGAAAATGTTGTTCTGAGAAAGAACAATGAACAGCAGAATAATAACTGAAAAAAGCTCACTTATGTCAAAACTTGATGTGCTCACGATTGCCATTGTTATAGTATGCTTGGCTGCACTTGGTTACCTGGTGTATAAGATAGTTAACCTCGTTAATCCTCCTGAAGAGCCTACTAGCTCCATTGAGGATAGTTACGAAGACACTGCTAGTACAGATGATAGTACTTACAAAGACTGGGATGATGAAGTAGATACAGCTGGAGATGATGTTGACCTGGACGACGATCAGGTTGCTACCTACGGCAATACAGATAATGAGGAGAATACTACTGGTGCGGCGAGTACCAATGCTTCTGCAGATGAAATGGACAATGAAACGTCTGGTCTTGCTGAAAAAGATAACCTTACCGATGAAACTACCTCGAAAGGTAGTACAGCCACTACTACGACTCCTACGCCGGCAGTAAACAACTCAACGAGTAATAGTGGTCGTTATATGGTTGTTGCGGGGTCTTATCGTCAGCGTGTGAATGCGGATAACCAAGTGGCCCGATTACGCAAAATGGGTTACAATAATACCCAGGTAAGCCTATTCGATCGGGGGTCTTTTGCGGTGGTCTTGGTCGACAGATTCAGCAGCTATGGTGATGCAAAGCGGCTGGTCAATGAGTTGGTCGGAAAAGGGGTAGACGCTATTGTAGACGAGAAGAAGTAAATACTTGGAACCAAGTACCTTTTGTAAAGGGACTTGGTTCCAATGCTTTTGGGGGTATCCTACATGGCCTGCCATGCCATCATACCACCGGTCAGGTTGCGAACATTCTTAAAGCCCTGCTGCTGCAGAAAGCCTTGCGCCATGCCGCTCCGGGCACCGCTGCGGCAGTAAACGATTACCTCTTTGTCTTTATGAGCTTCTAGGTCATCCACTGCGCCAGCTATCGTTCCTACAGGAACAAGCGTTCCTCCAATATTGAAGGCGTCGTGTTCACCGGGTTCTCTTACGTCAATTAAGACGAAATCTTGATCACCTGCATCCATGCGGGCCTTGAGGTCTTTTACACTAATATCCATAGCAAATCTATTTTATTACAATTAATCGCTGAGGAGCACTTTGGTTGCCATCAATTCCTTGTAACTGAGCAAAGTATATCCCTGCCGACAAGGTACTGATATTTACGACCTCCGCAAAAGACTGGCGGAAGACTTCCTGGCCCGTAGCATTGTAAATGATAAGTTGGGTGTTTTGCTGATCTTCCATGTTCGTTTTTAGGAACAATTGATCTCTGACAGGATTGGGAAATAACTTTAAATCGACTGTCCTCGTATCTTGTAAAGATTCGACGGAGGTAACACCAATCTCACTGTTCAAATAAGGCCGCAACATAAGCGCACCTTCGGTGATACCTGAAACCGGATTAAATCCAGCGCCGTTATCTGCAAAAATAAAGGCTTTGGCTTGAGGCCTGTTGCGGTCGTAGCCGATGGATATACATTCTGAAAAATCGCATGACGAGGCTTGTTGCCAACCTACATAAAAAGTACCAGCAGGGATAGCCAAAGGCGCGAGATCACCATTTTCATCGAGCAGACGATAAGAGGTGAACCCTTGTAAGGTGTCAAAGAAAGCACTGGGAAAAACAGGCTCGTAAATTTGGCTGTATTCTGGCGTTCCGTCCAACTCCCCAATCCAGATACGTAAGCGAAACTGTTGGTCAGGAAACCCATCATTGGTATTTGCAAAATGCATCTGTACACCGTGGATCGTATCGGCAACAGAAGCAGTATAAGCCACGGCTACTTGCCGGTTGGCACTCGTCTGTATCGCACTTTCTGCTGTACCGTCATCATAAGCAAAGTATTCACCAAAGTGGGTGATCCTGCTTACTTCGTCGTTGCGCTGAACAAAATCCAAACCTTCCTGAGAAGTATTGGTCAGGCTATAGGATAAGCGAAAGTCTATGTCGTCAAGGTTATTAAAATCACTGCTTCCCATTTGGGCGGCATAGTTATCGTAAACATTACTAAACCCGGTAGGGTCGCCCTGTAAACTGTAGGTGCGCAGAATGGATTCCTGAGCAGCAACATTACTCTCTAAACCATTGAAAAGGGTCGGTACAGCTCCGAATGGGTTGATTCCTGTATTCAATTCCTCGATGGAGGCAAAAGAAGGACTTGCATTCTGATCCGTAGCAAAATGATTATAAACACCGATGTCGATGTTGGTGCGTAATTCTTCATTGAGCTGTGGCTGAAAATGCCGCCAGGGCATGCTCGTGTAATTTTCGAGAATATAGTCGGGAGGGTAGGTGAAAGCGATATCATTGAAGTCTTCACTACCCGTGGGGTTGTTGTCAAGGCGGACATAGTCCAAGTGCCAATTGTCGCGGAAGCCTGTGCGATCATTGTAGTTGATAAAGCGGAATTGAAAACGATCATGTTGATAGTCTGCGCTCACAGGGGCAGAATAAAATTGAAAAGAGTCTCTTACGCTAAAAGGCTGATTGGCTGCCATGCCCTCAAATGACATGATCGAAATCCAGTCATCTTCTTCATCGCGGAATTGAAGTACAAGGGAGTCTTGTACCTCTGGCCGGTCGGCAATACCACCACGTTGTAGCCAGAAGGAAAGCGTCCAGTTTCCGTTTATGGTGTTCAGGTAGGTAGACGTCAGGCGATCTGCGGGACCATAGCCATCGCCATATGGGCGTCCGCGATTACTGAGGCCGTCAAAGGTGGCCACCCCAATTGACGGCGGGTTAAATGGCATTTCTTTATTAACATAGACCTCCTTGTCTAGCCAAAGGCCTGCTACTGGTACAGGGTTGTCGTAAGAAAAATCATCATAAAAAGGTGGTGTAATACTGTTTACCTGCACACGGAATGCGTAGTGGGTTGTATCACAAATACCGTTGTCATCGCAGAGCACTACACAGAGCGAATCCAAGCCGTCTACCCGGCTGGCACGGTAAACAATTGAGTTGACAGGACCGGAATAATCGGTGAAATAGGCCAGTTGTTCGCGGCCCTCATAATTATCTGGGCAGTCAACAAAGAAATTACAAGTGAGTTCGCCTGGAAGACTTAAAGGAATGTCTAAGTCGATCACCTCTTCTGGTTGCAGCGGAATTGCAGGAGGGTAATCGTTTGCTCCCGGGCGACGAGCCAGGAAAACAAAAGTTTCGATATCCGTACAAGCTGATCCATCTGCGTTACAATAGCGGATGCCTGCGAGGTCTGTGTCAGCGGCTACCCCCATGTTGGCAGTATAGAAAAGGCTATCGGTAGGCTCTCCTTCCTGGTCAAGAACGATACCAGCGGTGCCGAAAACAGCATCCACACAATCGATACATTCATAATAACCATCTGCACCGAAGCCAATGGTATCTAATTCTAACTGAAACTGGACGGTCTGCCCATTAAGGACAGGGATAGCCTGAGGATCAGAAGGAGTATAGCATGTGGTTTTGGGACGGGTAGTAAAAGTATCGTCCGAAAAAATGCCAAGAGCACGTTGCTCATCAGCGTGATAGATCTCTAAGATAGGGTTAGAGGTTAGGTCAACTTCTTTTTGTCCGTAAGCAAAGGTGGTCAAGAGCGCAAAGAAGGCGGTCGTAGCTATTATTCTCATGTCAAATGTTGTAAATATCTTCTTTGAGGGAACGTAAAAGGATTGGCTTTAGTGTTACTTAATCCAGTTTTGACACCCTCTGGATACTTATACCCGTTATATCCCGATTTCATTACGAGTCTGCTGGCCCCCAAGGCCCATTTATAGTTGAGGTTCCAACAAAAAAAGAAAGATTTTTTATCTACAGCCCGCCAGAGGTATCCACTGGTGTCACTGTGTCTTCTGTATCAGGTGGCAAACCACCACTGTCGCTAGGAGGTTCATTGATTTCTACCTCTACAGCACATCCCGCAGGACGTTCTTCTTGTAAATAAACCTTGATTTTCGATCCACGAAGGATTTTACCCCCTGGACGGTACTCCGGCTCTTGCCGGTAAATAAAGGCATCGGCGCGATTGAAAACATCTCCCACGACATCGCCCAGCTCTAAGTCAAGGCCTGGTAAGAGAAATTGTACCTCACTGAAACGCTTACACTTCAGTGCTGGAGTACCTACGTAATCATCTTGTTTTTTCGTGACAACAAACTCTAGTGTTTTACCCTGGAGAACTTTCACGCCACGTTTAACATCAGATGGCGTGTATTTACGGCCTTCGTAGTAAAAGTGTAGAATGGTACTATCAGCGAGCTTGGCGTCAAAGATGGTCTCTTTAACCGCTCCTTTTACTTGCAAAGCCCGCAATTTCGGACGATACTGACTGTAGTCATCAGCAGCGTCTTCAAAAGAAGGAAGCGTGACCTCTTTGGGGTCACCAACGATGGTTAAGTAAATGGTGCGGTTCTTTTTTATCCGGTTTAGCGCTATTGGCTCCTGGTCAATTACTTCTCCTTGTAGTGTATTGTAGTCAAAAGGGGACTCATTGACACTTACTTTAAAACCGCGTGTTCGCGCTTTTTTTGTAGCATTGTCTATACTCATGCCCACGTAGTTTTCTACTTGTACAGAATTTCCATGATTGGTGTACAGTTTGAGAAATACGTTAAGTAAAAAGAAGCTAACGAGAAAGACGCCCAGCATAGCTGCTAAATTCTTTAGGAAATACCTTGTTTGCAGAAAATCCAGTATCTGCCGCCACCACTTTCCTTTGCTCAGGTTAACGGTTTTAGCCGGAATATCAGATTTGTTTTCCATAGTATTGGTAAGTGTTTCTTTGACAATAGGTGCCGTTGGTGCTACTGGCGGAGCTAGTGTATCTGCATTTTTTATGGGCGCTGCTACCGAAGGAGTAACGACCGCTGATGAAGTACGTTTTGCTTGTCTGGCAAAGCCGTATTCCAATATTTTCTGAATAAATGAGGCAGGCTTGTAGCCGGCCAGCGCTGCTTGGTGGAAAATAGCAGTAGCAGGCGTCATCCCAGGGAGTGAATTGACCTCAATCACTTGAGTTTCTACATTACCATCGGCCAGGACTCTCACAAAAGCATCAATGCGACAATAGCCTTCTACTTGTAGTAAGCGAGCCACTCTCTCTAATGTTTGTTGAACTTGGGGCAGTAACTCTTCGTAACTGTAATTTCCTACGGCCATACGAGATGGTGTCAGGTTTTGCCCTTCTCCTGCCAGGAATTTTTCCTCCAAAGAGAGTACTTCACCACTTGCTAGTGTTTCGCTGGGTTCGAAAATTTCGTACTGAACCTGTCCATTTTCACCATAGGAGGTAAGCATACCGCCAGTGACTTCAAGAAAATGGATGCCTTCTTCTTTGGTGACCAACTGTTCAAAGAGAATTTCTTCTTTTTGAGAAAACTCTTCCTTTATTTTCAACTTTAATACTTTCCGCTGCTCTCGTTCATTATCGCTATCCTCCTGAAAGAGAAGGGCACTGTAAGCCGCCAACTGTTCCCTGTTACGAATAACTTTAACGGCTGAACTGCAACCATCGTCGACGGGTTTGGCGACGAACGGATAAGCGAAGGTTTTTTCTACGCGGTGGAAAAAGCTTTCTGCATCTATCTTGTAATCATTCTTGCTCAGCAAGAGTTGATGCGCAACAGGCAGGTCGTGTTGCCCCAAAAGCTGTAATGTCCGGTATTTATCAATCGTAATACTCGATGACTTAATTCCTGAGCCATTGTAGGGGAGGTCTCGGGCTTCGAGCTCAATTTGTATTTGGCCATCTTCGCCAGGACGTCCGTGCAGAGCGACGAAGACGCCGTCTACTTTCTTGGCCAGGCTATCATAGGTCAGTTTTTCCGGTGCAAATATGACATCTGCTGACGCATACTTTTTTGTAATCGGAGCACACTCCAGCCTTATTTTCTTTAGTACAGGATGGCTCTTCCAATGCGCGATTTTATCCTTGATATCATCCGCGTTATCTTTGAGTAGCAGGTTAATGGGCAACTGATACAACTCGTGCTGCTGGTCTGAACCTGTTAAGAAAACAGGAATTGGTGCATAATCGACAGAGCTGGAAAGTTTCTCGAAAATATTCCGCCCGCTTTCTACTGAAATATGGCGTTCGAACGAATAACCACCTAAGATAACACCAATCCGACGCTGCTGTTGCTGGTCGGCCTTTAGCGTGCCAATTGCAGTGTCTAATCGCTGTAAAAGAGCACGCCACTGTTCATTTTCTGGCCGGTCGCTACAGCGTTCCTGAACGGATAGACGAATAATTAGCGTGAGGAATTGGCTCGGATTAAGCCCGATTTCTGCAGCCTGGTGAAAAAAGAAAGAACTCGGGAGCATACCCGAAGTCGTGTTTGGATCATTCAGAAAAATGGTACCCTCAGGGGTGTAAAAACCGTCAATTCGGGCATATACCTGAAACCCAAGTTTGCTGAACAAGCTTTCACATTCTCGGCGAATGGTTTCGATGGCTTCGTTGGGCAGGTCGATGGGGGTTTCCTTACGGGAAAGCCCAGGCATATACTTAGAACGATAGTCAAAGACTTCCCCTCCTTTAATAATTTCTGTAGGAGGTAAGGCAATCGAAGAACCATCCTCCGCACGTAACACTATACAGGAAAACTCTTTTCCGCTGATGAAGGACTCCAGAATGACATGCTGCTCTGTTTGCGCCGCTTCTAATACGAAAAGCTGGCTAAGGTGCTCTGCATTGGCCGTTTCTTCATTAAGGAAAGCCAGTAAGTCTTCCGGATGATGGATGGTTTCCTTGCGTTGGCCCAGGCTGATATGCAGAGGAAACCCGAGGCCCTCTCTAATATCGCCCAACGCTTTTACGTATTCTATTCGATCGAAAGGTGTACGGTCATGCCATTCTCCCAGTGGGATCAGTTCGCGAAAGAACGCTCGGTTGACCGCCATTTCAAAACCCTCTAGTCCCTCATTTTCGTCGATGATACTTACACCAATAGAAGAGCCCTGGTTGGCAGGCCGGATCACTAGGGGGAAGCCAATTTCTTGACTGGCTTCTTGGTACAAGGCTTGTAGGTCGGCACTCAACCAACCTTTTTTATCCAGCACCTTTACGGTAGGGCAAGGAAATCCCTGTTCCTGCATCAAGCGTTTTTGCCAGGCTTTATCCATCCCTATCCGACTGGCTTGCACGCCACTGCCGGTGTAAGGAATCTGGAGTGATTCCAAAATACTTTGCAACTCACCATCTTCACCGTAAATACCATGAAGCGAGAGAAAAGCTACGTCTATATGTTGGTGTAACTCCTCTTGAGGCAATGGTTGGCCAATAGCTGCAAGAAGCTCGCGTTGTGCGTCGTCCTCTAGTCCGGCAATGCTCTCGGCATAAATCTGAAATTGATTAGCCGACGGGGGCAAACTGTTCACGGGAGGGAAGAAGTCTCTAATACTGCCCTTGTAGATGTACTCCCAGTCTAGCAACACCCAATTGCGGTGGCTGTCAACAAAAATAGGGACCGGTGTGAAAATACTTTGATTGAGGTTGTCGTAGACAGTTCGTCCGCCCGCGAAAGAAATTTCCCGCTCACGGGAAGGTCCACCAAAAAAAATACCAACTCTTATTTTCATATCATCATACCGGTTAAAAAGGCAAGAATGCTTTTGTAAAAATAGCTTTTGCGCAATACTTTATCCTAAAGATTTACCTGCATCAACTAAATTAGCCTGATTTGCGTTTGTAGCAAGGAATCAGGTAACTGTACTATTAAACAGGCGCAAAGTTAGGTAATTTCTTCGTGCAGCCCGATCAAGCTTCACGCATTGGTGCTACTTTTATGAGTAATCGTAGTACTTAATCCAGTGTTCGTTCAGTTTGGGCCGATAATCTGCTTTAAATCGTTAATATTATTGTACTTTATAGGTGCATTAATACGTTACCGACCAATAAATATTTGATTGCATTTGATCGTTGCAAGGAAATAAGACGGCTAATAAACATTTAACCCGAATAAAATTTTTTATTTTTCGTTTTTTTTGAACACTTTTGCGGCGATCATTAAAAAAGCCTGAATTTATGGCCAATAAAGAAAACATTACACGCTATTCAGATGAAGAGCTGGAGGAGTTCCAGGCTCTGATCGAAAAAAAGCTGCAGCAAACCGGAGAACAACTGGAAAGTTTGGAGAGCCAGATCATGGAGATATCCGAAAATTCTAGCGACGATCACGGTGGAGATTGGGTAGACGACAGTTCCACCAATAATGATATCGAAATGCTCAATAGCATGGCAACCCGGCAGCGCAAGTACCTGGTGGATCTCAATAATGCCATGATGAGGATTCGGAACAAAGTATATGGTGTCTGTGTAATTACTGGTGAACTGATTGATAAGCGCCGCTTATTAGCAGTTCCTACGACGACCAAGAGCCTTACTGCTAAAACGGATATCCGTAGAGAAGCAGAAGCACGGATGACGCACCGGATTACCGATAACCCTTACGTGAAGCAAGCTAAAGGTAAGAAGGAGTAAACCGGACTGATACCGTATGCTGTAAGAAAAAAGCCACCTTTCCTGCTTCGAATAGGAAAGGTGGCTTTGTGTTTTAGCAGCATTTTTTTCTTACTCCACCTTCACCAACTGCCCGTTAACAACAGCGTAAACAACTTCCCCAGCGCCGTTTCTGATGATCAATGGAGGGTTGAGCCCGGTAGCAACCTCACGGTCATAAATACCTTCTGCACCGAGAATCCATAGCGGATGTTGATCGCGCTCCCAGGGTGGGCCCGGTTTTTTTGTGCGTACGACGGCATAGCCAGCTTTTAAAAGGCTCATAGCATCTAGTGCCTTTGCCTCAGCTAAATCTGCCAAAACTTCTGGGAATAGTTTACCAACCTCAGCAGTGTAATTGCCACTTGATAAAGCGGTGTATCCTTGCTGATAAGTCAGGTCACCGATGTCATCAATACTGCCTTGGTAATAAAAACCATTGGCACCACCGTACTCCCGCTCTCCCAGATCAAAAGCAATATCGATTAGGTAGCTGTTCCCATTGGGGTGTAGGTACTTGACTTCGCGTAGAAGCAGGTCGTTGTAATTGCCAAAACTATTGTAAGGGATTTTATTGTAGTCGGCTCTAGTGAAACTACGGTAAGACTGGTTGGCAATACTGTGACAGGCCGCCAAAATACTGGCAAAATTCAACTGACGGATATACTGCTTTTCCCGATCCTCGGGGTATCCACCAGACTCAATCAAGATCGTACTGGTGCCCCATTTTTGCATGTTATCACCAAAAGCGCGTGGCTCAAAGGCATCACTGTAGCGGGCTACTTTGCCAGGGATATGTCGCTGCAAACTTGCATTGAGTTGTGCAATGACCTGCATCGCCCGTTCTCTGCCAGGATTGATGGTCTTTGGGAAGTCAAAAGCTGGAGCCAGAAAAGAAAGCGTCGCCATGTTTTCAGGATGAAAGCCGGCACCGTAGTAGCGGCTTTGGTCATGGAGGTTGAATCCCCAAT
Organism: Lewinella cohaerens DSM 23179; assembly: GCF_000379805.1. Lineage (GTDB taxonomy): Bacteria > Bacteroidota > Bacteroidia > Chitinophagales > Saprospiraceae > Lewinella > Lewinella cohaerens. Next base: position 72,227 of record NZ_KB903546.1, on the reverse strand, counting down.
CTGCATCCAACTCATCGCGAACCCGCTTTAATAATTGCGCTTCCGGGCTGGTGAGTCGCAACGCATCCCGGTTTAGATCAATACCAAGTGCATTTCTACGTTCAAAATCTTCTGCGCCATCCGGGTTAAGCATAGGAATGAAAACGAGGGTTAGCCGATCTAGGATGTTTTTGCGGAAAGCAGTAAAATCATCATCTTTTGCCTGGAGGAAACAAAAAATATCCATCAGGGCAGCGGTGGCTGTAGGTTCATCTCCATGCATTTGCGACCACAATAAAACCGTTGTCGGTCCGTCACCAATACGAACACTGTGGATGGATCGTTCTTCTACTGAAAGCCCTTCCTGCTGGACTTGAAAGGGAGATTCCAGTTTTTGGAGCGCATCCACCAACTCCCGATGTTTAAAGCGACGATCTTCCAGGGCTTTCTCCTGGTAATCGGGGTAAGCATCATGTAATTTGCTCAGCCAATCAGCTTGGGCGGCTGTGGAAAAGCCAAACCCTAGTAATAGAAAGAAAATTATTGTACGCATTTTTTTGAAGATCAAGGTTAAAAATACCCATTGACGGGATTGGCAAATAATGTATTGTTTTAATGCTGGATTTAGTCCTAGTTAAACGTTACCTTCGTGCCTCTTAAGTATCCACAAATCCTGCCTGCTAAACAAATTAGCAAGCGGATAGAAACTTAAGCTCCCTCTAGAATGGTACTATTTAGCAAGCTTACACACAGAACAGAAGTCTCAAGCCTTCTCTAAGGCTTAACTTACCGAACCCGTATCCGTGGTTCCTTTTCATTCTTAAATAGTATCAGCGAGGGGTAATACCCAAGGCAATGCCATGGATATTATTTGACCAAAAGTTTAAAAATAGAAATATGCCGAAAAATACGGTAACCACAAAATACGACTACGAAACGATTCCAGGCGATGCGCTCAATGTTAGAAGTTATACCTTAGCCAATGGTTTGAGGGTATTTTTGAGTGTCAACAAGAATGAGCCCCGTATTTTTACGAATATCTGTTTTCGTGCTGGCTCTAAACATGACCCTGCCGATACTACCGGGCTGGCCCATTACATGGAGCATATGCTCTTTAAAGGTACCAGTAAAATTGGTGCCACCAACTGGGAAGAAGAAAGTAAACTGCTCGAACAGATTGCAGACTTGTTTGAGGTCTACCGCGAAACAATCGGAGATGATAAACGCTCGGTAATTTACCGTGAGATTGATCGTCTTAGCTACGAAGCGGCACTACTGGCAGCACCTAATGAATATGATAAACTTGCGACCTCTATTGGTGCTAAGGGTACCAATGCCTACACCTGGGTAGAACAAACGGTGTATGTCAACGATATTCCCAGCAATGAGCTGGAACGCTGGATTAAATTGGAGCGTGAACGCTTTCGTTATTTGGCACTCCGACTTTTTCATACGGAGCTTGAGACCGTTTATGAAGAGTTCAATATGAGTCAGGACAAAGACTTTCGTAAGGCTCATCAAGCCATGCGGAGTTTGTTGTTCCCCAAACACCCCTACGGTACCCAAACGACCCTGGGCAAGCCTGAGCACTTGAAAAATCCGTCGATGCGCAACATTGAGCGCTTCTATGAGACTTATTATGTACCCAATAACGCAGCACTCTGCCTGGCTGGCGACTTCGACCCTGATGTAGCTATTGCTATGATTGAAGCCCAGTTTGGTAACTGGGAACCAGTAGAATTTCCTCCTTTCGAATTTGAGGAGCAACCCCAGGTTAATGAACCTCTTCGCCAGGCTGTTAAAGGCCAGGAAAGCGCCTACGTACAGATTGGCTGGCGGATGGGGGGCGGTAAAACCGATGACTATATGCTAGGGCTTTTGGTACGCCAAATGCTCTATAACGAACAGGCGGGCTTGTTTGACCTCAACTTGAATCAGCAGCAGCTAGTCCTCAATGCGGAAGCATTTAACTGGATTTACGAAGATTACAGTGTCTTTGGCGTCTACGGAAAACCCAGAGATGGGCAGACCCTGCAAGATGTGGAAGCATTACTGCTGGCGGAAATTGAAAAATTACGGCAGGGAGATTTTCCTGATTGGTTGCTGGAGGCCTCCATCCGTGACATGAAACTTTCGGACCTCAAAGCGGTTGAAAAAAATGCAGCCAGAGTAGGTGCCATTGCCAATTGCTTTATACTCGGTATTCCGTGGGAGAATTTTGTCAAGCGTTACGAGTGGTTGGAGCAACTTACCCGTGAGGATGTTATTCAGTTTGCCAAAACAAAACTTACGGCCAATGGCTTTGCCGTTGTTTATAAGCAGGAAGGCGACGATCCTAACATCAAAAAAGTAGAGAAACCAGATATCACGCCCGCGCCTTTACAAAAGGATGCTGTTTCGGATTATGCTCGCGAGTTTTTGTCAACGCCTCCTGCACGGATGGCACCTATTTTTGCTGATTACTCCAAAGTCCAGCATGAAAATTGGCAAAAAGGCTTGCGTTTTGATTACGTTCATAATCCTCAAAATCCACTTTTTCGTCTCGATTATATTTTTGAGATGGGAAAAAATAACAACCGCGAACTGGGCTTGGCTTTTATTTATCTGCCCTACCTGGGAACCAGTAAGTACAGTGCCTCGGATATTCAAAAAGAATTTTTCCGCCTTGGGCTGCATTTTGAAGCTTACAACTATGAAGAGCGTTGCCATGTATCGCTGACTGGCTTGGAGGAATCCATGGAAGCTGGCCTAGCGCTGATGGAGCATTTGCTGATCGATGTGCAAGCCGATACGGATACCTGGGAGGCTGTTATAGAAGACATTGTCACCAAGCGCGCTAATCAGAAGCAGAACAAAAATATTATCCTCCGCAGTGGGCTTGGGAATTTTGCCAAATATGGGCCCAATTCTCCCTTTACTCATCGTATTCCAGAGAAAGATTTGAGAAGCCTGAGTCCTGAACAGGTACTGCATTGGCTGAAGAACCTGCATACTTACGAACATCGTGTTTATTACTATGGCCAGATGGATGCTAGTGATGCTGCGACGATTATTAAACGCCATCACAAGGTTGCAGACGAGTTACAAGCTCCGCCGCCAGTGCATGTGTTTCCAGAACTTGATCAGGCGGAAAATAAAGTATACTTCACCCATTTTCCAATGGTGCAAAACGATATCATGATGATATCGCGCGGTACACCTTATTTCAATATGGCAGAACATCGCATCCATGATCTTTACAACGAGTATTTCGGATACGGCCTTTCTTCTATTGTCTTTCAGGAAATCCGCGAGGCCAAGGCCTTGGCTTATAGCACTTATGCTTATTACAGTAGCCCGGCGCTGGCGAATCGTTCACACTACTTACGGACTTACGTTGGCACGCAACCCGATAAAGTCGCTGATGCCATGCCTACGCTCATTCGTTTGTTAGAGGAGATGCCAGTCGTAGAAGCTGGCATTGAACAGGCTCGCTTGTCGCTACTGCAAAGGGTAGAAAGTGATCGTATTCCTCCTCGTAGATTGTACTGGGAGGCCCAGGGCGCATGGGATGTGAACCTGAATCACGATATCCTCAGAGATATTTACGAAGAATTGCAAACGGCAGGAAAAAAGGAGTTGCTTGAGTTTCACGAAAATCATGTCAAAGGCCGTAATTACAATATTACTGTTTTGGGTGACCGTGCGGCTACGCCACTTAAATACCTGGAGCAATTTGGCCCATTAGAAGAGCTTTCTCTGGAGCAGTTGTTTGGGTATTAGGGTGAGATGCCTTTTGTGTTGGATATGTGCACTTGCTGTATTCGCCAGTGTGAGGAGATGAATTTAGACTTCAAATAGTGCTTTTGTTGAAGCAATTTTTGCCTTGATAAAGTGATGGAAGTTTTTATGTCGTATTACGCCTGGAAACCAATTTCCAAATTCCCATACTTCATAATCACGTTTGTCTGTAGAGTTGGGGTTTAGCATTAATAAAGTACCATCTCCCCAGTCTGATATAGTTATCGTCTCTGTGAAATCCGAATACCTCCAGTTCAAATTATTCTTAGCTGAATAGTCTTTTAGCATTTCATTATTGATTTTTGAATCAAATTCCTCATGATCAGCATAAACTTCAAGTAAATCTGGGTGTAATTTTTTAGTCCAATTGATTTTTTTGATGGGGTAAAGCTTTCCCGTGAAATTTGATACTTGACGAAATCCGTTACTTATTTTCAAAAAGTTGATATATGAGGTAGGGAGCTTTGTTTGCAATTCATCTTCCTTCTCTTTTATCATAAAATCAATTGCCGGTTCGAAGCCTAACCAATCATTAATGATTTCATTTCTGTTATAAAGCAGAAAATTATCTTCGACATTTTGATTAATGAGTATACTTAATTCTTGTAATAATAATTTTAGCGATTCCATTTTTTCTTCGTTTAAAACTATCCCCAAAACACAACATCCCGAATACTATCTGTCTGATAGCATCCGGGATGTCATTTAATGAAAGTCTTTTTCAGTAGGAATCAGTAATGTCTCTTTAGGCTATTATCAAGTAACAACACATAGTCACATACTTCCGACTCCCCATTTCCGACCTCCGACTTTAATTTAAGACTCAGTCGTTGTACTTTTCTTATTTTCCTCCTTCAAGCCTTCTTTTAACTCACTTTCCAGAGAGTTGCGAGCGGTGTTGAATTCGCGAATACCTTTACCTATGCCGCGCATGAGTTCAGGGATTTTGCGCCCACCGAAGAGCAACAAAATAGCGAAGAAAATAACCAGCATTTCTGGTCCTAAAAATTGGAATAACAGCAATGTATTCATGCTATCAGGTTTTTTCTGCAAAAGTATACAGCTAAGTGTTCAGCATAGGCTGAATAGCTGGCGCAAAGGTAGTTGAATTTGTGGTACTCTGCCAGTTTTTGATGGTCTAAGCCCACAAAAGGCACTGATCTTCGCAAATATTGACGCCCTTTTGACGTCGTGTTGCGTTTGAAGTTTAGTGAAGCTAGAAATACTACTTCTTCAAACCAATCTCCCGCAAACGCTCATCCAGGTATTCGCCTGCCGTGATGGGCTCATAAGCAACCGGGCGATCAGCCGTTACACAACTGTCTAATACCGTCAAATCCATCTTGCCGCGAGGGTGTAGGAAAAACGGAATGCTCAAGCGCGGCAAGTGCCACATCTCACGAGGAGGATTGACGACCCGATGAGTGGTAGACTTTAGGTAATTGTTGGTCAAACGCTGCAACATATCTCCTACATTGATCACGATCTCGTCATCTTCAGGCTGAATGTCTTGCCAGTCACCGTCCATGTTGAGGAGCTGCAAACCTCCGGCTGAGGCTCCTACCAGTAGGGTGATAAGGTTAATGTCTTCGTGGCTCTCTGCACGAATAGCAGAAGCAGGCTCAGAGGTGATCGGCGGATAATGGATAGCTCTTAGGATACTGTTCCCTTTTTCGATCCGGTCATCAAAATAGCCTTCTGGCAAATCAAGATGAAGGGCAATAGCACGCAACAAGGATCCTCCTTTCTCTTCGAACGCCTGATAAAGCTGACGCCCAAGCTGAGGGAATTCTGGAATTTCAGCAACCTGAACATTGTCAGGGTATTCTGGCTTTAATGGATCTTCGTCGGGTACTTCCTGACCAATCTGGAAGAACTCCTTCAAGTCGGCTACTTTACTGCCTTTGGCGTGTTCTTTACCAAAAGAAGTATAGCCCCGCTGACCAGCTAAGCCAGGAACTTCATATTTCGACTTTGTCGCTTTTTCAAGCGCGAAAAAAGCCTTTGAGCTACTGTAAAAGTCATCAATCAATGACTTGGGTATCCCGTGGCCGGTAACGCCTACAAAACCGATTTCATGGAAAGCTTTTCCTAATTCATCAACAAAAGCTTGCCGTTCTGCTGGACTGCCGTGTTCAAATTTCGACAAATCAACCAAGGGGATGGTACGTGTCAACATAATGGTATTTTTATATTCCAATGCTATTCTAATAGCATATAAAGTTAAGCATTTATCTAAATAAGATAACAGGTGAAGCTACTTACGCGAAGGCTTATATCGCGATTGCTCTAAAATCTCCTGGGCATCCTGGTAAACAAGCAGGTCGCTTAACGGAATTTCCGGGTGCCGTTCCATGAATTGTTTAACAATCTGATAACCCACGTAGTTGGCCGATTCTCCGGGAGAATCCTCTGGCAGGACAGGCGAACCATTAGGACTGGGCTCAATAAGTTTACGAATATCCTGGAAGCGAGAATTATATAAGAGGTCTTCCGTAAGGAAATGAGACCATAGATTGCGTTCGTTTTCCACTAACCATTCTTGTTGCGTAGCAGTCGTTTTAAAGATCACTGTATCAGTCACCTCTGGTAGCAACTGTTCCAAAACATAGAGCTTCTTTCCACGATGAACCATCTCGTCGAGTAGTCTCGTTCCCGGAGCGCTACCAAACACATCATCCAGTAAAACGCGCAAAAGGGAGGAGGTGAGGTAGTCTTTATTGTAAGTACGTACCAGGTAATTGGAAAAAATGGCAGCACCAGGGCTGTATTTTTGGTAATCAAAATTTGGGCCTAGAAACATATCTAAACTGACCCCCAAATCATTTTCACCAAAGATGATACTCGCATAATTGAATGCCGAATTAAAAGTAATCAAGCGCTGAGGCGCTTCAATCTCCGGGAAATAATAGCGAAAATAACGAAGCGCCTGTTGTAATTCTTTTTCTGTGTCTGCTAAGTCAGGAAAAATCATTTGGGTCGTATCATAAACCGCTCGGTACACCGGAGAGGTGACGAATCCTCGAAAATAATCCAACTGTTCGGGGGACATACTTGCTAGAGAGCCAGCTTCCAGAATACTGGTGCTGAAAAGTTCTGCAAATTCCGGATATTTAGTAGCCAAGCCAGCAATAGAATTGGCGAAATCAAGGGTGTCTAAGCTAAAAAGGTCTTGCTCAAAGCGCAAGATGGTTAAAGGGGTTTCTATATCAGAAACATCAGGCAAAGGACGTTTATCATCGGTACAAGCTGCTAAAAGCAGTCCAAAGAAGATAAAAATGGTTAAACTTTGTTTACTATACTGGAGCATAACGTGATTTACTTATCAAAAAGCTATTTTTGCCGTGCTTTTTCCAACGAAGGAGCTTGGCAAAAATTGTTGAGCATCTTTCCAACATGACTACATCGCTTGCGTTAAACAAAAAAACAGTTTAAACGATGAAAAATATTATTGCAGTTTGTGGACTCCTTTTCTTCAGCTTGAGTCTGTCGGCCCAAAACGACATTCAGTTTGGTTTCGAACTGAGCCCAGCCGTTTCTTGGTTATCTACTGACGATAACAAGATCAATACCAATGGCCCGAATCTGGGCTTAAAGTTAGGAATGATTGGTGAATATTACTTTCGTGAAAATTACTCTTTCACGACAGGTATCGGTTTTCACTTCAATGCTGGAGGAAAACTTTTTTATGAAGAAACAATCGATACGGTTAGCTTGTGGACCGATGCCAATATTCCCGGTGATAATATCTACGAAGGAGGTACTGATTTTAAATACAGCATCCAGTACGTTGAAATTCCTTTTGGCCTGAAACTACGCACGCGCGAATTTGGCTATCTAAAATACTTTGTTGAGCCTCGTATGACCATGGGCTTCCGTACCCAATCCAAGGGCAACATCCTCAATGATGCAGCGGTAGATAGTGAAGAAGACTTCGATATCAAATCAGCGGTAAATCTTTTGAACCTTTCCTGGGGAATTGGGGGAGGAGTTGAATACACGATCTCTTCAAATACAGCTATTATAGGCGGGATTGCTTTTCAGTCTGGTTTTACAGATGTAACCAAGGATAAAAACACCCTTCTCGTAAGCAACGGTCGGGAATCGAAAGAAGATTCAAAAGGGAAGTTTAACAGTATTATTCTTCGCCTTGGGATCATGTTTTAAGAAACATAGACTTTAGACAAAGCCCCGCTCAGGAAGAGCACGAAAATAAAACGCGATTTGGCTACGCCGCTACTTTGTGGTCGCTTCGCATCTACTACGTGGTTGTTTTTTTACAATAGTTGAATAAGCGATTCATTTTAAGTGTTTTAAGTGTTTGAAAAACTTGGAAAAATCGCGTTTTATTTTCGTGCGCAGTACTTATAGTTTAAACAGCAAAAAAAATCAAACATGCCCCTTACCCTAGATGCTAAATTAGAAGAGCAGATTCAGGATTTTATCGTCCGTGCCTTACGTGAAGATGTGGGTGAAGGCGATCATACGTCGTTGGCTTGTATCCCGGCAGATGATCGTTCTACTGCTCGCCTGCTCGTGAAAGATCCCGGTATTATTGCTGGACTAGCTATTGCCGAACGTATTTTTCGCCATGTAGACCCTGATGCTGAGCTGAAAATAAATACAGAAGATGGCAAAACGATGAGCTATGGCGACATTGCTTTTGAAGTCACCTGTAATACGCAAGCCCTGCTTAAAGCAGAGCGCCTGGTACTCAATACCATGCAACGTATGAGTGGTATAGCTACCTTAAGTAATCGCTTCGTTTTTGAGGTGGAAGATATGCCTGTTAAAATATTGGATACCAGAAAAACGACCCCAAATTTGAGGTTCATTGAGAAATGGGCAGTTCGTTTGGGTGGGTGCTATAACTACCGTGATGGATTGTACGACCGCATTATGTTGAAAGACAATCACATTGATGCTTGTGGTGGTATCCCGGCAGCTATACAGCAGGTTACAGCCTACCAAAAGGAGAAGCAACTGAGTTTGCCTATCACTATTGAGGTACGGAACCTGGTCGAGCTTTATGAGGTTTTAGCAATAGGCCAAGTTGACCGAATCATGCTGGATAATTTTGAACTGCCTATCCTGGCGGAAGCGGTTGCTGTAATTAATAAACGCTTTGAGACGGAAGCCTCCGGAGGGGTAAATATCCACACCGTACGTAAGATCGCTCAAACGGGTGTGAACTTCATTTCTGTAGGAGCATTAACCCATTCGGCCGTTAGTCTTGATTTGAGTCTGAAAGTGGTAAAATAAGAGCTATTCCTGTACCAAAAACCGGCTATGTTGTTCTACAAGTATGTCTTGATCGGGTTCCTCGTTTTGTTCAGCCTTTCCTTGGGTGCACAGTCTAAAAGTACGCTGAAGGAAGAGGCCAAAGCCTTTATTGCGACCGAACATTACGAAGATGCTATCCAGACCTTGGAGCGATCACGACAGCTAGTTCGCACGGATGAAGAAAGTCAGTTTTTAATTGCTGTTTGCTATTATCAGCTGAATCGATTGGAAGATGCTCAGGCCTTATTGGCCTCTTTGACAGCGGCAGACAAGTCACCTTATCCAGAATGCTGGTTGTACCTGGGGAAGATTCTCCATGCTCAACAACAGTTTGGGGAAGCTGCGGCGCATTATAAACTATATCTGCGTACCCTTCGCCCCGACAACCCTAATCGTCCGATGATTATTGAAGAAATTCGGAGGTGTGATAATGGATTGCGGTTACAGTTTCATGATGCACGTGCGATTGTAGAAAATATGGGTCCTCAGGTCAATACTAGTGGTGACGAATTTGCTCCTGTATTGAGTCCTTCTCGCTCGACCCAGTTGTATTTTAGTGCCATTAGACCAGGCAATAGCGGTGGGCCAAGAGATAAGGATACTCGTCCTGATGAAAAATTTGGACGTTTTCTAAGTGATATGTTTTATACCCAACTTGAGGGAGGGCAGTGGCAGGAGGCGAAGGCGCTCCATAGTTTACTCAATAGCCCACAGCATGAACACCTTGTCGGTTTTGCAGGCCAGGGGCAGGTACTGCTTTACTATCAGGGCTGGAATTGGGAAAGGGGTGAATTTTTTGCAGATACTTTTCAGCAATCTGAGCAACGTACGCTTACCACGACACCATTGCTGGCACCTGTCAGAGGACAAAATGGGGAGCAGCAGTTGTTTTCTTATAATGATACGCTGATCATTTTCGCCAGCCGTAAGCCAGGAGGCTACGGAGGGCTTGATTTATATAAAACATCTTTTCGAGACGGGCGATGGACGGCACCGGTAAACATGGGCCCGGTTATTAACTCCGCCTTTGATGAAACGACTCCTTTCCTTGCTCGTGATGGTAAAACGCTCTACTATAGTACCAACGATAGTAAAAAATCTATTGGCGGGCTGGATGTCATGCGGACGGTATATCTACCTGAAGCTGCACGTTGGTCTCCTTCTATAAACATGGGGCTACCCATTAATTCTGCGGATGACGATACGCATTTTCGCTTGGCTCGCGATGGATTTACGGGGTTCTTGGCCTCGTCGCGCAAAGATGGGCTAGGGCAGCGTGATCTTTACGTAGCGTATTTTACCAAGTACCGCCAGGAAATGGAACCACCTACGATTTCCTTTGTTGCTAGTCAGCCAGCAGCACCCGTGGCCAATCCACCTGTGGTCAGTCAGCCAGTATCTAACCCTCCGGTGTCCGTACCGGTAGCTCCAGCACCGACGAACAATGCTTACGTTTGGCAAACAACGTATTCTAGCTTAAGCACTGCGGCAAGACCGACCTGGTTGATGAGTTTGGCAGAACAAGCTAGCCAGTTTCCTGAAGATCATTTGGTTTTGACTTGCTATGTACCCCAAAACCATCAGGGCACCCTCAGTGGTGAACTTTATTCGGCACTTCAGTTATTGACAATTTATAGTCGGACCTTAGAGTCAAATGGTATAAAAGCGGAACGCATCTTTATCCGGGCATTAGCCCATGGTGAGCAGGATTATCAAGTAGATGCTCACTTTGCTCCTGTAACGACTAGTTTTTCAACTCGCTCAGTACCGGTCATTGGAATTGAACAGGCTAAATCTCCTGCAAACAATGCTTTGGAAGAAGCCCTTTGTTATAAAGTGCAGGTCATGTCGGTGCAACGCTCCGTTAGTGATGCAAAGCTTAGCCAGCGGCCACAATTGATGCTGGAGCAGGCTTCTTCCTCTCCTTATCAACGGTTTACTGCTGGAGCATTCTCTAATTTTGCAGCGGCAGATAGTTTCCGACGTGAGTTGATAAGTACAGGCTATCGAGGAGCATATGTTGTTCCTTATCTCTATGGCAGACGCCTTGAAAAAGGCGAAGCAGCACAATATCTAAGCAGCTTCCCTGACTTGCGTAAGTTTTTAGGACGTTAAAACTTAGACGCCAAGTTCTTTCCTTCCTATGTTAATTCTGAATTAATACCAGAAATATTTCCGTACTTTTGGTTCTATCTGTGATTGACGAAGGAAAGGAATGAATAAGATCAAATTTTTAAGAGAGGGTATTAAAAACCTCCGCACCACCGGCACTGTAACCCCTAGTTCGCGCTTTTTATGCCAATCAATGCTTAAAGGGATTGATTTTGACAAAGCCCGGATTATCATAGAACTAGGTGGAGGAGACGGTGTTGTGACTCGCCATATCCTTAAGAAGATGCACCCGGAAGCAAAGCTTCTTACGTTTGAGGTGCAAGCTAATTTTTGTGAGTTACTTCGAAAAATAGAAGACGACCGTTTGGTTGTTATAGAAGACTCCGCCGAATTTATTGAGCAGTATCTGCGCCAACATGGTTATGAAAAAGCAGACCACATTATTTCTGCCATTCCCTTTGTTATTTTCCCCAAAGAAGTTGCAGGGAATATTGTCAAAACATGTCGTGACCATTTGGCACCGAAAGGCTTTTTTGTACAAATGCACTACTCGACTATTCTGAAGTCATTGTACGAAAGTATATTTCCCAATGTGAAAACGAGTTTTACACCATTGAACATTCCTCCCGCTTTTGTTTTTCATTGTAGTAACTAACTACTTCCAAATATGAAATATTTACCTCTTCTGTTTTGTTTGCTGCTAGCTGGCTGTGGACAAGTCAATCCTCCTATTAAGAATCCACTTAAATCAGCGTCAGAAGAATTGCCTATTGATCGAATTAAGCTTCCTGAGGGCTTCAAGGTTGAAGTATTCGCTAAAGACATTACCAATGCTCGCTCTATGGCGATCTCTCCAGCAGGCACTATATTCGTGGGAACCAGGGGGGAAGGCAAAGTATACGCGTTGAAAGATACTGACGGTGATTTCTTTGTGGATGAAAAATATGTGCTGGCAGAAGACCTGCAAATGCCGAATGGGGTAGCATTTCGCGACGGTGATCTATATGTAGCGGAAGTGAGCCGAATAATAAAATTCGTTGACATTGAGAACCATCTTGATCAACCAAGAGAACCCGAGGTTATTTACGATCATTACCCAACGGAAACGCACCACGGTTGGAAGTTTATTGGCTTTGGGCCTGATGGTAAACNGTATGTCCCTGTTGGTGCACCGTGCAATATTTGCGAATCAGAGGAGGAGATTTTTGCTAGCATCACTCGTATTAATCCTGATGGAACCGGATTAGAGGTGGTTCAACATGGTATCAGAAATACAGTAGGTTTCACCTGGCACCCTGATGATCAAGAGCTTTGGTTTACTGATAATGGTCGTGATATGTTGGGAGATGATATTCCCGCATGTGAACTCAATCATGCTACTGCTATGGGCCAACACTTTGGTTACCCTTATTGTCACCAGGGAGATTTGCCCGATGAAAAATTTGGAGAAGGTAAAGATTGTGCAAACTACATTGCTCCAGTGCAAAAGCTTGGTGCTCATATCGCACCACTAGGGGTAGAGTTTTATACGGGGGCAATGTTTCCTGCGGCCTACCAAAAGCAAATTTTAATTGCTGAACACGGTAGCTGGAACCGTAGTAAAAAAGCGGGCTATCGTGTTACGATGGTAACACTCGATGAAAATCAAGAAGCCATCGATTATAAAGCCTTTGCGAGTGGCTGGCTGGATGAGGAAGAAGATGAAGTATGGGGTCGGCCCGTAGATTTGGAATTTCTACCTGATGGCTCAATGCTGGTATCGGATGATTATGCCGATGCGATTTACCGTATAAGCTACGGAGAATAATAAGTGCTTGTAAATAAAGAAAACCCCAGCTACTGAAGAGAGTAGTTGGGGTTTTCTTTATTTACAAGCGGAGGTCTGTTTACTTGCGCTTGAACAAACCGCCCAGTAAACCTTTGCCGAGCATGCCTGCTACATCATCAATGATGCTACCGTCGCCATCAGCATCCAGGAAGCCAGTGATTAAGCTCATGGTAGGGTTACTTCCTTGCTGTTGTTTGGTGAAACCAGTCAATAGGTCGGTCAATCCACCTTGGTCAAGGCCTTGCTCACGTTTAGTTTTACCCAACATGCCCATTACAATAGGCGCAAGTGTTGTCATCAAACTACCCGTTTTGCTAGCATCCAAACCACTCATCTTACTGATCATGTCAATAGCACCACCTTGGCGGTTACCCAAAACGTGGTTCAAAATACCAGCACCATTCACGGCACGTTCGTTGTCGATGCTGCGCTGGCCCGTAACCATTCCCATAACATCGTCAAGGATACTTCCGTCGTGGTCATTTTCGAGGGCATTGTTCAAGGCAGAAGCTCCATCAGGAGTAGAAGCATTACGTGCCATAGCGCCTAGCAAAGTAGTAAGGATGCTGCTTGTAGCAGCAGAGGTCTTTTCCTTATCAACACCACCTAGTTGGTTTGATAATTGATCGATCAGTCCTTCTGATACTTGGCTTTGAATGAGGCTAGTTAAATCCATAAAAACATTTGTTTAATTTCTCTTGTGACGGAGGTTTTTCGAAAAAGTCATGCGTAAGATAAGTTTTTTTCATTTTTTTAGCAACGAAGCAAAAAAAAGGCAGCAGGCCATTCCTATGAATGTACACCTGCTGCTGATGATTCAAACTACTCTCTCAATAGTTCGTGCATCTTAGCTACTTAACGTAGTATTTTTTTTGGAGCGTGTTATATGTGAAGTATTATCAGATAAATAAATACTTCCTTTGTTGCGATGGTAGAAAAACGACAAATAGAATGGTCTATTGCCTGAGTAGCGAAATTTTTTCCGGTAGAATAAGAGAAGAACGTTCTGGTTATTATCGTGAAGGCAAATAGATTAACCTTCCCGCTGGTAAGGTGCGGTCTTTGGAAAGGTCATTTTGTTGGTAAAATTGCTCGTTGTCAACCTTTGGGAAGCGTGCTAGGATGTCCGAAGGCTTTTCTCTGCGATTTAACTGAAAACAGAATTTAACTTTAATCGCTGAAGGTAAAGCATGGAATACTGGATTCAGCATACTGACAATTTCATCGGCCTGCAAATGAGGGGCCAGCCAATTATTGGAGGCAATTTTCCGCATAGGAAGATCGTGAAAAAGAACGGGCTGGAAAAATTTTATGACCTGTCCTTCAACGAGCGAGTCCAAAGGGGAGATGTTGTTCCATATTGCCAATTGAGAGCTCGAGAAATTAAGCCGCTTAGCTACTGAAGCCAAGGAGTCTCCTTCGGCAACAAGTGTCGTGAATGTCTGATAATTTAAATAGTCGTTCGGCTGGTAATCGTTGAGCTTAAAGATAGGAGCCCATGGTAAAACTGGCTCATCTTCCGTCTGGTCATAAGTCGCTAGGTAGGTATTCATAGCTGGGATGACCCGCTGTGGCAAGATAAGGTTGTGGCCACCAGGGTAAGCTGGCAGGTAGCCTTTTTTATAACCAGGGTTTAGGTTTTGAATGAACTCAATGGATAATCCTGTTACCTGAGCAATCCGATAAAAACTTAGAGGTGTTTCAATGATCATCCTTTCTACCAACTGTTGGTCTAGTGTTGGGAAGAAAGGGGTTATTTCATGAGCGGCGTAAAATTCGGTAAGGTATATGGCCGCAATAAATGCAGGTACGTAGTTGCGCGTTTCTCTGGGTAAGTAACGACGTACAGACCAGAAATGCTTTCCCCCGCTGCGTCGTTGTGCTCTCCGGACTCGACCCTTCCCTGCGTTGTAAGCAGCAATGGCCAGGGACCAATCTCCAAGGTATTCATAAGCACTTTGGAGATAGCGAATAGCTCCTTGTGTAGCCCGGTAAGTGTCTAGTCGTTCGTCCAGATATTCGTCAATGGTCAACCCGTACTCTGGTGCTGTTTCAGGCATAAATTGCCACAACCCTTCCGCACCAACTCTAGACACAGCATTGGGTAAAAGAGCCGATTCAATAACGGGTAAATACTTGAGCGTTTCAGGTAAACCCGCTGCAGCTAGCTCTGCTTCAAAAATGGGGAAATAAGCAATTGCTCGCCCTAGATTGCGGGACGTTTGTGCAGGGTATCGAAGATGGTTAGATATCAGCCGTCGAACAGTTGCGTCCAGGCGATGCTCTAGTAAAGATTGATCAAGGAGTTGTAAGCGCTCCCTGACCTCTTCTTCCGCGTAAGCGATAATCTTGTCTACTTGTGCCTCTACCTGAGCATCAATAGATGTCGCACTTAAGCGAGGAATAAAGAGGCAAATAAAACTGGCTAAACCGATAAATCGGTACCAGGATAAAAAACTAGGGTCTGTATCCATGATAAGGTTAAACTGCCCCTCAAAGGTAAGAAAATTCTAATGGCCGCTTTTGATGGTGGTTTTGGTTTTTAAGGTAAACGCACCAGGAAGAGAGAGAAATGTACAAAACAGGATAGAACACAGACTCAACGGATTCGGTAGATTGACACGGTTTAAAAACCTGTGATTATTCACTTCGCATCTACTTTGTAGTCTGTTGAATCGGTGCTCTATCCTAACTTAGACAGCTTCAATTACTCAAATCTACCGCCAGATTATTCTAAGAAAATATTCATATTCTTGGGATGCTTGACAAGGTAGCGGAAGCCTATTTCTTTTTGCTCACCAAACTTGAGATCCAATTCCCAGCGAAGCTTGCCGGTGGTAGGATCATGTGTTGCACCTTTGGCCTGATCCAGTTCTACTTCTATTTCATCTGTAGTAGATACCGGGATCTGATCTTCAATAATGAGGGGGACATCATTTTTGCGGCTCTGTTGTACTTTAATGGTCCAGCCTATTTTTTGTTCGGTCTTGGTACCTAGGAAGCGGCGACTACGGTATTTATCTTCCCGCTCCCGTTCGATAGTAAGGCCTTCGTCGCGGCCCAAGCTGAAGACGAGTGTATCTGTAGCTATACCTGTAGACAGTTGGGATTTACCTACATAAGCGCCGTCGAAAAACAAGTTGACGGGGCCAGGTAACAGACTGTATTTGCGCCAATCGGTTACACGAGCGGTCAGATAAACATGACAATCGTATTTTGGTGCTGCGTAGTATTGGTAGTCTGCGGGTAATTCGTAATCGTCTACAAGTACCCGGTACTGCTGTCCATTGCTAAGGATATCTTGTGCGAGGCGTACTTTGAATTCTGTATTGGTAAGATTCACGGAAACATCTGCGCCCGCAAAATCAGCTTCTACCTCCTCTCTGGTAACGACAACATTAGAGGTTTGCATCAAATCATCGTAGGCATAACCAGCAGGTTGCTGCGCCCGAGCATAGGGCTGGTTGGGGTTGAGGTACCAGGTGGTAACACGAGGGGCATTTTGTTGTTGACGAGGATTACCTGTTGAAAGAGTGAGTTTGATGTTTTTCCAATCTTCGCCGGTACTTTGTGTCACAATTGCACCATAGCTAAGGTCAACAGCCTGCTCAAGGTCTTCAACGCGAAGGTCGTAGGTTGCCGACCAGGATGCTCCATTGATAAGGTACATAAGTTGAAATTCTGCATTGACAGCACGGTCTGCCTGGTATTGTACGACAACCTCTGAGACACTTTTTTGTTGTGTTTTTCGAATTTCGTTAAGCTGTTGGTCTACTTGCTTGAGCTTTTCCTGATCGGTACGCATATTGGTACTAATATCAAAGCGCTCTAGTCGTATTTCACCTAAACGTTGGCGCATATATTGGCTTACTTTCAGTAGTGCGTCTACGTCTACACCTGTTTGGGTGCCGCCAATTGATTTATTTGCCAATAAGACTTTTTCTTCTTCTGAAAGAACATCAAGTTTGATTTGTTCTCTGGCCAAAAGGTCTGAAAGGCGTTCACGCTCCGAGACCAATCCGGCATATTCTGGAGAATCGGTAGGTGCCGTGAGGTAATTATTACGAGGGTTAACCGTCAAAATGGTGAAGTCGCCCGTAGCACCAAGGCGTACAGAGCTTTGGTCAAGTTGGGGGCTCAGGCCGGTAAGCACGATTGTGCCTCGGCCGGCAGGTAAACTCATCTTCCCTGTACGGGTAATCTGGGCGGTTTGAAGATACACCGTCACATCACGAATCGTCGTTTCCAATTCCTTTTGAGCCGAGAGGCTAAAAAAGGTAAAACAACTCAAAAAAAGGCCAAGCAATACTTTGTTCATGTTTCCTGGAATTTTGGTTTCCAGGCGTAGATGCATTGGCCTTAAGAATTACATAACGGTATTTGAAAAATATTAACGCACCAGCTCCCCGGTCAGACGAAGTAATTCTGTTTCGGTGTTTTTTAGATTGAGAATTGCATTTAAGCGTGATTGGGTAGCGTTGATATACCCCAATTGTATACTACGGTAATCAAACGAATTGATCAATCCCCCTTTCTGGCGCTCCTCTGCGATGGTGAGATTACGGCGGGCATTGGCTACGAGTTCGCTTGTCAGACTCACTAGTTGCTGCTGGTTTTGGTAAGTTGCATAGGTATTGGCTAGCTGAGTTTTTAGACTTTGCTCCAAGCTGGTGTATTGTAATTGTGACTGTACCTCTTGTAGTTGGGCTGTCTCTATCTTACGTTTTCTAGCACCACCATCATAAATATTATAGGTCGCTGTCAAGTTGACGAAGCCCCGTAGGGTCCTAGCGGCTACGCCTGGTAAATTTTGTTCGTTGGGCATACCCCCAAAATTGAAGGTTTGAGAACCGTTGCTGACATTGATATTGTAGTTGGCACCAGCATTCAAACTTACCTGCGGCAAGCGAGCAACGCCCAGTACTTCTGTATTGAGGGCTGCTAATTGAATATTGACACTACTAGCTTGTAACTCCGGGTTGTTTCGGAGAAGTTTTTCTTCTAAATCTTGCTGTGTATATGCTGTCGTAACACCTTCAAGAGCGTCGGTCAGTGTAAAATTGGTAGGCGTCTCTACTCCCATAATCAACTGTAAGCTACGCAACGCATTTTGATAAGCATTCTGTTGCACCAGATAAGTGGTGGAATCATTGAGGTAAGCATCTTGTGCTTGTACCAAATCAAAAGCTCCGGCCTGGCCAAATTCCTGGCGGGTTTCTTGATAGCGAATTCGATCGCGAGACAAACCCAAGACCTCTTGAAGCACCTCTAGTTGTTCTCGCTGTACGAGCGCACCATAGTAAGCTTGAATGATGCTCTGAATAGTGCTTTGTATTTGTGCCTCGAGCTGTTCCTGGCTAAGATCCAACTGTTTGGCGAGTTGATCTTTAGCATAAGTGACCCGCGAGCCATTGTACAAAACCCAACTTGCAGAAACACCAGGCACCACGGCGTTGGAAATCACAGAGCTTTGCGTCACGACGCTCGCTGGGTTTTCCGTTGAGGAGTAGGAGTTGTCAGAGCCAAGGGTGAGGTTGACCTCTGGATATTTACCCGTTAAGGACCAGTCGTTATTGCTTTCAGCAATAGCGGCGGAAGCCCTGGATAGGCGAACTTGGTAGTTGTTTGTGAGCCCTTTAGCAATGGCTTGCTCCAGGCTTAGTGCTTCCTGGGCATTGAGGCTTGCAGAAAACAGCATTCCAAATCCAAGAATAAAACACAGTATGCTCTTAGAAAAAACGTCTTTCAAATACATAACGCTTACAATAAAAGTTGTAAAAAAATACCAGGCCGGTGGTCATCAGCTTAGCGATTAGTTGATACTCCTGAAAGAAGGGGTACCAGTTGAGGACATAAATAATACCAGCACTTAGCACCAGTCCTCCGAGTGATACTAACATACTCCACAAAAAAGTAGCACGAGTAGATCCTTGTTGTTCAAAAACAAAGTATTTCTGAAAAAGGAAATTAACAATCACTGAAACAGAATACGCGATCACTTGTGCTTTCACAGGAGCTACCCCTTGTTCAAACAGTGGAAAATAAATCAGGTAATCAATTCCTGTAGCCAGTGCACCTCCAACGGCAAAACGGGCTTTTTTTGAAACCAGTTCGGTAAGTTGCGCGCGTCGGATTTCCTTTTTATCAGCCATTTTATCAGGGAGTTTCCGATGCGAAAAATTCCCGAACCTCTAACCAGTTGTTAACCCTGGTATAGCTGTTCTCATCAATGTTGTGGGAGGCAGTATAAAGGAGGCCCTTGCCGACAAATTTTTTCAGGTTACGAGGATGATCATCAATCATATAGTCTGCGCGAAGGATACTTTTATCTCCGCAGAAGACAAATTTTTTCCAACTGATGAAAGGGAAATGATCCAAGAGCCAATCGTATTTGTCTTCCAGAGAATTACGAAACTCCATCGCCGATGTTGTGAAGAAGATGTCGTATTTCTCGTTGAGTTCCTGCACTACTTCCTGGCTATTTTCCATGACGGGCAAGTCGCGAAAAAAGCCCTTATTGTATAGAACGTTTCTGATATGGTCGGCACCGGGGATGTCATAGATTTTCTTTCCCCAGTAGTCTTCCCGTTGTAGGCACTTGCCAAACTCAGCTTCGTAAGCGGCCAGGAATTTGGGCATCACATTGGCGACTACCTCATCCATGTCCAGTGCTATTTTTTTTCGCATAGTGTCTTCTTAGTATTTTCGTGCTGTTCCTTATTTCGTGGGGATAGTTTCTTTATAAGCGGGTTCTACTTCTCTGTATTCTGGTTTCTTGGCGTTCCACAAGTAGTCCCGATAAACCCGGAAGCGGTTCAATGCAATGAGTAGAATTGGTAGCATGAGCAGGATGGTAACAGTAGCTGCCAATAAACCAAAACTAACACTGATGGCCATCGGAATCAGGAATTGGGCCTGTAGACTCTTTTCGAGCAGCAAAGGAGCAAGCCCGGCAAAAGTAGTTACCGTCGTTAAAAGAATGGGGCGAAAACGACTGACCCCTGCTTTGTATAAAGCATCCATTTGCGATTTTCCTGAGCGGAGTTCATCATTGTAGGTACTTACAAAAACCAAGGAGTCATTGACCAAAATACCGACCAGGGCGATAATTCCCAGGAAGGAAAATAAGCTGATTGGTGCGCCCATTAACCAGTGCCCCCAGCCTACGCCGATAAAGGCAAAAGGAATGAGCAAGAATACCATAATCGTTTGTCCTACGGACCGGAAGGTCAATGCGATGATGAAAAACATCAAGGCAAAACAAATACCACCCACCAGTTGAATGGAAGCAGCTGACTTGGCCTGCTCCCTGTTTTGCCCTTCGTACTGAGCGGCTACGGTTGAGTATTTTTTTAAAATATCAGGGATGATGATCGTCTGTAAGCTGGTCGTAACATCACTCACAGATACCTCATCGTTGGCGATGTCTGCTTCTACCTTAATCTCCCGCTTGCCGTCGATGTGGTTGATGCCGATCACACCGCGTTGTACATCTAAAGTAACGATTTCCGAAAGCGGAAAAGCACGGCCATCGGGGAAACGAACCCGCATTTTGGCTAAGTCTTCAATTGTACGGCGATCTTCTTCATCGTAACGTAGCCATACCCTTACTTCATCCTGTCCGCGTTGCAGGCGTTGTGCTTCGGCACCAAAGAAGCCTTGACGCACCTGCCCTACAATATCTTGAATGTCTAATCCCAGAAAGCGGGCTTTTTCTTTGAGCGTGATGTTGACTTCACGGAGCCCTTCCTGGTTGTTGTCCACTACGTCGGCCAGTTCTGCGAGTTGATTCATTTCCGCTTTCACTTCTTCTGTAGCGGCTTTGAGTTCGTCATAGTTTTCACCTACCAATGAAATTGAAACAGGTTTGCCAAACGCGGATTGAGCACCATAACTCAGTACTTCGGCCGCAGGGATTTGCCCCACTTTACTTCTGATACGATTAATGACCTCCCGTAATGCAAGTTCGCCACGGTTTTCGCCATCAAGCAAGGCTATAGAGATCGTTCCTTGATAAGTACTTGGTCCTAGTGTTACCTCAATTCGTTCAATGGCTTCTTTTTCGTCGTTGAAATATTCTTGGCTTAATTCTTTATTGGCTTCCCATGCTGATTTTTCGATGTATTCCAACCAGTTGAGTGTAATGTCATCTTGTGTACCAGCCGGCATTTGGAGAGTGATGCTTACGTCGTCTCTTTCAATAACGGGGAAGAACGTTGATTTGATGATTCCGCCACCCATGGCTCCAATGGTGATCATAAAGAGGCCTACAAAAATACTGCTGACCAACAAGATGTTCTTCATGCTAAAGCGCAGCGTTGGGGCATAAATATTGTCTCTTAAGTAATTCATCCGTCGGTCAAACCAAGCTTGTAGCGGATTGGGAGTGCGATCTTGACTTAATGCTTTGGAGTGTGCAACGTGGGTAGGCAAAATCAGGACACCTTCGATCAAGGAGAATAGTAGGGAAAAAATTACTACAATGGCCATTTCGCTGAAAAAATCACCTAGGCGGCCATCAATAAAGAGGAAGCTACCAAAGGCGACCATTGTTGTGATAATAGCAGCAAAAACGGCAGGAAGAACCTGCATTGTGCCATCAACGGCAGCTTGTACAGGAGACTTGCCGTCTTCGTATTGTTGATAGATGTTTTCACCAATGACGATGCCATCATCCACGAGGATACCAATTACAATGATCATCCCAAAGAGGGAGATAACATTGATGGTAATACCTAGTAAATTAGCACAGATAAACATCCCTGCAAAGGAAATAGGAATAGCCAATGCTACCCAAAAAGCGAGGCGCCAGTGCAAAAACATGGCTAAGAATGCGAGAACAATCAGGAAGCCAATGATCCCGTTTTTTGCAAGCAATTCCCGGCGTTGAACGAGAACGGTGCTACCATCGCGGGAGATTGTTGCCTGAACTTCTGAATTACTCTTATTAAAGTCCTCGATGTATTCTTTTACTTTAGCATTAATGCTAAGCATGTCTTCTTCCAGCGTATTCTGTACGTTGATGAGCACAGATGGGGCGCCGTTGAGGTAAGAACGATTAGGGGTGTCTGCCCACCTGTCGCGTATATCCGCGACCTGATGTAAACGGACGGTTCCTCCTCCTGGCGTCGTTTTTACAACAATATCCCGAAGGCCATCGGCATAGTATTCTTTACCCTGTGCACGCACTAGTAATTCTTCCTTCTTGCCTTTAATCGTTCCACCGGTAATATCTACGTTTGACCCACGGACAGCTGTTGATGCTTCTTGTAAAGTCAGCCCGAAGGCACGCAGGTCACGTTCACGGAAAGTGATCTCAATTTCTTCTTCCGGAAATCCACTTAACGTTACTTTGGAAAGGCCATCCATCGCCAAGAGGTCGTCTTCTATTTCGCGGGCATAACGTTTCAATGCGGCCAAGCTTACATCTCCACTCAGAGCGACATTGATCGCAAAGCCGAGGTTTTCACGCTTGTAAATTACAGGCGGTTCCATACCTGTAGGGAAGGAATTGATTCGATCCACGGCGTTCTTCACATCCTGTAAGACCAAGTCGGTATCATAACCCTTGAGGACTTCTACGGTGATGTTGCCACTGTTTTCAGAACTAACGGAAGTGTAGCGTTCGACACCTGTAAGCCCCTTGAGGTTGTCTTCAATCTTACTGACGATACCTTCTTCTACTTCTTCTGGAGCAGCACCTGGGTAGATCGTTTGGATACTGATGATCCGGCTAGGCGTTTCCGGGAAAAAGGTCGTTTTCATATTGACCGCCCCGAAATATCCCAGTGCCAGGAGGCCAAACATAATAAGGTTGGCCGCTACTGGGTATTTAATGAAGTATTGAACAATTCCACGCATAATCTTGGAAATCTAGAGCAATAATTGAAAAAGGTAAGAAGCAGGTATTGGGTAGCTAGTTCATTCCCAGCGGAGCGGCCTCAGTATTATCTGAAGCATTTTGTTCCACAGTAGGTAATGGTTCTACTTTCATGCCGTCAAAGGCACCGGGTATTGGTTTGGCTAATAGAGGGGTACCGTTGGGAACGCCTTGTACGATAACGTTCTCGGGTTCTACTTTTACCAACTTAATGGTGTGAAGACGTAGGGTACTATCTTGAATTGTGAACACCTGACGCTGATCTACGAGTAGGTTTCGGGGAATACGTACGGCTTCACCGACGGAACGAGCAACAATGTCGCCTCGGAGATACATGCCTTCTCGAAGTTCTTTGCCTTTCACACCAATAAAAACCTGTACTGTTTGAGAACCGGGATCAATCTGGTCGCTGATACGTTTGACTGTACCTTGCCATTCACCAGCAATATCTTCGGAGGCCAGTTTCACAGAATTCCCTACTTTGATATAGTTTAGGTCGGCCATTGGTACGGTGGCAATGAGTTCGTAGTTTCCTGTTGCCATCAATTCTCCCAGCTTCTGCCCTGTTCGGATAACGGTACCAGGGTTGATACTGGCTGAAGTAAGTACCCCTCCGAAAGGAGCGTAAAGCGTGAATTTATTTAACCGCTCTTCCTGGCTCTTGATATTGTAGTATTGGGTATAGAGATTGCGAGTAGCGATAAAGCGCTTCTCCTGATCTGTCTTAGGCTCTGGGAGCGGCTTGATGGCTTTTTCTACATCAAAACTATTCAAGTATTCTTCCCATACTGCGAAATTTTCCGAATAATCGATTTTTAAATCAGGCATCGCTTGAGCAATGGCATTGAGTAGCGTGCTTTTTTGTGCCAGCAAAGCCAAGCGGGTTTCGCTGTCGTCAATTTTGATAAGCGGGCTGCCTTTTGGGAAAAAGGTGCCTACTTTGAATGCGCGCCCTGAACTTTGTACCATGCCTCCCACTTCGGCATATAGTTCTACCTTGTCAAAGGCTGCTAACTGCCCTTGTACATCTAAGGTCGTTACAATGGTTTCTTGTTGTGCCGTCATCACCTGAGCTTGCTTAGCAGTGGTAACTTTTGGCTTACGAGGGGCTTCTTCCTTTTGCTGAGAAAGGTGATTATACCCTAGGTAGCCGATTAAAAGAATTATCCCTGCTCCAACAATGGATAATCGACGTTTTGTAAGATCAGTCATATCGTCAACCCAATTTTAATTTGTAAAACAAGCGATGCTTGAGTTTTAATTTTATACAAGTTGCACGTGCAACTATTTACTTAAGTTGTTGTACATTTTTTGTAAAACAGCTGCGCAAGCTTCCAGTTCCGAATCTGTAATTCCTGTTTTTGCTTCGGCTATAACCTCTTGGCCAAGCGGGAGAATAGTTTGATACACCTTACGCCCTTTTGGGGTAATGTAGATGCGTTTGGTACGTTTGTCTATAGGGTCAGCCACTCTTAATACCAAGGCTTCGCGCTCTAAAAGCTTGAGAGACCTTGTAATCGTAGCCTTGTCTTTGAAACTAGATATTGCTAAATCCTGCTGACGAACCCCATCTTTTTGATATAAGTCTGATAATACCCCCATGTGAGGCCCCATCAAGTGCTGGTCCTCTTTGTTGAGTTTATTATACATACTACTGGTTACCATTCGCCCAAGGCGAATCATAAGTAGTAAAATGGGGTCTATTCGTTGGTTAGAAGTGGACAAAAAATGATTTTTTGGTTGCGCATGCAACTATAAACCAGTAGAGGTGAGAATAGTTTTAAGGGGGGCTTTTTTTTTAAAGAGTCCTGAAAATAAAGCCCCGTGATCTCTATTAGTGAAATCACGGGGCTTCGTCTTTAACGATAGGTTTTGCAGTTGGTCAGCACGGATTTTGATGACAATCAAAATTCAGGATGACTCATGTTTTGAGAAGCGAAAGGGTTATTAGTTTAAAGAGAATTGCATTACTTCCATAGAAGAGTTGTGAAACATCAACTGTGAAATATCAGGGACCATATAATCAATCAATGGCATCCGCTCAATTTCTTCCATTAGTGAAAACTCGCTTTCTGCGATCATCACTGCCCATAGGCGAGAGCGATCCAACGAAAGGCTGTAGTTTTGAATGATTCCATCCGCCAGCATCTGGTTGATCATAAACCGTTGCCGAGGGATAAGTGCCATGAACTCTTCTGTAAACTCTTCGGGGAGTTCGAACTCCACCATATATGCATTTTTCATCTCGGTATCTTTTCGTCTGCAATCAGATATTATACGCGTTAGGGGGGCAAATTGTTGTGTGAAATGCGTCCTACTTGTCTGATTGTTAACCAAAAGAAAGTAGGAGAAGTTCCTGATGAGGAGTAAGAAAAGGGTTGGGCGAAAACTCAACTACCCTTTTAGCAAGGTTTCCGAAATGTCAGTTTTACTAGCTTTTATGGCAGGCAATATTGCTGCTACCAAGCCCAATAGAAGCGAACCACCTACTAGGTACCATTCCTGAGGAAGAAACGTCCAGCCAGAGAAGGTATAGCCATAGGCTTTTTCTAAAGTACCAGCAAAGACCTGCATTCCGCCGTGACTCAGCAGTAGGCCAAATAAACAACCAAGTGAAGCCAATAACAATCCTTCTAAAATGATAAGTGTGAATAAGGTGGCGCGAGTTCCTCCCATTACCCGCAACAGGGCCAGTTCATACTGGCGTTCTTTCAGTGAGGCAAACAGGGAAATGAAAATACTCAGGCCGGAGACAAAAATGATCACGAAAGCCAGAATACGCAGTGCTTTTTCGCCGGTATCCATAAGGCTGTAAAGACGATTTATCTCAATAGCAGGCGTTGCTGCTTGTAGGTCCGTGTTTTCATTGATACTACGCTGCATATTGAGCGCCTGGAAGTTTCGGCCTTTAAACTTGATTAGCAAAGAAGTGATTTCTTTTTCGCCTGGCTCTTCCAGTAAGCTTGGTAGAGTAACTGGTACAGCTTCGTGATCGTGGGCATGGTCATGATCATCATGATCGTGATCCGCGTGATCTTCTTGTGGAGCTGCCTCTTCATTTGCTGCATCATGTTCGTGGGTAAGCCAATAACTCTGGTTGGTCGTAAGAATGAGTTGATCTAGTACGGTGCCGCTTGAGGCTAAGATACCGACGACTTTAAAATCGGTATGGTCATGTCCCAGGTTTTCGTCTTCCAGGAAGCCATGTGAACTGCTAAATGTTGATCCCAGTTTCAGGCTTAGTTTTTGCGCGACAGTGTTGCCAATCACCACTTCAAAATTCTGAGACCAAACCTTGCCACTGGCCAAGCTTACATCATAGAAATCAAGGATATCTGTGCTGGTGCCCACAACGCGAAAAGTACGATAGCTATCGCCCAATGAAAGTGGAATGGACGTTTCAATAAGCGGATGTTTGGGATTAAGGAAAGGTCTGATTTCCTCAATGCTAATATTTCCCGTAGGCGCATCGAGATGGTACATACTGCTAAGAATCAATTGCAGTGGGCTCCCCTTTGCGCCGATAACGAGATCAATGCCTGCCAGGCTTTTTTCGAAATTATCTTCTACTTGTTTTTGTAACAAAAAAAGCAAAGACACGAGACCTACGCCTAAGGCGAAAAGCACAATGCTCAGCAAGGTAGAAAGTGGCTTGAATGTCAGATTTTTCCAACTTAGTCGTAGTAGATTCATAACTCGATTTGTTGGTCAAAGATATTTTTCAGACGGTTGTCGTGGGTAACGACTAAAAGCGTTGCATTGGCGGCTTGCGCTTGCGCTTTGAGAAGTGCGACTACCTGTTCCGTATTTTTATCATCCAGGGCCGATGTCGGTTCATCCGCTAGAATGATGGTAGGGTCGTTGACCAGCGCACGGGCAATGGCCACTCGCTGCTGCTCTCCAACGCTGAGTTCACTGGGAAGTGCATTAAACTTATGACCAATATTTAGTTGCTCCAGTAATGCTTTGATCTTATTGTTGTCAGCAGGCAGTGCCACTAATTGTCTAGCCATCGCGAGGTTTTCCCCAACGGTTAAAGCTCTTAAAAAATGAGATTGTTGAAAGATCACACCAATCTCTCTACCCCGAAACTGATCTAGTTTTGCGCCAGATAATTGATTGAGGATAGTGTTGTTTACTTTTATTTCACCGCTTTGTGGCGTTCGCAGTCCGGCTAAGAGGTGCAATAAAGTCGTTTTGCCACTACCAGATTGCCCCAGTAACAACCAGTGTTCTCCGGTCTGGCATTCAAAATCAGGAAAATTCAAATGTATGCTGGCTTCCCTGGTAGAAGCAAACGAGAAGCTGACATTGTGGGTGCTTAGCATATTCTGGTGCTGTTCCTTAGCGAATTATAAAACCGATTAAAGCAGGCTTTAAAGGTGGTGATTTTTTTCTTAATCTACAATCATCGCTTCCTTGTCCAGCTGTTGTTGTTGGATGTTTTTTGGAAGCTCCCGGTATTCGTATTGCTGGTTACGTAATTGAGGAACATAACCGGCTTCGCGGATGGCCTCCTGGATACCGTCGGCAGTAAACCGGAAGCGGGCACCTGCGGCTGATACTACGTTTTCTTCAATCATGATTGAACCAAAATCATTGGCACCAGCATGGAGACAGAGTTGAGCAACCTGCTTGCCTACTGTCAGCCAGCTGGCTTGGATGTTGATTACATTGGGTAACATGATCCGACTTAAGGCAATCATGCGGATGTATTCATCACCTGTTACAGTATTTCGGGCACGCTTGATTTTTTTCAAAATCGTATCCTCATCCATAAAAGGCCAAGGAATGAAGGCTAGAAACCCTTTAGCATGAGCAGGCTTTTCGGCTTGTACAGCACGCATTCGGACCAAATGATCCATGCGTTCCAGATTGGTTTCGATGTGCCCAAACATCATAGTGGAACTAGTGGTAATGTTTAACTGGTGGGCGGCGCGCATCACATCCAGCCATTCCTCTCCACCACATTTGCCTTTCGAAATAAGGCGACGTACCCGATCACTCAGAATTTCAGCACCAGCACCAGGCAAGCTGTCAAGGCCTGATTCGTGAAGTGCTTTGAGTACCTCATAATGAGAAGCTTGTTCGAGTTTGGCGATATGTGCAATCTCTGGTGGCCCCAGCGCGTGTAGCTTGAGTTGAGGGTAGAGTGCTTTTAACTCTTTGAATAACTTGACGTAATAATCCAGTCCCAAGTCGGGGTGGTGCCCGCCTTGTAGCAAAAGCTGTTCGCCACCAAAAGCAAATGTTTCTTCAATTTTTTGTTTGTACTGCTCTATGGTGGTGATGTAAACCTCGTCATGGCCAGGGCGACGATAGAAGTTGCAAAACTTGCAATTTGCAATACAAACATTGGTGGTGTTGGAGTTGCGGTCAATGATCCAGGTCACCTTGTCATTTGGTACTTGCTGCATTCGCAAGCGATGAGCTACGTGCATCAATTCCGCAGTGCTGGCATTTTCCAAAAGAAACACCCCTTCTTCCGCGCTCAAAAACTCCATTTTCAAGCCTCGGTGCAATAAGTCGTCAGTACGCATTTTACTAGATTTAGCTGTCTACACAACAAAAGTAACAAAACTAGGGTTTTGATATCTTTCATTTTTTTCTGAAAGATTTTAATGCCTTGTTTTTTGAAAAAGCAACAATGCCCCTTTTCTGTTGTTAGAGAAACACCAATTGGGCGTATCTTCGTGGCAGGTATGTCTGTTGTTATTATTATAAATAATCCCCTTGCATGAAGCGATCGAGTCATTTGGAAAAACTGCGTACAGAAGAATTTGATTGTTTAGTCATCGGCGGCGGAGCTAGTGGTGCTGGGTGTGCCCTAGATAGCGTACTAAGGGGGTATAAAACGGCATTGATTGAGAAAACTGATTTTGCGGCAGCTACCTCTTCAAAATCAACCAAGCTTATTCACGGTGGAGTACGTTATTTGGAGCAGGCATTCAAAAACTTTGACTTTGCTCAACTCGCACAAGTTCGTCATGGCTTGGAAGAGCGTCATACGGTTTTGCAAAATGCACCTCATCTTGCGCATGCTCAAGCACTAGTTACGCCGGTTTTTAGTTGGCTTGAAGGATTGTATTTTACCATTGGCCTCACGATTTACGGTTGGTTTGCATCTGGTAAGGATACACTGCCCAGTAGTAAATGGCTGAGCAAGGCTGAGGTGAAGAAACGAATACCACGTATTTCCGATAATGTCCATAGTGCTGTACTGTATTATGATGGTCAACTGGATGATGCGCGCTATTGTCTGGCTATTGTACAAACAGCGGCAGAAGCGGGGGCAGCAGTAGCTAATCATGTTGAAATAACTGGTTTTGAAAAAGACGCAATGGGCCAATTAACAGCAGCCTATGCCAAAGACTTGCAAACAGGGGAGGAAATCCTTATTAAGGCTAAAGTCTTCATCAACTGTACAGGTCCTTACGCCGATCACGTTCGGCAATTGGCCAACGAAGCACAAATGCCTCGTATTCGGCCTAGTAAAGGGGTACACGTTATATTACCTTATGAAGTCTTAGGAGGAGAAGATGCTNTGCTTATTCCTGAAACGCCGGATGGTCGCGTGGTTTTTGCGATTCCTTTTCAGGGGAAACTTATGTTGGGAACCACTGATACGGAGTACAGTGATCTGGAGAAAGAACCCCAATTGGAAGCAACAGAAGTTGATTTTCTTTTGGAAACCCTAAATCCTTATCTCGATAAAAAAGTAAATGCTCAACAGGTCGTTTCCGGCTTTGGTGGCCTGCGACCGCTGATTGCTTCAGACCCCAGTAAAGGAACAAAGGGCTTAGTGCGTGATCACGAAGTAGAGCACGACAAAACCTCCAACCTGGTCAGTCTTTTAGGAGGTAAATGGACGACCTATCGCTTGATGGCTAAAGACACCATTGACTATGTAGGTGAGCACTTGTTGAACCAACAAATTACCTGCACAACAGATAAGCAAATATTAGTAGGAGGAAAAGGTTACACTTCGGGAGGTTGGAAAGAACTTGTAGGAATTAGCGGATTACCAGCGATTACCTGTCAGTACTTACATGAGCATTATGGTAGCCAAACACCTGTATTGCTAGAAGTGCTGAATGAGAATGTTGCTTGGAAAAAAGAACTGGCTAAAGGTTATCCCTACCTACTAGGGGAGGTTGTTTATGCTGCCCGTCACGAGATGGCTAGGACAGTGAGAGACTTTTTAGCCCGACGTATTCGGTTGGAAATTCTAGACTGGAGTGCTGCGCAGCAGGTAGCTGGTGAGGTAGCCAAGGCAATGGGACAGGAACTGGGTTGGGAAGAAGGCGATTCTCTGAAAGCAGCAGAAGGGTATATCGAACAGCTTACTGCAATACGAGAATTGGCTCAAGCTTAGTAAAAAAGAAAGGTGCAGGCCGCTATTCCTCTGNTTGTTCTTTATTTTTTTCTAAATTACAATCACATATATAGACAAAGAAAGAAGTTTCTAAAACTAACGAAATAAAGGTGATGAACGAGCAACGCCCCTGGTTACAGCACTACCCACAAGGTGTACCTGCTAATATTGACGCTGATGTTTTTCCAAATTTGATCGGTGTATTAGACGATATTTTTGAAAAGTACGGTCCTCAAAAAGCCTTTTCTTGTATGGGAAAAGAGTTGACGTATCAGCAAATCGAACAACAATCACGCCAATTTGGGGCGTATCTCCATTCGCGAGGACTACAGCCGGGGGATAAGATTGCGTTGATGATGCCTAATATGCTTCAGTATCCTATTGCCTTGTATGGTGCTTTTCGGGCAGGATTAGTGGTTGTAAATACGAATCCGCTTTACACGCCGCGGGAAATGAAACACCAGTTTAATGACTCTGGCGCAAAAGCGATCATTATTGCTGAAAATTTTGCTGCTAACCTGGAGGCGATTCTAAAAGAAACTTCTATCACAACGGTGATCACAACCAGTATTGGCGAGCTGCTGGGTTTCCCAAAAAAGATGGTTGTCAACTTCGTTGTTCGCAAGTTGAAAAGAATGGTGCCCAAGTTTAATATTCCGAATACGGTCACCTTCTCAGAGGCGCTTAGCCAGGGAAAGAAATTCAAGTTGCCGGAATTCACAAGTAACCCTGAGGATGTTGTGGCACTTCAGTATACAGGAGGTACTACTGGTGTTTCAAAAGGTGCTATGCTTACCAATCGTAATCTGGTGGCAAACATGATGCAGATTCGTGCCTGGATGATGCCTCAGCTAAAAGAGAAAGAAGAAATAGTGCTGTGTCCGCTTCCGCTCTACCATATTTTTGCCTTTACGGTAAACTGTATGGCACTAGCAAGCATCGGTTCACTTAATGTATTGGTCACTAATGCCCGCGATCTAGGCTCGGTAATTCAGGCAATGAAAGACTACCCCGTCACCTTGATGACAGGTGTGAATACCTTATTTAATGCTTTACTTAATCACTCCGATTTCGGGACGGTAGATTTCAGTACGCTCAAAATTACAGTTGGCGGAGCGATGGCCATTCAAAAGGCCGTGGCGGAAAAATGGCAACAAACAACGGGCTGTACCTTATCTGAAGGCTACGGCATGACCGAAGCAAGCCCTGTTGTAACAATCAACCCTCTCAATAGTACGGGGCGTATCGGTACCATTGGTTTACCGATTCCCTCTACCAATGTTCGCATCTGGGATGAAGAAAAAGGAGTTTGTGCCACAGGTGAGGTCGGAGAAATACAAGTAGAAGGTCCTCAGGTTATGAAAGGGTATTACAATCGCCCTGATGAAACGGTCAATACTATTCGCGAAGGCTGGCTCTGCACTGGCGACATGGGGGTTATCGACGACGAAGGCTTTGTGAAAATCGTCGACCGTAAGAAAGACATGATCCTTGTTTCTGGCTTTAATGTTTACCCCAACGAAGTGGAAGATGTTGTAGCCAGTCACCCGAAAGTACTTGAGGTTGCTGCGGTGGGCATCCCGAGTGAGAAATCAGGCGAAGTAGTCAAGATTTTTGTCGTCAAAAAAGACAAGTCTTTGAAGGAGAAAGAACTCATTGAGTATTGTCGCGAAAACCTCACAGGTTACAAGGTTCCTAAAGAAGTGGAATTCCGAGATGAACTTCCAAAGACGAATGTTGGTAAAATTTTGCGGCGGGCTTTACGAGAGGAGTAAGGGGGTTATCTTAATACCTTTCTTAGCCAGTTTCCTTCCGTTTTATACAAGAGTAATAGAATAGCTAAAAATACGAAGCTATTCCCGATCAAGCGATATACCATTTGATCAGGGAGAAATGAGGTCATGATGATCGTCAGGCCCCAGCCGGCAATAGCCAGCAACAGGTAGTAGGCCATCCGTCCTAGTTTATAGTCTACTGGCCAAAGCTTGCGGGTGAGCCAATAGCCAGCGACCGTCATCGTAAAGAAGCAGGCCAAACTGGCCCACGCCGGGGCGTAAATCGTGATACTTGGTATAAAAATAATGTTGATTACAAGGGTAATGACCGTTCCAAAAAGTGCAATATATCCCGCCCAACGAGTTTGGTCCGTGAGCTTGTAACCAATAGAGAAGTTGTAGTATAACCCCAAGAAGAAATTAGCGACCAATAGAATGGGTAACACACCCAGTCCCTCACGGTAGTCTTCTCCTAGGAAAACCTGAATCAATTCCAGGTAAAACATAATACCTACAAACGCCAAGCTCCCCACTAAGGCGAAAGCCCGCGCGACATCAGCATAGATGGCCTTGTCTTGAGAAACGGCTGATTGCCGGAAGAAAAAGGGTTCCGCAGCGTAGTTAAAGGCTTGGACAAAGAGATTCATAAGTACAGCTAACTTAGCTGCTGCAGCATACATTCCCCCCATGTCGAGGTTAGCTTCAGTGGTGCCTGTTCCAAAATATTTCAATAGTGTTGTTCCTGCTAACTGATTGACGATTCCCGCGATAGCAGCAATAACTAATGGCAAAGCGTAGTTGAGCATTCTTCGCCACAAGTCTGTTGCAAAACGCCATGCTAAATGACGATATAAAGGGGCGAGCCATAAAATGCTTATTCCACTGGCGATTAAATTGGCCCAGAAAACGTAGGCAATACGATGCTCTGGATTGTAAATATCTGCGACAAAGGTGTAATCATGTGCTAATAGCCAGGGGCACCCTTCCAGGAAAAAGAAGACCAATAGGATATTGAGCGCGAGTGCACTAAGCTTAATCGCCGCAAAGCGCAAGGGGCGACTTTCCATCCGTAGCTTGGCGAAAGGGATAGCTGCCAAGGCATCAAATGCAATGATAAGGGTGAAAATGCGGACATAATCTTCACGCCCTGGGTATTTTAAAAAGGAAGCAATTTGTGGTGCTAAACAGAAAAGCAGTCCAGTAAGGGCTACGGTTGTACCAATAATGGTAAGGGAAGCCGTAGAGAAAACAGTATCCTGGTCATGGTTTTCATCTCCCAATTCTTGTTGTCCGCGGCTAGCAAACCGAAAGAAAGCGGTCTCCATCCGGTAAGTAAACAATACGAGTAATATCGCGATCCAGAAGTATAAGTCGGTCACAATACCGTATTCCCCCTTTTCAAATACCCTGGTAAAATAGGGGGTAAGGATGATCCAGTTGACCACTCGCCCGAGAATGCTGCTTAATCCGTAGATGGCTGTTTCGCCAGCCAGTTTTTTTAGTAATGCCATACGCCTCAAAGATAATGCTATTGCCAGCTTATGCGTTACTATAACTGATTTTCTGGTCTTAATGAAAAGAACTCACCAAATAGCACCTGACCAAATTCCTGTAAGCCAAATATGAACACATTCAAAATTTAACGCTAACTTCGCCGATCGGCCAATAACTACACATGCTATGATTAATATCCAACTACTCAAATCTATCTGTCAGGCCCCTGGAGCACCGGGTTTTGAACAACGTATTCGCGAACTCGTACTGAGGGAAGTAACCGATCTGGTAGATGAGGTTTCGGTAGATAATATGGGCAATGTTATTGCTGTTAAGCGTGGGCAATCCCGTAAAAAGGTAATGATTGCTGCTCACATGGATGAAATTGGCTTTATTGTTAATCATATCGACGAAGAAGGTTTCCTTCGTTTCCTACCATTAGGAGGGTTTGATCCCAAAACATTAACCTCGCAGCGTGTGATTGTTCATGGCCGCAAAGATGTCATTGGTGTGATGGGATCTAAGCCTATTCACTTGATGAAACCAGAAGAGCGCACCAAGCAAGTTCCATTGCAGGAATATTTCATCGACCTTGGGATGAGCAAGGAAGAAGTGCACAAACTTGTCAGACTTGGTGACCCTGTAACTCGTGAGCGTACACTGATAGAAATGGGTGATTGTGTTAACAGCAAATCTATAGACAATCGGGTTTCTGTTTTCATTTTGTTGGAAGCACTTCGAGCACTCAAAGACCAGAAGGTACCTTATGATATATATGGTGTCTTCACCGTGCAGGAAGAAGTAGGGTTGCGTGGCGCTATTTCGGCAGCTCACCTGATTGATCCTGATTTTGGTTTTGGTCTGGATGTAACGATTGCTTTCGATGTACCGGGGGCACAGGGGCACGAAAAAGTCACCCAGTTAGGTAAAGGGGCAGCCATCAAAGTACTTGACGGTACGGTTATCAGTGATTATAGGATGGTCAATTACCTCAAGAAGACTGCGACGCAAAATAATATTCCTTGGCAGGTAGAACTCCTTCCTGCGGGTGGAACTGATACTGCGGGTGTCCAGCGCTATGGCAAAAAAGGTGCAATTGCCGGAGCCATCTCCATTCCGCTGCGCAATATGCACCAGACCATTGAAATGGCCCACAAAGAGGATATTAAGCATTGTACTGAATTACTTACCCTCGCAATTAGCCGTCTTGATCAGTACAATTGGGACTTTTCTAATACCGATGATGATGGGAGTACGACCTCTAAGCAAGAAGAGGATTCCTTCTTTTAAAATGTTAGGGTGCACTAAGTTTCTTTAGTGTTAATATTTTCTAAAAAAAATATCTGCACACAAGTTATTGATAGTTAGCTGGTTGTAGAGATGTTTTTATTTTTTTGAATAAAAAAATAAAAACATGGGAACTAAAAGCCGGCCCACTTCGGTTAGTCTTGTCGTGTACGCACGGGAAAGCCCCGGCAGGAACGTGTTGCACACGTAACTTTAAAAATCTATTTTTATGGTTCTGATGGCTAACAACGACGTAAGACAAAGGGTCTTTGAGCGCGAGTTTCTTCCAGAGCTCGGCGCCTTGTACGGATTTGCCTTCCACCTCACATACGATGAGGCGGCAGCAGAGGATCTTGTGCAGGATACGATCGAGCGAGCCATCAAAGCCATCGATCAGTACCGGCAAGGTACCAACGCCAAGGCATGGTTATTTAAAATCATGCGTAATCATTTCATCAACGGCTACCGCAAAAAGTCGCGGCGCCCAAGCATGGTGGATTACGAAGATGTGGCTGCAATTATCCCAGATACGGATACGCAGAGCATACCTTCCTTGATGGATTGGAATGACGAGAGCCTCCTGGATATGGTAGGCGATGAACTCTCCGCAGCAATGTATCGATTATCTGAAGATTTTCGTACAGTGATTGTGTTGAGTGATCTGCAGGACTTCAAGTACGAAGAGATCGCAGAAATTCTCGAAGTTCCTATCGGAACAGTTCGTTCACGACTGTTTCGGGCTCGAAACTTGCTGGCTAAAGATTTGCAGGATTATGCCGCTGAAAACGGCTTTACTAATAATCGTAACCAAGATTCATAACCTTGCCTAGTGCAGGTTGAGCCTTACCTAAGAAGAACGTTTTCCTTTTACCCGCTTTTTCTATTGTCAACTTCCAAAATGATTACCCTTGCAGGTAAAAAGGAAGCGTTCTTCGTCGGGGAAACAACAAAGATCATGCTAACGAATTCGTTCTCAACGCAAAATTCAATTTACGCTGTCGTCCAACCATCCAGTTGGGCTACAGCGTTTTTTGTGTCTGATAATGATCGATCATGGCCCTGTTGTTTTTTAGGGATTCAACGGCATTGGCAAAGAAATTTTACAGCCATGAGAGATCAGAATTTTCAAGAACTGATGAGCAAGTTCGGCAATCGAAATTTGCTAGATGATGGCCCCGGTAGCGTCAGTGAAACCCAACCCTACAATACCGTTGGTGAAGCGAAACCCAGTATAGAAGAACAGTTAGATAGTCAGTTAGCCTTTAAGCAGTTTTTAAAACGTAGCCTTCCTAATATTAAACCCTCCTCCGAGTTCATTCAGTCGATTAAAGACCGCATCAAAATTATTGATGCCCCAGAGAACTCGCTCTAGTCATTAATTTTTGTTTTTTATTGTCAAACTATTGCCAGCCCGGTGATAGCAGGGACTATATTGTCCATTAGCTACTGGTTCTTGGTTGACGAGTAGTTGGCCAGTCAATAGCTATATCATTCCTCCTCTGACAGTTTTTGGGTTGTTTCTAAAGAACAATCCGAAAACTGTCAGAGGATTATATTTTTGACGTGTATTACTTTACTCCGCTTATCCTTTTTCTTTTTTTTGTCACTTCTACAAAGGGGCAGGAGCAGCTTCCGCTTGAATATCAATTACAAATAGCGCAGCAAGGACTCGATTGGTTTCCACCAGAAGAATCATACAAAGTGCTAAGAAACCCTTCCGTGGTTTTTCAGGAGTATGATTTTGCTGTGAATTTCAGGAAAGAGAAGTTGGAGATTCGATATCTTTTTGTTGCCGTTGAACCTGATAGCGATCAGGCTTTGATTCCTCATTTGAGTGCTTCTCGTATGGCTATGCATCTTGCTAGCAACGCAGAAGATAGCTACCTCGTTTCACATGAGGTGGATCTAGCTGTAATGGATACCGTTTATCATGCAGATTGGGTGCAAATTTATTTTTTTAAGCCTAAGCAGATTTTTAGTGCTTCCGAAAATTGTCAGATGCTTGCCTTTTATCGCGAAGATTTAGGCTTGTGCTATGCCTTTTTGCTCTTTGATGATCCCCCTGTGACCTTGCCTGAGCGAGCAAATTTGATGAGGTTTAGACCTCGGAAATTACCGAAGTAAGTCTTCTTTACCGGAACATATCTTCATCTAATAGATCGTCCTCTAGCGTCTGATGGTCCTTTTGGGCGTATTTGGGCATTTGCTGATAGGCAAGGTAAGCACAGATAGCACCGACAACTATGCCAATGAGATTGAGGGTTAATTCAGACAAGTCTTCAATACGTTGGCCCATCATATCAAAGGCTATTGCCATAACGATACCTGCTACAAATTGCGTAAGGAAATAAGCAGCAAAGCCAATAGTTCCCCAGAGAAATTTATTGAGACCTAGTTCTCCTGCTTTGTTCACAAAGGCTATAATTATTGCGATAATTACAATCATAATAATCGTGTTTGAGTTTTAAAAGGCCGTTAGTTAGGAAAATGATCTTACTGTTGCCCTTTCAGTGAAAGCACTAAAAAACCAACAAGGTACTTGATTGATAAATAAAATAAAAGGAAGCCAGTAAAACTTCCCTTTGGATTTCTTACTTTAGAAGACGATAAGGAGTAGTTCAGTAATAAATTTACATTCCTAAGGATACTCTTTCTAATTAATCTTCACAAAGGACTTTGTCCATACGTTAAGAAAAGTAAAAAAACTTGTTGAGCTACGCGCGGCGATCTATTTTTACACAAATTATCTACCTGCTTATGCATTTTCTACGCTTACTCTTGCTGGTTGGTCTAACCATCTTCGCCTCTGCGTGTGACACAGACACCCCTGCTACTAATGAAATCACGACCACGGCAACAGAGGAGCACCCTCCTCGGGCAACGGATACTTTTGATTTAGATGGGTTTACGGCAAGTTACGAAAACACAAATCGCCTGGATTGGCAGCGCCCTAACCTTATTATAGGCTTATTAGGCAAAGGTGACCTCTCTAATAAAGTAGTCGCAGATATTGGTACAGGAAATGGTTTTTTTGCGAAACGTATTACCCCACTTGCCGAAAAGGTTGTTGCATTGGATATTGATCAAACATTCCTGAACTATGTAGATAGTACCAGCATGATTGAATTGTCCGAGACAGAAAGAGCCCGCCTGGAAACCCGGCTAACGCCACCTGATTCACCGAATTTGTATACGCAAGAGGTAGATGCTGTTTTGATTGTAAACACGTTTATGTATATAAAAAACAAGCTGGANTATTTACAAAAGTTAAAGCCAAAGATCAAAGAAGGTGGCCGCCTGGTGATTGTAGATTTCAAGCGTAAGCGAACACCAATTGGGCCTCGGCCTTATGAACATCGTGCTCCTCTTTATGTGGTAGAAGATTTGCTTTATCAAGCTGGATACAAAAATATTCAGGCCATAGATACAGAATTGAACTATCAGTACATTTTGGTTGCAGACCTCTAGCTTGCTTTAGAAAGAATGACCGGGAAACAAACTTAGAATAAGTCTAAATAAACTCAGCTTAAAGCCAACCGAATCGCAGATCAGTTGTTACCTTTGTATTATTATTGTAAAGCAGAGTAACCATGGAAAATACCACCGCTGTTAAAAGTCCGGTGCTTTTGTATACAGAGCAGACTCCGAATCCTGAGTCATTAAAGTTTGTAACCAACCGGATGTTGTACCGGGGGACAGCCGATTTTCGGGAAGAAGATCTAGCTCGCGAATGGTCTCCCCTTGGGACTGCTTTGTTTGACCTTCCTTATGTAAAGGGGGTTTATATTTCTAATAATTTCGTTACCGTAACCAAGGAATTCAATTATGCTTGGGAGGATATTATGCTTAAACTCAAAGAGTTTATCAAGGCGTATGTCCAGGAGGATAAGTTGATCATCAAAGACGGATTTACGGAAGCAATGGATGCTATCGAAGCCGAGCGTGGTGCGAGTTATGATTACAGCGAAGATGACGCTGAGATTGTAGCTAAAATTAAAGAACTCATTGATACTTACGTAAAACCAGCTGTAGAAATGGATGGTGGTAATATCGAGTTTAAGCACTTCAAAGAAGGTATAGTAACGGTAATTTTGCAAGGCTCTTGTAGTGGCTGCCCAAGCTCTACGGTTACCCTCAAGTCTGGTATTGAAGGAATGCTAAAGCGGATGTTGCCTCAGGTAAAAGAGGTGGTGTCAGAAATGGGCTAGAAGCGTTACTTTCTGGCTTTTTCCAATTCTTTTTCCATTGCTGTCACCATTGATTTAGACAGTAATTCTCCGGTTCTTCGAAAGCTGTCCCAGTCTTCGGCGGAAGGTTCTAT
Source organism: Lewinella cohaerens DSM 23179 (assembly GCF_000379805.1). Classification (GTDB taxonomy): domain Bacteria; phylum Bacteroidota; class Bacteroidia; order Chitinophagales; family Saprospiraceae; genus Lewinella; species Lewinella cohaerens. The sequence continues at coordinate 33,113 of NZ_KB903546.1, read as the reverse complement.
GTCTTGTTCCAACTGTTGATACAGTTTGTTAAACCAACCAAAATACCGCATAAAAGGCTCCTCATCTTCGAGGAGGATGTTGATGTCTGCGGGGTCGACATTCTGGTAAGAATTATCTTGAGCATATTGCCCCATAATTCTTAGCGTAGCCAACTCCACCTGTTGGGCTTTGCCGGGGCGTGTCAGGCGTTGATAGCGTTTACGGTCGGTGAAAAACGCCCCTGTTTTACTGGGCACGGTAGTCGCCAAAAATAGCGCTAAGGAAACTAGGCCACCCGAGAAAACAATGGTATTCCAAGGTGTCCCTAAAAGGGTAGAAAGATAAAGTAGGATGATTCCTCCGAATAAGGAAGTTAGCGGCCCTGCAATGATAACGCGGGCAAATTTCTCAGCATTGCCGGGGGCATTATTGACAGGTGTTGTGGCAGCTATCCCTCCATAGTGGCCAAGATTGGTGTTGAGGTACCATTTTATTTTTTCATCTTCTTGCTTTACCCCTAAAGGGCCAACAACAAATATTGCAAATCTAAATCCTTGTGTCAACCCTGTAAGTAGATGACCCAATTCATGGAGTCCTAGCATCAGGAGGGCCATAATAAAGATACCGGTGAATGTTACTATTTTCGCTGAAGTAGATGCTGGTTTTGGAAAATCAAAAGCAGGGATTTTTTCAATAAAATAGACAGAAAGAAATACGAGTAATACTAGAATAGTGAGCTCGATAAAGCTCTTAAGGCGTTTATTGTTTTTCATTAGAGCGACTATTTTGATTTAAAAATAAAGAAAATATTACTAATTGTATTATATTCGTCTAATCATAGGAATTGTTATTTATCAGCGGTTATTTCGAGTAAGGTCTTCCCTCAATCAGCGGTTATCACTCTTTCTTTCAGGAATTTATCCGACCTTGCTCTCAGACTTAATTACTACCAAGTATGTTGGTTAAAACTTTTGCCAGCGCCGTCGAAGGCGTTGATGCACGTACGATTACCGTTGAAGTAAATACAGGCGGCAATGCTGCTTTTGATGGCAAACAATTTTACCATTTAGTAGGCTTACCAGACAACGCTGTGCGAGAAGGCATGATGCGGATGGAACCCGCTTTGAAGAACAGTGGCTATGAGGTGATTCGCCTGCGCACCATTGTCAACCTCGCTCCTGCGGATATCCGCAAAGAAGGGGCCGCTTATGATCTTCCTATCGCTTTGGCTTATTTGGCTGGTTCACGGCAAATTTTAGCTGATGACCTGGACAAGTATGTCATCATGGGTGAGCTCTCGCTTGATGGAAGTTTACGTCCGATCAAAGGCGTATTGCCAATGGCTATTCAGGCACGTAAGGAGAAATTCAAAGGCCTCATCTTGCCCAAGGCCAATGCCCGGGAAGCTGCTATTGTGGATGGGATAAAAGTCTACGGCGTCAATAACCTGGCCGAAGCCGCGGCCTTTTTGGATGGCACCCTTGAACTGACGGCCACTTTCGTGGAAACACGCGATGAATTCGCGGCCAATGAAGGCAACTACGATGTAGACTTCTCTGATGTAAAAGGGCAAGAAAACATTAAACGTGCGCTGGAAATTTCTGCAGCTGGAGGCCACAATGTCATACTAATTGGCCCTCCTGGTGCGGGTAAAACCATGCTTGCGCGGCGTTTGCCTACTATCCTTCCTCCATTGGATTTGAGAGAAGCTTTGGAGACCACTAAAATTCATTCTGTTGCGGGTGTTCTTCCGGCGGGTTCGGCACTGGTGACCCAACGACCTTTTCGTTCGCCACACCATACGATCAGTGATGTCGCCTTGGTAGGTGGCGGTTCTAATCCTAGTCCGGGAGAGATTAGTTTAGCTCATAACGGCGTACTTTTTCTTGATGAGCTCCCCGAATTTAAACGAACCGTCCTCGAAGTGATGCGGCAACCGATGGAAGAACGCCGCGTGACCATCTCGCGAGCTCGGGTAACGGTGGATTACCCTGCCAGTTTTATGCTTGTAGCTTCGATGAACCCTTGTCCTTGTGGCTACTTTAATCATCCGGAAAAAGAGTGTGTTTGTGGGCCAGCTGTTGTGCAGCGTTATCTCAATAAAATCAGCGGGCCTTTGCTGGATAGAATAGATCTTCATGTAGAAGTTACGCCTGTATCTTATGATGAACTTTCCAGCAATGAGCGGCCTAGTGTGAAAAGCAAAGACATTCGTGAGCGTGTCATTTTGGCTAGGAAAGTGCAGACAGAACGCTATGCAGAATTGCCCAAAATTCATTCTAACGCGCACATGCCTAGCAGGATGGTAAGGGAGGTTTGCCAAATTAATCAGCCGGGCACGCTTTTAATTAAAAAAGCCATGGAGCGTCTACAGCTATCAGCGCGAGCTTATGATCGGATACTAAAAGTTGCCCGAACAATCGCAGATCTTGGTGGCAGTGCAGAAATAAAAATTGAACACCTGGCGGAGGCCATTCATTTTCGGAGTTTAGACCGAGAAGGGTGGATGGAGTGATAAGTGTTTATTGGTTCGATGTTTTGTTTGTTTGTTGGTATGAATGGTTTGCTACCTGGGCAAAAGACAAGCTTTTTAAAAACAACTTATCGTATCTTAGCCGAATGCAAATCATCTCCTACAACGTCAACGGAATTCGTGCTGCTGCACGGAAAGGCCTCGCTGAGTGGCTGTCTACAAATAATTTTGATATCGTCTGTCTGCAAGAGTCCAAGGCTTGGCCGGATCAGGTAGATATGAGCGAATTTGAAGCGCTTGGTTATCATCATCACTGGCACTCTGCGGAGAAAAAAGGCTATAGCGGTGTCGTTACCCTAAGTAAAGAAAAGCCCACGCTTGTGGTAGAAGGTTGTGGGTTGGAGAAATACGACAGAGAAGGGCGTATAATACGGACAGATTTTGGAGACTGGACCTTGCTTAATTGCTATTTCCCTTCGGGAACTACCGGTGATGTCCGTCAGGATTTCAAAATGGAATTCCTGGCAGATTTTCAAACCTGGGTGGAAGAACTTCGCAAGGAGCGTCCCCAATTAATAATTGTTGGCGATTATAATATAGCCAACCATCCAATCGATATTCACAACCCTGTTAGTAATAAGAAATCGTCGGGCTTTTTACCCGACGAACGGGCTTGGCTCTCTGCATGGTTTGAAAATGGATTTACAGACGCTTTTCGTTCTCTACATCCAGAAGATGTAGAATACAGTTGGTGGAGTTACCGAGCGAATGCGCGTGCTAATAATAAAGGTTGGCGAATTGATTACCAATCTGTCTCTGATAACCTTGCTGATAAAATAAAGGTAGCACACCACCTGTCAGATGTCGTACACAGTGATCATTGTCCTGTGTTTTTAGAAATTGATTTGTGATCTAGGAATATTTTAGAAGAAAAATAAGGGTACGAAGTGCTGCGGTGGGATGATTTTCATTAGTCCAGACTAGGTTTTTTTGGATTTAGGGATTTTAGGATTATTAAAACAGGACGAGTGAAAAAGGAAATTAATGACGATTTGACGTATAAGATTATTGGCTGTGCTATGAAAGTACATGCTGCACTCGGGAGTGGTTTTCAGGAGGTTATTTATCAGCGGGCACTAGCGATTGAAATGGGGAAGCAGAACTTGAATTTTGCTCGTGAAATGGAGATGAGTATATTTTATGATGACATTCAAATAGGAACACGAAGGGTTGACTTTTTCGTTGAGGATAGAGTTATGTTGGAATTGAAGGCCGTCATCAATTTGGAGGATGCTCACCTGTCTCAAGCAATGAATTACTGTGAAGCTTATAATTTACCCGTTGGTTTACTGATCAATTTTGGAAGCAGAAGTCTTCAATATAAGAGGGTGTATAATTTGAATCACCCCGAAAATAAAAAATCCAATAATCCTGAAATCCTGAGAATCCTAGTCCAGACTAGGATAATCGCTCCCTCAGTACCTCTGCTGCTGCCGATAGTACTTCTTCCGTTTTGGCGAAGCATATTCGTACCACCCTTTCGTCACTTTCGACAGAGCGGAAAGCAGAAACAGGGATGACAGCTACACCAATTTCGGTGGTGAGCCAGCTGGCAAACTCGAGGTCTGGAGCATCGGATATTTGTCTATAATCAAAAAGCTGAAAATAGGTACCTGCACAAGGTAGAGGCTGTAGAGGCAAACCCTCCAAACGCTGGAGTAAGAAGTCTCGTTTTTGTTGGTAGAAAGAACTCAGATTACCGTAAGTGTCAGGGTCTTTTAGGTAATCAGCCAGCGCGTATTGGACGGGGGTATTTACAGAGAAAACATTGAATTGATGGATTTTCCGGAATTCTTTCATCAGGTAATCCGGGGCTAAACAGTAGCCTACTTTCCACCCTGTAGAGTGGAAGGTTTTTCCAAAAGAATAGGTGGCAAATCCTCGTTCGAATAAAGCAGGGAAGTCGAGTAGGCTATAATGTCGTTGTCCATCATACACCAGTTGCTCATACACTTCGTCACTGAGTACGAAAATATCCGTGCCTGCTACTAATTGCTCTAGTTGTTCCCAGTCTTTTTTTTGCCAAATGGTGCCCGTAGGGTTATGCGGCGTATTGAGAATGATGAGCCGGGTACGGTCTGTCAAGAGTTTTGCAAAAGCCTCCCAGTCTATCTGATAGTCAGGATACGTTAATTGGTAAGCAACTACCTTTCCGCCAGATAATTCTACAACAGGGCGGTAACTATCGTAAGCAGGCTCGATAAGAATGACTTCATCTCCTGGGCGTACTACCGTTGTAATTGCACAAAAAATGGCTTGGGTAGCGCCAGAGGTAATGGTTATTTCTGTTTCAGGATTGATATCATTACCTGAACTTCGTTTATGCTTGTCTGTTATTACTTTTCTCAATTCCGGCAATCCGGGCATTGGGGCATACTGGTTATGGCCACTTTCCAAGTGTGAATTCACCAACCTGCGTAATTCAGCGGGTGGGTCGTAATTCGGGAAACCCTGTGATAGATTAATGGCCTTGTGTTCTCGGGCCAGTGCCGACATTACTGAAAAGATACTGGTGCCGGTATTCGGTAATTTGGATGCAAAGTTAGTGGTGGGCATAAAGTGGAATTGATAAGTTGAGGGACAAGCTCTAATTTCTACTTTCGACAAGATAAAAAATAAGTGCTCGCCATCGCTTATATTTAACAGCCTATAAATCTTAATACCGCTACTATGAGTTCAATGAATTTTCCGGAATCGGTTTCTTTAGGAAGCGTCGCTTTTGATGCGCATTCCAGTTTTATGACGGGGCCAGCATTGGCTCCTTCCCGAATATTGGAGTGTTTGTACAGTGATTCCAGCAATTACTGGACGGAACGTGGTTTTAATCCTCTTGAAGACAAGCGTTTTTCCAATGATGGGCCTTTGAGTTATTCTGATTACCTGGGTATTCAAAAAATAGCACAGCAAAGAATTCAGCAAGGCAAACGTTTGCTCACACTAGGAGGCGATCATTCTATCAGTTACCCTTTGATGAGAGCCCATCGGGAATTTTATCCTGATTTTGCAATTTTACAAATTGATGCGCATGGCGATTTGTATGATAATTTTATGGGGAACCCTCATTCACATGCTTGTCCATTTGCTCGAATTATGGAAGAAGGCCTCTGTGATCGCTTGGTTCAAGTAGGTATCAGGACGTTGAATCCACATCAACGGCAGCAAGCAGATAAATTTGGGGTTGAGCAGATCGAGATGAGGCACTTCGCTGAAAAAATAAAAGACCTACATTTTAACCGCCCACTTTACATAAGCCTGGATATGGACGGTATTGATCCTGCTTTTGCACCAGGCGTTTCTCATCATGAGCCTGGTGGGCTGAATGTTCGTGAGGTCCTTGATTTATTGCATAGTATCAATGTGCCCATTGTTGGCGCTGACATAGTAGAATACAATCCTCATCGTGATCCGGTAGGGATTACGGCTGCCTTAGCGGCTAAACTGGCGAAAGAAATATTGGAATTGATGCTAGAGAATTCGTAAAAAAGCTTTAAAAAGCGAAGGCTCTGCCAAAGCAGAGCCTTCCAAATAGATTCGCGTATTATGCATACATCTTGAAATGAGGCAAGCCTATTTGGTATCAATTTGCTGCTAAGACCTCATTGTGTTTTATCGCTAGGACTTGGTCGTTTTACCAAGTGTAATATCTCTACTAAGGCTTATTGTACCGCAAAGCGGACAGTCTGTTCTCCTTGCTGATCACGCCAACGTAGTAGGTAGGTACCTCTAGCTAGCGTACCAATTGCGATGTTTTCCTGGTAATGAGAAGATGTTAGCTCCAGCTGTTTTTCTTGCATTACCTGTCCTGTCATGGATAGAATTTGCCAGCTTGCATCGCCAGTACCAACCTGATCCAGTTGTAGCTGAAACTGATCATTAATCACCGGATTAGGAGCAACCTGGATAGTTCGTTCATTGATATCAATCAAGTTGGCAGATTCTGGGTTTTGTATTCCTCCGGTTTGGCAATCAGTGCCTTCGTAGATTCGTACGTTGCGGAACCAGGAATTACCATCTCGGCTACCACCGTCATGATCGGTGCTGAAAAAGAGTCGATCAGCCAAGCCTACATAGAATTCACCTACTGGGATCGTGTAAGATTGCCAATCGACTCCGGCGTAGTTGTCATAGTTAGTTATGCCCCAAGTTTGGGTACCGTGTACCTTGAAGGTATAGCCATAGGAAATACTTTCGTTGTTGTCAAAACCGATACCGTGAATTTCTCCCTGGCGAGTGGATTTGAAATCGAAAGCAATCACGGTGTTTCTGGTAACTTCATAATCCATCGCAATAGACTTCCAAGCATTGTTGGCCATGTATAGCGTTTGCCCATCATCAAGAATGGAATATTGCCCAATGTCTTGATTTACACCATAAGAGTCAATCGTATAATCATTGAAGTTGATGGATTGACAGTCTTCGCCTTGTTCTTCCTCAAAGGGTAGACAGAAACTAACGCTTTCTATACCCGGAAATTCACCTCCCTGTGCAATCAATTGCTGTGCACCATCAAGAAGGGTGTAGCTTCCGTCACCGTAGGTACAGCAAATGCCATCGTTATAAGCATCGTTGATCTGGAAAGTGTAGCATGCTGCTGGCAGACACAATGTATCGATCAATAACTGATTGGCTACTGTTTTGGGATAAGGCCCGCCTTGGGCGACTACTGCTCCCTGGGGATTTGTCAGTGTCCAAGTTGTTTCCGGGCTGTAGGTGTCCAGTTGTAGGCGTAGGAAAAGTTGCTCCTGTTCGCAACCCGTTACTGGAGGGTTGCCTCCGCCACCAGTACCGCCACCACCAGAAGTAGAGCAAGCCGACAAACAAGTAGCTGCGGCCACTCGGTTGCGGATCAAGTTACCTGGTTGAGTGCCAAAACCACGGCTCAGGTTGATGCCTACTTGTGATAAGTGACAGTAAGACATAATGGTACCGCCACCTGATGGTAAACCAGGACTGGAACATCCTCCTTCTGTATAACCAGGGCAACCATCAATAGCAGTGCTGTTGCCGTTCCATACACAAGCGTGTGTGTGCTGAGACCCAAGTAAGTGGCCCAGTTCGTGAGCTACTACCATTACTGACCAAGAATAAGTAGGCACCTGATTAAAGGTACTCCCAATCCCAGCGTAGCTCATTTTGGCAATCGTATATGGATGGCAAAGGCCATTCACAACGGCAATGCCACCACTTGCTTGATAGGATAATAATTGTGCCAAGTCGCCATTGAAGCTGGTACGTTGATTTTGAAAATCAGTAAGCATCTGACCACTACTGGTAGAGCTATATGGGCTGGGGGTATTCCATACCAATACCTCTGAGATGCTCATGTTGATCTGCTCGTTAGCGTACAAGGTTGCTACTTGATTAAAGAGTGCTTCAACGTACTGTACTGTCGCTTGAACACTTCCTTTGTCTTGATAAATATCGTAGTTGACCTCGAAATAAATCTGGACACAATCGCTTAAGTCCCGGCTGTTGTCAACCAGTTCGGCCAACTCTTCCCGTAGATATCCTTCGCCGGAATCTGGTGTAGCACAAGAAAAAGTCTGTTCTTGAAAAATTTCACGGTCCTGATAAAAAACGTAATCATTGGTTAGTGATCTATCAACGCCTNGTACAGCCGGTTGTCGGCCAAGTACCCAGTTGCCTCCAATTGTAGCACTGCTGACGAGGCCAATTACCTCGCCTTCAAGTACGCTGAACGCAACGATAGAATTGGGGTCACCCGCAACAATTCCCTGGTAATGAACAGCCGATTTGAAGGCAACCGGGGCATGGGTCGCGCTTTCAATGACTATTGGGATAGCGCGGTCTATTTTTACTAGTTGTAATATGATCTGGTCTTCTCCTTCAACGGGGAGTTCCAGGCTCAATGTCGTTGGTGCTTCATGGTGGAGAGCGGAACTACGCTCTTCATCCAGCTGTAAAATGTGAAATTTCTCTACTTCCTGAATATCACTTGTTCTGTTCTTTTCTGTAGCAAATAATGGTGTTGTTTCTTGAGTAGTAAAAACCGTTTGCAATGCTTGAACCCGGGTAGCGGGTGCAAGGTTAGAATTGTTGTTTTGGGCAAATAGATTAGCTTGTGTGACTATGATAAATAGGCACAATAGTTGCATCACTTTCATCGTGATTTGTTTGTTTTTGGGTCCAAATCAACCCCTGTCTGTACGACCTTAGTATCCCCTAAGTACTATGCTAAAAGTAGCGTACGGCCTATCCAGTACAGGACGTTGATCCTGAAAATTAGTTTACAAGAGGGTTGGTTGTAAGTGAGCCGATTGTCTGGTTTGTGTCCTGACAATCAGTTTCTTACAAAGCGTTGCTCATCCTTCCGGCGCCAGACGGATAGGCAAAGAGGTGGCCATTAATTGCAAATGCAACTTAGTGGCCGCCAGGCCAAACTTGGTGGTGTACGCGAATCAACTGAGGTATCCAACAAGCGGGATTACTTGCTGAATAAAAAAGACATGTTCAAAGGATAGGTTTGTAAAGGGTCACCTTTTAAAGAGGTGAATTTCATGGAGGGGAAATAACAGAGGCGAGCCTCGTCAGTTCTCCCGTTTTAAAGTCAAAATTATAAACGTGAAGATCAGCTAAAAATTTCCAGAAGCCTAGCTTGCAACGGCCCCGTTTATTGTACGGGGTCATAATTGCAGGAAACGGTGACAATTTGCACTACTTTTTTTTCATTTTGCCATAATAAAGGTGTTTTGAGGAAATGCCAGGGCTGCTTTTTTAGTTTGTAAGACAATAGGAATATGGTTGAAATAAGTATCCCGAACCATAGTTTTGGCCATGGTTCGGGATATTCAAAAAGCACTTTTATTTTAAGACAAGTGCCTGGCGCTTATTTTACAATAAGTAGTTTGACCGATTGTGCGATCTTCAAACTACGGCTGTTTAAGGTAAAGTAATAGGTGCCGTTTTGCAAATCTGCTAAATCAACAGGGAGTTTATTTTGTCCAGCATTGAATTGCTTACGCGCAACGTTTCTTACTAAATTACCATCTGCGTCACGCAAATCAATTTGCATGGCAGCTGCTTCTGGTAGCTCGAAGGTTAGAATTGTGGTATTGGTCGTGGGGTTAGGATACGTACTTGCGGCAATCCGTTCAAGTGTTGGAGCATCAGTAGTAGTCTGCTCTTCTTCTTTGTTAGGATCTTTAAGCAAAAAGCGAATCTTGTGTGCTAATGCAGCACGTTCTGCACGTTCTCCATCTATTTGCTTGTGATGAGGACGGGAAGGATGTTCGCGGCGCAAATCAGCAGGAATGTAGCGTTCCTTGATTGCTTTCTGCGCTGCTTTCCATTCTTCTTGTTGCGGCTTGACTTCCTCTAGTAAGTTGGTAATCTCTGTGTCGTACTCTTCTACCATTGCAACCAATGCAGCAAATTCCGAAGGATGATTCTCCTCTAGTCGGTGTAGTTTCTGGCCACGATGTGGTCGTTGGTGACCGCGTTTTGCATGGCGGTGGCCATCTCTTTCCTTTCCTTCCTGGCGTTGTGTCGCTTTATGCTCGCGATGCTGGGCCTTAGCTGCGTCTCTCGCTGTTTTCAGCGTCGCTCTTATTTCTGTGAGGCTAGCTTTGTTATCCTGGCTGAGGTCTTCTTCCAGTTTTAGGCGTTGGGCGCGCATTACTGGTGCAATTTCTGTTTTTCTATATTCCTGAATTTCCTCACGCATTGCTTTGCGATCTACGGACTCCATCAGTTCACGACGTTCGGCTTTTGCCGTGGCACGAAGCTCTTTAAGGCTAGCGAGTTGATCGGCGGTAAGGATTTCGCTGACGCGATCTTTGGTTGACTGATGAATAGTACGGGCAGCATCACGTTTGCCTTCGCGGTCGAGGTCGGTGCGTTCATGCAATGCAGCCATGGCCTCCTTGGTCTCTTGATGAAGCTTGTCTAAAGAAGCAGCTTGCTCCGAGCTTATTCCTAGTTCGGTTTTCATCTCTTCAGAGAGTTCCCTCGCAGGCATCCTGTGTCCACGTTGAGCTAACAAACTGCCTGCGGTAGTAACGGCTACCAGTAGCAATAAAATGATTCGATTCTTCATTTTTAATTATTTTTGTATTGTTCCTTGGTTTTTTGATTGATCCGGTTTTTTCTTCCGTCGCTTGGATTTTTCAGGGCCTCGCTCCAGAAAACGGCGCCACTTCTGGCTGAGTTCTTGTTGTTGTTCTGTGAGGATGGGTTCCATGGTTGTAAAAAGAGAATCCGTAAGAGAAATCCGCTCTACTTGGTGTTGTTTATTCAATTCATGGAAACGCTCACCGTATGATTTCAGCAATGGTCGCAATTCCAATTGTTGCTCTTCCGTCGCAGTAATTTTTTCTAAAAAGAGGTCGCCAAAATTTTGGCCGCGCTCTAATTGTCGAAAATGCCGAACTTTCTCTTTAACCAAATATCGGTTTGTCAGAAATCCTCCTACAAAACCTATGAGAAGAAGACCTAATACGACTAGTATGACTTTAAATTTTTGCATAGGTTTATTTTAATATTTATTCATCAAAAGCGTAAACGTCATCCAATTCCATTTGTTCCAGCCCAAGGATAGCTTCCGACTCCAGGTTTCCGCTAGAGTTGTAGATAAGGCCAAGCCCTAGTAGCAAAGCTATACACGCTGCGGCTGCCACGGAACGCCACTGTACGATAAGCGGCCTCAAAAACTGTTGTTCTTCCCGCAAGCTTTGCAAAACATTGGCGGTAAACACGGGGTTTGGAGCAGGATGCAATTGTGTTAATACATTCCTTAGCGTTTGTAGCGTGACGAGTTCTTTCCTTAGCCAATCGTTTGCTTCCATAGCTTTCGCTAAACGTAAGTTTTCTGCCTCAGAAAGCTTACGATCCAATGATTGGCGGAGCAACTCTGATAGCTCGGCGTGTTCAGGTGGACGGGATGACATAATTATTGGTTTAAAATTGGTTTCAAAATTTGTTGAAGCGCCTGTTGCGCTCTCGATAATCGCGAGGCTACGGTACCCATAGGTAAGCCGAGCATCTTTGCTGTTTCGGAAACAGAATATCCTTCTACTAATCTCAAGACGACGACTGCTCTTTGATCTTTGGGCAATTTCGTAATTGCCATTTGTAGCGTGTCTCTTAAATCTGCTCTTTCCGGAGATTGGGAGTTGTCAGCCTGTTCCGCGGCGTTATATTCCTCTAGTTTAGACCATGGTAACCAACGACGTTTTTTACGCTTAGCAATGGCGGTCAGCGACGTGTTGATAGCGATGCGCCCGAGGTAAGTACCCAGCTGGGAGTCGCCCTGAAAGTTATTCAGTGCCCGAAAAAATTTCAAGAATACCTCTTGTGCTATATCGTCCACTTCTTCTGGTCCCAACATACCTCCGATGATCCCTCGTACTGTTGCTTCATGGCGTTCCACAAGCAAACCAAACGCTCGGGTATCTCCCTTGCGAGCTTTAGCTAATAGTAAATCATCGTGCAGTGTTGCGGTCAAATCTATTGGGTTGCGGTTTCGGAACTTAGACCGGAGTAGGTATCTTTTTTTTCCTTGTGCTAATTATTATTTGGGAAAAATAGTAAATTGTCACAAGCTAACGATTCTTGCAAACCACCGCTGGATGGAAAAACCTATCGAAGATCACCTGCCTCCCTACCGGGTGAGGCCTCGCTTTCAGGTTGTCACTGAGGATGATTTTAGACAAGTTGAAGATAAGATCAGTAAAGCGCTCGATGAAGAGAGTGCACCTTGTACCGGGCGTGTCAATCCTGGATACATTACGCTTTACCTTCCTGTCGTAGAGCAGCACTATTGGTCGCCTCAACTATCCATAACGATGGATGAGACGGCAGAAGGAACATTGTTGCGTGGACTGTATGGCCCTAGACCTGCAGTGTGGACCATGTTTGTTTTTTTCTACGCACTCCTTGGTTTCGCCATTTTAGTAATTGGCATTATCGGCATGGCGAACCTTTCGTTGGAGAAGTCGGGCGCTATTCTTTGGCTGGTTCCTTTACTTGTTGTTGCTTTTTTATCTCTTTATTTGGTGGCTTTCTTTGGACAAAAGGCAGGGCATGACCAGATGGTTACGCTTCACCAGTTTTTGGAAGAGAGTACAGGCTTGAATATTGATCGAGAGCATCAGGAGGAGGCGGAGAAGATAGCGACGTAGGTGCAACCTACGCCGAACAAGTTAGCATTAGTGCGCAAGGCGTAGCCCACTAGTGTCTAAAACCTTAGAATGGCTTTAGTAAATGAAGTAAGTTAGGGTCCCCCTTACAAATAGTAACGATGATTTTCATTACTTCAAAATCAAGTTCATGGACAAATTCCATTTTAGCGATTTTGAAACTTTCTACTTGATTAAGTTTATAATACAAAAAAATCAAAGTGAAGGTAATTAAGGTCATATAAAGGACAACTTTAATCCCATTCTCGTTCCGAGACAGAAGATGTTTGAAACCAAACTCTTGTTTTAAGAATTTGAAGAAAACTTCGATGTCCCATCTATATTTATAGATTAGGAGTATCTCCTGTACCGTCAAATCCATTTCATTTGTCAGAAAAAAAAGAAGCTCATTAGAATCTTTTCTTCTAGCTTGTATGAGTCGATAGGTATGCCCAGATTTCTTTCCTTTTTTATTAAACAAGAATACTTCTTCATCTTTTTCAATCCATAAATTTTCTGTTTCTACAGGGTTGTGAATATCAATACTGGTGATATTTCTAACAAAGTCATTTTTTACTTTCTTGTTTTGTGTCCTCATTCGAGTAACAAACATCAAACCATTGTTAGAAAAATCATCTAATGTATCTCGCTTGTTTAAGCCACGATCAAAAACGGCTATTTCATTAGGTCTAAAGCTATGTTTTTCAATAACTTCTTTCAAGGCAACTTCCTCTGATACGTAGGTCTGTTCGCTAAAAAAATCAGCTGAAACGGGACTTAAGCCATCGAACCCAATGGTGAATTTTATATTGACCGGATCACCTTCTTTTTGATAAGATTTATTTACACCAAGTTCTAGTCCTTCGATTTTTTTCAGAAGGGTTCCTGCTATTGAGACTAAAGTAGAATCAAAGCGAACTATTTTATATCCTCCGACCTTTTTTACCTCAAAACGATCAAGTAGCTCTTTGTTTAATGCCTCATGAATCTGCTTGAAATAATCTACATTAATATTGGAAATTCGTGTTGCCAAAGAACTATGATCGACACGTTTACCAGCTGGCAATTGAGCAAAATTCAGAAATTTGTAATGACTGAAAATTGTTTCTAGTACCCGCCATGATAACTCTTTTTGACTTGATAATCCGTAAAGAAATAGTTTGAAAATCACTTTACCTGTCAACTTTTTAACTTGATAATCAACCCTAGTTTCTTCACCGATCTTATCTAGGAGCTCTTCTGGAACCAGATTTAATAATTCGCTCAATGCCATTTTCTTCTTCATCAAATAAAGATAATTTTTCTTTTTCTCATGTTTTAGACACTAGTGGGCGTAGCCTGAAGCTCGGGGTGCGGAGCAACCAAGGACAAGGGANAGCAGTGGTACCGAAGGTGAGAACGGATGGCCCGGTGCCGATCCCGTCCCGACTAGAAAAGTCGGGACGGGAGAAGGCATGGCCCATTATTTTGTATTTCCGGAATTTCTAGTCCGGCGGTGTTTCAGGTAGCTAAAAAGCCCCTCAATCAATATGACTGAGGGGCTTTTTGAATGGGACTAGACCATTCCCAAACCATCTGGTCGGGGAGGAAGTTCTTTGGCAGATTTTTCCAAAACGTTGACATCGATGATCTCGTCGGCATTGCCCAATAGGCGGCGACAGTCTTGGCTGAGGTCTTTGAGGTGAACTCTTTTGCCTACTTTATGGTAACGCTCTGTGAGTTTGTTCAAGGCTTCGATTGCTGACATGTCTACGACCCGGCTTTCGGCGAAGTCAATGATGATTTCTTCTGGATCATTCAGTACATCGAATTTATCGTTGAATACGGTTACGGAGCCAAAGAAAAGCGGGCCGTAAATTTCGTAATGCTTTACGCCATTTTCGTCGAGGTACTTGCGGGCACGAATACGCTTGGCGTTGTCCCAGGCAAAGACCAGCGCTGCAATGATTACCCCAATTAACACAGCTAAAGCTAAATTGTGGAGTACCGCCGTAACAAGGGTGACGAGAACCATCACAAAAATATCAGAAGGAGGCATCTTGGTGAAGGTCTTGAGGCTTGCCCACTCGAAAGTGCCGATGGCCACCATGATCATTAGGCCGGTTAAGGCAGCTAATGGAAGTTGTTCGATAAGGTTGGCACCAAACATGATGAAGATAAGGAGCATCACAGAAGCGACGATACCAGACATTCTGGCCCGAGCGCCAGCAGAAATATTGATCAAACTTTGGCCAATCATTGCACATCCACCCATGCCGGAGAAGACGCCCGATAGAATATTGGCAACCCCTTGGGCTACGGCTTCTTTATTACCACGGCCACGGGTTTCGGTGATCTCATCAATGATGTTGAGCGTAAGAAGACTTTCAATGAGTCCAACTCCGGCCACGATGGAGGCGTAAGGGAAAATGATGGCCAAGGTTTCCATATTTAAAGGAACATCTGGGATATGGAAGGGAGGGAAGCCACCCTTTATTGAGGCCATGTCTCCTACTGTTTTGGTATCGACACCGAAGACTACGACCAATCCGAAGATGGTGAGGATGGCTACCAAAGAAGAAGGAACGGCTTTGCTTAATTTGGGTAAGCCCCAAATGATCAACATGGTTAGCAATACTAAGCCAGTAAACCAATAAAGGGTAGGCCCTGTAAGCCAAGCACCGCTGGCGTCCTTGAATTGATCGAGTTGCGACATGAAGATGATGATGGCCAAACCGTTGACGAAACCAAAGATGACGGGATGGGGCACCAGGCGCATCAGCTTACCCAGTCGTAAGAAGCCTGCCGTGGCTTGGAGGATACCGGCTAAGACAACGGTCGCAAAAACATACTCTACGCCGTGGGAGTAGGCCAGGGCGGCGATTACTACAGCAACTGCTCCGGTAGCACCGGAAATCATACCTGGGCGACCACCTAAAATGGAAGTGACAAAACCCATGACGAAGGCCGCGTAAAGCCCTGTCAGCGGAGATAACCCGGCAATTAAAGCAAAAGCTACAGCCTCAGGGATCAAAGCCATTGCTACGGTAAGACCAGAGAGAAACTCCAGCTTATAATTAACATCTTGAGAGAGGTCGAACAGATTGAAATACTTTTTCATTTTGTCTTATCAATTCGTGTACCACCAATATCCATTATATGGATAACGTGGAAAAGGAAAATTAATGTGGTGGTTTTGAGGGCACAGGGACTAGATTTTGCTAGCCTCGTGAAAAGAAGGCGCAAAGGTACGCTTTTCTATGAAACAAGAAGGAATGCCGGTTTGTACTTTGTGCTGCGCTTGTGGTAGTGCTCGTTCCTCGCGTCGGTGTCCGCTAAAGCTCGCGCGTAGTGCGGCTAACGCTGATGCCGTTGGGGGCTCTCGTGGTTCCGATTTGTGTGAAGTGCAGTGGGACAGCTCGGGGAAAAATAGGAGCGATGGTTCGCTGCACCGGATGCAGGCCTCTGGCGGCGATGGGCTTTCCTTTTCCGTCCTTCGGAGACCTCCTCCACAAGAGGACAGAACACCCAAGTACTCGAAGCCACAAAATAAAATTTGACCCTAGTTTAGCACCGGCACATTGAGGATGAACCCTACTTTGAAGACATTTTCGATAGAAACATCAGGGTCTTTATTTAATATTTTGCGTAAGCGGCTAATAAAAACATCAAAGCTACGACCGAGGAAGTAATCGTCTTTGCCATAGATGCGTCTGACGGCGAGGTCTCGCTTGAGAATGCGGTTGCGATGCTGGCAGAGGAGTAATAGAATCTCGCTTTCTTTTTCTGTTAAGCGGCGGACCTCTGTGTCTAGCTTTATCTCCTGTCGGGAATAATCAAAGAGATAGCGACCAATTTCGAATTGTTGTTCTGCTGGTTGAATGGGAGCCCCTTCTTCCCGGCGGCGGAGAATTACTTTGATTTTGCACAGGAGTTCTTCTTCATCAAAAGGCTTGGTGAGGTAGTCTTCTGCGCCAAGTTGATACCCTTTGAGTTTGTCTTCTTTGAGCAAGCGTGCGGTTAAAAAGAGAAAAGGAAACTGCGGATGCTTGTTGCGAATATGTTTGGCCAGGCTAAATCCGTCCATTCCTGGCATAGTGATATCCAGTACCCCCAAGTCATAATCTTGTTTTTGTAGTTCCTGGATGGCTGACTGGGCATCTTTACGCCAGGTTACCTTCATTCCTTCTAATTCAAGAAATTCCATCAACAAAAAGCCAAGATTAAGATCGTCTTCAACCAATAATATATTATGCTGATCCATTTTGTGAGGGTGGGTTTTAAGATTTAGGGAGGTTAATTTCAAAGCGCGTACCCTGCCCTTCAATACTGGATACATTGATTTGCCCCTGGTGTAAGTCGACAATACGCTTGACGTAGGCGAGGCCCAAGCCAAAGCCTTTGCAATTGTTACGAGATGTTTGCTGGCGGTAAAACGGGGTGAATATTTGTTCTTGCTGCTGTGGTGATAATCCGGGGCCATTGTCGCTGACGGAAAACTGTATACGATCGCCGGATTCCTCTAGGTCTATACGTATTTCAGCATCTTCTCCGGCATATTTAAGGGCATTATCCAGCATGTTTCGCAGCGCGTTTTGCAGATGCAGGGAGTCGGCCTGTATGATAGGGAAGTCAGAAGGAGGNGAAAAGTGGATGTTTGCGTTTTGTTTGGTCACCTGCAAGTCCATAGCTGTAATTGTTGATTGGAATATTTTCGCCAAGTCGCAGGTTTTTTTTCTGAGCTGGTAGTCGTTTTTTTCTAGCCTTGCGAGATAGAGCACCTGTTCTACCTGCTGCATGAGTTGAGTGGCTTCACTTTGAATAATGTTCAAGTGAGGTTTGCCGGATGGTACCAATTCCTTGCGCTGTAATAAACTACTGGCTAGTTTGATATTGGTAAGCGGTGTTCGAAACTCATGGGCCATGTGGTTGAAAAACTCCCGATTTAAGTTGCTCATTTTTTGTTCGCGTAGTAGCCTATAAGTGGCGTAGAAAAACAAAGCGCAAATCAGTAGGAGGATACCAAATGACGCTCCGGTCATCATTCCCATTTTGTTGAGCATGTATTTTTTGCGCCCTGCAAATTCCAGATTAAGGAAATGACTATCGGTCTGGGTGATAGGGTCGAGGTCACAGGAATAGGGGGCTAGTTCATCGCTGAGTTCCTGTAGCGAATCGGGTAATTTGGCGCAAACCTTGGCTTCGTAAGGTAGGTTGATGTTAAAGCCGGCAAGGGTAGAAGACAGTGTTTGAGCAAAGAGATCGGTTTTGATCAGTTCATCCAATTCTTGTTCGGATTCCATTGCTGTAGGCAGACACACTTCGCCGAAAGGTTCTTGAGCGCCTTCTTGTTGCGCCATTGTTTGCACCGTGCTGCACAATGCTGTATTGACGTTGGTTTGGAACTGCTCTTCGATCAATTGTTGGGATTGGCGTAGCCATGCCACTTGAATGGCAATGAGCACAGCCATGGCTATGACAGAAGCCAAAACAAGGTAAGTACTAGTGGCGTATCGCATAATTTGATCAGTAGGAACAGCACAAAGAAAAGCTTTTATGCTGGACTCTGGTCAGCGTTTAACAGCTTTTTAACAGCTGCCTAACAGCTAAAAAACAGCAACTTGGGTGCTGTTTCTCTAAATTTGCTTACGAATATTGCGCAAAAAACAATTTGAACCGTCTTTGTGGTTTTCCAAATAGCTGACACGCTTAAATAGAAACGCTTAACCAGCTTTTTGAAAAACGACGGCTAAACTTGTTTTTGTGCTGTTTTAAGAAAACCGGTAGCTCAGCGGAACTGAGTGGAAAACAAAATTAAAGTTATGCTACGTTTACTTCTTCTCTGCGCGTTTGTTACTGCTGGTCTTGGCTTATCTGCACAAGAAACGGCCGCTAAACCTGCTTGCAACCCAGCCCAGTGTGTTTCGAAAACAGCTGCGAATACGAGTTGTCAGGCAAAAACTACTTCTGTTGCAGCTACCAGTGAAACTGCGCCTGAACGGGCTAGTGCAGTTGCTGTTGCTGCTGAAAAGGAGGCTGCACCAGTAGCACAAACAACGCTTCTCAAGTTAACCAGCTTCGCACCAAAATCTACCAGCTGCCAGCCAGCGGATTGTAAGAAAACCTGCAACCCAAGCCAGTGTACTCCTCCTCAGGGACTAAAGACTGCTGCTGCTCCAGTTACTAAATCGACAGCAGTTGCTGTGAAGCAAGAGTAAGAGCAGCTTTTAAGCTAATGCTTTGAGACATTTTGCTAATACGAACTGCGGTAATCCTTATAATGGAGTGCCGCAGTTTTTTTATTTTCGTGCTGTTTCTAGCTCAAGGTAAAGCTGCTCCACCTTGTCTCTGGCCCACTGGGTTTTTCTCAGAAATTTGAGGCTAGACTTAATGGAAGGGTTACTTTTGAAACAGTTGATGTCAATTTTCATGGCTAGTCGTTCCCAGCCATAGTGGGCTACTAATGACTCTAAAATATTCACCAGTTTTACCCCATGCAGAGGGTTGTTGGGTTGTTCTTTTTTAGGATTGTTGTTGCGGTCCATTAGAGGGGGAATTTTAAAGGGTGGTTTATTATTATCGTGAGTGCACATCTTTTCTTGTGTGGGTAAGGGGGATCTGTTTTTGGATTGCCTCAGTTTGTGTTTTATTTAAAAAATCAATTCCTACCGAAAACGAGGCACCGAAAATGTAGATCCACGGAAAACTTTTTTTTAATCCAATCACCATCAATTCTCTTTTCATAATAGTCTTGACTGAAGCCTGATAGTTTCCATTCGAGTAAAGGAGAATTTTCATCTATCCAAGATTTTGATAATATCAGATTACTTTCAGTTAGAATTAGTTCTAACTCATCAATTGGTTCATCCGATTGTTCGATCCTTAAGTTTTTGTTGCCGTCATGATTAATAGATATAAAAGCCTGATAATTTTGGTTGCTTAAGTGTCCCATTACTCCTATCCCAATTCCTGCCTGAAACCCTAAACTAGATACAAGAGCTATGGAATCTTTATAGCGTAGGCAGTCACACCAATATACATTGTCAAATAATTCCTGATTAATTTCTTTACCATCTTTAAGGGCTATTTCTGTGATTTTTAGTACACCTAGTTGAGGAAGTATTTTATCAATTTCTTCCTTCTCAAAAATATTTAGTACGCTTTGATAGCCTTGCTCATAGTCATATTTGAAAATACTATCTATTTCTCCTTCGATATTATCATAGCCTATGTTTTTTTGAGCAAAAACTGATAAAGGAATAAGAAATGTGAGTATTGTTATGAGTTTCATTGTTAATATAGATTAGGTTTTATCAAACTATCTCCCTTCTTTCATAAACCATCCCCACATGAGGAATCCCATCCTCCAGATAGACCTCGCCTACGGGGCTAAACCCTACGGAACCATAATAGCCCTGCAAGTGAGCTTGTGCGGATAATTTGATGGGCACATCTCCCCAAATGGCTTTGGTTTGCTCAATGGCAGTTATCATCAGAGGGCGCCCTAGTTTTTTGCCACGGGCAAAGGGGGCGGTAATCACTCGGCCAATAGCGGCGTAATCCTGGTAGCTACTTCCTACGGGGAGCAGACGGACATAGGTGGCTAAAGCACCGTTTTCTGTGAGGCCTAATAAATGGTAGGCTTGCTGGTCATTGCCATCTGCGTCGAGATAGGGGCAATGTTGTTCCACAACAAAAACCTCTTGGCGTAATGCGAGTAGTGTGTACAGCTGGTCTTTACTCAGGTCATCGTAAGAAAGGCACAAATAGTTAATCTTCATGGTCGGTGGTTGTCTTACTACTGTAGCGTATTGGATTCAAAAGTACGAAAGCTTCTCCCTTTATTGTTTTACCAATTTGGCTTGATANTATTGCTTGTTTCCAATATGTTGCAAGTTTAGCATATAGCTTCCTTGTGGTAGTTTCTTTATGTCAAGTAAGGTTCCTACAGGATAGGTGGATTGGGTTACGAGCTTTCCTGTGGCGTCTAAAATACGCAGCCTGTAACTTCCTTCTGGTAAATCAATGCTTATGCTGTTTTGAGCAGGGTTGGGGAATACTTCTACGGCTAGAGCAGCAGCAGGAGTGCTGGTACTATTTATCGGCCCTTGCGCATCCACGAAATGGGCTAATAAGCGTATATAAGCAGCCTGGTAAGAAATAGAAGGCTCGGTGATCTCCCAAGAGTTTAGCGGATAACCATCGTTGAATTCCAGGTAACTTTTTAGAGCAGGTTGGTTAGCGGGAGGGGATAAAGTCGTTACCGAAAAACCGGGGTTTGGCCCACCAGTGACGTACCCTGGCGCAGGGCCTTTGGCAGAGGTGAGTGCATTGTCGTATTCGGTTTGGTTGTAGAACCAAGTGTGGTAGATTTCATTGACACAACGGTCGCTTCCCAGGTCATACATGTTCGACAACATGACCATGCCCAATGGATTTAGGCCATGAAAATAATGAAGATGTTCGGTTCCTTTCCTGGTCAAGCTTTGCGGGTCGTCGCCTAAATTTTGCAATGCCAAGCTAAGGTTAAGCGCAGCATAGTAGGATTTTGGCCGATTGCTCCCCCAGTGGTACGACCAAGCAGGCATGAAGCTCCGGTACAAATCATTCTCTTGCCAACCAAAAAAGTCATTCCAGTTATTGTTTACTGCATTCTCTACGGAACCGCGAATATTTTGCTGGATAACAGCATCGGCATTGCTTAGGTTTAGGTAGTATAAATAAGCATCTTGTTGGAATAAAACATCTCCTCCCCAATAGCCATTCGAAAGAGGGGCGATCGTTTGGTAATGGTCTTGAAAGAATTGCTGATAGGTATTGTCGTTTGTGAACGCATACAGGTATACTGCTGCGGTAAGTAGTGACCTCAATTGTCCATCGGGATTGTTGTCAGCGTCGCCGGCAACAATGCTGCCATCGTCACAGTTGGTTTCTAAGGTTCCCGCATTAAAACGAGGAAGAACATAGTTGAATGCTTGTATCGCATGACTTTGGAGTTGGTTGGCATAAGCTTCATCAATGTCGCTAAATACCAAAGCCGCGTGCGCAAACATACTGGCTACGGCTGCGGAAGCGGCGGTGCAAGTAGGGCCATAAAATCGCTGATCTGTATTTGCACTGGGTGGGGAGCTTGTGTTGTCGCTATAGTTAGAACTACCCATTTTGATGTGGGTGCTGCCGTCTGTATTGACCATTTTTTGCAACCAATCCAGTTCCCATTTAGTCTCGTCCAGGATATCGGGGCGATTGTTGCCGCTTTCCGGGATATTCCAGTCATCGCCAAAGGCTTGAGGGTTTTCTTCAAAGGCGGTCAATAAGTCATGGATAGGCCCTTCCGCAAAAGTGACATACTTGTTGTAGTCGCCAGCGTCAAACCAGCCTCCTGACAGTTCCTTTTCCAGCGAAGCATTTCCGGCATCATAGATGTAACGACAATTGGCATCCTGCAATGGGTTCATGAAATTCATGCCATCCGCCCAATTAGGTTCTGCGTAAGGCGTGGATTTAGGCGCATTGCAACGGTTGTAGTAAAACATCCGACCAGCAGCATGCAATACTTCCCGGTAAGGGTTTTGGACAACTTCAAATGTGGCCGATCGTTCATCGTTGGTTGCATCGTAGAGATAGTAGTTGCCTTCAGTGGTGAGGTCAGAAAAATCTACCCACCAGCCTCGGTCACCGGAGGTGACATCTAGCTCGCCGTTGTTGAAACTGGTTGGGCTTGCCATCATTACGATCTCATCGTTCAGTGCGTTTCGGACCTCCAGTGCATTGGCTGGTATGTAAATATCCGCAGCATTGAAGCCGATCTGGGGGTCGCTCAACACGGCTACTTTTTCTGCATCTGGCCAATAGCCGAATTGATCGACATGGATAAATGTGCTGGTTTGGGCAGGAAGAAAAATGATACGGAGGAGTAAATAGCTAAGTAGTAGGATGCGAGGCATGATGAGAGTGTTTTGAACAGCGGCTAAGTTACCAACTTGCAACAGAACAGTAAGTTTGATTTTAGCTGGGATTTTGCCAAAAAAACCAGCTAAAAAACCTATTTTACCTGCCTAAAACACCAAACCATATGACATCTAAGTATTCTCCTCTTTTTCAGATTGATATCCAACACTCCTATTTTTCTAGCGGCATTTGTCCGGATTTTCAAATTCAACCCTCTCCTGTTTCTCAACGACTGATGAGTACCTATGGTATAAGGTTGCAACCCACTCCTAAGGGGATCAAGGTATATCAAGGATTTGAAGACATAGAAGGAAGCGAGGCAGTTAGTAAAGTTGATACCCCGATAGTGCTGACCTTTTTTCTAAAGAGCAGCGATCCGTTGTTCTATAATTACACTCAATTAGACCTTATTACTGGAAAAAAGGCAAAGCCATTTTTTAGCAATACACTGCCTTCAGACGTTGATGGCATCATTCCTGTTTCTATCACAAACAAAGCCATTTTTACGTCATTGCACCAAACTATAAATTTTTCACCACCCAAAGAGGCCTCTTCCATTACGGCCAAGCTTTACACCATTACTGGTGAAAATTTTCATAAAGAAGTGCTGGACTCGGAAGTAGCAGAAACGGGGACCTTTCAATTAAACATCCCACAAGATCGAGCCGATGAGGGTGAGTTCTTGCTTAATCTTGAAACAGAAGATGGCCAAATACAGGAACAAAGCCTTTATCTACTCTCTGAGCAGACTTCTTCAGCAGCGGTATGTGTAGTACAAATAGTCATTAATCCGTCGGTTGCACAAGCGCTACTTAATGGTCAAGGTCCTATTTATCAACTTGATTTTTCTCCTCGCGAAACAATTTGGCGGTACTATTTTACTAGCCAGGATAATTCTGCCGATAATTTAAAGTTATTGAAAAACGGAGAGGTCTTAACGGACGTTGCAGGTTCGACAAAAGCACAACTACCAAATGGCCAAGAGGCGCAAGTCATGAGCTTGCAATCACCAAAGGCGCTGAGAGAACGGGAGCAGGATAAGTTTGAATTGGAATTTACAAGTAGTCACAGTCAGGGCCGTGCAATAAAAATACAACTCCCTGCCCCCTCGCCAGACAGGCTCGTTCCGGAGAAAGACGAAAATGGAGAGCAAGTGATTTTTTCTGACATATATGTATACCTATAATATCCCAAATGGAATGGACAAAGTTTATAAAACACCCGGTGTCTACATCCAAGAGCAGGGTGCCTTCCCTAATTCGGTGGTGCCTGTTGCTACGGCTGTTCCTGCTTTTGTGGGTTACACCCAAAAGGCGGTCTACAACAAAAAGGATGTAGTGCTTAAGCCCACGAAAATAACTTCTTTTGGAGAATTTTCAGATTACTTTGGTGATGCGCCCAAGACTACTTATTCGATAGAGAATATTCGGCGGCAAGATCCGAATAGGGTCTATGAAATACAGCTCAAAAGCAACCGCTACCTGCTTTTTTCTAGTATGAAGTTGTTCTTCGCCAATGGCGGATCAAGTTGCTACATTGTTTCCGTGGGCGATTATGCTGATCCTGTTAGCCAAAGCCGCCTGGCGGAGGGAATACAAACCCTTGAAAAGGAAAAAGAGCCTACGATGTTGGTTGTTCCTGATGCGGTACTTTTGGAAAAACGGGAATGCTACGCCGTACAGCAAACCATGTTGGCGCATTGTGGTTTGCTCCGCAGCAGGGTAGCCATTCTTGATATCTTTGAGGGCTTCAAAGAGAATACCCCCGGCGACGATGTCATTGTAGACTTTCGGACAGGTATTGGTAGCAATGACCTGCAATGGGGCGCGGCTTATTACCCTTGGGCAGAGACTACCATTGTGGCTGCCAATGAAGTTGATTTTACGAATATTGACAATGGATCGTTGGTTGCATTTGTCGACCTACTCAAAGAAGACATTGCATTGCAGGTTAAAGATGGCCTGCTAAATCAAGCCCGCGCAGACCGGATCATTGCCGTCATTGAGCANATTAGGTCAACTAAGGCCGTTTCTTCAGAAAACACAGGTAAAGAGGACCGCAGTAAATCACTTTCAAAAGAAGAAATTCACCAAAGCTTGCTTACGGCACACCCCCTTTACAAAGCCATTTTGCAAAGTATACGAGAGCATCTCAATCTCCTTCCTCCCAGTGGAGGCATGGCGGGAATTTACGCGATGGTCGATAATACGAGAGGGGTATGGAAGGCTCCAGCAAACGTCTCTTTGGGCGCCGTCGTAAAACCTGCGGTAAATATAAACAACCAAGAACAGGAAGACCTCAATATTCCGCTCGATGGCAAAGCAGTGAATGCTATCCGTACTTTTCCAGGCAAGGGAGTGCTCGTTTGGGGAGCACGCACGCTGGATGGCAACAGTATGGATTGGCGTTACATCAGCGTACGGCGTACAGCCATTTTCATTGAGCAATCCATAAAATACGGTATTGAGCCCTTTGTTTTTGAACCTAACGATGCGAATACCTGGACTAACCTGAAAGCAATGATCACTAACTTTCTTACCAGTATTTGGCAGCAAGGTGCCCTAGCAGGAGCCACGCCCGAGGATGCTTTCTTTGTGAATGTCGGTTTAGGTTCCACGATGACGCCCGCAGATATTTTGGATGGATGGCTTAAGATAAGCATAGGTATAGCCGTCGTAAGGCCCGCCGAGTTTATCGTCATTACCTTACAGCAGAAAATGCAAACTTCATAAAAGCAACTTGTCATGGACGAACTCGATGATTAATTTGCCTTGGTTGAAGAAGCGTGTAGAGGTGGGTTGGAGGACTTCTTTAGGTTAAAGTAACCTCTTTCTACAACGGATACTCAAAGGGTGATAAGCGCTGTTGAAACGGGATAGAGTACGGATTTAACGGATCTGACGGATTTACACGAATTCTAAAGCCGTGAAAATTAACTTCGCTGCTCCTTCGGAGGCTGTTTAATCCGTTTAATCTGTGTTCTAGTATTGTTCTTAGAAGTTTTTACTTATCAATCATCAATCTCCATAGTCGTTTATTGACCTTCTTTTTACCTCTGGATATAATCAGTTGACGAAGCTTAGGTTCGTGCGATCTTAATCTTTCATTGTTAATGTCAAACTCAGCATTATCATTCATACCTACTTTTATGACTTTTGAATTCACGTAATATATTGTGTGAATATCTCCATCAATAGGGTCATAAATCATCTCATTTTGATAACCCGACACTAAAGGGAAATGAGTAATTACTACTGTATCTCCACGTAAAATAGGAAGTTTTTCATGTTCAAATATCTCTAAATCAATTTCTAAAAATTCAAAGATATGATCTGGAAAAAGCTTTGTCATTAGCTTTTTATCCCTGACCATCTCGCTATTGAGAACTCTTCCTGGCATTAAGGAGTCTTGCATGTAAATCTTGCTATTAACCAGGGAGTCAAGTAGAAGTAAATAACTTGCTTCTGAATACGTTCCAGTTGAGTTAAGAATATGCCAATCAATTATACTTTGATCGTATATTTCCTGAAGGCTGTTTTCAACGATAATCTCCGGATAGTTTAGTTGTTCCTGACAACTAAGTAATTGAGCAATGAGTAGTGTTAAGACGATTGTTTTAAGTAAGCCTTTGGGGTTTATCATTTTATAAATGCTTTTCTATTACAACCAGCAATAAAAAAAACGCTGCGTCTCTGCGTGCTCTGCGCTTTGCGCGATGCACCTAGTTTTGGACATCTCTCCTAAAACGAATAGCCAAAGCCCATTCGTATTTTCAAGAATTCCCGATTTTCGATAATGTTATTCACTTCGTGGAACGACCACTGTGCGTTTGCGTCAAGCAAAATATGCCAGTTTTTACCAAGGTAGTAGTCAAATCCTAGCATCAGCCAAGCGTCTTCGAGTAAGAGTTGTTTGCCAAGTAAATCATCCTGACTCAGTGAGTAGTAATCGTTGCTACTGTTTTCATATTCATAATTCAGGAGCGATTGGGTAGGCCGGATGGCCATGAGGCCTACTCCTAGATAAGGGCTCAGTCGTTTTTTTACCAACATTCGATATTTGATGCCTAGCGGGATTTGCCAATAGCGAAAATCCCCTTGTAGTTTTTCCAGTTCATCTCCTGGAGTATTGGGAGGAAGAAGAGGGAATTCACTGAAATCGACGTCGTCATCGTGTTTGAGGTCGAAGGTATTAGCCAGGTATTCTCCTCCGAGTACAATACTAAAATGTCGGTTATAACTAAGTTCTGCTAAAAGTGCTCCAGAGAAATTAGACTGTTTTTCTACCTCGGGCAGCCCAGTTGTTGCAAAGGAGCCTGCACTAAATCCAACCTTTATTGCTGAAGGCAATACGGACGCAAGTCGCCCAGGTAAAGTTTTTTTACGTTGCTCAATGGTTGGAACCACAATGGTGGGCAGCTTTTGTTCTTCTGAATAATTCAGGAAAAAGAAACGAAAAGGCAAAGGTGTGGTGGGCGTGTAGTCTCGTATGATATTGGTCGGTTGTCCTACCACCAAGTCCCCCGGATTAGTTGTGTTTCTTTCTTCGTTTGTGTTGCTTTGTGCAGACCATCTTGGCCAAGGGCTTAACGTTACAGGTATTGGCTCTTTGGGAAACCATCTGTTTGGGGCAGTACTATTTTGTGATGATCTTCCGGTCCAAAGGCTAGGGAATGAAGGATTAGTGCCTAAAAGTAAGGAGGAGGAAGGTTGTCTATATTTAGATATTGAATCATCACCGGTAACATGTGTCTCATAAACGGTACGATAAATCGTATCATACTCCACAATAACCATTCGGCGCACGATGGTATCCATGATGGTCATCTGCTCATGGGGTGTTCTTTGCTGCAAATAGGTCAACTCAGCACCTTGCTGCTGATAAGCACCCCACAACCAAAACAGTAGTAGCAATGGGATTGCTGCCGCTAATAGCGGAAGCCACCAAAAAGGAAACCCTGATCTTGGCTGGCCTTTATCCAGTTGGTCGAGTCGCCCTTCTAAATTTTGCCAGACGCGTTCCTCAAAGGGATAGTCCGGCGGGGAATTCAGGCTCTCCCGAATCTTATCCTCAAACTTATCGTCCATCTCGGTAGCGTTTTGCCAAAGGCGTTTGGTTTATTTTATTTTGTAAAATCTTTCTCGCTTTCGCGTAATTCGACTTGGAGGTTCCCACGCTGATGTTGAGTTGCTCGGCAATTTCGTGATGCTTAAATCCTTCCAGCACATAAAGGTTAAATACCAGCCGGTAACGGGGTGGTAATTGCTGCACATGTGCCAATACGTCTTCGTAAAGTAGCTTGTTCCAGCCTTCGTTGTTTTCCCCGTCTGTAATGTCTACGTGTTCAGCGACAGGGTAGACGTCTAGTTTTTTGTACTTACGGTGGTAATCAATAGCCGTATTGACTACAATTTTCCGCAACCAGGTTTTAAATGCATAAGCATCATCGTACTGGTTGAGTTTGGTGAAAATCTTCAGGAAGCTTTCATTGAGAATTTCCTCGGCCTCCGCGCGGTTTTCGCCATAACGTAAAGCAATACTAATGGCATAGCCATAGAAAAGCCGGTACAGCTTTTTCTGGCCAGAACGATTGCCTTGCCGGCAAGCATCAAGCAGTAGTTGTAAATGACGCTTATTGTCCTCCAAACAGATGGTTTTTAACCCGTACGTGAGTTTTTTGAAAATGGTTGCCTGAGACTGCACAAACAGCAAACGTCACACTATTTCAGCAACTGCTTCTTCAACCAATCTCGCTCCAAAATATCCGTGACGGGAGGGAGATTTTTAGCCAGTTCCTTTTTTCTTTCTTGTTCAAAATCAGGAATCTTAGCCATCTGGCGAACTGTAGTAATAAATGCTTTTACCTGCGCTTTTAGGCTCGGTTTTGCCAGCGATTGCCGGTAAATATAAACGCGATAAGCTTCCAGGAAATGGAGGAGTTGTTCAATTTCCTCATTCTCCCAATATATTTTCACCAACAAGTTTTTAGCGGCAATCGCCAGTAAAAGGTCACTTAATTCCAACTGATTAAGTAATAGCTGAGCAGTTTCATAATCTCCTTCATAATACTTGGTGTGGGCCAGGTTGTAGTGATAAATGTTTTCTTGTGCTGCCGTAGGTAGGTAGGCTCGGTATTTTTCAAGAAAATCAGAAGCCCACGATATACGCCCTGTTCTTAAACCCACCGTGACGAGGTTGCTATAGCGCCAAGGTGGCAAAAATCCATGCTCTAACAGCATCCCCTTTTCAATGAGGTGCGTATTCAGATCGAGATAAAACTCATAATACAAAGGATCATTCTGTAGCCTTATTTGTTGGGTGCAGTGGTTGAGTAAATATGTGTAGAAATTTTTCAAAAGCGCGGGTGGAGTGGCCGATTCATGCGCTTTGAGCAATGCGCGTGCTTCGCGAAAATAAGCCTCTTCGGTAGCAAATGCTACCATTTTTAATATAGCTGAATAAAGTTTAATAATTACCGCTCTTTGGTAGGGGAGTTGCTCCGACCAGGTTTTTACATCTTCCGCAAGTCGCCGTTCGTAGGGGATGTCGAGTACCAGTCCGGCGCTAGTCATTTCCAGTAAGTAGGGCAGTTTTTTGGCGAGATAAGCATGGTCTAGGGCATCGGCAGCAGCCTGTAATTCCGGATAATGAATTCGCTCGTAATTCGTGATTGCCCGAAATTCGCTTTCCTTTAGTTCGCTCAGATATTGCCAGTAATCGGCATCCTGATAGGGGACATTATCCAGGTGTTTTTTTATTCGTCGTGCGGTAGCTAGGTAGTGTTTGTCGAGTTTTTCTTGCTGATAATACTGTAGTAAAATAAGCTCCCGCCGTGGAGTATCATTGAGCACCTGATCAATAACAATGCACTGCTCCAACGCTCGTAAAAGATCACTACTGCGGTAAGCAAGGTTTTTTATGCTGATCCCCAGGGATTTAGCAACGATTCCTTTTTTTAGTTGATCTCCTTTAAATCGGGGCGCAAGAGGGCTTAGATATAGGAATAGTGCTAGGATTTCGGTATTTTTATTAACCAGCATTCCTGGCAGGCGTTCCGAAAAACGCTGCAGTTGTGCCTTGGTGAGCACGCGAAATAACGCCACCAACTTGCTTTGCTCCATAATGGGCCGATTATTAATCAACCCTACAAAAATGCAATTTAATCTCCTATTTTGCCTGATTATCCTCAGCAGTACCCTACTGCCCGCTCAAGTTATCTTCCCAGGTGATCTTAATAACGACGGTACCGCCAACTTTCTTGACCTCTTGCCGCTGGGGGTCGCTTACGGACAAACAGGCCCAATGCGGTTTGAGGCTACACTAAACTGGCAGCCGCAGGAAGCAGAACCTTGGGCCCTCAATTTACCGGTGAGCGGTGTCAATCTGGTCTCCGTCGACGCCGATGGAAATGGAGTTATTGATTCGCTCGACCTGGACGCCATTGCCTTTAATTACGATAGCATCCAGGTACTGTCGTTACCTCCACCACAGCCATATCTGCTTACGGATACCTTCCCGGTAGAGGAACGCCCTACCCTGGAGCTACGCTTCAACCGCACCGAAGTAGCAGCAGGAGATACCGTAGAGGTCACGATTTTTCTCAATATCCCAGACCCGACCGTTTTTCCACCCACGAATCCCCCTACGGCTATAGCTTGCCGAATATCTTTCGATCCCACCATGATCAATGAAGCAAGTACCCGCTTCCTCGCGGCAGAAGATTCCGAAGACTTGATGTTCATCGGAGCCGGCACAAATAATGTCGATTTTGGACGCTCCCCGCTCTCCGGGCAGCTAGAGTTTGCCGCCGCAGGCCGTGGGCAAGGTGCCCTGGCAATGAGCCGACCAGTAGGTAAGTTCATCATCGTCATCGAAGACATGATCTTGCTGGAAGGGAGCCCCGGCATTGATATTGATAACGCACTGCTTATCAATCTATTCGAACAAGTAATCGACGTACAAGTGGAAACCGACACCCTCTTGGTTGTGGAAACCCAAACACCAATACCTACTTCCGCCGCACTAGAAGCGTTTCCCAACCCTTGCCAAAAAAGCGTAGAGATTTGTGGTCTCAATAGCCAAACCCAAACGCTAGAAATGTTTGATAGCCAGGGCCGATTGCTACGGACTTTTCAGCAAGTAGGCCAAGATTGTCAACAGATAAGTATGGAGAATTTTCCCGCAGGCACTTACTTCTTACGGACACAATCGTTGAGGAATTACGAGACATTGAAGCTTATTAAACAAGTGAAATAAAGGTTTTTTACAAAAAAAATCGAGGCGACACTTCGCAAGAAGCGCCACCTCGATTAAGGATAAAATCTTTTACCGCCCAAAGTTCAGCCCCACTCCCACAGCAACACCATAGCTGCCATTGTCACCTGTTTGGCCCCATTGCCCTTGCAGGTTGAGGAATAGTTGGCCCGGCGACTGCCAGCGCAAGGCCGCTTCCAGTGTATAAGAAAATGCCGTCCTGGTATCCTCTCCAAGCTGCCAGTTCACATCGGCTATTGTGGCCGTTACGGTTTCATGTTGTTGCGCTATTCCTGCCCAGGCCCCCAGCAGCGGTTGCCATACCCCATTGCCGAATCGGTAGTTGCCACCAGTGCGTAGGCCCATCGCGTTTTGCCGGAGGGTATAGTTGCCCTGAATGGTTACCGGGCTAGGGTCGGTACTCCCGAAATCCAGGGTCGTTACCGGAAATTGGGCCTCGGCCATTGCATTGCTGTAAGTGAATTGAATACCCATTTCGCAATGAGCCCAAAACTCCCTCGTCAGCGTGATCCCTCCTTGCTTGCCAGCCCGCGTGGTCGTTTCCGTGAAAACGGGAGCAGTAGAATAGGTGCCCAACCAAAATTCTCCTCCCAAGCTTTCAGCAAGTAGCTCATAAATACCAGGCTGCTCGTAGATGTTTTTCAGCAATCCTTCCATCTGGTCTGTTTCAAAAGTGGCAGCACCCGGGTTAACCAGGCAACCTCCAAAGAAAGTGCCTCGGTAATCAATCGTGCGGTGCTCCTCCTTCCGGTCCTCCCACGGCAGAGCGTTTTCGTCCTCTGGGTTTTTATCTTCCTCCTCCTTAGGCTGTTTTTTCTCTTCTTGTGGTGGCTTTGGCACGATGTGAGCCTTGTCTTCAAGTTCCTTTATTTTGGCCTTGATGGCTTTCTTAACTTTTTTCCAAAACTCTTTGTTCCACTTCTCCTTAATACGGCGTTCACGCTCCTCTTTATCACCCTCTGGCTTTTCTTTCGCAAGGGCCTTCCAAGGATAGCGGCGCTGTAAATCAATTAATCGTTGCAGGTAATCCTCCTCAGATTCTTCTTCTTTCTCAGATTCACCAACTTTACGTTCAAGCTCTTTTAATAAGCGGAGGTAGTACTTGGGGCAATCCTCCTCTTCTGTTTTGTGGTTGTTTTTCTCCAGAATACGAACAAATTCTTCGTCAACAGCAGCTTTCACGAGGTCTTCTCTTTTCTCTTGATAAGCTTCCTCCTGTTTCTTATAAAAGAGTTCATATTCTTTTAAATCAAGGCTTTCATTGGATTCGTCATTCTCCAAGGCTCTCCGACAGGTTTTCTTGAACTTCTCAATTTCTTCCTGTAGCTGTTCCGTGAGTGCCAGCATCTCGGCATATTCCTCCCGCAGCTTATCCAGGCGGTTTTCTTTACCACGGCGCTCGTCCTTTACATTTGTACCATGCCTTTTGCTACAGCGATATTCGTCTAGCCAGCTTTGTCGCTGTTCAATATCCTCTTCCATTTTTGCCAGCGGGCTTTTTTCTTCACCTGCGGCCACTGTGTTTTGCTCATTGATCTTCTTGATGAGGTCATCAACGACCTTTTTCTGCTCCTCGCAAGGGTCTTTTTTCAGGTAAGTAAAGCTACTCGCTAAATCAGTGGGTTTGCTTTCCAGGCTTGGAAGCATCAGCACGGTAAGGCTTAATATCAGCCAAAATATTTTTAAGTTTTTCATCGTAGTGGTGTTTTAGTTTAAAAAACAATCACTACAATATTACTGGCCTCTCCTTTTGTTTGCGCGTTCAATTTTTTCTGATTTTCGAGCGAGATAAGCTTGGGTAGAATACCGTTTTAGTTGTATTGCGGGTTGTAAGTGTTTGATTGTCAGGGTGTATGTTGTGTACGTGAAAGGGGGCGTTTCGTGGAGTTTAAAGTTTTTTGGGCCATGCCGGCAGTGGCCTTGCTCCGCAAATGCCCCTGCGGCACCAGGCTGTCCAGTCGCTACCGCTCCTTATCATCCTCGTATGTTTGTGACATGATCATTCCTTTTTTAGGTTTAGCGGCCTAAAACAGTGATCTTACTTCTAGCTTGATGTAGTTCGTACCATCCTAAAGCGGTATTCGAGAGGATATCAGCTACTGACGAAGGTTGAACACTCAGGCTAGAAGGCTTTTCGAGTCACGATAGCACTTAACTCGGTAGCTTCTATGCTATCAGAGACGATAAGCTTACGAGGAAAGACGACGGAAGTTCTTCGCTACTTTCACTAATTAATTTGATGGGTTATGAGCATGATTAA